>NZ_JAEHJZ010000022.1:42018-78262 GCF_016469035.1 Gelidibacter salicanalis | reverse complement strand
CACTTACCGACCAGACACTAAATAAGCAGGAATATTTTTTTCCTTGCAAGCATTTAAGAAATTCACGGTTTCTTCTCTCCAGTTTTGTTTATCAAAATCCGCTACCAAAAACCAAGAAGTATTGTCTTGTAACAATGGATAAACTCCGATTTGCTGAGCCCCATTCAAGTGTTTTTGGATTTCATTGTCTGTGAGCGCTAAACACGTTTTGTGTGAATAATTTGCAAAAGTGCCACCGTTCATTTTATGCAAACGATAGTGATATGGATCATACTGATAGGATGGCATATATCCCGACTTTCCTGACTTTTCCCAACGAACAGCAAAGACATCTTCCCGCCCCCGAAAGAGAGCGTGGAAGATATTTATTTTAGATTCGTGTTTCATTTACTAATTTTTTCAAAATGACTAAAATCCACCTACTCCTAAATGGAAAGAACTTCTTGAAAACCCCTTCCTCTAAGATAATTTATTGTGAAGATAAAAAAAATCAAATGTCAACTTTTCCCCAAGTGGCTTAAATTGACTATAGTTTATTTTTATTTATTATTCCAACCTCATACCTGTTTTTACAGAATATGCCATCTTTTTACCTGTTTTTACTAAAAAACACCTGTTACTCCACAACAACATTCTAATTAGCAATTAAGAAAACCACGTACAATTTGTTTTTATTAAACTCAACATGAAGAATTCAAGTCGTATTTGGATAATATATTCGAAATGCCAAATGACATGGTTGCTTTATTGGTTAGGTTCTTCGAACAAAATAATGGCGTATTCTCAAATCGAGCCAAAGAAAAAGAATTCAAACAACTATCCACTGCTGAAATAGCTGATATAGAAGAAAATTACAAATTAAGTTTTCACTAATAGATTTGGGAGGAAAGTTCTTAAAATCGCATAAATTATTGAAATTTAAATAGTATCTTATTTTCAGTCGAAGTCCAACCTACCTCCTATTCCTCTTAAAATTCTCAGCGTGTTCCAACACGTTTTTGTAAACGGCTTCCATCGTCACCGGTGAATATCCAAACTCCGCCAATTTAACGATGATATTCATCTTCAATTCGGCTTTGATGTCTTATCGTCTACAATCGCTTTAATGTCTTTCGCTAATTCTAAATTTTCACCATCAGGAAACTCAAATCCAGATTGCTCTTTCACGGTAATTAGACTATCGTAAAAGACCTTTTCTTCATAATCCATACCCAAGTCTTCAAAGAATGTCACTTCCTAAAGAAGCGCAAAAATCAAATCAAGCATTGATTCTATTTATGATATATTTGATCATAGAAGACTAGAATTAAATATCCTCATCAATATCTTCATTAACACTATCTAGGTAGGATTGAAGATTAATCGCATTCCTCGCGTTTAAATTTTACACTATATTCCTTGTTGAAAATTACAAACCGATTTGTTACTGTTTGTTATTTCGTTTTCCTATATTTGCCCCCTTAAAAAATAGATTTTTATGAAGAAACATGCATTAATTGTTTTGGTATTTGCATTCTTAACGGCATGTAATAAAAGTGATGACAATGTTGACTATAAAGAAAAAAATAATGAAGAAATTTTAGCATATATTAACACTAATAAGTTAGAGGCTCAAAAAAGTGATTCTGGCTTGTATTATATTATTGATGAGCTTGGCTCTGGTGAGCAACCAGCGACAACCTCTAATGTAACCGTAGCTTATAAAGGTTATTTCTTAGACGGTAAGACTTTTGATAAAAGTGATGCTAATGGAATTTCGTTTGGTTTACAACAAGTAATTAAAGGATGGACAGAAGGTATTACCTATTTTAAAGAAGGTGGTAAGGGTAAATTATTAATTCCTTCGCATTTAGGATATGGAAGTCAGGGCCGTTCTGGTATTCCTGGTGGGGCTGTACTTATTTTTGATATTCATTTAATTTCTGTTAATTAATTGGAGATAACTTATCGCATTGTTTATTTATCTTACTATAGATAAAATATAAATGAGTTAGAAAAAATGAACACTAAATGAAAAAATATATCAAAGCATTTTTTAAAAAAATAAGTAATTAATCAGTTTCCAAATTGAAATTCATCTTTAGGGATAAGTTCCAAAGTAATAAAAAACTATTGCCACCACAAGAATTTTGGCTTATACTCGTATGTAGTCTTCCAAAAAATGACACTTTAACTAAATCTCTATAATTGCATTAATTCTGATATTATGAGAGTATCTTATTTATAGACGAAATCCAACCTACCTCCTATTCCTCTTAAAATTTTCTACCTGTTCCAATACATTTTTATAAACAGCTTCCATAGTTAATGGCGGATACCCAAACTCAACCAATTTAACTATGATATCCATCTTTAATTCGGCATTGATATCTTCACGTTCACTCCAATCCGTATACTTCGTCTTATAGTCTATAATGGTCTAGTCTATAATGGTCTTAATTGGTATATAAAATTTTAGTTCTAAAATTATTGCAGATCTGTCAAAATACTTTGCTAATTATTATACAGTACTATACTATAGAATTATGCTTTATTTTTATTTTTATAAATAGTGTATGGCTTAAGAGTTTCCTGTGAAAGTGCTTCATTAATTTTAGAACTTTTATAGAAGCGTTTAATTTCTTCCTTTTCAATATCATTTCCGCGTTCAAATATCCGGTTAATTACTGCGAGACTTTGGTTTCGCCAATCAATTTTAGAAATATCTGTATCCCAAAATAAAGACTTTCTTAATAGAGTTAAGTCAGGCGTATTTTTTTTTAGCTTACTCTTTTTCTTCCTTAATGTCGAAATAGGTTTGAAGAAGCGCAAGAGATCCTTCTTCTATGTTCAGTTTCTTTTCAATTTTCAAAGCTAGAGCTGTATTGAGCTTTCTTTTGCCTTTAGTTATTGCATTTATTGTCTGAGTATACTCACCAATAGAAAGCGCGAAAGAACGCTGTGAAATCCCTTTTTGGCTAAGTAAGCGCTCCAATATTATTCCAGGGTGGATGCCTTTGTATCTTTCTACTAACGTACTCATATATAAATGTAAACAAATTTGTTTATACTATTGCGAAGCCATAATTTCGAGATCTATTTTATTAAAATTAAATCTAAGAGAAATCTTTTAAACAATTATGCTATTTACCGCTATCACAGCAACTATCCGCATTTTTCTTAAAATATGAAACTTTTCATAATTACAACTCACAAATTACTGCCTTAACAGTAATATTTTAATTTTTTCACTGTTTCAACATACAGATACAATTAAATTGTGTATTTTTACCGTTAAAACAGTATATAATGAATGATCTTGATTTAGGCGTCTTTATTAAAGACCACCGAAAAAAAGCAGGACTCACACAGCTTCAGTTAGCCGACTTAGCGGGTATAGGAAAGACGACTGTTTTTGATATTGAAAAAAATAAAGAAACAGTGCGCTTCAATAATCTATTGGCAGTACTCCAAGTTTTAAATATCAAGATAGAATTCAAAAGCCCTTTAACTAAATAATTATGAGAAAAGCAATCGTATTTGTCCACGGAAAAAGAGCTGGTATTTTAACAGAAGTATCTGCTAATAACTATAATTTTGATTATGATGAAAATTATCAAGACGCTGCGGTTTCATTGACCATGCCAACAAGTCATAAAAAATATAGTTATCCATCCTTTCCTCCATTTTTTGAAGGCCTATTACCTGAAGGTGTCATGTTAGAAGGGTTATTACGTATTGGGAAAATTGATAAAAAAGATTATTTCTCTCAACTGATTGCTACAGGAAATGATTTAGTAGGCTCAGTAACGGTTAAATTGGTTGACAATGAATAGATGTCCTATTACTTATGAATTATGTGGTACCGATAAATATAGTTTAAAAGGACTCCGAATGATAGCTCCTAAGCTTACTCATTTAAATGATTTACCATACACTGCTGCCGAACTTCGACAGGAAGCCGCCAACAGAGCTAAAAAGCTTTCCATTCAAGGAGTACAACCAAAGCTTAGCGCGGCTATTTCAATAGTTGATCAAGAATTTAAAATTGTGGATCAATTTGGCACCTACATTATAAAGCCACAAAATGATTTGTTTCCAGAATTACCTGAAAATGAAGATGTCACGATGCGAATGGCTAAAGTATTTGGTTTAAACGTGCCTTTTCACGGGATGCTTTATGGGAAAGACGGAAGTTTATCCTATTTCATTAAGCGTTTTGATCGCTACGGAAAAGGAAAGAAATTGGCAACCGAAGATTTTGCTCAATTAACAGGAAATTCAAGAGACACAAAATACCGTTTTACAATGGAGAAACTCATTCCCGTACTTGACGAATACTGTTCATTTCCCGCCATTGAAAAAGCCGATTTTTTCAAAAGAGTTCTTTTTTGTTATGTTACTGGTAATGAAGATATGCATTTGAAAAACTTTTCCCTAATTACCAAAAATGATAAAGTAACGCTTACTCCTATATATGATTACTTAAATACCACGATAGCAATTAAAAATCCAGAAGAAGAAATTGCACTGTCATTGAAAGGGAAAAAAAGTAATTTAAAAGCATCTGACTTTATAGACTATTATGCCAAAGAAAGACTCCTGCTCAACGAAAAAACGATAGCTACTGCACTGCAACAATTAAAAAAGGCTACCCCAAAATGGAAAGAACTGCTTGAAATTTCTTTCCTCTCAGATGACATGAAAGAAAAGTATTTGAAATTGTTGGAAACTAGAATCAAGGTGTTCGAATAAGTTATTCTACTCGCTGCAGTTTTCCCTCCCCCATCAGAATATTCCAGAGTTTTGTACATCATTGACGAGTCCGGTTGAAACAAGTGTTTATATAGCCCATAAACCACCCTCTGGAGCCGTCAATTTGTTATCTAAAAGTTTTTATAAGTATTTTTTTTAAAGATTATGGGATTAATCAGGCCTTGTTATTTTTAATTTTTATAATCGAGGATACTCCGTGTTTACTTCGTAGCAATATAATGTCGTTAAAATATTTGCACTTTGGCTTCGCTCAGCGCAATCACGATCTTTTGGGGCCCTTGCAATGATATCTTAGAGAGCAAATATTTTTAAATCATAACTTCTTCAATGTTTGAATGAAATATTCCTGATCCAAACCCTTCTTTTCCGTTTCAATGATCTTTAGCAAATGGTCAAGAAGCGGTTCATTTGCAATTTCAACATCAAAATTTCGGATTTGGTTGTTAAACCGTTGACGATTGCCGAATTGGTGTATCAATTCCTGAATATTGGAAGGGATAAAAAACTGGGATCGTTCCTGAAGATGAACCTTATATTCATTGAGATAAATTCCAATTCCCGCCAGATCAAAATCTCCAAAATGCAGATACCGATTGGGAATTGTTTTTAACCAGGAAATCACATCCTTGTGTTGGCTTTGGGGATAGCGCGAAATAAATAACGGATTGATTTCTTTAAAGAGATAGCGCTGTTCTTGAATGTGACGAAAATTTCGGGCATTTTCCACACCTACAATCGTGATATCCTCCGGAATGCGGAAGTTTTCATAATCATAGATAAATGCAAAACTGCCATTATGGGGAGAAATAGGATATTCCTTGGCGTTTAAAGTGGCATTAATGTGGTCGTAGGCATTGATCAAAAAACCTTTAAAGGCTCTTTCCTTGGACGTTTTTGAGTCGGTTGCCACCTTAACAAAGTCAGCACGGCTGGACTCCTCATTGTCAAGTGCAGTAATATAATCCTCCAAATTATGGATTTGCAATTGGTTAGAAAGAAATACTAAAAGCGCTTTTTGATTGCTGAGCGTTAGGGTTTTTCGGTGTTTCCCTTTCTGAAGGAGGATATTTTCAGCAATCAATTCGCTAACTAGCGGGCTTTTGGCAGCACTGGCAGGTAGCGTTTCACCTTTAGTAAGCCTTAAAAGGATCCGTGCTATTTTGGGAGTCAACTTCATTAATTCGAAATTTTTGTATTCACTTTTATCAATCGATTTATCTTGGTCAAATATCTTTTTGGATTGCTTTTCGATTGTTCCTTAGCCAATTTATAGGTGTATTTATAATCCGTCGCGTTTTGACTTGTTGGAGAACCATTGATGAGCAGGATATTTCGCTCGTTGGCGAATTTTAAAATCCCCCTCACATTATTGGGGTGCAATCTCCCGATCTCATCCATCATACAATGCAATTTAAAGTCTTTTATTTTTCTCGAGGCACTATCCTTAAAAACGTTAAGAAGTAGAATATTTATCATCGCTTTTACCAAAACGTCCGTTCCTTCACTACCAACGTTTGAAAGCTTCTCCACCCAGCCGGAATCGTTGTCATTTTCAACGATACGGAATTGCAGATCAAAAGATTCAGATAAGGTTAAAGTGGACGTCTTGGCCCGTTCAAGTTCTTTTATCAACTGTTTGACCAATTCCACGGCGCGGTGGTTTTTTGAGGACGATTCTGAAGTGCTGAAAAGGTTTATCTGTCCCAATTGTAGACTGTGCTCCTCATTAAAATTCTTTATTTCCAAAAGAAGGGATACAATAGGATTGGAACTTTTCTGCGTACGCATTTCCATTTCCTTTATGGCTTCCACAAAGTTTTTATGTAAAAAATCATCATTGATTTTTTTGATTGTTTTCTCAATTTCAGCTTCCTTAGAAGTCAGTTCCGTGGTCTCCCGTCCTATTTGATTAATAATAGTTCCAAAGCGTTCGTTCACGCGTTTCTGATACTCTTGAATTTTATCTTCCTCGATGAATTCTTTGAGGTTTAGGGCGAAATTGAGATAATCTTCATCATTGCCAAATTGTACTTTAAATTGAAACACATTCGCTTCATTAAAGTTGCTAACAAAGCCATTAATGGAACGCTGAAGTTCTTGAAACTTACCAATTCCTTTATAGTATTTGTCATTAATTTCAGAAATAAGAAGCGAAGCCTTTTTTGAAATATCCTGTTCTTCTTTATCAGAAGAATCCTCCAAAACGGCTTCCATACCAGCAAAAGCTTCGGATTTTTTGAATTTCTCAAATTCTAAAATATCAATTTCTAAAATAGAAAACTTATCCTCAAGCGATTTCACCTTTTCTGTTTGATGGCTTAGCTTTTTATGGGACTTTGAAAGTTCAATCTTGTGGGTGTCAGCACTATGAAGTTGTTGTTTTTCTATCGTAATTTTATCTGTTTTCCATTGCGGAAGAAGGTCAAATAACTCTCGTTTATCTTTTTGGTATTCGATGACCGTTTTTTCATTTTGCGCTATAAATTCCAAGGAACTTATTATAGTAGACAATTTCCCATCTATTTCTTCCAATCGTTTTCTGTCTGCACCTTTATCCTCCAATTCATCCATCTGATTTTTGCGGAGTACTTCAATGCGAAGGTCGGATTGCTCTTTGTGATTGTTAATAGAAGACTGGAAGGTTGAAACTTTTTCGTTTTTACTTGCTTCTAAATCAGCAGTCTTTTTATCCCGTTCCGTTTCCTTTAATGAAATCCTTCTAGAAATATTTTTCTTAACCGCCGTTAACTGATCTGTTGCTTTTGAAAGTTCATAAGAACAATTTTCTAACTTCTTTTCAATTTCGGTGGCTCTGATTTTCTTTTCAGCTTCTGATTTTTCAACCCATTCTCTCAATTGGACGCTATTGATCTTCTGTTTTTCCTCATTCTGATTTAACTGATAGTCTTCTTTTGCAATTAAATCATTTAAATTTTTGATTTTTTTGTTAAAGCCACTCTTCAATTTATTTTGTTCCGTTTCTTTTTCAGCCTCTATCCGAATACTGTTTTTTTGGATTTGCTCCAGCTGTTTTTTTAATCTTTCTATGTCCTGTCGATATTCTTGAACACTTTTGATTTTATTCTCGAGAACTTCCAAATTGACGCGGACACCAAATAGGGATTCCGTTTCCTTTTCAAATTGCTCTGGTTCAAGATCCGAATGAAATAGAACATTTTCATCAATGACTTTCCCAATAGTATTTTCCCAGTTCGAAACATTTTTATTTAACCAGCCGTAAAAGGAATCTTCACTTTGGAATAGTTTAGACTCAATTTCCTTTATCACGTTTTCAGCTTCAGCGCTTTGGTCTTTTGCCTTTGCCGTTTCAATTTCAAATCGGGCGTCTATTCTTTCAGTTTCAAGTTCCCATTCTTTTCTAGCATTTTTGATTTGGTACTTTGAATCCGCAATCGCGGAGTTACCAGCAGAAATCTTGGCAATTAACTGCTCCTGATTTTGTTTGCCCGCTCCTATTTCACTTTCAAAAAAGATTTGATATTTTAATTCTGATTTTTGATTATCGAGACGGTGTTTCTCATTCTTAAGTCTTTCGATCTCTTCTACCGCATTTGTTTTTTCTGCTTCGGAATTGATCTTAATGTCGTTAACTATTTTTTGATAGCTGGTAAAAAGTTCCATTTTAGAATTTCCAAACTCCTGCTCCAATTGATTGATTTCTGAAGTTTTGGTATTTAAGTAAGCTTGCTTTTCATTTTCGATTTGCCGGATCAAGTTTTCATATTTCGTCCTGATATCTGCAAATCTTGAAGTGAGCAGGTTTTTTTCTTCAGCCAATGCGCCCCTTTCCTGTTGCAAGGATTCTTTCTCCGCGACCTTGGAAATCAATATATCAATTTCGATTCTTTGATATTCCTGTTGTTTCCTCTGTGCTTCCGCAATCTGTTTCTTGAAATAATCTATTTCAGAAATTATTTTTTGCTCGCGTTTTTGATGTAATTCTTTGAGCTTTTCAAACTCTTCATAAAACCGATCCTTTGTTTGACTTTCTTCTAAAATCTCGACTTGAAGTAGTGGCTTTTGTATTTCTACATAATCCATTCGCGACAACAAATTCCGAAATAACTCCGATTTCTCCCGATTCAAATAATTATGAATACGGTAATGGTCAATGATGCTATCCGCCTGTTTCCTGATAGGCACTTCTCCTTTCCTATTTGCTTTAGACCAAATAGCGATATCATTAATTTGACTTTCAAATTCACGGAGATGGTTTTTGGAATAATTCTCCAGATCGATGGTAAACTCTTCCTCATTAAGGGAATTAATGATGGTGTCCTTGATAAATTTAGCTTCCAGATTGGAGTTTAAAAACACATTTTGAATGGTGCGCGGAATATTTTCATACTGCCTACTTTCTATAATTGCATATTTTCTGTATTCAGGTTTAAGGGATTTATTATCGCCGTAAATAATCCTTCGGAATTCATCATAACTAGAAATGATAGACGTATAATATATTGATTTGCCAAAAGCCTGACGAATCTGCTCCCAATTCTCAAACGCCCGATTCTGATGGTCAATAAAAAGCTGTTGCTCATACCCAGAGTCAAAAAACCGAAACGCCACTTTGCCGTTCACTTTGTAACTAAGCACACAAAATGGAACGCCATCTTTCATCACTTCATAAATGACATAGGAGTTTTGATAAGGAAAATAATAATCGTCATAGTTTTTTTTCTCACGTGGAATTCCAAGTTTGACCTTGTTGGCATTGTAAAAAAACAAAATGGCACGTAAAAGCGTGCTTTTTCCGACACCCTGGGTACCAATCAGATGCACGTTGCCGTCAAGCTCAATCTCTGCATAGGCTACCGATGCGCTGTTTATAAATATGATTTTATTCAGGTATCTCATTCTCTATTTCTTCAGGAATATTAATAGCGGTAACCAAGTCTTTTAAATAATTGAAAGAGGTAAGCACTTTATAGGTTTCGGACATTTCATTTTCTAAGGCCACAAAATCGTCCTTAATCAATTGCTCGATTATTTTTTTAACTCTTTCGGAATAATTCTTTTTATCGGCGCCTAGCCTTTTTAGATTGTCCAATTTATTTTTTAAATCGGCATTGTTCTTTAGTTGATTGACAATTTCTGCAGGCGAAAACCTAAAACCCACGTCAAAAGAAGTGTCAAATGTTTTTAAAAAGTCCAGCAAGTCGATCCAGCCAAAGGCTTTGTTCAGTTTCCTATCCAGATCCGTATTGCTTTCCAAGCGACTAAAATAAAAATATTCGTTTCCGTGTTCTAAATTGTAATTGATATGGGCGAAATAATTTTGCAACTCGTAAAATGTTTCCTCCTCCTCAAGAATGTTGTAGAGCATTTTTATACGATCGTCGGGACTATTGGAGCATATAAACCGACCACGGCGAAGCACTTCAAAAATTTCGGAGGTGTATTTTGTTTTCATCTTTATTTATTTAGGATAAACCATAGCGTATTCCACACCATTAAAATTTTCAAATTCATTGGCAATCGTGAATTCCTGATCATAAATGGACACAAGTTGACAATATACTGTAACCCGTTCCTCAAAACCGACCTCCTTGTTAAAGTTGTAGTTTACGATAAAGTTGAACAGATTATCGCCTGTGGCCAAAAAATGATTTCGTACCTCCTCCAGATTGATCATGATTTCTTGCTCCACATTATTTTCAAGAAAATCGGTTGCAATAGTTTCTGCAAGCTCGGGAACGATGTGTGTTCTGGATTTATAATTTTTAGCAACTTTCTTAATGGATGCAAAAGCTCTTTCTTCATTGAGAATGAAATCCAATGAAAGATTAAGAGGTTCGCCCAATCTTCGTTCAAAAATTAAGGAATTGCTTTTTGCTAAGTGCTGTTTGATATCCGTTTCTGCTTCAATGGTAAAATGATCCTTTAGATATTTTAATTTACGAAGCTTCTCCAAAAACAAGCCTTGGTGCTTAATCTGATTCAGATAATCAATGATCTGTTTTTCAATTTCGATCAAGTTATGGGAACATTCATTCAGCTGAAGCTTCAACTCTGTAATGATCCGTTTTAATTCCTCATCTTGGGAGGTTTTAAAAAAGACGGGCTGGTTTTCATTGATAAGATTAAGAGCTTGACCACTCAGCTTTTTTACCATCACTCTTTTCTCATCAAGATGTTTTAATTTGAGTTGCTTGTTTTTAAAATTCGGCTCATTTTTAAAGGTATTGTCAACTTTACGTCTCAGGTCAATAACGCTACGGATCGTTACAACGCCTATTTTACGAAAAGTTCTTTTTATCTCTCTTAGATAGGCATGCCTTCTATGCTCGCTATTTTCATTTAAAAAGTAAACAATGTTTTCCTGAATGGATTTGATATTTTCATCAATGGAGGCCAAATTAATTTCCTCATTCACTTCAAGGACTTGCTCAAAAAACTCCAAAAATAGACCATCGATTTCCAACAGTCCTCCGTTTTCCCGCAACACCGCCTTTTTGACTAGATAATCTATGCGCGCTTCATCATAATCGACCAGTTCCAGAGCATAAGAAAGTTTAAACTCCAACGACTTTCGCTTTCCAAACATTTCATAAAAAAGTCTGTCTTCTCTTTTTAGAGCAGTGAGCAATTCCTTGATATCATTGAAAGATTGAATGTCCATGGCGCTAAATTTAAGAATATTTAGGGAGAATCAAATTATGAATTTGAGCAGATTTACTAGCTCGTTCAAGAACAAAAAGTTATCTCTGCTAGAAAGGACAATTCTCCTTAATACGCTTTAAAAAATTGGAAGACTTACTTCAACTAAAACCATCTTTACCTTTAACGTCAACCAAGTTTGTCCATATATGCCTTTATGAATTTAGCCGATTGGAGTCTTAGTCGTTCGACAAAAAATAAAACCTAACTTTCCTCCTCTCCTATGTCACCTATAACTCTCATCTTGTCAATAACTTAAATAGCTGAAACGAACAATTAGGAAGATGCAAAATCCAACAGGGGTTGATACTTATTCTGGTCGGCCTGTTTAACCGCTTGCAGATATGCTGTTCTAGTTTCGGTAGCTTTAGACAAATTGCTTGCGCCCCAAGAGAAGAGTTCTTTATTAAACAGTTTTTCAATAATTATGTCGGCCATTAGCCTGCTATGCCGACCATTTCCATTAGGAAAACAATGGATGCTTACTAAACGGTGTTTAAAACGAATAGCTATTTCTTCAGGAGAAAATGTGCGGTTTTCTATCCAATACAATGCATCATCGCAAAGCACTTTAAGTTGCATAGGAATTTGGTGTTTATCTACGCCAATATTTTTATCAGATTTTCTAAAAGTTCCTGCCCAAGCCCATATATTGCCATACATACGTTTGTGTAGGTTACGAATAAACTTCTCAGTAAACACCTGTTCGGGTTTAAATTTTTTTCCGAACACCCATTGTAAAGCCTCTTCTATGTTGAGTTGCTCAAATTCATCCAGTTCAGCCTTTGTGCTAATGGTCTCGATTAATAGGCCCTCTTTTTCCTCTTCATCAATTGGGGTTTGCCCATCGATATATTCTAAGTCTAATCCCATAAAGATTTAGGCATTTCGTTTTTAATGATGGCCTTGCGTTCTTCGATGGCTTTTTGAAGACGTTCTTTAGAGTTTTCTTGATCTTCCAACTTCATGGTGTTGGAGGTTCGAGAAACAATACGCAGTGCTAATTCTTTCGCTTTTCGTTCTATTAAATCGTCTATAGTACCATCCTTGGGCACCAATCCATATACGAGTTGCATATCCAGTGCATTTGCTGTTTCTTTTAGACTGTTTAGTGTAATACTACCTTCCTTTTCCCTTATTTCGATTTCCTGAACACTTTGTTTGGTAATTGCTAATTTATCTGCGACTTGCTGCAGCGACATTCCTATGGAGACCCTTACCGTTTTGAGCCAGCCAATAGTCGGTTGTGTGACTTGAACTGCTTCTCTAAATCCTTTTAGTTTTCGGTCTAATTGTTCTATTTGCAATCTTTTCTTGTTCATAACATAAAGTTTTAACCTGACAGGCGTACATCAAAAGTAAGGTTATTACCTGACATAGCCAAGTGTTTTGTCAGGTTATAGGCTGACTAATCTGAATAAATCGTCAGGTTATACCCTGATAATGAATTATGATATTATACGATTTGACGAGAAATGTTTTGTATAGAAGTAATATTTAAACCTTTAGTTCTTAGAAGTTTCTAACTTAAAATCCTGTACCATTTCAGCCATTGCTACGGTATGATTTTCGACCTCTTTTAATACCTTAATGTAATCCTGAAATTATATTATTTCAGAGATTTTACATCAAATTTTTCCGTAAAAAAAATAAATATTAGTACTCATCGTTAGCTCATAATATGAGAATTACAAATCAAATAATCGATGTAATGCGTTTTATCAGATATCAAATGCTAAAATAATTTGGCTTTTGTTAAAACACTATTAGATTTGTAGTAAAATAGAGGTATTTCCACAATGTATTTTTACAAAATTTAATAAAAATGAATAAAATAAGCACAACAAAACTTTGAAAAATTTTAAATATTTCAAGTCGTGAATTATTTGACGAATTGGTCAATCAAAAACTGATTTTAAGAGATGTAGATAAATGGAATTTTACCTTAGTTTTAATTACTCCCTACCTCCTATTCCTCTTGAAATTCTCAGCCTGTTCCAACACGTTTTTATAAACAGCTTCCATAGTTACTGGCGGATATCCAAACTCAGCCAATTTGACGATGATATCCATCTTTAATTCGGTTTTGATGTCTTCACGCTTACTCCAAGCTGTATCCCCTATATTATCGCTAGATTAGCCCCTTATAAGTTCGGTAAATGTCATAGCGGATTAAATGCTTTCCCTTTTTCTGTTAAATAATATTTTTGTTTATGACTGGTCGGTTTATCGGGAATCGTAAGTGATACAAACCCCATCTCTATTGACGGATTTAAATAGTTTAATCTGAAATTTTTCCTATCTGTTAACCCTAATTTTTCCTGTAATTCACTTCTATTATGCATCCCCGTAAATACTTTTAAAAGTTCTTCAACTTGGGGGGTGACTTGGGGGGTGACTTGGGGGGTATCTCGCACTGATGGCAATGTAATCCTTAAAAAATTCTCTGAAAACTGAAAGCAATCTTTAGGATACGCTTGAAGAATTCTAGGAATTCCAGACCCTAATTGCTCCACCAAATCCAAATCCTTAAAAATGCGCATGAGTTCCTTGTTTCGAGGTATAGAAAAACCTTCAAAAAACTCATCTTTAGAAAGTCCGTCTGGCAAACCGCCATTAGAGGTTATTTCTAAACGATTATCAAAAAGCTCAAACTTAGGTGCCAACTCTTTTGTATAATCATTATGTACAAAAGCATTAACGACAGCTTCTCTAATTGCAATCTCATTCCATATACGTTTTTCTTGACGTTCCTTCGCAGTGATTTTAGTTAGCGTTCGGTTTTCTAAATTCAATTTATCTAGCACTTGCTGTGTTGCCTTTATAATAGATTCATAACCATATTCATTGCTCTCACTTAAGTCTACACGATCAATGCCGTAATACCGGGCAACTTTCACTGAAATAGTGTTCACATCATTTAGCAAATAAGCTACATAATTATAGCTATGGTCTTCGGTAAGAAGTTCTAGATTTTTCGCAAATTGATCATTGAGCACCTTCCCTATACCTGGATAGTAAATATGCAACTGCTGAAAATGAAGTTCCTGCTTCTTCGATTTTATATTACTGATAGAGTGACGTGTCCGTTTGGCAAAAAGCTGTTCAATTTGTCGCGTTGGCATCGGCTCTGAAGAATTACCTACTCTAATAAAAGCAACCTTTTCTGACAAACCGTATCTTTTAATATAATACGGTTTTTCATAACCTCCTGCAACAATAAGTTTGATGATCACTTTAACTTCTTTACGCTCTGTTACCAAATCAAAAAGCCCCATGCACGACGGAAGAATGTTGTTTTTCAATCGGTCTTTAATTAGCAGTTGATCATGATCCGCATCCTTTACGCCTACTGGTTACCCTGTATTATCAAATCCAATATAGATAATTCCACCTTCATTAGAATTTAGAAATGCGACCACTTCTTTTTCTAACTCTGGCGTTACTTGTTGTTTGTATTCTATATGTTTGTTTTCAGGCATATATTAATACTTTTAATTTATTCCAGGATTTCAACTCTAACAGTCTAGCTAAATGATTCCGATCTCACTTAGCGACACTCACTTGGGCGGGTTTCGGACTATATACAATCTCATCTACCCATAATAAAGGTTGTCTATTACAACAATCCATTGGTTTTCATTTTCAAATAACTTTGATATAATTGTGGATAAATTTCTAATTCACCTATAATGTCCTGATTCAATACATTTTGTGCAGATATTTTTATAATTGTTAAAAAATCCATCCCTCTTAAATCCCTCATATGCTCTACTTCTCCTAATATTTGAAAAGTAGAACCACCAACAACAATTTCGTAAAACTCTTTAACTTTCATTTTTGAGCAAATTTCATTATAAAAGCTAATGCCTAAAATATCTGCACTAATTCTCGTATCTTCATCATACTCTAAATCTTTGTTAGTGGCAATATTACGTGGATGATTCGTCGACATGTAAAATAAAACGGACTCCACTTTATTCCAACTTCCATAAAAGGACTTCAATATTCTAAACAATAATCTTGTAGGAGAATATTTCACATTGTTTGGTAGATCCACACCAGTATTTGAATGATGAAGATATATCTCAATGGGTTGGATATGCATCAAATCCCTGAAATGTAATTTATGTTGATTTATTAGATCGACAAGTATGGCACGTAATGGAAGATTATAGGCTTTATATTCCTTGAAATAACCAAAATAATGTTCATCTAATTTCGAAAATAAAAACTTCTGTATATCATTTATATTTTCCCTAACAATAGCTCTAATATCAAATTCAAAAGGCTCTGTTGAATAAAACTTATTGATATAGCCTTTAAAATCTACTTCTGCGCCATATTTATGTTCGTATATCTTCCTAATATTTTCTAAATCGCACACGAAAATAATTTTATCAAAACCAAATTTATTTTCTATTTCTACATCTCCAAAATTTTGATTATGTACACTGAAAACATTAAATAATCGGAAAATATGATCTGGGTCTAATCGGTCTAAATCGTCAATGAGTAAAACAGTCTTTTTTTCTGTTTTTTCTTTTAATTCATTTATTAGCCCATAAAGAAGCTGAGTAAGATTGTCATTTTCATAAGCAGAGCCCTCTTTGTCTGCTATAGATTTCAAATAGTCATAAATAACCTTAGCATCGTCCGTTGTTGTTTCTTCAATAAAGGAATTAAAATCCTTCTGTGTTTTATAAATTTCAGTAATTAATTTAGCTAAAGGCTTTCCTATTGTAGACTCTAATTGAAGAATACTCGTAAGGATATTTAATCCTTTAAAATCTGACTTTAAAAAAGGCAACAATGCCTCTTTAATGCTTGGCTTAAAAAACTCTAAACTAATTTGATCTTGATAATTAGCTAATAATTCAAAAACAATATCAAATTTAATCAGCTCAAAAACATCCTTGTTATTACTTACAGAATAATTTATTGGCTTCAACTTAACCACAACATAATCGCTATCATTACCTTTAAAAAAACCCTCAAGAAAGGTAGTCTTTCCAGCGCCGAAAGGTGCTGAAAAAAGTATGTTTTGATTTAGTTCTTCCTTAATGTGCTTCTTAAAGCCACTTAAAGTAAACTCAAAAAAAAGAGCTTCACTTTTTACTACACCCTCTTGTTTCATACAATCATCTTTTTACAACTCCCCCTTAAATGCCTGATCCAACAAACTGCTCTTTAAAGATTTTAAATGAGTGAGTTTTTGGATATGTACTTGAATAAGTTTTTCATTCAATTTATTAGACTTATTAATTTTTTGAACAATCATATTTTGCTCTTTTAGAGCTGGAACCCAAATGTTCAAATCTTTAATCATTGTTGCATTCAAATTTTTCTGACGAACACCTCGTCTAGATCTCATTATTTCGGGTTTCTGAAACTCTAATTGAAACTTTAAAAACTCAACGTTTAAAATATCCTCTTTAGGTTTAATACCAACAATAGCTTGATTACAAGTTGCATCAATTTTTAGAATGGACATTTTCATTGCTGCTGTATCATACATTCCACACAATAAAGTCCCTTCAGTAAATATTTTAGCATTAGAATTATTCAATCCTTCTTCTGTGATTTTTTCAACAGATTCAGAAATATAATGAGTGTTTAGCTCTCTTGACGTTAACCACGGAATTTTCCCATTCCAATAAGATTTATTGGATCTTGATGGAGTACCACCTGCTTTTATTTTATCAAACTCTCCAAGTTTATGTTTTGGCGTTTTCGTTCCAAACTCCTCATCCAACACACTTCCCATCAAAGCTTGAGTATGCGCTATGTTTTCTTCTAACAAACGAATAGCCTCGTCTATATCAGTAAATAAAGTATCTAATTTTGTGACGATGCGTTGTTGTTCAACTAAAGGTGGAAGTGGGAATTTAATCATCCCTAATTTTTTGCCATTTACATTAGGTTGTGCTGCTCCGATTTCATGGGCTCTAATTTGTTTCCAATATGATTCAGATTGAAAATATAAATATAAATATTTCGGAAATACAATCTCTTTTGGCTGAACCCTAATCAAATAGGAAGCGAATATGGAAGGTTCAGTATCTTCGATTAAAAATGATTTTCCGACAGTTGCTCCTGTTCGAGCAAAAAGAATATCATTTATTTCTAATTTGTACTTTTCTATATCCTTTCCTGAAGACACATCACTTATTGGTACAGTACTCCAATTAACACTTTGATTTTGAATATCTGTAATTCTTAAGTATCTATAATCACCTTTTTTAATAGTTTTTCCAGTATAACCATATTGAATCTTCTTGGCAATATCTTCAACTTTAACTTCCTTCCACTTACCCATCAATCAAGTTTTCAATTTGGTTCATTAAATTTAATATCTCCGCATCATTTTGTTTAATAGCAGTCAACAACTCTTTTGGACTTAAGTGAACCACTTCCACAACTTTGTGTGGGTTTTTGGCGCTTAAATCGTAATCTTTAATTTCTTCAATGTTTACTGTCCAATCGTTGCATTGTTGAGACCCTTCGACTGCGCTCAGGGTGACACTGTCTTTTAATTTAGCATTGGTGGCATTTCGTTCTTTTGGATGGTGGAATAAATGTACAAACTCTTCAAAATGTTCGTAAAGAATCGGTCTATTTTTGGTCAGTTTATAGGGTGGTGTGACATCATAATACCAAATATCATTCGTTGCGCCTTTTCTGTCAAAATACAGAATATTGGTTTTCACGCCACTATACGGCAAGAAAACACCAGCAGGTAAACTCACGATGGTATGCACATTATAGCTTTCCAGTAAGGTTTGTTTCACTTTGGTAAAGGCATTGTTGGTCTGAAACAACACCCCTTCAGGAACAATAATCGAAGCACGACCTTCCAATTTCAACATTTTCATAAAATGCTGTAAAAACAAGATTTCCGTCGCATTAGTTTCTACTGGAAAGTTTTGTTGGATTTGCTTTTTTTCCTTTCCGCCAAACGGTGGATTTGCCAAGATCACATTGTGCCGGTCTTTTTCTTGAAAATCACGGATGTTCTGCGTTAAGGTATTGCCTTTAAATACGTTCGGACTTTCTATGCCGTGCAGAATCATATTCATCATACCCATCACATAACCCAAGGATGTTTTTTCTTGTCCAAAGAAGGTTTTGTTCTGTAAAGTATCCCAATCGGAAGCGGACAGTTTTTGCTTTTTACCGTCTTGGGTTAAATAGTCAAAGGCTTCCACCAAGAATCCACCAGAACCAACTGCACCGTCATAAATGGTATCGCCTACTTTGATATCAGTGGTTTCTACCATGGCTTTTATGATGGCTCGTGGGGTATAAAACTCACCCGAGTTTCCACCATCACTTCCCATGCCTTTCAGTAGATCTTCATATACTTTGGACAATTCAAATAACTCATCACTACTCTGGAAATCTAAAGCATCAATGATATCCAAAACCTCTCGCAAGGTATGACCACTGGCGATTCGGTTGTCCAAGTATTCAAAAATAGCACCAATCTTATAGGTCAAGGATTTCGGGTCGTTGGTGGTCGTTTTAAACGCTTTCAAATACGGAAACAAGGTATCGTTGACAAAGTCAATCAAATCAGCCCCCGTTAACGCCTGTTTGACATCCAATTTTCCATCGGCATCTTTAGGACATGCCCAATGTGGCCAACGCAAATCTTCACGCAGAACATAGTTATAGTCTTTACCTTCTAAATAGGCTTCGTCTGCTTTGTTGTTTTCGTAATCGTTTAGAAATTTTAGAAATAGAATCCAAGAAATCTGCTCTGTATAATGCATCGCCCCCGAAATCCCGTCATCACGACGCAGGATATCAGTAATTCTATTGATGTTGTTTTGTATGCTCATAACTGCGTAATCTTTTGTAAAGTTGCTTTTATAATTGCAGCGCGTTCATGCGCTGTCATTTGATTGATATGACATTCTATTATTTCTTGGCTATTAGGATGCTCAAGAATAAAGAGGCTCATTAATTTTAATACATTTTTCACTTCGTCACTTGCCACATTAACTTCATCTATCAATTCTAAATTAGTGTCTAATACATAAATGATATCTTCAAAATCGTGACTCCATCTTGGATCAGAACCCCTGTTTTTAAAGGCCTCCCATTTTGTGGCAAGGAACAGTGATACAGGAAGCACTGAAATTTCAACATCATCAATACGCGTTTGGAAAGCTTTGGCAAAACCAGGCTTCAACCAAGGATTGGTAGGTCCAAGTGGCGTTGCTTCAAACGGAATAAAATCAATAAGAATCCCCTGGTAGGTATAGCGGTATAAATGTGTTCCTTCGGGATCAGGATAAATACTTTTTTGCTGTAGCCGCTCTCTTAATGCTTCCATTTGTCCAAGACTCGATACTTGCACACATACATCAACATCCGTGGTTACTCTCGGTGGCTCTGCAGCTGCATCGGTAGCATAAATACTTATGATGGCACCGCCAATATACACGACTTCTGCGTTAAGATCACCCAAAGCATGCGCCACTTCGGCAACAATTTTTAAATTGATGAACGTATTATTCCGCATATTGAAGGCGTTCTTTTAATAGGGATATGGCTAAATGCTGTTCACGTACTTTACCAACTCTAATGGCGTCAACAAGCGCTAATACTTCATGTAATTTTTTATCGTTCAAAACAGCTTTCGGAATTGTTCTATAAAGTGGCTGTATCGCCTGGCCACGCATAGTACCTCTTGCATAAGGCCAAACGTAATTTTGGTCGCTTAGTATTTCCTGATCTAATGGTGGCGCAGAATGTGCAGTTGCAACACCTCTTACAATAGCACCGGGTTGCTGTGGAAAAACATATTTGATACCGTATTGTATAAATTCCAACAGACTTAGTACATTCACTTTTTTACGGTTGGCATCTATTAATCCAGAATATTTTGAGCGTGACAAACATTCTGATATTTCAGATTGACTGATACCCAAGGCTTCAGATAGATCATGTTGAAACCAATCTTGCTCTCCCAACGTACAAATTTTTAAAAGGATCAAGATATCCTGAGGCTTTAATGTGTTATTATTTTTCATCATATTGCGTATTCCGATATGCAATATTAATCATATTTTCAATATAAAATAAGAATTCGCCGTTATATATCGCATATCGCGATATGCGATTAGTTGTGTTAGGACACTTGATATATTTGCTGCTGGAGTTTATAATAAGCTCCCAAAAGGACATCCATATTACCAAAAGCATTTTTAGCGTCTTTTGGCGTTCCTAATTTTAGGGTTACCAAATCTCCCAATTTATCACGCCGTAATTCTTCAATGCCGTACTTCTCGTAATGCTTCAGAATGAATTCCAAAAACTCCTTGGCTTCAAGGTTTTTATAGACTTCAAAAACCTGCGGATCTCCTTTTACAAATTCCACACGTTGTTTTCGTGTCATCAATTCCGATGAAAAGGATATATGTGCCAACACATCAAAAATATCACAATCGGGCGTGGCAATCATATTTCGTAAATCGTTGAGCTGCTCTCTATCAAAACCTAAGTCAGCCAATTTTATCAATAAATCAGATCGGGAATCTGGATTTGCCCAAATGGAACGTAATTGTTCTACATCTGTATAAATGCCAGGCAATTCCCCTATCAATTTTTCGAGAAATTCACGCGCCGTCAAAGGTCTTCCGTTTTCGTCAATATACCGAGTGTCCACATCTGTGACTTTCAATTTACGTCCGTTGGACAACTCTACAATCAGTTTTTCTTTTCGTTCGTATGGCTCACCGGGTTCCTTGACATCAGGTTTTTGTGATGGTTTTGGTTTTGAATCACCACCTCCTGTTCCACCTTCTTCAATTTCTTCTGCTTCGCCATCCCAGGCGGTATCGTAAAACAAATTGGTAGCTCCGACAAAATCTATAATCGTAAAAAAGTCTTTACCATCAAAAACACGAGTACCACGACCAATGATTTGTTTGAATTCTACCATAGAGCCAATCGGCGCTGTCAACACGATATTTCTGACATTTCGAGCATCCACACCTGTAGTCAACATTTTTGAAGACGTTAAAATCACTGGAATGTCTTTGTCATTGTCTTGAAACATTTCCAGCAATTCTCTTCCGTGTTTTCCTTCGTCACTGGTTACGCGCACGCAGTAATTGGGATCGGAAACGGTTTTGTGTTTATTGACATAATCTCTTAAATCCAAGGCATGATCTTGATTGGCACAAAACACAATGGTTTTATCCATCTTGCCAATGTGTTCTAAAATCGTTCTAGCCTCAAGATCTGTTCGTTGATTGATGGTAATACTTTTATTATAATCCTTGATCTCATAACGATCTTTGGTCACTTCGCCTTGAATAATACGACTGTCGTTGGTATGAATGTATTCATCGATATTGGTCGTCACTCGTTTTACTTTGTATGGCGTTAAAAATCCATCTTGAATTCCTTCTTTTAAGGAATATTCATAAATAGGCTTTCCAAAATATTGGTAGGTATCCACATTATCATCACGTTTTGGTGTCGCCGTCATTCCTAAATGAACCGCAGGACTGAAATGATCCAATATGGCGCGCCACGACCCTTCTTCGTTAGCACTTCCGCGGTGGCACTCATCAATAATCACCAAATCAAAAAAGTCGCTTGGGTATTTCGAATAATAACCGCCAATATCCTCCCGATCGGCAATGGCTTGATATATGGCAAAAAAGATATAGGCATTGGTAGGAACAACGCCGTTGCGTTTGCGCACTTCTTCTCCATCGATTTTTATAACATCATTCTCATAAGGATTAAACGTATTGATTGCTTGGTCTGCCAAAACGTTTCTATCTGCTAAAAATAGAATTCTTGGACGTCTATCATTTCCGTCTAAATTCCATTTGGCCTGCAATAGTTTATGCACTATTTGAAAAGCAATAAAAGTTTTGCCAGTACCAGTAGCTAAAGTTAAAAGAATACGATCCTGACCATCAGCAATACTTTCCATCGTTTTATTGACGGCAATTTCCTGATAATATCGAGGACCAAAATTTCCTGTGAGTAAAAAAGGGATGTTATGTAACTGTTCTTTTAATTGATTGGTCTTCCCAAAAAGTCTGTTGTACAATTCTTTTGGCGTTGGAAAATCATCAATATAATCTCCCTTCCCTGTGCGCCTATCAAACTCATAAATTCGTACGCCATTAGTAGCATAAACAAAGTTTATATCGAGTTTATGTGCATATTCCAATGCTTGTTGAAGTCCTTTAGTAGGATGATCAACTAATTTCTTAGCTTCGACAATGGCCAAGTTGGCGTTGTTGTATTTTAATAAATAATCTAGGAACAGCCTCTTGCCCCGCTTGTTACCAAGTAATTTTCGACCATCCGTAAAATAGTATTCTCTAACAATATGAATTGGTTCCCACTGGCTATCAGCTAGTTTTGGGTCTATAAAGTTTGCTCTAGTATCTGATTCGGAAATGTTTTTAGACATTACAAGCGGTTGGTTATTACACTAATAAAGCAGCTTCTTTTTTGGAAGTGCTCGTAGGAAGTGTTGTTAGTTTCTAAAGATATAAAAAGAATACATAAACGCTCAAGAATTATGCATTTTACGAAGCCATCGCTGTACATATTCATCATTTCTAGGATACCATTGTGTACTTATAGCATAGGAAAATCCGTTGCGCTTAAATTCAAATCTCCACGTCGATCGACTGACACCTTTTTCATCTTTCACAGCATCTGATTTTTGAGCGTATGTAAAATGATCTGGGATTCTGAGAAAGAGCGGGAAATTGATATCAAAAATTAATTTTGAATGATGCTTTGTGCAGAATTTGTCTAAATCAGAGTCAGACAGTTTTCTTGCTTCAGTTGCGACTTTCTCTTGAATCTCACTATTTGTATAGGGACGGTTAGCCATAATAGGTTAAGAATACATTTAGTTTATTTATCGACTATAACCGTTAGGGCAATTATAGACCGTGAATTTTTGCAATAATTGTTGAATATAGGAAGATTAAAAAAAAAAGGACAATTCCTTACTCACAATGGAGTATTTAAAACTAAAATGATAAAGCTTTTTGGTTTTTTTAAATGGAGTTTGGAAATCATAGTAGATATTTAGCCATAACACTCTCTTTTCCAGAAGTCTCATACTTTAATCTTGTCAATAAGATATGTCACTTATTATATCTATTTTGTACGATTTCTAATCTACATTTATTAGAATATATATGGTCACAGAATATTTTATCAACCAAGCTGCGAATAATTATTTACTTTAGATTAACTTCCATTAAAATAAAAATCATAATCATGAAAAAAGAAGAAAAAAAGACACCGTTACTCGATCCCAAAATAGAGAATGAGCAAAATGTAAAGCGGCAAGATAATATCAAGGAGCCAGATTCAAAATCAGATTCAGCTGAAAAACCAACTAAAGAAGACCCTGATAAAGTGCCAGAATCCAATGATCCAGCTGGGTATGGGGAATCAGGCAATGTGAAGAAATCACCTTATAAGAAAAAATGATCATAGGATGAAATTGGAATCTGTTGAACAAAGGCATTGCCCGTTCGGTTATCATTGAGGATTGAATTTTAAAAATTTCAAAATAAAGCGTCTAGGAAACAAAGCAAAGATCCCGCTAAAGAGCGGGATTTGTACTACTTAGAATCTTGAATCTTTCATTAAAATAAATATAGCGGATAACAATGAAGCCTAAAATTTATAGGTCAGCTTTAGTTTAACTTTTAGCTTAAAATTAATTACGCTCCATAATTTAGTACATTAGCAAATTATCTTATTACTAAGAGCGCAACTGCAGCAAGCCCCAAAACTATACTCACAATAAATACTACCACCGCCCAATTAGGATAAATTTTTTTGCATTTTATGTTATCATCAAAATGGTTTTGAAAACCTTTCAAGGCCTTTAAACGCGATGCTGGTATAGTGTCTTATTAATCAATTACGCGTTGAACGGCATCAATAAAAGCCTGTCTTTCTTGAGTGAGTTCTTTAGAACCCGCTTTTGGCCAAGCTGCCATTTGGGCAATGACAAGGTTTTTAGGCGGATTGATATAAATCATCTGACCGAAAATTCCTAAAGCGCCATAGCTTCCGTCCTTAAAACGCCACCATAAATAGCCATAGCCATCGCCCTGGTCATTGGTTTGATTAAGTAGTGACGTAGCATCTTCAAGCCATTCCTCTGAAAGTATGTTTTTATCTCCAATTTCACCGGCATCCAACATCAGCAGTCCCAGTCGTGCAAAATCTCTTAAACTCGCCGAAAGCCCACTTCCACCTAAATTGAGATGACTGCATTCATCGGCTAACCAATACGCGTCAGACTCCATACCAAAGGGTTTCCAGATCTTTTCAGAAAGATATTCTGCTAAGCTTATTCCTGTAGCTTTCTGGACCAAAATTCCCACTAAATCAGTTTCACCGGTACTATAGTTCCAATGCGTCCCCCGTTTGTGAGCGAATTTTAAGGGCTTCATATAAGTCAAAATATGAGACTCGGTACCTTGACAGTTTGCCTTGTACATTTGTCCGACATCCGAGTTTGGATCTTCATAATCCTCGTTCCATTCAATTCCAGAAGTCATCGTTAATAGTTGGCGGACGGTCACTTCTCCGTAATCATAGCCTTTAAATTCGTTAATATATTTTTTTAAAGGATCTTCTAAACTCTCAATAGCTCCTTCTTTTAAAGCGATCCCCACCAACATCGAAGAAACAGATTTAGCGACGGAAAAGGAAGTCCAAAGCGTCTCTTGATTGCTGTCGTCGGCATATTTTTCTAGGCGAATTTGATTATCTTTAATTACGATAACGCCCTGAACACGATGGTCATTCATATACGCATCTAAGGTCGTGTCGTCCTCCCACTTTGGAGTGATGTTCTTATACGCTTTCAACGGAGTACTGTGGGCAGTAGAAGGAATAGGAATGCTCGAGAAAATAGCATGCATGATTGGGAAGCGGCGTTCCTTTTCATCCTGCGACCAGAAAAGCAGACTTTCAAGTTTCTGACCCATCGTTTCACCAGGAATATCCGCAAGTTCATTATACGCCGATTTTACTTCAAGAGTTTGACCATCTTGAGCGCTAAGACTTAGTGATGCGAGAGTTAAAAGCAAGAGTAGGAAAAATGATTTTTTAGTGATCATGATTTTTTGGAGATTGCTATTGTAAATTAGGGATGCTTATTTGATTTTTTGTCTTTTTTGTGGAATACGAGCTAAAGGCTAATAAACTTTTAAATAAAAACATCAAAGAGATTTTTTATATAACGCGCTCACTGTACTATATTGAAACATTATACGTTTTCTTTATTTTCATAAAATAGTGTAGTGTATGGCTTACGAATTCCGTGTACAAGTGCTTCTTTAATTTTTGCACTTTTATAAAAGGTTGAATTTCAAATTTCAATTTGCTTAATTAGCCTTGTAAAGCTACCGAAAAATACACTCAATAGTCAAATATAAATTTTTCAAAACAGCAAATGGTTCAATGAAATTGATAAGATTAATAAATTGATTTAATTTTTTTTATAGCAGCTTTTCTATCCAATTTTATTAAACCACTCACTCATTGATTTATAATGCCGGTTCATGACTTCTCTAGGACCGGTCGTGGACATGCTCTTTAAGCAAATTTGGTTGTGCGGTCGATCTGTGCGTTTGCTTAATGTGCATGGCTCTTAGCGCCTGACTATCGTTCACTTAGATTTATCATTATGTGATACAATTTAATTTTCTTTCCATTTCTCAAATGTTTTGCTACTCCAATTTTTATGTCAGTAAAATTGTAATCATTTATCTCTTCATAATCAATAAATTTATAATTGTATACGTGTTTTGAAATAAAGGCTTTGTATTTATTCCAGAGTTTAGCAAAGTCCTTCGCAGTAGAATATGTTATTATATAATTGTTTTCTAATCCAGTTGTATCATATCTAAATAGTTTATCGAGATGAAGAATTATATAATCCGTTTTTAATGAGTCAAGAATTAAGGCTTCAATAATTGATTTAGGACTACCATCTTTTTCTGTTATAAATATATCAATTTCTCCACTTTTTTTACCTTCATTTGATGTACTCCATTGAGTTTGGTCCTTAATTGAGAAGCCCCTTGCTTCAACTAAATTTGCTAAATACTTGTTCCTTTCATTCTCATCAGAATTGTTTGCCCAGTATTTTTTATCACCTTGCATTTTTGCACTTGCAAAAATTAGTGAATCAACTAGCTCACTATTTGATTTATTAGTAAGTGTTTCAAAAGCCTTTAAACAATCAGAAGGTTTAACTATTTGATTAACTAATTGCTCAATAATTACTTGGTTATGAGTTGGGAATAAATTTTTGAACCTCCTACCAAGACTATCTAATTCAACTTTTTTTTTATTGTTATTCTCAATAACTGATTTAAGATATGAGAGAAAATTATGTTCCTCCGTACCCTGTTGGAGTTCTCCTAACCTTACATTTAGTTTTGTTATTTCAGAACTAAAATGTATCATAAAATATGGTTCGAAAATTTTTTCACTAACAAAATTGCCTAAACTACTTGCCACTGAATTTTCATTCAATCTTTGCTTTAAAGTAGAATTAGTTATTTCTGAATAACATAGATAAACATTGTCAAGTTCTGACCTATAATCAAGCCAATTATTTGGTTGTTTATTACATAGTTTTTGCAAAGATGTTAGTATTTTATAAAAGCTAAACTGCAAATTTTCAAGCTTATAATCAAATGAAAAAACCTCTCTTTGAAAAAGGATATTCCCAAGCTCACGTATATACTCTTTTGCAGAACCCCATCTATTATTTATTATTTCACCAAGAATTGAAACAACTTTAAAGTAAAAATTAGAGTCAATTCGATTTTCTAATTCTTCATATGATTTAATGAAATAGGATTCACTAATTGTTAAAGCTTTAGAACATTCCTCCTCGGACGTTGAGGTTAATGCTTTTTGGAAATTAATAAGTCCCAGATTTAATAAGCTTTCAGAAACTAATTCTGCTTCTGAATCATTTAATTTCTGTTGGTAAATTATTTCAATTTCTTCATTTGAGTCATCATAATACAAGTATAGGTCCTTTAAACGTTGGAGCTCTATAAAAATCTCTGAACTTGGAATCCAATCATCAATTAGCAAACTTAAACCTTGTCTTATTTTTAGTTTTCCTAATACCACCAAGTCTGTAAATAATTCTAGCCCAATTTTTCTAACAAAAGAGTTTTCTTTTTCATCTAATATAATTTCACGCATTGAAGAGTTTATAGTTTTTTCTTCAAGGTTTATTATTGAACCAACAAAATCATTCTCAAGAAAACTAATTTTCTCAGGAGTGCTCAAAGTTTTAAATTCTAATATTTCAAAATTTTTATTCATTAGAATACATATTCATCGACAGCAAATTCTTTTTGATTTTTTAAAACACCTGATAATTTTCTTTCAGCTGTTCCAATTAATATTTGCAATTTATCTCCATATCTTGATTCTATGCTTTGTAAAACACGGGCTAAACCTTCTAGATATTTTAAATCAGCTTCCTCTTTTCCAGGACTATCAATTATTAATAACCGTGTATGTCTGCCAAAATTAAACTCGATATCAAGTTGGATTAGACTCAAATAAAATGCTATTTTCGCCCTTAACTGCTCACCCTCTGCTATATTTTCAAAGGTCACATACTCATTATCCTGTTTGTAGTAAATTTCGAAATTTTCCTTAATCAAAACTTCTGAAATTGAAGTTAATCCAAAATCATGTATCTCATTTTTCATTAATTCCGAAAGTCTATCTAAAACTTTTGTTCCTAATTCAAATCTTCGTTCAGATAACTTTTCAATTGCTGAATCTAGAAGATTGATTTTTGTTGCATAATTTGAGCCTCGAATTATTTCTTGAGATGTTATTTCTTGTAGTTGAAAATTTAACACAGCCTTTTCTGACACAAGTTCTTCTTTTCTCGAATCGGAAGGATTTACTTTACTCTTTTCGGAATTTATTATTTTTTCTAATTCTTGAAGTTCATCAGATAAAGAAGATACATCTTGAATCCCATCAAACATCTTTTCGGAACTGACAATATCAGAATAAATAGAATTGAATTTTTCCTGAAAAATGTCATTTTGTTCTGAAAGCGTACATATTTCCGACTCTAAATTTTTAATAGTGATTTTTAAATTTTCAATCTTATCTTTAAATACATCAATATCAACATCATCTTCATTACCAATAGTTGATTCGTTGCACAATGAGCATTTATGCTCATGCAACCTAGATTGTTTTTGTATTTCTGAAACATCATGATTACAGCCAGGACAATATTTAATATCCAAGTTGGAAAACAAAATACCAATATCCACAAATTCTTTTAAGTCATTACTTTGCTTTTTCGCTTTCTCTAATTCTTTTTTTAATCGAAAAATCTCAGATTGATTTGTTTGTTGTTTTGTTTTAATTGAATGTAATTCTTTGTTCTTTAATTGCTTTACATTTTCAATTTCAATTGATTTCTTATTCTCTGATTGAATTAAGCCAAGAAGCGAATTATATTCAATGTAAAGTGGTGCTAGATTAACCTTTTCCTTGCTTATTATTTGAATTTCATTCAACTCAATATTTATATCTGTTAGTCTCTGCTGAAATTTCTCCAGGTTTTGTTTTTCCTGTTTTTTTTGTCTTTCTGTAAAAGATTGCTCTTTTGCTTTTTCATAATTAAGCAAATCTTTTTTTATTGTCAATCTGTTTATTGGATAAGTCAGTTTTAGACCTAAAAGCATTTGAAAAACTTTTTTCCCTTGGTCACCATACATTAGGCTAGTGGAATCTTTTGACTCGAGTAAAATAGATTTAAAATAAGTTTTCCAACTAGCTCCAGCCTCAATTAAATCATCCTTGTCTTTTTGGGAAGATTTCTGTGTCCACTTCAAAGAATAATATGTGAATTGCTGAAAGAAAAAGTCGTTTATTAAATCTTGATAGGAAGTTTCACTACTTGCATCAAAAACGACCTCATCAGAATAATTTTCCAATTCATCTAATGAATTAAAAGAACCATTGAATAATCCAGCATAAATTCTGTATTTCGACAAGTCTAAAAATACTGTATACTTTTTTTCATTTATACTAAAGTTCACAAAAGCATGATTAATCCACTTTTTAATATTATCCTTTAATGAATTTGTTCCAGTGAGTGCGTATTTTATTATTTTGAAAATACTTGATTTTCCTTTTAAATTGTCTGCAATAATAATATTGAGACCTGATTCAAAAGGTAAAGAAAAATTAATTTTAGCACCTGAATAATCTGAATTTTCTGAGATACCCTTTTCACCCAGCAGAGTTACCTTGTCAATTAATAGTCTTTTACCTGTTGACATTGGAGTATCTCTACTGTATTCATCATTTAGATTAAGTATTTCTTCAACCTCAGATTTGGTTAATTGCTCTTTATACTCTTCGTATAATTCATCAGTAAATTTTTTAAAATCGAAATTCATAATTTCTCTAGATAAAGGTTAAAGAATTCTGTATTAACATTCTCCTGGATTCCTCCTATATACTCTTTGTAAGTTGTGTTTTTATATTCATCAATTTGATATTGAGATATTCTTAATTGACTTCCTGATGAATCTCCAAAGTAATTTTTGATTAAACCACATCTTTGAACATACCAATTTAATGCAGGTAATGACTTTATTGCGCTTTCAAACTTATCTATTGCATATTGTGTAATGAAATATTTTTTTTCAATTGTTTTCAGGTCGATACTTTTTTTACTTGAGAAATCAATGAAATCTACACTTTTCAAAAAAGCAATTACATTATCGATATCCTCATATGCTCCAAAAAAGAATCTTTCCATTTCTAATCGTCTGATAACAGGCTCCTTATTTTCAAAAATATCTTTGACAATTTTCTTAATCTCCAATTGTTTTGACAAGTCACCTTTCGCAATATTTATTAATTCAAATGATAAGTAATCAGGATTTCTTAATAAAAAGTCAATTTTCTGAATACGCTGTTCACTTTTGAAAATCCTTTTTAAATTAGGAAAATTTAAATCAGAATAAGGCTCACTAAAGACATAGAGTATCAAGAATATTCTTAATCTATCTTTGTAAATTCTTATTTTTTCATTTTCATCCATATTGTCAATATTCTATGTGTTTTGGCTTAAATTTGGCTCTTTTGTAGGTTTTGGTTGCTCGTCGAATGTGCGACATACCAATGTGCATCGGTTGTCTTTTTACAATGAACGCCAACGTTTAGTATAAAAGAAGTAGGGCTGTAAATAATCAATAAATTTTCGGATTATCCACAAGCCAAATCTTTTGCATTTTGTTTTATATTATTTTTCTAAAAGCCAAATCAAAAGATTTGGCGACTTCGCAAATATGCCTGAACCATTGGGTTTAGCACTGACTTGCCCTATTTTTTTTATACAGCTGTTGTATGCCGTTTTTTTACCGACATTTTTGAATCAGTTCAATTAAATCTAATCTACCACTTTTGCTAAATCCTAATTTTTCTGCTTTTTTATAATCACTACAAGCACCATTTTTATCTCCCATTTTATTTTTTAACATTGCTCTTTCTAAAAAAAGTTGAGCATCGTCGGTAATTTTTATGATTAAGGTGTCAAGTACTTGTAAAGCGTTTGAATATTCTTCTGAATCTATTAAGATATTAGCCAATTCTCTTAAAGTTTGTGAGTTTGTAGGTTGAAGTTCAGAAACTTTTTGTAAATCTAAAATCGCATCTTCTTTTTGATTTATTAGATTATATAAACTTGCTCTTTTTAGAAAATATTCTGGATTTTTTGAGTTAATTGAAATAGCTTTATTAAACTCATCCATAGTTGCCCAAGTTTGTGAGCCTTCACTAAATTCTTTATTTCCTTCTATATTGTCAAAGTAAATAAGTCCTTTAAAGAAATAAGCGTCAGAATTGTTTTTATCCAACTCTATTGCTTTATTCACATTTTCCATTGCTTCCATAACTTTACTTGATTTGTATTTTACTTTTGCTAATTGTAAATATTCGTCTGACTTGGTTGGTTTTTTAGGTTTGGGAAATTCTTGGCTTAATGAGAAATCTGAATAGACTTTCGAGTGAAACTTGTTATAAATTAGAGTTTTATTGCCTTTTTTATATTTAATGTCCAATCCGCCAAACATTGAGTTCCGATTATCTGGATTATCAGAATATTCATATTGCTTATATCCATTTGTAGTTGCTTCATTTTTAATGTTAAACCATTCACATTTGCAATTCAATCCAACTTGAATATAATAGATTGCATTGGTGTCGTCATTTAAACTTTTCAAGGTAAGATAGATTCTACTTCCTTTATAGTTAAGTAAAATTTCGGGTGAGTTTACCAATAAATCGTGTTCTCCAGTTAGTTCATTGAATTCCTCATATTTTTTGCTTTCCCAACTTTCTAAATAATCATAAATATGCCTGTAAAAATCATCTACTGTTAGTTTTTGGGTTATGACTTTATCAAAGAAAGATATATTTAAATTGAAGTTGCCAAGTTGTGGTCTATTGTTTTTAATCGCTTCACTTTTCAATTTTGAAATCTCATAATATTTAGTCTCGATTAAAATTTCTTTTCCATCAGTTCTATTGTCATTTTCTTCTTTTTGAATTGAAAGTGCTTTTTCATAAGCAGCCACAGAACCAGCATAATCATTTGTTTTGTATTTAATATCTCCCAAAAGACTATAGTTTGCTTGTAAATCTTTAGTTCCTATTAATGATTTTTCGCAGTCTATAATTGCGGATTTATATTTTTTTAAAAAATAATTTGTTTTGGCTCTACCATAATAGCAGTCCGCACAATTTGGGTCTTTAGTTATTAAGGAATTAAATAATGTTAAGGCTTCATTATATTTTTCCGTATTAAGTCTATCAAAAGCATCATTAAATACGGTTTCATTTGAAAACTGCCCAAAAATATTTGTGGATAAGCATAAAAATAGTAATAGTCCAATTCCTTTCATAATTTGTTCTTTTTGAGCGAGCCGAGTTTTTTTAAATGGCATACAACATGTGTATATATAGCATATGACACGAGGAGTTACGTATATATCACCTATATACCCCATGCCATTTCTGTTTGCCGTTCTCAAATGTACCCTATTCATATAAACCATCCAAGGTCTATTTCTTATAGTTCATATCTCAAATGTATAAATTTGAAATCTAAAATAGCACTCCCAACTTATTGGGCGCTACATTAGCCCTAACTTTAAAACTAAACGGCAAAAACCAGGGATCCTAAATTCAAACCACAAGCAAAGCACTTAACAAGTTATAAAACAAGAGGGTTCTATACCATTTGGCCACCCAAAAACAGCACAACTTCCAAATATCCTTACCTTGACCCAACGTTTTACCCATAGACGGCAAAGCAACCGCATGCGTCAACACAATATTCAGCTCTGGCCCATCGGCGAGCCGAATTCTTAGTTATTGGCAGTAGTTATTTTATTACGAAATGTTGAACTTGACTTGTGCTTTCTCCATATGTATCGATTTTACCTACTTCTAATAAATTGTATTCGTTAGTTCCGATTTTCGAAATTAGTTCTGTTTCAAAATCACTTAATCTACCATTTAATCTTCTTACTTTTTTTCCTAAAATTTTTGCTATTGGTATTTCCTCCCCTTTTTCAAATTTTGGCAGAGTATAGCTTAACAATTCTGTAAATTCTCCAAATTGGTCAATCACAGTCTCTAAATGATTCTGACTATTATAATCAATTAAGTAAAGATTGTTCAATAAGTGTTCGATGATATTGAGAACAATTTTTAAACTTTCTTCCCTTGGTGCTTTCATTTCGTGAACAGAATCATTTCCTATGAAGCGTATTGAATGAAGTCTTTTAGATTCTTTTTCTGTTATTAATTTATTCCTAACAAGAGCATTGATTTTCTTCTCAAGATTTCGACCAGGAATTTCTTTTTCAAGACATATTGCTTCTATTATTGCTCTGAAGGCAACTCCTGTAAGTATAAAGCAATCTGCATTGTAAGCTTTAATTGATTCTTCGTAAACGAGTTTTATTCTATCTGGTAGAATGTGAGTGCTTTCGAGTTTTCTTTTAGCCCTTAATTTTTTTGGATAAAGTTCGACAGTTATTTCAGGTATCCATTCTCCATTTTCGTTAGGATATGCAGATTCAATGTCTATAAATTCTTCTCTGAAAGATATTCTTTCACAACCAAGACATTGAACAATCATATAATCTATAGCATAATCATAATCTTCATTGTCACTTCTAATTCCGTGTTTATCTAAAATGTTATGATTTGTCTTAAAATCACATCTTAAACAATAGCTTTTTTTCGTTTTCGTCATTTCTTTTAATTACTGCCAACACATGTATACACGCATACAGTTGCGCCAATATTCATTATATGTTCCTATCAAACATATTAATTTTAAGGACAGGATACAATTTAACCAAAGCTCTTTTTATTTTATGATGCCAGCAAAATGAAAAAAGTTACTTTCCCAAAAGTAACCACTACGCATGTACACACTTGACCAAATCAATCACAGCACAACTTCCAAAAACCCTTACCTTGACCCAACGTTTTACCCATACACGGCAAACCAACCAGATTCGTTAACACAGTATGCATCTCTGGCCTACCCCGCTAAGGCGGGACAGGTGCGGCGAGCCGAATTCTTAGTTATTGGCTGTAGGCATTACAATTCCATTTTATATCATTTTTTATTAGTCTCAATTATACTTTTAATAAGTATAAAAGCCAAGACTAATGATGGAATGTGCCAAGATATTATTTTTCGATTCATTAAAATGGTAGTGATAACCAGTAGGCTCCAAATAATTATGTTTGTTATTTTTTCAATTTTATTTTTTTTATCGACTGGTAATTTTATTTTTTTTACTTTCCTAAGACTTGTGTTCTTTTCTTCTAAAAACATGGGGATTTCATTCAAAAGTTTTTCTCGGTCATACCAAACTTCAAAATCCTCAAAAAGTATTTTGGAGTTGCACAAATCTATTAATGCTACTGAAATAATTGAAATGCAAGCACCAGCAATAGAGTCAGCTCCCCAAATAAATGAAAATGCAGAATCATAACTTTCTAAATCTTCATCTAATGAGGACAAGTCATCTAATTCCTCTTTTTTAATAAAATAAACTTCAATAAATGTTTTCTGCCCATTTAATTCACAATCTCCTCCAAACTCGTCAAAAAGATTAAAGTTCTCGTTAAACTTAAAATTATAACCGAGTGTTCTAATTTGAGCCTCAAGTTCTAATTTAGACGGTATTTTTGCTTTATTAATAAAAGCTATAATAGTCATTGACATAATACTCGGTTTTTTAGCTTACAGCCAACATATCTGTATTTAACACAGAGTGCCATATATATTACCTATCTACCACATGCCATTTCTGTTTGTCGTTCTCAAATGTACCCGATTTCTGTAAAGAATCCAAGGTCCATTTCTTATAGTTCATATCTCAAATGTATAAATTTGAAATAGCACTCCCAACTAATTGGGGGCCAAATAAGCCCAACATTAAAACTAAACGGCAAAAACCAGGCATCCTTAATTCAAACCACAAGCAAAGTCACTTAACACGTTATAGAACAAGAGGGTTCTATACTACTTGGCCGCCCAAAATAGCACAACAACCAAATTCCCTCCCCTTAACACAACGTTTTACCCATAGACGGCAAATCAACCGGATTCGTCAATACCATATGCAGCTCTGGGCAACTTACTCATGACCGTAGGGAGTAATCGGCGAGCCGAATTCTTAGTTATTGTGAGCAGTGTTTATTCTATTTATGTTCTTCTAATCAGTTCATTTTTAATACGTCTTCTCCATCTTTTCTAAAAACAGAACCCGTTCTTCTGTATTTCATTTTAGTTCCTTTTACGCAGAGTACATAAACTCCGTTTCCAAGTTGTTCAGAAAGTGATAGAAGTGTAATATCTTTTTCGTCAACTCCCATATCAACAGAAATGTGTGTTTTTAAATCATCGACTCTTGTACCCATCCTTTTCCAAGTTGAACTTGTATTCCATTTTGGTTCTTTGAATCCGTTTTCTACGACACATGAATTCTCTTTATTGTGTTCCATTTTCGCATATTCCCAAGTATTGTCTGATTTTAGGATTACTTGTCTTCCGCCCTCCATTGTTGCTTTTACATTTTGTGAAATAGCAAAAAGAGGCAATAAAAATAATACTGTCATTAAAATGTTTTTCATAATGTTGGTTTTTAATTGTTTAATTTAGTATAAAATCTTCACTATGCCACAAGGAAATAATATTGAAATCACAGGATTAAAGAAAACTTATATCTCGAAAGAATTTTTACTAACTCCTTTTCCAGATACATTTGAGTATAAAAAACGTATATGTGTTTTTTATTCTGTTCTATATGGCAATGAAATCGAAAGAATTTATTTTATAGTTGAATACTTTGATGATTTTACTCAAGATTCCTTAAAAAATCTCGATTACAAGAGCTTCTCTCCGAACGGTGTTATATTTTTAGATTCCACCAAAGAAGATAGTAAAGCTATAATTGACGACATAAAATCCAATAAAAGACTTTATAAAGAATCTTTCCACTAAATATTATGCTCTCCAGCTACAAACACTAATCCATAGAAATAAGATAATTTTTTGAGTGAGGTTTACAACATATGTATGTATAACACAGAGTGACACCCCCTATCCACCCCATGCCATTCCTGTTTATCATTCTCAAATGCACCAGATTGATGTAAAGCATCCAAGGTCCATTTCTTA
>NZ_JAEHJZ010000022.1:0-41921 GCF_016469035.1 Gelidibacter salicanalis | reverse complement strand
GACGGCAAACCAACCGGATTCATCAACACAATAGTCAGCTCTGGCCTATCGGCGAGCCGTTCTTAGTTATTGGCAAATCGTCCTTTTTTCTAATTGTTATTGTTCTGGTTAATTTTGTTAAATTAGGGAAAATTTATTTATCATGAGAAAATCAGAATCTGTTACAAAGTTTGCGAATTTGTTTGTTAAGTTTTTAGAAGAAAAGGACATTAATGTATTGATAGGATTGAAAAGAGAAATCCTAGTTCTATATAAAACTATCCCTTTTAACGAATCTAAAACAATCATAAAGAATCAAGAATGCGTTTATTAGATATTACTACAGATTCATATATTAATAACATTGCTAATACAGACGCTTTATCTCTTCTTTTTGGAGATTTTCATAGACTTCTAATACTTCTTCCCGAATCTCTTTTAGATGATTGAGGTTTTCAATTTTCTTATTCAAGTATTCTATTTCTGATTTTAGCGATATAGTTAGTTGTTCAATTAATACATTTTACATTTAATTTCTATTTTGACACGGGATACCGCAAGTTTAATTACTTTATATTTATCTATTAAAAATAAACTTTATATGAAAAATTCACTTCTACTATTTTTTATTGTTGCTTTTATTTCTTGTTCATCAGATGACAGCTCTTCAAATAACTCTCCTTATAATCCTCCATCTTGGATTCACGGAACTTGGGGACTTGCTAAAACTGAATTCTCTGACGAAAATCCTTTTTATAAATTTACTTCCGATAATGTTTGTCAATTAACCCAAGTTTCTTCGCTATGTTGGAAAGAGTCAGTTATGGACTTCCCACAAATTCATTCAGGCTCAGACAGCAGTTCTGACACTATTTATGAATCGAAATTTGTTAGCGTTGGCGGAACTACAATTACTTTGAACTTTCAAAAAGTATCTTCGTCAAAAATTCTGTGGTTAAATAGTGGTTCCTCTGAAATTGAACTTGTAAAACTAAAATAACTATGTTCACACTTGAAGTTCTAGATTCTATCCTTGCATCTTTTCATAAAGAGACAACCCATAAGAAATATTTTAAAACTATAGAAATTCTCCTTTATCAAAATATTATTTATAAGAATAAACTAACACATTTGATGATAGAAAAATCTTTGGAAAAACTTATTTCAGATAATTATGTTGTTAAGATAACCTCCGAAACTCTAACTAAAGATTCCACAGATATATTTACTTATGAGCTTACTTGGGAAGGAAATTTCTTTTTATTCCAAGGAGGTTATATGGGAGAATATTATAGAGAGAACGAAGAAAAACAACGTTTAATTAAAGTTGAGAAGGAGCAATTAACTAACGCCCAAAAAATAGAGGAACAATCCAAAAAGATGACGTCCTTAACAAGAGTTCTTGTTGTTTTGACTGCTGTAGCCTCTTTATACTACCTGATGGAAATTGGGAGATTTCTATATCCACATCTTTATAAGTATTTTTAGCTACACTCCTTGTAGATATATAATACCAAATTCCCATTACAAGTCCTGTAATGAATAAGGTTGTTACTGTTAACATTATAAATAATCCTGCTATTAGTATCATTTTTAGTTATTGTTTCTTTGTTTTTACGACGTTTCTTTTCTTGGATGTTTGCCAACAATGTTATATTAAACATTATGTTCTACGTCAGAAATTGTTTATTCTCCCAATGCCATCTGCAATAATTTTCAATTAACCATTCCTCTTTTTATGTTCCTTTCCTAAGTCCTCAAGAACTTTTACAATCTCTGGGTTATATACAGTTACTTCTTTACCAGTTTTTTTATTGACAATTGTAACTTTAAGTGGAAGATTCTTAGTCTTAGTCAGATTATCAAACTCGTTTTGTAAAACCTTTCCAAGTCCAGTATCTACAGGTGACTCTTCATTTATAATCAAATCATGATATCCTACTTCTAATAATTCAATAAGTTTGTTCGTATGTTCATTATTAGGTTGATAGACATTATTCATCCATTGACTAACCGTAGTATGGTGCACATCAAGTAAAACAGCAATTAATTTATTATTAACCCCTTTAAGTTTAGCCACTTCTTTTATTCTATTCCTGACTTTATTATTAATCATTTTAAAACAATGTTTTTTTTATAACAAAAGTTTGGGTATTACTCAAACTTTTGTTATGTTTGTATTATAATTAATGCGACACTAATAGTTAGGCGCTTAGCGTTTTAACTCATGATGTCTCTCTATATGGGAATAATCCGGTAAATTGTCACCCTAGAGAGTCAACCATAAGGTCGCCTTATTTGGATTTTTCATATCTTTGAATCTTCCAATGGGCGGTCTATGCGTTTGTACTTCGATGGGTAAGAGATTTATCTCTAAGGTTTTCGACCGGATTTCCACACATTATCGAAGGAGCTAGACCACTTGTTGGTTATTTTCAAAACTTCATAATATTTCCCTAAGAGAAACATCGTTCCATAATTTCAATTGTGAGAACGATTTTTTGTTTTTAGCCAGTAGTCTTCACTACTTTCTTAGAAAGAAAATGGCTTCAAAAAATCATACTCGCAAGAGATGCTGTAATAGTTGGGTGTGACACCTAAATATTGCAACATCCAAAACCGCCCTAGGTTCCCCATTTTTTGGAAGAAACCCAGTTTGGTGCTTATTTTAAAACGCGACAGCTTAAAAGTAGTATCAATCTTAACGTTTTCCAAATGTTTTGAGGTTTTACCTAAAATATAGGACAGAAAGGGCTTTTACAAAACAATACTAACATTTTAAAACCAACTCATTTGCCTATGCTTACACCTCATAACTGATACCATACAACACCAATGGAGCTTGCCATAAATACCTCGCTATTGCCAACTGCAATCCTCCATCCCTAAGAAATGGCAGCACTATAAAAAAATAGTGCCACATAGCGAGCAATTGGATTTAGTCTTTTGGGAATGGGCTGCCGGTTAATGGAAAACTGGTTAAGGCCGGCGGCCCCGCTTCCCTTATCACTTAATATAGATGCCTATGACATAAAATTTACAAAAAAATAAATTGGTCAACCTATAGATTGACCAAAAAAAAGACCCGCTCCCAGTTTTCGACGACGTTGGAGCAGGCCAAAAGTTAAAATAAATGTATCACTTTAACCATTACAAAACTATGACAAAAAATCATAACTTGTGTAGGCGGCCGCGTATATATGCCTGCTGTCTCTTCTTCCTAAGTATTTCCCTGACCCTTTCTGCCCAAGACCTGCTGGTCTCCGGCCAGGTTACCAATGGGCAATTGCCCATCTCTGGCGCCAATGTGCTTATAAAAAACACCAATACGGGTGTGGTATCTGATTTTGACGGGCGCTATACCCTTACGGCCAGACCAACGGACAGCCTCCAAATTTCCTATTTGGGCTATACCTCCCTTACCATCCCCATCCAAGACCGCAGTACCATCAACATCATCATGTATGAAGATGCCACCGCCCTGGGCGAGGTACGCATCAATGCGGGGTATTACAGTACCACTGACCGTGAAAAAACGGGAAGTATTGCACGGATTACGACCAAGGATATTGAAAAACAGCCGGTCAATAACCCGTTAGGGGCCATGCAGGGTTATCTGTCTGGGGTAAATATTGTCCAGAATACGGGCGTTCCGGGTGGTGGGTATGACATCCAGATCAGGGGAAGGAATTTTATTAACGGAGGCACCGTTCCATTGTACATCATTGATGGTGTGCCCTATGGGTCGCTCTCATTGGAATCTGCCGATATCTCTGCGGGCATCAACGGCGCTGATATCAGTCCGCTAAACGCTATCAACCCTTCCAATATCGAAAGCATTGAAGTTTTAAAAGATGCCGATGCCACTGCTATTTATGGCGCTAGGGGCGCCAATGGCGTAGTCCTGATCACTACCAAAAAAGGAAAGGCAGGAGCCACACAGGTAACTGTAAACCTAAGCAGTACACTCGGGCAGGTGTCCCATTTTCTGGATCTGCTGAAAACTCCCGAGTACTTACAATTAAGACGGGAAGGCATTATTAATGATGGCCGCGGGGATCGTTTGGAAAATCCACAGTTTAATTACCTGTATCCTGAACTTAAAACGTGGAGCCAAAATCGTTATACTGATTGGCAAAAAGAACTTATTGGTGGCACGGCCTACCGCAATGTTGCGCAGCTCTCCGTATCGGGAGGTGGTGCCCAGACCCAATTTTTAATCAGCGGTGGGTATCAAAAGGAAACCACGGTTTTTCCGGGAGAGTCGAATTACAAAAAAGCTTCTGCGCTCAGTAACATCAACCATCAATCCAGTAATGAACGGCTCAATATTACCATGACCGCCAATTACACGAGTGAACAGAACCAAATGCCCCGCACGGATTTGTCGGGTGTGGCCTATAGGTTACCGCCCAATGCGCCCGAGCTCTACACACCAGAAGGTGAGCTTAACTGGGAAAACAACACTTGGGACAATCCTTTGGCAACGTTGGAGGAAGATTATAATGTCCGTATAAATACCCTGCTGACCAATGTGGGCGTTGCTTATAAATTACTTTCCAAACTGGAATTGAAAGCGAATTTAGGATATAACACCTACCAGCTTGACTCCTATAAATTGCTGCCCAATACGGCCAGAAATCCCAAGTTTGGGTTCACGCCGCAAGGGTATTCTTCAATCACGACAAATAACAGCTCACGCAACAGTTGGATTGTGGAACCACAATTGCACTGGAAGGAAAATTGGAAGGATCTTGATCTGGATGTCCTGGTGGGAACCACTTTTCAAAGTCAGACTTCAGAACAGTTGGTACTTAAGGGCAGAGGATTTTCAAGCAATAGCCTGTTAAAAAATATTGCCGCAGCAAATAGTATGGAAGTCAGGGAAGCGGACGATAGTGACTATAATTATCAGGCTTTTTTTGGTAGGGTCAACTTAAAATTAAAGAATACATACATACTAAACCTGACTGGCCGACGGGATGGCTCTTCACGCTTTGGCCCCAACAGGCAATATGGGAATTTTGGAGCCGTCGGTGCTGCTTGGATATTTTCAGAAGAAGCTTTTTTGAAGACCAATAAAATCCTTAGCTATGGAAAAATCAGAGGCAGCTACGGTACCACCGGGAGTGACAATATAGGCGATTATAAGTTTTTAAATACCTATAACGTTACCGGTTCCAATTACAACGGCACCTTGGTTTTGGAGCCTACCGGAATCTTTAATCCCCTATTTGGTTGGGAAGCCAATAAGAAAATGGAAGCAGCTCTGGAGCTGGGCTTCCTTAAGGATCGCATTGTAATAAATACGGCCTGGTACCAAAATAGATCCTCAAATCAACTGGTCGGGATTCCATTGGCAGCTACCACTGGCTTTGGCAGTGTGACGGGTAATTTTGATGCTACTGTTGAAAACACGGGGTTAGAGATAGATTTAACTAGCATTAATATCCGTAGTGCAGACTTTCAGTGGAAAACTACATTTAATATCAGCGTTCCCAAAAATAGATTGGTAAAATTCCCCGGTTTGGAAACCTCCACCTTCTCATCCGACTATATCATTGGCGAACCCTTATCTATTATTCGTCTCTACCGATCGCTTGGGGTAGACCCTCAAACTGGTATCTATCAATTTGAAGATTATAATCAGGACGGTGAAATAACCAGCCTGGACGATCGGAATTTTATTGAAGATTTGGCGCCCAAATTCTTTGGAGGTCTTGGAAACACGGTCACTTATAAGAATCTTTCCTTGGATGTTTTTTTCCAATTCAAAAAACAAAAGGCATTTAACCATTTAAGATATGCATCGGCACCTGGGATTCTAAACAATGCACCTTCCTATTTTTATGACAGATGGCAAAAAGCTGGAGACATAGCACCACTAATGATGGCTACCAGTGGCGGTAATTTTAGTTTATTCCCCAGCAGGTTCAATTATAGTTCGAGCAACAAAGCGTTTTCCGATGCTTCTTTTATAAGGCTCAGAAATGTTTCTTTGAATTATAACCTCCCGAAGGGAAACAATAAAATGGCGATAAGCATCTATCTGCAGGGTCAGAATCTATGGACGGTCACAAAATTTGATGGTCCCGACCCTGAGCAACCTTCACATGTGGCCCTGCCCCCCTTGCGTCAAATAACCTTGGGCACTCAAATTGGCTTTTAACTTAAAAACAATCTCATGAAAAATCACATTTCCCATTTAATATTCCAATCAAGATTCTACTCTAATGGTATCCATTTGAAAAGGTACCTTAAAACCTGCTGTTTATTTTTGGCTGTGGTGTCCTGCTCTAATTTTATTGAAGTGGATGCACCAAAAAACGTCCTGATTTCGGAAACCGTTTTTGAGAACGCTTCAACCGTAGAATCTGCCATGGCAAATATTTATTACCGTATGAGAGAGGAAGGAATGGCCACCTATGGATTAAGTGCCCATCTGGGACTCTATGCCGACGAGTTGGACTACTATTATGCTGATTTCAATTTACTCTCCCTTTATACCAATAGTCTACTGCCAGAAAATTCTATCGTTTTGGAATATTGGAAAAACACCTACAGCATTATTTATGCAACAAATGACGTCATTGAAGGGGTTACTAAATCAACCACGTTAACCGTAGAGGAAAAAGAAAAATTCAAGGGACAAGCTTTATTTATACGTGGTTATCTGCATAGCCTATTGGTTTCCCTTTATGGTGACATTCCCTACATAAAAACAACCGATTATATAGAAAACAACACTACTGCACGTAGGCCCAAAAACGACGTTTACCAAAGCATATTGGCAGATGTGGTTTTAGCGCAAAGTCTCATGACTACCGATGATCCAACAGGGATGTCTGTTATTCCAAACCGATCTGCCGCCACTGCGCTTTTAGCCAACATCTATTTAAAATTGGAGAATTGGGAATTGGCTGAACACAATGCTACCGAACTTATTGAAGCTTTTCAGCTGGAACCGGACCTCAACAAGGTGTTCATAAAAGACTCCAAGGAAACAATATGGCAATTTAAAGATGACCTGATTACCAGCAGGAACACCTTTCAGGCCAATCAGTTTATTATAAAGGCCATCCCCGGCCAAACATATTCTCTCACCAATACAGTGTTGGACGCTTTTGAAACGGATGATCTGAGACGTTCGAGTTGGGTTGGGAGCTTCACCAGCAACGATGGATTGACTACCCTATACTATCCCTATAAATATAAGGCCAGTTTGAGCGACAAGGAATCTTTGGAATTCTCCATTGTTTTTCGATTGGCAGAGCAGTACCTGATCCGTGCGGAGGCTAGGGCACATCTAGGGAATGTATCGGGTGCCAAAAACGATTTAGATGTTATTAGAAATCGCGCGGGCCTGGAGGCCACTACCGCTGCAACAAAAGTGGATATATTGGATGCGATCCTACAGGAACGTTTTGTAGAATTATTTTCGGAGCAGGGACATCGGTGGTTCGACTTAAAACGTACAGGCAGGGATGGCGACATATTAGGCGCTTATAAACCCAATTACCAACCCACTGACGCACTGTGGCCTATCCCAGAAACTGAACTGGAGATTAACCCCAAACTGAGGCCTCAAAATTCTGGATATTAATTGACTTTTAAAATTGGGCTTGGCATTCTGTAATTGAAAGGAATCCCCTGCCTATCATCCTTCTTTACCAAATAAAACCGCAATAAAAATGAGATTGTATGTATTAATATTCTGTATGCTGATACAATTCAAAAGTTTTAGCATACCTAAAGTAACACAGCTTGAAGCTATCAGTGAGCGTTTAGAAACGGAAAAGACCTTTGATTCCAATTTCATCAGCGCATCCCTAGAAAATGACAAACTCTATTTTGGAATACCTGTAGCAATGCTCAACCAGCCCATGCTGTTGGTCAATCACTTTGATGGCCTTAGCATTGAGTTTAAGAACATCGTCTGGAAGATCCATGATAATCGGATTTTTCTGGAATCTTCCTCTACTGTCCAATCCTCGTCAGGGGTCATCATTCCCGTTGAGAAAGACCAACCCTTGAGCCAAAAGATTATATCCATATTTCCAATCTTAAAGGAAAAGCGGACCGACCAAAATATTTGGATTAATGCCACTGACCTGTTTACAGATCATACAATAGCCAAATGGAACCTCTTTTCTGAATTGAGAGCTCTAAAGGAACATTCGCGTATAACTGATGTCAAATATCTTCCAAACGAAATTATTGTAAGGACTCTGCAGGTAAGTTCAGAAAATGGTGAAACTTGGTCTTCATCGGTTGACTTTAGTGTTTATCTTCTGCCCAAACCAATGACACCCAGGCTATTTGACCATCGTATGGGGTTTGGCAGCGAAGATCAATCCAGTTCCAGTACCATTAATTATAAACCAGAAAGTCCGCTCGCAAATATTACCAGATGGCGCTTGGAAAAAAAAGATAGTGATCTGCCAATGAGTGAACCCATCAAACCAATAACCTTTTTTTTACCAATGGACATCCCAAAAAAGTGGACACCTTATGTGAAAGCTGGCATTTTGGAATGGTTGCCAGCATTTGAAGCAGCAGGTTTTAAAAATGCCCTTGTGGTAAAAGAGGTCTCCCATGGGGATTCAGATTTACATTTTAACAGTGTCAACAGTTCTATGGTGAGATGGGGAGATCAACGCGATGTTAGAGGATTTGAAGATGCCGAAGGAGGCACTGTAATGACGATAGTGGATCTAAGATCCGGTGAAATTTTAAAATCAGATCTATTCATCGGTGCATCCTATTTAAGTTTAATGGATAGGTATTTTGTAAGTTGTGCTCCCTTGGATGACCGCACCCTGCACTATCCTTTTCCCGATGAATTAACGGGAGCATTGATCCAATCTCTGGTTGCACATGAGGCAGGCCATGCTTTTGGTTTAAGAGATGGCCATTATGGAGAGTATGCCTATCCCTTCGAGAAAATGCGTGATGCCGAATGGTTAAAGACCATGGGTCACACCCCTAGCATCATGACCTATGCCAGGAATAACAACCTTCCTCAACCAACAGATCATATCCCGGCATCACTACTACTTCAAAAAGTTGGTCCAACTGATTTGTACAGTATTCGATGGGCCTACACACCATATGACGACACAACCCCTGATGTTGAAGGCACTGCTTTAGAAGCGATGGTTAGGGAACAAGATTCAGTAGCCTGGTATAGATACAACATACCTGTTTACGAACAAATTGGACCAGGATCTACAAATGAAGTTGTTGAAAATAATGATCCCATAAAAAGCACCGTGCTAGGATTAGCCAATCTAAAAAGGGTGATTGAACTATTGCCCATCGTCAACCAGAACCAAAAAGATTATGCGCTTATAGAACGACTTTACGGACAAATTCTGACCTATTGGTATAAGCAAATGGAACATGTGATGTCCTTAATCGGTGGTTACCAAATTCAATATAAATGCCCATCCCAACTAGGCGGTGTATATACCCCCATTCCCCGCATTGTTCAGGAGGAAGCGATGACCTTCCTGATCAAACATGCGTTTTCCGCACCTGAATGGTTGGTCAATCCATCATTTTCTGATACATTCAAATATTCGACGTATCGAGATCAGCTTATGGAATATCAAAAATTAGTGTTATTTGAACTCATAAGCCAACGCAGAATGAAACGATTTGGAAGGATGGAGTTCCATACCGACTATAAGGGCATATCACATCAAATGTTGACCACATTACAATCGGGTCTGTTTGCGGAACTAAATACACCTATACCCAAAGTAAATTCTCGAAAACAGGAAATACAACGCATATATATTGATGCGTTAATGGAAGCGATTTCCCAAAAGGGAGGAACATTAAATGCTGTGGGAAACACCATGTATGATGGTCGCTCCAAAAGTCTGTTTATGAATAATTTAGTAATCCTTAAAAAAGAACTGACAAAACAGGTAAAGAAAAAGATGGACCCTGAAACCTCGGGTCATTTAAAACTGCTATTACACCAGATGGATGGCATTCATTAAAACACAAGATAACTATTAGATAGCAGAAAAGGTGTCAACTGTGACACCTTTTCATCAAAACTTCAATCACCTCTTATTGTTTTTTAATAAATAAGGGTGTAGACAGATCCTCATCTGCAAATAATTGAAAGTCTTGGTACATACAAGGAATTTGTCCAACTGTAGGACAATCTGTACCCCCTGTCAATCGCTGAACACCAGGAATTGCAGGATCATCGTAAAAAGCAGGGCTACTATTTGTAGTCTCTGTTGCAAATGCCAATCCCATTGCAAAAACTACTGCAATAATTGGCAATACGGATTTAAAAACTTTTGTTTTCATAATATTTAAATTTATAAATTATGATCTACTCTATTGTTCAGGTTTTCGATCTTCCCCTGTCACTACGTAGTATTTTTGTAATTGAAATCATGTTTCCGGTTCCTTTCTATTAGAATTCCAATCAAGTCCTGCCCAATAAAAAAAACATTAAAAATCAAATGCTCCTTCCACCCCAACGCGTCCAATACGCCACCGCAGGAACAGGGGACATTGGCAGCAAGATTTATTATGGTAAGGATATATGCGGTAAACAGGAGTATCAGGAAAAAGGAGAGATAGAAACCCAAAAGGCGGGTCTTTCCAAAACATAACAAACCCGCGATCAGCAGTTCTAAGAGAATTACCCCATGAGATACCCAGGCTACAAACCCACCAAAAAATAAAAATTGCTCCAATTGTGCTTGAAAGGTTTCAAAATCCAAGAGTTTACTCATCCCTGCATACACGAACAACAGGATGAACAGCAAACTGACCACCGGCGGTATATTTTTCAGGAAAGATCTTGGCACTTTCATATCATTTGATTTGATATGGTAAAGGTCGTTACTTACATTTGATCTTAAAGGAGTATTATTTGCCTAATCGGGATTAATTTACTTGTAGTCAATACTATATGTCTTTGAAAAATCAATTTTTACGGAGCTCACTTGGAGAAAACCCATATCGGTTTTTGAAGGATCTCGAAAAGTGCGACATCGTTTTAAAACCTGACATCTGGGATGTGTCAGAAGTGCTTTAGGGGCATACGGTTGGTTTTCTTTAATCTGAAAGTCCATTCCCTTGAAGGTTCGTTGATGTTCAATTTTTACATAGTATTTTATATCATCGATGGTAATGGGTCGTCCATTGATTTCACGATTAAACGAAGCCACACAATCCTTCATAATCTCACGGGTGTATTTTTATAGATCCTCGCTATGGTCCTGCAACCGTTTCAGTTCGTATTTTGAGGAGTCTACGGTAATAGAATAAAACCGTGGTTCGTGCTTTTCAAGTTTTGCAGTATTGCCATCAATTTCCCTGACCACTTCCTCCCCTAAAATGCCCTCGCCATATTGGTTAAAGAAATGTTCCTTTTCCTGTTGCTCCAAGCCTTGGTTTTCCTTCTCCAGATAGCCAACAAAATCAGTCGAACTTTTAGAATAATTGCCTCCCATTTTTTGAGCTGTGATCGTGAGGTACATTACCTATAATTTAAAGTTCATTTTTGAGATTTTGCTTTTACCGCTTCGCTCTCCCTTTGGTCGTGAATCTCGTAGACTCGATTTCGCGAAAGTGAACTTCCTTTTTTTCCTCGGCATATTTCTTTTCCACTATCAAAGGTTTTTTGTTTGGCTGTTCTGTCTCAAAAAGGGATTGAATCATTGCAACCGTAGGCTTGGTTTGGGTCTTTTCAACATCCCTTATTATAGCGATTACTGCATTGATTCTTTTAAGCAACTTGGCTTCGATGGTTCTCCCTGTCGGACCTAATTTTTCTTTTGGTGATATCTCGTTATAGAAGAAAAAGTCAAGAATGGCTTCCATCGTTTCCGTATGTGTCTTGAAGTGTTTTTTTGAAAATTCCTGAAAACGTTTGGCAGTTTTCCTTTTGAACCTGATGGTGATGAATGAATCCATTTTCTTTCGCTTTTTTGTGTGTTTGACGTAAATCCATCCCAGTTTACAGGTGGTTTCGGGGCATTTGACGCAAATTGATGAAATCTAAAAAATCAATTAATTTTCAAGTAATTGAAAATCAATTATTTATAAACTAAAAGGAATATGTAACGTGGCTCTGCCCGTTACCCTCTTGCTAAACCGTTCGGTAATTTTCTTTTCAAAAACGGTACGCCGGATATATTCGCTAAGGCTCAATCCTGAGGCTGCTGACTTAATATTCAAGAGCTTCTTTTCGTAGATGGAACATCTGAACTTGACCAGATCACTTTTCCCCTTAAACACTCTTTTTTTTTCTTTGCGACCATCGGGAGCAAACGAGAATGTGTCCACAGACACACATCTCGAATTCCTACCCAGAATAATTCCCATTCCATTGGCATCCGTTTCCATATCCAATTCCACACTTTCAGAATATTTGAGTAATTGGGCAGGAATCTTTAGAACCTGCTGCTGTTTCTTGTCCCGTTCAATTTCATTCTTTTCTCTCATGGCACAAAAAGTCGTTTAAATCCTTATGGTCTTTATAACCGTAACTTCCATCCAGAACATGGCCGTATTTGTTTGTCAAATAAAGTGCTGCCTTTTTTCCCGCTTCATCGTTATCTAAATAGAGATGTACAAATTCATAACTTGAAATATGCACCTCAATATCTCTGATAAACGCAAGGGAGTTCAAAACTAAAATATCTGAAACGTTTATCAAAGTTTCATTCATTACGGCCAGGGATAGCAAATCAAACATCCCTTCTAAAATGACAAGCTGCATATTGTTCTTTTGGAGATAGGTATAGGATTTAGGGCTACATCCATTCTTAAAAATCTTATTGCGCAATTCCCACCCGTTCTTATTGTTCCGTAACCCAATCGCAAAAAATTTAGAGTTCTTAAAACTGTACCACACTTCATGGCAATAGGTATCGGCAATATGTAATGGAATCCCTCTCAGATTCAAATACTGGATCAATGCCGGGTGTTTGATGTTCTGAATTTTAGTGGTGGTTATCCCAATGTCATTCGTGTTGAAATTTTGTTGCTGTTGAAAAGAAAAAGAAGGCCAATCTTGATTCAAATACGCCAGAGCTTCTTTCACCGAACAATTCAAAATCCTACAGACCAAATCAATCACATTGCCTCCCATTCCTTCTCCATGGTCGTACCATCGGTTCATGGTTCTGGAGACTTTAAAAGAGGCTTGGGCTTCTGACCTGAAAGGACTCAGAAACCTAGCTTCTTTTTCCGCTGTTTTTACGGGAAAGTGCCCGAGTTTTGCCAGCGCCTTTTCGATGGGAAAAGCTCGGGCTCTTTCACAGTTTATTTTTCTTTTCATCAGCTTCTTCTTTTATAAGTTAGTATTTACCTACCTAGTTACCTATGCCAGTAATCATAAGGCATATAACAAAAGGTAAGTTCCTTTTTATGTTACCTAACTTACCTATTGAGGTCGTTAGGTAGGATTGAGGTAACTTCTTTTTAAATGATCTTACCTAAATAAACCCAAGCATTCTTTGGGCATTAGAACCATTAGGTAAGTAGGTAGGTTGTTTTATAGTTTTTTTGGTACTTCCAGTTCCCAAGGGCTGTTTTTAAAAATCGCTTTTGCCAAATAACCGTACACCTGTCTTTGGGGATGTTTGACTTTTTGAAAGTTAAAGCCAGAGAGTGCCCTTCCAAGATTGATGTGGTTCAACCGCACGTTGAGACAGGACAAGGCAACCATAACATCTGTGGCCGTCACAAAATCTTCAATGTCGTCGGAGCTTTCGTAATACTTGGCAACCATCTCCTGTTCGGAAGTCAGTTTTGTATACCGTTTGTTGCGCTCTTCATTTTCGTTCACATCTTTTGCGGAGAGTTCAGGATTAAAGGTTTTATCAATGTATGCAAGATGGTACGCCTGAGTCCATACGTTCTTTATATTTACTTCATTGGAATAGGAGAAATCGATCACGTCCTTTAATTCAAAACAAAGCCATCTTACCGATCCTGTTTCATCATTTAGAAACGAAGACATATTGGTGGAACCCATAAATGAACAGATTCTGGGCAATGTGGTGTTTTTCCGATCGTAGGGTAAACGTTCATTAATAAAGGTCTTGGAGAAAAAAGCTTTCAGGGCGTTGACATCCTTTTTTGAAAGCACGGCCAATTCATCCAGATTGTATAAAAAATTCCGACATAACTGAATTCTGGCATCTTTATCATTGCTGATGTCCTCGGCCATATATTCTGCAAGTTCCGGTGGGCATAAAAATCGGCACCAAGTAGATTTCCCTGAGCTCTGTCCTTTATGGCTTATAATAAGCGCCTGCTTATTGAAGTAACCAGGTTCCAAAGCACACTTTATGGATCTTACCAACCATTTTTTAAAGTGATACAGAAAGACCTCAGGTTCGTAGATGGGCAAATAGGACGCTAATTTTGAAATATGGTCCACTCCGTCCCACTTTGGCAGCGACTTAAAATACTCCTGAATGGGATTGTATTTTTTAATAAGCTCGGACTTTATGAGTATTTCAAGCTTGGCAGGATTGATCTCAACACCTGCTTTGTTCAGTTCGATGATCAAAGAATTCAAATTGATGTAATTCCATTCTTTATGACCTTTTAACGATATCTGAAAATCGTGTGAGATCTCATTATAGAGGATATCATATTTTCCATATAGATAGTCGATCGCATAATCGAAAATTGTTTTCTTTTTGGGATTTTTAACAATATATAATTGCTGTTTATTTGTTTCCATAGACGTTGGCTTTAGTGAATTAGAATTAGCACATGTTGCTGATCAAATACGCTTATTCCTTAAGGAATAGGCCAATGCCTCACTTTCTATATCGTGTTGCGATTTTCGCTTGTTTTGAAGTAGCCATTCCACAAGTTTACGTTTCTCGAAAAAGAGCATTTTACCGTTGGGTTTGGAGTGTGGAATTTTCCCTGAAGAGGTCAGTTTGTAGAGATAGCTTCGGGATATGCCTGTATAATCACAGGCTTCATTAAAGGTCAAAACTTCTTTTTGTCCGACCATTAATTTTTCTAGACGATCCAATCGTTCAATTAATAATACAGTGTCCATTTTTAATAGTTTTTAATGATTAAAATGAACAAAAGCGCTTTTGTTTTCCCTTATGGGATGATGTAAATAAAAGTATAAAAAGAGGCTGTTGAAAGAAAATAGAATCGTGCGAAGTTATACACAACAACTTATGAACCAGTAAATTACACCAAATTAAACCAAATGATTTGACGAGAATTTCATTTAGCTCTTTATGTCATCATATAGCATTAAATGATACATCATAAAACAATGGGAAAACAGCCTTTTTGGGCGTTATTTTGAGTTATTAACAATGAAAGTTAATTACGCTTAGCCATAATGAGGTTTCAAAACTCTGATATTCTGATTTGGACACTTTTAAAAGTATGAAATACATTGAAACTCGAAAGACGTGAACTCAGAAAATGTAGTGCAACGAAAAGTGATTTTTTGAAATTTGTGCATTTCTTTTGATCTATTTTATCGCTTTTATGCGCTTGCAATCAAACCAAACAAGTATGTATCATCTTCCTCCCTTAGCCGACGTAGAATTGTCCTTGGTCTAATAATATTATGAAATCAGACTATAATGCTTATTATTGAAGATAAATGACTTTAAAAATCCAGATACGATGTGTAACAGTTTTAAATTATTCTTTGTAATTGTATTTCTCTTAGGTATTTCTACAAATACTATTAAAGCCCAGAAAACGGGTAACATCGTTGAATACTTCGGTAAAGAAAAAATCAATGAAGTGAGCGAAGGTGAAGTGTTACATGTTTTTAAAACTGGAATGGCATTACAAATGCAGAATATAGGCTTTGAATCCTCTTCTTTTCCGAACGATCCTGTTTTTAATCGTTTCCTAACTGATAATCAATATAGAGCCGTCAAAGAATCAACTTTTGATATTGACTTTTTAGGAAATCCAACACAATGGCAATCCATAAAAATTGATAGTACGAGCAGTTTTTCTGGCAGTAATTTAAGGTCGGCTTATGTGTATCTAACTTATACCTCCAATTCAGAACAGATTGTACTCTTTGAAGCTTCAGGACATTCAGTTGCTTTAATCAACGGTTTCCCTCACGAAGGTGACCACTACGATTTTGGCTATAGTCTTATTCCTATAAAACTGAAAAAAGGAGAGAATATTTTCATACTAAAGGTGGGGCGTTTCCCGCGAATTAGAGCAAGATTGATCACGCCTTCCATCGGCCTCCAATTTACATCAAGAGATATGACCATGCCCGATATTCAACAAGAAGAAAGCAAAACATACAAAGGCGCAATTAGAGTGGTAAATGCCACTGAAAACTGGATAAATGGGGCGATTATTGAAGCAAAATTAGCAGATCATACCACAAATACGATCATTGCTAATATTCCGCCCTTATCAGTACAAAAAGTTCCATTTTCATTTACTTTAAACGCCGGGGATGCCTCAAAAGAAAGTGGTGACTTACAATTAAACTTAAAAGACAAAAAAGATACGACTTTAAACAATCAAACAGTAACCATAGAAGTAAAATCAAAATACAAACATCATAAAAAAACGTTTGTTAGCGCTATAGATGGAAGCGTGCAATATTATAGTGTGGCACCATCAACAACCAAAGAAGCATCACAAGCTATGTTTTTATCTGTGCATGGCGCATCAGTTGAAGCGGTGAACCAAGCCAATGCTTATGCTCAGAAAGATTGGGGTACTCTGGTTGCACCCACCAACCGCCGCCCGTTCGGATTTGCTTGGGAAGATTGGGGCAGATTGGATGCTTTGGAAGTATTGGCAGATGCAAAAAACATCTATAAACCTGATGAAAGTAAAATTTACCTCACTGGACACTCTATGGGAGGTCACGGTACTTGGTATTTGGGAGCTACATATCCTGACAAATTCGCCGCCATTGCGCCTTGTGCAGGTTATCCTGATTTATTGGCGTATCGCGATGGATTTTCAAGAGCATTGTTAGAAATGGCACCGGAACAATTAGAAGAAAGAGGAATTTCAGCAAAAAGCGTGGAGCGTATGAAGTTGGCACCCATTAATACACCTCTGCAAAATATTATTGAAAGAGCAGGTACACCTAGTAGAACCTTAAAATTGGAACGCAATTATTTACAAAGTGGAGTCTATGTTTTGCATGGCGAAAAAGATAATGTGGTTCCTACTGCTATTGCAAGGGAAATGAGAGAACGTCTGGGCAAATTCCATAATGACTTTACATATTATGAGTATCCTGATGGTACACACTGGTATGGTAATCACAGTGTAGATTGGCAACCAATTTTCGACTTTTTCAAACAGCGCACTATTCCACAAAATTCAGAAGTTAAGAAATTAGAATTTTTTACGGGATCTCCAGGAGTTTCTGCAACATCCCATTTTATGACCATTCATCAACAAATAAAGCCTTTTGAGGTCAGTTCCTTTGATTTCTCTAAAGAAAACGGTTTCAATATGACCACAAATAACGTGGCATTACTGGAAGTCGATTTATCGACTTTAACCGAAACTATAAATGAAATTACGCTTGATGGAGATACATTGAAAGTGTCTTCAAATCTTAAAAATTTCTTTAAAAAGGATAACGACAAATGGATAACGACCTCTAAGCCATCCTTAAGCGAAAAAGGTCCACATAGAAACGGTGGATTCAAAGATGCCTTTAGAAATAATGTCGTTTTTGTGTATGCAACAAATGGTTCTACTATAGAGAACGATTGGTATTACCATAAAGCTCTTTTTGATGCTGAGACATTTTATTATCGTGCCAACGGAAATGTAGAAATGATTAAGGACACAGATTTTTCCCTGAAAAAATACGCTGATAGAAATGTTATCGTTTATGGAAATAAAGATAATAATTCCGCTTGGAAAGTTCTGTTGAAGGATAGTCCAATTCAGGTTAAAAACAACGAAGTGCGTATTGGCGATAAAATACTGTCAGGAAACCAATGGGGCATGTATTTTACAGTACCTAGAAAGGACAGTGATGTGGCGACTATCGGTGTCATTACCGCTACAGGGGATTTGGGAATGAAAGCAGCTTATGCTAATCACTATTTAGTAAACGGGACTACTTTTCCTGATGTCGTTCTATTTAATAGCGATTTGTTAAACGAAGGTACTGACGCCGTGAAACATGCTGGTTTTTTTGGTAACGATTGGTCTATAGAAAATGGAGATTTTGAGTGGAAATGAAAAATGAATGTGGATAAAATTTTAATAAACAGTTATGGAATTAAAGCCTATTAAATCTGAGAAAGATTACCGAGACGCTCTTGAAAGGTTGGAAGTAGTTTTTGATGCGCCAATCGATACAAAAGAAGGCGACGAAGCGGAAATACTTTCATTGCTTATCGAAAATTACGAAAACGAACATTACCCAATTGATCTATCTGACCTATAATTTTTATGGTTATGTTATCGATAATGATTAAAGAGGATATTTTATCTTTAATGAACTGTATAGCGCTCTAACTTTCATTCGCCAATGAATACTTGCTTCGTGCCAAGATTTGCTATTCTCGATATTTAGAATATTATCGTGTGAGCGGATCAAAAAACAAGAGAGTATAGAGAGAAACCTGATAATTTCCGTAATTCTTTAATCGTTTGCAGTAACGTAGAAGAAACAACGTGCATTTTATAAGGCGTAACGATAGAATGGTTTAGTACCATATCTGTTACTAACCAATTCACATACTTCATTACTAATATTTTCTTTAGTATCCTTCAGAATCTCTACAATCTCGTTTTTAGAATAATACTCCTCTAATAACTTAATGTCTTTAAGAAAAGAATCTTTGGTAGTGGCATATAAAGCTCTTGGAATGATAATAACCTTATCTCTTTTAAGAGATAATTTACTACTATCCATATCCCAAAACACATATTTAGGAAATACTTTTGATATGTCTATTTTGTTTCTCAAACCTTATTTTTATTTATTCAAATACTTGAAGTAAAAGAAAAAATCTTATACAAATATAGGAAATTGGACATAATTGCCCTGAAGATCTTCAGTCTAAGAAATATTCAAGACTGGAATACTATTAGCCGCTTCCTTCATTTTTGTATCAATTATTTTGGCATAAATCTGCGTAGTTCTTATCTCTCTATGTCCAAGACGTTTGGAAACCGTATAAATATCCGCGCCGTTTTCTAATAACAGAACTGCATTGGTATGTCTTGCACTATGAAATGTAATATGCTTTGATACGCCTGCACGATTGCACCAGCGCACTATTTCGTTATTATAAACTGCTGAATACTTTAGACCTACAAATACGCGATCATTGGGAGCACAACGCTCGCCTAACAATTCACGGGCTTGATCTGAGATATAAAGATATTCCACGCCATCAGTTTTCTTTTGCCTAAAGTTCACACGACTAATACCATCTTCATCACGTACCTCTGACCAAGTCATGGCATTAATATCTGACCATCTTAAGCCTGATAAGCATGAAAATAAAAAAGCACGTTTCAAAACTTCATATTTACATTCAGTATTGGCTAAGGTCTGTAACTCCTGAAAAGTTAGATATTCGCGTTGGCTTTCTGCTTGTTCAAAGGACTTTACTTTTGTAGCATAGTTAAGTGCTAAATAGCCTTCGTCAAAAGCAGCTCTAAGGGTCGCTTTAAATTTATTGAAATAGGAATATTTAGAATTGAGTGATAAAGGTAAATCGCTTTTTGTTCGTGCTTCCTTATCGATGTATTTCCGTACGCGGTTAACCAAGGCTTCGTCAATATCATCAAAAGTAGTGTTTGGAGAAATACAGCGCTCAAAATGTATTAGTGCGGCCGTCCAATTGCCATAGTTTTTAGGACTATCATAGCGCTCTTCTGCTTTTTCTCGAAAGAATTCTAAAAATCGTCTGATGCCTTTTGAGGTGGTTTTAAGATCAAACTTGCCTTGATAATATTCTGCTTCCCGAATAGCAAGAATCTTTTTGGCTAATTCCATCGTTTCCTTGTTCTCTTTTCTTTCAATAGCATTCTTCGGCTCACCATGTAAATTCATTTTCAGATTTTCATAGTCGCGAATGTGTTTTCTTTTGCCTTCTGGGGATATCTCCGATCCTTTGTAGTACTCTATTAGCAAGCTAATTTTTCCACTTGGCAGTTTGCGTTCTTTTAGTGTTATCTTCATTATGTGGTACGTTTGTACTACATAATTTAAAAATGTAGTACATGTGTGGTACCAAAAGTAATACTAAAAGAAATAGAAAGAAAAATTTTAACACTATAACTTACTGTTTATCAATCAAAAGAAGATATTAAGCAAGCATCGGAAATCAATTTTATTTGCCGATGCAAAAATTTGCAAAAATATTCCCCAACAAATCATCATTGGTAATCTCACCAGTAATCTCTCCAAAATGCAATAGCGCTTGCCTGATGTCAATGGCTAATAAATCGCCGGATAGTCCAGAATCCAAACCATATTTTACGTTTTGGATCTCTTCAAAAGCTTTTAATAGCGCATCATAATGTCGTGTATTAGTCACAATGGTTTCATTGTTTCTCAGGGCTCCTGTATTGATTAAATTTAGCAAGGTGTCTGTTAATTTCTCTACCCCAACACCTGTTTTAGCAGCAATAGGAATGAGGTGTGCCGTGTGAGGTGTGAGCTGCGTTGTAATATTGGCAAGTTCACTTTCTGAAATCTGATCAATTTTATTGAGAATGATTAACAGTTGTTTTTGAGGAAATTTATTCTTTATTTTTTCAATCTCTACGGTAAACGATTGCACCGCCATAGGATCAGAGGCCAACTGTACACTACTTATTAAGAACATCACCACTTGGGCCTGCTCAATTTTTTCGAAGGTTTTCTTGATACCGATGCTTTCTACAACGTCTTCAGTTTCTCTGATGCCAGCGGTGTCAATAAAACGGAACGCCATCCCTCCTATTACAATCTCATCTTCAATTGTGTCTCGGGTCGTACCCGCTATTTCAGAAACGATAGCGCGTTCTTCATTCAGTAAGGCGTTCAGCAAGGTGGATTTTCCCACATTTGGCTCTCCTACAATGGCTACAGGAATTCCGTTTTTGATCACGTTACCCACCGCAAAAGAATCGATCAACCGTTTTAAAACGTGAATGATTCTAGTGATCAACTTATAGAACTCATCCCTATTGGCAAATTCTACATCTTCTTCTGCAAAATCGAGTTCCAATTCAATCAAACTGGCAAAATTCAACAACTCATCCCGTAAATTTTTGATCTCATTGCTAAATCCACCACGCATTTGTTGCATAGCAATTTTATGGGATGCTTCGCTATCACTCGCAATTAAATCGGCAACGGCTTCTGCCTGACTGAGGTCCAATTTACCGTTCAAAAAGGCTCTTAAGGTAAATTCGCCCGCATTCGCCATACGACAACTGTTCTTAAGAAATAGCTGAATGATCTCCTGTTGAATATACAGACTGCCATGACATGAAATTTCAATCACGTTTTCACCTGTGTAAGACTGTGGATTCTTAAAAATAGTCACCAAAACCTCATCAATAATGCGAGGACCATCTATGATATGACCTAAATGCACCGTATGTGTTTTTTGTGCTGATAAAAATTTACCTGAAACCGATCTGAAAAATTTTGAACCTATGGTTATGGCGTCCTGTCCTGAAAGTCGAATTACGGCAATGGCACCACTTCCTGATGGTGTTGCCAAAGCTACTATAGTGTCATTTGAAATCATACTTTGAGATTTATCAGTAAAACTATTTATAAACGTATTCTAATAGACGTGAGTTTTTATCTAAAAGTCTATTAAAGTTTACCCATTTTATGCATTACGAGTAACACAATAATAGGCACGGCTAACAACCCAACCATCAACAAGTCTGTTTGAAAAAGCGATGGTTTTAGCATTAAGGTCACCACATATCCGCCAATGGCACCACCAAAATGCGCATCATGTCCAATATTTCCCACTTTATTCTTCATCCCATAAATGGAATACATCAAATACAAAATCCCGAAGATATAAGCAGGAATAGGCAGCGGTATAAACAATAGACCTAATTGCATGGAAGGTTCCAATAAAATAGCGGCATACAATACCCCCGTTACCGCACCACTTGCACCTACCGCACTATAGTGGTGTTCATTTTTATGGAAATAGAGTGATAATAAATTTCCTAACAGCAAACTTGCTATATAAATGATCAGAAAATACAGAGTTCCTAAGTGGTATATTACCACAGGTGCAAAAAAGTATAGGGTAAACATGTTAAAAATAAGGTGCATCATGTCTACATGCAAAAATCCGGAACTAAACATTCTGATTTTCTCCCCTCGGGTGATCCCGCCCACATTGAATTTATAGCGTTCAAAAAAACTATAATCGTTAAATCCTTTATAAGAAATAATGGCGTTTGCCGCGATTACAATAATGGTGACCAAATCTAAATTACCCATAAACTCGAAACGTATTAATTATATTTAAGCATATCTTTGCACCTGCAAATCTAATATTAAAAAATGCAATTTCTCGTTTACATCTTGGTTTATCCATTAATTTGGTTGATTTCAATATTGCCTTTTCGATTGCTCTACGCCTTTTCTGATGGTCTATATATTATCATCTACAAACTTATGGGATATCGAAAAAAAGTGGTACAGGACAATCTTAGATTAGTTTTCCCAGAAAAGCCACAAGCTGAGATTGATACAATTACAGAAAAGTTCTATCACCATTTTTGTGACATGATGGTGGAGGCGATTAAATCTATTACCATTTCTGAAAAATCGATGAAAGAACGGTTTAAATTTACCAATGTTGAGCTTATTAATGATCTTGAAAAGCAAAACAGAAGTATCGTCTTAATGTGCGGACATTATGGAAGTTGGGAATGGATTTTTATTCTCCAAAAATACGTGTCCCACAAAGGTTACGCGGTTTACAGCAGGTTAGGCAATAAATATTTTGATCGGTTGGTAAAGCGGATTCGTGCTAAGTATGACAGTACGCTGATTACCACAAAAGAAACTGTACCTACCCTCACCCAAACCAAAAAGAATGGCGAATTGACCATTAATGGATTTGTGTCAGATCAAACCCCGCGTGTGGCCAGGGCTTTCCATTGGAATGAATTTATGGGAATTAAAGTGCCTATCCACACAGGAGCTGAAATGCTGGCCAAAAGATTGGACATGTCTGTTGTATTCTTTAGAGTGAAACGTTTGAAGCGCGGGTATTACGAAACCACGTTTGAAACGCTTGCAGTCGATCCGAATAACTATCCAAATTACGAAATAACGGACATTTTCACCAAGAAAGTGGAACAGCAAATTTACGAAGCGCCACAATACTATTTATGGACCCACCGCCGTTGGAAACATCGAAATTCAGTGCCAGAGGCGTTTAAACAAAGTGTTAGCGCGCAGAGGTATTAAGACGCTAAGCTATTTTAATGAGTTTGTGATTATTGTATGCAGTCGAAAAGACAACTCAAGATGTTAATTTTCTCATGTAGGTATTTCGTGCAATTTGTGTCTAAAAACTACGCCTAACGCAATTGAAACATCTGCGAACTCACTGCACCATTTAAAAATAACATTATTCAAGTTCCAACAGTGTTTCGTGTAAATTCGTGCAATTCGTGTCCAAAAACTACACCTAACACAAGTGAAGTATTTTTAAATACATTGTGCACATTAAATTCCAACAGTGATTTGTGAGAATTCGTGCAATTCGTGTCAAAGAATCATTACAAATCAGCACAATCAGCGTACCTGCCCAGCAGATCTGCGTTCCATGCAACGTATCTACAACTCAAACCACTCCTCCACCGGAAGTTCAAACCTATCTTCCAATGCATTTGATGTATGCACAAACTCATTCGTCGCAGCAATATAATCGTAGTCCTTGGCCCATTCTTTATGATTTTTTGCTAGTGCCTTTAAACTTTTACAGAAATAAACCGCTTCTTCAGTAGCTGTTGTAGGATGAATAGACATCCGGATCCAACCTGGCTTACGCAGCAATTCTCCTAAAGAAATCTCCTGAGTCAACGCATTAGAAGTCTCCACATCTACATGCAATAAAAAGTGACCATAAGTACCCGCACAACTGCAACCACCTCGGGTCTGGATTCCGAAACGATCATTCAAGATTTTAACGCCTAAATTATAATGCAAATCATCAATATAAAAGGAAATCACACCCAAACGATCTTGGTGCTGTCCAGCTAGAATATTTATATTATCAACCGGGCTCAATTCACTAAAAATATAGTCGATGAGTTCATGCTCACGTTCTAACATTTTATCAACGCCCATCTGCTCTTTCAGTTTAATCGCCAACGCAGTTTTTATGGTTTGTAAAAACCCTGGCGTACCACCATCTTCGCGATCTTCAATATTGTCAATATATTTATGCTCTCCCCACGGATTGGTCCAACTGACGGTACCTCCACCCGGACTGTCTGGAATCATATTTTTATACAATTTCTTATTGAAAATCAACACCCCTGAGGTACCAGGACCTCCCAAAAACTTGTGCGGTGAAAAGAAAATGCCGTCTAAGGCTTTATCTTCATCTTCTGGATGCATATTAATATCCACATAAGGCGCTGAACAGGCAAAATCCACAAAACACACCCCGCCATGTTGATGCATCAGTTTTGCAATCTCGTGATAGGGGGTTTGGATGCCTGTAACGTTAGAGCCGCCCACTACGGAAGCAATTTTAATTGGTCGCTCCTCATATTTCTTAAGCAGTTCTTGTAAATTTTCCATACAAAACAAACCGTCTTCTCCTGGTGGAATCACCTCAACTTTAGCAATGGTTTCCAACCAAGATGTTTGATTGGAATGGTGTTCCATATGTGTAATAAACACAACAGGTCTCATTTCATCAGGAACTGTGGTATGCTTCTGCAAGTTTTCCGGGACTTTTAAGCCTAAAATGCGTTGCAATTTATTAATAGCTTCCGTCATGCCGCTGCCACAGCATATCAAAACATCATCAGCATTACTGTTCACATGATCTTTAATGATGTGTTTTGCTTTATGGTACGCCTTGGTCATTGCTGTTCCTGATACTGTAGTCTCCGTATGGGTGTTCGCAACATACGGTCCAAAATCATTCATCAACTTTTCTTCAATAGGTCTGTACAAACGACCAGAAGCTGTCCAATCTGTATAGATGATCTTCTGCTTTCCGTAAGGCGTCATAAATTCTTGATCAACCCCAATGATGTGCTGCCTGAACTGCTGAAAATACACTTCAAGTTCGGTTGTCTTCGCTGTTATATGTGTTGAAATCATTTAGTTTACAATTTTCAATTCTATGTGTTCCTGCTAAAATGCAGATCCTTTTCATTCGTTAATTGTGCGATGCGTACTTAAGCTCATCACTAGTAAAACGAATTTCATTTTACTAAATATTTGCAATGGTCCTAATTTCAGAAATAATCTTATCGCCCAAGGCATCCGCTTCTTCTTGTGAAGGCGCTTCCGTGTAAATTCGGATGATTGGCTCCGTATTACTCTTGCGCAAATGGACCCAACTGTTACTGAAATCTATTTTAACCCCATCAATAGTGGTTAAATTTTCGTTTTGGTACCGCTCTTCCATTTTTGCCAAAATACCATCCACATCCATTCCAGGCGTCAGTTCTATCTTCTTTTTACCCATAAAATAATTAGGATACGTTGCTCTCAATTCACTGGTAGTCATTTTATTTTCGGCCAACAGACTTAAAAATAGTGCTACCCCAACAAGGGCATCACGACCGTAATGAAGTTCAGGATAAATAATTCCTCCGTTACCTTCACCGCCGATAATGGCGTTGTTTTTCTTCATGAGTTCCACAACATTCACCTCTCCTACCGCGCTCGCCTCATAAGTACCACCGTGCTTTTCAGTAATATCTCTCAACGCTCTGGTTGAACTCATATTACTTACGGTGTTCCCTGGGGTTTTGCTCAATACATAATCGGCACAAGCCACCAAGGTATATTCTTCACCAAAAATTTCTCCTTTTTCGTCCATAAACGCTAAACGGTCTACATCTGGATCCACCACAATACCTAAATCGGCATTTTCTTTAACTACCTCAGCAGCTAAATCGTATAAATGTTCTTTTAAAGGTTCTGGATTGTGGGGGAATTGACCGTTAGGCTCACAAAATAATTTGATGGTATGCACACCCAAACGTTCCAATAATAAGGGGATAGCAATGCCTCCTGTAGAATTGACACCATCTACAACTACTGTAAATTGCGCTTCTTCAATGGCTTTTTTATTGACTAAAGGCATCTTTAACACCTCATCAATATGAATATCAATATAGGCTTCGTTTTTTGTAATTTTTCCAAGGTAATCTACTTCTGCAAATATCATGTCGCCCGCTTCAGCGATTTCTAAAATCTTGGCGCCTTCTTCACCATTTAAAAATTCGCCTTTCGCATTCAAAAGCTTTAAAGCGTTCCATTGTTTAGGGTTATGGCTTGCCGTTAAGATAATTCCACCATCCGCATGCTCCATTGGCACCGCAACCTCAACCGTTGGGGTGGTTGACAACCCCAGGTCAATCACATGAATGCCCATACCCACCAAGGTGTTCATCACCAAGTTTTGAATCATTTCTCCAGAAATACGCGCATCACGTCCAACCACAACCCGATAGTTGTCTTTGTGGCGTTGTTGCTTTAACCACACACCATAAGCTGATGCAAATTTTACGGCATCAATTGGCGTTAAATTATCGCCTACCTTACCTCCAATGGTTCCTCGTATTCCAGAAATTGATTTTATGAGTGTCATAATGTGTTTTTTAAAGTGAAAAGCAAATATACAATTACAATCTTGGATATCTAAATTGCAATTCCGTAAATTAGACCAATGAATTTTTTAGCCCACATTTATCTTTCAGGAGACAACACTTCAATTACCATTGGCAATTTTATAGCAGACGGCATTAAAGGGAAGCGGTACGCAAAATATCCTAAAGATATTCAAATTGGTATCCTGCTCCATCGTGAAATTGACACTTTTACAGATGCACATCCTACCGTTAGATTGAGTACCAAAAGGCTTCATGAAAATTACAGCCACTACAGCGGCGTGATTGTAGATATTTTATACGATCATTTTTTGGCTAAAAATTGGTCGCGCTATTCAGATACACCATTAGAGCTTTATATTGAAAACTTTTACGAAGACTTGAAAGCAAATTTCACCATCCTGCCCGTACGGATTCAGAAAATGATGCCCTATATGATTGCAGATAATTGGTTATTGAGCTACGCTAAGATTGAAGGCATTCAAAAAGTACTAAATGGCATGAACCGTCGTACCAACAATATTTCAGGAATGAACAAAGCTACAGACGAACTTCAGGAGTTTTATGAAGAGTTTGAAGAAGAATTCACCGTTTTTTTTGAAGAACTGCGTGCTTTTTCTAAAGAGAAACTAGCCGAATTGCAACACTTGTACGCTTTAGAATAGTTATCATTCCCGTAAAATTTATCATGAGTGTCCGGTAGAAAAGGCAAAAAGTTTACAAACCCCATTAAAGCATGACTTGGTACGAGATCTTAAAAATGACGCCTTGCTTATTGAAACCCATCTCATTTAGAGCGATTGGGCAAATTTAATTTAGAATAACGATTGTTTATCAGTTAGTTATAATCAAATTTTTGTTCTTGTCTCGAGCTATCGGGACTATAAGCGCAGGGGTCTTAATTCTTATCGAACAATAATTAAAAACAATAAATAACAAAACACCTATATCAGTGGCCAAACCTAAAAAAATTCTTAAAATAATCGCTGGAGTAATTGTCTTCTTTACGTTACCCACCTTGCTGCTTTTCGGTTTTGTATATTTCAAATACGATGAAGATTTACCAACAGGCACCAAAGGTGCACCCGCAGAACAATTAGCAAGCACGATGCTCAATGCTTTGGATCATGAAGCCTATAAAAAAACTAATTATTTAGAATGGACCTTTAAAAAACGCCATCATTTTAAATGGAATAAAGCAGAAAACACCTGCGAGGTCTATTGGAAAGATTATAAAGTCAATTTAGATTTGAATGCTACTTCAAAAAGTGAAGTCTTTCAAAATGAGCAAAAAATTGAAGGTAACGATGCTCACGACCTCATTGAAAAAGCCCTTTCCTATTTTAACAACGATTCGTTTTGGGTAGTGGCACCTTACAAGGTTTTTGATTTTGGTACGGAACGCAGTGTGGTAACCTTGGAAAATGGATCGGAAGCACTTTTAGTAACCTATAAATCTGGAGGTACCACACCTGGAGATTCCTATTTATGGCATTTGGATGCCTCAGGGAAACCTGAAAGTTTTCAAATGTGGGTAGACATTTTACCTATTGGCGGATTGGAAACGTCCTGGACCGATTGGACTACTACAGCATCTGGAGCCAACCTGCCCACCTTCCATAAATTTTTAGTCTTCGGAATAGAAATTACAGATCTTGTTGCCGAATAAAAGTGCTTTCAATTGAAATGGTTCATGAAGGAATTTAATAATAGAGGATAATTTCCCCCTCATTTATTTAACAAAACTCTAAATATCAACTGCTTTATTTTTTACACCATTATCTGTACCTTTGCAAACTTATCTGTAAATCAGGTGAGATTGCACTACTATGAGTAAATTTGAAGATACAATTGAGGTTCAAGGCGCACGCGTTCACAACCTAAAAAATATAGATGTTACCATTCCTAGAGAGAAACTTGTAGTCATTACAGGATTGTCCGGTAGTGGTAAATCGTCCTTGGCTTTTGACACAATTTATGCGGAAGGTCAGCGTCGCTATATCGAGACCTTTTCAGCCTATGCACGTCAATTTTTGGGAGGTTTGGAACGCCCTGATGTGGATAAAATTGATGGCCTTTCTCCAGTGATCGCTATAGAACAAAAAACAACTAGCAAGTCCCCACGGTCTACAGTTGGCACCATTACTGAAATTTATGATTTTTTACGTTTGCTTTACGCCCGGGCGAGTGACGCTTATAGCTATAACACTGGCGAGAAAATGGTGAGTTATACCGATGAGCAGATCAAAAGTTTGATCAAAGAAAGTTTTAACGGCAAACGTATCAATATTTTGGCGCCAGTCGTACGTTCGCGTAAAGGCCATTACCGCGAATTGTTTGAACAAATTGCCAAGCAAGGCTTTGTAAAAGTTCGCGCAGATGGTGAGGTGAAAGATTTGGTGAAAGGCATGAAATTGGACCGTTACAAAATGCACGACATTGAAATTGTCATTGATCGTCTTAAAATTGACAATACGGTGGACAATGAAAAACGCCTTACTGAAACGATTAATACAGCCATGTATCATGGTGATGACGTGTTGATGATCCTCGATCAAGACACCGATGAAACTCGCTATTTTAGTAGAAGTTTGATGTGTCCTAAGTCTGGGATTTCCTATCCGAATCCAGAACCGAATAACTTCTCGTTCAACTCACCAAAAGGTGCCTGTCCTAAATGTAACGGTATTGGCAAACTTTATCAAGTCAATGATAAGAAAATAATCCCTGATGAGAGTCTATCCATAAAAGGAGGCGCTTTGGCACCTCATGGACCTTATAAAAACAGTTGGATTTTTAAGCAATTTGAAACCATTGCCCAACGGTTTAATTTTCAATTGACCGATGCTTATAAGGACATTCCTGAAGAGGCAAAAAAAATGATCTTATACGGTGGTAACGAAAAATTTTCTTTAGAAAGCAAGACTTTAGGCGTTACCCGCGATTATAAAATTGACTTTGAAGGAGTGGCCAATTTTATAGAAAATCAATTTACCACGGCAGAAACCACGTCTTTAAAGCGTTGGGCCAAAGAGTATATGGATAAAGTGGAGTGTGATGCTTGTCACGGTTCACGCTTGCGTCAAGAATCGCTTTATTTTAAGGTCAACGGACTCAATATTGCCGAATTGGCCAATAAAGACATAGTGGATTTGGCCAACTGGTTTGCGGATCTTACACCCCAATTATCTGACAAACAACTCAAAATTTCAGAAGAAATCATTAAAGAAATCAGAACCCGCCTGCAGTTTTTATTGGATGTTGGTCTGGAATATTTATCATTGAACAGAAGTTCAAAATCACTTTCAGGCGGAGAAGCGCAACGCATTAGATTGGCAACCCAAATAGGTTCACAACTGGTAGGCGTCCTTTATATCTTGGATGAACCTAGTATTGGTTTGCACCAGCGGGACAATGAAAAATTGATAAAATCGTTGATTGCCCTTCGTGATATTGGTAATTCGGTAATTGTGGTTGAGCATGATAAAGACATGATTGAATGTGCAGATTATGTCATTGATATCGGACCAAAGGCCGGTAAATACGGTGGCGAAATTATTAGTGTGGGCACACCAGATGAATTAAAAACGCACCACACCTTGACGGCCGACTATCTTAATGGCACCAAACAGATTGAAGTCCCTCAAACACGTCGTAAAGGCAACGGGAAATTTTTAGAACTGAAAGGCTGTACGGGTAACAACCTTAAAAATGTATCGGTTAAATTTCCTTTGGGCAAAATGATTGGTGTGACCGGTGTCTCAGGGAGCGGAAAATCGACCTTGATTAATGAAACCCTCTACCCGATTCTTAACGCGTACTATTTTAATGGCGTTAAGAAACCAATGCCTTATAAAAGTATTAAAGGTCTGGAGCATATAGATAAAGTGATTGACATTAACCAATCGCCAATTGGACGCACACCACGAAGCAATCCGGCAACCTACACTAAAACTTTTGATGAAATTAGAAGTTTATTTGCAAAAATTCCGGAGGCGATGATCCGCGGTTACAAACCTGGGCGCTTCAGTTTTAACGTTAAAGGTGGCCGATGTGAAACCTGCCAAGGCGGTGGTTTACGGGTTATTGAAATGAATTTCCTTCCAGATGTCTATGTAGAATGTGAAACCTGCCAAGGCAAACGTTTTAACAGAGAAACTTTAGAAATTCGCTACAAGGGAAAATCCATCAGTGATGTCTTGGACATGACCATTAATGAAGCGGTTGATTTTTTTGTGCATATTCCAAAAATCCATCGGAAATTAGAAACCATCAAGGATGTAGGTTTAGGTTATATCACCTTAGGGCAACAAAGCACAACGCTTTCTGGTGGCGAAGCACAACGTATCAAATTGGCTACAGAATTGAGTAAACGCGATACCGGAAACACGTTCTATATTCTAGATGAACCCACAACCGGGCTACATTTTGAAGACATTAGGGTATTGATGAACGTTCTTAATGAATTGGTTAACAAAGGCAACACCATTTTAATTATAGAGCACAACATGGATGTCATCAAAACAATGGACCATATTATTGATGTTGGTTATGAAGGTGGTAAAGGTGGTGGACAAATAATTGTAGAAGGAACACCAGAAGTGGTGGCGCAGCACAAAAAGAGCTATACCGCCAAATTCCTGAAAAAAGAACTTGAAATTGCCAGAAAACAGGAGACTACTTAGAACGGGTCTTTATGCCGTTCACGGATAATGTTAAAAATTTATTCATATTCGCACTTCAATACAGTCAAAACTTTATTACCTTAGTATCATAACTTTAAAACTATCAATTATGAGAGGTATTCTTTGGCTTGTAGCCGTAATTTTAATCGTAGTGTGGCTTTTGGGCTTTTTAGGTGTTGTAGAAGGCATTGGAACTGGAGGACTCATACATGTTCTTTTAGTCATTGCAGTTATTGTGATTTTATACAACATTATATCAGGTCGTAAACCACTTTAAATAGTATAACACACAAAGAACTTATTATGAGGCAAATCGAAAGATTTGCCTTTTTACATTTTAGACAGCAACCGTATTAAGAGGTTCATTTAAAACGTATTGCCTACAATTTGTGCTTAAATCATTTTAAATACCAAGTGAATAGAAGTTATTATCGCAATTTCTTTTAAATTTGTGTGTTTTGGCAGTTCTCAGGGTAAGGATTCTGATTGAAAAAAAGCCATCGCTACACCATAAAATAATACACTTTATAATACAAAAAATGAGATTAGAAAAACACAGTAAAGCTTGGAATGCAATAAAGACAAATGATTCTTGGGCCATTTTTAAAATAATGGGTGAGTTTGTTAATGGATATGAAAAATTGAGCAAAATTGGACCATGTGTGTCTATTTTTGGTTCAGCACGTACCAAGCCAGATCATAAATATTACAAATTGGCAGAAGAGGTTGCCAAAAAAATAGTAGAACACGGTTATGGTGTCATTACCGGTGGTGGTCCTGGAATTATGGAAGCAGGAAATAAAGGCGCTCATATTGCAGGCGGGACCTCTGTAGGATTAAACATCGATCTTCCTTTTGAACAACATGACAACCCGTATATTGATGGCGATAAAAGCTTAGACTTTGACTACTTCTTCGTTAGAAAAGTCATGTTTGTAAAATATTCTCAAGGTTTCGTGGTAATGCCAGGAGGTTTTGGAACCTTAGATGAATTATTTGAAGCCATTACATTAATTCAGACCAACAAAATTGAAAAATTCCCGATCATTCTAGTAGGAACTGAATTTTGGTCCGGTCTTTTAGAATGGGTACAAACAACCCTATTAGATTCTTTTGCCAACATTAGTGACAAAGATTTAGACCTCGTACATTTGGTAGACACTCCTGATGAAGTCATTGAAATTCTTGATGCCTTCTACAAGGAATTTGAATTGAGTCCTAATTTTTAAAGCCATAGTCTTTTTAGAGTATAGAAACCAGTATTTTTAACTTACATAATTCACTTTAGAGCACATTCTTCATGAAATTTAAAATGTGCTCTAAATTTTAAGAAAAAAAGTACTGGATGTTCTAGACATTTTTCACAAATTACTCCCATCAAAAAAACCCGAAACACTTTTAATACGATATATATAATTGAGAGTTCAGGTTTATGCGCATCTTTAAGCAAAAAACCGGTCCATTCAAAAGCATTTTAAACCTAAAGTCGTTATAGCATATTGACCAAGTATATCCTTTTTAGTATCATCCTATTGTGTTCCGCAATTATGTCTGGTCAGAATGAGATCAGCATTGATGCCCAATTCAACATGGCCAATAGGAGCGCCAAAGTATCGGAAACTATTCGTTATCAAAACAATTCACAAGACACTTTAAAAACCATCTATCTTAACGATTGGAATAACAGTTTTTCAACCAAACGCACCCCTTTAGCAGATCGGTTTACAGAAGAGTACAGCACCAAATTCCACTTTGCCAAAAACGAGATGCGAGGCTTTACAAACATCACGTCTATAAAAGCGACTAATGGAGACGAATTAATCAATAACAGATTAAAATTGTACCCAGATGTTATTGAAGTGCAACTCACGGAGCCTTTACCACCAAACCAATCTTACCATATTCAATTATTTTATAATTTACAGTTTCCTGACCATACGTTTACAGATTATGGGGTAACGGACAGTAATGAGTTCAATTTAAAATATTGGTACATCACGCCTGCCGTTTATGATGGCGTATGGCATTACTACAGCAATAAAAATCTCGATGATTTATTTGTACCTAAGGCTACCGTCAATTTCAAGTTAGAATTCCCAAAAAATTACGGCTTGTTTTCTGAGTTGGACATTCAAAACATCACCCAGAATGACAGTACGCAAACCTTCCACCTCTATGGTAAAGATCGTGTGGACAGTAAATTATATCTCAACAAATTTCCAAAATTCAATTTTGTACAGACTGATAATTTCACGGTCATCACCAATATCGAAACCGAAGGGATCACCCCAACGGATCGCGCTATCATCACCGATAAAATAACCAAATTCATCACTAAAAACCTTGGTCCCTATCCGCACAATTATTTATTGGTCACGGATATTGAATATCGAAAGGACCCACTTTATGGCATCAATCAACTCCCTAAATTTATTAATCCTTTCCCTGGAAATTTACAATATGAACTCAAACTTTTAAAAACCACTTTAAAAAATTATTTGAACAACACCGTAGTCGTAAACCCGCGTAAAGACTATTGGCTTAAAGATGGTATTCAGATATATTATTTGATGAAATATGTTAAAGAACAATATCCGGACCTAAAATTATTGGGCACCTTATCTGATTTTTGGGGCGTGCGGTCGTTTCATGCCGCTGATGTCGATTTTAACGAACAATACAATCTCTATTTTATGCAGATGGCGCGCACCAATAGAGATCAGGCATTGACCACCGCAAAAGATTCACTTTTAAAATTTAATGCCAATATTGCTGGAAAGTACAAAGCGGGTATCGGCCTTAAATATTTAGATGATTTTGTGAACGCCGATGTGCTCGAAAAAACCATTCAACAATACGTTCAGAAGGCTGTTTCAGAACCAACCACGCTTTCGGATTTTGAAAGTTTACTAAAACAAAACACTGATAAAGACGTCGATTGGTTTTTTTCTGATTATATCAACAGTAACAAAAAAATAGATTTCAGAATCAAGGATATAATCAAGACCAAAGATTCTGTGACCTTCACCATCAAAAACAAAAGAAACAACGATGTGCCCATTTCGCTCTTTACGTTAAAACACGACTCGATACTCTCAAAACAGTGGATTGAGCATGTTAAAGGCTCAAAAACCTTGACCATTCCGCACCATGACGCCACAAAGTTGGTATTGAATTACGATAATACCATTCCGGAATACAACCTGAGAGACAATTGGAAATCTTTACAAGGCTGGTTTTTCAACAATAAACCCTTACAATTTAGGTTGTTTAAAGACATTGAAGACCCCAATTACAATCAGGTATTTTTGATGCCTTTAGTGGAGTTTAACAATATTTACGACGGACTTACCTTAGGGGCTAAAATGTACAACAAGACCCTCCTGATGAAAAATTTTAGTTATAAGCTGTCCCCAAAATATTCCTTCAATTCTAAAACCCTAACTGGCGGTGCTAGTGGCGTCTATACACAACATGTTGAAAACAGAAATTTATTCCGCATCAATTACGGCCTTGGTGGCAGCTACTCCTCTTTTGCTGAAAATGCCTTTGTCACACTCATTAGTCCGAGTGTATCCTTCTATTTTAGAGATAAAGATAATTACAGATCCAACAAATTGAGCTATCTGAATTTTCGATATCTGGACATTTCCCGTACCAACAATAATTCGTTGCTCACCGTAACGAATCCGGATTATAGTGTCTTCAACATAAGGTATGTAAACGCACATACAGATTTGATTGACTATTCAAAGTTCTACTACGATTTTCAAGCGGCCGAAAAATTCGGGAAACTCTCCGTCAATTATGAATGGCGAAAACTTACAGAAAATAACCGTCAGTTTAACTTCCGCTTTTTTGCGGGTAGCTTCCTCTATAATAAAACTGACGAGAATTCAGATTATTTCAGTTTTGCATTAGACCGTCCAACAGATTATTTGTTTGATTATAACTATTTAGGGCGCTCAGAAGCGTCTGGTATTTTTAGTCAGCAAATCATCATTGCAGAAGGCGGCTTTAAATCGAAGTTAGATCCGTCTTTTGCAAATCAATGGATGACTACGGTAAACGTCAGCACCACCTTATGGCGCTATATTGAAGCCTATGGGGATATTGGATTGGTCAAGAACAGGTCCATAAATCCTGAATTTGTGTATGATTCTGGGATCAGGCTCAATTTGGTGACTGATTATTTTGAACTCTACTTCCCAATTTATTCCAATTTGGGCTGGGAGGTTGATGAACCTAATTACAGCCAACGCATTCGCATTAAATTCACACTGGATCCTCAGGCACTTTTGGGACTTTTTAGACGTAGATGGTATTGATCTATAGCGCTTACCAAGAAATTTTAGAATCACTCCTACCCCACATCAATTCCACGTTTAATTAATAGAAATTCATTGGGCTTATCTTTTTAAAATTATGTAGTTTAGTCTTTTTGTGTTTTAAACTATAAATAATGACAAGATCCTTTTTCTTTAGTATCCTTTTTTCAGCATTGTTCATCAACGTCTACGCGCAACAGAGCGATCTATCCGTTGAAAAAATTATGCAAGATCCTCAATGGATGGGCACCTTCCCTTCAAATATCAAATGGGATCAAAACAGCAGCGCTATTTATTTTGATTACAATAAGGATGGTGATCCTGCAGACTCTTTATACCGCATTCGGTTAAAAAATTCTAAAAGCATAGAAAAGGTAAGCTGGACAGAAGAAAAAGACACTGATTTTGCCAGAGGCACGTACAATAAAGCACAGACAAAGAAGGTATATGCCAAAAGCAATACCCTTGTTCTTTTTGATATCAAATCTGGCAAAGAGACAGAAGTATTGCAAATGCCAAAAAACATCAGCAATCCGGTGTTTTTAGCAAACGAAGATTGGATTGCCTTTGAAATTGAGCATAATGCCTATGTGTATTCACAAGAAAGCGGTGTTTTAAAAAAACTGACCCAAATCCAAACGGGAGAAGAACCTAAAAAGAAAGAGACAAAGTCATCAGATAAAGCCTCTTTTTTAGAAGAAGAAAATCTCAAGTTACTGAGTGTGGTTAAAGAACGTGAAGACAAGAAGGAAACTTCAAAACAACTAAGAGACGCGCGCAAAGACAAAGAGCTGTTTACGTATTATGCCGGAGACCGTCAAATCATGAACTTACAAGTCTCTCCAGACGCCAAATATGTGACCTTTACACTTTATGATCGCGGTAAGAGTGACAATACGATTGTTCCAAATTATATTGATGCCTCCAGTTATACTAAAGATTTAAATACCCGCTCCAAAGTAGGAGCTGATGAAACCAAAGTAGAATTGGCCGTCTATAATATTGAAAAAGATACGGTGTATACGGCTAATACCAGCACCTTACCAGGCATCAAAGATTTACCGGATTATGTAAAAGACTATCCTGACAAAGAATGGGAAGAAAAAGAACGCGAGGTCATCAGTTCTCAAGCGTATTTTTCTGATAACGGCCAACACGCTATCGTCAATGTGCGTTCCAAAGACAACAAAGACCGTTGGATTGCCAAAATGGATTTAAGTACTGGTGAACTTACCAATTTAGATAGGCAACGCGATGAAGCATGGATTGCTGGACCTGGAATTGGCTGGACCATGAGCGGCGGTACGATGGGATGGTTACCAGATAACAAACATATTTACTTCCAATCTGAAGCCACAGGTTATTCTCATTTATACCTATTGGATGTCAACAATGGCAATAAAAAAGCCTTGACTTCGGGTAATTATGAGATTTTTGACCCATTTATCTCCAAAGACAAAAAAAATTGGTATTTAACTACTTCTAAAGTAGGTCCAGATGAAAGACATTTCTATAAGATGCCATTAATGGGCGGAAAAATGGAGCAACTCACAAGTAGGACCGGTAATAATGATGTGAGCCTGTCTCCAGATGAAAAGCATTTGGCCATTCTTCATTCTTACAGCAATCAACCATGGGAACTCTATTACAAAAAGAATGCGTCAAAAGCAGAAGCGGTGCAACTGACTTCTGGACAATCTGAAGATTTTAAATCTTATAATTGGAGAGATCCGCAACTGATTACCTTTAAAGCAGAAGATGGTGTCCAAGTTCCGGCACGGCTATATGTGCCTGAATCTTCAGTAAAAAACAATGCCGCGGTAATTTTTGTTCATGGCGCTGGTTATTTACAGAATGTCCATAAATGGTGGTCGTCGTATTTTAGAGAATACATGTTTCATAATTTGCTGACAGATTTGGGATACACGGTTATAGATATTGATTATCGTGGCAGTGCAGGATACGGTAGAGATTGGCGTACGGGAATTTACAGACATATGGGCGGTAAAGACTTATCTGACCAAGTGGACGGTGCTGAATATTTAATCGAAAATTATGGTATAGACAAAGAAAAAATCGGCATATACGGTGGCAGCTACGGAGGTTTCATCACTTTAATGGCGCTATTTACAGAAGCGGAAACATTTACATCTGGTGCCGCTTTAAGATCGGTTACAGATTGGGCCCATTACAACCACGGGTATACCTCCAACATATTAAATGAGCCATTCAATGACCCTATTGCCTATGAACGCTCCTCGCCTATATACTTTGCTGAAGGTTTGGAAGGCAATTTACTGATCGCTCACGGCATGGTAGATGTGAATGTGCATTTCCAGGATGTGGTGCGACTTTCACAACGTCTGATTGAATTGGGCAAGGACAATTGGGAAATGGCCGTTTACCCAGCAGAAGACCATGGCTTTGTTGAACCGAGTAGTTGGACAGATGAATACAAGCGCATCCTAAAACTCTTCAATGCGACCCTTTTAAAGAAATAAAATCATTAACAACTTAATTATCAGCACTTGACACACAGACTTATAGCGTGTTAAGAACTGGTAATTAAACGCTGGTTCAACCCTTCAACACGAATTTCAATTGCAAAACTTGTCTGTTTTGACTACTTTTGCAATATCTAAAAAGCACATCATGCAGACAAGTCCTAAAACTACTACCGATATATCTTTTGAAGAATTTCAATCCGAAATTCTCAGTGATTACAAAATAGCCATGACGAGTAGAGAGTGTAGTTTACTTGGAAGAAGAGAGGTATTGACCGGAAAGGCTAAATTCGGGATTTTTGGAGATGGTAAAGAAGTGCCACAGTTGGCATGGGCGAAAGTGTTCCAAAACGGCGATTTCCGTTCTGGTTACTACAGAGACCAAACCTTTATGATGGCCATTGGAGAACTGAGTATCCAACAGTTTTTTGCCGGTCTTTATGGCGATGCTAATATTGACAATGATCCAATGTCTGGTGGACGCCAAATGGGAGGTCATTTTGGCACCCATAGTTTGGATGATAAAGGCGATTGGAAAAATTTATTACATCAAAAAAATTCAAGTGCTGACATCTCTCCTACTGCGGGCCAAATGCCACGACTTTTAGGATTGGCACAAGCGTCAAAAATATACAGAAATGTTAGCGGCATCCACAGTCCGAAGTTTTCAGAGAATGGAAACGAAGTCGCTTGGGGTACCATAGGAAATGCAAGTACCAGCGAAGGCTTGTTTTTTGAAACGATTAACGCAGCCGGGGTATTACAAGTGCCCATGGTGGTTAGCGTTTGGGATGATGAGTATGGTATTTCGGTCCACGCTAAACATCAAACCACCAAAGAAAATATTTCAGAAATCCTAAAAGGTTTTCAAAGAGATAATGATACAAAAGGCTACGAAATCTTAAAAGTTAAGGGTTGGGATTATGTCGAGTTGGTAGAAACCTATCAGCGCGCTTCCAAAATTGCAAGAGAAGAACATGTACCAGTACTGATACATGTTGTAGAATTGACACAACCACAAGGGCATTCCACTTCAGGTTCTCACGAGCGCTACAAAAACAAAGAGCGTTTAGACTGGGAAATTGAGCACGATTGCCTCCAAAAAATGCGCGATTGGATCATCACCCACAGCATTTCAACTGAAATTGAATTGGATGCTATCGATAAAAACATCAAGAAACAAGTAAGAGAAGGCAAAAAAGCCGCTTGGGAAGCCTATCAGAATCCCATTAAGGAAGAGCAACAAGAAGCCATCCAACTGATTACTGACTTGGCTAACTCTAGCCCCAATAAGGTCTTCATTGACTACCTTGTTACTGAATTATCTAATGCTTCCGACCCTATCAGAAAAGATATTGCTTCAGCAGTTAGAAAATCATTGCGGTATGTAATTTCTGAAAATTCGGCAGCAAAAGATGCCGCACACCAATGGATTGACACCTATTTAGAAAGAATTCAACCAAAGTACAGTTCTCATTTATACAGCCAATCAAAAAAATCAGCCTTACAGATTAAGGAGGTAAAACCTACCTATGACGCATCGGCAGATGATGTAGATGGCCGATTGGTACTTCGTGATAATTTTGATGTTATTTTTAAAAAATATCCTCAAGCGTTAATTTTTGGTGAAGATGCAGGAACTATTGGCGATGTCAATCAAGGATTGGAAGGTCTTCAAGAAAAATATGGCGAACTTAGAATTGCTGATGTAGGCATACGGGAAGCCACTATTATGGGTCAGGGTATCGGCATGGCCATGCGTGGTTTGCGCCCTATTGCTGAAATCCAATATTTGGATTACATTTTATATGCTCTCCAAATTATGAGTGATGATTTGGCAACTTTACATTACAGAACCCACGGAAGACAAAAAGCCCCCGTGATTGTGCGTACTAGAGGCCACAGATTGGAAGGTATTTGGCATTCTGGCTCGCAATTGGGAGGAGTGCTGAATTTGATAAGAGGCATCCATGTTTTAGTCCCAAGAAATATGACCAAAGCTGCCGGTTTTTATAACACTCTTTTAGAAAGTGATGAGCCAGCGCTTATTATAGAATGTCTTAACGGCTACCGACTAAAAGAAAAGTTACCGACCAATTTAGGTGAATTTAAAACACCGGTTGGCGTTATTGAAACTATTAAAGAAGGAAAAGATATTACCCTAGTTTCTTATGGCTCCACCTTGCGTTTGGTAGAACAGGCGGCTAAAGAATTATTGCAAGTTGGTATCGATGCAGAAGTGATTGACGTACAATCCTTATTACCATTGGATGTAAACCATGATATTGCAAAAAGTGTTGAAAAAACGAGTCGATTGATGGTTATTGATGAAGATGTTCCTGGTGGTGCTTCGGCCTATTTGCTCAATGCAATTCTGAACACACAAAACGCCTATCAATATTTAGACAGTCAACCAAAAACACTAACAGCCCGCCCGCACAGACCAGCTTACGGCACAGATGGAGATTATTTTTCAAAACCTTCTTTAGAAGATATATTTGAAAGTGTATATGCCATGATGCACGAGGTCAGCCCTAGTGATTATCCGAAATTGAGATAATCTGTTGAAACCAAGAAGTAATTAACTAAAGATTTTTATCTTTATAATAAAATATTACTCTTGAAACTCTACTCCAATAACTATCTGATTGCATGTGGATTATTCGTGTTCCTATTTTATAGCAGTGCGTTTTCGCAAAAAGAATCAGCAAATTGGTATTTTGGCGACTTAGCGGGTTTAGATTTTAATAGTGGGGCTCCAGTAGCTTTAACTGATGGTCAATTAATAACTAAAGAAGGTTGCGCTACCATTTCAGATCCACAGGGAAATTTGTTATTTTATACTGACGGCAGCATCGTTTGGGACAGGCAGCATAACGTTATGAAAAACGGGATGGGCTTATTGGGTCACAGTTCCAGTACCATGTCTGCTTTAATTATCCCTAAACCTGGAAATTTAAATGCATATTATATTTTTACTATAGATAAACCCAGTTATTTTTTGACGAATGGTGAGCCCATTGATGGGGTCAACTATTCCGAGGTAGACATGTCATTAAATAATGGTTATGGTGGTGTTGTAGAAGCTAATAAGAACGTCCATTTAATAACCTATGATATAAATGACCCTGTTCAAAGTGAGTACAAGTCTTCTGAGAAAATTACAGCAGTTACGCATAGCGACGGAAGTACCATTTGGGTAATTACGCAATTCATTAATAAATTTTATGCCTTTAGAGTAGATGATAACGGCGTTAACGAAACACCAGTAATATCTACTGTTCCTCAATCTGTATTTCCAAGAATCAATGATATTGGTGCCAACATTTCAGCCATTGGTTATATGAAATTTTCCCCTGACGGAAAAAAATTAGCTATCGCTCATAGTGCTATATCTTTAGGGAGTCCTACAACTGGCACCAAACGTTCTGGTAAAGTTCTGTTGTATGATTTTAACAACACCACAGGCCTAATCTCTAACCAGCAAACCATTATTTCTGATACTTATCCTTATGGCATCGAGTTTTCTCCAAATTCAAAATTATTATACACCACAATTTTAAGTACATGACAAAAAA
>NZ_JAEHJZ010000218.1 GCF_016469035.1 Gelidibacter salicanalis | reverse complement strand
TTTTGTAGTGGAACGAACTTATCGAATCTCTTTGAACAATGCCAAGAACAAAAGCGAATCCGAACTCAAATGGAAGGTGAGCAAATACGAGCACGACTTGGATCAGTGTCGGAAAAGTCACCACCATGAGTTGGAGCAAGCGGAGAAGAAATTCGATCAGAGTTTGGTCCAAGAGAAAGAGGAGCACCAGCAACTCGTGAAGGAGTTCAAGTCCCA
>NZ_JAEHJZ010000217.1 GCF_016469035.1 Gelidibacter salicanalis | reverse complement strand
AGATTCTTCCGGCTAGTCTTGCAACGAGTGAGGAACATCTCTTGCTTGAGGGCGTCGGAAAAGTCGAAGAACTCCTTGATTTCGTCAAACTCAGCCTCCACGGTGTCCTTCTTGAAGTAGACAAAGGGATCTTCTTTGAATCCCTGGTATCGGGACAGCTTCTTCCTCGGCTTGCTCGCGACCTCGTCACTTTCAGAGTCGATGGTTCGCTTTCCATTTTCTGCTGAGCGGAATAAATGAGGGGTTAACTAC
>NZ_JAEHJZ010000216.1 GCF_016469035.1 Gelidibacter salicanalis | reverse complement strand
TGGCGCGTCTCTCTCGTTGGGTGGGGAAAAGCCACGCGCTGCCTGGGCTGAGAGGGCGCAGCAGGCCTCCTGGGTCCAACCTGGTGGAATGGGGGCATTTGTCCATGGTCAACACCGAGTTCGAGAGGCCTTGCCGAACTTGCATTGATCAATGGTGTCCGAGTGGCGAATGCGAGGCCTCTAAGGATACAGATCTCATGTAGTAATGG
>NZ_JAEHJZ010000215.1 GCF_016469035.1 Gelidibacter salicanalis | reverse complement strand
CAACAACTGCAAGTGCCCGAGGTCACTCAAACCGAGGACGGACAACGCAATAAGCTGAGGATTGTGTTGGGCTTTGCCAATCATGTCCTCGGCCTCCAGCGAGGACAGGCCAAGTGGAGCGTGGACAGCGTCCATACGAAGAATATTGTGTCCATCCTTCATCTTTTGGTGAGCACACAACAATTTCAGGGTCCCCAACATTCAGCGATCACTTTCCCTTTTATTACGAGTGTTCCAATTATAGCCCACAGTGCTCCTTGAGGGCCAATCGAACCATCTTAATCCGACTGACTTTGAG
>NZ_JAEHJZ010000214.1 GCF_016469035.1 Gelidibacter salicanalis | reverse complement strand
CCAACAGTGGGTGTGAAACCAGAGCAACTCCATTCTCAAACACGAGACTACTTCCGCCGACTGGCGAAAGACGCGTCACGTTATAACTCCTCCATCAGCGATCCGGAAACGGATGCCAAGCAAGTCAAGGTGCTGCAGTTAATCAACGCCTTCCGCTTCCGTGGCCATCAGAACGCGAACCTTGATCCCCTCGGCCTGTGGAAACTGGACGATGTACCTGATCTGGATCCTGCGTTCCATCATCTGACAGAAGCTGATTTCCAGGAGACCTTCAACGTCGGTTCATTTGCCATTGGCAAGGAAA
>NZ_JAEHJZ010000213.1 GCF_016469035.1 Gelidibacter salicanalis | reverse complement strand
AGTGAAAGAGAGGAAACAGTCTGTTCATTTTTGTGTCATCGAATGAAATGGCAGTATGAGAGCAGTCGTTACCTGTATTTGGGACATCTTGCTGTCCAAGGCGTGGAAGAGAAGAGGCAAGATGAGTTCGTGCAGATCTTCTTCCGTGGACTTTTCAAGGATAATGGGCAATTTCTCGATAAGAGTCACCGAGGCCTGAATGCTCTTGGGATTATTGAAGACAGGTCTAGGCGG
>NZ_JAEHJZ010000212.1 GCF_016469035.1 Gelidibacter salicanalis | reverse complement strand
CAGAAGGCGAGCAGCTAGAATTACTCGCATCTAACGGAATGCTGATCAAGCGCCCGATTACAACAGACGGTAAACGAGTCACAGTTGGATTTAATGAAGATACATTTAAAAGCGTCTGGAAATGATGTAACTTTCATTCAGATTGTGGTATCTTCAATATAGATTGAAAGAAAAGACTGGAGGGGTATTGAATGAGCACACCAAAAGATTTACGTTATTCAGAAGAACATGAATGGGTCAAAGTAGAAGGAGATAAGGTGCGTATCGGTATTACGCATTTTGCTCAATCTGAGCTAGGCG
>NZ_JAEHJZ010000211.1 GCF_016469035.1 Gelidibacter salicanalis | reverse complement strand
TGTCCATGAATTGATCACAGACATGTCAACGTCTTCTCCTGATCGAATTGCACTTCAGGACGGATCTCATAGCATGACATACGGTGAACTTGAGAGAAAAACCAATCAAATGGCGCATTTTCTACAAACACATGGCTTACAAAGACATGACTTTGTTGCCGTATGTATGAATCATTCACCAGAACTTATTGTGCTGCTGCTGGGGATTTTAAAGGCTGGAGGCGCATATGTGCCGATTGATCCTGAGTATCCAGAGGAACGTATTCAGTTTATTTTGG
>NZ_JAEHJZ010000210.1 GCF_016469035.1 Gelidibacter salicanalis | reverse complement strand
TTAAATTGTAGTGGCGATAAGTACTCCGAACAGAGCGATCTGGCTCTTCACGGAACAACAGGCACCAAGAAAATCATGGACGATATTGCAGTATTTGGTTCAGACACCAATACTTTTCTTGAACGTACCAAGGAAGTGTTCCGACGATGCCGCCTGCACGGTATCACGTTATCCCGAAAGAAAATGGCATGGGGATCAAGAATCAAATTTGCCGG
>NZ_JAEHJZ010000209.1 GCF_016469035.1 Gelidibacter salicanalis | reverse complement strand
TCAGTCGGACTCATGGTTTGCGGGAACACGGTCGGTAGGCTCAGGGGCTCAGTCGGAGGTGCTGGGTTGTCAGGTTCCATAGCAGGCATGGTCCAGGCTCACGCTGCCTTGTCTCAAAGCCAGCGGTAGATCCGAAGCGTGTTGATGTTCTGCTCAGTGTTGCCAAATCCTACGGAGCTCCAGATACCGAGTTTCCAATCACACCCAATTATTCCCTGGCCTCAAAAGGCCGGCTCTGGGGCGCTACAACACTGTCAGAGGTTATCCGAAATTCTGAATGCGAAACTTTTCTGCCCATTTTGGGTCCAACATGTTTGTTTGTTTGTTTGTTTGGAAGGCCCTGGGCATTTCTGCCCAGATAGGGAAATCTCCGAGGAGACATAGTCAGCCTGGCGG
>NZ_JAEHJZ010000021.1 GCF_016469035.1 Gelidibacter salicanalis | reverse complement strand
TGTTTTTGAAACCAATTTGACTTAGAGTGATTGGTCAAATTTAATTTAGAATAACTACTGTTTATCAGTCAGTTACAATCAAGTCTTTGTTCTTTTCCCGATAGCTATCGGGACTAGAAGCGCAGCGCCTGCCTGCCGGCGAGGCGGGATCTTAATTCTTTATCGGACAATAATGATTTTTAAAATAAAATTTTGAAAAGGTGGCAATTCAAATAACATCCATAAACATATCTTAATACTTTATACTAAAAGCGCAGCCTTCTTAATTCTAAGTTATCTATTCATGTGTTTGATTTCATCAATAAAGGTGTCCAAATCAACCCCGTCAGCTACTAATGTTAAGGCTTTGTCCACAACGTATTTCACATTGTCGGTTCTAAAGCCAAGACCAATAGCGATTTTTTTCAATAATGTTTCTTCTTTGTCACCTTGTATATGATCTACATGCACCATACGGGCCAAATCAAATAAACGTTCTAAACGACTGTCATATGAGGTAGGTGGATTAATTGGGTGAGATTGATAGTCTTTTAAGATTAGTTTGTAATCTTCCTCACTAATATCCAAATTACGTGCTAAGCGATCTAAGAAAGCTTTCTCATCGTCAGTAATAACACCATCATCCATCGCTACTCTTACTATTGATGCAAAATGATCTTCATTACGCCTTTTAAACCCGCTATCAAATAAATCTGAAATTGACATATCTTTTTTGTTTTAATCCCAATGTAGGAAGTGTGCAAAACTACATTTTTTTTTGATTATGGGTGTAATAAATATAATGAAAATGCGCAGCTTCCTACAGCATAGCCAACTTGGGACATCTTTTTTGCCAACTTGAATTGATGACTATTGCCACGAATATTTAAGATGAAATTCACAATTTCAATAAGTTCCATTTAAAATCTAAACTTTATCTTTGCTCAAAATAAATTTTCTTGAGTAAATCATATCTCTCGCAATCTTATGCACAGACTTTGCAAACGCAAAATCTGCAAGCTGCTATTGCCGTAAATCAAAGTAAGACACGTTTAAAAGGGATTGTTGGATCTTCGTTAAGTTTTATCATCACAGAAGCTTTTAAAACTTCAGACCAACCCTTTTTGTTGGTTTTTAATGATAAAGAAGAAGCAGCATTTTATCTCAATGATCTCGAATTGCTGATTAATGCTAAAGACGTGCTGTTTTATCCTGGTAGCTACAGGCGTCCGTATCAAATTGAAGAAACAGATAATGCCAACGTACTTTTACGTGCGGAGGTTTTAAATCGGATTAATTCTCGAAAAAAACCTGCCATTATTGTTACCTATCCGGATGCCCTTTTCGAAAAAGTGGTGACCAGAAAGGAATTGGAACGGAATACGCTTAAAATATCCGTCAATGATAATCTATCCATTGATTTTGTAAACGAAGTGCTGTTTGAATACCAGTTTAAACGTGTGGATTTTGTGACTGAACCAGGAGAGTTTTCAGTGCGTGGAGGCATTGTAGATGTCTTTTCATTTTCGCATGACGAACCTTACCGCATTGAGTTTTTTGGTGATGAGGTTGACAGTATCCGAACCTTTGATGTCGAAACACAATTATCCACCGAGCAAATCAAGAAAATCAACGTTATTCCTAATGTTGAAAACAAATTTTTAAACGAAAACCGAGAGAGTTTTCTAAAATATATCGCTTCGAAAACAGTCATTTTCACTAAAAATGCGGATTTGCTTTTTTCAAGAATTGATGACTTTTTTGGTAAAGCTGAAGAAGCTTTTAAAACCTTATCCTCAGAAATTAAACACGCTTCGCCAGAAGAGTTGTTTTGTAGTTCTACCTTGCTTAAGCGACAAATGCTCGATTTTACTTTGGTTGAATTTGGAACGTCTACGGTGCTAGGTACGCAAACTATCGAATTTCATACTACGCCGCAGCCATCTTTCAATAAACAGTTTGATTTACTGATTGAAGACCTGAACAGTTATCACGATAAAGGCTACACCAATTATATTGCCTGTGTTAGCGAACAGCAAGCCAAACGCTTTCATGATATTTTTGAAGATGCCAATACGGAACGTCACCGAGCTTTAGAGCAAGGCGTCCATTATAAAACCATTGTATTGTCCTTATTTCAAGGGTTTATTGATCATGACAATGAAATTGTCTGTTATACAGATCATCAAATTTTTGAACGCTACCATAAATTCCATCTCAAAAACGGCTACGCCAAAAAGCAGGCCATTACGCTTAAAGAACTTACTAAACTCGATATTGGCGATTATGTAACGCATATCGATCATGGTATTGGTCGTTTTGGAGGGCTTCAAAAAATTGATGTTGAAGGCAAAAAACAAGAAGCCATCAAACTGATTTATGGCGAACGGGATGTGCTGTATTTGAGCATTCATTCCTTACATAAAATCACCAAGTTCAACGGAAAAGATGGGAAACCACCAAAAATCTATAAGCTTGGAAGTAACGCTTGGAAGGTTTTAAAACAAAAAACCAAAACCCGAGTCAAGGAAATTGCCTTTAATTTGATTCAAGTATATGCCAAACGCAAACTTGAAAAAGGCTACCAATACCATCCAGACAGTTCTATGCAATTAGAGTTGGAGGCGTCCTTTATTTATGAAGATACGCCAGATCAAAGTACCGCTACCGCTGATATAAAAGAAGACATGGAAAGCGAGCGCCCCATGGACCGCTTGGTGTGTGGCGATGTTGGATTTGGTAAGACCGAAGTCGCCATCAGAGCGGCCTTTAAAGCTGTTGATAATGGCAAACAAGTGGCTGTTTTGGTACCTACAACAATTTTGGCCTACCAACATTTCAGAACATTTACGGAACGTTTAAAAGATTTTCCGGTAACCGTAGATTATTTAAACCGATTCAGAACCGCGAAAGAAAGACGCGACACCTTGGAACGTTTAGAAAACGGTCATGTGGATATCATTATTGGAACCCATCAATTGGTGAATAAAAATGTAAAATTTAAAGACTTAGGCTTGTTGATTGTTGATGAAGAGCAGAAATTTGGTGTAGCCGTCAAAGAAAAATTAAAAACACTCAAGGATAATGTTGATGTATTGACGTTAACTGCAACGCCTATTCCAAGAACGCTGCAATTTAGTTTGATGGCTGCTCGTGATTTGTCTGTCATTACCACGCCACCTCCAAACAGGTACCCTATAGAAAGTCACGTGGTCCGGTTTAGTGAGGAAATCATTCGGGATGCTATAACCTATGAAATTCAGCGTGGTGGTCAGGTGTTTTTCATTCATAACCGGATAGAAAACATTAAGGAAGTTGCAGGCATGATCCAACGTTTGGTACCGGATGCTAAAATTGGCATTGGCCATGGGCAATTGGACGGTAAAAAATTGGAACAGTTAATGCTCGGCTTTATGAATAGTGAATTTGATGTGTTGGTCAGTACCACCATTGTGGAGAGTGGTTTGGACGTTTCCAATGCGAATACTATTTTTATCAATAACGCGAATAATTTTGGATTGAGTGATTTGCACCAAATGCGCGGGCGGGTAGGACGTAGCAATAAGAAAGCGTTTTGCTATTTTATAACGCCAGAATATTCGGCTATGACTGATGATGCCCGAAAACGTATCACCGCTTTAGAACAATTTACAGAGTTAGGCAGTGGCTTTAATATTGCCATGAAAGATTTGGAAATTCGAGGCGCGGGCGATTTATTGGGTGGTGAGCAAAGCGGATTTATTAACGATATTGGCTTTGATACCTATCAGAAAATCTTAAATGAAGCGATTGAAGAATTGAAGGAAAATGAGTTTAGAGACTTGTATCAAGATGATCAGGTGGAAAAAGAATACGTAAAGGATATCACCATTGATACCGATTTTGAGCTTTTGTTTCCAGATGATTATGTGAACAATATTACCGAGCGCTTGAATTTATACACCAAATTGAACGAGATCAAAACCGAGGAAGAGCTTCAGAAATTTGAAAACGACCTCATTGACCGTTTTGGAGAAATGCCCAAACAAGTGGTTGATTTGTTGAACAGTGTCCGCATCAAATGGATTGCCACAAAAATTGGTTTGGAAAAAGTGATCATGAAACAGGGGAAAATGATCGGTTATTTTATCAATGATCAAAACAGTGCATTTTACCAAAGTCACGGATTTACCCGGGTGTTACAGTTTATCCAAACCCGTCCTAACATCGCTAAAATGAAAGAAAAACAAACCCGAACAGGTTTGCGTTTATTACTTACTTTTGAACAGGTTAAGACCGTTAAACAAGCCTTGGCGGTGTTGCAGCCTATAGTGGCCTGATTATTGAATCACATTGAAAAACCTTAAGATGATTAAAAAATAAAATAGAATCCGCATGAAAAAAATAATGTTACTATTGGTGTTTCTACCAACCCTGTTACTGGCACAACACAGTATTGAAGGCACGTTTTCGCCAGCAAAAGATTTTACCTATGCCTTTGTGTATAAATCAAACCCTACCGGTTCTATATATATGGATCGTGCTAAAGTGGACGATAATGGACACTTCAAAATCGAGTTGGACAGTACCAGCACTACAGGAATTTATAAAATTGTGTATGGTATACCACAACAGGATCATAATTTTGATTTGATCTATAATGGCAAAGAGGATGTTGTTTTAGAGTTTAGCCTGACGGACGGGTTGGAGTTTAAAGAATCCAACGAAAATAAATTATGGGCATCTTATACGAATAGTATTGAGATGATCAACCGAGCCATCAGCAATTTCTACACACAACAAAGTGAGGATCAGGAGGCATTTAAGGATATTTTTAAAACCTTAAATGAAACACAGGAGGCTTTTGAGTTGGCTTCTAAAAATGCGATGGTATCTGTGTTTATACAGGCAAACCAACCTTATATCCCTGAAACATACGAGGATGTTTCTACCTATTCCAAAAATTTAAAAAACAGTTATTTAAAGAATGTAGATTTTAGCAATCCGCTTTTACAAAGTTCAGAGTTTTTGTCTGATAGAGTCATGGCGTATGTTTTCGGAATGACTCCAAGTCCGACAGAAGCATTTTACAAGCAACAAATTGACAATTTGACTTCTTATATCGGACCGGAAAATAGTGAAATAAAAATGGTGCTATTGCAAGCAGTATGGAACAATATGGTGCAAATTGAAGAGTCTGGGGTTGCTAATTATATTGCTGATACCTATTTGTTAGACCTCGCAAAAAAAGAGAATAACGACATGCTTTTGAGACAATTAAACATCTATAAAAACACGGCTTTAGGAACGGTTGCCCGAGATTTTCCCATTGAGGTCAACAAAAGTGGCAAGAAGGTCAAATCATCACTTCATGCTTTAAATGCGGCAGAACATTATGTGCTGGTTTTTTGGAGTAGTGAATGTTCCCATTGTTTAACGGAATTGCCCCAAGTTAGGGACATGGTTGATCAGATGCCGAAAAACAAAGTGAAGGTTGTGGCGTACGGGTTGGAAGATAATGACGTTAACTGGAAAAAGGAAATTCAAAACTATCCTGATTTTATTCAGGTTTTAGGAGTGGGCAAGTGGGACAATTTCATTACAGATATCTATGGCATTGAAGCAACACCAACGTATTTTGTGCTGGACAAGGATAAAAAAATCATTGCCAAACCACAGTCTTTGCTAGAACTGAAAACTTTTTTAAACACGCTGTAAAAAAAAATCCACACAAAAAAAGAAGCCGTCTCAAACTAGTTGAAACGGCTTTTTAAATTCTCTTTACTGGCTCCCGTACGGGACTGTTCTTTACATGCTTAAACCCCAGAATGGCTCAGTAAGTATTGAGTCACTTTCTTTTTTTATTTTTCCCTTATTCCAAACTCGGAATACGGAGTACTTGTCCCGGATATATTTTATCAGGATCTGACAGCATTGGTTTATTGGCATCAAATATTAACGGATATTTCATGGCATTGCCATAATATTGTTTGGCAATTTTACCTAAAGTATCGCCCGAAATAACAGTGTGGAATTGTGCTTCTGGTTCTACATGGTCCACCGTCATTTGGTCATCAACAGAGGCAATACCATTAGTATTACCAATAACCAAAACTACTTTTTCTTTGGTAGACTGATCCTGTGCCTTTCCTGAAACTGTTGCCATATCATCTTCAATATCTACTTTTAAATTCTCAACATTAAGTTGTAGATCTTTAATTGTTTCTTCTAATTTTTTGGCGCCAGCGCCTTCAGCTTTTAGCTCGTCTGCAGCGGCTTTGGCATGTGCTTCCGCTTTTTCTTCGGCATCTGTTTTTCCTACACCAAATACTTTGGCCCCAGCATTTTTAATAAATGAAAATAGTCCCATATTAATTTAAGTTTTTAAGAATTAAAATTGATTTAAAAGGTAATTTACAATAAGTATTTGAAACCTTGTGATGTGCCGTGTCAATATATTGTTAAAAAAAAGAACGCTCATCTGAAATACATCAGATGAGCGTTTCTAGAAGCTAAATAACCAACCAAAATTTAGCTTCTATTGTTTACCCTTGGGTTATCTTTTTTAGCAGTTTTCTGCTTGCGTTTTTTCTCTGTATTTGGTACATTTTGTTTATTCATTTGTCCTGCAACTTGACCTTCAGCATTTTTCAAATATTGAATATAACCTCGTCCATTAAATGCGTAAGTTGTGCCTGAATTTGCGTGGTACAACTCTATCTCCTGATCATCAATAACGCGCAATTCAAAGAATTCATTGTCAAAATAATCATAATCTAATGTTAATGTTTTGAGGTGCGTATTTCCTGTTACATTACCTACCCCATACACCCCAGTATAATCCCAATATATAGTATCAGGGTTAACTACATTAGTGTCTTGTGAACTTCTGAACTCAGAATCATTACCACCAGATAAAAACTGTAAATAATTTTCATTATCAAACTCGTTTACAGCACCGTTCTGGCTGGTATATGTTTTTTCCCATGCTTCGTATTCTTGTAAAAAATAATGGATGTTGTCATAAAATACAAAGTCATAATCAAAGGTAGATTTTTGATACCCGTGTAGAAAGTAAGACGTATCGTTATTAGGATTGTATAACTCAATCGTGTCATAATCTACTTGGTAAATATCAAAAGTTTGATAGCCATCTAAATCATGGTAGACATCTAAAATCATATCATAGGCATCATATTCACCAATATCTATCCCTAAACCATTGCCTTGACCGTTAGGACCAAATCCTACCAAATTATTGTTGGCATATAGTGTGCCGTTTTTAAACGATAATGTAAATGCAATCTGTAAAAAAGGCGTTTCTCCGTAACCCGTTGTCTGATTGATATCCACATACCACAAGTCATAAGATCCTAATAATTGATGTAATGAAATTGGTGGCTCTTCATACACCGTTTCCTTGGAGCAAGAAGTAAATAGGACTGCAAATATGGCAAATCCGGAAAGTAGTTTTATCATTTTCATCTGTTCAATTTTTATTTTAAAATCTTGGTTTGCCTAGCATAAATGCAATCTTATGAAAGAGCAAAACAGTGGAATAGCTTTGCTTTTATTCATAACCCAACAATTTAAAGATTATGTGGTGCTAGTTTTCAAAACACGTGCCAAATTTTTTGGTACTAAACTTTTTGAAATATTTTTACGCTTTATTTTATGTATTTTTGAATTTATATAATTAGAAAACTTTATGGATAGACCTGTAAAATACGCTGTTTTTGGATCAGGGAGTTGGGCAACAGCCATTGTGAAAATGCTGTGCGAAAATCTTGATGAAGTGGGATGGTATATGCGTAGCGCCTACATAAAAGAGCATTTAATAAAAGAGCAGCACAACCCGAGTTATTTAAGCTCAGTAGAGTTTAAAATATCACAACTTAAATTGAGCAACGACATTAACGAAATGGCTACCTATGCTGATGTGCTTATTTTTGTAATTCCTTCTGCTTTTATTCATGACGAATTGTTGAAAATGACAGTAGATGTTAAGGATAAAATTATCGTTTCAGCAGTAAAAGGCATCATGCCTGAAACCGGAAAATTGGTGGGCGAACATTTTCATGACGTGTATAATGTTCCTTTTGAAAATACCGCCGTCATCGCAGGGCCTTGCCATGCAGAAGAAGTGGCTTTAGAGCGCTTGTCCTATTTAACCATTGCTTGCGCCGATGAAAGTAAAGCAAAGGCCATTGCAAAGAACTTGTCCAGTGATTATATAAAAACCTCTACAAGCGATGATGTGATTGGTATTGAATATGCAGTGATGCTCAAAAATATTTATGCCATTGCTGCAGGTATCGCACACGGCTTGGGTTATGGCGATAATTTTCAGAGTGTGTTGATGAGTAATGCCATTCGCGAAATGAAGCGTTTTATAAAGAAACGTCATAAGATGAAGCGAAACATTAACGACTCAGCCTATTTGGGCGATTTGTTGGTAACGGGGTATTCGCTCTTTTCACGGAATCGGATGTTTGGAAACATGATAGGTAAAGGCTATACCGTTAAATCTGCTCAGATGGAAATGAACATGGTGGCAGAAGGGTATTATGCTGCAAAAAGCGCCTACAATCTTATCGAAAAGAACGAAAGGAAAGATAAATTGCCAATCATTACCGCTATCTATGCCATTTTATATGAAGGCAAAGATCCCAAGCGAACGTTTCAGAAATTGACGGATAAGTTAGATTAGGATCATCTCGTCTTCAGCTTCTATTTTGAAGCTGAATCCACTCCTCCTGAAAAAGGAGGAGCATTTTTAATTTGACCTAACAACTAGGTCATCACCATTAATTTTTTGGTCAGCAAAGTGTTTATTTAATCGAGTTAAACTGATGTGTGAAGGGGGTTTTTTATTTAGCCAGAACGCCCTTCACTGTCATTAAAGGAACCGTTTGGAATGCTTTTTCATTAATTGTGTTTTTTCTGAAGAGATAGGTCTTTTCAAACATGGTATTGCCTTCAAAAAACGTGACCTTAAACTCGTTATTCAATGCAAACAGGTCTTCTTGCATCAATTCAATCTTAGCATAACTCTTTTTGGGAAGGACGTCCAGTTTTTTTCTAAAAATGGAGGTCATTTTTTTGTCAGTATAACCACTGGTCACAATCAGCACCACTTCTAAATCGACGTCTTTGTCATTAATGATGTACGCATTCCAATCTTGGGTTTTGTAAATGTCATTGTATTCATTGACGATCGCAACATAAACGTCTTCAGCTTTTGGAATTTGGATGTCCTTTTTCATATGTATTCCCCATGGAAATGGGGCTCTCTTTAATTAGACAGCAAAGTTACTATTTTATGGAGAAAGTTGGTTTCAGGTTTGCTCTAAAACTGAAATTTATGAAAAATTGGATATTGATATAGTAGCCCTTATCAAAAAGTAATCATTCTTTAAGTGCAATTGCAGAATGTTTCTGCAGTTATTGGTGTTTTGAACCAATATTGTTTTTTTTTCAGATTTAAATACTGTCTTGTAAAGAATGTTGGTGAAAAACACCAACATTGGCGAAAGTGTTCCATCAACGCTTGTAATTGCAGAAAATGGAAGCCTTATAGATACATTTCGACATATGGAAGTGATCAATTTAGAATCGTATTCAAAGAATTTTTATGCCCTTGTTGGTGTTTTTTACCAACAAGTTCTTTTAAATATTAGCTAAAAGAGATTGATTATTCTAAGTTGAAACAAAAAACCGATTCTTATAACCATCAATTACAACGCCTTTTAAATTAAATATAATTAAGTGTTGTAGAATAGCATCACTAGAATATACATCAAAGAGATTATCATTTTTAAAAGCGATGTTATCAATACGCATAAAGTAAAGATCGCAGATCAGGTTAATTTGAACGTGTTTCTGAAGTAACCCTTTGTCTAAAGCGTTCTTCAATAAGGAAAGAATGGTGCCATGCACCAATTGCTCTGAAAAATGAGTGAATACTTTATCTGCCTTCGGATAATATTTTTTAATGCCGAATAGAAATGACGGCTTAAAATGCTTGAGATATTCAAAGCCTTTTTTGTAGATTAAGATGATCTTTACAATCGGATCTTCATTTGCATCACTTACAATGGTATCAATTTCTGCAAGATACTTATCCAGCAAATAAGACAAACTTTGCGTAACAAGATCTTCCTTGTTGTCAAAATATTTATAAATCGTCTTTTTTGAAATGCCCAAAGATCTTGCCAATTCATCTAAAGTAAAACGTTTACTTCCAAATTGAGTAAAGTTTAGGATTGAGCATTCCAAAAGATCCGATTTTCTAGTCATTGCAATTTCAATTATTTCCAACCACCACCTAGGGCTTCATACAAGTCAACAATAGATAATAGTTGCTGTAATTTGCTGTCAATTACATTCAATTCAGCACTTAAAGCACTTTGTCTTGCGGTCAATAAATCTAAATAATTAGCATAACCATTTTTCAACAATTCTGACGAATTAGTTTCTGCATTTCTCAAGGCTTCAACTTCAAGCGCTCTATATTCAAATTTTTGTGTTTCAGCGGTGTAGGTGTACAATGCGTTAGACACTTCATTGCCCGCAATTAGCAATGCTCTTTTAAATTCTAATAATGCTTGTTCTTGTTGTGCGTCAGCCACTTCTTTTTGAGTTCTTATTTTACGCTGATTGAAAATAGGCTGTGCCAATCCGCCAACAATATTTGCGAATAATGAATTGGTATTTAACAATTGGTCAAGCTCCAAACTTTGAAGACCTCCAGTAGCTGAAATTGTTAAGGATGGATAAAAGTTACTACGGGCCACGTTGGTCAGTTCAAAAGCTCTAACCAAATTGTATTCTGCCGCAATAACGTCAGGTCTGTTGCTAAGTAAGCTTGATGGAACTCCCAATTTTAAATCAGATTGCAATACTTGCGCATCTAAAATATTACGTTGGTATTCTTGAGGTTGTTGTCCCAATAAAATACTCAAGGTGTTTTCGGTTCTAAAGATGGCAGTTTCCAAATCAACTTGTAAGGCCCTAGCGTTATTGTACTGTGCAATATTTTGATCTACCGCTACCTGAGTCACGTTGCCCGCTTCTTTTAAGGATTGAATAATGTAAACACTGCTATCTCTAACAATCACGCTCTTTTTGGTTATTTCTAGTTGCGAATCTAAGGCCACCAATTGATAATACGTTGCGGCAATATCAGCCACCAATCGGGATTTTACCGCTTGGTGTGCTGCTACAGTTCTTAAATAATCAGCTTCAAACGCCCGCTTGTTACTTCTTATCTTTCCCCAAATGTCGGCTTCCCATGAAAGGCTGGCTGTCAAATCAAACTGATCTGTAGAAGTGTCAGATAGAAACGAACCAAATTGGCTATTCTTCGACAATTCTTGGTGCGTAACCGATGCGTTTCCGTTTATGGATGGAAGGTAAGCCGCCTTACCTTGTTTTACGTAGGCTTCTGCAGCCAATACCTGTTGGATGGCAACACGGATGTCAATATTATTTTGAAGCCCTTCTTCTATATATTGCACTAAATAAGGATCCGAAAATAATTCTTTCCAAGACAAATCGGCCATAGATAGGCTGTCTGTTGGTAAGGCATCTGTTCTATATAGATTCTGGGTTTCTTCTACGTGTGGTCGTTCATAGTCTTTTGCTACAAAACAACTTTGAAGGGTAAACGCTGAAACCGTCAGCGTCACCATATATTTAAATGTGCGGAGTTTTAAAATTGCTATCATAAGTTTGAATCGTCTTTAAGTGCTACTGTTTGTTGTGGAGCTCCAGAAATTTTTTCCTGTAGCCATTGGAAAAAGATGAACAAAATTGGAATGACAAACACCCCAAGAACAGTTCCTATCAGCAAGCCACCTACGGCACCTGTACCAATAGATCTGTTTCCTGCTGCGCCTACACCATTCGCAAATACCAACGGGGTTAACCCTAAAATAAAAGCGAAAGAGGTCATTAAAATTGGACGTAAACGTGCTTCAGCACCATTAACGGCCGCTTCTAACAGTGATTCTCCATTTCGACGTCGCTGCAACGCAAATTCTACAATCAGAATGGCGTTTTTGGCTAAGAGTCCCAGCAACATAATCAATGCAATCTGGAAATAAATATTGTTTTGCAAACCGGTAAGCTGTGTTACAAAGTATGCTCCAAATACACCTAGAGGCAAGGATAAGAGTACAGAGAAAGGAATTAAATAGCTTTCATACTGCGCTGCCAATAAGAAATAAACAAACACTAATGACAAGATGAAAATTGTGGTGGTTTGGTTACCAGCGTTCACTTCCTCACGGGTCAGACCAGAATAGGCTGTGGTATAATTGGCGGGCAAGGTTTGCGCAACTTCATCTACCGCTTTAATGGCATCACCAGAACTAAACCCGGGTGCTATGGCCGCATTTAAAGTTACGGAGTTAAACAGGTTAAAACGTGTTACAGACTGCGGTCCGTAAACTCTTTTCAAGTTGACAAATGTTGTAATTGGAGTCATCTCTCCAGTAGCGGTGCGCACATAAAGTTTGCCCAAATCGGCTTCTTCAGCGCGATCTTCAGGTAGCGCTTGTACATACACCCGGTACTGTTTACCAAATCTAGAGAAATCAGCAGCAAAGATACTTCCGATATATCCTTGAAGGGTTGAGAAGATATCACTAATTGGGACACCTAATTCTTTTGCCAATTCTGCATTGAGTTCTATCTCATACTGCGGGTATTTGGTGTTGAACGATGACTGCGCATATTGAATTTCCGGACGCTGCGACAGTTTGCCCACAAATTCTTGGGTTACTTTATCCAAATCATTAAAACTGCCTCCTGAACGGTCCAACAAATTGACTTCTACTCCGGCAGAGTTACCAAACCCAGGAATACTAGGTGGTGAGAAGAAAATAATGTTGGCCTCCGGAATCTGAGCGGCCACCCCAAACATCTGTCCGGTGATACGTGCTACAGAAAGCGAATCTTCGCCACGGTCTCCCCAATCATCTAATCTGATAAAGCCCAATCCGAAGTTACTACCGGCACCTCCCAAAAAGCTACTTCCTTCAATAAGAGATCCGCCCTTTACACCAGGAATTTTTATTAGTTTTTCATATAGATCAGCATTGACCTGATGGGTTCTGTCAATTGAAGATCCTGGAGGAAGTTCAACATTCACGAATACAATCCCTCTGTCTTCATCTGGTACAAATCCTGTTTTTACTACGGAAGAGGACCACCAAATGGCACCAACAGATAAAATTAAAATAGCTGCTGTAATCCATTTGTTTCGATATAAGAAATGAACAGACTTTCCGTATTTTGTAACGGTGGCATCAAAACCTCTGTTAAATCCATCAAAAAACCGCCCTAAGAAACCTTTCTTCTTTTTATTCTGTTTGTCATCATGGCCTTTTAAAAATAACGCACATAAAGCTGGACTTAATGTCAAGGCGTTAATTGCAGAAATGATAATCGCCACAATCAGTGTAACTCCAAATTGTTCATAGAAAACCCCAGTTGGGCCTTGTATAAATGTTACAGGAATAAATACGGCAGACATCACCAAGGTAATTGAAATAATGGCACCAGTAATATCGTGCATGGCGGCGACGGTCGCTTTTTTAGGATCATGTTCGCCTTCATCAATCTTAGCATGCACCGCCTCAACTACTACAATGGCATCATCTACCACAATACCAATGGCCAGAACGAGGGCAAAAAGTGTTAAGAGGTTAATAGAGTACCCAAATAGATTAAGAAAGAAAAACGTTCCAATAATAGACACCGGAACGGCAATGGCAGGAATTAAGGTCGACCTAAAGTCCTGTAAGAATATAAATACGACTAAAAAGACGAGTAAAAATGCTTCTGCTAAAGTGGTCACTACTTTTTCAATAGAGGCATTCAAGAAACTGTTGGTATTGTAGGGAATAAAAACTTCGATTCCTTTTGGCAAATCAGCTTTAATATCCTCAAGTTTTTTCTCAATCTCAATAATGATATCACGTGCGTTAGAACCTTTCGTTTGAAAGATCCCCATGTTAACCGCGGGTTTTCCATTAGTAATGGAACCACCGGCATAAGATTGAGCACCTAATTCAATATCAGCAACGTCTGATAGTTTTAAAAACTGTCCGTTACCAAGCGCTTTGATAATGACGTTACTATATTGTGCTTCAGTTTTGAAACGACCACCATATTTAATAACATAGCTAAATGCTTCACCGTCATTTTCACCGAAAGATCCTGCGGAAGCTTCCAAACTCTGCTCACGTAATGCAGCGGTAACATCTGTTGGAATAAGGCCATAAGCAGCCATTTTTTCTGGGCGTAACCAAATACGCATAGCGTAATCCTTAGAGCCAAAGACATTCACATCTCCAACACCGTTAACCCGTTGTAATTCTGGAATGACGTTGATTTTTAGATAATTTTGAATGTAAGTGTCGTCATAATCAGGATTATCACTGTAAAATGACATAAACATCAAAGCGCTTGTTTGTTGTTTTGATGTCGTAACACCTGTTTGCAACACTGCTTGTGGCAATTGAGAATTGGCACGTGCCACACGGTTTTGAACGTTTACTGCGGCAATATCCGGATCTACATTCTGATCAAAAAACACAGTAATTGATGCAACTCCTGTGTTAGAAGCGCTAGACTTAATGTACGTCATGCCTTCAACACCATTGATTTGCTCTTCAATAGGGATAATGACACTTTCCAAAATAGTTTCAGCATTGGCGCCCGGGTATGTGGCGTTTACTGAAATAGTTGGAGGTGCAATATCAGGGTATTGCGTAATTGGTAACGAGGATAGACCAAGGACCCCCAAAATCACGATAATAATGGAGACGACCGTCGAAAGTACTGGTCTTTCTATAAATATTTTAATCATAAGTTCTTATCTTGATTTCTTATCTGAATAATTTTTCGATAGGTTTTGCTACACTATCAAAAGGAATTTCCATAGGCTTCACCTTAGAATCTCCTCTCAATTTAGCCACACCTTTAGCGACTATTTTATCACCTTCTTTAAGTCCGTCAGAAATAACATACATATTATTAACATCGGCTTTGACATTGATACGTGTTGAAACCGCCATATCGTCCTCTGCCAATTTATAGACATAGTAACTACCTTGTTGCTCATAAGTAGATTCTTTAGGAACAACTACAACATCTGTGTAGGTTTTAGGCACTCTAATTTTTCCGCTATTTCCATTGGTCAATAATCTGGCGTCATTATTAAAAACGGCGCGGAAAGAGATAGATCCTGTATTGGCATTAACTTGAGAATTGATGGTCTCAACAGTTCCTTCTTTTTCGTATTCGGTACCATTGGCTAAAATCAGAGTTACTTTTGGAAGATTCTTTATTTTTTCTTGAATCGTATTGCCTTTTGCATTTTGAATGAAATCCAAATACTCTCTCTCATTCATTGAAAAATAAGCATACACATCACTAATGTCAGATACTGTGGTGAGTGGCTCTTGATTGGATGGGCTTACTAAAGACCCCTTACGTAGTCTGATGGAACCCACGTAACCATCAACAGGGCTCTTAATATTGCCATAGTCAATATTGGCACCAATACTGTTATAAGCACTTTGGGCTTGTTGCAATTTGGCCTGAGCAGTGGCCAGTTGTACGTCACTAATGATGTTTTTTTCTACCAATGGCTTGAGTTTGTCAACTTCTACCTGCGCAGCGTTAACATTTGCTTTTGCGGCGGCCGCATCCTGATTAAGTGATTGGGTTTCCAGTTTAAAAAGAGTTTGTCCTTTTCTTACTTTTTGACCCTCATCCACTAAGACATCTGTAATGTAACCTGAAATTTTTGCACGGACTTCACTGTTATTGACTCCTTCTATACTTGTTGGATAAGTGGTATAACCTGTTACTGTTTTTTGAGGAATGACAGTCACTTGAAAAGGCATTGGCCCTTGTGGCCCTTGTGGTGCTTGTTCTTTGTCTGCGCAGCTCAAAAAGAGAGCGATTATACTAAAAGAAATTACTAATGGAAGTTTGATTGTTTTCATTGATTATAGTTTAGTGTTTTTTGCTATTATTTTTGATCTTAATGTGGATACAGATTGGGTGACTTCTTCTAAGAATTGAATGTAGTTGTCGTGAAAATCAAGATCAAACTTTGGATTTTCTTGAAGGGTTTGACTATTAATTCGATTCTTATACACTTTAATTTCTTGATGTAATGCTCTCTGTTCTATCCAAGATTGCATCAATTCATCAATACTCAGTACGATGGTGTCTTCATTGATGGTGTAATATTTTTTACGATCTCCAGGTTTAGTGAAGTACACAATCTTCTTTAAATCAGCTAAATGGTTAAGATGTGTAGAAATGGTGCTTTTACTGGCACATAAATCGGTTACTAAATCTTCAAATGTGGTCCCTATTTTTCCCGTTAACACGATATAGGATAGAATACGAGCAGCTACAGGAGCCAATTGTTCCTTTTGCTCCATAAAAACACCCAGTCTTTCGACTAAATCTTGTTTTGCACTACGAATTTCATTAGTCATGTGTATGAATTTTGTGCAAAGATAAGTTAGGTTCGGAACAATCCGAACCAATCGAAGTTAAACAAATGTTAAATAAAAAAAACCGACGGATTAGCATCGGTTTATAAATTTAAAATCTAATTGTTTATAGTGAAGATTTAAATTGCTCTAAAAATCGGACGTCATTTTCACTCAATAATCGGATATCGCCAATTTGGTGTAACAGCATCGCAATACGATCAATGCCCATTCCGAAAGCAAAACCTGAATAAACTTTTGAGTCAATACCGCAGTTTTCAAGCACATGTGGATCTACCATGCCACAGCCCATAATTTCCAGCCATCCTGTACCTTTGGTAATACGATGGTCAATTTCGGTTTCCAATCCCCAGTACACATCTACTTCCGCACTTGGCTCTGTAAATGGAAAGTAAGAAGGCCGCAAACGGATTTTGCTTTTCCCAAACATTTCTGTGGTAAAATATTGAAGGGTCTGCTTTAAATCGGCAAAACTGACGTCTTTGTCTACATATAAACCTTCCACTTGGTGGAAGAAGCAATGTGAACGTGAGGAAATGGCTTCATTTCTAAATACACGCCCTGGAGAAATAGTTCTTATGGGTGGTGTATTGTTTTCCATATAACGCACTTGCACAGAACTGGTGTGTGTACGCAAAAGAATATCTGGATCTGTTTGGATAAAAAAGGTATCCTGCATATCGCGTGCCGGATGGTATTCTGGTAAGTTCAAGGCCGTAAAATTGTGCCAATCGTCTTCTATTTCTGGACCTTCACTGACGTTGAACCCAATACGGGAAAAGATATCGATAATTTGATTCTTTACAAGAGAAATAGGATGACGTGCCCCTATTGCAATAGGCTCTCCAGGACGCGACAGGTCGCCATAAATGCCTTTCACATCTGCCTTGCTGTCCAACTCCTCTTTTAAGGTGTTTACCTTTTCTTCAGCAGTGTTTTTAAGCTTGTTAATGATCTGTCCGAACGCTTTCTTTTGGTCGTTGGGTACGTTTTTAAATTCTGCAAAATAGACATTCAATAGGCCCTTTTTTCCCAAATACTTAATACGGAAAGCTTCAATTTCTTCTTTAGTTTGCGCGTCAAATGCTTCAGCCTCAGCAATACGTTCTTTTATCTTGTCTATCATAGGTCAAAAAATGAATGGCAAATTTACTGTTTTTTTGGATTTAAGCTTAGGGATTATTGTTGAAATCCTCATTATTTTGGAGATTATTATTCAAGAAGCAGATCATTATAACATTGGATAAAACGGTCAATCAAAACTATTGTATATAGTCTACTTCAACAAAATAATTAACAATGGCCTCCTTCATTAAGACACTTTGTTCTCCAGCTTTTAATGGTGGTAACTGTTCTTTTACTTTATAGTGTGGCCATTTATCCTCATCATAATAGTCAAATTCATAGTAGCCGTACGGTTCTAACAAACGACAAATGGCAATATGCATCAAATCTAATTTATGGTCTTTTTTGAATTTTTTATGGAGTTGCCCCAGTTCTTGAACACCAATTAAATATATGATGGCATCCAAATCTAAAGGGTCTCCCTCAGCAAACTGCTTAGATAATTTGTGAACCACGAGTTCCCAACGCTGTTTTAATTGTTCGTCTCTTGACATCTTTTTAGTTTAGAATTAAAATTTTTCTGGATTGCCCTTCACGTCAGTGATCAACTTCGAGAGGCTTCCCAAAATAATTTCTCGCAAAGTTAACTTATATTTGACGAAATTCTGTAAGATATGAGTGTTTTGGATATCGTTTTGACCGTCCTGATCCTTTTTGGTTTGGTGCGCGGACTGATGAAAGGTTTTTTTGTGGAAATTGCGTCTCTAGTAGCTTTGGTTGCCGGGGTATACGGTGCCATCCATTTTAGTAATTATGCTGCGACGTTTATTGACGAAAATTCTCAGTGGGATGAAAAAACCGTCAATATTGTAGCTTTTGCCGCGACCTTTCTCGTTATCGTATTGGTCATTGCGCTTGCTGGACAAGCATTGACCAAACTTGCCGACTTTGCCGCTTTAGGAATTGTCAATAAACTTCTTGGGGCAGTTTTTGGAGCCTTAAAAATGGCAGTCATCTTGAGTGTGGTCCTTAATGTTTTTGACAGTATGAATAGGGCCATTCCGCTCACTGACGAGAACAGTATTGAAGATTCCATGCTCTACGCCCCTGTTAAATCATTGGTGCCTGCAATTTTCCCTGCCATATTAGAAAAGAAAAAAGAATTTGAAGACGCTTCACAAGAGGAAGAAATTATAGAAACCGGAACGCAAGCAGATTAATAACAATCTGATTTGAATTGTTTTTAAATTGGGATCCGAAGGGCTGAGGTTGACTCTTGATATTAGTCTAAATGATAGATTTCCATAATATCATTGAGATACTTATTGAAATCTATTTTTAAATCGATGAGTTTCCCCGTATGAACATCAAACACCCAACCATGAACTTTTAGACCTCTGTCACGATTTGCCTTTTGAACGGCCGCCGTTTTTATCAAATTGAAGCATTGTTCTTGCACGTTCAATTCCACTAATCTATCATAGCGTTTTTCTTCGTCCTCAATGGCATTCAGTTTTTTACGATGCATACGATACACGTCGCGAATGTTACGCAACCACGGATTCAGAATTCCTAAATCAGCCGATTGCATGGCTGCTTTGACGCCGCCACAAGCATAATGTCCGCATACCACGATGTTTTTGACCTTTAAATGGTCAACGGCATAATTGACCACAGACATTACATTCAAGTCGATGCTGATAACCATATTGGCAATATTCCGATGCACAAAAACATCTCCAGGACCAAGCCCCATCAATTCTTCTGCCGTAACCCGACTGTCGGAGCATCCTATGAATAATAATTCTGGGTTTTGTCCCAATCCTAAATTTTCAAAGTAGTTTGGGTTATCAGACATTTTATTCTTAATCCATAACTCATTGTTTGCAAATACAGTATCTAAATCCATTATGCATTAATTTATCCTAAATTGATTTTGAAGTCCTTAAATGTAGTAAAAATAAAGGCTTTCAGAATTAAATCATAACTATTATAACTACTTACATAATTTGAAAGGGAAAGATGATATCTAAATTATTGATTTTCGCAACGCAAAAAACACAAGACATAATGAAAAATGAAATTAAAATATTCAAATCAGATATTTTTCTTCTGTGGATTAAAAAACCAATAATGGCATGGTAAAACAGATTCCGGACAAAAATGACACGCCAATAAAGTATTGGTTATTGATGTCATCTGGCACCTGTACCCATTTTAGTTTTTTAGCAGTCAGCACAATACTAGTAATCCCAACACTATTCCCCAATGCCAAGCATAGCAATAAGTTGACAATGAACGGTTTGCTCAAATCGTGGTGCTATTTAGCATGACGCCAGCATTTGCAAGTGCAAAAACAGGAATGATAAAATAGGCGACCCAATCGTGTAATTTGTGTTCTAAATGCTGTAATGGCGACTGCTATTTATGGGTTCAAGCTTCAAGTGTATAATATGCTCGATTTGTTCTTTAGACAACACAGGCTGCTGTAGTATTGACGTAGATTTAATATTTTTTGTGATATTTTCAGGTTAATCTACAAATAAAAAAGACGATATTTTTTGATGGATTAGTACAGAAAAAGCCAAGAAAATTCCTGTCAAAGTAGGATGGATGTCAGATTTAAGAAATAGTGTCCAGATGACAATTCCGAAAGTGAGCATCAAGAATTTAGAATAGAATCCTTTGTACGACAAAAAATATAAAACTACCAACATCCCACAAGCAATTGCCAGCAATGGGATTTGAATGTTGTTACTATAAAAAATAGCGATAACCATCACAGTGCCAATGTTATATACAATAGCAAAAGTAGTCAAAAATACTTTTAAACTCAAAGGCACGCGATTGCCCAAAACTTTCAAAACGGACAAGGCAAACGCAATATCCGTTGCCATTGGGACGCCCCAACCTTGAAAGATGATTGGATTATTATTTGAAATGAAAGAGAGCAATACAGGCACTAACATTCCTCCCAATGCGCCGTACATCGGAAACGCTAGCTTCTTTATGCTATTAAGTTCTCCAATTTTGAATTCTCCTTTAATTTCAAGACCAATCAAAAAAAAGAAAATGGTCATTAATCCATAAAATCAGTGGTTTATTAAGCTCAAAACTATCTGAAGTAAAATCAATTTTATAGTGCCAAAGTGTTTGATAACTATCACCCCATGACGAATTTGCCCAAATCAATGCCAGAATAGTGGCAACCAGAAGGAGAATGCCACTGAAGCTTTCAATCTTAACGAATCTTTAAAAAGGAGATAATAAGGAATTATTTACCATTAATTTTAAGTTATATCAGAACGTTAAAGGAATTGATGTGCCCATCTCGTGTCGTTTTTTGAAAAAAGCCGATTTATTTTGTCAGAATCATTTCGATGATGCTATTAATTTCAACATTATAGCCATTATCACGTGCTTCCACTATAAGTTTTGCAATCTTTTTCTTGGATTTTTTGAGGTCTTTGAGTCGTCCTTCAGAGTAACTTGTATCGCCATTAAAACGCTCCTTAATACTTAATCTCTGAACGTTGTGGAATCTAATTTTATCATGCAAAATGGAAAACAAAACATCAGCTGCTTCCGCAGGTTCAAATTTCCCCTCAATTAATTTAAACGATTTTTTTTTAGTAAAGGAATTGGTGGTTTTTTTGGCTGTGGTGTCTTCCATATCGCGATTTTTTGGTTTGACCAAATTTCGTTTATTTTAATCATAAGTTTTTATTTATATTTACTATACTATCTATAAATATATTTTATGAATTATACTTTGAATCAATTACAGATTTTTCTGAAAATAGTCGAAACAAAAAGTATCACAAAAGCCGCAGAGTTGCTTTTTTTAAGCCAACCTGCTGTTTCTATTCAACTGAAAAATCTGCAGAATCAATTTGAAATTCCCTTAACAGAAATAATTGGCCGCCAACTTTACGTCACGCCTTTTGGTGAAGAGATTGCAGATGCAAGCCGACGAATCATAACCGAAGTGGACGCCATGAAACATAAAACTATGGTGTATAAAGGTTTTTTGGCAGGACAATTGAATATCGCTATCGTTTCCACCGGAAAATATGTCATGCCTTATTTTCTTTCAGGATTTTTGCAGCAGCATGAAGGAATCGACCTAAAAATGGACGTCACCAACCGGTTTAAAGTCCTGAAGAGTATTGAACAGAACGAGGTCGATTTTGCACTTGTCTCTGTAATGCCTGATAATTTGCAGGTAGAAAATATTCCGCTGATGTTAAATAAACTGTATTTGGTAGGCAATGTAAAACGGGCAGAACGATTCCTGAAAGATGGCAGCATTGATATGGCAAATTTGCCACTCATCTATCGTGAGAAAGGCTCTGCCACAAGACGTTCCATGGAAAATTTCTTGAGTAAACACCATATTGATGTAACCAAAAAAATGCAATTGACCTCTAATGAAGCGGTTAAACAAGCGGTTATTGCGGGTTTGGGATTCTCTGTGATGCCATTGATAGGTATAAAAAGCGAATTGTTGAACAACGAGCTGAAAATTATTCCGATAAACGGACTTCCAGTGACAACCTTCTGGAACTTAATTTGGCTGAAAGGAAAAAAATTCACACCTGCTGCAAAAGCATATTTGGACTATTTAAAAACCCAAAAAGAAGACCTAATTTCACAAAATTTTCAATGGCATGAAGATTATGAACTTTAGGTCTTATACCAATTTAAACATATAATGTCGTTATATTTGTGTATATTTAAGGATGGCAAAACCACGCGAATTTACGATAAAAGAAAGTGCTTTAGAATTAAAGTCACTTCGTAAATAAACAGTCAAGTCACAGGTTTGAGAAACGGGTAATCTGGTTGGAATCGATCCAAAGCAAACGTTTTAAAACCAGAAAGCAACTGGTAGAGTATCTGGATATCAGTCCAAAGACCCACGAGCGCTGGGCCGGGAAGCACATCGTCCATGGCATCGAGGGCCTATTGACGGATGCACCAAAAAACCTTAAGTCAAGGATCATAACCTAAGAGATCCATGATGGATTTCAAAAACGGGCAAACTCAGGTACAGACCCCTTTTTAGGTTATTGGGATGCCCAGGCGTGGGTTTCCCGACAATACGGTGTAGAGGTCAAATACCATTTACTGCGCCATTACCTGATACAGCATTTAAGGACAAAGCTCAAGAGCCCCGTAAATCGCATTATAAAAAAGATGCACAAGCTGAAAAAGCTTTTTTAAAAACTCCCTGACACGCTGGATGACATTAGATTTAATCTAATAAAGATAAGTATGAGGTTGTAAACCTGTATTTTCAGGATGAGGCTAGGTTTGGGATGATGAACCATTTGGGAAAATACCCCACGGCCTCTGGTGTAAAACCAATAGTCACGTACCAGCATATTTTCAGGACCACGTATATCTATGGAAGCTATTCACCCATTAATTGGATAGTTTGGTTGGGAGATCAATGGTGTGAGTACCGAGATATTCGAGGCCTACCTAAAGGAATTTTCCCTGTACCGGCCAAAGGAATATAAAATAGTGGTCATTGAATGCAGGTTTCCATTCCACAAAAAAAACATAGCGGTGCCGGATAACATACACCTGCTTAGAATTCCGCCATATAGCCCAGAACTAAATCCGTGCGAACAGGTATGGCAATACATTAAAAACCGTTTCAAGAACCAGCGCTTCAAAACCAAGGAAAGCCTAAGACAATGGCTGCACGAGATGGTCTGTGAGATGAAGGCTGAAACAATCAAATCAATTACGGGAAACCATCACTATTTAGATGCATTGATAACGACATTTGAAATTTAAATTGGTATTGTTTTTTAGCTTTAACAATATAATTATTAAACAGTCACTTCTAAATCAGCAGGCGTTTTAAACATTTTTATCTGCTGCAAAGGCGCTTTTTCTTCTGGATGCCAATTAAAATCTTTTTTGTAATTTAACAATTGGTTATCAGCATCAGGGTTTATGATGGTCATATAAATCCAGCCGTTATCTAACAAACTCTTAAGATGTGCGTGCTTTTTTAAGATGGCTTCCACAGTTCTCAAAGGTGCTTGAATAACAACCGTAAGTCGCAACGGTTGGTGGTACATTTCAGTATCGGTCGCTTTTAAGGATTGCAGCGGCAGTCCCATTTTTAGGTCGCCACCATTACCTTGTACGACGCCAAACTTTCCTGTAATATTATGTGTTATCTTGGAGCCTCCACCAAACTTATCAGTATCAACAGTTGTGAAATAATAATGGTTGTTAATCCATTGGGTCACAACCATTGGACCGCACATTATGCCTTCAAGCGCAGCACCTTCAGAATCCAACTTATAATCATAAGAATGTAAAAAGCAACGGCCATTTAAATTACTATGATATGTCAAACTTCTTGAGCCAACAATAAAGCCAGCATTTTTTGCCAGTCCCCATTCTGGGCGCGTATCATCCCAGTCGGTTGCTTTTTTATGAGCTAATTTTACGCTGTTGATAGTTTGTAAGAGACGTTCTTCAGTAGCTGTTTGTTGGGCTTTTTTCAAATTCACTTTTAGGGCATGAAGTGCTTTTTCGTGAGATACTGGAACATTATTGTCAAACAGCACAATCGTATCTGTGGTTGTGTTGTGCTCGCCTCCAATAAATACCGTATTTACAGGAATGATAATGTCATGTTTTGTTTTCAAAACATCTCGGACTTCTGGTGTGTTGGCCAGTTGTGCAAGTAAGCGTGCATTGTGGCGTCCTGGACTTGCAGCACAAGCACCACAATCGAGACTGGATGCAAAAGGATTGTTAGTGGTATGGCTTCCGTGGCCGACAAAGAGGACCAACGGCGCAAAATTTCGCCAGCCAATCAAGTCGAAACCGCCTTTTACAATGGCCACTTTTTCATCGAGACTGATGTCTTTTCCTGCATTTGAATCGGAATGGTTATAGGTTATTTTAGGCTCACAAAACCCTTCATGGTCTATCTTATTACGTGTTCCTAATCTATAAAATGATTGTGGTGCGATGGTTTTGAATAGCAGGGAAATGCCATAGAAAAATCCTGCGCCTTCCACAAATCCGAAAGATGAAGGCAACATATTTTTAAGACGTTTCAAGATAAATTCCTTCGAATTTGAAAATTGTTTCTGATTAATGAATATGTCTTTTTTGGAAGATTCTTTAGTATTCGGCTGTTCCGTCATCAGATATGGAGAACCAACAATGGGAGGGCAAGATTTAGTGGTAATATTTGCTTCGTAATGTTGATAATCCATAGCAATTCCGAAGAAACCTGCATATCCAAACGTTTCATAAGCACCTTTGTTTTCGATATGTCTTCTTATGGCTTCTGAACGCGTATCGATACAAAATACCATTTGTGCGTCAAGGCCCGCCCCTTGCGCTTTATTTTTTTTCGTGGTGATGCTATTTGTTTTTAGGGTGGCGAATAAATTCTTTTGGAATGTTTGTTCCCAAGCTTCTAGCCACAAATGTTTTAATTTCAGGTCTGGAATTTCTAGGGGAGGTGTTGAAGCAATTTCAACATTTCCGTAGAGCACTTGAGCAAGGGTCAAGCGCACCGCGAGATAATCTCCAAAATTAATGGGATACTGTTGTTGCCATAAGGAGTTGGTGTCCAAACGATGTTTAATATATCCCATCCAACCAGACAATGGAGCCATATGCTGAAGAAATAAGGTCTTATAATCTGTTATAACGTTTGCGTCCAGCACATTTTTTAGTGCCTCCAAACTGTTGTTCGGTAATTGTTTAGCTACCGATTTTTTGATGGTTCCGTCATGAGATGCCAAAGCTTTCCAAGCCTTATAAAAGCCTTTTTCTTTGTTCGGCATTTGCCATTCCGCAAGACCTTCGTCCATAAATACTGACAACCATTTGGCCATCATCACATCTAATTCTTCATAAGGCGCCGTATTGACCGCCGCTTCTGAACTGCGCATTTGATTGAGATATGCACGCGAACTTTCTGTTAATCCATTAGCTTTCAGAATATTTTCGAGCAATTGTATATCAATATCCTGCTTTTCAAGAGCTTGTTGGTACATGTCAGCACTTGGGTAAGTTTTGGCATTCAATAATTTGGAAGCGTCCTCAACCGCCTTTTCAAAGGGAAAGTTTTCCTGACCTGATAACGGATTGGAGGTCACAAAGGAATACAGAGGCCATGTGGTTCCGAACGTGTTGGAGGCTTCACGGATGCTTGTTTGAAGATCTTTCATAATCAGTTTTGCTTATCTTTAAAAGATAGAATCGTTTTGCTGTAGGGTTGGGAATTGTTTAGAAGCTTGACGTAGATCCAAGCATTTTTTCTGTATATGCCAGAAAGCATCACATAAAAGGCTATTAAAAAAAACAATCCGAAAATGAGGTGGATGGGTTCTAAAGGTACAGCCGTATTTATCATGGGCATATCAGAAATTAGTGTGGTAACGCCATTAAACATGAACGCATAAGCTGCAATCCCTAGAATAATGACTAGAGGTCCTACTATAAGTTGTTTGGCAATAGAAAGACTGCTTTGATTTAAGATATTGTAAACCACTTGGCCAATGGTAATGACCACAATGAAAACGAGGAGTACTCCAGTGTCTAAGGTCATTCCTTTGCCCGTAAGAAAAGCGAAAAGTATACCGCCCAGGATGCTAGAGGTAACAATTAAGAGTGTTTGTAGCGGTTTCCATACTATGGCATCTGGTTGTTTCGGAATAGAGTTTTCAATTTCTTCGCCAGAAGACAAAAATAAATAGGCTTTATAGAATCCGTGTAAAATAAGGTGTGTGATGGCTGCACTGAAAAATCCGAGTCCGCATTGCATAACCATAAAACTCATTTGGGCACTTGTGGAGCATGCCAGTTTTTGCTTAACATTAACCTGCAATAACTTCGTGAATTGCGCAATGATAGCTGTCAAACAGCCGATGACAAAAATGAGTGAAAGCAATTGAGTTTCAAACCATAGTGGCGAAAATAAAGTCAGCAGAATTCCCGCCGCATTTACAAAACCTGCGTGCATTAACGCAGACGCTGGTGTGGGAGAGGTCATGGCAGACATCAGCCATGTATGAAATGGAAAAATGGCCGATTGTATCAAAGCTGCAATCAGGATGCAGAGGGCCGCAATTGTTGTGGTGCCTATTGATAGTTCATTCAGTTGCGATAGGATGCCGTTGATATTCCATTCGCCACTTTGAATGGCCAATAAAATAACCCCTAAAGCTAGAAAAAAGGTGCTGGCGATGTAGTTTTTTCGGGCAAATGAAGCGGCGTGTTTTGCTTCTTTCCATTCGCTGTGAATGCCAATTAATAAAGACATGGTCATCCCCATCAAAAACCAGAATCCCAAAAGTAAAAAAACGTGGTTTGCAATAACAAATGCCATCACAGACAATGTGAATCCAAAACTTATATACGTAAAGCGGTTTTGATGTTTAAATCCTTTTAAATAGTTTGAAGAGTAGGTCTGTATGATAGCACTGAAAAAGGAAACAATCATCCAAATGATGATGGATAAACCGTTGATTTCTATCCATTTTCCTAATTGCCAAATAGGAAGATTGGGAGCATACATTAACAGATATCCACAATTGGCCAAAAACAAAAACCACATGAGAGGAATAAGGGTTTTTGAAGGGTTCAAAGTTTTCGAAGAATCAGTTGAAACCGTATGGGAAATGGAAACTTGCGTCATATAAGTTAAAAGTTTGGTGTATTTATTTAAACTTGTAATTACAGTGCAAAGTTGAAAAAACTTTCTTATTGATTTTTATTTATATATAATATGAATAGCATAAAATAAATTTATGGACTAGAACTTTAAAATAACCGATTAGTTCTCACGTTAGCGAAAAATAGCTCGTAAAGCTCAATAAGAAAGAATAATAAGAAAATTTAATAGGTATTTAATAATTTGATATCCTCCTGAGCAATCCATCCCGTTTTGCCGTCAGAGAGTTTGATTTTCTTCCAATTGTTGACCGTATCCAGAATCTGTACTTTAGTGCCTTCATGAAGTTTAAAGGATTCAGAACTTCTAAGATTTGGTTCGCTCTTAACTTGACTTTCTTTGGCAAAAACAATTGCAGGCCGGTCATTCTTAACAAGATTGTAATTGTTGAAAGCTAAAGCTACAGCGCAACAAGACAGAATTAAAAAGGACATCGCACCTATAAAGGCCATGCGTTTTTTTGTAGAGCCGTACGTGAAATAAAACATCAGATAGAATACCACGAAGAGCAGCATCAGCGCCACGGACAGTTTTGCCCACCCATCGAAGGTCAGCCAATTGGTTATATTCTTCGCAAACTTGGAGAATCCTAGTTCAGGCGTTTTTTCAATGTCATCAATAGTCATATTGCGCGCAAACGCGATGTTATTCTGAATGTCCTTGTCATTAGGAGAGAGTTTTAGGGCCTTTTCGTAATAATAGATGCTAGGTGCAATATGATTGAGTTTGTAATGCGCATTGCCCAAGTTAAAGTACACTGCAGCCGAGTGCTCTCCTGTATCAATAATAGCTTCGTATTTTGAAATGGCTTGTTCAAAATCGGCTTTATTATATAAATCGTTGGCTTGGTCAAATAGGGCTTCGTTTTGAGCAAAACCCAATGTACCAATCAAAGATATCAGTATGTAAACAAAATGCTTCATGTTACTTAATCTGTTTGTCGATTACTGAAATTGTAGTTGCTGCCTTATCATAATCGTGTTGCATAGTCACCTCAGAGAATGGGGTGTAACGGGCCAATTCACAACTATCCAAAATAGATAGAAAATCATTTACTACAGTCTCATCCACTTCACGTTTTAAGAGAAGTGCATTGATGTGATCTTTACTTAAATCGCTAGTTTCAAGACGCAACTTGGCTTTTAAATAATTATGGAGCGCCTTTTCAAGAGCAATGTAAAAGGCCTCTTTTTGACCTAATGCTTTTTTAGCTTCTCCTAAATATTTTTTGGCAAGCCTATCGGCCTTACGTACTTTATTTCCACTAACATCGGCAGCACGTAACGCTTTTTTTCTACGGAATACCATGGCTAACGGAATGGCCATGAGCGGTAATAATAAAGAACTCCAATACCAAGAGGAGTTGAAGAACGGCTCAGAAGTTATAGGCTCAAGATTGGCTTTGCTTTTTACGAATGCAAACTGCTCATTGTTCATGATGACACGTTGTTTGCCTTCTCCAACATTGGCAATATTGCTATCTGAACTTGTGTTATTTGTTGGGCCTTCAATAACATTGACCACGAGTTGCCCTGAAGAAATGGTTTTATAGGTTTCTGTCTTTAAGTCGAAATATGAAAAATCCAAATTCGGGATTGGGTATTTTCCTTTAAACTGCGGAACGATGGTATAATTGTCTACAATACCGCCCTGCATTCCGTCCAAGGTCGTTCTAATGTTTTCAGTATGCTCCGGTTCATACACTTCTAAAGAGCTTGGTAAGGATAATTTTGGCAATTGAAAAAGCTTTAAGTTGCCTTTTCCAGTCACTTCTACTTGGGCTTGTAGAGATTCAGTAGCGTTTAAATCTGTTTTTGATGTGGTTAGTTTAAAATCGAAATCTCCAACAGCCCCAGAGAAATTTGCCGGTTTGCCATGTTCTGGAAGTGCTTTTACATTAAGTGTTTTACTACCCGCAGATACGGTTTTGTGAACCTCTGTGGTTAGAAGACTGCCAAAAAAATCACGTTTGCTAGTGGGCACTTGCACTGTAAGATCCAAGCTTAACGGTTCAAGCTCCAATTTACCCGATTTTTGTGGATATAATACCGTCTTTTTAACCACCAAATAGCGGTAATTACGACCTTTAAATTGCCCTTTTTGAATCTGGTTTCCTTTTAAGTCAATATTCTGACTCCAAAAATCATTGTATCGTGGGTTATTAATTTCTCTAAAATTACTCACCCCTATTTCTTCAGAGACATAAAGTTTGTAGACTACGGTAACCGCTTCATTGAGATACGGATTGGATTTGGAGATTTCAGCGATCAGATGAACATTGTCATCTGCAACGTTTTCAACATTGTCAGGATCGTTTGGTCGGCTTACGGCGGTAGAGATTTGAACCGTTACAGGCGATGTTTTATAGGTTTCTCCTTCAATCTCTATAGTAGCCTGATTGATGGTAATTGAGCCTGTTTTTTTAGGGGCTAAAAAGTAGCTGTAGGTTTTTGAAAATGAACGGACACCATTGACCCAAGAATGGCTGACCGATTGATTTGGCCCTCCAACAACAGTAAAATCAGCAAATGACGGTGGATTGAAATTATCACCATCCGTGTTCATTTCAAAATCTACGCGTAAACGCTCGTTAATACCCAATTGTGTCTTGCTTACTTTGGCCTCAAATTTTACTTGGGCTGAAACAAAGCTAGTGCTTGCTACAATTAGAAATAATGATATGTATGTTTTTAATTTCATATGTAAATTAAAAATTAACGAACAATGATTAACGATTAACGATTTTTGAATTATTGCTTTTAGAGGTTTTAATACTTGCGACAAATATTGAAATTAGTTGATTGTTCTCATCCAAAACCTTTGAGATTTTTTCTTTGTCGCCAATAAATAGATTGGCACGAAAGATAATTTTTAAGCAATTATGGCTTTCTCTCAACTCCTTTAAACAAATTCCCATTTTATGAACAAAATCTTTATGAGATTCAGCGCTTCTTGCTTCTCCGTAATTTAGAGCTGGGGAGCCAGAAGACCTAATCAATTGATTTCCATAATAATTCCCAGCATAATTATTTTTAATTTGCTCAACAATATCAATGATTAATACTGCAAAATCTATAACTCGGTCTTCTAAATCATTTGTCTTCATGATGTTCATTGATCATAAATCGTTAATCATAAATCAAAAATAAGTTTACCAGTCTTTTTCTGTTTTTACTTTAATGCCTTTTTGTTTTTCGGCATTCATTTTTTCCTGAACTTTCTGTTCCTGATTGTTCATGGCTTCCAATAAGTTCTTTATTTGTTGCGGAGATAGTTTTCCAGGCTGCGGTTTTTGTTGTTGGTTTTCATCTTTTCCTTCTTCATCTTTAGGTTTGCCCTCATCTTTTTTATCGTCGCCCTCTTTTTTATCCTGATCTTTTTGGTCGTCTTTTTTATTGTCCTGGTCCTGTTGGTCCTTGTTGTCTTTATCCTGATCCTTATCTTTGTTCTCGTCGTTTTTCTCTTTGTCCTTATCTTGGTTTTCGTCAGGTTGATCGTCTTTTTGCTGTTCAGCACATTCTTTAGCTAAACCAAGATTGTAACGGGTTTCATCATCCGTAGGATCATTTCTTAAGGCGTTTTTGTAAGCCTCAACAGCTTGCTTGCACTGTTTGTTTTTCATCAAAATATTCCCAATATTATGAAATGCCTTGTGTTTTTCTGATTTGTCTATAGCATTTTTAGCCGCCTGTTGTTGTCTGTATAAAGCCTCTTCGTAGTTTCCTTTTTTGTAATAGGAATTCCCTAAGTTGTAATTGCCGGCTACTGAGGTAGGCTGTTTGGAAATTGCTTTACGGTATTCTTTTTCGGCAGAAATGAAATTATCATCGTCCATGAGTTCATTGGCTTCATAAACAAAATCGTTAGACTTCTTTGTGGCCAATAGCTGCTCCTTCTCCTTCCCCTCATTTTGAGAAAATGCGAAAGATGTAAACAATAAGATGAGAAGTGTTAGGTGTTTCATATCTCTATAGCGTAATGAGCTTGTATTAAAACCGATGGATGCCCTTCAGAAGCTCAATTCAAATCAAAATCAAAATTTAATTTCCACATGTTTAAACCCGGGCATAAATCTAAAAAAACTAAAGGAATTAGGGTTATAATGTTTTCTTAAAATATGTGCAGAACCTTGTCTTTAACAGTCTTTTAACCGTAAATCGAGGTTTGTCAGAGTATTGTGGCGCAAATACGCCATGCCTGTCAAATTGCATCCCTAAAAATCTTCGTTAAATAAATTCAGGCGTTTCAACCAAGACGTGCGTCTTTCCAACAGTAGAACATCAATCATTAAAAAGAAAAGTGCTGCAGCTAAAAACCATTGAAATTGCGATTCAAAATCGGCAAATTGTGTGGATTCAAACTCTGTTTTGTCCATTTTATTTAAAATATCCCGGATATGCTCCACAACTTCAGTTGTGTTTTTTCCGTTGATGTACGCGCCGTTGGCTTCATTTGCAATGTTTTGTAAGGTGCTTTCGTCCAAACGCGTAATAACGGTTTCACCATTGCTATCTTTTTTGTAGTTGACAATAACACCATTCCGTTTCTCCGGTATTGGTCCACCTTTAGCATCACCCACACCTATGGTAAAAATCCGAATGCCTTCTTCACTAGCTTCTTGGGCAGCGTCGGTTGCCAAGGCTCCATGGTCTTCACCGTCAGAAATAATGATCAGTACCCGATTGGTGTCTTGATCATCATCAAAATAGGTTTTTGAAAGTTCAATAGCTTCATGGATGGCGGTGCCTTGAGAAGACAGCATGTCTGTATTCATGCTTTGAAGGAACATCTTTGCCGCAGCATAATCTGTGGTAATTGGCAATTGCGGAAAGGCTTTACCGGCATAGGCGATAATCCCCACACGGTCACTGGCCAAGTTATTGATGATCTGCGTGACCAATTGTTTTGATTTTTCCAAACGATTGGGCGCAATATCTTCGGCCAACATACTTTTTGAAACGTCAATGGCAAATACAATATCTACCCCTTCACGTTTGACGGTCTCTAGTTTACTACCCAATTTAGGATTGACCAACGCCATTACCAAACTGGCAAACGCAAGCGAGAGCACTACAACTTTTAAAATGGATTTGAAGAGTGAACTATCGGGACTTAAACGCCTCAATAAGGGTTTACTCGCAAATTTACGCTGCATCCGGTGTTTCCACACCTGCAATAGTAAAAACACAATAATGATCAACGGAATGACCATTAATCCCCAAAACCATATTTTTTCTTCTAATTGCATTTTCTAGTCTTCAGTCCGTAGTTTTCAATCGGCGCAAACACGCCCTGAATTCACGAATATTTTTTCCTGTAATTCTTTTGTTGTGGTTAATTAAAACTTCTAAATACTGTTGATCGTAATAAAAATTCAATAAGCAATAACCCAAAAGCTAAGAGTACGAGTGCACGGTACTTTTCTTCGTAATTATAGTATTTGAACTCTTCTACATCTGTCTTTTCCAATTTATTGATTTCATCATAAATGGCGGCCAGCTTTTTGTTATTATCAGCTCTAAAATATTTCCCACCCGTAACTTTTGAAATCTCTTGTAAGAGGGCTTCATCAATTTCCACTGGCACACGTCCGTATTGAAAATTACCATTACCCAATATGCCAATAGGCGATAAGGCCATTCCATTGGTGCCAATACCTATAGTGTACACTTTAATATCATATTCTACCGCCAGTTCACTAGCAATTTTTGGATCGATAAATCCAGAATTATTGACCCCGTCTGTCAATAAAATAATGACTTTACTTTTTGCCTTGCTATCTTTAATGCGATTCACCGAAGTTGCCAAGCCAGAACCAATGGCGGTGCCGCCTTCAATAATAGTATTGTACTTAATATCACTAAGCGCACGCAATACGATGGCTTTGTCGCTCGTAATAGGTGTTTTGGTATAGCTTTCTCCAGCATATTCTACAATACCGATACGGTCATTAGGTCGCCCTTTTATAAAATCTGAGGCTACTTTTTTAAGTGCTTCCAAACGGTTTGGGAGCAAATCTTTGGCCAGCATACTAGCTGATACATCTATTGCAATTACAATATCAATACCTCTGGTTGTTTTTGTTTTGGTAGATACATCTACAGTTCTTGGTCGGGCCAAAGCCGTAATCACTAAAGCGATTGCCAGCAATCTCAACGCAAATAAGGCGTGTTTTGCCTTGGGCAACCAAGATTGGGTGATTTTAAACCCTTTAATGGTTGATATTTTAAGTTCAGCGGTTTGCTTGTTGTGTTTTAAGACATACCATAAAATGAGCAATGGTAGGACTAGCAACAGCCAGAAAAACTCTTTGTTTAAAAATTCAATCCCTTCCAGCATCATTCTTCTTTTTTGAGTTCAACTGAATGTAAAACCCGATCCATAATGTCATTTGCATATGGGTCTTCTGCATCCCAAATCAAAATAATTTGTTGTAAAATATTTTGCGTTGTAAACGCCAATAACACATAATTTCCTTTTCTATACTGATCCGAAAGTGGGGTTGGAAAAGACGCAGAGCCAAAAACCTTCAAACCTTCAGCTGCGTTAGGGGTAATAAACTGCTCTCTTTTGACCAGAATATCTCTCACATTATTTTTCTCCAGCATTTGTAAGCTTCCATTAACCGCAAGGTTCAAGTCAATTTGGGTAGAATCAGCAACGTTGAATTTTGAGGTGCTCACCACAATATTTAAAGAGCTCAACAAGCTACCGTAGCTAAACATGGTGGTTTTAGCATTGGCCATAGAATCAATTGCTTTCGATTCTACACGTTCTAAAACTGCAGGTGTTGAGATGTAAATTGGCGGAATGCCATACGCACTCGATATCCAATCACCTTCAAGTAACTCTTTACTGTCATTGCCAATAATGGTATCTTTAACATAATCAAAACCGAATTTTATGGAGAACCCTACAAACGTTGCAAGAATCAAAAACAGAGAAAGTGCAGCGGTAATAATCACTTTTCGACGTTTCTTTTTTCGTGCTTGTTCTTCTTTGTATTGTTGATCCAATAATTTTTCTTCTTCCGTAGGTTCTGGCAAGGCTTCTTTTACATTGTCAATTTCTAAATCGATCGTATTTCTATCAATTTTTGCCAATTCAACATCTGGAGCAGATTTAGCGAATTTCACTAAATCGGCACGTTTCAGGATGGTTTCAATATTTCTGATGTCCTCTTTACTCAGTTCAATCTGGTTGCCGTCTTTCAGTAAATTTAAACGATGCACCAATTCATCAGTGGTACTTTCTAGCGCACGATCGTAAACTTTTTCATCTAAATAGCGTCTGATGATAAAGGTCAATTCAGAATAATAGCCCTTAAGTTCGGATTGTTGCAGGTAATCGGTTTCATCCAATTTTTTGAGGGCGAGTTTCGCGCGTTCATACGGTGGTAATAGTGCAATTTCCTCTTCTTCAGATAATGGTTTTTTACGCCAAATAAACCAATACATTAAAAATGCTGCTAAGGCTAGAATCGCTAAAATCAGCAAGGCGGTTTTCCACCAATCACTACTGCTTTTTTCAACTGCTATAAAAGGTTTGATATCATACAGTCCCTGTTTTGTTGAATCTACAAGGATGTTGTTGACTTCGACCTTTAGAGAATCCGTAAAGTATTCTTTGGTTCCAATGATTATTTTTTGTCGTGGAATGGTATAACTGCCAGAATCAAATTGGGTGAGGCCATATTTTTTGATCAAATTGTATTTGGCGCTGTTTTTCGTGGTATCTACTTTATACGATTCAATCATTTCCAAAGGCGAAAAGGTTTGACCCTCAGGGAAAACGACCAAATCTGTTGTGTCTGCCTCGACTTCAATTTTATAGCTAATTTGCTCGCCAATCTTGATTTTCGTAGAGTCTATGGACGACTTAACTTGGGCAAAAGAGAAAAAAGAAATGAGAAAAAAGAACATAGATAAAAAGACCGATGACCAATGACTGAGGACCGGTTTGTTTTTATTCGTAAATCTAAAATCGTAATTCATAAATTGTAAGTCGTTACGCTCTGCGTTTAAAATAGCCCAATAATTTAGTGACATAGCTTTCATCAACCCGACAATCTATAGTGCCCGCACCCGATTTTGAAAATGTGTCTTTAAAATAGCTGACGCGCTCAAGGTGGTATTTGCTATAATCTGTTCTGATCTTTTTTGAAGCCGTGTTGACCAACATAAATTCGCCAGTTTCTTCATCTTGCATTTGGACCAATCCTAAATTCGGAATGCTTTCTTCGCGTTGATCATACACTCTAATGCCAGTAATATCGTGTTTGTTGGCAGCAATTTTAAGCGTTTGTTTATAATCGTCCGCAATAAAATCAGATAATAAAAAAACAATCGCCTTTTTTTTCATCACTCCTGATAAAAACTGTAAAGCTTGGGTAATATCTGTTTTCTTACTTTTTGGTTTAAACTCGATCAGTTCTCTAATGATACGCAATACATGAAATCTGCCTTTTTTTGGCGGAATGTACAATTCAATGGTATCCGTAAATAGAATTAAACCAATTTTATCGTTATTTTGAGTGGCTGAAAAAGCTAAGGTTGCCGCAATTTCAGTAATAATTTCGTTTTTAAATTGTTCATCCGTACCAAACCATTCTGAACCAGAAATGTCCACCATAAGCATCATGGTCAGCTCGCGTTCTTCTTCAAAAACTTTAATGTGCGGTTCATTATAACGGGCGGTCACATTCCAGTCAATATTTCTGACATCATCCCCATACTGATACTGACGTACTTCGCTAAAAGTCATCCCTCTACCCTTAAAGGTGGAATGGTATTCCCCTCCAAAGATATGGTTAGACAAACGCCGTGTCTTGATCTCTATTTTACGTACTTTTTTTAAAAGCTCTTTTGTATCCATTTTTATTGAGTCTGCAGTTGGCAGTCTTCAGTTTTCAGTCGCTATGGTTCAGAATTTAGTTAGACGGGTTACTGCCCACTGCTTACTGCCCACTGTGGACTTTATTTATGGTACTTCAATTTCATTAATGATTTTGTTGATGATATCAACAGACGTGACATTTTCTGCCTCAGCTTCATAAGTAATACCAATTCTGTGGCGCAATACATCATGCACAACCGCACGGACATCTTCAGGAATTACATACCCACGTCGTTTGATAAAGGCATAGCATTTTGCGGCTACGGCTAGGTTGATACTCCCACGTGGCGAAGCTCCAAATGAAATTAATGGTTTTAAATCGGCAAGTTTATATTTTTCAGGATAACGCGTGGCGAAGATGATATCAAGAATGTATTTTTCAATTTTCTCGTCCATATACACTTCACGAACGGTTTGCTGTGCTCTTAAAATTTGTTCTACAGAAACTACGGCATTTACTTTTTCATAAGCGCCTTTCATGTTATTGCGCATAATAAGTTGCTCTTCGTCTATTTTTGGATAATCGATAACGGTTTTTAGCATAAATCGATCCACTTGCGCTTCCGGAAGCGGATACGTTCCTTCTTGCTCAATTGGGTTTTGGGTAGCCATCACCAAAAATGGTCTGTCCAATTTAAAAGTTTCATCACCAATGGTAACTTGCTTTTCCTGCATGGCTTCCAATAAGGCCGATTGTACTTTGGCCGGTGCTCTGTTAATCTCATCTGCCAAGACGAAATTTGCGAAAATCGGACCTTTTTTGATGGTGAAATCATTCACCTTCATATTGTAGATCAAGGTACCCACCACATCAGCCGGTAATAAATCTGGTGTAAACTGTATTCTGCTAAAGCTTGATTCAATAGCTTGAGACAGGGTATTGATGGCTAATGTTTTTGCTAAACCAGGAACACCTTCCAATAGAATATGACCTTGGCCCAACAGTCCGATCAACAAGCGTTCAATCATATATTTTTGGCCAACAATCACTTTGTTCATCTCAAAAGTAAGCAAATCAACAAAGGCACTTTCTCTTTCAATTTTCTCGTTAATGCTTTTGATATCAACTGTATCTTCCATCATATTAGGATTTTATTTTAGACTGAATAGGGTCTGGTTTTTTGAGGACTGCAAATTGTTAAAATTTTTATTGGATTGCTGTTAATAATTGGTTAAAAATTAAAGAGCAACACCATGGGTGTTGCTCTTTTAATACATTTTTATGATTTATGTTCTATTTAATCGTAATCACTCCTAGTGAAGTGTCTTTTTCTACAGTCACTTCCACATTCTTAAGAATTGAAGGCGTAAGCTGAGATGCCGGGTTTGGAGTAACGGTAACCGTATAGCTTCCAGCCGTTAAACCTAACAACAAAAAGTTTCCATTTGCGTCAGCATATGTTGTTACAACATCTACACCATTGGTGGCGCTAATTTGTGTTTGTACACCCAATGGTAAAACGCTACCAGAAATAGTTCCTGTTGTTGCTTCGGCACTGGCTCTAATTACTGGTTTCAAGTTGATGTTACCAGAATTTCCAGCAATAACAATGGATTTGTCCACATCAAAATCCAGTAAAAAGGTATAGGCCGTATTTGGCAACAAGGTTTGATTGAGTTTAATTTTTAATCCAGATTGTTGTGCACTTGGCGTTTTTAAAGGGAATGTCTCCCCGTCAATCACGACGGTATTATCATCACCCAAAATCAAACGGATCTGATTTAAGGTGCCTGAAAGCACTTCAAAATCGTCCACTAAAAGTACATTAACGCCTCCAGTTAATGTCAGTAGATCATAAACTCCAGTGTTAATGGCATTCAGGCTTTGCCAACCTTCCTCACCGTCGCCATTATCATTCACTTTGACCATCACGTCAACGATGTCAATATATACATGCTCATAATCACCAGGGGCATCCATCAATTTTATAGAAACTTTTGCATTTCCTTCTGCATCATTGGCAGCATCATCATCACTACAGCCAAAGGAGAAAAACGTTATAAGGGCTAATAAACTTGCTTTTTTTAATACATTCATGGTATTTGTAATTTATAGGTTTAGTGTATATACGCTTTCTTTAGAGAATTAGACTACAACGTTTTGGAGCCGCCCTTTATCGTGCTTAGTATCTGTTGGTTAGCGCTAAATAATTAAAAAGGCTGGCCCCTCATGTAAATATTTAACGACCTACGGGCGATAGACCAACGTCATAAATCTTAAAAACTAAACTAGATTACTCTTAGAGTTTTAAGTATTTTTATAGTTGAAAACAACTTAACTTAAAAAAGGAATTATGAAGTATTCTCGAATTATAGCAGGAACGATGACCTGGGGAAGGTGGGGCAAAAACCTCTCAACTATCGATATGGTGGAGATGATGCAATTTTGTATGGAACATGGGGTGACTTCTTTTGATAATGCTGATATTTATGGTGGATATACGACGGAAGCTGACTTTGGAAAAGCCTTTACTCAAAGCGGTATAAAACGCGAAAGCATGCAATTGATCAGCAAATGTGGGATTCAGCATCTCTCTGGAGGTCGAAATAACAAAGTAGGCCACTATAATTATGATAAAGACTACATTCTATGGTCAGTAGAGACATCATTAAAACAGTTACAAACGGAGTATTTGGATGTGTTATTGTTGCATAGGCCGAGTCCATTGATGCATCCTGATGAGATTTCAGAAGCAATTCAGATATTGAAACAGCAAGGTAAGATCAAGAGTTTTGGCGTGTCTAATTTTACGCCGTCTCAAGTAGATTTGATTGCAAAGAATGTAGCTGTAGAGGTCAATCAAATAGAATTTTCTTTAACACAACACGAAGCGATGTTTGATGGAACCTTAGATCAAATGATGATAAAAGACATGACGCCCATGGCTTGGTCGCCGTTAGGCACTGTATTTAAAGACGATACGGAACAAACCCGGCGCATACATAAACAATTGGGAGAACTGAGAGATAAATACAAGGCAACAGAGGGTCAATTGTTGCTCGCTTGGATTTTAAAACATCCATCAAAAATCCATCCGGTGGTGGGAACAACAACCCAATCGCGGATTCTAAACGCGGTAAAAGCGCTAGAGATAGATTTAGAATTGGAAGATTGGTTCTTGATGTTGGTGGCTGGCCAAGGACAGGCTATGCCTTGAGTTGGTAGGTGGTAGTCGGCAGTATTCAGTTTACAGTCTCCAGTGAGGCAGATGGCAGTTTGTTGTTGAGGAAAAATAGCCATTCAAATGATGAATATCATATAATAATAAAACTAAATAGAGATTTCTATTTTCACGAAATGACAATATTATGAATAGAAAAACAGCATTAATAACGGGCGCAACAAGCGGTATTGGACGCGCCACGGCTCATGAATTTGCAAAACATGGTATTAATTTAATTTTGTGTGGCAGACGACAGGAACGTTTGGATACCATAAAAAAGGCACTTGAAAAAATAACCGATGTGCATACTTTAAATTTTGATGTGCGTGATAAAGGCGCCACTTTTAAGGCCATTGCGTCGCTGCCAGAGAATTTTACAACCATTGATATTTTAATTAATAATGCAGGCAATGCGCATGGATTGGATCCCATTCAAACCGGAGAGACGGACGATTGGGATGCCATGATGGACATCAACGTTAAAGGACTGCTATATGTAAGTAAAGCCATTATTCCGCAAATGACGGCGCGCCAATCTGGTCACATCATAAATATTGGATCGTCCGCAGGAAAAGAAGTGTATGCCAAAGGGAATGTCTATTGTGCGAGCAAACATGCGGTTTTGGCGATTACTGAAGGGATGCGCATTGATTTGAATCCGTTTAGCATTAAAGTGGGCGCCATAAATCCAGGTCTAGTAGAAACTGAATTCTCACAAGTACGCTTTAAAGGCGATGCGGTTGCTGACTCTGTATATAAAGGGTATAAAGCTTTACAGCCGGAAGATATTGCAGAAATTATTTATTTTGCGATTTCCAGACCAGCACATGTGAATATTGCAGATTTATTGGTATTTCCGACGGCTCAGGCCTCGTCCACGGTTATTAATAAGAGTAGTTAATTTGAACACCGAAGGACAAAATTTTATTAAAATAAACTGGTACTGCATTAAAATAGCCAATAAGAATAACCAACAGCAATAACTAATAGCAATCACCTTGATCAACAAACGCCTTCTCATAAAAAATCTTCTTGCTCACAATGATGAGAACAGCTTCTATGATAAAAAGCGTCAGATTGATATTGGGGAAAAGGAAGGGAAAGCGAAATTTTTAAAGCATGTTTGTGCCTTGTCCAATACCAACCCGAAGAACAATTCATATATCGTCATAGGCGTTGAGGATGATGACAATAGTATTAGGGGTGTTGATTTTTTTGATGATAGTAAAATTCAAAACTTAATCAATGCGTATTTAATAAATCCGCCCATTGTTCAGTATGAAAATATTCCGTTTCCACATTTACCTGATGATAAAGTGGTGGGTTTGGTAACCATTAGGGCTATTGATGGACTTACTTCGTTAAAAAAGAATATCTGGAAATATTACGGTGGCTCAGTATTTTTCAGAGATGGCAGTATGAGTATGCCTAAGGTGTTTGAGGTTGAGATTAAAGATGTCAATTCTCAAATTGTGGAGGCCATTGAAAATAATTCCCAAAATAACATTCAACATACACTCGACGGCGTTTTCGATTTTTTAAATAAACGAAAAGATTACCATCCCCAATACAAAGTATTTAAAGAGTATTTTGTGCTGTGTTGGGCAGGGCAAAAAAAGATGCATCATGGAAAACCATTTTATAGTCGGGTAGATATTGAACTAATCAATGAGCAGGTTAGGCTGTTTTTTTCTACTTTAGATGAGGTGACCATCCGTTATGATGACGATGCGTTCAACATTGTAGAGTACGTGAACTTGGGGATCAATAATAGGTATCAATACTACCCCTTAGAGGAAACTCGCATCAGTTTTGGGAATAATGCCACGTATCAGATTGAAACCAAACTGCTTTTTGAAGCGCCCCAATTTGATAAAAAGGTTCTGCATCATATCTACAATACCAACAACACTATTTTAGAAAAACTCAAAAAAGGATTGACCTTGAATTCCAATGAGGAAAATGATTTGAAAAACTTACCTGCGACCTACCTTATTTGTTATCTCAATTTATTCCATGATGCGGTTGATAAGCTAAATGAGGCCAAACCCTATTTGAAAAATTATAGGCCAGAAGTGTATGAAAGTCTTAAAGAGTCTTTACGGGTTCTTAGGAAAGTGAAGTATAGTTAGCACTGGATTTTTCTTACCGTTTATCGATGTTTTTGGACTACAGGTGCAATTCAACTTTTTTATTGACTTATCATAGTTTTTAATAAATTAGTTTAAAAAAATAGTCGCATATTTACAGTGCTATTAATCAATTATATATACCCTGCTTCTCCTGATGATAATTCAGCATTGAAGCAGGGTTTTTTTTGTATAACATTTCGTCGATATTTTTAATTTCTTACAGAACGCCGTTAGCTCCCCGAATTTTATAAGCATCATCTTTATACCATATGCGTGTTACTGCATATTTTAAAATCTACAATTTTAGAAATTCTTAAATCGTTAAGTTACGCGTTGCGTATAAACTCCTCGCATTTTTCGACCATGTTTCTGCTGCCGCAAACAAAAGGCACGCGTTCATGAAGTTCGGTAGGTTGGATGTCTAAAATTCGCTGATTTCCATCACTTGCTTTTCCGTTGGCTTGCTCAGCCAAAAATGCCATAGGATTACATTCGTAGAGCAAACGCAATTTTCCTTTAGCATTCAAAGAACTTTTGGGATACAGATAAATACCGCCTTTAATCATATTTCTATGAAAATCTGAAACCAAAGATCCTATATAGCGTGAGGTATAAGGTCTGTCTCCTTCTTCCATTTGGCAATATTTGATATAGTTTTTAATGCCTTGCGGGAAATGGATATAATTTCCTTCATTAACCGAATAAATTTGGCCATCCACAGGAAACTCCATATTAGGGTGAGACAAATAAAAGGTGCCAATGGCCGGGTTGAGTGTAAAGCCGTTAACTCCATCTCCAGTAGTGTAGACGAGCATAGTTGAGGTGCCATAAACCACATAGCCGGCGGCTACTTGTTGATTTCCCGGTTGTAGAAAATCTTCAATAGTTACAGGAGTACCAATAGGCGTCACACGTCTGTAAATAGAAAAAATAGTTCCCACAGACACATTCACGTCAATGTTTGACGAGCCATCCAGAGGATCAATAAGCACTACATATTTATTCTGATGATTTTCATCTTGACTGTTAATCGCAATAAAATCATCTTCCTCTTCACTGGCAATTCCACAAACAATATTTCTGTTGGTCATGGTTTGGATAAACTTTTCGTTGGCATAAACGTCCAGTTTTTGCTGGTCTTCACCTTGAATATTCCTATCGCCAGCGGCACCAATAATATCAACCAACCCAGCTTTATTAACCTCATAATTAACCACTTTCGCGGCCAGTCTGATAGAGTTTATAAGACTTGAAAGTTCACCTGATGAGTATTTAAAGGAGGTCTGATTCTCAATAATGAATTCACCTAGAGTTTGATGTGTCCGAGACATGAAGTGTATTTGATTTGTTTCTGCAAATATCGTATTTTTTACCATACTACAACGTTTTCGCAAAAGTTAAATGGTTTTAATTTTACCAGTTTGCGTTATATTTGAAAACAAATTTTTTATAAATGATATTTAAAATAAGAAAGGCTGTTCCACAAGATATGCCTCAAGTACATGCGTTAATTACTGAATTGGCCATTTTTGAAAAAGAACCTGATGCCGTTGAAGTGACTATTTCAGAGTTGCAACAAGATGGTTTTGGAGAACATCCAGCGTTTCAGTGCTTCGTGGCAGAAGTAGATAAAAACGTAGAAGGCATCGCCTTAGTGTACTCCCGGTATTCCACTTGGAAAGGTAAAATATTGCATTTAGAGGATTTGATTGTGAGCCAGAAGATGCGTGGCAGCGGATTAGGTTCTGCACTATTGGACGAAGTTGTACGTTATGGAGATCAATTGGGCGTGAAACGCATCTGTTGGGAAGTGTTGGATTGGAATGAGCCAGCAATAGCATTTTATGAAAAGAAAGGTGCAGACGTTAAACGCGATTGGGATGTGGTCCATTTAACAGAAGACGGAATTAAGAATTATATAGCGACACTAAAGGATGCACGTATTTAAATTTGGTGGTGCCTCTGTAAAAGATGCGCTAGGGGTTAGAAATTTAGAAGCTGTTCTGAGAACAGTTGGGTTTGACAATACCTTAATCGTCATATCCGCCATGGGTAAAACCACCAACGCACTAGAGATTGTGGTGGGTAATTATTTCAATACTAAAAGTGAATTACAAAGTTCGGTTCAGGATGTCAAAAAATATCACAATGCCATTCTATTAGATCTTTTTGATACTGGAGTAGAGGAAACGCATCCTGTTTTTAATAAAGTATCCGTCTTATTTGACGAGTTACGCAGTTTTTTTAATCGAAACAAATCGCCCGATTATAATTTTGTCTATGATCAGGTCATTGGCTATGGCGAGTTGATCTCTACCTTAATTGTAAGTGAATACCTCAATAAGGTTGGAATTAAAAACAATTGGGTGGATGTGCGTGAGTTTATCAAAACAGATACGTATTATAGACGTGCCAACGTTAATTGGGAAGCCACCCAAGCCGCCGTAACGTCTAAGTTAAACACCTCGGTTTTAAATATTACCCAAGGCTTTATAGGTAGTGATGACAATAACTTTATGACCACCTTGGGGCGTGAAGGCAGTGATTATACAGCGGCTATTTTTGCCTATTGTTTAAATGCTGAGAACGTGACCATTTGGAAAGATGTGCCCGGTGTGTTGAATGCTGATCCTCGGTATTTTGAAAACGCACAGCTGCTCAATAAAATTTCCTATCGTGAGGCTATTGAGCTTGCGTTTTACGGCGCATCCGTTATTCATCCAAAAACGTTGCAACCCTTGCAGCAAAAGGAAATTCCGTTATTTGTAAAATCCTTTAAAAACCCGGAACATGCAGGCACAATGGTGGGGAAGGGTGCTGGAATAGAGCCGTTGATACCGTGTTTTATAGTTAAGAAAAATCAGGTATTGATTTCTTTATCCTCTTTAGACTTTTCTTATATCGTGGAAGAGAATATCAGTGAGATTTTCAAATTGTTGGCCTTGTATAAAATGAAGGTTGATGTGATTCAGAATTCGGCCATAAGTTTCTCGGTTTGTGTGGATAATGTGTACAACAATCTGCCCAATTTATTACAACATTTAAAGGCGAAATTTAAGGTGACATGCCATGAAAACGTATCCTTATATACCATACGGCACTATAATCAAGATGCCATTGCACAACTGGAAGTCGGCAAGACCATGTTGTTAAAGCAATTGACACAAGGAACTGTTCAAATGGTTACCCACTAATTTGACGATTAAAAGGGTGACTTAAATTGGACTTTGAGAGCCGTCACAGAAGATATTTATAAAAAAAATTGATTAGGTTTGTAGCCATGACCAAACAGCAGGATATCGGATTAGTAAGTGCAAAAGAAGTCGCGAAAGCCATCAATCTTGATAAGTATGGGGTTCTTGGTACTTTTAGCGGTTGGCTTCTCATGAAAGTCCTTAAAATATCTACGCTCAACAAGGTTTACAACCGCAATAAACACTTAAAAGACATCGAGTTTTTAGATGCTATTTTAGGCGATTTTCAAATCCGGTTTGAGATTCCTGAAGAAGACCTTAAACGATTGCCTAAAGACGGTGCCTTTATAACCGTATCCAATCATCCGCTTGGGGGTATAGATGGTATCCTTCTGCTCAAATTGATGTTGGAGCATCGTGAAGATTTTAAAATCATTGCCAATTTTCTTTTGCATCGTATAGAGCCTATGAAGCCGTACATCATGCCGGTCAACCCGTTTGAAGATCGAAAGGATGTGAAATCGAGTGTGGCAGGTTTTAGAACTGCCATTTCACATTTGCGTAACGGTCATCCGTTGGGCATATTCCCGGCCGGCGAAGTGTCCACATACAAAGACGGGAAATTGGTCATTGACCGCCCTTGGGAAGAAGCCGCCATGAAACTTGCTCAGAGGGCAGAGGTTCCTGTAGTGCCCATTTATTTTCATGCTAAGAACAGCAAACTTTTTTATAAGCTTTCCAAAATCAGTGATACGTTTAGGACAGCCAAATTACCTTCAGAAGTTTTGACGCAAAAAAGGCGCGTTATTAAGGTAAGAATTGGAAGACCAATCTCAGTAGCCGATCAAAGTGAACACACTACGCTAGAAGAGTTTTCTGATTTTTTACGAAGGAAAACCTATATGCTGGCCAATAGTTTTGACGAAAAAGGTAAATTTCTCAGTAATATATCCTCCACATTAAAAGTTCCAAAACCTATCAAAAATATTGTAACGCCTGTAAGTGTAGATAATATGATAAAGGAGGTTAATTATCTGCGTGAACATGACGGGCGACTCTTGGAAAGCAAAAATTACGAAGTTTTTTTTGCAGATTCTAAGAGCATTCCAAATATCCTGCGAGAAATTGGTCGCTTGCGCGAAATCACTTTTAGAGAAGTAGGTGAGGGGACCAATGAATCTATAGATTTGGATCCGTTTGATTCGTATTACCATCACATGTTTTTATGGGACAACGACACTAAAAAGTTAGCAGGCGCTTACCGTATGGGCTTAGGTTCAAAAATATTTGCCAAATACGGTATTGACGGGTTCTATCTTCAGGATCTGTTCCGTTTTGAACCTGAACTTTATAAAATGATGAGCGAATCCATTGAAATGGGGCGCGCCTTCATCATCAAAGAGTACCAACTCAAACCGATGCCTTTATTCCTCTTATGGAAAGGTATTGTACACACTACCTTGCGTTATCCAGAACACAAATACTTGATTGGCGGCGTGACTATAAGCGATAAGTTTACCAACTTCTCGAAATCGTTGATGATTGAGTTTATGAAATCCAATTATTACGATCCTTATATTGCGCAATATGTGCATCCTAAAAAGGAATTTAAGGTGAAATTAAAAGATGCCGACAAGGATTTTGTGTTTGATGAAACCGAAGCCGATTTGGTCAAGTTTGATAAAATTATTGATGAGCTGGAACCAGGCACTTTGCGTTTGCCAGTACTTATCAAAAAATACATCAAGCAAAATGCCAAGGTCGTGGCGTTTAATGTTGATCCATTGTTCAACAACGCCGTAGATGGTTTAATGTATATCAGAATTGCAGACCTGCCAGAAAGCACCGTAAAACCTGTGATGGAAGAATTTCAAGCGGAGATGGAGCGCAAGTTTGCGGAGAATGGTGATGCTCCTGAAGTTTAGACTTGCAGTAAAGAAATGAATACAGAAATTTTAAAAAGAGCCAAATTCTATCAATTTGGCTCTTTTTTTGAGCTTTAAAAGGATTTGAACCAATCCTGAAAATAGTCGCCTACAACAGGCGTCAATTTCTTTTCGCCATTAACAGCACCAATTAAGCTCATAATCCAGAGCACCAAAAGACCCAAGTTGAGGATCCAACCAACCAACGGGATAACGCTTAATACAATAGCACAAAGCATCAATCCCAGCATTTGCCGGATATAAAAGGATGCAAAATCGCTTTTCGTGTTATTGTTCATTACCAAAGCGACAATCCACCCAATTAGGGTGAGATGCGCAATTAATGCGATGTTTTTACCGTCTTTAGCTATGGCGTTGACATCATTTTCCAAATTACGGGTAGCGCGTTTCGCATCCTCTGTAAACTCGTTTGCACTTTGTTTTGTATGGTCTGTAAATTCTCTCTCGGTTTCTTGTGAATCGTCTAACATATCGTCAAGATCGTCACCTAAATTTTGATCGTTTGCCATCTTTAGTTTTTTTTAGAGATTAGTTGTAATGTATTTAAAATTAGAATATTAAAGATAGCAAAAATTCTTATTGTTTCAGAGGAAAGCCTGATCAATAGGTTCCCACAGTTCTATTTTGTTGCCGTCATTATCTAAAATCCAACCAAATTTACCATACTCATGGGTTTCCATGTCGCCCACAATGGTCACGCCTTCTTCCTTTAATACCTGAAGAAGTGCCTCCAAATTTTCAACCCGATAATTGAACATAAAGTCTTTTTTTGAAGGCTCATAGTATGTGGTATCTTCTGGAAAAGGACTCCATTGCGTAGAACAATCGTTACCTTCTTTGTCTTTCCACCAAAAAGTGCAACCATAGGCATCAGTGTCAAAGCCCAAATGTTTTTTATACCAGTCTTTTGAGGCGTTTGGATCTTTGCTTTTAAAAAACAAACCGCCAATTCCTGTCACTCGTTTTTCCATAATAATTCTCGTTTTTTAATGTATATCCACTTTTTATTATACTAGTGAAAAATCCGCGAACATCTCCGTAATCAGCGGGAAACAAAAATAAGCGTACGGAAAATTATCCCACAGATCTCGCAGATTTACGCTGCAAAATTTTTGATGAAATATACATGTTATTATAATGAAACAATTTATACCATTATGATGTTTTACGGACGATTAATTCTTTTTCACATGCGTTTCATAAACCGCAATCCACTCCTCAACCGTTAGTTTAGAAGCCAATTCTCCAATGAGTTCAAACGGAATGTCTTCCACTTTCTTAAACCGAATACAACTTTTACCCATATCTAATTTACGCTTGGAATGTTTAGGATACTCAGACACAAACCAATCGTGAATTTCCGGAATTGCATAAATTCCGCTATGGTATAAGTTGATGGATTTTTTTTGTGATGCCACACTCATAAAGGGTAAAGGATCTGAAAGCTTGCAATGATAGCCGTCAGGATAGATACTGTGGGGTACATAATACCCAATCATGCCGTATTGAATGCCTTCTTCAAAACCTTCCGGTAAATTATCGAGGATGGTTTTACGTAATGTTCTTAAGCTGTTCTTGCGGTCTTCAGGTACCTGATTGATATAATCTTCAGGCGAGATTGCTTCGTATTGCATGGTGTATAATTTAGTATTGCTTTAGGATGTTAACCATTTTTATACATGTTGATCGACTAGAATCATATTACAATCAGGATCAGATACCATAAAACTTGCAGGACCTGAAGTGCTTTCGTCAGCTTCAGAAATCAACGGAATTTGGTTTGACTTAAGATGTTTTTGCAGGTCTCTCACATCTGTAAACTTATCTAATTTGGTGGCGTTTTCATCCCATCCCGGATTGAAGGTAAGGATATTGTTCTCAAATATGCCTTGGAAAAGTCCTATTAAGACATTTCCGTTTTTCATAATGAGGTAATTCTGATCTAAATGACCCGCAAACACAGTAAAGCCTAGATTTTCATAAAATGCTTGTGATATGGTAAGGTCTTTTACGCTTAAACTTACTGAGAATGCTCCTAGATTCATGAGATTTTTGTATTTGTATTAAACACTGAAGGCTCAAAGATTGGTACTACAGAGCTAGTGTTTCAAATAAAGATACACATTGTAGAAATATTTAAAATTAATTTCGGTCAGAATTTTAGAGAAATCCCCTAAAATCAGCAACAGTAGACCGCATAAATTACCGTGCTACTAAAGTGTGAACTGATGTTTAATTTTATCAACGATTGTTTGGGCTAATTTCTCTTTGCTTTCAACCGTCCAGCCCGCCACATGAGGGGTTAAAAGGACATTCTTTGCTTTAATAAGGTATCGGAAGGCCTCAGGCATTTCTGACGTAAACAGATCTTCAAATGACGATTTTTCGTATTCCAAAACATCTAAACCTGCCCCTAGGGTTTTACCAGATTGTAAAGCTTTCACCAAATCTTTGGTCACTACACTTTTACCACGTGCCGTATTCAATAACCAGAATGGTTTTTTAATGGCATTGATGAAACCGGTATTGATCATGCCTAAAGTTAGTGGGGTTTGTGGGGTATGTAAGCTCACTACATCAACGCTCTCTTGAAATTCATTAAGTGATACTTGTCTGGCGTGGTCATCGCCCACATGATCTTGAATATCGTAACATAACACCTCGACCTCAAATCCGCGAAGTTTTTTAGCAAACGCTTTTCCCATATTGCCGTAGCCCATAAGCCCAACGGTTTTCCCGTCTAATTCAACACCTCTATTGTCTTCACGGAGCCAGTGTCCCGATCGCACTTCCTGATCCGCTTTATTGAGATTGTTAAATAGCGATAACAACATTCCTAAGGCATGCTCACCAACAGCATTCCGGTTGCCTTCTGGTGCTGCAATTAGGCGGACGCCTTTTTTTTGTGCATAATCACCATCAATGTTTTCCAATCCTGCGCCAACACGCCCAATGAATTTAAGGTTTGTAGCAGCATCTAAAAACGTTTTGTCAATGCTAAAACGGCTTCGGATGATCACGCCGTCATACACATGGATTTTTTCTTCTATGGTAGATTTAGAGGAGGTATAGTCTTCATCATTTTCAAAACCCAATGCTTTAAGTTGATTGATGAGTAACGGGTGATTGGTATCGAGGTGGAGGATTTTCATGCTAATTTCCTGAGAGGATAGGAGTTTTGTTTTAATAAGTTATAGTATCAAAATTAAGAAAAGCGTGGGTACTTTTGGGTGTGATCAGCATTATATTTTAAAACCCTTCCGTCTTCAATTCCTTTACTGGAATTGAATCCACCTTCCCTTGAAAGAAGGGAAGGAATTGTTTGATTATTTTATATTTTGAAGATTAAAGTATAAATTTAAATGCTCCTCCTTTTCAAGGAGGAGTGGCTTCTGATTCGGGGAAGAATCAGAAGACGAGGTGGTTTGATATTCAAGATGATTTTATATACTCTTGTGAGGCTTGTAGTTTGGTTAAAAACCCTTCCGTCATCAATTCCTTTACTGGAATTGAATCCTCCTTCCCTTGAAAAGAAGGGAAGGAGTTGTTTGATTTGTTTGGGTTTGGAAATTGGGCTGTAAGTTGAGGTGGTTTTATAAATTAAAAACCTAAAATCAGTTTTGCGATTAGGAAATAGGTCATAATCCCAAAAATATCATTGCTGGTAGTAATAAACGGTCCCGTAGCTACTGCCGCATCAACCCCGCGTTTATCTAAGAAAATAGGGATAAATGTACCAATTAAGGCTGCCATGACTATAACTGTTACAAGGGCAATACAAATGGTCATCGATTCGTAGTACGTTGTTTTAAATCCGAAATGACTGATGATCAAGACTACAAAGGCAATGGCAAGTCCGTTAACCAAGCCCAAGAGCATTTCTTTAAAAAGCCGTTTGATAATGTTGCCATCAATGGTGTCATTAGCTAATCCTTGTACTACAATGGCTGAAGACTGGACGCCTACGTTTCCGGCGGTTGCTTGCACTAGCGGAATAAATAATAATAAGGCCGGGAATTTTAACATCGCGTCGCTAAACCCGTTAATGATACTCGCGGCACCAATACCGCCAAACATACCAATAAGAAGCCATGGCAAGCGTGCTTTGGTCAGTTGCCAAATACTATCATCGGCCTCAACATCGGCGGTAATACCTGCTGCCAATTGGTAATCTTTATCGGCTTCTTCACGTAAAACGTCAATAATATCATCAATGGTAATACGGCCTAACAACACCATCTCATCATCCACTACCGGAATGGCTTCCAAGTCATATTTTGCCATTATTTTAGCCACTTCTTCCGGGTCTTCATCAACTTTTACATAATCCACACTTTTAATGTAGATATCGGCAATTTTTTCGCTGCTTTTGGCAACAATTAAATCTTTTAGAGAGAGACGCCCAACCAGCTTGTTTTGTTTGTTCACTACATAAATGGAGTGGACTCTGGTCACATCTTTTGCTTGGCCTCTTATACGGCGCAAACAACCCTCAACCGTCCAGGTTTCATAAACTTTAACCAATTCTTTGGCCATAAGTCCACCGGCGGTATCCTCATCATAAGCAAGTAGTTCAGTAATCTCCGCTTTATGACCTTCGTCTTCTATGTGATGGATCACTTCGCGTTGACGCTCTTCTGATAATTCTGCAATAATATCCGCAGCATCATCGGTGTCTAGCGCTCCAACTTCGTCTGCAATTTCTTTAGAAGAAAGGTTGCGCAATACTTTTTCACGATTGTCTTCATCCAACTCCATTAAGACTTCTGAAGTGGTTTCAGAATCTAGGAGTTTGATCACATACATAGCTTCATCAAGATCAACTTCATCAAGAATTTCAGCAATATCAGCGTAATGGAACTCCATTAAAAGCCTGTTTAACTCCTCGTCATCTCTAATTTTGATGAGGTGCTGTACCTGTTCAATGAGTTCGTCAGTAAGCTCAAATTGTATGTTCTCTCTCTCGTCAGTCAAATGGTGTGCTTTTTTAAGACTTAATTATCGTTTTCTATCAGTTGGGTCAGTGTGATAAACTTTGCTACGCTTAACTGTTCTGGGCGCTGGTCAAAGATAGGATTTGATTTTAAATTATCAGATAAATCGAATGATTTTAAACTGTTGCGAAGTGTTTTTCGACGCTGTTGAAATCCTGTTTTTACCACTCTAAAAAAAAGTTTTTCATCACAAGGAAGCGTGTAGTTTTCTTTTCGGATCAATAATAACACCCCAGAATCTACTTTTGGTGGCGGATTGAACACTGTTGGTGGCACCGTAAATAAATACGTCGCGTCATAAAAGGCCTGCGTCAGTACCGATAATATGCCGTACACTTTGCTGCCTTCTTTGGAACAGATGCGTAGGGCCACTTCTTTTTGAAACATGCCAGAAAACTCAGGAATCTGATCACGCATTTCCAAGGTTTTGAACAGAATTTGCGACGAAATATTATAAGGAAAATTCCCAATAATGGCAAAAGGTTGCTCTTTAAATACGTCTTTGAGGTTGTATTTTAAAAAGTCTTTTTCAATAATCCGATCCGCTAAATTGAGATAGTTGTTTTTGAGGTATGCTACGGAGTCTCTATCAATTTCAATAACATGGGTGGTAATGTCTCTTTTTAATAAATACTTGGTAAGAACCCCCATACCCGGACCAATTTCCAAGACGTGGTCATACCCTTTATACGACAGGGAATCGGCAATTTTTTCAGCAATACTTTCATCCGTCAGGAAATGCTGACCAAGGTGTTTTTTTGCTCTGACTTGATGATCTTTGGACACGAATAAGAATGGTTTAGTGAGAGTGAAAATTAGAAGCGCGAGGCCTGAATTTCAAAGTGCGAAGTTAGTGAGAATATTTTTTAAAAGTAGAATCCATCTATTTTCTCTATTCTCTTCTCTATATTCTCTTCTCTATATTCTCTTCTCTCTTCTCTGTTCTCTGATCTAAATTTAATCTGCCTTTACAGTGTATTCATCAATAAGTTCCAATTCCGTACGGAATGCCAAGACCTTATCGCCAAACATTTTTAAGGATTCGCCCCGCAATTTGTCCGCATCATTTTTATAATAATGTTCTAATGCTTCACGTGATTTGGCTCTGTATTGTACAGAATAAGTGACAGCACCTTCATGCTCTTCAACCAGCACTTTAGTCAGTTTTGCCTCGGTAAAATGACCTGTGGCCAATACATGGGGAATGTGTTCCTTAATCCAAGCTAACCATTTGTCGTGGACGCTGGCAGCTACATTTGAAGTGACGTTATATATAATCATACTATTAAAATTTAAAAAAATAAAGTACCAAATTTCAATGGTAACAGATGAAATTCTGGTGCGTCTTTATCCCATTACAGAATGTGTGCAAATTAAAGAAGTTCTTGGCTGTCATCAAAAAAAACAGTGTCTTTTTTAATAGAACTTCATTTCTTAAATTAAACTAAAAGTCCTTCTAATTTAATTTATTGCATCGCCCCGTAACCTCCTAAACTGCTTGCGGGCTTCCACAAAATAGATGCTGTCCTGATGGTTGAAGATGAGTTTCTCATATAAAGACTTTGCCAGATCAGGTTGGTCAAGAATGTTATTGTACAATTCGGCCAAATAATAATAGGCGTCATCGGCCAAAATACCATCACTGTAATGGGCAATGATGGCTTCATAATTGGCAATGGCTTTGTTATATTGTTTTTTCTGCTGAAATAATTCTGCTTGTTTAAAAAGTGCTTGATCTTCAATGCTCTCGCCTTTATGTTCAGTCAACACTCTGTCTAAAAGTGCAATTGCTGCATCGGTTTTGTTTTGAAAGGCCATCAAATCTGCTTTGGCATACAGTTTTAAGGCCACTTGAAGCGAATCTTCATATTTGTTATCTGAAATGAGCAGTTTTAAGTCTAAAGCATCATTCGCAATAAGTTGGGATGTGGAAGACTTCAATACTTTCAATTGGGATTCTGCCCATTCAAAATCGCCTTTGTAATAACTTGTTTTCGCCACTTTAAATCGCGCCTCCTGAGCTATTGGGCTGTTTTTTAAATTGGCTTGGATTTGGGTATAATAAATCAAACCTTCGTTAAACTTTTCCTGAAATACTAGAATGTTGCCCAAGGTCATTTTTACGGTAGCTTGTTGAGCTGTAGGGAGGTTGAGTTTTAAAGTTTCCTTTAAGAAAATACTGGCATCTTCAGGCCGGTTCAGTTGAAAGGCAAGAAAATTGGCATAGGCTATTTGTAAGGTCAAGGTTTGTTGAGCCCTGCCGTAGGTGAAAAACAGTTCTTGATATTTTTCTTCAATAGCTATTAAATCTTTGGGAGTCGCAGCATCAGTTGCAATGGTCAGTAAATAACGATTGACTTCTAGAATGGCCGAAATGTCTTGTGTATGCTCTAAGACATAATTAAAAATGTCAGTGGCAATCGTATTTTTCTTGTCGCTTAGTGCGGTCAAAGCTACCTCAATAATGCGGTTTAAGCTTTCCCGCTGCCTCATATACAGCGCTTTTTCTTGCGTAAAGGCTTTGTTGTAATCTTTTTCCTGAATGAACAGCCAACTGAGTAATTCGTACCAATAGGTATCAGGCTGGGTTTGTATTTTTCTGAGCAAAAGTTTTTTTAAGAGGATGTTGTTCTGGTTATCTTTATTTTCGGACACAAAATCACTAAACTCTCTTTTAATACTGTTCAGGAATTCTGGTCTAATATCTACGTAGGCCATGTAATTACTAAATAGTAGTTCAATATTGCCTTGTTCGCCATACGCGCTTGCCAATTCACGATAGTAGTTAAGGTTAGGGTCGAGTTCCATGCCCTTTTCATAACTCTTAATGGCATACTCCAATAAAGAATGCTGCTCAAATTGCCGCGCTATTAAGGCAGCATATTCCAGACGTTCTTCAAGTTTTGCAAGGGCTTCATTATAATATGCAGTGGCTTTGTCTACGTCATTGCGCAATTGAAAGTTATAACCCAACTCAATAATCAGTGACGGATTGCGGTATTGGGTCATTTTGGAGGTAATCAGCGCTTCAGCATCATCAAACTGTTCGAGTTCCTGATAGGTTTTAATCAAATGAAAAATATAGTTGTAATTGCCTGGCTGTTCTTTATAGAGCTTTTGGTAGGAAAGGAGTGCTTTTTGGAATTCGCCACGCTTGTAATAGTCCGCAGCCAGTTGTTCTTCATCGTTTTGTGAATACGATAAAAAGCCCATACCAAAGATAATCACCCATAAAAACGCTTTCATGAGACTAATTTATGTAAATATAAGCACTTAAGGGATCTTGGTATTGTGAATGTTTTAATAAAAGAAAAGCCCAAACGTTGGTTTGGGCATTACCATCAAAATAAATGTGCTATTAACCATTAATTATATAAAATGATTCAATTATCCTGTGTGGTTTTCTTTATTAGTGAGTTTTATGTGCTATCTAAATCAAAACTTTAATCATTAATACCACCAAAGAGATGAGTATTAAAAGGCGCATAAAATTTTTCATATGATGTCAATTTCTATTTCGAACCACTAACATGAAAAAATTTTATCGAAAAACAAAAAATATGACCATATTTTCGTCGAACAACGTCATTTTTTTGTATTTCATCTAAAAATTATAAGATATTACTTACAAATTAGATGCTGTCAAATCCTGTATATGATCTTAAGACTTCAGGAATTGTGATGCCATTTTCTGTTTGATAATTCTCTAAAATTCCAGCTAAAACTCTGGGTAAAGCTAAAGAACTTCCGTTGAGCGTATGCGCCAATTCATTTTTGCCTTCAGCATTTTTAAATCGCAATTTTAAGCGGTTGGCCTGAAAGGTTTCAAAATTTGACACTGAAGAGATTTCTAACCAACGGTCTTGTGCTGTAGAAAACACTTCAAAATCATAGGTCAGTGCTGAGGTAAAACCTAGGTCCCCACCACATAAACGCAAAATACGGTAAGGTAGCTGTAGTTCGTCTAAAATGCCTTTAACGTGCTCGACCATACCATCTAAGGCTTTGTAAGAATTGTCAGGATGCTCTACACGTAAAATTTCAACCTTATCAAATTGATGTAAACGGTTTAAGCCTCTTACGTGAGCACCATAACTTCCAGCCTCACGTCTAAAACACGGCGTGTAGCCTGTTATCCCAATTGGCAGTTCAGATTCATTTAACAGCTCATCTCTAAAAATATTGGTTCCAGGAACTTCAGCCGTAGGGATCAGATACAGGTTGTCTTCCGTAACGTGGTACATTTGGCCCTCTTTATCTGGTAACTGGCCAGTACCAAAGCCTGATGCTTCATTGACCAACAGTGGCAATTGGTACTCTGTATATCCGGCAGCTGTGTTTTTATCTAAAAAATAGGCAATCAAAGCACGTTGTAATCTTGCACCTTTACCTTTGTAGACAGGAAACCCTGCTCCGGTAATTTTGTTGCCCAATTCAAAATCAATAATGTCGTATTTTTTTGCCAATTCCCAATGCGGTATAGCGTTGGCGTGCAATTTTGGAATGTCTCCTTTTTTGAACACTTCTTCATTATCATCTTCAGTGCTTCCTGCAGGAACGCTTGTATGCGGCACGTTTGGAAGTTTGTAGAGCAATTGACTTAAATTTTCAACAGTAGTATTAAGGTCGTCGCCAAGTGTTTTTGAAGTCTCTTTGAGCTCTACTGTTCGTTCTTTTAAAGCATTTGCTTTATCTGCTTGTCCTGATTTGTACAAGGTTCCAATTTCTTTAGATAGACCGTTGGATTCTGCCAGGGTGTTGTCCAATTCCGTTTGTAAACGTCGTCTTGTTTCATCAAGTGCAATGACGTCATCAATCATTTGTGTAGCGTCAAGGTTTCTTTTTTTCAAGCCCTCAATCACTTTTTCTCGGTTTTCTCTAATAAATGGTACTTGTAACATAATTATTTAATTTGATGGTAAAAATAAGTAAATTTTAGGGCATCTGCATTGCCTTTAATGCACAGTTCAACTAATTTTCTCAGGGTAACTGCTTAGTATAAGTACGAACTATTCCTTAGGCAGTTTTTCTTCCTGAGATGGGAGTAACCAATTGCTGTGCCTTAATGGATGCCATTTTTCATTGGCTAAATCCACTTCCGGGTCTATGAGTTGTTTTAGTTCGCCACCATTGACTCTCACGGAAGCATTTACATAAACTTTCACCTCTCTACCTTGGTCTGCAAAAATTTGTTTGAGACGTTGGGCAAATTGCCAGATCACATCGGGTTTTGTGCTAACAGATCGCAATTGTTTTGGAGACAAGTAATCTTCTATTTGCACAGGGATTTGTAAATTGGTTTTAGCATCGACAACCTTAAATGTCGTATGGCCGCTCTTTGCACGGAGCATCATGCGCCAGGATAACCGATGTCCTTCTTCCGTCCATAATACATCGTCCTTAATAAACCAATGGCGCGAAGGCAAGGTCACCTGAACTATAAAGTAAATAACAAAGACGGCAATAAATGGTTTATGATAATTTGGAACAATGACCTCCCCTTGCTCATAATAGGGTTTCCTTTTTAAGAAAATACGGTGAATTGTAGTGGTTGGGAAAAAGAACAGTGCAAAGGCTAATGACAAGTAGGGAAAGATGCCAATCTGAAATACAAAGGAATTGAATAAATGAAAGAAAATAGAAGCAAAAAATGCAAATTTTCTAGTGCGTTTCCACAATAACAGTGGGATAATTAGGGCATCAAATAAAATACCCACATAAGCAATGGTGTAATGTGTCCATCTTTGCTGCAGCAGTTCGCCCACCAAAAAGTAATCTTTTTTGCTCTTCATTAAGATCTCAGCTACTGAGGCGTCTAACCAATCTGGGTAAATTTTTGCAATGGCGCCGTAAGTGTACACAATAAACATTTGAAGAATAAATACCAACGCACACCAACTGGGCATGGAAATCATCTTGATTTTTGGATTTAACCGCGCATCGACAGAAAGATATTTATGAGCCGGTTGAAATACCATAATGGCGCTCAAAAGAACCAACAGATAGTAGTGGTTGTTGTAGGAGGATTTTTGCATTAAATACGTCCCCGTCCAAAGCATTGTAAACGCCAACATGCTCCATCTGTACTTATACCCGATCATGATGAACAACCCACAAAGCCCCATAACCCCGTAATAGAAGTACATGCCATTGCCAGGTAAGGGTTGGAGCCACTCGAAGCCAATAAACGAAAATGTTACTTGAGGATCCATAAGGGTGCGACGGATCCAGCCCGTGTAAATAGCCCCAACGCTTTCCATTATAATCAGAAAGCCAAAAATAATCCGGAACACGATGAGTGCACTGTTATCGATATATTTAAAGAGCAGCCTAGACATTGCGCTGGGCAATAATTTGTTGGGCATTGGTACGGTCTTGTCTTAATTGGGCAATCAGCGCATCTACCGACTCAAATTTTCGTTCGTCCCTGAGTCTGTCCAAGAAGCTGATTCTTATTTTTTGACCGTAGAGGTCTTCATTAAAATCAAAAAAGTGGGCTTCAATGGTTTTTTTATTGCCATCAAAAGTTGGATTCATACCAATATTCATCATGCCATAAATGATCTTGTCCCTATACATGGAAGAAATAATATACACCCCATTTTTGGGAATCAATTTATAAGCTTCATCAACCCTAATGTTTGCAGTGGGGAATTCCATTTTTTTGCCAAACCCTTTGCCCCTTACCACCGTACCATTGATGTAGTAATCATATCCCAAAAATGCTGTAGCAGTTAAAATATCACCAGAGTTTAGGGCATTTCTAATTTTGGTAGAACTGACCGCCACATCATCAACATCCTGTGCCGAAATTTCCTCAACCTGAAATCCAAACTCAGATCCAAACACTCTTAAATCATCAATATTAGCAGCTCTATTTTTACCAAAATGATGGTCATAACCAATTATTACATGCTTGACATTAAGTTGGTCTACCAATACGTTTTTTACAAATTCACGTGCCGACATCTCAGCAAAGGCCATGGTGAACTCTTGTACAAAAATATAGTCCAGACCCAACGCCGATAAGATTTCTTTACGTTCAGCAATGGTATTCAGAAGTTTAATGTTTGCATTGTGTTGTAAAACCATCCGAGGATGTGGGAAAAAGGTCAATACAACAGAAATAAGGTTCTGTTCAGCAGCCCTTGTGGTCAGTTTTTTGATAATTTTTTGATGCCCAATATGGACGCCGTCAAAAGTGCCAATAGTAACCACTGATGGTGTTTTGGGGATAGAATGCTCTGTTGCTGTAATGACCTTCAAGTTGTTTATTTTTGTAAAAATAACTATTTAAGGGTTTAAAAAAAATTAGTACTGGTGAATTGAATCTTAGGGTATCACAATTTATAAGAACCGCTTCATTAAGGCTTTTTCAAGCTGAAAGTTTCCTCTATTTTGGAAATGATGTGGGGCACTTCAGTCGTTGTAAACGTAAGCTCCAAATGAAAACGTTCATTTTCTAAGGGTGTTAAATTCAAGGTCCCCGTATTAATTTGGTAAATACCCGTTTCGCCTTTGCAATAACACAACCGTTCAAAAAGCACATTGACTTGTTGCAGCGCACTATCCTTCAAAGTCAATGCTTGAAGAGCAGGTGGCAGCTCTATATACAGACGTTCAATATAATAGCCATCAAGAGTGTTTGGGGCCTCCGTGCGCTGATATTCAAAAGTTAAAAGTGTGGTGTCTTTTTCCAAATATTCAAGATACCCAATACCGAATTCGTCGGTTTTGAATACAACAGAAGTGTTTGGAGAACTTTTAAAACTGCAGTTTCCATCCTCTGGGCATATGGGCGTTACTGTATTTAATTTTTCAGTGTTTTTCAAATTGTTGGTATGGCTTTTACATGAAAACTCTATTGGTAATGCGATTAATCCTATAATAAGAATGACCGTTCTCATAAACTTGGAGAGATTTTTGTAAGTTATTTAATTTGAGTGTAACTTTCAGAACGTTAAATATAGTGGTAAAAAGGAATGAAATGAAAAATAAATATTTAAAAACAACCTTGTTTTTAACACTGATCTTCACTTTTTCAATGAGCTATGCTCAAAAAAGCGATTCTCCTTGGACAAAGCTATTTAAAGGTGATATCTCTCATAATAAACTACTACCTCAACAATCGGTTCCTGAAACAGCCTCCTACTATCAGTTAAACATGGACGTTGTAAAAATGAACTTGCAAAATACTCCCCCTAGAGATTCAGGCACCTTATCTAAAGCACTTCTTGCTTTCCCTAATGCTGATGGGACTATGGAGACCTTTAGAATCATGGAATATTCAGTAATGCATCCTGAACTTCAGTCACAATTTCCTGAGCTTCGGTCTTATGTGGGCTATAGTTTAAAAAATTCAGCCACAGTAATATATTTTAGTATTTCTCCACAGGGTTTGCACGCCATGACCTTATCCAATTCTCACGCTACTCAATTTATCAATCCGTATACCACTGACGGCGCTTATGAAGCGTTTTCACGGAACGCCCTTCCTTTAACAGATAATTTATTTGAATGTGGAGTTATTGATGATGGTCTTCCCAATCCGGTTGAATTGGACAAAACTGTAATTGCTGTCAAGAATGCCAATGATGGTATGAGACGTACCTTTAGATTGGCCATAGGAACCAGTGTTGAATATACCAATTTCCATGGTGGCACGGTTGCTTCTGCTTTAGCGGCAATCAATACGACCATGACTAGGGTAAATGGTATTTATGACAGAGAATTGTCCATCAGAATGACCTTGGTAGCCAATAATAACCTGTTGATTTCTACCTCTGACAACAGCATTTTTTCCAACGAAGGCAATATCGGTTCTATTACCGACCTTATTAATAGTAAAATTGGTGAAACTTCCTATGATATAGGCCATACATTTACAACCGGTTCTGGAGGAAGTGCCTATTTAGGCAGGGTTTGTACCAACTCAAAAGGAGGAGGCACCACGGGGCTTTCAAAACCTATTGGTGATCCTTATGACATTGATTATGTTGCCCATGAAATGGGTCATCAATTTGGCGCTACCCATACGTTTAACGGTTCAGTGGGTGAATGTTTGGGAAATAGGTCTAATGATTCGGCTTATGAACCAGGAAGCGGTTCCACCATTATGGCTTATGCGGGGCTGTGCGCTCCTCAAAACGTAGAACGCAATAGTGATAAGTACTTTCACCAGATTAGTCTTCAGCAAATTTGGACCAATATAACCCAAGGCAATAGTACCTGTGCTGTTTTAACCTCTACAGGGAATTCCGCACCAACAGCAATGGCAGGTGCTTCCTATACTATTCCAATTTCAACGCCTTATAAATTGACGGGATCTTCTACTGATGTTGACGGGACAAAATCACACACCTATACTTGGGAGCAATTTGACCTAGGGGAGGCTGGAAGAGCAACAGAGACAACTGAATTTGGCCCGATAGTACGGTCTGTCCAACCCTCAACCAGTCCTGTAAGATTTATACCAAAATTTGAAGATGTATTGGTCAATGACGGCACATCAACAACCTGGGAGAAATTACCGTCAATAGAAAGAACCATGACTTTTGCATTTACTGTGAGAGACAATGACACTAGAGGAGGGCAAACAGATGTTGATGTCATTACCGTGAATACGGTGGATGCTCCAGGGCCTTTTAAAGTAACTTCTCAAAACGATAGCATCCCTTGGGAAATTGGCGCCATAAAAAAAATTACTTGGGACGTTGCCAATACCAACGTAGCTCCCATCTCTGCACCAACTGTCAATATAAAATTATCTATTGATGGGGGTACTACTTTTCCTTATATCTTGGCCGCTAACGTGTCTAATGACGGGGTTCATGAAATTATGGTTCCCGCGGGCACTGAGACCAATCGTGCTCGAATTATGGTGGAAGGTGCAGGGCATATTTTTTACAATCTCAACACGTCTAATTTTAAGATCATCGGCGTAGATTATCTATTAAATTTCTCTCCAACGACAATGACGGTTTGTCAACCCGAAAACGCAGTTTATAAGTTTACATACAATACTTATCAAGGCTATACTGGAAGCACTGTATTTTCTGCTACAAATTTACCATCAGGAACAACAGCAACTTTCAGTCCAGCATCCGCAAGTGCCAATGGCACCTCGGTAACGATGACCATTACTGGAATTGGTGCACTTGTACCAGGAAATTACGAATTTTCAGCAGTAGGAACATCGGGTGCCATCACAAATAGCTCTGATTTACAACTGACCGTCTATAATAAAGTAATTGCACCAATTGTTTTACTAACACCTCTTAATGGTGCCTCCGGACTTTACCGTGATATAGAATTTACATGGGCAGAAGATTTTAATGCAGAAGAGTATCTCTTAGAAATTTCAACAAACAGTAATTTCAAAACTATTGTAGACGCGCAAACACTGACTGCCAACTCTTATGCAACCGTTTTAGACTTAGAAACTGTGTATTATTGGAGAGTTACTGGAGTGAATAGATGTTCAGGAAGGACTGTTTCTTCCATATATACCTTTTCTACTGGCGTTTCTACTTGTGTGGATGCGTTAAAAGCAACAGATACCCCAATTGTTATTTTGGCAGACAAAAGAGGAACATACACTTCATCCATTACGGTAACAGAGAGTTTGCCAGTAACGGATGTGAATGTCAAAGTCAATATACAACATGAATGGGTGAAAGATTTAGAACTTTTTCTAGTAAGTCCTCAGGGCACCACGGTGGTTTTATCCCGTGAAAATGGTGTGAATGAAGCTAAAAATTACGTTAATACTATTTTTGATCAGCAGGCAACAGATTCTATAACAAAAGGTACGGCCCCTTTTACAGGGTCTTATATCCCTGAGGGAGATTTGTCTGTTTTAAATGGCGAACTGTCTGCCGGAACTTGGACCCTGAAAGTGGTTGATCTTTTTGATACTGATGGCGGAACTATCAATGAGTTTACACTCCAGCTGTGCCTTGCACGACCTTTAGTCATTGAAGGAAGAAATTTTCTTGCTTTTGGACTTTTTCCGAACCCAAATAATGGTGAATTTACGGTAAAGTTGCAATCTACTTCAGAAGAAGATATCAGCATTGAGGTGTTTGATATGAGAGGGCGTAGAGTATTTGGAAATCGTTTTGACAATACAGCTAATTTTAGAGAAGTCATCCGACTGGATGCTGTACAGTCTGGAATGTATTTAATCAATATCTCAGATGGTTTAAAAACAGTCGTCAAGAAGATTTTGGTTCACTAATCACCGAATTTTAAATAGCATAAAAAAGGAGCTACATTTAGCTTCTTTTTTATGATCAATTGTTAAGTTAAATTATTGTATGGTCCACCCATAAGTTCGTATTGCGTAAATTACTCATTACCCGCGGCTATTTCTATATTTAAAATTCTGCTCACAATACATGAATCTGTTGGATTATTTCCATCATCTCCAACGAGATCAAGACCTTCTTCAAAAAAGAGTTTTCACAAAAAAAAACTGCCTTGGCCAAAGGCAGTCATCAGCATTCACGATAATGTAGTCGACAAAAACTAATAGATTATATGAAATACTAATTGTGGATGTCTATAGACACAAACAAATTTCAGCTTTTATTCTCTTGTAAATGTCAATTTATCATTAACAAATGACTTATTTAACAAACATGGTTAACTATCTGAAAAATAAATAATTATAAGATTAAAATTAATTTAATGTTAATTTAATGTTACCTAAACATTGTTTTAACGTTAATAAACCTTATATTTACATATAGTAATGTAAAACCCATAATTATGAGAAAGCAAATTTTATTTTTATTTGCCTTATTGATTACTGTGACCTCTTTTTCACAACAGAAAAGAGACTTAAAGCTCAATGAAAAAGCAAAAGTTATTGAAGTTACTTATTACCATGACAATGGCGTTGTAAGCCAAACAGGTGCTTACACTTTGGATGGTAAACTTCAGGGCGAGTGGTTGAGTTATGACACAGAAGGCAATAAAATTGTTGCAGCTAATTATGATAATGGAAAAAAAGTCGGCAAGTGGTTTTATTGGAATGATGAAACCTTAAAAGAAGTAGATTATAAACAAAATGCAATTGCAAAAGTAGTCCAATGGAATGAAAAAAGCTCCGTTGCTGTCCGCAACTGATCATTATGTACGTGTTAAAGAATAGAAAAGCATCCAATTTGGATGCTTTTTTTATTTATAACAATTTGGATGCACTTTAGAAATTTAAACTATATCCAATTGAAAACGCAGTTCCAGGTTGTCTAAATGAGAATCGCGCTTTTTCAGCACTGAAAGATTCATAGGAGCTCTCTTTTTTTGAATCTAAGATATTATCTACTTTAAGGCTAATGGAAGAATTTTTATCTTTTCCAAAGGTTTTGGATAAATTAAAATTTAAACTATTAAAAGGTTGAACGAACACATCTGGATTTTTTCCAAATCCTACAACTTCTAAAGTTTTACCTTGCACATTGTAGAATAAACCCGTTTCAAAACCTATCGTTTGGTTATTATAGTTTAATCCTGCATTCACCAAAAATGGCGATTGCCCTTGTAAATGTCTCGTATCATCAATAGTTTCACCATCACGTGCAAAAGCTTGTCTAGAATCAAATTCTTGATCTTCACCCTTAGCCATTTTAATTTTTGATTCAATAATGGACACATTTACATTGAGACTCAAATCTTTTAGTCCTTCGGTTATAAATCCAAAATTCTTTCTTACTTCAAATTCCAATCCATAAACTTTAGCAGACTTAGAATTTCTTGGTGTGAATTGGTTTGGTGCAGTTACCGAAAAAGCCACCAGCTCAACGGGATCTTTGAAACTTTTATAGAAGCTACTAACAGCGAACATTTGAGATTCTTCCCCGAATACTTCAAATCTGAAGTCGAAATTATCTATATATGATGGCACTAAATCTATATTTCCGAGGAAAAGTGTACCCGTCAATAAGTCAGAAATTTGTACTAAAGAATTTTCTTTAAAACTCGGTCTCGCTGTCGTTTTTGAGTATGATACTCTAAAGTTTGTATCTTCATCAAACTCATAAATTAAGTTAGCAGATGGAAAGAAGTCTAACTCATCCAATAATTGTTCATTATTTAAAATTTCACTTCCTGTATTGTTTTGACCAGTAAAAAAACTTGTAAAATATTCTGCTCTTAGGCCTATGATAGTTCTTAATTTATCACCTATTTTAAATTCGTTGGAAATGTATGCAGCTGTGGTATTCTGATTTGCATCAAAAGAATTTGCTGGTTCAAAGTTTCCACGAATATATGACCCAGAATTTGTCTGAGGAGTCCAAATAGTCTCATCGGTTAAAATGGCATTTGGATTGCCTCCAAACACCGTTGGGCTTAAGTTCAAGAATGCAATTTCATAACTGTAAATTGAATAATCACGTTGTTTGTAGCTATATAATCCACCAAATTTTAAGGATGCTTTTTTATTAAATAAATCATATTTTTTGGTAAAGTCAACTTTTCCAACAAGATTAACTTCATTTAAATCTCTCCAAATTCTATTTGGGAAACCTGCATCAGAACTAATGGTGAAACCTCCATTTGGTTCTTTGATAAACGTGGTTAATCTTACATCCTTATCATTTACTCTTGATGAGGTGGGTGCTATTTTCCATTCAGTTGTAAAAGAGGCATCCTCATTGCTGTGTTTTCCTGAAAATAGTAAATTTGATACTGAACGCTCAGTATATTCTAAGTTGTCTTTGACCACATCAATAGAATTTGAGATTTCAGTAGTTTGATCAAATAAAGCCGCTCTACTTTCACCATTTTGAATATGTAAAACATTCAGACTATACTTTGACTTTGAAGTTTTGTAGGTAACTCCTGTCAGTAAAGATGCCAACACATTATTAGAGCCATAATCTCCTATTTGACGTCTGTCAAAACGCAATTCGTATTGGTCACGTTCTTCCGGCTTTTGATAGATCCCGTTTTCAAACCCTTCATAAAATGTTGTTGTATTCTTATAGTCCAGAGATGCAATAACCCCTAATTTATTTTCGCCTACGTCAAATTGATTACCGTAATTAAAACCAAAACTAAAGTCAGGCATACTAGAAGTTCTTTCAGTGGCTAAAGTGGGATTAAAGGCGCGCGTAACGTTGTCTAATATACCGTTTTTTTGAGCAGCAGGATTAGGAATTTTTAAGTCCGTTGCCAATGGTAATCTTCTTGTGCCATCATCAAACCCTAAAAAATCTGTGTTACCACCTTCATAACTCAAATAGTTATCCTTAAAGTGCATACTTGGATTGAACCCTCCAGAAAATGACACACGCATTTGCTTCTTTGTAGGGAAATCTTTGGTGATAATATCAACCACACCACCGGTAAAGTCAGCAGGTAATTGGGCAGAAGCAGATTTGATTACCAAAATATTCTCAAGAATATTAGTTGGAAATATATCCATTTGGATGGTGTTTTTATCAGGGTCTAATCCCGGTATATCCATTCCATTCAGGACAGATTTGGTATAGCGGTCACCTAAACCACGAACAAATACGTATTTACCATCTTGGACAGAAACACCTGGAACGCTCTTAATTGCAGATGCTATACTACTGGCACCAATTTTATTGATACTTTCAATAGATAAACCATCCATAAGGGTGGCAGAATTTTTTTGTAAATTCAAAACCGATTGTTCAGAATTTCTTCTGGCCGTAGTTGTAATCACAACTTCATCCAATGACGCAGTTGATGGACTAATTGTAACGGTTAGTTCTGTTACACCTCCATTTTTAATAATAACACCTGTTACTTCTTTGGACTCATAACCAACAAATGAGAAAAGCAAGGTATAAGAACCTTCTTCTTCAAGTTCTAAAGTATAATTGCCATCAAAATCTGATGTGGTTCCTTTTTCAGTCCCTTTTATTAAAACATTTGCAAATGGTAGCACATCATTATATTCCCCATCTAAAATTTTACCTGTAATCTTCCCTGTTTGTGCATTTACAAATTGTAAAGCCAATAAACATATGACTGTAAGAATTGATTTTTTTAACATTATGGCTAATTTGTGTAAACTAATTTTATAAATGAATAAAATGTCCATGGCCTTTTAGGGCTAATGGACATTTATTTGTGATCTGTTATTTTTTAATTAAAAGGCATTTAAATACGCTGCATACGTCCATGAAAATACGGTAGTATTTGCACCAACAGTGGCAACACTTGGAGAGGCGATTGCTGTAGCATTATTTAAAAATTTAGCTTCGTCGCCTGGTAAGGCACCGGTAATGATGCTTGGTAGAGTAACACCAGAAGGAAGTACGATTTCCCATTTAGAAAATGCGATTCTTCCATTTGTCAATTCTGTTTGAGAATCTGCTCCGTTTACTTTTACAGTTGCTGTAGCAGAGAAACCATAGGCCAAAATATTGTTCATGTTGGCTATAAGACCATCTCTTAAATCAGCATATTTTGAAGTACCGCCAGCGTCACCAATGATGGTGACATTTTGAATGGTATAACCACCTTCAGTTGCTGAAGAACCAGCAGGGCCATCAAGCTCTAAAGCTGAATCAGAGTCAGCACCCAAAATTACCAAAGCGTTGTTAATTGTACCAGACCAAGCCTCATCAGCATCTAAACCATCATCACCTTGACCGTATGTTAATACATTTGATACATTAACAGTGCCTCCAAACCATTCAATAGAATCATCTTGGTTAGCAACTACTTCAATGTTATCAATAACAGTACTTGAACCAACACCACCTAAGGTTAAACCATTAATTTCGTTATCAGTTGCAATAGATATTCCACCATGGCGGATAGAAATATATTTTAACACACCAGAGTTGTCATTTGAAACGTTCCCACCATATTCACCATAACTTTCGGTAGCAGGAAGACCTTCAATACGGTTTGTCTGAATATCACCACTTACAGATATAGGCGCTTTTCCTAAAACAATTACACCACCCCATAAACCTGAGTTAGCCATCGTTAAATTTGAACCTCTTGTTTGTCCTACTTGGATATCATCTAATATAGAAGTGAAGATAATTGGTTCTTGTGCCGTACCTTCAGCCATTAATTTGCCGCCTTGGTCAATCACTAAAGCCGAAGCCAAAGATAACTGTCCCTCAGCTCCCTTAATAATTGTACCTTTGTTGATGGTAAGCGTGACACCTTCATCGACTACAACTTTTCCTGATAAAACATAAATATTGTTAGCAGTCCAAGTTTCATCTGCAGTAAGTATTCCTGTTTTAGTGATAATATCTCCAGTTTCACCTCCATCATCATCATTTGATATGACATCGTTATCAGCACAACTTGTAGCAAAATTTAACGCTAAAATCGATATCGCCAAGTAATAGAATTTTTTCATGATTTTTTTAATTTAGGATTGTTTGATTTAAAGTTTAAATTTTTTTTACAAAGAAAGCGACATTGTGTAAAAACTGTGTTACCTCAGTATTAAACCTAGGTCATATAAAAGTTAGGTTTATGTTAGTTTTAGGTGAATTATTACAAATAGGTGATCTAAATTTAACATTGAAAAATGTATCTTGCGTGCGCTTAAAGCATTACTATGAACTGGGAACAATTATTATCATTAAAACGATTTGGAGATACACACAAACGTATCAGAAAAGAACAGGATGAAACACGTTTAGGCTTTGAAGTGGACTATGATCGAATCATTTTCTCTTCAGAATTCAGAAGTCTTCAAGATAAAACCCAGGTCATTCCGATGTCGCAGACTGATTTTGTACACACCCGATTGACGCATAGTTTGGAAGTGAGCGTGGTAGGCAGAAGTTTAGGAAGACGTGTGGGTCAGAAAGTATTGGCTAAATATCCGCATCTTCAAAATATTCACGGCTATCAAGCTAACGACTTTGGTGCCATTGTAGCCGCGGCAGCTTTGGCGCATGATATTGGAAACCCGCCTTTTGGTCACTCTGGAGAGAAAGCGATTGGCGAATTTTTTAATAACGGCAAAGGCAAGCAGTTTAAGTCGCAATTAACCGATAAAGAATATCAAGATTTATGTGATTTTGAAGGCAACGCCAACGGTTTTAAAATATTGACCGAAAGTCGTGTTGGACGATTAGGCGGTTTACGTTTGAGCTACGCCACCCTTGGTGCGTTTACAAAATACCCTAAAGAATCTTTGCCAAAAAAACCAACCACACATATTGCGGATAAAAAATATGGCTTTTTTCAAAGTGAGAAAAATGCTTTTGAAGACGTGGCACAAGAACTTGGACTCATCAATCGTGGGAATGCTGAAGATTTGAGCTATTCCAGACATCCATTAGCTTTTTTAGTAGAAGCTGCCGATGATATTTGTTACACCATTATCGATTTTGAAGATGGGATCAACTTGGGATTGATTGATGAAGAATACGCTTTAGAATACCTAATCAAATTGGTAAGAGATACGATTAATACGAACAACTACCATGCGTTGTCCAATACGGAAGACCGCATCAGTTATTTGCGCGCCTTGGCTATTAGTACCTTAATTAATGAAGCTGTAGAATTGTTTATGAAACACGAAGAAGATATCCTGAACGGCACTTTTGAAAAAACATTGATGGATGTGTCTAAATATCAGGCTCAAATTAAAGACATTATTAAAGTGAGTGTTGAAAAAGTCTATCAATCGGCTGAAGTGGTGGATAAAGAAATCGCCGGATTTAAAATTATTGATGGCATTTTAGACGTGTTTACGGACACGATTTTAAATCACCATCAAGGCACCTTAGGCAGTTATAACAAATCAATTCTTAAGATTTTCCCCAAAACTTTAGATTTGAATCAAGAAAATATCTATCACAGCTTGTTGGGTATTTGTAATTATGTGGCAAAATTTTCAGACAGCAAAGCCATTATGACGCATAAAAAACTCCAAGGGACGCATTTTTAATTAGATGTCCTGGATTCGAGCTAATGCTGCTTCTAAAGTTTTAGAGATATAATCAGCATCTAGCTGCGATAATTCTTGTAATTGTTTTACCGAACCTTGTTCAATAAACGCATCAGGAATACCGAGCACTTTTATAGGAAGATGGTAGTCGTGTTCCGCAGCAAATTCTAGAATGGCTGATCCAAATCCGCCTTTTACCGTGCCATCCTCAATGGTGACAATATATTTAACGGTTGTAAAGATGTCGTGCAACAATGCTTCGTCCAAAGGTTTTATAAAACGCAGGTCGTAATGGGCAATATCCCGTGAATTGCTCACATTTAAAATGCCTTCTTTTGCGTTTTCTGCGATGAATCCTACGGTCAACACCGCAATATCTTTTCCTTCTTTAAGGATTTCACCCTTGCCAATAGCTAATTTTTCAAACGGCTGTTTCCAATCTGCGACCGATCCATACCCACGCGGATATCTGATGGCGATAGGGTGATCGAGACCCAATTGTGCCGTGTACATGATGTTGCGTAACTCCCGTTCGTCACGAGGTGCCATAATGATGAGCTTAGGAATGCACCGTAAATACGCCAAATCAAACACCCCGTGATGGGTAGCACCGTCTTCACCTACCAAACCTGCACGATCCAAACAAAAAATAACCGGTAAATTCTGCAACGCCACGTCATGAATGACCTGATCATAGGCGCGTTGTAAAAACGTAGAATAGATGTTGCAAAACACCACCATACCCTGTGTGGCCATTCCTGCTGAAAGTGTTACCGCGTGTTGTTCAGCAATACCTACATCAATAGCTCGATCCGGCATTTGAGCCATCATGAATTTTAAAGAACTTCCGGTTGGCATTGCGGGTGTAATGCCTACAATCTTCGGATTTTGTTCAGCCAATTCTACCAAGGTCAATCCAAAAACATCCTGAAACTTCGTAAGTGACGATGCTGATTTTGCAATTAATTCCCCCGTAAGCGAATCGAATTTTCCTGGTGCGTGATACGTCACCTGATTTTCTTCCGCTTGTTTTAAGCCTTTTCCTTTGGTGGTGATGACGTGCAAAAATTTAGGGCCTTTAACAGATTTCAATCGGTTTAATTCCAATATGATGGCATCCAAATCATGACCATCAATTGGGCCCGTATAATCAAAGTTTAATGCTTCAAAAATGTTATCCTGTTTTTCGGTGCCTTTTTTGACGTTGGTTAAATACTGCTTTAAAGCACCAACACTCGGGTCGATACCAATCGCATTATCATTAAGGATGACGAGCAAATTGGCATCGGTAACGCCTGCGTGATTAAGACCTTCAAAAGCCATCCCACTCGCAATAGACGCATCGCCAATGATCGCCACGTGATGTTTGTCTTCACCTTTTAATTGGGAGGCAATGGCCATTCCTAAAGCTGCAGAAATAGAGGTGGAGGAGTGGCCTACGCCAAAAGTGTCATATGTACTTTCATCCCGTTTAGGGAAACCGCTGATGCCCCCAAGCTGTCTGTTGGTATGAAAATTATCTTTTCTCCCTGTCAAAATCTTATGTCCGTAGGCTTGATGTCCCACATCCCAAACCAATAAATCTTCGGGCGTATTAAACACATAATGCAAAGCAATGGTCAGCTCTATCACACCCAAACTAGCGCCTAAATGTCCTTCTTTTGTGGCTACGATATCAATAATGAAGTTGCGTAGGTTTTTGGCTAGTTGCGGTAGGTCTTCCTGATTTAAAGCTCTTAAATCTGAAGGTGAATGGATATGGTCCAATATATTTTTCATCTGACTACAAATGTAGCATTTGAAATTGTATTTTTGATTTTTAACCTTTGAAGATTGCCTTGTGGAAAATCCTTTTGACGATGTCTATTTTATGAAAAAAGCTTTGCAGGAAGCTGAAATTGCTTTTGATAAAGGCGAAATTCCTGTGGGCGCCCTGATTGTAATTGATAATAGAATCATTGCACGAGCACATAATTTAACTGAATTACTCAATGATGTAACGGCTCATGCTGAGATGCAAGCCATTACAGCAGCTGCCAATTTTTTAGGCGGGAAATATCTTATTAACTGCACGCTTTATGTCACCTTAGAGCCATGCCAAATGTGTGCTGGAGCGCTTTATTGGAGTCAGATTAGCCGAATTGTGTATGGCGCCAGAGATCCTGAACGCGGTTGCATTGCTCTACATACAAAGCTGCATCCTAAGACCGTCATGGTTGGTGGCGTGTTGGAAGAAGAATCAGCGCAATTGTTGAAACGCTTTTTTATTGAAAAGCGCAATTTAAACTAGAACTTATTTTTTTCTTTGTTGCGCATCTTGTCTAAATTCTCTTTAGTGAGCATATAATCTTTGAAATTTCTGTCCTTCCAACGGTGATAGGTGAATAACGGAAACACTACAAGAAACAATCCCACAGTTCCAAAACCAATCATTTTTTGGGAATATGCAGTCTCAAAAATAAATCCGGCAGCAATACTGCCTATGGTGAGGATTACCAATACAATTATTAGATATTTCATTATTGTGTGATGTTAATTAATTTACGACGGTACATGGTGAGCAGTTTTGATTTGGAGATAAACCCCACATAAATCCCGTCATCTACTACGGGCAGGTTCCACGCATTGCTATCTTGAAATTTTTTCATGATTTCAGTCATTTTGTCTTTCTTAATGTCGATGGTGTCTGGTGGTGCTTGCATAACATCACGGGCAAATACTTCAGAATAGAGCGTGGGGTCAAACATAATTGGGCGGATGTCGTCCAGCAAAATGATCCCTTTTAATATATTGGATTTGGCGTCTACCACCGGAAATATATTGCGATTCGATTTGATTACCGCCTCGTGCACAATATCGCCCAAAGTCATTGTGGTGGTAATTTTAATAAAATTTGTTTCCACAACTTTATTGATATCCATCAATGTCAACACTGCATGATCCTTATCATGGGTAATGAGCTCTCCTTTTCGGCCCAACTCCATTGTGTAAACGGAATGTGGGTGAAAATATTTCGTAATGCCGAAGGATATGGCTGCCGTAAGCATCAGCGGTATAAATAATTCATAGCCGCCGGTGACTTCGGCAATCAAGAAAATAGCGGTTAAGGGTGCGTGTAATACGCCGGCCATTAAGCCCGCCATGCCAACCAGCGTAAAATTACTTTCTGAGACGGGATAATTTGTAAATCCACTGTGATTGATAAGTTTTGCAACACAGTTGCCCATAATGCTGCCCATAAATAATGTTGGTGCAAAAATACCTCCAACACCCCCAGCTCCAAAGGTAAGTGCGCTGGCAATAATTTTAAAAAACACCAAGCCTGCCAAAAGTAAAATCACCACCCAAATGTTCTCTAAATTGAGATTTAAAAAATTATTCTGAATGGCTTTTTGATGGTTCCCCGCAATTAAATTGTTAATAACCTCAAAGCCTTCACCGTATAAGGGAGGAATAAAATAAATTAACATGCCCAAAAGAGAACCTCCAATCACCAGTTTTTTAATGGGCGAGTCAATACGATCAAATAACCGTTGTATGCGATCATAAACCTCAGTAAAATAAATGGACGTAAATGCAGCGACAACTCCTAAGAGCAAGTAAAACGGCGCATCAGATAATTTAAAGCCTTCTTCGAGGCTGAAGGGTAGTAGCACATCATTACCAAGAAAAAAATAAGAGGTCAAAATAGCAGACAATGACGCCATTAACAACGGCAACATGGAGGCAATGGTTAAATCTAAACTGAATACTTCTATAGCAAAAATAATGGCTGCAATGGGGGCTTTAAAAATGGAGGACATAGCTCCCGCCGCGGCGCACCCAATCAATAAATTCCGCGTGGTTTGATTGACGTGAAATAGCCGTGCAATATTTGAACTTATGGCTGCCCCAGTAGCCACCGTGGGGCCTTCCAGCCCTACAGAACCTCCAAAACCCACGGTGAGCGGTGCAGTTAAAATAGACCCAAACATTTGATAGCGTTTCATGATGCCTTTACGCTTTGAGATCGAAAAAAGCGTTGAAGGAATCCCGTGACTTACCCTATGCCTGATGACATATTTCATGATGAGGTACACTAAGGTCAGGCCCAAAATGGGAAATAGAAAATAGAAAGCTTCATGGTAATACCGTACCAATTGCCCTTCCATGATATGTTGGATAAAATGCGTCAGGTTTTTTAAAACAACCGCACCAACACCTGAGGTGAAACCCACCAAAATACTTAAGATAACCACAAACTGGTTGTGGGAAATGTATCTAGCTCTCCAAATTAAGAGCTGCTTAAAAAGTGGTCGTTTAGGCATTTTTAAATCTACTAAAAAATTTGTCCCGATGGTTATCGGGACAAGGTTTAAATTTTACTAAGATTTGAGCTTAAGTCTTAAACTTAGTTCCTCTAGTTGTTTATCGTCAATTGGTGCAGGAGCGTCAATCATGACATCGCGACCATTGTTGTTTTTTGGGAACGCAATAAAATCGCGAATGGTTTCCTGTCCGCCCAAAATAGCGACCAATCTGTCCAGTCCAAAAGCCAATCCACCGTGTGGCGGTGCACCATATTGGAAGGCATCCATTAAGAACCCGAATTGTGCTTTGGCTTCTTCAGGAGTGAATCCTAAATAATCAAACATTAAAGCTTGGGTCTTTTTATCGTGAATTCTGATAGAGCCGCCCCCAATTTCATTCCCGTTCAATACCAAATCATATGCGTTGGCTTTTACCGCTCCCGGATCTGTATCCAACAATTCCAATTGTCCTGGTTTTGGTGAGGTAAACGGATGGTGCATGGCGTGGTAACGGTTGGTGTCTTCATCCCATTCCAACAACGGAAAATCCACTACCCACAATGGTGCAAATTCCTTAGGATTACGCAAGCCTAATCGCGTTGCCAATTCCATACGTAAGGCACTTAACTGTGTTCTTACTTTATGGGTATTTCCTGAAAGCACACAAATCAAATCTCCTGGCTTTGCACCGGTTAGTTCAGCCCATGTGGCTAAATCTTCTTGATCATAAAATTTATCCACTGACGATTTAAAGCTGCCATCGTCATTATAACGTGCGTAAATCATGCCTAGGGCACCAATTTGCGGACGCTTTACCCAATCAATCAATTGGTCAATTTCTTTACGTGTATAAGCGTTTCCGCCGGGTACTGCAATTCCAACAACCAATTCGGCCGAGTTGAACACTGCAAAATCTTTGTGTTGAGTGACCTCGTTTAACTCGCCAAATTCCATTCCGAACCGGATGTCTGGTTTGTCATTACCATACTTTTGCATGGCTTCGTCATACGTCATGCGTGGGAATTTATCAATTTCCACCCCATTCACTTCTTTTAATAAATGACGGGTCAAGCCTTCAAACGCATTCAAGATATCTTCTTGTTCAACAAACGCCATTTCACAGTCAATTTGCGTAAACTCTGGCTGCCTGTCGGCACGTAAATCTTCATCCCTAAAGCATTTCACAATTTGGAAATATTTGTCCATGCCACCTACCATCAACAGTTGTTTAAAGGTTTGCGGACTCTGTGGAAGTGCATAAAACTGCCCTGCATTCATACGGCTTGGCACCACAAAATCGCGTGCCCCTTCTGGTGTGGATTTGATTAAGTATGGTGTTTCAACTTCTATAAAACCTTCATTGGATAAATAATTGCGAACTTCTTGCGCTACTTTGGCTCTAAAGATCAAATTGTTTTTAACAGGATTTCTTCGGATGTCTAAGTAACGGTATTTCATGCGGAGTTCTTCGCCACCGTCAGTGTCATCTTCAATCGTAAAAGGAGGGAGAAGTGCCGAATTTAATAGGGTCAGTTCAGAAACCAAAATTTCAATATCACCAGTGGCAATGTTGGCATTTTTGGAGGTGCGCTCAATAACAGTTCCTTTAACTTGAATAACAAATTCACGTCCTAAATTTTGCGCTTGTTCCATCAAGGCTTTTGGCGTGCGCTCCTCATCAAATACAAGTTGCGTAATCCCGTAACGGTCGCGTAAATCTACCCAAAGTACAAACCCTTTGTCGCGACTTTTTTGAACCCATCCTGATAAGGTAACTTCGGTATTGATATGTGATGCTCTTAACTCACCACAGTTGTGACTTCTGTACATAGTATGAAAAATTGAAGTGCAAATTTAATGAAGTTCTATGAGTATCAGATAAAAAGGTTTAACAATTATGGGAGTTTTACATTTTAGGTTTATACATGCTGAACCTCGAAAAAGCGTCCCTCAAAATATGTAAAGGGGAATGCTTTTTATTCATTCTTATTGGTTTGCAAAAACTATAATTTCTTCGGTATTCATCAGTTCTGCATCAGCAATTTCTTGAGTAAATGCAACCGTGGTTTTAGCATCTTGGCTTTTGTTTATACAGTTATCGTCTGCAATTGCAATCTTAGAAAGTTCTTCGATTCGTTTGTAGTTTGATGAGGATGCGTCAGCGTGTTAGAGAGACACAAAAAAAGAGCACAATTTAAATGCTCCTTCTTATGCAAATAATTAAAGCAACTTTTGCCTTTTCTGAATTAAAAGCTAACAAAATTATCGGTTGGTTAAAAAAAAGTCAGAGACAAACTCTGACTTTTAACGATTAATAGCATTTAATCTAAAGTGAATCCCCACGATCACTTTTTATTTTAGGTAAAATAAATCCCTAATCTAAGATCTTAAATTTTAAGCGTACAATGAAGAAGGTTTGTATGGTTGGTATGAAAAAATGTATAGTTGGTGGTTCTTACCAAAATTGGTTGTTAATAAAAAGCGCTTACTCTTAAAATAGTTTCTGTAGCGTACACGTTATACATCAAACCCTGCTAATCATACATATTTGTTTACATGTCATTCTTAATAGTATTATATTTAAAGGATGGTAAAAGCTGTAATTGTTGACGATGAACCTAAGGCTATCCAAAGTCTCAGATGGGAACTCTCTAATTTTAGTGAAGATATTGAGGTTATCAAAACATTCACTAGCCCTGAAGATGCTATTGACTATATTGATCATAACATGTTGGATTGTCTGTTTTTGGACATTCAAATGCCAACAATGGATGGCTTCCAGTTTTTAGGGAAACTTACCAATAAGGATTTTGCAGTGGTAATTACTACAGCGTATAATGAATTTGCAATAAAAGCGTTAAAACATGAAGCCATTGACTATTTGCTAAAGCCCATAGATTCTGATGACTTGCAGGAAACGATAAAAAAGGTTAAAAAGTATAATTTTAAACTTGCAAATTCTAGTAAAATTGAGGAAGTCCTACTTGGTTTTAACGAAAAATTCAATCGAAAGAAAATCACCATTAATACGGATGGTAAACTTATTTTTTTGGATGTGGAAGATATTTTGTTTGTAGAATCTGACGGTAATTATTGTACCATCATTATGGAAAATTCACAGAAAATTGTAATTACCAAGAAGTTGAAAGAAATGAATGTCATCTTGCCCGAGAACCAGTTCTTTAGAATTCATAATTCTTACATCATCAACTTAAAAAAGATCAAAGAATTTATTAAAGGTGAAGGCTACGTCATTATGGAATCAAACCATAGAATTCCGGTGGCACGACAACGAAAATCAGACTTTTTAGAGAAGTTATAAACGATATGCAATTTATTTCCCTTAAACAAATAGCATCTACACAATGGCCTTATAGGGCTGGAGTTTTGGCGCTGCTGTTTTTTTGTACGATGGCTCCGCTTAGTGCGCAGAATGAAACTACAAAAGATGATGAGAGCGCCTTGAGAAATCTACAAAATTCCTGGCCAAAAACATACGAAACTATCGATTCTTTATTATCGAGATTTGACAATGATAGCTTGGTTTTAAAGGACTTAATTTTGAAATCTAAAGCTGCCAATGCTTTAGAAGTTGAGAGTTATGCGCTCAATAAATTAGGAGAAATCTACAGAAATATTTCAGCTTACGATGCTGCTCTCGAGTTGCATCTTAAGGCTGAAAAACGCGCGCAACAAGCCCATAATATTCAGTTGGAGGTGATTAGTCTCAATATGATTGGAGTGGTTTACCGCAGGATGGACCTCATAAAACCAGCGCTAGATTATCATAAAAAAGCCCTTGACATTGCAAATTCAGTTGAACATCAGACGCAAGAACTACAATCGAGCATAGCCGTTTCTCAAAACAGTATGGGCAATATTTATTTAACCTTAAAACAGTATGACTTAGCGATAGAACAATTTGAGAAATCATTGGTTATAGAGAAGAAATCAGGCAATAGGCTGGGGCTGGCCATAAATTATCATAATTTAGGATATGCTGATGAGGCCAAAGGGTTTTTAGATCTCGCGCTAGAAAACTATCAACGTTCTTTAAATTATAATGAGCAAATAAATTCAGAAGTTGGACGTGTTATTTGTTACACCAGTATCGGTCAGGTTTATATCAAGCAAAAAAAATACAATGATGCCAAAATTATCATTGAAAAAGGGTTGAAGAAAGCACTCCTGTTAGGCGATCAATTTTATATTTCCTATGCCTATATCAATTTGGGATGGGTTCAAAATGAACTGCAGATGTATAAAGCGGCCGAAGAGAATCTCAAGAAAGGCTTGGAAATCTCTGAAACTTACGGCTTAAAAACGTCTACCGTTGATGCCCATAAACGTCTTTCTGAATTATACAAGAAACAGAATGCTTATAAAACGGCTTTGTATCATTATGAGGAAGCGGTTGAACTTGAAAAAACAATTTTTACAGAGCGCAATATGCAGTATGTAAGCGATATTATTATTCAATATGAAAACGAAGCAAAAAACGACCAGATCCTAAAACTTGCGAATGAAAATGAATTGGTGAAATCAAGAATGCAGCGCAACCAAAGCATATTTTGGTTTGCAATTTTAACGTTGGCCATCATTGCTGTCAGCATGATTGTAATTAATAGAAACCGGCAGTTGAGACATGAAAAACAAATTCTAACCTTAGAGCAGGACATGTTAAGAAGTCAGATGAATCCGCATTTTATATTTAACTCCTTAAATTCTATCAAGCTGTATATCATTAATAATGAGAAAGAAAATGCAGTGTACTATCTGAACAAATTCTCAAAGTTTATCAGAAAAATATTGATTGCTTCTACTGAAAAAGAAATTTCTTTAGAAGATGAATTGGACACCATGCAATTGTATATGAACATTGAAAACATTCGGTTTTCCAATGAAATTCATTTTACAATAGATGTCGCTTCCGGAATAAATACCTCAAACATACGTGTGCCTTCGCTTATTTTACAGCCCTTTCTTGAAAACGCGCTCTGGCACGGACTTTCTTCGAAAAAGGAAGATAAGCAAATTAAGATGAAAGTTTACAAAGACAATGCCGAATTTGTTACAATTTCCATTACTGATAACGGGATTGGAAGAAAAGCGTCAGAACAAATTAACCATAACAGGGTACTTAAAAGAAAATCGGTAGGATTGGCCATGACCAAAGCACGTTTGACCAATTTCTCCAAAAGGTTTACGACAGTTTATAATATGGAAATTGAAGATTTGTATGACAATCAAAATCAACCCACAGGAACACGAATTGTGGTGAATATCCCAATCAGAACCAATAATTTAAAGAGTGCCTAAAGCGGCCAAAATAAAATATTGGGAAATACATAATTAGAATTAGAGTCCGAAAGGCTGGGCTGGAAGTTTGTTTTTCCAATCGTTTCCATATAGAGACGTCAAATACGCCGCTAGTTTTTTGTTATTGTTTTGTGCAACTTCATAAGATATCGGGTCTACAACGCAACTTCCACTTATTAATCCGATGCCATACTCCTCCTTAAAAGCATTAAAAGTTTCAGGACTTATGGCTACCAATCCATGAATTATAAAATTTACGGTGCCATTGGCAATATGCTCCGTGAGTTCTTCTGTGGAGAGGTTCGTAATGTCTTGGGTTGAGAACGTCCCTAGCGTCATGCTTTGTTTATTAAATGCAGCTTTCTTTTCTAATCTGATGGTTACGATGTTGTTTTTTTGGTGATTCGAGCAGGATAATAGGTGAACGCGGTCACTTCCTCTGAATGAAATCTAAATTCATATTTCCCTTTTTTAGGCAGATCAATAGTGAAACTGGCCAGAGTGGTAATATCAAATTGTTGATTGGTCTCCGTGATGTAGAATATCCCGTTAACAGTAGTTTGTTCAGTAAGGTTTTCAAAAACAACCGTAACCGTGACAGGATTGGCAATAGCAACGTTAAACGAGAACATCGTTATGAGCAGGTTATCTAAAATAGATACAATTTTGCAATAATTCTCAATCGTTCTAATAAAAAGAATTTATCGTGAAGCGTTTAACGATATCAGAAGAGGTCGCAGTCTTTACAACAAAAACCAATACTGGGACTGATACAGTCATTATTTCCGATTTTCGGCAACTTTTTCGAGTTCCATATACCAATCTTCTCCAAATTTTCTGATCAGGGCTTGTTTGACAAACTTATAGACAGGCACTTGAAGTTCTTTACCTAGGGTGCAGGCATCATCACAAATTTCCCACTTGTGGTAATTCACGGCAGAAAATTCAGAATAATCCTTTACACGAACAGGGTATAAATGGCACGACACCGGTTTTTTCCAATTTGTTTCACCTTGGTTGTGGGCTTCTTCGATGGCACAAAGAGCGGTGCCTTTGTTGTCGAACATTACATAAGCACAATCTGCACCGTCAATTAGTGGCGTTTCAAACTCGCCATCTTCAGTAGTGATAAACGTGCCTTGAGCTTCAACAGCGTCAATACCAGCCTGACGCATAAAAGGTTTCACCTTAGGATAAATGTCCTGCATGATTTTTGTTTCCTCAAAGTCTAAAGGAGCGCCAGCATCACCATCAATACAGCAAGCACCTTTGCAAGCTGATAAATTGCATACAAAATCCTTCTCAATGATGTCTTCTGAAACAATGGTTTTTCCTAACTGAAACATAATGTATTGGCTTAAAAATGAGGTGGTTTTTGATCGAAAATTGGGGAACAAAAGTAACCAAAATTTAGAGTTATTTAGTATAATAAATCGATATTAAACAACTACTTTTGCAAAAAATTAAAAGCCTAGTATTATGCAACTTGATTTTAAAGAAGTTTTTACAGCATTCATGATTCTTTTCGCCGTGATTGATATTATTGGAAATATTCCAATTGTTATCGATTTACGTAAGAAATTTGGGCATATTGAAAGTGGTAAGGCCTCTATAATTGCGGGTATAATTTTAATTATATTTCTTTTTATAGGTCAAAATATTTTGTCATTAATTGGGATTGATATCAACTCTTTTGCGGTTGCTGGCGCGTTTATCCTGTTTTTTATTGCGTTAGAAATGACCTTGGGCATCACCTTATATAAAAACGATGAAAGCAGTAGCATGACGGCAACGGTCTTTCCATTGGCATTCCCTTTAATAGCGGGTCCTGGTAGTTTGACAACCTTATTGTCTTTACGGGCAGAATATGCGGTAGAAAACATCATTGTTGCGGTTTTATTAAATGTTGTTGTTATCTTTATCGTATTAAAAACATCATCAAAAATTGAACGTTTTCTTGGTCCAAGTGGTATCAATATCATCCGAAAGATCTTTGGGGTTATTTTACTGGCCATTGCGGTAAAATTATTTGCTGCCAATATCAAGACCTTGTTTGAACTTGTATAATACATAAACTATGAAAATAGCAAGCATCATCTTATCTATAATTGCATTGGGGTTTATTGGTTTTAATGTGACCAAACTCGATTTCAACAATCTTTTTCAAGGCGACAGTATGGTAGCCATTATTACCATATTAACTGCCCTTTGTGCAATTATCTTATTGCAGATTCTCCGAATCTCAAAACGTATTGATACACTTTCAAAGCAAAAGCGCAATGCATGATGTGTTGATTGTTGGCGCTGGAGCTGCTGGCATGTCTTGTGCTTTGGTTTTAGGGTCGGCCAAGTCAAAACCATTTGCTGAGCATAAACGCATCGGATTAATTGCGCATCAAAGGACGTCTCACTTACAAAACGCGTTGTTCAATAATGTTTTGGGGGTTTCTCCGGGAACTTTAGGGGCCGATGTTTTGAGACAAGGGAAGGCGCAACTTGCCTCCTTGTATCCGCATGTAGATCAGATTGAAGCCGAAAAAGTACAGTCTGTTATAAAATCTTCTGAAGGCTATACCGTTACAACCAACAAGAATTCCTACACTTCTAAAGTTGTGGTTATTGCTGTGGGGTATACCCATCTTATCACTATTAAAGGCCTAGAGTCTTATATTGAGCCGCATCCAAACGCAGTTGCTGCAAAGGAGCGTATTTGGTTAAAAAATCAGGATCATGTTATAGAAGATGGTTTGTATGTAGCGGGGACTTTAGCGGGGTGGAGAAGTCAATATGCCATTGCCTGTGGTAGTGGAGCTCAAGTAGCTACTGATATTTTAACGCTTTGGAATGATGGGAATGATACCCACGTTCACGATAAAGTTTAAAAGAAGCGTCATAAAAATTCTTAAGTTACAAGTTCCTAAACAGCGCTTATTTTTTAGATTTAACCAACCTTAAAACTTCCTCAATCATATCATCAGTAGCATTTATAATTTCTTCAGAAGCGTTGGAGCCATATAACTGGTCCGCCAAAGCAGCCTTTATTAAGGTCTTCATCTCTTGATGGTAGGCTACAAAAGTTACTTGTCCCTTTTGTTTGCCATTCAAATAGTTTTGAAAACGAAGCACAATGTCATCACTTACTTCAAAATTGGTAATAAAATCTTTTTTAGAAACATCTAAATAATTCTTACGGTCTTTATCCAATTCTTCAAACACAAAATAATTGATAAGTCCACTGTATTTAATGAAATTTAAAGTTTCATTTTGAGTGCTGAGATCTAGAGGGACAAAAATATCAGGAATAATACCGCCGCCGCCATATACCACTTTGCCTTTGGGCGTGGTGAATTTTAGGGAATCAGCCACTTCGATGTTGATTTCATCATTGAATTCGCCGCTACTTCTACGTTTGTAATAGTCATTATAGTATTCTTGATTGTGGCCATTGTCATAAGGTCGTTGAATAGAGCGTCCGGTAGGGGTGTAATAGCGAGACACGGTTAAGCGTACGGCACTACCATCGCCTAAGGACATTTCTCGTTGCACCAAGCCTTTGCCGTAACTACGACGGCCAATAATGGTGCCTTTGTCATTATCTTGTAAAGCGCCTGCAACAATTTCGCTGGCAGATGCTGAGTTTTCATTGATTAATATAAAGACTTCGCCTTCTTCAAAATCACCTCTATCTGTGGCGAAGCTTTTCTCGACTCGACCGGATTTATTTTTAGTGAAGAGAATCAATTTGTCATCTTCCAAAAACTCATCTGCAATCTGTTCTGCAATGGCTAAGAAACCGCCAGGGTTGTCCCGTAAGTCCAAGACCAATTTTGTGGCACCTTCATCTTGTAATTTATCCAAGGCCCGTTTAAATTCCTTGTAGGTAGATTCCGCAAACCTATTGATTTTAATATAGGCGAGTTCTGGGGTGAGCATATAGGCGGCATCTACGCTGGAAATGGGAATGCTTGAGCGTTTGACATTAAAATCAATAAAACGGTTTTCACTTTTACGATAAATTTTTAAGCTGATCTTGCTGTTTTTGTCACCTTTTAGCTTCTGAATAATTTGGTCATTACTCCATTGACGACCAAAAATAGAATCACCATCGGCCATAATAATCCGGTCGCCACTTTTAATACCAGCTTTTTCACTAGGTCCTCCAGCGATTGGCCTGATGACGGTGATGGTATCTTTATAGGTGTAAAAGCTGACGCCAATGCCCACAAAATCACCTTTCATATTTTCCGTAACGCGTTGTAGATCGCGTTTAGGAATGTAAGTAGAATGCGGATCGAGTTTGTCTAAAATACCATTGACGGTAACATCTACAATGCTATCCGTATTAACGTCGTCCACATATTCATAATCAATATAATCAATAAGACGGTTCAGCTTATCTTTCTTGCTATTGGAAGTAAATAAACGGTCAGAGTTGTCCGTGAAATTGAGTTTTCCACCAATATAGACGCCCGCTGCAACAGCAACGCCAATAATCAATGGAATATATTTTTTCTTAAAAGCCATTATGCGCTTAAATCGTCTATATGTTGTAATTCTATGCCCGCTTTGGATAAAAATTCGAGACCAGAATCGTCTTTGTAGCCTTGGTGATATACCACACGAATGATGCCAGCCTGATGGATTAATTTGCTACATTCTTTACAAGGTGACAGTGTGATGTATAAGGTGGCGCCTTTACAGGATTGTGTGGAGGCCGCCACTTTTAAAATGGCGTTGGCTTCAGCGTGTAAAACGTACCATTTGGTGTAGCCTTCATCATCTTCGCAGTAGTTTTCAAAACCTGTGGGTGTACCATTATAACCGTCAGAAATGATCATCCGGTCTTTAACAATCACCGCGCCAACTTGTTTGCGTTGGCAATGTGATAATTTACCCCATTCTTTTGCTATTCTTAAATACGCCTTATCATAGCGCAACTGTTTTTTATTTAGCATTTATGTGATTTACAATTTTGAAAGTATAGTTTTAAAATGTGGGTAAATTGAATAGTACAAAACCTAGTACGAATATAAAAGCTTCGTATTTTAATTTGTATAATTTAGAGTTAAACTTTTTTGATTTATGCAAATAACTCACTGTTTATCAACATAGGGATGACTAACCCTAACACTACAGCAGAAAGCACCATAATCCAGTCGCGTTTTGTAATTCTGAAAATCGATTGGCATATAAACCCTAAAATCAGCACTGCAAATACAATAATAAACTGTGCCAATTCGATTCCGAGTGCAAACTCTACTAAAGGGATGAATTTGCTTTCTGCCCGGCCTACAAACATTCTAAATTCGCCAGCAAAACCAATCCCGTGTATCAATCCGAAAAACAAGGTTGTAAAAAACAGAGTTCCAATTTTTTCACTTGGTGCTTTTTTGCCTACCGTAAAGATATTGTATAGGGCAACAACCATGATGGTTATGGGAATTAAAAACTCCACCAACTTAGAACTGACACTCACAACACCGTAAACAGCGAGTATCAAACTAACAGTATGACCTAGGGTAAACATGGTAACGAGCAGCAATACGCGTTTCCAGTCCTTGAACATGTAAGGCACGGTAAGTACCAACAAAAACAGGACATGATCATAGGCATTGATGTCCAATACATGGTTCATGCCGTATTGCAGGTTAAACCAAAAATCGTCTACCATAAAATTGTAGTTTGGATAGCTTCAAAGGTACGATGATTGCTATGAGTGGCAAAATATATTTTGAGAAACGGGAAGTGGCGAAATGGGTGGGATTTTTTTTTTAGAGTAGAGAGAAGAGAATAAAGAAAAGAGAAAAGTTCATAGAGAAAAATCTCGAATATCCAACAACAAATCCAGAATCACGATTCACAAATGGTGACATTGGCCATTATTTTGTTTGCTATATTTTATCAAGATCTTAAATTCTCCTCCTGGTAAAGGAGGAGTGGATTCTGCTTCCGAAGAGAAGCAGAAGACGAGGTGGTTTTTATCTTGATTATTATTGGATAACGAATGTTGAATAGAGAGTAGAGAAAAGAGAGTAGAGAGTAGAGAATAGAGAAGTGTAAGAATAGATAAGAGACTTGTTAAAAGTTATGCTCAATTTTTGGTTATTGATTCTTGATTCCAGTAATTTAAAATATCCTTATTACTCACAAGAAAAAGAGTCAAATTTAATAATGAAGTATTCTCAAGTCTAACAGCGCAGCGGTCTATTCCCCAATAACCCGTCGGTCGGTACTCCAAATACCAAAAATACTAAAATTTCAGAATGAACCAGCCCCAAATCTAACAGCACAGCGGTCTTGATTCTCTATTCTAACAGCGCAGCGGTCTTAGTTTTTTCGGAATACTAAGTGAATTGCAGATAGTAATGAGAAGAGAATAGAGAATAGAGAAGAGAGAAGAGACTTGTTAAAAGTTATGCTCGATTTTTGGTTATTGATTCCAGTAATGTAAATATCCTTATTACTCACAAGAAAAAGAGTCAAATTTAATAATGAAGTAGTCTCAAGTCAAACAGCATAGCGGTCTATTCCCCAACAACCCGTCGGTCAATACTCCAAATACCAAAAACACTAAAATTTCAGAATGAACCAGCCTCAAATCTAACAGCGCAGCGGTCTTGATTCTCTATTCTAACAGCGCAGCGGTCTTGGTTCCTCTGGAATACTAAGTGAATTGCAGATAGTAATGAGAAGAGAATAGAGAATAGAGAATAGAGAAGAGAGAAGAGAGGTGTGTACGTTGACTACGCTTTTCGGTGGGGCAATAGCGGTGGGGGTTCTCCATTAAACGGATTCCATCTGCCAATGGTTCGGGCTTCCATGCCGGCGGCACTAATCACGACCCTGTCGCCATAACGTTCACGCATCTTGTCAATGGCTTCGCTTAAATGAAGAAATTTGGTGTCGTCATCAAACAAATTGACTTGATGTCCGCCTTCTACCAAATAACTGAATTTCACCCCAATCAATCGCACTAGGAGACGTCGGTTGTAGAGCTTTGCAAATAAATCCAAGACTATTGGAATGATGTTATGATCCATCGCGCTATACGGGATGCGTTGTTGTTGGGTATAGGTTTGAAAATCAGAATAGCGGATTTTAAAAGTGATGCACGCTGTTAATTTATTGCCACGCCGTAATTGATAGGCCAAATTCTCGGCCATAGCAATAATAATGCCTTTCAATTTGGTCACATCTGTAGTATCTTTATTGAACGTGCGTTCCGTAGAAATAGATTTGCGCTCATGGTATTGAATAACCGGCGAATTGTCAATGCCATTGGCTTTGTTCCAAATACCCAGGCCATTTTTTCCGAGCACTTTGTACATGAGTTCCATGGGCATTTCTTGAACGGTCCTGATTTGTTTGATGCCTAAATCGCAGAGCGATTTATAAGTTACCTCACCCACCATGGGAATTTTTTTGACAGACAAGGGCGCGAGAAACGGTTTTTCAGTACCTGAAAGAATTCTAATTTCATTATTGGGTTTTGCCTCGCCCGTAGCAATTTTAGAAACGGTTTTGTTGAGCGACAATCCGAAGGAAATGGGCAATCCTGTTTCGCGGATGATGCGTTGGCGCAACTCTGAAGCCAGTTTGTGACAGCCAAAAAACTTGTCCATCCCAGTCAAATCAATATAAAATTCGTCAATTGAAGATTTCTCGTATAATGGCACCGTGTCTTTAATAACATCAGTCACATCTTGGGAGAATTTGGTGTACGTGCCAGCATCACCACGAAGAATGATGGCTTCCGGACACAATTGTTTGGCCATCCGCATGGGCATGGCAGAATGCACGCCAAATTTCCGCGCTTCATAACTGCAGGATGCCACCACGCCTCTATCGCTAGTGCCGCCAATGAGCACGGGTTTTCCGTTGAGGCGACTGTCGAGCAGACGTTCACAGGACACGAAAAAAGTGTCTAAATCCATATGTACTATAGAGCGTTGGTTGGTCATTTTTAATAAGATAAAATGAGGAGTTGAGAACATTCATTGGTTTTCAAATCCTTAAAAAATAAAGTGATTGTGGGGTTGATTTTTAGATAACTTGTTTATTGGTAACTAACCGTCGGAACGGATAAAACTTCTGGTTTTGATTTTCCTTTTGATACCATTTTACTATAAATATCAATTTCTGCAGAAGGTGGAGGTGGTGGTTTGGTACTATACCTCGGATCTTCAATCACTGCCAAGCGTTCCATATGACTGACTTCAATAGAGACGCAATCAAATTCAATCATCACTTTGCCTGTAATACGATAAATGCCTTTGCCTCTAAAAGGGAATTTCGCTGCCACAGGAGGAAAGTGGACCGTATCTATAAAATCGCCATCCCGATCTAAAAAATTCCCAAAATGCATGATTTTGCCACTAGTAGTTTTGGTGTTTTTTGTGGTAATGAGATAACCTTCAATCGTGACGGTCTGCTCTTTCATAGTTTCCAAATGTTGCGCACGTAACGGGTTTACAGAGTGGTTTTCTAACAGATGAAACGGATTGCAAAGTGGAAAGCCCAACAATTCAATCTCATCAAAGGCATTTTCCAGCGCAGTACTTGGTAATTCTGGCGTCTTATAATGGATACGTTCCGTTTTAAATAATGTGACAACATGTTCTTGTACTACGTGTTTGCTGATTTTTAAATGGGCTTCCCAAAGCAATTCACGCTTGTTATTTCCCGTGAATCGGAACGCATTAATTTTCACCAAAATCGACACCTGTTCTATGGAAATGGGAACGCGCTCAATAAAGTTGTCCAAGCTTAAAAAGGCACCGTGTTCTTTGCGTTCTTTGACGATGCGTTTGATGGTTTTTGATTCAAACGATTGCAAAAACATAAAGCCGAGATAAATAGTTTTGCCATGAATAACTGTTTGCGTAAAACTGTGGTTGATGCAAGGCGCTTCAATAATTCCGCCGTTCATTCGGGCTTCATGAACATATAGTTCCGTGCTATAAAATCCGCCAAAATTATTGATCGTAGCCACCATATATTCCAAAGGGAAATAGGCTTTCATGAACAAACTTTGATAGCTTTCTACGGCATAGGAAGCGGAATGTCCTTTGGCAAAAGCATAGCCCGCAAAACTTTCTATTTGTCGCCAAATATCTTCTACAAGTTCATCTGGTTTTCCGGACTTTTTACAATTGTCAAAAAACTGTTGTTTCACTTTCATAAATTCTTCACGCGATCGGAATTTGCCAGACATGCCACGCCGCAGCATATCCGCTTCTCCCAGCGTGAGTCCGCCAAAATAATGCGCCACCTTTATCACATCTTCCTGATACACCATCACGCCATAGGTTTCGGGCATAATGTCGAGCAAGACTTTGGGTGCGTCTTTGCGACGCTCCGGGTCTCGGTATCGTAAAATATATTCGCGCATCATGCCGCTTTTAGCAACTCCAGGACGAATGACGGAACTTGCCGCCACCAAACCTAAATAATTATCCACCTGCAACTTTCGCATTAACATACGCATGGCTGGGGATTCTACATAAAAACATCCGATGGCTTTGGCATTTTTAAGTAAGTATTTAATGCGTGTATCTTGTTTGAAGCGTTTGATATCGTGAATATCGATGGGTGGTTTTTCAGGTTGGTTATAAGCCACAATTTCTGTTGCTTCCTTTATTTTACCGAGGCCGCGTTGGCTTAAAATGTCGAATTTATACAGGCCGATATCTTCTGCAACCACCATGTCAAATTGGGTGGTGGCATAGCCTTTTGGCGGTAAAAAAGTAGCACCATAATAATGGATGGGTTTTTCCGAAATCAAGATGCCGCCCGCATGAATGCCCAAATAATTAGGAAATCCTTGAATGTATTTGCTGTATTTGATGACCAGTTGCGACAATTGATCCAGTTGTTTAAGGTCGTATTTGCCTCTGGTCAGCATATCCATTTCTGATTTTGGTAAACCAAAAACTTTCCCCAATTCGCGCACGGAAGCTTTAAATTTAAAGGTGTTATAAACCGCAATCAGCGCCGTATTCTTGAATTTTTTGAAAATAAAATCGGTAATATCATCGCGGTCCCGCCAAGAGAAATCGAGGTCAAAATCGGGTGGATTTTGTCTAAAAACATTAATAAATCGTTCAAAATATAAATCGAGTTCCACAGGATCCACATCCGTAATGCGCAGCAAATAAGCTACAATACTATTGGCGCCACTACCGCGGCCTATGTAGAAATAATTTTTACTGCGGGCGTATTTTAAAATCTTCCAATTGATCAAAAAATAAGAGACAAAGCCTTTTTGCTGAATAATGGTGAGTTCTTTTTCAATCCGCGTAAAAATGCACTCTTCAGGTTTTTTGTAGCGGTAATGCAAGCCGTCATAGGTCAGTTTCTTCAGCAACCTGAAATCTAGGACTTCATTGCGGGTGTAAGAACGTTGGTTGTTCGGGTTTTCTTGAGAAAAGTCAAAATCCACACGACATTTTTCGAGAATTGACGCGGTATTTTCTAGAAGTTCCGGGAACTCATTATAGGTGTCACACAATTCCTGATACGGCAACATGGTATCAGTTGCTTGGGCTTGTTCGCTTTTTGGAAGCTTGCTCAATAAGGTGTTATTGTCAATGGCACGTAACAATCGGTGGGTGTTAAAATCCTTTTTGTTCTGAAATGATACGGTTTGTAAAACGACCAATTTGTTCCGCAACGCATTCCATTTGGAGAATTTAAGATGGTTTAAATCCTGTGGTTTGATCCCTAAAAACTCATGATCTTTAAGGTCGTAGGTTTTTTTATGGATGTAAGGATAAATCACAAAGACATCTCCCAATTCTGGGGCGATTTCAGGAATTTTTAATTCTGAATTGTGCAAAAACCCAGAAAGGTAGGTGTTGATGTTTTGGAACCCCGTATTGTTTCTTGCAATCAGAATAAATTGCTGCTGAACGCCATTCCTGAAATCAATACCCAGCACCGGTTTGATCTTGTATTTTGAAGATAATCGTGCAAAATCCAAACAAGCTGAAGTGCTATTAATGTCTGTCAGCGCTAAGGTCTGTAGCCCATTTTCTGAAGCAATGGCAAGCAGTTGCTCCGGCTTGATGGTGCCGTAGCGGAGACTGTAGTAGGTGTGACAGTTAAGATACATTTGTTTTCGGTTTGTTGGTCAGTTCGAGTGTTTTTTAAACACAGTTTTACTGTGTTTAAAAAATGTATCGAGAACAGGTTTAGTTTTTAATACGATTCTAAATTCTTTTGTCAAGCGTTGTTTTGATGACTTAAAAAAAACTATTCAATTGGTTTTAGTTTGTTTGTCAGTTCGAGTGTTTTTCAAACACAGTCTTCTGTGTTTGAAAAATGTATCGAGAACCGAGTTTAGTTTTTGATACGATTCTAAATTCTTTTGTCAAGCGTTGTTTTGATGACTAAAAAGAAATATTCGATTATTTCGGTTTGTTTGTCAGTTCGAGTGTTTTTCAAACACAGTTTTACTGTGTTTGAAAAATGTATCGAGAACAGGTTCGAAAATTAATTTTAGCATTCTAAAAAAATGGATTCGGTTCTCAATACGTTTTTCTTCTGTCATTTTGGTGGTGTACAAAGAAAATCTACTCGGTTCTCGATACGTTTTTTAATACCGTTTTTAGTGGCATGGAAAACACTCGGTTCTCGATACATTTTCTTATACCGTTAAAAACGGTATAAGAAAACACTCGAACTGACAAGATTATTATTTTTCAAAATTAACTATTATATGTAGTTAGTCTTGCTTATGTTTGTAGTAAATAAAATTAATGAATTTGTATACAATGGAATTTCAGATGTTTTGTAATTGAAATTTTGTTTTATTTAGGTTTGGAAATGATTGCAGAATGGTGCTTTTATAAAAAGGAAAGTTTGATTTAATTGTATCACTATGAAAACAGAAGCTTTAAAAATCAATGTAGCGCAACGTATCTTGAGTATTTCAGATGAGGGATTATTGCAAAAAATTAAAAACCTGTTGGATAAAGAAAATGTCTTTGCTTATGATTTGGATGGTAATCCAATAACAGGCGATGATTATATTCAGAATTTAGATGCTATCAATAGTGAAATTGATGCAAAAAAAGCCAAGTTATATTCTACAAATGATGTTTTAAGACACGTTGCAGATGACAATAAGTTGGCACTCTAAAGCGGTTGAAGATCTTAGCGAAAACATGCGGTATATAGCTGAGAAAAGCCCTCAAAATGCGCTCCATGTATTGAAAACAATTACGACACTTTGCGATAGTTTGGGGCATATGCCTTATAAATATCCCAAAGAACCTGTTTACAATGCAGAACGTATTCGTTTTGTGGCGCAATGGAATTTTAAAATAATTTATAGGGTTGAGGGAGAAGAGATTTATATTCTGAGAATATTTAATACCCGTCAAAAACCGAGTGACATTTTTGAATAGTTTAATTGTACTGAAAGTTCAAAAATTGGTAAACCACTATTAAAACTCCTTAAAGGAAGTGATGATAAAAAAATAAAATGAAAAACATCCAAGCAAACATAAAACACTTACGCTCACTCAAACAACTCTCTCAAGAGCGTTTTGCAGATGAGCTGGGTTGGTCGCGATCTATTGTGGGGTCGTATGAGGAAGGGCGTTCTGAACCACCCATTGACCGATTGATTGATTTGTCCAATTACTTCAGAATCCCGATTGACATTTTGGTCAAAAATGATTTGCGTAAAGCCAAAGACACCTCGTTTATTGATATTGGGAGTAAGCGCGTGCTGTTCCCTATAACCGTTAATGAGGACAATGAAGATCTCATCGAGATTGTGCCTGCAAAAGCATCTGCGGGGTATTTGGCAGGCTATGATGATCCTGAATATATTGAACAGCTGCAAAAAATAAAGTTGCCTTTTCTTCCTACAGGAACCCATCGTGCCTTTCCGATTAAAGGCGATTCCATGTTGCCCGTAAAAGACGGCGCTTTTGTGGTGGCAAAGTATGTGGAGGACATTCAGGATGTGAAAAATGGACGCACCTATATTGTGCTGACCAAAGATGATGGCCTGGTTTATAAGCGGGTTTATAATTTAATAGAAGAGAAACAGACCTTGATGTTGAGCAGCGATAATAAAGCCTATCAGCCTTATGAGGTTCCTATTGAAAATGTATTGGAACTTTGGGAATTTACCTGTTGTATCAACACTCAGGAATACGATGAAAAGGAATTGAAAATGAGCAGTATCATGGCAATGTTTCAGGAATTAAAAGTAGAACTGGAAGCGGTTCAAAAAATGGCCTAATGGGAAAAACCAAAGCAACATATACCATTATTGACGTCGAAACTACCGGACGTGGTAACAAAATCACTGAAATTTCCATTTTTAAATATGATGGCGAAAAGGTGGTTGATGAATTCACCTCCCTGGTCAATCCAGAGTCTTTAATTCCTGATTATATTACGGCATTGACGGGTATTGATGATGCTATGGTGGCGGATGCGCCAACCTTTGCTGAAATTTCAGAAGCGATTCTTGCCATTACTGAAGACACTATTTTTGTGGCCCATAATGTCAATTTTGATTATAACGTGATTCGTACTGAATTCAAAGCCATTGGCGGCGATTTCAGAAGGCGTAAATTGTGCACGGTGCGGTTGTCGCGCGCGTTGTTTCCAGGATTTCGATCGTATAGTTTAGGGAAATTGTGTGCTACAATGGAAATTGATTTAGTGGATAGACACCGTGCGCGCGGTGATGCCGAAGCTACCGTCACGTTATTTGAAAAACTATTGGCACATAAACATTCGGAGACTGTTTTTGCTGACTTTTTGAAAAAGGGTTCGAAAGAAGCCACCTTGCCGTCGCATTTGCCAAGCGCCATTTTTGAAAGTATTCCTAATGGTCCGGGCATTTATTATTTCAAAAACAAAAAAGGAAAAATCATTTATGTCGGTAAGGCCATCAATTTAAAGAAGCGCGTTTTAGGACATTTCTATGACAAGAAAGAAAAGGAATTAAACCTGTGTAGAGAAACGGCCCACATTGATTATGAGTTGTCGGGAAGTGATTTGGTGGCGCGACTGATGGAAGATGCGGCTATTAAACATCATTTTCCGCTCTATAACCAAGCCGCCAAACGTGTGCCAAAGCCTTATGCGGTTTTTAGTTATGAAGATCGTCGTGGCATTCAGCACTTGGCATTTAATACGCTTAAAGCGACACCGTTTCCATTGCAAATTTTTCACAGTATTCGCGATTGCAGACTGTATTTGGAGCAGGTGTGCGAGAAATTTGAATTGTGTCCCAAATACTGTCACTTGCAAGAGAGTGTCTGGACCTGTTCGCATTACAAATTGACCACTTGTAAGGGCGTTTGTAAAGATGAGGAATCGGTGGTCGATTATAATGAACGGGCGAATCTGGCCATTGAGTATATGGCAATCTCCAATCAGAACATCGTCTTAAAGGAAAAAGGACGGCATCAGAAAGAGGAGGCTTTTATATTGATTAAAAATGGGCTCTATCTCGGGTATGGTTTTGTAGACAAATCAGCACAGATTGTGCACACTGACGATTTGGAAACTTTCCTTATTCCGCAAAAAGAAACCATGGAAGTGCAGGGGATTTTGAGAAAACTGTTGTTACAGTCCTCCACGGTTCAAACGCTAGAGCTGCACTAACTTAAAGGGATATATAAAAAAAGCACTTAAGAAATTAAGTGCTTTTCGTTTTTTAGGGTGTAATCGTTAATCCGTTACCTGATACCATTTTTGGGTTCTGTAGAAAAAAGCCACATAACCACGAACGTTTAAGGTGTTTGGACTGTCTTTGTCTATCCACATTTTACATTTGTATTCTTTGCCTTTCTGCGGATCAAAGATAGTGCCGCCTTCATACTCATTATCGCTATTTTTTGACAAGCCTTTTACAATGACCAACCCTTCAATCGGCTGATTGTAATCTTTTCCTTCGCATTTAATGCAAAGTTTGCCCTGATCTTCCGGTAACAATAATTTGGTCACTTTACCGTAGATTTTCCCGTTGTGGTTATACAATTCAACGATGGATTTGATTTTGCCCGTTTCATCATCAACCGTTTTCCATTTGCCTGTAATTTGCTGTGCTTGGGCCAACGGCATGCTCAAAAGCAATCCAAGGCATAGTAGAAATGTTGTGATCGTTTTCATAAGCTACGTTTATAAAGTAAACCTTACGCCTACATTAAATCCTGTACCACTCGCATTGACAAACTGTGTTGGGATTTTTCTAGGTGCATCTTGGTTAGGTGGTGTGGTGGTACTTTGATCAAAATCGTCAGAAAATTCAAATTTCTTTTCGTAAACCGGTAAGTCGGCCAATTGCTGTCCCGGAACCAATTGAGATTGACCTCCAGTAATTGCTGTGGTAGAGTATTCTTTAATTTCTGCCGATTTACTTTTAATGCTTAAGTTTTTGATTTCTACTTCTCCAAAAATACTCAAGTTGTCATTGATAGGATAGGTAATACCCACAGCTCCAAAATACCCAACGCTAAATTTAGCTTGAACTTCACTAGTGGCCTGTACCAAAATATCCGTGCCTTCACCACCGCCATTTTTTTGTCTCGCCATGGTTTCAATGGTCAAATGGCCCGCTACAGGGACAATCAAACCTAAACGCGCATATGGACTAATGGTTTTAAAATTTGGAGTCAAGAAGATTCCCGGAGCCACATCAAAACCTCTTAAATAGGTATTGGCTTCAGAATTAACTTGCGGACTTCTTAAGCGTCCAATCATGGTTTTATCGCCATGAAAATAACTGATGCCTAATTCAGCACCAATATAAGGGTTAAACATATAGCCCCCGGTAACATTGACTTTTGCACCAGCGCCCGCTGTGCCATTCAATGATTTTACATTAATTGAGGAGCCGTCTGCATTCACCGTAATGTCCGTAGATTGTTTGATTCCTGTAAGTTCATTCGGATCAGCATTGTTGAATTCAGTTTTTCCAGATTGAAAACTGTAACCGGTACCAACGCGGATGTAAAAGTTTGAGTCTTCAATAGGGGTCATGTCATTTTGAGCTTGTGTAACGTAAGTTGTCGCTGCAAAAACACACGCCATTAAAGTTTTAGATATCATTTTCATAAGTGTTGTTTTAAGATGTATAAATTTTTTGATTTGGATTTGGTTTAGATTATATATTTCATAAACCATTATGTAAAGTTACGGAGAATAAAATACTGTAACACATTAAATCCTGACGCATATAACTAGTAAATAGCTGTGCTTAATTGGGTTGTTTAAGCTGATATCACTCAGAAACAACTGGTTGAAGGGGATTCGGTTTTTAGGAGGGATGCCACCCAGATTCAATTTGAAACGCTAAGCTTTTGGCACTTTGCGACTTATCAATCGGTGAGCTTTATCTGAAAAAAAACGTTAAATTTTTAAGGTGAGACTTATTTTGATCTTCAATAGACCTTCAAGCAAACTTCAAAAAATTGACCATTAATATAACAATCAAATCGATATAGGCCGTTGAATAGACTTATCCAAAAAAAAATGCATGAGTACAGTTTGTTTAGCTAACCCGGTTATGGACGTTCAAATCTTCTCCGTAATCGACATCTTTGTAAAAAATAAAGAAGCCCTTTCTCTTGAGAAGACAAAGGGCTTTATTTTAAGGATTATAAATTTCAATCCATCATTACCAGAACAAAGTATATAAAACAGCAGTAATAATACAAACTACCATGGCTCCAACATTGAACAAAGGCGTGGTTTTAAATAGGTCTTTTGTGATTACTATACCTTTTGAATCGTCAGCGCCTTTATTCTGAAGGTAGCTTAATACTATTATAATGATCATAGTAATGAGTGCTGTTATTCCCATCTGGTGCATCCAAGGTTCTAGAACAGCAATTGGTGCAAACTTAAGCGCTAAGGCTATTGGAATCGATAAAACAGCGCCCCAAATTGCAGCGTTATTGGTGGTTTTCTTCCAGAATAAACCTAATATAAATACGGCTAAAATCCCTGGACTTACAATACCTGTATATTCTTGAATAAACTGAAAAGCTTGATCGATACCTCCTAAAAGCGGTGCCACAATAACTGCTATAATTAAGGCTACGGCACCCGAAATACGACCAGCGTTTACCGTCGTTTTATCAGATGCTGTTTTATTGATGTATTGTTTGTAAATATCCATTGTAAAAATGGTTGACGTAGAGTTTATCATTGAGGCTAATGAAGATACTATCGCCGCAGCGAGAGCGGCAAAAGCAATACCTTTTAGCCCTACAGGTAAAAATTGCAATAACCAAGGATAAGCTTTATCAGCTTGCTCTGTAGTGGGTACATTTAACATGCCGGCTTCACCCAAATTAGCCATAATAGCGGGGTCATTAATCATAACATAAGCGGCGATACCAGGTATCACTACAATCAAAGGAATAACGAGCTTTAAGAACGCTGCCAATAAAATTCCTTTTTGGGCTTCTTTTAAAGACTTGGCAGCTAAAGTTCTTTGAATAATATATTGATTGAATCCCCAATAATACAAATTGGCAACCCACAATCCTCCTACTAACACCCAGATACCAGGGAGATTGTTATAGTTATCATTTGCCTCATCGAGTATCATGTGGAATTTGTCTGGTGCGGCTTCCCAAATGGTTGAGAAACCTGCCAAGGCACCTTCGCCTCCAGACACAGTGTTTAATGCCAAATAGGTAGTTACCAGACCTCCTAAAACTAAGAAAACTACTTGTATAACATCTGTCCAAGCCACAGCAGATAATCCTCCATAAAGGGAATAGGCTGCAGCAAATAAAGCTAAACCAATTATCGCATAGACCATGTCTACTCCCATTATCGTCTCTATTGCTAAGCCACCCAGATAAAGTACCGAAGCTAGATTTACAAAAACGTAAAGACCAATCCAAAAAACAGCCAATATGGTTTTAAGATTTGTTGAGAATCGTTTTTCTACAAACTCGGGGATTGTATAAAGTCCTTTTTCAATAAAAATGGGTAAAAAATACTTTCCAACAATAAGAAGCGTTAAGGCAGCCATCCATTCGTAGGACGCAATAGCTATACCAAGTGCAAAGCCAGAACCAGACATCCCGATAAATTGCTCTGCCGAAATATTAGCAGCAATTAAGGACGCGCCTATCGCCCACCAAGGCAATGATTTGCTTGCTAAAAAATAATCCTCTGCATTCTTTTGGTGCCCTTTTTTATCTCTGGAAACCCATAAACCTACCCCTAAAATAAGTGCCCCGTAGGCTATGAAGACTGCATAATCCCACGTATGAAAACCTGATGCCATAAATAGTTTGATTGAGTTAGTTTAGTTTTTTCATCTCAAATATATGTAAATATTCCGTTTGACTATCGGTTACATTCTTATTATTTAAAAACGAAATATGTTTTAGTAAGGCGTTTCTATATATTTGTAATACTGCGGTTCCTAGTAACGTCAATAAAACTTAAGGTAAAACGCTAAAATATAGACCACTATCAAATTGTGAGGAGTCATTCCAATTTAATTTACGCGAAGGGTAATGAACTAAAATGATATAACCTGTAAAAATTTAGGGTCTAAAAATTTTATAATATGTACATTATTACACAAAATAATCAGACGGGTATTGTTAAAATAAAAAGTGTCTCCCAGGGAGTTTATGCTAAAGTATGTCTTAATGACGGTGGCAGTTTGCAAGAACTGACTTTAAATAACTTGCCGCTCATTGTAGATTTGGCGCCATTAACTTACAGCACAACCTATGCTTCTGCTTTGTTATTCCCGTTTGCCAACCGAATAAAGGATGGTCAGTATCGTTTTAATGACCAACAATTTCAATTAAACACCAATAATAAGGAAGAGAATAATGCGCTACATGGGTTGGTATATAACAAATCTTTTTCAGTGACCCATCAATCTGCTCATAAAGAGGGCGCAGAACTTATAATGGAATATGACTACAAGCAGTTAGAAGATGGCTTTCCGTTTCCCTTTAAAATGCGATTAAAATATACGTTTACCAAAACTGGTCTTGATTTAAATGTTTCCGTTATAAATACATCGGATGCCACTTTTCCATTCACTATAGGTTGGCATCCCTACTTTTTAAGCCAAAACCTTGATCATAGTATTCTCAAATTTGAAAGTGGACACAAATTAAATATTGGCGATCGTAATATCGGACTCGATTTAGAATCCATATCACCTATTGATTCAGTAGTTTTAAGAAATAAAACCTTAGATGATTGTTGGCAGTTAAAAGGGACTGATGTGAGGTTTGAAACACCAAATTACAAGTTAAATCTGTCCTCGTCCCAAGCCGACAATTTTTTGCAGGTTTATACACCACCAAAAGAACATATAATTGCTATAGAACCAACAACAGGTGTTTCTGATAGCTTTAATAATAAACTAGGATTAAAATTTTTAGAGCCTAAAGAAATTTTCGATATTACTTGGACTCTAAAAATTCATACTAACTAAAAACTATACGATGATTGCAAATTTGGTTAAAGAGGTTGAAAGCTCTTTTAAAAAACAGTTTAAAACAGAACCGTTAATGGTGTTTTCTCCGGGTAGAATCAATTTAATAGGCGAGCATACCGATTATAACGAAGGGTTCGTGTTTCCTGCGGCTATTAACAAAGGCATCGCACTGGCCATTCAAAAAAGTGACGCTTCCACAAGTCAGGTTTTTGCCTTAAACAAAGAGGAGTTGCATGAATTTGATATGGAAACCCTAAAACCTTTGAACGATGGTGGCTGGCGAAATTACATTTTAGGTGTTATTGCAGAATTGCAGATGCTAGGGAAAAAACCTGCAAATTTCAACAGTGTGTTTGCCGGAAACATTCCTGGAGGCGCTGGCATGTCGTCATCCGCAGCCTTAGAAAATAGTTTTGTGTATGGTTTGAATGAACTTTTCGAACTGAACTTGACTAAAGAAACGATGATTCTGGTATCTCAAAAAGCAGAACACAATTTTGTAGGCGTGAAATGCGGCATTATGGATCAATATGCCAGCATGTTTGGCATAACGGACAGTGCTTTACTTTTAGATTGTAGAACGGTCACCGCGACACCTTATACCATAGATTTTAAAGATTATGAGTTGATGCTGATCAATACGAACGTCAAACACGACTTGTCAGAGAGCGCCTATAACGACCGACGCGCGGTGTGTGAACATGTTTCAAAGCTCCTCAACGTGGCCGCTTTAAGAGATGCCTCAAAGGAAGATTTGGAGGGTTTAAAATCTCAAATTAGTGCCACCGATTATCAAAAAGCCCTGTATGTGATTCAAGAAAATGAGCGTGTACAACGTTTTGCTGAAGCGATAGAACAAAACGATGTGGAAGCTTTGGGAAATTTGCTATATCAATCTCATGAGGGTCTAAGCAAGCAATATCAAGTAAGCTGTGCGGAACTCGATTTTTTAGTGGATCGAGCAAAAGAAAGTCCGAATGTTGCTGGTGCCCGCATGATGGGGGGCGGTTTTGGTGGCTGTACCATCAACTTGGTGCTGAAAAGTGAGTTTAAAAGCTTTAAAAAAGAAGTTTCTAAGCAATTTAAAGACGAATTTGGAACAGAGTGCTCTGTCTATAAGGTGAAACTATCGCAGGGGACGCATATAATTAAGTGATCGGGTAGACCATAGAATTAAGACCGATTCGCTGTTAGAATCAAGAATCAAGACTTATCGTCAAACATCAAGTGTAGTTGTCTTAAAACATCATGGTTTCCTGGTCTGCTGCGCTTTATTAGCCATAAAAAAAATAAACAATCATTACTGAAAGAGTCGTTACACAATCCGTATAGATGCAAAATTTTATAAGGTCGACTGTATTGAATCTGGCGCTAATCATTGTAAGTGATAATTAAAAAATATAAATAAGATGGATAACAATTTGCAAGACTATTCACATAAACGTTATAATATTCTCACTGGCGAATGGGTGTTGGTATCGCCACATAGAGCGAAACGCCCATGGCAAGGACAAAATGAAGCGGTTTCCAACGACAACCGTCCTGCACATGACCCTGACTGTTATTTGTGTGCCGGAAACACAAGAATTAACGGCGAAGAAAATCCGGATTATAAAGATGTCTTTGTCTTTACTAATGATTTTGCTGCCTTGCAAACAACCTCGCCTGTCTTTTCTGTAGATGAAGGCTTGTTTAAAGCCGAAAGTGAACAAGGTATTTGTAAGGTGATTTGCTTTAGTCCTGACCATTCCAAAAGTTTGGCAGATATGGAGGTAGAAGACATTACGAAAGTGGTAAAAACCTGGCAAGCAGAATATGAATTATTAGGCTCCAATGAAGCGATTAACTACGTGCAGATTTTTGAAAACAAAGGCGCAGTCATGGGCTGTAGTAATCCACATCCACATGGTCAAATCTGGAGCCAATCTACCTTGCCAAATGAAGTAGAGAAAAAGGATCACCACCAAAAAGCCTATTTTGATGCCCATAAAAGCAGTCTATTAAGCGATTATTTAAAGCAGGAACTTCAAGCAAACGAGCGTATCATTTATCAAAATAACGATTTTGTCGTGCTGACCCCATTTTGGGCGGTTTGGCCTTTTGAAACCATGATTGTTCCGAGGCACAACTATACCAATATTTCAGAATTATCAGAGGCTGAAAGTGTCGCCTTTGCGGATGCGATTTCTAAAATTACTAAGGCTTATGATGCACTGTTTCAAGTGTCATTTCCATATTCTAGCGGTATTCATCAAGCACCTACCAACGGACAGAATAACGCGCATTGGCATTGGCATATGAGTTTTTATCCGCCATTGTTGCGAAGTGCGACGGTTAAGAAGTTTATGGTAGGCTATGAAATGTTTGGCTCGCCACAACGTGATATTACGGCGGAACAAGCTGCGGATAGGCTTAGAGCGTTAGTCGTTTAGTGATGCTGCTATAATAAAAAGAAAGGGCTTCAATAGATCTATTGAGGCCTTTTTTAAATCTATATACGATGATTAGTATTTTATTCCCTTTACTAAATCTGTAAATCCTGCCGCAGGCTTCCAATCTGATTCTGGCTCAAAATACTTCCATAAATATGAGGAAATAGTTCTCTGTAATTTCCAAGCCTTATTGTCAAATTTCCAAGATGCATCGGTGTTGTTTTTCGTAGCGATATAAAATACATAATCGCCACTTGGTGCGTTTACCATCACCAATTCTGAGCGCGATTGATCTACCATACCTTGTTTTGCGGCAGTTTGTACGTGTGGTGGAATTTGAGAAACGGAATAGTCTGTATAGAAAGAATTGCTCATAATGCGGTACATTTCATCACTCGCGGCGGCATCAACCAACGTTCTATTTCTCATTTTTATGAGCAAGGACGCCATTTCACGAGGAGTTGTTTGTCCCCAACCATAAGTTTCCCAATCTTGGGTTCTACCTTCTGTTCTACTGTTCACTCGAGTATGCGCCAAACCGAGGTTGGCCATGGTTTTATTAATGGTCAGTCCGCCACCCACGAGTTCCTGACACCATAATGAGGTGGTATTATCACTCATCGTAATCATTAAGGACACCAGAGTACGCAAGTCTGTAACGGTGCTGTCTTTATAAAACTGCATGACCCCTGATCCGCCATAAACGCGTTTGGCATCATAAATTAAGGTGTCGTTGAGGTGGAACTTTCCGGCTTTGATTTGATTGAACACTTCAATTAAAATGGGAACTTTAACGATGCTGGCCGTTGGGAAAATCGTATCGGCATTGATGGCTGCTTCCTTTTGGGTTTTAAGATTATAGACGTAAATGCCCACATCCCCCTCAAAAGTTTTGATAAGTTCTGCAAGTTCGCTTTCCAAGGCGTTATCTGTTTGTTGTGCCGACATAAAAAAATGGCAGGAAACAATAAGAACGATGGAAGACAATAAGTTCGTTTTCATAAGCAAGGCATTTCAGTTGTAAATTATACCAATTTACAACTTTTGGGGTTATTGAAATCATATTTTATGATGGAGCTGTCTCTTGGGGTTATTAATACCAATTTATAGTATAATTTATTAAGTCCTAAGAAAGGATAAATTGTTGTACCTATGTTGTACCTGCAAACAAAAAAAGCTCCAACATTTCTGTTGAAGCCTTTGCAGTACTCAAGGCGGGAATCGAACCCGCACTCCGAAGAACTGGATTTTGAATCCAGCGCGTCTACCAATTCCGCCACTTGAGCAATTAGGACTGCAAAATTATAAAATAATTAATTATAAACAATCATTATTGACAGATTAAATTTAAGCTGCATTAGAAATCTTCCAAAATGCGGATCCATCAGCTTCTTAATACTCACGATTTTATTTCATTTTTCGTAACTATTCAGCCTATCTAA
>NZ_JAEHJZ010000208.1 GCF_016469035.1 Gelidibacter salicanalis | reverse complement strand
ACCAATCAACTCAGGTGAGTAAATAATATGATGAAATAATCGGTCATTATGATCTTTTTGAAGCAGTATTTCCTTAAAATCATCTTTTCGATTTGTTCGATAGCGAAGCTTGACGGTTTTGACGACCTGATCATCCTGTACATCTGCTTTAATCTCTATGCTTTCAGTTGGTTTCACTGGTTTCCTCACTGTCATATCTTCAATCACAGGTTTATTGATATCTTGAGAAATTT
>NZ_JAEHJZ010000207.1 GCF_016469035.1 Gelidibacter salicanalis | reverse complement strand
TATCACGCATCAAGAGCAGAACGGTCCGTGTCCAGTAATACAAGAACAGGGCCAGAATCGCCCAACCAGTGATCAAGGACACATCTGCTCCGGTGTCGGGGATCGCAGATATCGACCCTGCCATGACCATTTTGGACTTGTCTCCTGCTTCCTTCACTGCGATAAACACTTCGAGTGTGACTGCTCTAGATCATATTTATTCATCGATGGAAGCAAAACATCACTCATTTGATACTTCAGAAAATGGTTCAATTGATCACGTTCCTGTTTTTGCCCAACTGCG
>NZ_JAEHJZ010000206.1 GCF_016469035.1 Gelidibacter salicanalis | reverse complement strand
TTCAAGGGCATAAAGTTTTCCAACCCCTGCCCATCTAATGTGTTTTACGAATTTTCTTATGTTATATAAAGTGAAAATCAATGAACAAAGCAAATTTGCGGAATTTAGATTCAACAGCATTTGTACTGTAGATCACAACACTTAGCACCTATAAGGGAAAAGTAGAAGCCGAAATCAAGGTCATATATTTCATCTTGTACATTCAATTAAGCAGACCACGAAATGCGATTGAGTGATATCATCCTTATGGCTTGGTTTCACCATACAAACTCCATTAGAAAGTCCCAACCCCAAATGTACAAGTTCCAATGGACCACGGATGAA
>NZ_JAEHJZ010000205.1 GCF_016469035.1 Gelidibacter salicanalis | reverse complement strand
AGCTAGGATTGCTGCACCAGTGTCGATCCAGTCATCGTCCTCTTCATTGGATGGCATTGGGTGAGAGAAATCTTCTGTAGCACTCAATTGAAATCTCTTTTGATATATGCGATCTGATAGGTCATTTCCAGTTATAATTGCTCTTAAAAGACCTTCTCCTTCGCCTCTGAGTGCAGGCCCTAAACATTCAGGCCGCCTTATAAGCAACCTGAT
>NZ_JAEHJZ010000204.1 GCF_016469035.1 Gelidibacter salicanalis | reverse complement strand
TTTTGCGTTTGTGAACAATCGCCCATTATCCGCACCAACAGAAGATGAGTTACTCGAAAAGGTTCAAAAAAAAGTCAAATAAATGTCACTGAATGTGTTCAGTCGACCTAAAAAGAGGTCCGTCCCTGTCAGGTCGGGCTTTTTACGTCCATGCAATCGTTGAGAACACATTCACGAGCAAATTCAAGGATGTTTTCGGGAAAAGTT
>NZ_JAEHJZ010000203.1 GCF_016469035.1 Gelidibacter salicanalis | reverse complement strand
ACAAGAAAAAGCAAAAAAAAGTCCCATTATGCATAATTCCAGGTTTGTTGTTATTTATTTTTGAACAGTAGTGCAAGTTTCAGTTTAAAAATAAGGAGCTCTGACATTTTGAATAATTAATTGTAGTTAAAAACAAACCACAAACACTCAGATCGTCAGATGGCCATATTATCTATAATGGCTGATGTCAAACAAAAAGGTTTCATCAAGCGGTAAAACTAAAAAGAATGTCTTGAAAATA
>NZ_JAEHJZ010000202.1 GCF_016469035.1 Gelidibacter salicanalis | reverse complement strand
GTCCTTCTTGCTCGACTCGCTCGAGGGATGGGAGGATCGGCGATGCTTCTCCTTCTTGTCCTTCTTCTTGCGCTTCTTGTGCTTCTCCTCGTCGTTGCTCACGTGAGACGAGTCCGGACCCGAGCTGGCGTGTCGGGATTTGCTGCTGGCCGACACGTGGCGCGTCTTCTTGGTTGGCTCGTCCTCGACCTTGATCTCGGGCATGGCCGGAGTGGCAGGCCTCGAAGGCTGGCCCTCCGAGTCACTGGCCGAGAGTACGGCGGGAGGCTCGACCTTGATCAGCTCCTTCTTGATCACGTGGTTTCCCAGG
>NZ_JAEHJZ010000201.1 GCF_016469035.1 Gelidibacter salicanalis | reverse complement strand
TTTGAAGCGATTGATTGATGACTAGTGGATATTTTCCTCGCGAATACTTTACACATCACAAATAGCCCCATTCTCAGTTTTATTGGTGAACTGTCTTTGGATTCCAGAGAAAGCTACTTTCCTGAGCCGCTCCTGAACTTTAATTTGCTTCGCTTGCATGTTCCATTTACACATTTGACAATACGAGTTAAACATGCGCTTTGCAA
>NZ_JAEHJZ010000200.1 GCF_016469035.1 Gelidibacter salicanalis | reverse complement strand
TGTGCACTATTCGCGCAAATCAAAACGGCAATTGAAACGTGTGTTTATGTCTTGTGTGTTTTCAGGCCAATTGGGAGCCAAACTTCGAGCCTTACGTGGTGGTGCCCAGGAATGTAAGCCGATACGATCCTCGATTTGTTGGCTTTGGGTGGAACAAAGTGTCTCACATTGTGGAACTTCACGCCCAAGGCTGTGAATTCATAGTCTTGCCTAATGTATTCATGATCCATCTGCCTCATGCTCCAAGTCTCGACATTGTGAGGTTTCGCAGCTCAAATAACCTCCGAAGGTAAGAAAATTCGAGGCATGTTGATTACTGAAACGAATTACAAGACAGCAGAAAAAGGTAAAAACCTTTTGA
>NZ_JAEHJZ010000199.1 GCF_016469035.1 Gelidibacter salicanalis | reverse complement strand
AGGGTAATTTCGGTTAGAGTTCTGAAGGAAAAACCTCCTTAAAAATTGAGTTTACTTATCCAGTCTTTGACGATTTTACGGTCAGATTAGTTCGTTAAAAATCTCAATAATTTTTTAAATTTTCATTTTTAACGAGACTGCATTTAATAATTCGCATTCCATTATTTATATCTCCCCAACACCAGAGTCCAATCCAATTGATCTAAAATCAATTGGATTGGAGTGGATAATATTAGTATCTTTTTATTATTAAAATA
>NZ_JAEHJZ010000020.1 GCF_016469035.1 Gelidibacter salicanalis | reverse complement strand
GATTTTTAAAGTGAATTAAAACTCAATTTTTAATTAAAATGCCACGTTCAAAAAACGTGGCATTTTTTTATGCTCTATACAAACTCGGTAAACTAATTTTGAATTTAACGGCAATCAATCGTACTGTAATCACGACGGAACCTGCAACCATAAATATGACATTTTCCTTTATAGGAAACTGACTTAAAATAAAATAAGCAACCCCTCCCAATATACACGCCGTGGCATAGATCTCCTTTCTGAAAATTACAGGAATTTCATTACATAACATATCCCTGAGCACCCCTCCAAAACAAGCGGTCATGGTACCCAGTGCAATGCAAATAATAGGATGTAAACCTATAGCCAATCCTTTTTGAATTCCTACAACCGTATAAAGGGCTATTCCAATAGTATCAAATAAAAACAAGGACGTCCGTAAATAGTTGATTTTCTGACGGAAGATGATTGTAAAAATGGTAGCAGCAAAAATCACATAAACATAGGTCATGTTAGTCATCCAGGCTACTGGTGTAAGGCCAATCAAAACATCTCGCATGGTCCCACCACCTACTGAGGTTACGAAAGCAATGATAAGAACACCAAAGGCATCCATTCTTTTGTCCATAGCAATGGATACACCTGAAATGGCGAAGGCAATTGTTCCAAGAATGTCAATAGCTTGTAGAAACATGAATTTTTGTAAAAAGATCAGCCGCCAAAGATAAGAAGCCCTAGGGTCAATTTAAACTTTAATGCGAGAAATGTGTGGTGGTTGGAGTTTTTGATTTCTAGTATTAGATTAAACAAAAGAGAAATTGAAATCAAAGCTTACTGAGAAAGCTGCGTAAGTCCTTCCACTGCGCTCAGGACATGTTGATCACACCTGATTTGTTAAAACAAAACACTGTGTTCTGATTTGGATTTTGAATCATGAGATCTCGCCTTTTGGAGGGATAAGCGATTCGCACAAGTTTTGTAAAAACAAAACTTGAGGAAATGACATCGATTACTTTATGAGATCCCGCGAAAATGCGGGATAAGCGATTCGCACAAGTTTTGTAAAAACAAAACTTGAGGAAATGACATCGATTACTTTATGAGATCCCGCAAAAATGCGGGATAAGCGATTCGCACAGGTTTTGTAAAAACAAAACTTGAGGAAATGACATCGATTACTTTATGAGATCCCGCGAAAATGCGGGATAAGCGATTCGCACAAGTTTTGTAAAAACAAAACTTGGCTCTCTGCTTACATACTCTGAGTATAATAATTATAATCCTTTAAAATCGTGTCGATAAACTGAATGTCGTTGCCGTTGATGGCCTTTACCCCTATCACTTCAGTAATTTTATTGCGTAACTTAATTAAGGTTTGGTAATCGTTTGCAGATTTTGCCGTGGTAAAAGTATCTTTTATAATCCGTGCATCGTTATCGGAGAGTTTGATGACGGTTGGATACGTAGGTTTGTAATCGTCGTGCAGATCCTCTAAAATGGTATGACTGATATTGACCTTGTCTTTTAATAATATCACCGAAGTGCCTGCCGCCATATCTCCCAATCGCTGCGACCTTTTGCTAAAGATGATCACGAAAAAACCTAAACCCAACATATAAATATCGACAATCCTAAAAAACCAACGCACCACATAATCAGCGAGTGAAGCTTGATAGCCATCAATTTTCACGACTTTTATATTCATTATCCGCTTCCCAATGGTTTGACCTTCCATTAAGGACTCTAATGCCAGCGTATAAAACACCACAGGAAGTCCCAATAAGGTATTGATCCCAATTTGAGACCATTGATCCATATCCTGAAACGCACCTACTGTCATATTTAGAATCGTCAAATATCCAATCTTAATGAGGGTGTCAATTATGAATGCCAATAAACGTTCACCAGCTCCCGCCGCAGTAAAATTTATTTTTACATTTTGAGTGGTGTTAATTTGTAACTCTGCCATTTTATATTTTAATTTAACAACTGTATGAGAGAAGTGGCGTTTATTAAGCAAAATAAGGAAAAATGGCTAAGTTTTGAAACCGCTATTTTCAATGATGACTTTAAAAATCCTGACGAACTCGCCTCTCAATACATTCAATTGATCAACGATTTATCCTACGCACAAACCTACTACCCCAAAAGTAAAATAATTACCTACTTAAATCAATTAGCGGCCAAAGCTTTTCAAAAGATTTATAAAACCAAACGCGAAGACAGTAACAGAATTCTTACATTCTGGAAAACTGAAGTGCCTTTAATCATGCACCAGTACAGGAAATTTGTTTATATCGCGTTCATTATTTTTACTGTATTTACGTCTATTGGCGTTATCTCTGCAGCTAATGACGGCGAATTTGTGCGTTCTATTTTAGGTGATGAATACGTCAACATGACCTTAGAAAACATAGAAGCGGGCAACCCTGTAGCGGTCTATAAAAGCGGAAGTAACTGGGGAAGTTTTATTGGCATTACGGTAAATAATTTGCGCGTGGGTATTATTGCCTTTGTCATGGGCGTTTTTGGCGGACTTGGTACAGTGTATATCCTGTTCAAAAACTGCATTATGTTGGGTTCTTTTCAGTACTTCTTTTACGAAAAGAACGTGTTTTGGGAAAGCGTAAGAGGTATCTGGATTCATGGATCAATGGAAATATTCGCGATTGTAATTGAAGCCGCAGCAGGGTTGATTCTAGGCGCCAGCATCCTATTTCCTGGAACCTACTCAAGATTCACGTCGTTTAAAGAAGGGGCTAAAACGGGTATTAAAATCGTAATTAGCACCTTTCCTTTTACATTTTTCGCTGGATTTCTGGAAGGGTTTATCACAAGATATTCGCAAGAAATGCCAAAAATGATTTCAGTTGGTATTATCTTAGTCACTTTATGTTGTATCAGCTATTATTATTTGGTATATCCCTTTATTGTAAAGAAAAAATTGAAAGCAGAATTGATTCCCTTCGCTTAGATGAAACTGAACCTGATACTTGTTTTTATGGTTTGCACATTTTTGCTCAATGCGAATGCATCGTTATGGGCAAATTCCGCAATGCAGCAACCACAAGTTGAGCGTCAGTTTAACGATGGATTTAAAGAGTCGTATTCCGGCAGGAAGTACAATTATAATGGCACCGCAAAAACACGTCCCTCCTCGGCACACCAAAACCATAACTCTGAATATTCTGAAGATCAACCCTACATTCCAGAAAAAAACCCTGATGGATTTTCGTTCAATTTCAAGACGCTCAACTGGGTGTTTGTGTTTATTCTGATACTTGCCGTTGGTTATTTAGCCTATACCCTCTTAAATAATGGCAGCAGCAAGCTGTTTTCGTCCAAGAACAATTCACAACTCAACCCTAGCACTGACATTTCTGCAAAAAACATAGCGCATGCTGATATTAGAATGCGCATCAAGAACGCCGAAAATACACATGATTACAGATTGGCCATCAGGTATTATTATCTATTAGTACTCAAACAATTGACGCTCAAAAATTTTATCACCTATGAAGATGATAAAACCAATGCCGATTATATGCAGGCAATTGCATCTCAAAAATTCAGTAAAGATTTTGCCTATACCTCCTATATTTATAATTATACATGGTACGGTGAGTTTGACTTAGATGTGAAGCAATACCAATTGGCGAAACAACGTTTTGTTCAACTTATAAAAAAGGTGGACTCGTGAATAAAACCGTCATCACCATACTGGTTATTTTTATTGCAATCATCACCATTGCCATCACTATAGATCATAATAACAATCGTACCGTAGATTGGACAGAGAACTTTAATGAAAAGAGCATCAAGCCTTATGGTGTGAGTGTGTTTTATAAGGAGTTACCCAATCTGTTTAAGGAGCAAAAACTCAAGACCATTTATTATACACCCTATAATTATTTTTATGCGAATTCAGAGGAGGGTAATGGTGATCATATTGCAGCAGGCAACTATCTATTAATTGGTAATTCTGATTACTTAGACGTAGCAGATGTTGAAGAACTGCTGATTTTTGCTGGTCAGGGCAACACGTTGTTGATGTCCGATTACACCTTTCCTCAAAAACTTTTGGACACTTTACAGCTGACGGTAGATGTTATAAAAAACAAAGATAGCATCAGTCAATTAAGCTTTAGTGATGCGGCTCTTAAATCTAAAAACTCTAACATCGATAAAAGTGAGAGCGCTGCTTATTTTTCGAAAATTGACATTGAAAATTTTAAGACTTTGGGATACGCAAATGACAATCCTAATTTGATTAATTTCCTAAAAATCCCTTTTGAAGACGGCAGCATCTATTTGCATTTAGAACCAAAAATCTTTACCAATTATAATATTTTAACGGATGAGCGCTATCGTTACACTGAAGGCGCCCTCTCTTATCTTCCGGATGCCACAATTTATTTTGATTCGTATACCAAATATTTTAATTCTCAATATGGCGATGCAGAGGAAAAATCGCAATTGAGTTGGTTTTTAGAGCAACCCTCCTTCAAATGGGCTTGGTACTTAACCATTATATTGACCTTGCTCTTTATGGTGTTTAATGCAAAAAGACGCCAACGCATCATTCCTATTGTCAAACCGTTAGAAAACACTACCGTTGGCTTTGTAAAAACAATTTCCAATTTGTATTATGAAACTGAAGATCATAAGAATCTAATTGCAAAGAAATTCACGTATTTCTTAGAAAAAATACGATCGGACTACAATTTGGACACCACTACTTTAAACGAAGAGTTTATCACTAAACTCTCTCAAAAATCTGGAAAGAAAAAAGAAACCGTTCAAAAAACCATTACTTTCATCAATTGGTTACGGACTAAAAATGAGTTTTCTGAGGAAACCCTCCTAAAACTCAATAAATATATTGAAGAATTTTATTCATAATTATATGGAAGAACACGAACACCCTATAGAAGATCAAACACCAGCAACCCACAACCCGAACGAAGATAGTACTCAGGAAGTCAATACCCAAGATTTAAAATTCACAAACCGTTTGGATCTTTCGGAATTGCAAATGAACGTGCAAAACATTAAGCAGGAAATAGGAAAAGTGATTGTTGGGCAAACCGATATGGTGGACATGCTTTTAGCATCCTTACTCGCTAAAGGTCACTCTCTAATAGAAGGTGTTCCCGGTGTTGCAAAAACCATAACTGCCAAATTGATGGCTAAATCCTTGAGTGTCGGATTTAGCAGAATTCAATTTACACCAGATTTAATGCCGAGTGATATTCTGGGAACCTCAGTATTTAACTTAAAAACAACAGAATTTGAATTTAAGAAAGGGCCCATTTTCAGTCAAATGATTTTGATTGACGAAATTAACCGAGCCCCAGCAAAAACACAAGCGGCACTTTTTGAAGTGATGGAAGAACAACAAATCACCATTGATGGGCATTATTATAAACTAGAGTCGCCATTTATGGTGTTGGCTACCCAAAACCCTATTGAGCAAGAAGGCACCTACCGATTACCAGAGGCACAATTGGACCGGTTTTTATTTAAGATTGTGGTGGACTATCCGAATCTGGAGGACGAAGTAGAGATTTTAGTGCGCGAACAACAACTGCAAAACCGCGTCAAAACAGATGCCATTACGGCGTTTCTTACTGCTGAACAAATCATAACCTATCAAGCCCTCGTAACCCAAGTATTGGTAGAGGCACATTTATTGAAATATATAGCTGACTTAATTGTCGCTACCCGAAACAACCCATTTTTATATTTAGGTGCCTCACCAAGAGCGTCGATCGCTATCTTAAAAGCTAGTAAAGCTTTTGCTGCCATGGAAGGTCGCGATTTTGTAACGCCTGAAGATATTAAGCGCGCGGCAATTCCGGTGTTACACCATCGTGTCATTGTCACGCCAGAACGCGAAATGGAAGGCATTACCAGCACAGATGTCATTAAACAGATTATTGAAAACGTAGAAATCCCAAGATAAATTGAACTTTTAATTCACGAATTCTTAGCCACCAACCCATCATCAACTTGAACTTCTTTACATCTTTCTACATACAGCCTCGGTTTTTTTATAGTGGATTGTGCATTATAACACTCTTCGTGTTCAGCTATTTTGTACCGGTTCTGTTTGGAGTTGCCCAACTCTTATTATTGGTGGTGGTGGTTTTATTTATAGTTGACGTGGTGATGGTCTTCTCAGGGAAATCTAAAGTAAATGGGAAACGTGTGTTGCCAGACAAGTTCTCAAACGGCGACTCTAACCAAGTGGACATTACAATTAACAACAATTATCCATTTGTGATTGATGTAACAGTCATTGATGAAGTTCCTGTGCAATTTCAGATGCGTGATTTTAATGTCAAATTGAGTATTTTACCTAAAAAAGAACACCAATCAACATACCAATTGAAGCCTACACAACGCGGTGAATACCATTTTGGCAACCTGAATATTTATGCTTCAACAAAAATAGGCTTGGTAGCCAAACGTTTCCGATTTGATGCTGATGCCATGGTGCCCACCTATCCTAGTTTTAAGCAATTGCGAAAGTTTGAATTGTTAAACATCAATCATAACTTACAGGATTATGGCGTAAAGAAAATTCGCAGAATTGGCCATACCATGGAGTTTGAACAAATTAAGGACTATGTTTTGGGTGACGATTTACGAACCATTAACTGGAAGGCGACGGCTAAGAAGAACAGTTTAATGGTGAATCAATTTCAGGACGAAAAATCGCAACCCATCTATTCCATTATTGACAAAGGTCGGGTGATGAAGATGCCCTTTGGCGGCTTGAGCCTGTTGGATTATGCCATAAATGCGACTTTGGTAATCAGCAATATTGCGTTGAAAAAACACGATAAAGCGGGCATGCTTTCTTTTTCCAAAAATGTAGAAAACATGGTCGTGGCGCAACGTCGCAGCTCACAAATGCGTTTGATCTTAGAATCACTTTATAATGTAAAGACCGATTATTTTGAAAGCGATTTTAGCCAATTGTACGCCAACATCAAACGGCACATTACACAACGTAGCCTAATCCTACTCTACACCAACTTTGAAACTTTAGATAGTCTTAATCGTCAGTTGCCCTATTTAAAAGCGATTGCCAAAAATCATCTGATGGTGGTGATCTTTTTTAAAAACACGGAGCTGAATTCAATTGTAGACCAAAAGGCGGCTACAATTCAGCAGGTATACGATAAGGTGATTGCAGAAAAATTCGCTTTTGAAAAACGACTTATCGTACAAGAATTGAAAAAGTATGGCATTTATTCAATACTTACCACGCCAGAAAATTTAACCATAGATACCATAAATAAATATTTAGAGATTAAATCACGAGGTTTACTTTAGCTTTTTGGATACTGTTAATTAGCAAGTAAAGGCAGTCCCTCCAATTCTTTGCGAAAAACATCACTGAAAAAACTTTCATTGACACAAAAGAATTGGTACTCTTTTAAATATTGAATGTAAAAAGAGGACGTTCAAACAGCCCTCTTTTAGTTATTAAAATAATCTTTTTGTGTTTGAGCTTATACCGTTTCTCCTAACCAAGCTTTCATCATCCAAACTGTTTTTTCCTGTTCAGTTATAAAATCGCTCATCATAGAATTGGTTCCTTCATCACCTGTTTCGGCAGATTTGTCCAAGATCATACGCTCAATTCTAAGCAATTCAGATAAAGAATCCACGATCAATTCCACAGTTTTTTCATCTTGTGAAACGTTTTTACCAACCTTCACTTTGGCTCTTTTACTATAATCTTCAAAAGTATGTAAAGGTGTCTCTCCCAAAGTCAGGATGCGCTCTGCAATTTCATCCACTTTTAGGTTGGCATCCGTATAGAGTTCTTCAAATTTTACATGCAAATCAAAAAACCGTTTCCCCTTAATATTCCAATGGATTCCTCTTAAGTTCTGGTAGTACACTTGAAAATTGGCCAGTAAATCATTCAAATCATTTGCTAAATCCTTCGCTTTTTTGGCATTTAAACCAATCGTATTTAATGTCATCTTTTTATTATTTTTTAAGTGAAATCAAATTTAGGCTTTAATTAACTCAATTTACTATAGTTTTTATAGATAGTTTTTATATTTTTATAGTTTAAATGAATAATCATGACCATAACACAATTAACTTATGTTTTAGCGATTGCTGAACATAAGAATTTCACTAAAGCAGCGGAAAAATGTTTTGTGACGCAACCCACCTTAAGTACACAAATACAAAAGCTGGAAGAAGAATTAAGCGTACTCATTTTTGATCGCAGTAAGAAGCCTATTGAATTAACTGAAGTCGGCAGGAAAATTGTGAACCAGGCTCGAAATATTGTGAACGAATCAGAACGCATTCAAGATATTGTAGACCAGCAAAAAGGTTTTATTGGTGGCGAATTCAGAATTGGTATCATTCCTACGGTCATGCCAACCTTGTTACCCATGTTTCTAAAATCTTTTATTAAGAAATACCCTAAGGTGAAGCTTAAAATTGAAGAATTGACGACGGATGATATTATTGAACGCATTAAAGATGGTCATTTAGATGCTGCCATTGCCGCAACACCTTTAGAAAGTGAAAATATTAAAGAACGGGTGCTTTATTACGAACCTTTTGTAGGGTATATTCCAGAGCACCATCGGCTATACAAAAAGAAAACCATAGATGTTTCTGATCTTGAAATTGACGATATGCTTCTATTGGAAGATGGCCACTGTTTTAGGGATGGGGTCATCAACTTATGTAAGGCCTTTAAAGACCAAACCAATGAGAGTTTTCAATTGGAAAGTGGGAGTATAGAAACGCTGATCAAACTTTCCAATGAAGGTTTAGGAATGACGCTACTACCCTACTTACACACCCTTGAACTCAGTGATAAATTGACCAATAACCTGCACCATTTTAATGAGCCCACCCCAGCACGGGAAGTGAGTATTATCTATCATAAAAGTGAATTAAAAATGCAAATTATTGACGCCTTACACGCCGTTATCTCCGGAATTATAAGAGGGGCCATTGCTTTCCAAAACGTGAAAATTATCAGTCCGTTATCAAAATAAAAAAGCGACCGGTTGGTCGCTTTCTCATTATGCTTTTAAATAGATTAAACATTGATTTAAGTCGGGATTCTGTAGTATCAAAGATTTAATAAAGACCTTTAGCTCTTCAAGTTCATAAGGTAATAAACGATGAATTGCTTTTTGGACTTCTCTACAGAACAACGCAGCATCAAAACTGACTTTGCTTAGTACAGTTTTAGTGTACTCAAACATTGCTCTTGCCATGATTATTTTAGTTTAGGTTATGATTAATAAGTAGATGTCAATAATAGGCACAGTGCTTTTAAGTTGTCTAAATTTAGTGAAAAAAAAGACATCAACCAACAACAACCATTACTTTAACAAAAAGAGTGCTTTTTTCTTTAAAAACGATTGTCTCCGTCTAAAATATTACCCAGCCCACCAAGAATACTGCCTTCTCCTTTATCTTTTCCACCACCCTGTGGTGCACTAGCCCATACACGGGCTGCTAACCTGCTAAATGGCAAGGACTGAATATAAACGGTTCCCGGACCTTGAAGTTTGGCGTAGAACAAACCTTCGCCACCAAAGAGTTTATTTTTGATGCCTCCAATAAATTCAATATCATAATCCACATCTTGAGTAAACCCAACCAAACATCCGGTGTCAACGCGCAAGGTTTCTCCCGCCTGAAGTACTTTTTTAGCCATGGTGCCTCCTGCATGAACAAATGCCATGCCATCGCCTTCCAGTTTTTGCATGATAAATCCTTCACCACCAAAAAAGCCACGGCCTATCTTCTTTGAAAACTCAATTCCAACACTGACGCCTTTTGCAGCGCAGAGAAATGCATCTTTTTGACAGATAAATTTCCCTCTAAATTCAGTGAGGTCAATGGGGATAATTTTTCCAGGATATGGTGAGGCAAAAGAGACGTTGCGTTTCCCGGAAAGCACATTATAAAACGCCGTCATAAATAAATTTTCTCCTGTTAATATGCGCTTTCCCGCACCCAATATAGATCCTAAAAACCCTTTATTTTGCTCAGATCCATCACCAAAAATTGTTTCCATTTTGATGCCGTCATCCATCATCATAAAACTTCCCGCTTCGGCAATAACGCCTTCCTGCGGATCGAGTTCTATCTCTACATACTGCATTTCTTCGCCGTAAATCCTGTAATCAATTTCGTGTGCTGTCATGTTTATTAGTGTTTATTGATATCATTTTATTCTCTAGTGTATAGGTAGAAAGTTTTTGAAAATTGTTACAACCGGAGGAATTAAAAATTCCTATTCTTGGTGCTCCAGACTTCTAGCTTCTTAATTTTAACGTCCATTCAAAATTAAAATTAGAAACCTCAACCCCTTCTTCATTAGTCCCTACAGATTTCATCCAAATGGTCTGCCCTTCTCCAGTGGTTATTGCTTGTGCGATTGCTTCATCAATTTTAGCACCTTCGGTACAAATAAAATTAATTCTTCCAGTGGCCTTTTTTGCAAATGAACAGTTGTTATTGGCCACCAACATAGAAATTGGTTTTCCACTTGCTTTTATTTTAGACATGACTAAAGCGCCAGTTGTCAATTCGGCAGCCATACCTTGCACCGCCCAAAACATAGAATTAAAAGGGTTTTGATTGATCCACCGGTGCTTCACACTGACTTTACACTGTACATCATCAATATACGTTGTTCTCACGCCACACAAATAGGCGGATGGGAGTTTAATGCTCAAAAAAGCATTCAATTTTCTGGTGGAAATGGTCATTGTCAAGTTTTTAGTGTCGCTAAATTATCGAATTTATCCCAAATTCCAATTTGTTAAATTTATGTTAAATTATACTACTATGTTTTGCATAATACCTTCCTTTAGACATATATTTGCATAAGACACTATTATATACTTTTAAAATGATAAGCAACCACCAAAAAAATATTGCAACCTTTATTCATCTGTCCACATTTTCAAGATTTATCATTCCATTCGGGAATTTTATTGGGCCCATCCTCTTATGGATGACCAATAAGGAGAACTCAGAATTTGTAGATGCGCATGGCAAACAAGCCATTAATTTTCAAATTAGCGTCTTATTATATGCCGTGGTTTTAGCGGCATTAGCCATTCCGTTATTACTATTTAATGTATTAGGTCCTGTAAATCTTTTCGATTTTAATGGTTTTGATACAATGCATTTTGATTTTGTAAACTTCACCCCACTCCTCTTAACAGTTTTCGTAATCGCTTTCCTAGCCATGATAGGATTTATTTTGGAGTTGGTATTTATCGTGGTAGCAAGTTTAAAAGCGAGAGATGGCGAGTTGTACAAATACCCGTTAACCATTAATTTTTTAAAATAAATTTTCATCAGCCACGACAGTCGTGGTCATCAATCAATCATCAATTGCCTAAAGGCACAATCAAAAAACGAACAGTTTAATTTAAAATCACCAAAGCACATGACACAACTATTGCCCAAGAACAGCAATCGAACACCGCATCTTGCCTCCCTATGGCGTGCCAACGAACATCAGATTAAAAAAAACAGAAGAGACCTATGAAAATTGAAAACACAAAAGCACAAATGCGAAAAGGTGTCCTGGAATATTGCATACTCTCTGTCTTAAAAGACGAAGATGCCTATGTAGCAGAAATTCTAGAAACACTTAAGGACGCAAAGATGCTTGTCGTGGAAGGCACCATCTATCCGCTACTGACAAGGCTTAAAAATGCTGGCCTTTTAAATTATAGATGGGAAGAGTCCACCTCAGGGCCACCACGTAAATATTATGGTTTAACCGAAACAGGAAAATTATTCTTAAAAGAATTAAATACTACTTGGAGTGAACTACAAAACGCCGTCAACTTAGTAACCAACACAAAAAAATCAAGAGATGAATAAGACAGTCAACATAAATTTAGCAGGTATATTTTTTCACATTGATGAAGATGCCTATTTAAAATTACAACGCTATTTGGAGGCCATCAAACGTTCATTTACGGATTCTCAAGGCCGATCTGAAATTATTGCAGACATTGAAGCCCGTATTGCCGAGCTTTTTAACGAACGTGTAAGAAATGATAAACAAGTCATAAGAATTCAGGAAGTTGACGACGTTATTTCCATTATGGGACAACCTGAGGACTACTTGGTTGATGATGAAATTTTTGAAGATGAACCAGAAAAAACTTACCAAAAGAAGCAACACAGCACGCTTTCAAAGAAATTGTTTAGGGACACGGATAATTCTTATATAGGAGGCGTTTCTTCAGGACTAGGTCATTATTTGGGGGTAGATGCGATATGGATGCGTTTATTATGGATTCTATTAGCCTTAGGTTCTGGCGGTACCTTTATCTTAATTTATATATTGTTTTGGATTTTGGTTCCGGAAGCCCGTACCACCGCTGAAAAACTGACCATGACTGGAGAGCCAGTGAACATCAGTAACATCGAAAAAAAAATTAAAGACGGATTTGATAATGTCTCTGAAGCCGTAAAAAATATCGATTTACCCAAACAAGGCAACAGAATAAAATCGAGTTCCAAAACCTTTTTTGAAGCATTGGGAGATATGATCCTGTTTGTGTTTAAAATCTTCGCGAAGTTTATCGGGGTCATGCTCATTATAATTGGCGCGAGCACCTTAATAGGGTTGATTATCGCTTTCTTTTCAGTAGGTGTCGCAGATGTTATTGAGATTCCTGGTATTGATTTCCTAGAAGCTACCAATGCTGCCAATGTACCTATTTGGCTCATGTCATTGATGCTGTTATTTGCAATAGGTATTCCATTTTTCTTCCTGTTCTATCTAGGCTTAAAAATATTGGTAAACAATCTAAAATCCATCGGTGCAATTGCTAAATTCTCATTGTTTGGCTTATGGCTTATGTCTCTAATTGGATTGGTCGTGATAGGTGTTAAGCAAGCCAGCGAATATACTGAAGATGCTATGGTGCAGCAGACGGAAAATTTAAACATCACAGCAAAAGACACCCTCTTTATTAATATGAATCACAATAACACCTATAGCAAACAATTTGGAAGAAATAGTAGCCAATGGCGACCAATTTATGATGAAAATGACAACAAACTACTGTATTTAACAGATGTTGAACTGATTTTTAAATCTACAAAAGATACGGTGGCATCCCTTCGAATAGATAAAAATTCGAGAGGTAATACCTATAGAAATGCGAAGAATAGAGCAGAAAAAATCAATTATAACTATACCATTCAGAACAATAGATTAGAACTTGACGGTTTTTTGACTACTGCTTTTCAAAATAAATTCAGGGATCAAGAAGTTGAAGTAACGGTTTATATCCCAGAAGACACTGTTATATACGCCGATCAAAACACACATTCGTTTTATAGAAATCATTACTTCTCCTCTAATTCAGGAGACCAGGGAAAGGGCCATTATTTACAGATGCTGAATGACGAGATCAAATGCTTGGATTGTCCGGAAGATTTTAGGTTGAACATTGATATCAATGATGACACTTCTGAATTCAAACTTGATGAAAATGGAATAAGAATGAAGAACGACACTAATTCTGTAGAAATAAATCAGGAGGGTATAAAATCAACTACTGATCGCGTAAAGGTCAATATTGATAGTAACGGTATTCAAATTACAACAGACGACAACTAACTAACACATTATAATCATCAATCAATCTTAACAACCAAAAACCAATAATCATGAGTACAGTAATCAAAATAATTATCGCCACCATTCTCAGTTTTAGTCTTTTTTCCTGTAATTTCAATTTTAATACAGGGGTTAACGGTAATGGCAATGTCATAACCAAAGAGCGTGTTTTAGAACAAAGCTTTGACCAAATTGAAGTCAGCGGTGGTATGGATGTTTACCTCACACAATCAGCTTCTGAGAGCATTACAGTTGAGGCAGATGGAAATTTACATGAATTAATTATCACTGAAATTGAAAATAACACGCTTAAAATTTATCCGAGCGAAAACATTAATTTTAATGCTGTGAAGAAAGTCATGGTCAACTTTAAAAACGTAAAAAAAATCACGTCTGCAAGTGGCAGTGATGTTTATGGAACACACACGATCTCTCAAGAGTCCTTAGAGCTTCAAGCGTCTAGCGGAGGTGCAATGGACCTTGAACTAAAGACAAAAACCTTAAATTGTTCCACCTCAAGCGGTAGTGACTTGATATTAAAAGGAACGGCAGACAAGTTTCATGCTCAAGCATCGAGCGGGAGCAACATTAATGCAGAACATCTTAAGATCTTGTTCGCAAATACAAAAGCGACTTCTGGTGCTGACATTAATGTGCATGTCTCAGATGAATTGATTGCCAATACGGCAAGCGGAGGCGACATTACCTACTCGGGCAACCCAATAAAAATCGACAAATCTGAAGGTGTTTCTGGCCATGTAAAACAGCAAAAGTAGCAGAAACACACGCTAACATACATTTAATTTTAAAACCATTTCAAGGCTTGTTAAAAGTTTGGGATGGTTTTTGTTTATATTTGTTAGTATAACCTCTTAAATCGTTAGAATGAATAAAATCATTTTTACACTTTTAATGGTATTTAGCTTTACCGCCTACACCTCCGCTCAAGACGATGAGAAAATTAAAGGCGATAGAAATGTTACCATTAAACAAACCTACATTGATCCGTTCAACAAGATTGTTGTGGGAGAAGATTTTTCAGTTGAAATTATTTACAACAGTAAACCTTCTGTTGAAATTGAAACTGATAGCAACCTTCATGAATATATTCTTTTTGAGGTTGTTAACGGTACGCTAACCTTCAAAACAACCAAACGTATTACCTCTAGCCGACGTATGAATATTAAAGTCAATTATTCAGATGGATTGGAAGCTATTGAGGTATTGGAAGATGGAGAAATTAGATCCTTAACATCCTTAGAATTGAAAAACACAACCTTAAAAACCGATGGATCTTCACGCGCTTACCTTAATATTAAAACCAATGAATTCAATTATACCGCTTCAGATAAGGCAAAAGTAAAATTGAATGTCAATGCCACCAATGCCGTGATTGTCTTAAATGATAACGTTAAAATGGAAGCTCTTCTTAATGCAAAAACCGCTAAGATTGACCTCTACCAACGTGCCACGGCTAATATGGAGGGCACGCTTACTAGTACAGAATTGCGTGTGGACAACTCCTCTACCTTTAATGGCAAGGAGTTCTTGACGACCACCTGTAACATTATTGCAGATATGAATAGTTCGGCTACTATTCGTGTTAATGATGCCGTGACTATTGAAGCCACAGGCAATAGCGAAGTTTACCTCTACAATTCACCTAAAATAACCTTGCCTAAATTTGTTGGATCTACAAAACTACAGATGAAGGAATAGGCTGTCTTTAAACATTTTTGAGCTCAAAAATCTTATTTCTTTTAAAACGATCTTTTATCAATTGTCATCGCATGATTGAGTCATTGCTCTGTTCTCCACACCTTAAAATCAGAATTAATCTGACCATATACAGTATGCCATTAACGTATGAAGAGGTGATAAAAAACATTTTATAATCACATGAGATTGACTTACTCATGACCCGTCCCACAACCAGAGTTATAAGGGTTAAACCAACTTCGCCATAAGGATAGGTTCGAATATTTTTTATCAGCAGTGTCCGGTAAAACAGGTAAAAAGTTTGCAAACCCCTTAAAGCATGATCTGGTNNTTTTTAAACCAATTTCACTTAGAGTGATTGGACAAATTTAATTTAGAATAACGACAGTTCATCAGTTAGTTACAATCAAGTCTTTGTTCTTTTCCCGATAGTTCGGGACTATAAGCGCAGCGATCTTAATTCTTTATCGGACAATAATGATTTTTTATAGTTGTGAGACTTAACTTATTAATCGCTATACAATTAACGCTGCTTTAACAATAAATAAATATTTCACGAGTATCTTTAAAAGAAAAGCATAAACATGGCAAAAACTGTAGCAGACTTATTGGTTGAAAATTTAGTGAATGCGGGTGTTAAGAGATTATATGCCGTTACCGGAGATAGTTTAAATCCTATCAATGATGCGGTAAGAAGAGATGGGAGATTGGAGTGGATTCACGTACGCCATGAAGAAGCGGGTGCATATGCCGCCTCTATGGATGCCGAATTGGATGGGATAGGGTGTTGTATGGGCAGTAGCGGCCCCGGACATGTCCATTTGATTAATGGATTGTATGATGCTAATCGGTCTGGTAATCCCGTAATCGCAATTGCTACTACAATTAATACCGATAAAATGGGCTTGGATAATTTCCAGGAGACCAACGTGGTCAAACTCTTTGATGATTGTAGTAAGTATTGCGTCATGGCCAATACGCCCCAACAAGCTGCCCAAGCGTTTCAAACAGCAATCCAACATGCTATTGAAAAGAAAGGGGTTGCCGTAGTCGGGTTGCCAGGTGACGTATCAGAAGCTGATGTTGAAGAGATTACTACCTCCCATAAAAATTACTATACCAAATCTAGGCTTATTCCCGGGAATGAAGAAATGGAAGAATTGGCACAGGTAATCAATTCCCACGAAAAGATAATGTTATTTTGTGGTTATGGCTGCAAAGATGCTCAAGTAGAAGCAATGCAACTTTCTGAAAAACTAAATGCTCCTATGGGCTATAGTTTCAGAGGTAAAATATTTTTTGACAAAATTAGCAACCCCTATGCTATAGGTCTAAACGGGTTATTAGGCAGCAAATCTGGTTTTAAAGCCATGCATGAAGCTGATTTAGTAATTTTATTAGGCACTGATTTTCCTTATACAGCGTTTCTGCCAGAGAAAAATACGATGATACAAATTGATCATAAACCAGAACGTATAGGGCGTCGAGCAAAAGTAGATTATGGCTATGCCGGGAGCATAAAAGATACATTAGAAGTTTTACTTCCTTTATTAGAACCCAAATCTGACGACGCGTTTTTAAAAGACATGCGAAAATTACATGACGAACAAGAAGAAAAATATGCGTCTTATGTAGATGAAAAATCGAAGGAAAAATTGATCCATCCAGAGTTCGTAGCGTCAGTAATTGACGACATCGCCACTGATGATGCTATTTTTACTGTGGATACCGGAATGTCAGCCGTATGGGCTGCCCGTTATATTAAAGGAAAACGCAACCGTTACCTAACGGGCTCCTTTAATCATGGGTCTATGGCAAATGCCATGCCTATGGCCATTGGCGCAGGACTATCAAGACCAGACCGTCAGGTGATAGCTTTATGCGGAGACGGCGGCATTAGCATGCTACTGGGAGATCTGATGACGATAAGCCAATATAACATTCCCGTGAAAATTATTATTTTCAACAACCGCTCTCTAGGCATGGTCAAATTAGAAATGCAAGTAGCCGGATATCCAGAATGGCAAACTGAAATGAAAAACCCTGATTTTGCTAAAGTCGCAGAAGCCATGGATATTAGGGCATGGAATGTAGATGAATGCGAAAACGTAAAAACCGTTATCCAACAAGCGATGAACCACGATGGTCCTGCTCTTGTGAACATATTTACAGATCCAGATGCCTTGGCAATGCCGCCTAAGGTAGAATTTGATCAAGTAAAAGGCTTTGCTAAAACTATGGGCAAATTAATGCTGAACGGTCAAGCTGCTGATGTTATTGACATCGCAAAATCCAATATGAAATATTTAAAGGAATTATTTTAGAAAATAACGAGCATTACTTTTAGATGTTTCGTTTTTGTCCCTCCATTTATAGGAGGTGATTGATGTCTTTATATGCTACGACCTGTTGATGAACCAACAAAAAAAAATCCTAAACTTTAGTTGCTAACTAAAGTTTAGGATTTTATAATTTTATGCACCGCTACTAAATCTTAATAATTGGTAGCTGTATTGACTTCAAAGTTGGAATCAATTGCAGCTAAGTAACGCTCAGCATCCAAGGCTGCCATACATCCAGTACCTGCAGCGGTCACAGCCTGTCTATAAACGTGGTCAGCAGCATCTCCAGAAACAAAAATGCCATCAATGTGCGTTTTTGCTGTTCCCGGGATGTTGATAATGTACCCAGTTTCATCCAATTCCAAAAAGCCTTTAAAAATATCAGTATTTGGCTTATGACCAATGGCCACGAAAAATCCAGTTGCAGGAATCTCACTGACTTCTCCACTCACATTATTTCTAACCCTAACACCCGTCACTAATTGGCCATCACCCAATACTTCCTCAGTGTCAGTATTAAACAAGATTTCAATGTTTTTAGTATTTTTTACTCTTGCTTGCATAATTTGTGAGGCTCTAAACTCATCACGTCTTACCAACATGGTGACTTTTTTACATAATTTAGACAAGTAATGTGCTTCTTCACAAGCAGAATCTCCTGCACCTACAATAACCACCTCCTGATTTCTATAGAAAAAACCGTCGCATACGGCACAAGCAGAAACACCTCCACCTAATTGTAAATATTTTTGTTCTGATGGTAATCCTAAATATTTTGCGGAAGCTCCTGTTGAAATAATTACGGTTTCACAATGGATTTCTTTGGTGTCTTGTATCCATACCTTATGAACATCTCCTGAAAAATCGACTTTAGTAACCCAACCATCTCTAACATCTGTTCCAAAACGCTCAGCTTGTCTTTGCAACTCTATCATCATTTCAGGGCCTGTTATCCCATCTGGGTATCCAGGGAAGTTTTCCACATCATTTGTAGTTGTCAATTGGCCGCCTGGTTGTGCTCCTTGGTACAGCACTGGAAACATATTTGCTCTAGCTGCATAAATAGCAGCGGTATATCCTGCTGGTCCCGAACCTATAATTAGGCATTTTACTTTCTCGATTGAATCTGACATCATATGTATTAAATTTTGAACGTAACAAAAATAGAGATTTTGATGCAAAACCTTTCGGTATTATCATTAAAAGTTATTATTTAACAATTGGTTTTAGCAATGTGCTGTCTCATCTTTTTTTTATATATTTAGTACATCTTATTTACTATTAAACACACCTATTAACTCATTGTTTGTTAAGGGTTTATTAGATCCTAAATAAGAATTACTAATATAGATTTTTAATCATAAAAAATTAATGGGAGTGATATCAACAGACAAAAATGAAATAAAGTTATACTTTCATTCTGAAAATTCAATTGGAAAGCAAATACAGGCATATGTTTTAGCTTCAGAGAAAAAAGTTTTAACAATTGATATTTCAAAAACCAAGGTGACAGGTACACAATGGACCGAATTGGCCAAAGGTTTGGGAGTAGGCATTTCAGATCTTATCAACAAGGAACATCCGGACTTTGTTAAAAATTACGGAGAGCATGTCGATTTAGAACAAGAAGATTGGTTGAAAATTCTGGATAAGCAACCTGAAGTACTCACAGCTCCAATTGCGATTATTGGTGAACATTTTGTACAATTGACATCGCCGTCCGACTTTGTCAAGTATATAGAGCCAGATAGCAAAGGCATAAAATAAGAAAAAGCCCATCATGAAAATGATGGGCTTTTCTTTGTAAAAATATACAATTACATGTATTAGTCTATTATTAGTCTATAGCATCTCCAACATCGTCAGCTGCGTCTTCGACTGCATCTCCAACATCATCTGCTGCTCTTTCTACATCACTCTTATTTGTTTCTCTGCAACTCGTAAAAGTTGTCATTGCAGTTCCTAAAGAAAACAGAACCGCGAAAGTCATCATTAGTTTTTTCATAATTTAAAATTTGGTTTTAGTTAATAAAGATAGTTTTATTTTTTTAATCCACCTCTCAATAGAGATAAAATGAACAGGACTATAAAAATAAAAAAGAATATTTTTGCTATGCCTGCTGATGCCCCAGCAACTCCGCCAAATCCTAAAATACCAGCGATAATAGCAATTACTATAAAAATAATAGTCCAACGTAACATAATTTTTTAGTTTTTAAGTTAATGTAGTATAAAGGTACAACTTTCTGGCGCTAGGGGTTTAACCCTATCAAAATAGAAATTAACTCATAACATCCAAGAACAAAAGTGTAAGAAGTGCTTATGTAACACTGTATTCTTGTTCAAAAACGAAATTCAAGGAACAATGGTTTTGACAAATTGTATTGATGGAATCTGTAGGTGTGGACGCATCAAGCCATTGGTTTAATTCGTCATCATTTAAGACAAGCGGCTTTAAATCAGAAATGTTTGGAATATTCTTAAAAGAATTATTGGCTTTAATCAGCACTAGTGCACATGTTAAAAATCCATCACTGAGTTCATTAAAGATAGCAGCAATTGGAAATGGTTCAAAATTAGGGAGATGCACGTGGCAACGCTCTACAGATCCCTTATTCAATAGTGTGGTATAAAATCCAGTTGCTATAATCACGCACCGCCTCTGCTTAAGTGCATTAGTATAAACCTCACTGCCATGTTGGAGCGTTTCGATCCTAACATTTAGCGTATTCAGAACATCCTGAAACACACTCCAATTATCTTCAAAATTTTCTGGGAGCAATCCCCAAATAGCGTAAGTCACCTTCTCCGGTTCCGTAGCTGTAATAATAGCTACCGTCGATTCTTTTAAACCTTCAATAAGTTTTAATGGTTTGTAAAGATTTGGAAATTGAAAGGTTACATGAAATTTTCGTTCAATGGCATCTTTGTTGGCTATGTTTGAGATTTTGTAAAACATGGTAAAGAATATCTATATCTAAATAACTCAAAATGGATTGTAACACTTGACTTGAATGCATCAATTGGTAACGCAAACAATTCTACCTTTCATAGTTTTTCAACCTTACAAATAAAAAAAAGGACACTTTAATAAGTGCCCTTCTCTTTAAAAAAATTTAAGGATTATCTCAAATCTTCCAATCTTTTAATATTGTTTAAACCTTGCTCTATGGTGGTCTTCTGAGATTCTAACAATTGTTTTGTCGATCCAGGGATAACATTTTCCGCGAGTACTTCACGATACTCATCTACTGACGCTTTCTCACCTCGGATAGCTTCTTCTAACATAGATTCATCGTCATCTGCAGAGAACCAAGACTTAACCTCCATCCACGTACGGTGAGCAGCTCCTGCAACACTTCCGCTTTCATCTGGTTCTTGTCCAAAATTTCTTAATTCAGACTTTAACTGATGTCCAAAGTTGTAGCGTTCCTGCGCTTTCTTAGAGAAATAAGATTTAAGGCCGACATGTTTCGCATTTTCAGCAGCTTTCTTGAAACCTTTCTCGGCATCGTAATTTTTTTCTAATAAATCATTTAACCTATTTCCTAATTTATCTGTGTAATCACTCATAATATATATGTTTTTAGTTTTTATAAATCTACTAATCATTATGGTGCACAATTACTTCTATTCCGAAGAAAATTGACCCATTCAGTTTACTGTCAGTAAATTAACATTTCATTAATATTGATTAAATAGTGTCACATCATATGTGTTAAGAATTCTTGCATTAGCAAATCATTAATTATGTTGACGACAAGTGCGCGAACTTAATAATTTAAAAGTTTTTTTATCCAACCAGTGTACAACTCACGAGCAATGGCTACATTGTTCAAGGACGTGAGGTCTATATCTCCAAATTTCTGAGGGGTCTGATTGTTTTTTTTTGAAGTGTTACAATAGTGATAAAAGAAAACCTCAGCCTTTTTTGAAGTAGTGCTGAGGTCATTCTTCCTAACTAACCAACCAGTGTAAAAGAGTACTAGACCCTTTTCCATACCACTAAATTAAAACTATTCTACAGTGTTTGCGATCTCAATCCGACAAAAATTTGACTGTAAACATTATGGCTTTCTCAGTCTTTAAAATGTCTTAAATTTGAACAGAATAACATAGCGCATCAATATTGACTGCACTTTGTTTATATTTGTTCATCAATTAGTTTGTGAATTCTATTGGTTTATTGCTAATTATATAAGATTTTTTAAAATTTAAATATCAATTAGTTAATTAATTTAAGCTCGTCATGATAAAGATAACCGTAGATGCTGATAGTACTGAAGATGCACTCAGTCAAATTAGAGCTGTTTTAGGCGGGGAAATAACTGAGCGATGGGGTGAATACACCTTACTATTTGATAATGACATTGCAAAAGGCTGTATTAGATGTATAAACTTTGACTGGGGAATAAGTTTGATGGAATTTGATGTGTTGTTCTTTGATGACATTTTAATTATAGATTACCATAAAAGTGCCAATCCATTGCATTTCTCTTATTGTTCTCGTGGTAGTTACCAACACCGTTTTGAAAATCAATGCGACTATCGCTCTATTGGACAATACCATTCATCTATTCTGGTTGCCGGGAAAAGTGTGAAACATTTTACTCTTCTACAAAAAGACCTGCATATCATCTTCAACAATATCCGCATTATCAGAACGGAGTTTTTGAAAAAGCGTAACAGTCAACTGGCAGATCTTAATGAAATCTTGCATCGGGTTTTTGTAGATGAAAACAATGAGAGTAGTTACGCTTATTATAGTCCTATCCATTTAAGAATGGAAGATCATGTCAAATCCTTACGCGATTTAAAACTAGAGGGAATGACCAGGGTACTTCAAATTGAAGGTGAAGTTTATCAACTGATCGCCATGCACATTGCACGTCACGATAAACACCAGAATAATGAATTGATACCAAATTCACTTTTAAAGGATGAATTAAATATTATTGGACGATTAGGAAGAAAAATTTTAAGTGATCCGTCTTTGAACTATAATTTAGATCAACTTTCGAGCGAAACTGGATTATCCCAAGCGAAATTACAAGAAGGCTTTAAGTTTTTATATGCTAGAACAGTTACAGAATATATAAGACATACCCGATTGGAAGCTGCTCGAGATTTAATGAATACTACAGATTTGAACATATCTCAAATTGTGTATACTATTGGTTTTACGAGTAGAAGTTATTTTTCAAAAATTTTTAAAGACAAATATAGTATGACTCCTCATGAATTCAAAAAACAAGTTGTTGTGATAAATGAAAATCTTAACGATCTAGAGAATTAAAATTACTTTCTGAACAACTTTTTCAGCAATAAAAAAAGACCATATTTTCCCGCAAAATTAACTCCAGTACTCACCCAATTAAGAGGTTTCATGTCTTCTTGAAATTCATTTTTAACGCCCTTTAATTCTTCCCAGGCAATTTGACGTTCAAGCTTCAGTTTATTCAAATCGTACTCAATTTCATCAAAGGATTGGTAGGTCTTCATATGTTATTTAAATATTTTGGTTTGAAACTTTTTAATTATTGCACCGTCTATCAAATGTCTCACCTGATAAATTATAAAAGCCACGATAAAGAAAACAGCGGCCACAATGAGATACCCCCAAGCCACATGTCCTAATAGATCACCTATGGCAATAGCCGCGGCTACAGCTAAAAAAATTAAACCTATAAATAATACGGCACCAATAATCAAAGCCTTCCCCACCATACTTACGGTATAGGAAACTTGCTGGAAAATTCTTAATTTATAATACTCTTGACTTTTATCAAAGTATCGCTCACCAATATCCGCCGCTTTATTGGAGGTATTATTTATAGATTCAAAAATATTCATAGACTCAATTTAGAATTTTTGTAATTTCTTATTTTTATCTTTTAACATTGCCAATTTATTTTCTAATGTCGAGATGACATCTTCAGTCTTATGGCTTGCGTCAGATACAATAGATTCAACCTTTTCGTCTAGAGTTAACTTTTTAGTATTTACAGTATCAACTAGATTATCTCTTAAGTGAGCTGCTTTATTGGCAAGATTATCTTTTGCTGCCAAAGCGGTTTCAGTTAACCTATCTTTTGCAGACAAAGCTTCATCTGAAATCCTTTGTCTTGTATTGATGCCTTTATCCGGCGCGAATAAAATACCTAATGTTGCTCCAATTGCCGTACCCGCCAACATGCCGATAAGCGTATTACTACTACTATTATTTCCCATAATATCGTTTTATTTAAATTGTTAATATTTGATTTTAAGTGTTCAACAAAAATAAACATCAATTTGGATCTATATTGCCTCAAAAAGATAAATTTTTAACTATTACAGAATAGTTCTTGCAGACCTTAATTAATTCCTATATTTTCGGTAAACACTCATTATATAATAGTAAAATTATGTATGATATCCTAAATGTTAAAAGCATTTACGATGAATTTAACACTAATTGCTTCAATTATGAATAATTCTATAAAAACAGTCAATCCTTTTAACAATAAAGTGATTAAAGAGTATCAGCTTCACACTTCTGAAGACTTAACAAACATTTTAAACACTGCTGATAAACGATTCTATGAGTGGCGGCAAACTTCTATTAAGCAACGCTGTAGATTATTGTTGAATTTGGCGCAAGTAATGGATGATGACACACAGGAACTTGCTGAACTCATCACCCAAGAAATGGGAAAACCGATTACCCAAAGTATTGCAGAAATTGAAAAATGCATCACCCTTTGCGATTTTTACGCTACTAATGCGGACGATTTTTTAGCAGATGAACTTATTGAAACAGAAGCCACTGAAAGTTTCATAAGTTATGATCCGTTAGGAACCATTTTAGCAATAATGCCTTGGAATTACCCTTTTTGGCAAGTGATGCGATTTGCAATACCAACCTTGACAGCCGGAAATACGGCCATTTTAAAACATGCTGGCAATGTAACAGGTTGTGGTTTGGCTATAGAAAAGCTTTTTGAAAAAGCGGGCTATCCAAAAGGCTGTTTTTCGACTATTTTAGCAGGACATGATGCCGTTGAAAAACTCATTTCCAATGATTTGATTAAGGCAGTAACCTTAACCGGCAGTGAAAAAGCGGGCAAAAAAATTGCTGAAACTGCAGGCAGAAATCTAAAGAAAACAGTATTGGAACTGGGCGGCAATAATGCCTGTATTGTTTTGGATGATGCTGATTTGGATAAGTACATGGACACGATTGTCAATGCGAGAATGCAAAATGCGGGTCAGAGTTGTATAGCTGCCAAACGTTTTATAGTTACCGAAGCTATTTATGAGGACTTCTTAAAGCGATTCAAAGAAAAAGTAGCAGAGCTTTTACATGGTGACCCAATGAAAGAGGAAACCACCTTTGGTTCCCTAGCAAAGAAAGATTTTGCAGACACTCTAAAAAAGCAAATAGAAGATTCCGTGGCGCTGGGGGCAACTGTAATAACCGGCAACAACCAAAACAAGTCTTATTTTGAGCCTACAATACTTACAAATATCACTAAAGATATGCCTGTATTTAAAGAAGAGACCTTTGGTCCTATAGCCCCAATTATGAAGGTCAAAAACACTAAAGAAGCTTTTAAAGTTGCTTCAGAAAGCAGGTATGGTTTGGGCACAATGGTGTTTACAAAATCTATTGAAACCGCTCAAGACTATATCTCCACAATTGACGACGGTTCCTATTTTATCAATGAACTTGTAAAATCTGACTCACGGCTTCCCTTTGGCGGCACAAAAGCGTCAGGTTATGGGAGAGAGCTTTCAAAGGAAGGGATTCACGAATTTGTAAATAAGAAAACCGTATTTATTAATCACTAAAATAATCATCAATGAGTTTTATTAAAGAAGAAAAAGAAAAAACGAAAGATTATATTTTTCAAAAAGATGCAACTACAAAATAATACATACTAAAGCCTAATTTCGAGAAGATTTTGAAAATATGTTTCCAATCTGCATCTTGTCTTTTCTTATCCGTTTCTAAAAAACTTATAATACAATTAAATAAAATATACCTAAGAGAAGTCCTCAGTTTTTTGTAAATTAGGATAAGTTATTCCTTAATAATCAAAAACTTAGCTCTATGAAACTTTTATTTTTTATACTGGTGTTATTCACATTTAGCGCTTGTAATGAACAGGATAAATCAAATATTAAAGCTGAGGATAAGACACAAGACAAGGCAAGTACACTTAATGGGACCTGGGAAATGGTGGGGTATTATAACTACGTAGATAATAAGATTGTTGATTCCTTCCAAACCAACAACGGATTTAGACAAGTTAAGATGTACACAGACCATAAGGTCATGTGGAGTAAAAACGTTCCAGCAGACTCGAGCGAATGGTTTGGATATGGTAACTATAACCATAACGAAAACGAACTTAAGGAAACCTTAGAATACGGCTCAGAAATGATGCGAAAGATCATTGAAGAAAAGAAAGAATTTAAATACGAACTCCGACTGGAAAAAGACAAATTCAGTCAAATTGAAGTTGATGATCAAGGAAACCGTATTTATTCAGAAAATTATAAACGTATTGAATAGTAATTCCATTAAGTATTCTTATTTCTTATTCAACCACACTAAAACCTGTCTTTAATTTGGTGTTGCTATCGCCGCCTATCCATACGGTGAAAGCTCCTGGTTCTACTTCCCATGTATTATTTGCCGTGTAAAATTGAAGTAGCTCGGCATTAATCGTAAAAATAACGGTTTGTGAAGCTCCTGCTTTTAAATTGATTTTCTCGAAACCTTTTAATTCTTTTATTGGACGCACCAAACTGCCAACCATATCTCTGATATATAACTGTACGACCTCTTCGCCCTCTACATCACCTGTATTTTTAACATCTACAGACACTTTTAAATCACCATTTACAGCCATTTCAGTTTGGTCCAATCTGATGTCACTATATTCAAATGTGGTATAACTCAATCCAAATCCAAAAGGATATAAAGCGCCCTTAGGAGCATCCCTATAACCGGAAAACGTAACATGATTTGGACTGTAGGGTCTTCCCGTATTTTTTTGGTTGTAGTATAATGGCTCTTGACCTACATGGTACGGAAAGGACACTGGCAATTTTCCTGAAGGATTGTAATCTCCAAATAACACATCAGCAATGGCATTGCCTGATTCTGAACCCAAATGCCAGCACTCTAAAATAGAAGGTACAATCTCCGAGGCGCGACTAAGATCCATTGGTCGACCATTCATTAGCACAATCACCACATTTTTGTTTGCCTTGTATACGGCTTCCAAAAGTTCGTTCTGTAATCCGGCAAAACCAATATTCACCTGACTTCTACCCTCTCCGGTTTGATACGCATTTTCGCCAATGGCCAGCAATACCACATCTGCTTTTTTTGCAGCGGCAACAGCTGCCGAAATCCCAGAAGCGTCGGTGGTATTAAATTTTAAAGGATGCAAAAACTGATTGCTACCGGGTTCAACAGTTGGTATGGTCAAATCGATTCCTTTTTCATAATAGATTTTAGTGTTTTTACCAACCATTCCTTTTACGCCTTCCAATAAGGACACGGCCGAATTATAATCGCCTTTACCTCTCCAATTGCCTAACGGTGAATCCTTATCATTTGCCAAGGGCCCGATTACGGCAATACTTTTGATGTCTTTTGACAATGGCAGAATCTTGTTGTCATTTTTAAGCAATACAATAGACTTTTTTGCAACTTCTCTAGCAAAGGCTAAATTTTCAGGGGTGTATACTTCCTTCTTTTCTCGTTCTTCATCACAGTATTTATAGGGATCATCAAACAAGCCCAACTCAAATTTTAACCGTAGCACACGTCTGACGGCATCATCAAGATGGTCCACCGAAATCTTGTTTTCTTTTAGCAAGGTTCCTAAATGTGCTTCATAGGCATAAGACTCCATGTCCATATCACTCCCAGCATTTAAGGCAATTTCTGCAGCATGCTTTTTGTCCGTCGCATAACCGTGGGCTATCATTTCACCAATAGAGCCCCAATCTGAAACCATAAGACCATTCCATTGCCATTCTCCTTTCAATAGATCACGTTGCAATTCTTTATGTCCAGTTGCAGGAATACCATCAATATCATTAAACGCATTCATAAAAGTGGCCACACCAGCCTCGGCTGCGGCTTTAAATGGTGGTAAAATTGTATTATGCAATTCATGAACCCCGATATTTACCGTATTGTAGTCACGTCCGGCCTCCCCAAACCCGTATCCAGCAAAATGTTTTGCACATGCGGCTATCGTAAATTCAGAAGATAGATCATCACCCTGAAAACCTTTGATACGCGCCACACCAATTTTCGAATTTAAGAATGGGTCTTCACCAGCACCTTCCATGACACGACCCCAGCGTGCATCTCTAGACACATCTATCATTGGCGCAAACGTCCAATGCAACCCTGAGGCAGCAGATTCGCGAGCGGAGATTTGTGCCGATTTCTGCATCAGTTCCAAATCCCAACTAGCGCTTTCACCTAACGGTATTGGAAAAATTGTTTTATAACCATGAATAACATCATAAGCAAAAATCAGAGGAATCTTTAAACGACTATTGTCCATAATGATCTTTTGTGTTTCCCTAATACTTGCTACTGTAGTAACATTTAACATAGAACCGACCTCACCTCTTTTGAGTTTTTCCAATTTATGCTGATCGCCCTGTGAAGATGTCGGTCCTGTAGCATCCCATCCACCACTGTATTGTACCAGCTGACCAATCTTTTCATTAAGGCGCATGAGTGCCAAAACAGAGTCCACTTTTTGTTCGATAGAATTATTTGAAGGTGATGGTTTTACACTGCGAGTATCTGAAGACGATGATAACAATAATGCAATTAAAGAAAGTTTTAAACCTACAACGGTTGTATATAGAATTGAAGTGGAGATTTTCATGTGATAAAATTTTATTTGAGCATTAATTGAACAAAAACAGGAAAATGGTCTGAAGGAAACCTGAAATCAATAGTACTTGATAAGGTTGCGTATTTTTGCACACTTATACCCTCAGAAACCATAATATAGTCGATTCTTCTGGTAATAGGTTCATCATATTTGAAAGCATTAAATGTGCCTTCAGGTCCAAAAACAACCTCAGCTTCAGCTCTTGAATCAGAGAATTTAGTTCTTAAATTTGTCAGTATTTCAGAGTCAGGTTCTATATTGAAGTCGCCCATTAAGATTACTGGATAATTGTGATTATTGACCCTTTTAATCTTCTCTAAAATGAGTAGCAAGCCCTCTTTTTGGGCAACTTTTCCCACATGGTCCAAATGAGTATTGAATACCCACACCTTCTGTTTGCTCTGCTTAAAAGTGAACAATCCAAATGTGCACACTCTTGGATAAGCTGCATCCCAACCCTTGGAAACCGTCTCTGGAGTTGTGGATAACCAAAATGTTTGCTCCTGCTGCACTGTCATTCTTTTGCTATTATAATAAATGCCGGCATGCTCACCTTCCTGTCCTCCATCTCGTCCCTGTCCGATAAACTTATAGTCCGTTAAAGCATCATTTAGATCAGTCACCTGATTTGGCCGTGCTTCCTGCACTCCAAGAATATCAGGTTCCAAAAACAAAATTTGAGAACTTACAAATGCTTTTCTATTAGGCCACGCATTTTCTTTATCAGACGCGATATCCAAACGTATATTATAAGTCATGACCTTAAGTCCATTTGATTTCAATGCACCCTGATCCAAACTTTTACAGCTTGTCATTGCAAAAGTCATAACTACCAATACTATCAACACTTGTTTCATTTATAAGTCTTTAGGTTTTTGCTGAAATACTCTGACATAATCAACGGTCATCTGCTGCGGAAATATCGAATCATCAACGCCTTTTAATCCTCCCCACATGCCTCCAACAGCTACATTTAAAATGAGATGGAATTTTTTATCAAAAGGCCATTCCGCTGTAGTCTTATGCTCATTTATTATACTATTGTAAACAACCCCATCCAGCAAAAAATCCATTTTCTCTGGGGTCCATTCCAATGCAAAGACATGAAAAGTTTCATTGGGATCATCAATAAATATGGTTTTACCTTTTTGGGTTCCTTTTAAATGATTGTAAGCTTTGGTATGGATGGTACCATGTATGGTATCATTGTCATAGCCTACATGTTCCATAATATCAATTTCGCCACTTTCCGGCCAACCTATAGCTTTTCGGTCTTCACTTAACATCCATATTGCCGGCCACATTCCACGACCTTTGGGCAACTTTGCACGAACTTCAATACGTCCATATGTCCATGCCGCTAAGCCTTCTGTCGATAATCTTGCAGAGGAATACTGTGCGGAATCAATGTCCTTTTTATAATTGGCCCATTCTTTAAGATTAGGATTGTTATAATCTTTATTAGCGAGTTTTTCTTTATGGGCCTCAATAATCAAATGCCCATTTTCTACTCTGGCATTCTTTAAACTATCAGTATAATATTGCTTTTCCTGATTTGCGATAAAACCGTAACTGTACACCCATTTTGTAGTATCTGGTTCACCTTTATAATTGAATTCATCGTTCCATACCAATTGATAACCTGTGTTATACGTGGCACTATTTCGGATGCGTTCAAATACAAGTTCTGGCTCATCTGTAGTGATATAATTAAAATCATGCGCCAAAAATAGATCTATATCTTCGGTTTTATTGACGGTCCAAGCGTTCAGTTTTAAGTTGTTCGCTTTAGCACTTTCTATCCATTCGGGTTTTCTTTTATAGATATATGCTGCATAATCTAATCCCGTAACACCATCATCCTTTAAGCTTTTAGGAGACTTTGAACCATCTAAGTATAGTGTTTTAGCATTGGGATTTATTTCAATAATTCTCTTTAATAGCTCATAGCTAAAACTGATATAATAGGATATATACCTCTCAGCCTTAAGTTCATCAACCAGTTCCAATACTTTTTCTGCCATGAGCGCATTTCTCCCTTCGGTTTTGGAGGGTTTGATCTCACATACTAAGCCGGTACCAGGATTGTCTTCCATTCCGGCAAGTAGATAGTTCTTTAAAGTGGGCAACATTTCGCCATTGGGCAGTTTGTGTTTTGACAATTCTGCATAGGTGTGGTCTTCAATAAACAAACCATTAAAATCAGGATCATGGGTAACAATCAACACATTGTCTGAGGTCATCCTAACATCAAATTCTGATCCGGTGCAACCTAACTCTATTGCACGTTTTAAGGATGCAATAGAGTTTTGGGGAAGATTCTGAGCCTTCCAAGCACCTCTGTGGGCAACCACTGGATTCTCAACAAATGAAAAAGTACTCTCCGACTTAGATGATTTGCAAGCATTAAATGCTAGAAAAGCTAAAGCAATAAATATAAAACGCATACTGTAATCTTTTATGGCATTAAAGCATATGGATTCTAAAAAGAACTCCTGCTATTAATCGTTGGTTGTCGTCTATTTTATTTTTATAAATCTGATTTTAATATCCAGTATTTTGAGGGTAATTTGGCCCTAATAAATTCAGATCAATTTGTGCAATTGGAAAATTGATATAATAAGGCTTCCAATTTTCTCTAGGATCTTTACTCCCTAAATTATTAGGGAAATATTCACCATCGCCAGCATAATTAGTGATTTGAGAGTTAATAACATCTTGTCCCATTCGCTTTAAAGTAAACCAACGCTGTCCTTCAAAAGCCAGTTCTCTAGCGCGTTCATCAAGGATAGCCTGTTGGTCGACACTTGACAATGGTTCAGCATTAGCTCTGGTTCTTATGGCATTAATGTATGGTAAAGGGTCTCCAGAAGATCTCATGATGGCCTCAGCAGCAATTAGGTAAGTTTCCGCCAAACGGTACACCATAATATTACTTCTATTCAAATACGAGTCAGGATCGTCATCATCTTGAGCAAATTTTATACATGACGGGTGTAAATTTTGATAATATTTTTGATACGTAGGACTTGGATTATTAAGATCGGTTATTGGTTTATAGATTGTAATTTCCTGACCAACCTCATCACCCGATGTATAATAATATTTTAATCTAAAATAGGTATTATCGTCTCTGGTATCGTTTGGATCTTCAGCCAATAGATTTAATAAATATAAATTTGGTAATATACGGGAGAACCCCTTTCCTCCTTGGTCCAAATTCGCCTCAATACCAGAAATATGAAAATACTGGGTAACATAGTTAGCGTTCATCATAGTATTTTCTCCTCCACCCAATAAATCATCCTTAGATTGTATAACAAATAATGCTTCCGAGTTATTTCTATCTCCAGCAAAAACATCTGCAGTTGTTGCAACTAAACTATGTGGACCTTCGTTGATGAGAGAAACTGCTTGAGATTTAGCCTCTTCCCAATCACCTTCCCACATGGCCACCTTTGCTTTTACATGTTTCGCCGTTCCTTTTGTAACGCGTCCAGGAGTAGCTATCCATCCCAAATGCTCTATCGCAAAACTAAGGTCATTGTTTAGGAGTGCAAAAATTTCTTCTTTTGAAGATCTGTCGTTAACCACATCAAAGGCATTATCTACAGTGACAGTTTGAGTGCTCACATAAATATTGTTAAACATTCTGTATAAGTAGAAATAAGCTTCAGCTCTAAAAAACTTTGCCTCACCTAAAACCTGAATTCTCACCTCTTCATCGATGCCTTCTATATCCTCAGCAGCATTTATTATTGCCGTTGCTTTATTGGCAAGGTTATAATAATGTTTCCAAAACAGCCCTGACACAAAATTAGCACCTTGGTCAACTGGTGATACTCCTCTTTCGTATCTGCCCATCAATCCTGTATAGCCTGATCTGCTAAATGCCAAGTCACTTCTGGAGGACATTAAAACGGCACCCATGAAATCTTCTGTCCCGTTATCATATCGATCTCTGTTTATCTTATATAAACTAACCACGCCAGACTTTAAACCTTCTTGAGTAGTAAAAATATAATCAGAGTCAATAAGCGTGCTTGGTTGTTCTTCAAGATAATCTTGACAACCCACTAAGACAAAGGAAAGTGCTATGAAAAGTAGCAGGCTTCCTTTTAATTCCAAATTAAAAAACTTCATTTTCATAATATTATTTTTTTTAAAATTAAAATTTAACTCTTACGCCAAAGGTGAAACTTCTTGCGTCCGGATAGCCGGTATCTGCATTTGAATATGTATCTCTAATGTTTACCTCTGGACTATACCCAATATAATCTGTGTTTGTAAATAAGTTTGAACCTGTTACATAAAACCTGATTTGATCTAAGCCCAACTGAGCATTAACTGCATCTGACAAGCTATAACCCAAACTTACTGTTCTAAGTCTTACATAAGAGGCATCTCTTACAGCCAATGCATTCAAGTATGTTGGTGCAGCATCATAATTAGGTCTTGGAAATGTTGTTGAAGGGTTTTCTGGTGTATAATAATCCACTTTTACCCCGTTTAATTTACTTTCCAATGTACCTCCGTTATTATAGGTGTTTAAAAACGGATTGACTTTTGTTGCACCTTCTACAATATAAAAGTCTACAAATAAATCAAATCCTTTATAAGATAGGCTTGTTGACACTGATCCAAACCAATCTGGATTGGGATCCGTAAATACGCGATCTTCTTGTGTTATTTTACCATCTGGTACACCGGTTACATTTCCGTTGTCATCAACGCCGTTAGTGTCCGCGATTTTTATATCTCCAGGTCTCAAATTATTCTGCTTAATCGCCGAATCTGGGTTTGCCTGTGGTGCATTGGCAAAATCATCGCCCACTTGCCAAATCCCGTCAAATTGATATTGATAAATTACACCAACTGACTGTCCTACATAATATTTGTAGGTATCATCTGCAAGGATAGGATTACCATCACCATCAGTATACAATTCTATCAATTTGTTTTTGTTATTTGACCAGTTTGTAGAAACAGACCATCTGAAATTATCAGTATTGATGATGTTAGCTGTTAAGCTGAGTTCAACTCCTGTATTTTGTAATTCGCCAGCATTAAAGAAAGTATATTCATAACCTGTAGTTGATGGCACACCTCTTTTTAGCAACAAGTCTGTAGTTCTTGCATCATACCAGTTGAAATTACCTACCAATATTCTGTTGAAAACTGAAAAGTCCAAGCCAAGATTGGCTGTTGTAATTCTTTCAAATCTTAAATCAGTATTAGGTAAAATTACTGACGGTGAATATCCCGAAGCAGATTCTTCATCAAAAATATAGTTTTGCCCTACAGCGGTAAAAAGTGAGGTATATGCCCGACCTAAATCATTTACTAAAGAACCGTAACTGGCTCTAAACTTCAATTCCTGTATTGAATTGACATCTTTTAAAAAGCCTTCCTTATGAATTTGCCATGCAAAAGACACTGCAGGGTTGAAACTCCACTTATTGTTAGCAGAATTAACAGAAGCGCCATCACCTCTTCCCGTGACTTCAAAGAGATATCTTTTCATAAAATTATATCTGGCCCTCCCTAGAAATGATGCTAATCTCTGTTGGTTTTTATCCCGTTCCACCGTTACATTGCCAATAGCATTTGTAATACCATCATATCCTAAACTTTCATTTGTAAAACCTTGTCCTTCTGTAAACGTTCTACTAAATTTATTTTCTTGTGCAGACTGAACCAAGGTCACGTTGAGTTGATTGTTATCATTAAACTCTTTATCCCAGGTTAAGATATTTTCAATCAAATAAGATTCTCTTAGTTGATTATCAATTCTGGCAATTCCATTAACGTCATCGCCTGCGGAACTTAGAGAAGATTGATACTGCCCTCTTTCAGAAGTTCTTCTAGTCATGTTGGTCTTTAATTGATACTGTAAATTCTCTGTAATTTGCCAAATTGGTGTCACGTTAATAACATAATCATTTCCTTTTTCATCATTTTGCTGTTCACGAAGATTAAAGATTGGATTTACTGCAGACGCATCTTCACCGCTAGGAAATCGGGTAAGATTACCATTTTTATCATAAGCTCTACCTAATGGTGAAAATGTAATGACGTTAACATTTGCTGGTCTTTCAGTATCATCATTCAATAAATTGACATCAAAATTTACAGAAAATTTTTCACTGACTTTTTGATCTACATTCAAACGGAAGGTCTTTCTAGTATAGCTGGATGTTGGAATAATACCACCTTCCTTAAAATAATTGATACTCCCAAAAACTTTAGTCATCTCTGTTCCGCCACTAACGCTAATAGCCTGACTGTTAACCAAGCCATTTTTCATCAGTTCTTCTTCCCAATCTACAAAATCATTGTTCGCAATAGATTCTAATTCTAGTGCTGTAAAGTTAACGTCTTCAGGTGAATATTCATCCCCAGCATTAGTAGATCTGCGTGCCTCTCGTCTTAACTGTGCAAATTCCTGACCGCTATAAACATCAAAATTTCTTTCTATCGTTTTAGTGGTTACAAAACCGTGATAACTTACACTTAATTTATTTGCTTTACCACGTTTGGTCGTAATTAATACCACACCGTTTGCGCCTCTCGAACCATAGATAGCTTGTGCAGATGCATCTTTTAAAAATTCGATGGATTCAATATCATCTGAATCAATATCTTCAATTCCGCCATCTCTAATGATACCATCCACAACATAAATGGCACTCACACTGCCTTCTATAGAACCTTGGCCTCTAAAAATAATTTCAGAAGTACCACCTGGTCTTAAGGTACCACCTCCTACATTAACTTGTAGTCCGGCTATTCTGCCTCTTAACATCTCATTGACGTCAGATGTTGGCGTTAAGGTTGCATCTTCCAAATCTACAGTAGCCACTGAGTTTACGATATCACTCTTTTTCTGGGTACCATACCCCACTACAACAACCTCATCCAAAGCGCTCGCGTCTGGCACTAAAGAAATGGACATATTAGTTGACGCTTTAACTTCTTGAGTTTTAAAACCAACATATGAAATGATTAATATTGCATTGGCATTGGCAACATCTAGTTTGAATTTCCCATCAAAATCAGTAGATGTACCATTGTTAGTTCCCTTCTCTATAACAGAAGTTCCCGGTAATGGCATATTGTCTTCAGAAGAGACTACCGTTCCGTTTACTTGTGTTACTGTTTGCGCAGTTAAAATAGTCATACTTGACATAAAGAATAGTGCGATTAACAGTTTGAATTTTTGATTAAATAATTTTAATTTCATGAATATTGGTTTTTGTTAAAATTATAGTTGTCTTTTTTGCATTTATGATTTTACCCCACATAGAAGCGAATTCCATACTCGATCTTGGTAAATTTAACTCCAAAAAAAACTTAAGTCGGCAAATAGCACCTCGATAAAAAACGAACACGCCGATTTCTTTAAGAAAAAATTAACATGATAAGCGCGGTAATACGCATAAACATTAAGGACCCGAAAGTTTAGCTATTTTTAAATAAAATTAAGCTAATGCGCTGACTATAAGCCCTTGTAGTGGTTTTGTCGTGGTGAATTTAGTACCTGTAGTGTTGTTAGAAATTTAGGATGTACTCAACGAGTCCTTCGTCATGCTCTAGTTTCAATCGTTTTCGGAGACGATAGCGTTTGGTTTCGACACTTTTAGTAGAGATGTTTAGTAAAGGGGCGATTTCCTTTGAAGATAAGTTTAATCTGAGGTAAGCACAAAAACGCAAATCGTTGGGAGTAAGATTTGGATGCGCCTGTTTTATCTTCTCTAAAAAATCTTTATCGGCATTGTTAAATGCTTGCTCAAAGAACTTCCAATCTTTAGTATTATTCAAGTTTTTGTCAATAAGCTCCACCGCTGAGCTGATTTCAGATGTGGCCTTACTTTTCCGCAATTCCTTCTTAATACTATTAAGCACTTCATTCTTTTTAATAATACTCATGGTTGAAATAGCCAGCTCCCTATTTTTACTATCTATATCCTGATTTAATTTTTCATTCTTGATTTTCATGATCGTTTGTTCATTCTCCAGTTGCTCATGCTTCATTTTTTTGCTGTAATAGCGCTTATAGGTTTTGTGAGTGACAACGCCAAGAAACAAAAACAATAGGGTATAAAAAATTAAGGCCAAATTACTCAGGTACCATGGCCTATTAATAGTAAAGCTGTAGGATTCTAAATTCTGAGAGGGGTCATTGCCAATCACAGCCCGAACTTCAAATCTATATGCACCAAAAGAAAGATTTTCAAAACTAGTGCGGGATTCGTTGGACAATTTACTCCATTTGTCAGTCAGCCCAATTAATCGATATTGATATTGTACTTCAAGAAATTTATCGAATTCAGGCACTGAATATTCAAAGTTAATAATCCCTTTTTTATAGTCAAGTTCTCCTTCAGTATCAACATTTAACAATTGATATTGCTCATCAAGCCCTAAAAGGGTTACTGTATTTAAATACACATGATACTTATGTGTGTACGCTATTTGTGAGAGATCGATCGTAATATATCCATTAGCTGTACCCAAGAGATACCTGTCGTCATTAATTAAGGATATGTTTTCATATCCCAGAGGCCCTTTTCTTAGATATGATGGAATAGAAATGGTATTTATTTTAGGTTTGTTGGACACATCATCAGTGGTTATATAAATGATATTGGCTTTGGTAAATGCCCATAATTTATTCACTTTATCCACTATAAGCTTCCCTGAAATATAATTGTCTCCAGTAAACAGTGTACTTAAAATACTATCTCTTTCAAAACTGGCATTTTTGGGATCGGATTTAAAAACTCCCTCTTCAGAAGCAAAGATAATCTGGTTGTTATAAGCTACTAAACTTGAATTTTTGCCTACAGAGAGCGCCTTCTCCATTTGGAGTTCTTTTACTTCGGTAAATTGCTCATTGAGCTTTAAGCGAAAAACGCCTTTATATTCATGGTTTACCCAAACTTGATTGGCTTTGTCAATTGTAAAATATCGTGATGAATTTTTAAATCCTCCAATTTTGTTCCTCACTTGCCAATTCCCATTTATGTTATGCAGAATGTTCAATCCAGTATAATTACCTTGGAGTAATAATTGGTTGTTATGGGGTATTTTCTTAAAATCCCAAGTCCCTAGCACAGTACTAATCTGTTTTGCTTTTTCACCTTCAATCAAAAAAGTTCCTAAATGATGGCCACAAAACAAAGTTTCATCATTATGGTTATAAAAGCTCCACACCTGGCCTTCTGTGCCTTTTATCGATTTAAAAACTGCATTGCTATCCTTTAATTTTCTATAAAAAAGCCCTTGATTGGTTCCAACATATAGTACATCCTTAAACACTTGCGATGCATAAACAGTTCCCATCACACCTTCGTAGTCATACAAGGTTTTGATGGCCGATTTGGCATTGACGCAGTCTATCCCATTATCAAGACCGGTCCAAACATTTTGTGCATTATCTTCAAAAAGCGACAATACCGTATTGTTGCTCAGTCCTCTTTTTTGGGTGATTTGATAATCGAGTTCACCTTCTTTTGTAATATGTAACAAGCCATTTGAAATAGTACCTATCATATAGGATCCATCCTTCAGCTGAATTCCGGTAAAAACGCTCGTGCCTTTTAAAATGTCATCAGCTCCAATATCCCACTTTTTAAGTTCTTCATTTTTAAAAGTAAAAAAGCCACTGTTTCTTGTAATCAACCGCAACTGATTATCTACTTCAAATACGTTAACGACTCTGCCTTTTTCAACGATGTCTCCTCCAATGATAAGATTGGGTTTACCGCCATCAATACGATACAATCCTTCATTGGCCACATGATAGTAAATGCGATTGTTAACCTTAAACAGTTTGTAAATAATGTTTTGGACTTCAATAGTCTTGAATTTTTCAGTCTCAGTATTATAAAAATAGATATGGTCATTGGTTTGAAAAAGGACCCATTCATCATAGTCAATAATATTCCAGACCTGCTCATCCTCTACCATTTTCATTTCGAGCTTTGGCACAAGCGAGGTATATTCCAAAACACCAAACTGATTTGGGATCCAATATCCAAATTCTGCAAAACAACCGGTATAAATTCTATCATCGATTACGCTTACCGCACGCATGATGGTATTGTTTGGTGAATCGTACAGCGTCCAACTGGCCCCATCAAACTCAAGAAGACCACGATTGTTGGCAACATACATAAAATGATTTGAAGCTTGAGAAAGCATCCAGTTTTGATTGTCCCCCCCGTAGTCTTCAGAAGAAAATTTCTCAATTGGAGGCATCTCCTGACCATAGACGGTCAAGTTTAAAATAAGAAAAAAAAGAAGAAGAAAAATTTTCATGAAATACAACAGTCAGCGAATAGACCTATAAAGACCAATCATAAAGATAGTTTTTGAAAATGATTATACAAAATGAAGTTTTCCTATTACGGAAGAGCCAAAAATCCCAAATTAATACTTAAGCTAAGGCCAACATCAACACCGCTGCCAAACATGCACCAACAATGGGTCCTATAACGGGGACCCATGCATAGCTCCAATCATTGGAAGCCTTGTTTTTTATTGGCAGTAGCGCATGCATAATTCTCGGTCCTAAATCACGGGCAGGGTTAATGGCGTACCCGGTTGTCCCTCCCAAGGACAGGCCTATGGACCATACTACCAATGCAACGGGCAATGCTCCCAAAGAGCCAAGACCTATAACCGTTTCAGGTTCAGCTAAGGTTGCGTCCGTAAAATAGAGCACTGAAAAAATAAGTACGAAGGTGCCCATTACTTCACTCAAAAAATTGCTAAAAAGATTGCGTATAGCCGGTGCCGTACAAAACACCGCTTTTTTTGCGCCAGCATCTTCAGTAGCTTTAAAATGATGTTTATACACTAACCAAACGGCCCCTGCCCCCATCATGGCACCTAACATCTGTGCTAATATATAGGCCGGAACATCCTGCCAAGGAAATTTACCTGCAACGGCCAAACCAATACTTACGGCCGGGTTTAAATGTGCACCGCTATGAGGTGATGCCACGACAACCGCAACATACACCGCCAACGCCCAGCCAGTGGTAATCACTATCCAACCACCGTTATTACCAATGGTTTTACTCAATACAACGTTGGCTACAACACCGCCTCCTAACAGGATTAACAGTGCGGTTCCTATAATTTCTGATATAAATGGTGTCATCTCCTGTTATTGATTGTTAACATTATTTATCTTCCTTAGACCAATATTCTAAAGCATCGATAGCTCTGTACCAGCCTTTGATATCCTTTTCTATGGACGTCCTATCTTGTTTTGGGGAAAAGCGTTTGTCTGTTTGCCAAATTTGTTGAATTTCTTCGGGGTTTTCCCAATATCCAACCGCCAAACCTGCTAAAAATGCCGCACCCATAGCTGTTGTCTCCACTATTTTTGGTCGCACGGTTTCTGTATTCAACACATCCGCCTGAAACTGCATCAACATACTATTGATGGTGGCACCACCATCCACACGCAATTCCTTTATTGAAATGCCAGAATCTGCTTCCATAGCTTTAAGAATGTCCATGGTCTGATAGGCAATAGATTCTACAGCAGCACGTGCAATATGCGCATCTGTACTACCTCGGGTCAACCCAAAAATGACCCCTTGGGCGTGCTGATTCCAATAAGGCGCACCAAGTCCTGCAAAAGCAGGCACAAAATAAACGCCTTCTGAACTTTCTACAGAACCGGCCAAATATTCAACTTCTTGAGAAGTTCTTATGATTTTCAGACTATCTCTTAGCCATTGTACCACTGCACCAGCAATAAAAACACTGCCTTCAAAAGCATAGGTCGTTTTGCCATTTATCTTCCAAGCTACGGTGGTCAATAAGTTATGCTTGGACACCACTGGCTTATCCCCGATGTTCATCAACATAAAACACCCTGTTCCGTAGGTGTTCTTTACCATTCCAGGCTTGGTGCACATCTGGCCAAATAAAGCCGCTTGTTGATCTCCCGCTATTCCTGCAATGGGAATTTTAGAATCATAAAACGTAGATTTTGTATGCCCATAAACTTCACTTGAGGCTTTCACTTTAGGTAACATACTTTTCGGGATGGTCAATAAGTCCAATAATTCATCGTCCCAATCCATGGTGTTAATGTTGAAAAGCATCGTCCTGGATGCATTGGTCACATCTGTAATGTGCTGCTCTCCTTTGGTAAAATTCCAAACCAACCAAGTGTCAATGGTACCCAATATAAGATCTCCAGCTTCTGCTCTAGCTCTTGCCCCTTCCACATTATCCAAGATCCATTTTACTTTGGTTCCTGAAAAATAAGAATCTATGACTAGCCCTGTTTTATCCCTAATGAGATCATTTTTACCTTGCTTTTTCAACTCATCGCAAAAATCAGAAGTTCTTTTATCCTGCCAAACGATAGCATTATAGACTGGCTGTCCTGTTTTTTTATCCCAAACCACGACGGTTTCCCGCTGATTGGTAATCCCTATAGCTGCAATATTCCCTACATCCAAACCTTTTTTGGCAATAGCTTCAGCGGCAACACCGGTTTGTGTTGACCAAATTTCCAAAGGGTCGTGCTCCACCCACCCGGGTTTTGGAAAATATTGGGCAAATTCCTTTTGCGCAATAGAAATAATAGTGCCTTGCTTATCAAAAACGATAGCTCTAGAACTCGTGGTGCCTTGATCTAAAGCGAGAATGTAGTCTGCCATGATATGATTTTTATGTTTAAAAATAAAACAAAAACAGCTCTTAAAATATTGAGCAGCTAGTATTTATAAGATATATTGATTTGTTAAGTACGTAAATTCATTGATTTGTGATTGTTTCCAATCGTCATCCTTGCCTAAATACCATGCTAATATGTCAGCAACTACAGGTGCACATTCTTTAGCCGCCTTGGCATCCAAGAACAAGATTCGCACACGTCTTGCCAACACGTCTTCTACTGTGAGCGCCATTTCATTTTTTACAGCCCAAACGACTTCAGCTTTTAAAAATTCCAATCTCGGATGTAGTTTGTCTCCTAGTTCTGGAGATTCCTGTATCAGACGTTCAATAGCCTTTTGATCTGTTCCATAAATATAAAGATGGTCAGTATCATCAGCAGACCCATCGGCGCCATGAATGGACAGGTGTTTTGTTTGACATTCCCGATGCGGCAATTTACCCAAAAAGATGACCTTGTTTATGGTATCTTGAGCCATCTTTCTATAGGTGGTCCATTTGCCACCTGTAATGGTGATTAAACCAGATGTCGATACAATAATTTTATGACTTCTTGAAATTTCCTTCGTTTTTTCTGAAGCATCTTTAGGAGCCGCCAATGGACGAAGGCCAGCAAAAATGCTCAAAACATCAGCTTTGGAAACTGGCTTATTTAAATAGGCATTAGCCGTTTCCAAAATAAAATCGACTTCCTTGTCAAGTGGTTTTGGCTCCAAACTGTGACTATCCAGCAGCGTGTCTGTAGTGCCAACCACAACTCTATGATGCCATGGCACCAAAAAAAGCACTCTTCCATCTGCTGTTTTAGGAATCATAATGGCGTCATTACCTGGTAAAAAAGAGCGGTCTAATACCAAATGAATGCCCTGACTGGGTCTCACCGTGTTTTTAGCCCCTGCAGTGTCCATTTGCAAGATTTCATCAGTAAACACGCCCGTAGCATTAATGACCACTTTGGTGTTAAATGTATATTCTTTATGGGTCTCATTATCTATGGCCGTTACGCCGTTAACCTTTCCATTCGCATCCTTTTGCAAGTGGCTTACCTTAAAATGATTTAAAACCGTTGCGCCTTGTTCAATTGCTGTTTGGGCCATATTGACTGCCAATCGGGCATCATCAAATTGTCCGTCATGATAAACAACGCCACCTTTAAGATGCTCTGTTTTGATGGTCGAAAGTCGCGAGGAGGTCTCTTTTTTAGAAATTCTGGTCGATTTACCAAAACTTAATTTGCCAGCCAGAAAGTCATATACTTTTAATCCGACAGTGTAAACCAGCGAATCCCACCATTTATAATTAGGAATAATAAACGATTGATTTCTGACCAAATGGGATGCGTTTTTAAGCATCAAGCCTCTTTCATAAAGCGCTTCCTGAACCAAGTCAATATTGCCTTGCGCCAGATACCGGACCCCGCCATGCACCAATTTAGTGCTTCTGCTGGAAGTGCCTTTGGCAAAATCAGATTGCTCTAACAACAACGTTCTATAACCTCTTGTAACGCTATCTAAGGCCACACCCAAACCTGTTGCTCCTCCCCCAATAATAATAACATCCCAATCAGGACTGCTCTCTAAGGGTTTTATTAACGTTTTTCTATCGAACAAATTCTAAAGGTATTATCAACATTTCTTTTATTTGGTTTCAAATATAAATATTATTTTTTCTAAATGAAACAAAACGAAATTTTTTTATGTAAAACGAAACCTAATTAAAGAATATTACATTCAACAGCTTTCATTTGTTTATATTTGTGATGCAAGACTATGAAAAGACATCAAATTATATTAGAAAAATTGGCCAAGGAAAAACACCTTGAAGTTTTGGATTTATGCGAACTACTCGATGTTTCTGCAGTAACCATCCGTAAGGATTTGAGATTGTTGGAGGAAAAGGGGCTGTTATATCGTACCCACGGGGGTGCCTCTTTGGACAATCCTTATATCAATGAAAAAGCGATTGGCGAAAAAGAAAAAATCTCCGTAGAAGAAAAAAATGGGATTGCAGAATGCGCTGCCAGATTAATAGATGAAAATGATTCTATCCTTATTGCTTCAGGCACTACGGTACAAGCATTGTCAAAATTTATCAAACCCAAAAACAAATTAACGGTAATCACATCCTCATTGTATGTAGTTATACATTTAATTCATGACAAAAGCATTGAAATCCTCCAACTAGGAGGGTATATTCGGCACTCGTCAGGCTCTGTTATTGGCTCCTATGCCGAACATATTTTAGCCAACGTTTCTTGTAGCAAACTTTTTTTAGGAGTTGACGGACTTGATTTCGATTATGGACTTTCTACCACCAACTTAGAAGAAGCACAGCTCAATAGAAAAATGCTAGCAGCTGCGCAAAAAATTATTGTTTTAGCTGATTCTTCCAAATTTGGCAAAAAGAGTTTTGCTAAAATCTGCGATTTAGATCAGATTCACGAATTGATTACCGACAAAGGAATTTCGGCAGGTTTAATAAAGAAATTTGAAGAAAAGGGCATTAAAGTCACCATAGCAGAGCACTCAAGATAACTATATTAAAATGTAGGTTACTTAATGACGTTAGCCTCAATCCACGCCTTATAAGCATCTTCTAATTCTTTTACCTTCGCCGGATGTGCCGCTGCTAAATCCACACGTTCTCCAGGATCTTTAGAAAGGTCGAACAACTTCAAGGTAAAATCATCCCTAATTGGTTTAATATACTGTGCTGAAGGCTCACTTTTCCAATGATTTTCATTGGCATTGGTCAATTTCCAATCGCCTTGTCTTACCGCCCAAGTTTTTTGCCATTTCCACACCAATAAACGGTTAGGATCCGGATTGAATAGACTTATGCCATCAAGCGTAGGATCCGTGATTTTAGAACCCGCAGTTTCTACCAATGTCGGCAAAATATCAAGTGCAGACACATACTCATTACGTATGGCCCCTGCTTCTACTTTACCCGGCCAACTCATCGCAATTGGCACACGAATACCACCTTCCCACAAGGAATATTTGCCACCCGTAAGCGGCCTATTATTGGCACCCGTAAGTGGAGCCCCCCCATTGTCAGAAACAAATACAATTAAGGTTTCCTTCTCCAATCCCTGCTGTTTTATAGCATCCAACAAACGTCCAATATTGTCATCAAGACAATTGAGATTCGCTAAATAATAATTTCTTAGGTCCTCATGCTGAATGGCTCCCACTCGAGAATATTTATCATAATACGCAGCGTAGGATCCTGGTTTGTGTTTCCCAAAAGCTTCCATATTATCAGGATCGTAATTTGGGATTTCCTTCACATTATACTTGTCTAAATACTTTTTTGGAACTTCATGTATGAGATGGTGAACCGCGCTGTATGATAAGGTCAGGAAAAATGGTTGGTCTCTTTTTTGTTTGATATAGTCAATTGATTCGTCCGTAAAAATATCGGTCAAGTAACCTTCTTCATAACTTTTTTCGCCCATATTATGCATCAACGGACCCAATAGCGCACTTGTTCCATAGGGATCAGGCGTTCTATCTTTTATTTCTTTTGAATTCAACCAATAATCATGGGCATGTGCACTAAACCCTAAAAACTCGCCGTAGCCATGTTTTAAAGGATATTCACGAACATCATTTTTGTGAAAATTTCTTCCCAAATCATTTTTACCTATGTGTGCTGTGGTATAGCCTGCCTCTTTCAGGTATTCAGCAATGGTTTTGACATTCTCTGGAAGTCCTGGGCCCCAACTAGCGGGTTTATCCCATCTAAATTGATTCTGTCCGGTAAGGATTCCTGCCCGTGACGGACTGCAAACTGGTGCAGTTACATATGCCTGAGTGTAGACGGTTCCCGATTTTCCCAATCGGGAAATATTTGGCGTAGAAATCCGCTGATCATGATCAGCAAATGGCGAAAAATCGGCATATCCCAAATCATCTATAACAATTAATAAGATATTTGGTTTGGTTTCTTCTTTCTGTATTCCTGCTTTACAAGAAAATAGTACGCTGAGCAGTAACAATGCGAGGAGATTTTTCATAATCTGAAGAGTTTATTTTTTAAAAGACAACACAGCTGCACAATAACTAAGGATGTGAATTGTCAGATGTAACACTGATTACTTTGAGATTCAGTGCTGTAATTAACAGCACATCAGATAAAATTAGAGAAGCTTATCGTCTTCATTATTTTATCCCAATTCTTTGGTTTGACAGTGCTCTCTAATAACATATTGATCTTATAATTTAAAGATAAAATTAGAAATAGATCAATCATCTAGTGCGAGAAGTTATAATTGTTAATAACGCTACACATAGCATCACTAAAAATAGGTCAATCGATTAAAATCTCTAAGATCTGAATCGCGGCATCACTAATGCGTGTACCAGGACCAAAAACAGCAACGGCACCTGCATCAAATAAATATTGATAATCTTGTTTAGGAATGACACCACCAACGATGACCATAATATCTTCACGACCATAATTTTTGAGCTCTTCAATCACCTGAGGCACCAAAGTTTTGTGCCCTGCAGCTAAGGATGATACTCCTAAAATATGCACGTCATTTTCAACGGCTTGTTTTGCGGCTTCTTTTGGGGTTTGGAATAAGGGCCCAATATCTACATCAAAACCAACATCAGCATATCCGGTGGCGACCACTTTTGCGCCTCTATCATGACCATCCTGCCCCATCTTTGCAATCATAATTCGGGGTCTCCGCCCATCTTGTTCTGCAAATTTATCGGCCAATTCCCGTGCTCTTTTAAACGAGCTATCGTCTTTTATTTCTTTGCTATACACACCTGAAAATGATTTTATCTGAGCTTTATATCTACCAAACACTTCTTCAAGCGCATCGCTGATTTCACCTAAAGTAGCGCGTTCCCGAGCAGCTTCTACAGCTAAAGCTAATAAATTACCTTCACCTGTACGGGCAACTTCCGTTAATTTTGATAATGCTGCCTTTGCTTTTGCAGCGTTGCGTTCAGATTTAATTCTGTTTAAGCGTGCAATTTGAGAGAGTCTCACGGTTTGATTATCAACTTCTAAGGTTGAGATTGGATCTTCCTTTTCCAATCGGTATTTGTTCACACCTACAATGATATCTTGAGAGGAATCAATACGAGCCTGTTTACGTGCTGCAGCTTCCTCAATTCGCAACTTAGGAATTCCCGCTTCAATTGCTTTGGTCATCCCACCAAGTTCTTCAACTTCCTCAATCAATTCCCAGGCTTTTTGGGCAATATCGTGGGTCAGTTTTTCCACGTAATAACTTCCCGCCCACGGATCGACCGTTTTGGTGATGTGGGTTTCTTGTTGCAGAAAAAGCTGGGTATTTCTAGCTATTCTTGCTGAAAAATCTGTTGGTAAGGCAATCGCCTCATCTAAGGCATTGGTATGTAGACTCTGGGTCCCTCCAAAAGCTGCTGCAGCCGCTTCAATGGTGGTTCTTGCCACGTTATTAAACGGATCTTGTTCGGTCAAACTCCAGCCTGAAGTCTGGCAATGGGTACGCAAAGAAAGTGATTTATCGTTTTTAGGGTTGAACTGCTTCACCAATTTGGCCCATAACATACGTGCTGCACGCATTTTAGCGATTTCCATAAAATGATTCATGCCTATGGCCCAGAAAAAGGATAATCGTGGAGCAAATGTGTCAATATCCATACCTGCATCCAATCCTTTTCTAATGTATTCCAATCCGTCTGCCAGGGTGTATGCCAATTCAATATCACAAGTAGCACCAGCTTCTTGCATATGGTACCCAGAAATACTGATACTGTTGAATTTTGGCATGTTTTTGCTCGAATATTCAAAAATATCCGAGATGATTTTCATGGATGGTGTTGGCGGATAAATGTAAGTATTCCGAACCATGAACTCCTTTAATATATCATTTTGGATTGTGCCTGCCAATTGCTCAGGTTGCACCCCTTGTGCCTCAGCAGCCACAATATAAAACGCCATAATGGGCAACACAGCTCCATTCATGGTCATGGATACCGACATTTTATCTAAAGGAATTTGATCAAAAAGGAGTTTCATGTCCTCTACAGAATCGATAGCGACACCTGCCTTACCTACATCTCCAACCACCCGTGGATGATCAGAATCATAACCGCGATGGGTGGCCAAATCAAAAGCTACCGACAAACCTTTTTGGCCTGCTGCTAAATTTCGTCTGTAAAACGCATTACTTTCTTCAGCGGTGGAGAATCCGGCATACTGGCGAATTGTCCAAGGTCTGCGCACATACATGGTAGAATAGGGTCCGCGCAGGTTTGGTGCCAATCCTGCGATAAAATTAAGATGTTCTACAGTTTCTAAATCCTCTTTAGAATAAGTAGATTGAATATCAATATCTTCGGCGGTCTCAAAAGACTCTGCATCTTGACTCTTGGCTCTAGAGTCTATATTCTTTAGAACTATATGTTGTACATCCTTTCTACTCATCATCCAATCGTTTTTGTTCAACAGCCTCTGCCAAACGTTTTTCTATAATAGGCTCTATTAAAGTCTTTACAGGATTTTTCTTTACGAAAGGGTACAGTTCCAGATCAAGCTTCATTTTATCAGCAGCATTAGGATGTTTATTTGTACCCAACAAAATCAATTCGCCTTTATCAAATTGGCTTTGTTCTTTTGCAGCGCTTTCCTTAATCTTTTTTTGAATAATGCCCTCTTTTAACTGAACTAGGAATCCGCCATTAGCCTCAATATCCTTAAACAATGCTAAAGATTTCTCTGCCAACTGATCGGTTAGACTTTCAATATAATATGTCCCATCTGCGGGATTATTAACTTTATCAAAGTAGCTTTCGTGTTTTAGCACCAATAATTGGTTTCTTGCAATGCGTTCAGAAAACTCATTATCCTTATGATAAATAGCATCATAAGGCACATTGCAAATGGTGTTTGCACCGCCAAATATAGCACTCATACATTCGGTTGTGGTACGCAATAAATTGGTATTATAATCGTAAAGCGTTTTATTGCGCTTGGTTGGCTTAACAAAAATCAAACACTCTGGATTAAAACCGTAAGCCTCTGCCAGGGTGTGCCACAACTTTCGTAAGGCACGAAGTTTTGCAATTTCAAAGAAATAATTCGTTCCTACAGACACATTAAAAAGGACTTTAAACGATTGCTTTGCCTCGCTAGCAAGAACGGTATCTAAATGATTTAAATATTCATTGACATGGGCTAACGCATATGCCAGCTGTTGTACCATATTGGCACCGGCATTTTGGTATGTATCGAGGTGGACTGAAAAGGCGTTTGTATGTTTTATGATCGCCTCAAACTCAGCATGGTCTGCTTTTAAATTTTTGAACCAATTTCCGGTTTTAGCGAGGTTTCCAATAATATCTGTGTGGATATAAATATGCTCTTTACTTGGAATGACATCGAATTGTTTGACAAAGGCTTCAGACAAGAATTGACATTCAAAAAAAACGGTAATCTTAGTCAGATTGATGTTGACCAAAAGATCTTTTATTACGACAGTTTCTGAGGGCAGAATGAAGGTAATACTTTCCGCGCCCCGTTCTATAGCATTGACAGCCTTAAGGTTGGACTTTTCAACATTAGCCACATATATAGATTGGCCAATTCGCCATTCTGTTGCTTTAGTATCAGAAACTTCTGGACGCTTTTCAAATTCATCGGCATGATAGAAAGGTTTCACATGGATGCCTTCATCAGTTTTCCACACCAAGGTTTCATTGTAGTCCGCTCCCTTTAAATCATATTGAATAAGTTGTTTCCATTGTTTGGAGGATGCCTCGTTAAAATCATCAAATAACGTTTTAGTCATATTCCTTTTGATTTCTTATACTATCCTCATATTCGATAATATAAATTTCTTCATTCTCTCTCTTCATATAGTATTTTTCTCGCGCCAATCGTTCCAAGCCTTCTTCGGTACTTATAGCCTTAATGGCCTTTTCGTCCTTTTTGATTTCTCTTTTGTAATGATCGCGTGCCTCCTCAAGATCGTCCATTTCAGAATTCAGTTCACGATGAATGAGATATGAATTGGCATCAAAAAACAGCATCCACCCTGCAAATACAACAAATATAAGCACGTACATGTTCCTGAAGAACTTGAGATATTTATTTTTAATTTTCAACTTATACTAAGCGTTGGTTAATTATGGACTTTACAATATCAACTGCTACGGTGTTGTATTTATTGTTGGGGATAATAATGTCTGCATACTCTTTCATTGGCTCTATAAATTGCTGATGCATTGGTTTGAGCGTGTTTTGATAACGTGCCAAAACCTCATCCAAATCACGGCCCCGTTCTGATATATCTCGTTTTAAGCGTCTTATCAACCGTTCGTCACTATCAGCATGAACAAAAATCTTGATGTCAAACATTTTACGTAATTCAGGATTGGTCAAAATCAAAATGCCCTCAACAATCATCACTTTTCTTGGGTGCGTAAGTATCGTATCTCCTGTTCTATTATGCTTTATAAACGAATAGACCGGTTGGTGAATGTCAATACCTTCGCGCAAGTCTTTTAAATGATTCTCCAGCAATTCAAAATCAATCGAACGCGGATGGTCAAAATTAATTTTTACCCGCTCGTCAAAACTCAAGTGCGTGGTATCTTTATAATAGGAATCCTGTGAAATAACCCCTACCTCACCTTCAGGCAATTCTTTTAAAATTTGATTGACCACGGTAGTTTTTCCACATCCTGTACCCCCAGCTATTCCTATAATCAGCATCTTTAATTCTTTAAATTTCAGGGCAAATTTAACCAATTATTAAGAACTACTAGGGCTCAATTTTAGAAACTTCAGCGGCTGTTACTATTTTTCCATCGTCGTTTCCCCAGGAATTTAAAACGAAGTTCATAACGTCAGCAACTTCACTATCAGAAAGACCCAACGCCGCCATGGTACTGTTATAGACAACGCCATTGACCGTAATTTCACCAGACAACCCGTACTTTACCGCTTTAATACTTTCAAGACGCTTGTTCATCAAATAATCAGCTTTTGCCAAAGGCGGAAATGCTTTGGGAACACCTTCGCCATTGGGCATGTGGCAGTTCATGCAAAAATCTTCATAAACCACAGCGCCTCGTGCCATACTTTCTTTTAGTTCTGGTGTATGCTGCGGACTCGTCTTACAGGAAAACAACACACTTAAAAATATAACTAATGCTACCATTCTTACCATTAATTCTTAGGTAATATTTTAACAATGCCTTTATTTTCGATGCCTACATAAATAAAGCCATCAGGGCCTTGGTTAATAGATCTAACACGACCTAAACCATCTAAAAGGCGTTCTTCCTTTACCACCTGTCCATCTTTTAAGACCACCTTATTTACATATAAAAACTTTAGAGAACCTACCAATAAATCACCTTTCCAACCTGGATAATTATCACTGGTAATAAAAGCCATGCCGCTAGGTGCTATGGAAGGATCCCAATAATGTAATGGCTGCTCCATACCTTCTTTTTCGGTAATATCAGTGAATTTAGTGCCTACATAATTGACGCCGTAACTAATTACTGGCCAACCATAATTAGCTCCTTTTTTAATAATATTTATTTCATCGCCGCCTTTAGGCCCATGCTCATGGGTCCAAATATCGCCCGTTTCAGAATGTAAGACCATACCTTGCGGATTTCGATGTCCGTAAGAATAAATTGCTTTTTTCGCATTCGGGTCATTGACAAACGGATTGTCAGCAGGAATTGAACCATCATCATTTAAGCGATAGACCTTACCCCCATCTCTTGTGATGTCCTGTGAGTTTTCGTCACGATTCCCACGATCACCAACGGTAAAATACAAATAACCGTCTCTATCAAAAACAATTCGTGAACCAAAATGTTGCCCTTTTGTAGTGTTTGGAGTTGCTTTGTAAAGTACTTCTTTACTTACGAGCATGTTGTTTTGAAGTTTAGCACGCATCAGGGCCGTGTTACCGCCCTCATCATCGCCTTCTGAAGAAGCGTAGGTCAAATAAATCCACCCATTTTCTTGATAGTTTGGATGGAGTGCAATATCCAACAGCCCCCCTTGTCCTCTATTGTATACTTCAGGAACCCCTTCAATCATTGATTTTTTACCATCTTTAAAGTGAATGATTTTACCTTCCTTTTCGTTGATCAACATTGAATTATCTGGTAAAAACACAAACCCCCAAGGGTTTGACAAGTCAGCTACCACTACTTCAAAATCATGGTTGGTATTGACCGGGTTCTTATCTTGGGCACATGAGCTAATGCCCACAAATGCCATTATTAGTGTGACGTAATTTTTAATTTTCATACAGTTAGCGATTAATCCATAAATTTATAAATAATATTTGTTACAATTTAAAGAAAAGCCATATATTTGCACCTCGATTTCCAGGAGTCGAAATAAAGATAACCACTTCGGGGTGTATCACGCTAAG
>NZ_JAEHJZ010000002.1:51900-52882 GCF_016469035.1 Gelidibacter salicanalis | reverse complement strand
ATCTTTGATGTATCTTATTGAGTTTAGAGGTTATCATATCCATATATGTGTTAAGCATATCGGCATCGTGATTTCTTCCCATCACGCGTGAGGAACGTTTGTTCCATTGGTTATCCTCAATTTTTCTATTGATACTCATCTCAGAGCGCTTGCCATTAGCTGTGATTCTTAAATATATATCACATTTATTGCTCTTTTTGCTTCTGCTTTTTCTAATGAAAAAAGTACTGCTAAACCTGTCTTCCATAATGCAGCTATTAAATTGCACACTAAATGTACACTAATGACCAGTAATATGCAAATTCTTAAAGTTTTCAAATATCTGGAAAACAGATAATTATAGTGAATTAGTGTGCAATTTTTAAGCGAGACCTAAGGACACCGAATTGCACACTTTTTAGATGATTTAGTGTGCAATTATCTGACATCAAATAAAATGAAAAACCCTGTAAATCATATGATTACAGGGTTTTTGGTGGGTTTTGATNNTAGTTTCAAGAGCAAATCAAAGCGCTTCACTCCCTATGTCAACATTTACGATGTCTCTAAGCTGACCGCCGCTGACCAGGGCTTTCAAGAGACATTTAGCTTCCCTACCTAGTAGAGACTAGCAAATCTTACTGTGATTCAGATTATGCAGCTAAAGCGTAGTTATTCTCGCCGTTTAAAAGTTTGAAATAGTCTTTTACGTGTTTCGATTTCATTACACGACGTGCTTACCGTTCAATAAATCTCGCTGTCAAAACCAGTCGACCCCAATTTAATGAAATAGTAAAAATTGTGTTGCGCTATTGACTTCATTCCAATACTTGGGTTCTTTAGCGCTAACGCGGTTGCAAAGTTATCAAAAAGTTTCTTCTAATCCTGTAACCTTCCAAACTTATTCCAAAAAGTATGCCATATTAAAATGAACGACATCATGTCAATCTGGCTTCTTTCTAATTGAATTTGTTGATTTAATAACATCAGTGTCCGGTAAAAC
>NZ_JAEHJZ010000002.1:0-51857 GCF_016469035.1 Gelidibacter salicanalis | reverse complement strand
AGCGATCTTAATTCTTTATCGAACAATAATGATTTAATAAGAATGTTACACGTATTTCCAAATAGTTTCTATGTTTAGACATTTTGGGATACTATCGTATTAAAAATAGCTAATTTTATATAATTAAAGACGGGGTTTATATCTTAATTTTGCGCGCTTCATATTTAAACAAATAACCCATGACTAAACCAAGAATTGCCCTCGCTATTGGTATTATATTTATTTCAATCTTTCCAATTTTGGTAAAGTTGAATTTAACACCGGGATTAGTGTCTGCCTTTTATAGAATGGCCATCGCATCCGTGGTTCTTGTGCCTTACGTCTTAGTAAAAAAACAATTTAAGATCACGTCCCGTAAAGCATTTTGGCTTTCAGTTATTTGTGGGGTTGTTTTTGGCTTGGATGTTGGGGTCTGGAATATAGCTATTCAACAGTCAACTGCTACTCAAGCAACTTTGCTCACTAACCTTTCGCCAGTTTGGGTGGGCATAGGTGCGTTTCTTTTTTTGAAGGATAAACCAAAGCAGAATTTTTGGATTGGTACCGTAGTGGCTATCATTGGCATGGTGCTCTTAGTGGGCTTTGACCTGTTTCTCAATTTCGATTTTAACTTGGCCTTCATTTTTGGAATCTTGTCAGGTATGCTCTACGCCATCTATATGTTGACCAGTAAACGGATTTTGGGTGAATTGGAGGTCATGACTTTTATGACCATAAGTTTGCTGTCTTCAGTGGTCGCGCTGGGAATTTTAAGTTATGCTTTAGGAGAACCATTCAGTGGGTTTTCATATAACGGATGGCTGGTGTTGGCAATTCAAGGTATAGTGTGCCAACTTCTGGCCTGGTTACTCATTAGTTTTGCCACGAAGCATATGCGGGCCACAAGAGTGTCAGTAAGTTTATTGGGGCAAGCGGTTTTGGCATCCATTTTAGCCTGGTGGTTACTCGATGAACAGATCTCGCTACAAATGGTTATTGGCGGCTTTGTATTGCTTCTTGGCATCCGACTTACGTTTTACGAAAAGCCCTTCTTAAAAACGAAATCTTAGAACCGTCTCCCAAAGCATTTAGGATCAATAGTACAAAGCAGGATATGCAAAACACACTGATGGTGACCGTGTTTTCATACCTGAAAATCCTCTTGAATAAGTCTTGTAAATATTTTAGTATCTAATTTTTTGCTAAAGCTTGCAAATCAGCTTATTTTCGTGGCAATTGTATTTATAGTGAGTTCATTGGCTTGGTTCAATCGAACTATAAACTCAAGTTTTCAATATCTAAACTATTCATAATCAGTATTGTCAATGAAATTTGCCATCATTAAAGAACGTAAAAATCCGCCAGACAGACGTGTCGTATTCTCACCAGAAAAATTAGCGGAAGCAAGGATGCAATTCCCCGAAGCAGAATTTATTGTAGAGGCTAGTGATATTAGGATATTTCCAGATTCAGCATATAGGGCACTGGGTTTTGAAGTGACTGATGACATTTCAGGCGCTGATGTCATGATGGGGGTAAAAGAAGTTCCCATTGAGGCCTTGATCCCAAATAAACAATACTTTTTCTTTTCACATACCATAAAGAAGCAACCTTATAATAGGAATTTGCTTCAAGCAATTCTCGATAAAAACATTGAACTTTATGATCATGAAACCATTGTTAAAAAGAGTGGCGCCCGACTTATTGGTTTTGGGCGTTATGCGGGATTAGTTGGAGCTTACAATGGGTTTAGGGGCTTAGGTTTGAGTGATAATTTGTTCAACTTGCCAAAAGTAGAAACGCTTTCTGATTTAAATGGCGTCAAAGCTGAACTGGACAAAATACAGATTCCAAGCATTAAAATTTTACTTTCGGGTACCGGAAAAGTGGCCTATGGTGCCAAAGAAATATTGGATCATTTACAGATTAAAGAAGTAAGTGATGCACTTTATTTAACATCTAAGTTTACGGAGCCCGTATATTGCATGGTAGATGTGATGGAGTACAACAAGCGCATTGATGGAAAGGTTGGAAATAAACAGCAGTTTTATAAAGATCCAACAGGTTATGAAAGTAATTTTATGGCCTACGCTAAAGAGACTGACATGTTTATTGCAGGCCATTTTTATGGCAACAATGCCCCGTATCTCTATACTCGTCAAGATGCAAAATCGGCAGAATTTAAGATCAGTTTTGTGGCAGATATTAGTTGCGATATTAATGGTCCCGTAGCGTCAACCATCAGGCCGTCCACAATAGCCAATCCATTTTATGGCTACGATGCCCAAAATGAAAGTGAAGTTGCTTTTGATGCTAAAGATGCTATTACGGTAATGGCCGTTGATAATTTACCTTGTGAACTCCCAAAAGATGCGAGTGAAGGCTTTGGAGACATGTTTTTGGAGAATGTGATTCCAGCATTCTTTAATAATGATGAACGCGGAATTCTTAAACGTGCGAGAATCACCCAAAGTGGGCAACTTACAGAACGATTCAGTTATCTAGAGGATTACCTTAAAGAACATTGAATAAAAAAGCCTGAAAATCTAATTCCAGGCTTTTTTGATGAATTGGAGGGCTTATGATTTTAAAATAGCAATCATAATATCCATTTCGTTCACTAGCTTTTCGTTAGAGCCACTATAGCCAACAGATTTGAATTTCATTCTACCATCAGGACCAATGACAATTTTGGTAGGAATTCCTGAAATATTATATTTTTTGGCAACCTCATAATCTCTACTATCTTCTATTGCGAGATCATAAACCACGTGAAAATTATAGTTGTTGGTCTTAATAAAATCTTCAACCATTTTTTCTCTGTTTGGACCCTTTTCAAAAGTGTCTACAAATAGAAGGGCTACGGTGTCATCGTCTTTATATTTTGTTACAACCTCTTGCATGCCGGGGAAAGATGCTTTACACGGTCCACACCACGTTGCCCAAAAATCCAAGATCACCGTTTTTCCTTTAAGTGAAGCAAGAGAAACATCTTTTCCTTTCATATCCTTTAAAGTAAATAATGGCGCTTCTACATCAAGCATCGTTTTTTTAATATCAGTTACTTGTGTAGTGTAGGCGTCTTTTTCAAAAGCGGCTAGGTTATCATCTACATCTTCAGCTGTCGGATTCACTTTAAGATACGCCGTTTTATAGGCTTCTTTTATTTTTTTATTGCCATTGCCCGATTTAATGAAATTTTCAGTTTTGTCCTTAACCTTTTCATACTGCTTGTCAGCCATTAAATACTCGATATAGCGTGCATTAGCCTCAGGATCTTGTGCTTTGGGGTCATGTGCTTTTTCCTGATATGTGATGGCTTCCTTTACCTTGCCTTGTTTGAATAAAATCAAAGCGTAGGTGTCTGCATACATATTGTATGACGATTTGAGACTTTTTTCGTATTGTTTTTTAGTATAATAATCAGGCTTGTCTTTCGGGTTTTTTTCTAGAGCGGTGATGAGGTCAAGAGATGTTTTAGACATTTTTTCGGCTTGATCAAGATTATCACCTTTTTCAGCCATTGGCCAAGCCAAGTTATTTAATGTTGAAGCTCTACTAGTTTTATCATCTATCATAGAGACATAGTTCTCAAAGTTTTCCATGTCGTTTTGCTGGTAGTAAGCTCTTGCCAAAGTACCAGCCATGTAATTTCCTAAATTGTCCAATTTTACGTTCGCATCAGTATAATTCTTGAAGATTTCCGTTTTTGTTCCTAAGTCTTTTTCCTCCTGAAATTGCTGTATCATTTCAAAATTTGCAGTACTTCCTTTAGGATATTTCTGAAGCGTCACTTTTTTTATAGAATCCACCTTGGATTCTTCTCCGATCATTGAATAAGCCTGGAGCATTGATGTGTATTCTTTTTCAGAAACATCAGATTTTTTCTCCATGGAAGCAGCATAGGCATCAATAAGTTTTTTGCCTTCTTCTTTGTCATTTTTGAACGCCATTTGTAAATAGGCACTATTCCAGTCAGATTGGAGCTCAGGATACGTGGTCATTTCCGTTTTAAGGGCTTCAAAAGCGGTCTTTTCATCTATTTCAATACCAAAATTGCTACCGTACCTCACGGCGTAAAAAGATGTGGCAGCGTTGCTACCTTGTATTTGTTCACCATCTTTAGTGTATAAGGGAAACAGATAGCCTTTTGTGCTGTTGTTATCAAATTTGTCATCCACTTTTATCATAAAAGCAAGTGCAACGGCAGAATCAGGAATTTTTATAGACCCTTCGTGTTCGCCATCCTTTTGTGAAAATTCAATGTCGAGAGGGTAATTTTTATCGCCTACCATATAGGCGTAAAAAGCCTCGACTTCTTTATCGCTTATGTATGTAAGGTCTAAATTGTCTCCTGGCTTAGGATGTTCACTGGAGATAGTCAATTGGCCCATAGTAAGTGGTTGTGCTTTCTTTTCTTCTTCCTGCTTACAGGAAAAACATACCAACAGGATTAAAAACGGATAAAAAGTAATTTTTTTCATGTGGAATATTTAAGTTAATGTGGATCTAAAAATAGAGAATATTCGTTAAACGCTATAGTTTTTATCCATGATTTTCAATACGTTGTACAGTAGGTGTTTTCTGCATATAATTAAAATGCGTACATTTACGTTCGTTTAAAACAAAAGAATTTAAGAAACTGATTTAGATAATTCCTAAAAAGAGTACGTTAAAAATAAGTGTAAGAAAACATTTCTCTAATGAAACAGAAGATTTGACTACTCTCTGGGAGGTAAAAAATCTATATGAAAAAATGGCCCATCTAAAAAGTCTGTTGGTCTTATTCGATTTTTATTTGTTTTCCTAAGTATTTGGGCTGCACATTGAAAATAACATCTACGGCAGCTTTGGTCCGTGCTAAATATTCCCTGATTCTTGTTTTGAATCCGTAGCTGTTTGTAACATCCTTAGCGTTAAAGGCTACGGCATCAATATTAAAGTGTTGAGCCAAATAGATGGCGCGCTCGTTATGGAATTGTTGTGAAATGATTGTAAATGCAGAGAGTCCAAAGATTTCTTTTGCCCTGACTACAGAATCTAACGTCCTGAATCCGGCAAAATCCAAGAAAATTCGGTCTTCCGGGATCTCTCTTGCAATGAGGTCATTTTTAAACGTAGAAGGCTCATCGTAATACGCACTTCCATTATCGCCACTGACTAAAATATACTCTATTTTTCCCGCTTCAAAGAGCGCCACTGCAGCATCAATTCGATAAGCGTAATAAAGGTTAATACTCCCTGTGCTGACATACTTGCTGGTGCCTAAAAGCAGGCCAACCTTGTGTTTTGGAACTTCAGAACTATGGCTGTACACCTGATCTTTTGCTTTATACATGATCCAGTAGTTGGTGGCAACAATTCCAATAATTAGGAGGGTAAAAAGAAGGAGCAGGATTCTGAAGAATTTCATGACCATAGGAAAAGCACAATGTTAGCATTTAAAAGTATGAGAATGCCGGGAGTTAGGGTGTAGAAAACAACAATCGAAATCTTTGGCGGTGCCTAAAGTTAAGGAAATAAAATTTACAATATGCGCTTATAATTCTCGAGATACCGTGTAGTTCTGGAACGCTAAACCCTTTATGTTCTTTTTCAGTTTTTTATCGACTTCATAATAATGGGAGTCAAAAAAATCGAGGGCATTAATACTAATATCGGACTTGATTACATCAAGACCATTGATTGATACCCTAGATTCCATAATACGCAGCAGTTTTGAGCCAACAGTGCGTCTCAGGTAATTTTTACTGACATATAGACCTTCCAAATTATAACCTTTATTTAAGTAAGAAAAACCAACAATTTGATTTTTGGCTTCGGCTACAATAAAATAGAGATTTTCAATGCGTTCTTTCCAGTCTTCAATATCATCAGCACCTGAAGACCAAACTTCAATCTGCTTTTCTGAATAATATTTACTGTTTATATTACGAATTGTATCTCTGAAAATAGAGGTAATTTCGGGTAAATCTTCTACTGTTGCTTGTCTAATTTGTATATCCAAAATGTGATATTATCTACTGCTATTATTTATTTTTATTTCTGAGCACTATAAAGTGTTGACTACTTTTCTTATCGCCACCAAATTGGTTAACAATTTCTCTAAATTATCTAAATGGAGCATGTTGGCACCATCACTTTTAGCGTTTGCAGGGTCAAAATGGGTTTCTATAAACAAACCATCCACGTTGTTTACAATGCCAGCTCTGGCAATCGTTTCGATCATATCCGGTCTGCCACCGGTAACACCTATAGTTTGATTGGGCTGCTGCAAAGAGTGTGTCACATCTAAAACAGTTGGTGCATATTGGCGCATGGTAGGAATGCCTCTAAAATCCACAATCATATCTTGGTAACCAAACATCGTCCCTCGGTCTGTAATCCAGGCCTTCTCATTGCCTGCATCTTTTACTTTTTGCACGGCATGCTTCATGGCTTCAGGACTCATAAATTGTCCTTTTTTAAGGTTGACCACTTTTCCGGTTTCTGCCGCAGCTACCACCAAATCCGTTTGTCTTACTAAAAACGCTGGAATTTGTAATACGTCTACATATTCTGCTGCCATTTTTGCATCAGAAATTTCATGAATATCGGTCACTGTTGGAACGTCAAACATTTCAGAAACTTTACGCAATATTTTTAGCGCTTTTTCGTCACCAATTCCCGTAAAACTGTCAATTCTACTACGATTCGCTTTTTTAAAACTCCCTTTAAAAATATAAGGAATTTGCAAATCATTGGTAATCCGCACTACTTTCTCAGCAATACGAAGGGCCATTTCTTCACCTTCTATGGCGCAAGGGCCACAGAGTAAAAAGAAATTATCAGCTGTAATATGTTTTAATTTAGGAACGTCGTTAAGAGTCATTTGCTATGTATTATAAAAATGCAAAGTTACGGAAATAATGTGTGAAGCGCTACCTGGGCTATTGTGTTTTTCTATAGTAGAGGTAAGGGACGTCTATGCTTGATTAGATGATATAATTACATGTAAAATATGTGAAGTGTGAGGTCAAAAATTAGAGACAACCTATATTTTTCCATTTATTCAGCGAATATTAAGTACGCTCATCCTGTAAAGTAAGGTTTGGAACGATGGCATTATGGTGTTTGAAAATGCTCATAAAATGATGTTAAACAGAACAAGAAATCCCTAAAATTATGTGGTTCAATAAATTGTGATGGGTTTATTAAGTGGGAAATTTTTATAGGATCTAAAAAAAAATGAAAAATCGGAGGTTATGGTAACGGCTTGTGAAAAAAAAATAACGTACATTTGCACGCTGAAAAATGGCACCATATATATGGCAAAGATAAAAAATATTGCAATTATTGCACACGTTGACCACGGTAAAACCACCTTGGTTGACAAAATTATGTACCACTGTAAAACGTTTCGTGAAAACGAAAACACAGGTGATTTAATTCTTGATAATAACGATTTAGAGCGTGAAAGAGGTATTACCATTACTTCTAAGAACGTTTCCGTAATTTATAAGGATACAAAAATTAATGTTATTGATACTCCTGGTCACGCGGATTTTGGCGGTGAAGTTGAGCGTGTATTGAATATGGCCGATGGCGTTTTGCTTTTGGTTGATGCTTTTGAAGGTCCAATGCCGCAAACGCGTTTTGTGCTTCAAAAAGCTCTTGATTTAGGATTAAAACCTTGTGTGGTTATTAATAAAGTTGACAAAGAAAACTGTACCCCAGAAGAAGTACATGAAGCAGTTTTTGATTTAATGTTTGAACTGGGTGCTGAAGAATGGCAGTTAGATTTCCCTACTGTATACGGTTCTGCAAAGAACAATTGGATGAGTACAGATTGGAAAAATCCAACAGATTCTCTTGAACCATTATTAGATATGGTTATTGAGCATATCCCTTCTCATAAAACCGAAGAAGGTACTACGCAAATGTTGATTACGTCTTTAGATTTCTCTTCATTTACTGGTAGAATCGCAATTGGACGTTTACAACGTGGCATCCTAAAAACAGGAATGAATATCTCTTTAGTGAAACGCGATGGAAAAATCGTGAAATCTAAAATTAAAGAGCTTCACGTGTTTGAAGGTGTTGGGCGTAGAAAGGTTGAAGAAGTTCAAACTGGAGATATTTGTGCTTTAGTTGGATTGGAAGGATTTGAAATTGGCGATACTGTTGCCGATTTTGAAAATCCAGAAGGTTTGCAAACTATAGCAATTGATGAGCCTACAATGAGTATGTTATTTACAATTAACGATTCGCCATTTTTTGGTAAAGATGGAAAATTTGTAACCTCTCGTCATATTAAAGACCGTTTGACAAAAGAACTTGAGAAAAACTTAGCCTTACGTGTTAATCCAACCGATAGTGCTGATAAGTTTATGGTGTTTGGTCGTGGTGTTTTGCATTTATCTGTATTGATAGAAACAATGCGTCGTGAAGGGTATGAACTTCAAATTGGTCAACCTCAAGTAATCATTAAAGAAATTGATGGTGTTAAATGTGAGCCTGTTGAAGAAATGACTATCGATTTACCAGAATCTGTTTCAGGTAAAGCCATTGAAATGGTGACGCTTCGTAAAGGTGAAATGTTGAGTATGGAAGCTAAAGGCGACCGTATGGTATGTAAATTCCTTATCCCATCGCGTGGAATTATCGGTTTGCGTAACCAATTGTTGACCGCTACAGCGGGTGAAGCAATCATGTCTCACCGTTTTACAGAATACCAACCGCTTAAAGGTGGTATTCCAGAACGTCAAAATGGTTCTTTGGTATCTATGGAAAAAGGTCAAGCAATTCCTTATTCTATTGATAAATTGCAAGATAGAGGTAAGTTTTTTGTTGATCCGGGAGAAGATATTTATGAAGGGCAGGTTATTGGAGAAAATTCCCGTAGCGATGATATGGCAGTTAACGTCACAAAAACCAAGAAATTGAGTAACGTGCGTTCTTCTGGTGCAGATGATAAAGCACGTATTGTACCAGCCATAAAATTTTCTTTGGAAGAAGCTTTGGAATATATCCAAAAAGATGAGTACGTAGAGGTTACACCACATCATATTCGTTTGCGTAAAATTTACTTAACAGAAGTTGAGCGTAAAAGAAATAAGACCAACTAAAATCAGTCTTTTAATTAACTATATATAAAGGAATTCCATTTGGAGTTCCTTTTTTTGTTTCTACCGATGGTTTTAAAGTATCAATTGTATGTCTGGTCAGTAATATTAAAGCGCAAGTTTAAGAGCCTCACTAAAAATATTGTAATTTGGATGCTGATTTGAATGCCAAAATTTTATAATCTGCGTTGAATTTGGAAAACTATTCAATTGAAATATATCAACCTAAATTTAAGTCTATTTGGGATGCTTTTGTGTCTCAAAGCAAAAATGCTACATTTTTATTTCAGCGTGATTTTATGGAATACCATCAACATCGGTTTGAGGATTTTTCATTGATGCTATTTAAGAATGGTATCTTGGTAGGTCTATTACCAGCAAATAGGGCAGGAGATAAGCTTTATTCCCATCAAGGTTTAACCTACGGAGGACTGCTATTATCAGCAGATATTAAGTTTGACACCGTATTGCGAAGCTTTGAGTTGCTCCTAAAATTTTTGTCTGAACTCCATATCCAGTCATTGTCTATTAAAGATATCCCTACCATCTACCATCGCCTTCCTTCGGAAGAAGCTCGCTATCTCTATTATATTCTCAACGCACAATTGGAAAAGAGAGAGGTCTTGTCCGTTATTGATACCAGCCAAAAATTAAAATTCTCGAGGAGTAGGCGAGAGGGCATCAAACGCGCACAAAAACATCATTTAAGAGTTGTAAATGATGATGATTTTAAGGCAGTTTGGAATTCAATTCTGAAGCCTAATCTGGATACAAAGCACAACGTGACTCCGGTGCATTCACTTAAGGAAATCTTATATTTAAAGGACAGGTTTCCTGATAACATTAAACAATTCAATGTATATCATGAAGGGCAAATTGTTGCGGGTGCCACAATATTTGAAACCCCACGGGTGGCGCATTGTCAGTATATTTCTGGAAATGCAGATAAAAATACGCTAGGCAGTTTGGATGTGTTGCACGATTATTTGATAAATGAAGTCTATGCTGAAAAACGCTATTTTGATTTTGGCAGCTCCAATGAAAATGATGGTAAAAATATAAATTACGGTCTTCAATTTTGGAAGGAAGGATTTGGAGCGCGGACAATCACACAAGATTTTTATATAATTGAGACGAAAAATCACAATAAATTGAACGGGGTGTTGTCATGATAAAGTTTCTAGACCTAAATAAAATCAACGCCCATTTTGAAACGGAATTTCAGGAGAAATTCAAACAATTTTTAGATGCTGGACATTATATTTTGGGTAGTGAAGTAGCTCGTTTTGAAGCTGATTTCGCTGCCTATTGTGGTACTGAGTTCTGTGTGGGGACCGCGAATGGGTTAGATGCACTTACCTTAATTTTCAAGGGCTACTTGCATTTAGGACGTTTGGAATACAATGATGAAGTGATTGTTCCTGCCAATACCTATATTGCTTCCATTTTGTCTGTAATAAATGCGGGATTAAAACCCGTTTTTGTGGAACCTGAATTGAAGACCTATAATATTTCTCCCACAGAAATAGAACAACACATTACAAAGAAAACGAAAGCCATATTGGGAGTGCATTTGTACGGTCAATTAGCCAATATGAAGGCTATTAATACCATTGCCCAGACGCACGGGCTATTGGTTATTGAAGATGCAGCTCAAGCGCATGGCGCAATTGAAAACTTCAGCATGAAGAAAGCTGGGAATTTGGGACATGCGGCAGCGTTTAGTTTTTATCCCAGTAAAAATCTTGGCGCTTTGGGAGACGGAGGAGCGGTCACAACCAATGATAAAGACTTAGCAGAAACGCTCAAAATGATGCGTAATTATGGCAGCTCTAAAAAATATGTGAATAAAATCATCGGTGTCAATAGTCGGTTAGATGAGCTTCAGGCTGGCTTTTTAAATGTAAAGTTAAAATTGCTTGACGCTGATAATGACAGGCGTCAAAGTATTGCTAAACGTTATCTTGAAGAGATTAAAAATAAAAAACTAATACTCCCGTTTTATACAGGTGCCAAAGACCATGTCTTTCATGTATTTGTTGTTAGGACTGCTGATCGTTCAGTGTTTTTGGAGTACCTCCAAGCTCGTGGCGTCGATTTTTTAATACATTATCCAATTGCACCACATCGTCAAAAAGCACTGACAGCATTTAAAAATCAAATCGCCCCAATTACAGAAGTTATTCATGACAGCATTATAAGCATTCCAATAAGTCCGGTAATGACGGATGATGAGGTCTCTAAGGTTGTTGAAATTCTAAACACTTATTGATGAATAAATTTATTAGGTATATCAATGATCATGTATTATTTAAGGTAGCCAATCTTAATACCATAACCATCATAATTAAAATGACGGCGGGTATTTTGACTTCTAAAGCTATCGCCATATTTATTGGTGTCGAAGGCATGGCACTCATTGGAAACCTTCGTAATTTTATAGGGGCTGTCCACACGTTTTCAATTCTAGGTATCTATAATGGTTTTGTCAAATCAATATCAGAGGTTAAAAACGATGCCCTGAAACTGAGTCAAACCTTGTCAACGGCATATTATTTAGGGTTTATATCAACTATTTTGCTTGCTTTTTTTACTTATTATAATGCAGAATATGTTAATCAATTCTTGTTTTCTGCTAATTATAACTATGCGTATGTCATAAAGATCATGGCGGTAGCATTACCGTTTTATGCATTGAACATGTTCAGTTTTGCTATAATGAATGGATTTTTTAAGTATAAAATTTTACTTATTATAAACATTATTGGACAGGTTTTAGGGTTATTGGTGACCTTGCTTTTAATTTTTCAGAACAATATTGATGGCGCATTGGTTGCAGCCGTAATTGCACCGTCGCTAATTTTACTAATTACTGTTGTCGGATTTATTAACCAACGCAGTTTGGCATCTTCAGTAAAAATATCCAACGTCAATTTTGGAGTAATAAAAAAATTTGCCCCTTTTGCCATCATGGGTCTTGTTACGACCGTAGCTATTCCTATGGTTTCCATATTAATTAGAAATTATATTATTGTCGAAGTTGGGATTAAGGAAGCTGGCCACTGGGAAGCAATGCAGCGTATTTCAGATTACTATTTAATGTTTATCAACTCCTTGATGACTTTTTATTTTTTGCCGAGATTCAGTGAGATTGACAGCAAAAAAGAATTCAGGAAAGAAGTATTTAGTTTTTATAAAACGACGATTCCCATCTTCGCCATAGGGTTGGTAATTATTTATGTGTTGCGTTCAATTTTGGTTTCTCTTATATTTTCTGAAGCATTTCAACCCACTGAGGACTTGTTTTTATGGCAACTTTTGGGAGATTTTGTAAAAGTACTTTCCATTGTGATTGCCTATCAATTCATCGCAAAAAAAATGTTTACCCATTTTATAATTATTGAAATATTCTTGGTTGTTGTCATGTATTTATCGAGTATCTATTTGATTGATATTTTTGGCGTTGAAGGCGCGGTTATCGGACATTTTGTAAGTTATTTGATGCACTATGGTATTATTTTGTTGATTTTTAGCAGTTCGCTTTTTGGGGTGCTTCCTATTGCCAAAGAAGATTAATTGGTGCCCAAAGACCTATAGCTATTGAAAAAAATTCTACATCATATAAACAGCAACCTGCTTCTTAAAATAGCGTCCTATAATTCAGTAGCTGTTGTCTTTAGAATGTTGGCTGGATTTATAACCTCTAAAGCCATAGCGGTTTATATTGGTGCAGAAGGATTGGCCTTGATTGGAAATTTAAGAAATTTTTTAACCACAGCGGAGTCCTTTTCAACTTTGGGGTTTTCAAATGGCATTGTTAAATATGTTGCTGAATTTAAAGAAGACCATCCAAAACTAAATGAAGCTGTAGGTACTGTTTTAACCGTTGTTCTGATTACTACCCTCATTATCTCAATACTGTTATTTTTTAATGCTGATATTCTTAGTCAATGGGTTTTTGGTTCACGGCAATCATATGGCTTTGTCATAAAGCTGCTTGCTTTTGCTTTACCTTTTAATGCTCTTAATGTAGTTTTGATTGCCATCATCAACGGGTTGTCAAAATATAAAACTGTAGTTAAAATCAATATTTACAGTCAAGTAGTTGGTCTAGGCATTACCTTATTCTTAATTTGGAAAGTACAATTGGATGGCGCTTTGATTGCGGCAGTGATCATTCCTGGACTATTATTTTTTGTGACATTGTTCAGTTTTTTTGAGATTAAGGAGGTATTTAAAACGCTGAAACTTTCAGGCGTAAAACTGAAATTTCTCAGAAGTTTGAGTTCTTATTCAATAATGGCCTTGTTTTCTGCAGCTGTAATGCCTCTTGTTTTTGTGTTTATTAGAAATTATTTAATTGACCATGTCAGTTTAAAGGACGCTGGTTTTTGGGAAGCTATGAGGCGCATTTCCAATTATTATTTAATGTTCGTGAGTTCTTTGCTGGCACTTTATATATTACCGCGATTTTCAGAAATTAAAAATGCTTTCGAGTTTAGGCAGGAAGTGATTCACTTTTATAAAACGGTGATGCCAATTTTTGGAGTGGCGTTGATCAGTATTTATTTTTTGAGATCATTTATAGTCCAGGTGTTATTCACGGACGAGTTTCAACCTGTTGAACATCTCTTTAAATGGCAACTGTTGGGCGATTTTCTTAAGGTCATCTCATCTGTGATTGCCTATCAATTGATCGCAAAGAAGATGGTGTTCTATTATATAGGAGTTGAGCTGTTTTCAATTGTGACCTTATATTTAGCCAGTATTTATTTTATTGATGTTTATGGCGTTGAAGGTGCTGTTATAGCTCATTTTGTTAACTTCGCCCTTCATACTATAGTAATTGTGATGGTGTTTAAAAAGTTGTTATTTAGTCGGGAAAATTTCGAAATATGAAGAAGGCATTAAAACTAAAAATGGTAGCGGTAGTCCTGTATTTAAAGAAACTATTTTACAGATTTGCCTCAACCAATACGCAGGTTAAAGGCAGTTACAAAGCCATTCAGCCTGTGATTTTAAAAGGAAAAGGGCGCATTGTTTTTGGTCATCATGTGAAATTTGGAGTGGTCGATTCGCCTATGTTTTACAACACTTACACTTATATTGAGGCGCGAAACGCACAAGCAACCATAACTTTCGGTAACAATGTGAGCGTTAATAACCAATGTACCATAGTTTCAGAACAATCTATAGATATAGGAGATGATGTGCTTATTGGGTTGAACTGTGGCATTTATGACAGTAACTTTCATGACTTAGAAAAAAACAAGCGCCACCAAACCGATCCAAATCCTAAAAGAGTGCGTATTGAAAACAATGTATTTATCGGAAATAATGTCACCATTTTAAAAGGAGTTACGATAGGGGAAAATAGTGTGGTTGCCGCTGGATCAATAGTTACACAAAGTTTTCCTATGAATGTTGTTATTGGTGGAAATCCGGCAAAAATTATCAGAGAATTATCTTAATTTATGCTCCACGTCTCAAGATACTGTTGCGCAATATTTTTATAATAATGTTCCCTTTCAATAAACGCTCTGGCTTGTAATGAGATCTCTTTAATTTTTTCAGGATGTTCAATCAGCCAACTCAGCTTTTCCACTAAATAAGCCACATCTGGTTGGGCATTTATAGCCACAGCATCTGCTTCCAAATTGTAATGCCCTAACCATTCCTGTTCTGCGCCAGTAAAAACCACTTTCCCTTTGCCCATCGCTTCGAGAGCGTTATAGCCTTGATCATAAGCGTAGACCATATCCAACAGAATATGACAATCGTTATAACGCTGAATATACTCCTTGTATGGAATGTTGGTGGTAATGGTAATTTCAACCTTATCCGCATATTTCTCTTCGATGATTTTTAACGCTTTCGTAAAAAACATGTTTCCTTTGGTGAGCGAGGCATGTGTATTAATTCCATGAAATATTTTTATTTTACCGTCTGTTTTTATAGGTATATAGCTAATTTTATCAGTGTTGATAGGGTTGGGAATAAGTCCCAAGTAATTAGGTTTGCCCACCAACGGCAAATGATAATCCAGATCTGTAGAGATAATGCCATTGCTATGGTCTACAACATATTGGTGCAGTAACGAAAAGTCTTCATTTAAATATTGGAGCTTGAACTTATAATGGTCTTTTAAAGAATTATTCTCTAAATAGGGCGTCAGTGCGCTGTAGGTAAAGCCATTGTTGAGCATAAACTTCACACTCGCATGATCATAACTGCACGAAAGGACAAACAGTTTGTCAGTTTTCGTTTTTAGAAATTGCAGTAATTCTAGTTCGGCTTTTGGCTGAATACTAAAGGCAGATTCGTTGATAAGTTGTACCACATCAAACCGCGCTAAGGAGTTCACTTGTTTTTTTACTTTATGCACTATTTCGAGACTTCCTAAATCGAGTCCTGTCAGTTTATAAGCACCAACTTTAATTTTGTGCAATACCCTGTTTTGAAACGAGTGGTTAATGTAAATATCTACTGGATAACCTTTAAAGCCATCTTTGTTGCCCATCAACACGACCTCATGGCCTAAGTCCGTCAGGCCTTCCTTTAATGAGTTGTGAAGCCGGCTATATTCGCCAACCAATAGAATCCGCATAAAACTATTACATTTGTTTTCAAAAATAATTAATAGGAACTGTTTTAAGGTTAATAATGGACACTAAGTTACCAAGTATTGAAATTCTTGTAGCAACGATGCATCGGGTCTCTATGGAATTTCTATGGGACATGTTAAAATATAATAACCACACTGATTTTAAAATTTTAATAGTTAACCAAACCACTCCGGACAAGCTTCTGATTTCCGAATTTGAGTACATCAAGGTCATTAATAGTTTCGAGTTTGGTGTTGCAAAAAGTAGAAATCTTGCCATTACTAACGCCACTGCAGATGTTTGTCTTATGGCAGATGATGATATTATCTATCAACCACATCTGAAAACGATGATTGCTGAGGCCTATCTCAAATATCCTAATGCCGCCATGATCTCTTTTGAAGCTATAGATGAGGAGGGTCTTATGTATACTAACTATTTTCCGGCAGGTCACCACACTAAGAAATCATTAAAAAAAATTTACACATGGGTCATTTCTTTTAGAAGAGTACTATTTCTTAAAAACACTGTTTTTTATAATCTTCATTTTGGTTTTGGCGCCGCTTTTAACGGGGAAGAGGAATATGTTTTTTTGCGCAACGCGTTTGATCAAGGTTTAAAAATGATACATGTGTCTGAAACCATCGTGCAACACCCCAATGAGAACTCGGGCAAACTTATGGGTAGTGACCATGCGCTAGTTGCAAGATCAGCAGTGGCGTATAGGTTTTATGGCAACTTCAGTTATCTTTGGTTAGTGAAATATGTCTTTTTTATATACCGTCATAATTATATCACCTTCAACCAAATTCCTTTTAAATATAAAATGGGTTTAATTGGGATTTCCAAATATAAAACGCTTAGTAAATTAGGAGAAATTAATAAAATTTATGACTTATAGACTTATAGAAATTCCGAAAATTAAAGACCCTAGAGGAAATCTTTCAGTTCTTGAGAATCAAACTGTGCCATTTGAAATTAAAAGGGTATATTATTTATATGACGTGCCCAGTGATGCCTATAGAGGAGGACATGCCCATATAGTGCAATACGAACTATTAATTGCCGTAAGTGGTAGTTTTGAAGTGGTTTTGAAAGATGGGAACCATGAAGAAACGGTGATGCTTAATAAACCAAACATAGGCTTGTTGATCCCTGCCATGGTTTGGCGAGAGCTACAGAATTTTTCTTCTTGTTCAGTATGTTTGGTTTTAGCTTCAGATGTTTTTTATGAAAAGGATTACATCAGGGATTATGACGTCTTTAAATCATTTATAACTACTTAATAAAATTCCAGAGTTCTGAAGTCTGTTTTTAATATTTAATAGGCATTTTAAAGCTGTGCTGTTTAATTTTAATAAAGAACGCTGTTTCGTGTTTAAGTTGGTGGCATCTATCTTATCAATCAAAGATTTTGCTTTATTAGGATTGCCGGCTAATTTATACTGAATGGCAATAGAAAACCTGTTCAAGTCCAAATATTTCTTTAAGCTCGCATTACAATTGGCTTCGTTTTCATAAACATCCAAATCAAGAAATTGCCTCAAACTTGTATTGGATTTAGAGATGCGATTATCAGAATGTAAAATATAGATAGCTGTTACTTTAGTGCTAAAAGCCACAGGATATTTTAGAGCAATTCTAATCCATAAGTCTGTGTCTTCACCAGCACCCAACGTAATATTTTCATTGAAATTGCCAATAGTTTCAAAAATTGATTTTGGAATCATGACGGCTGAAGTCCATGCGATACTGTTTACAACGCTGCTTTCAAAATAATTGTCCACAATACCCATCCAGTTTTTTGTGGAAGAAATATGGTTATAAACAGAAGAAATTGTGATTTTATTATTTTTTTTCTGATATGCTGTGGCGTAGAGTCCGCAGTTAGGAAAAGCCGTGTAAAGTGCTTTCAGATTTGTTAAATGGTTGTTTCTCCAAAGGTCATCGGCATCCAAAAACACGATTAAATTTGATGACGCTTTTTCAATACCATAATTTCGTGCGTGAGAAACGCCTTGATTTTTTATGTTCAAAAGTTTGAGGCGATCATCTTTAATACGCTCAACAACAGTCTTACTTTTATCCGTTGAGCCATCATTAATAACAATAATTTCAAAGTCTTTAAAAGTTTGGGCTAAAACATGTTCTAAAGTACTTTTAATATGGTTTTCTTTGTTGTAAAGCGGAATGATTATGGAGAAAAATGGCCTCATCAATTGGCGTCTTTATAACACATGTAGCCCAATTTGTAAAATTGCAGACCTCTAACGGAGGGGTTTGGACTTAATAGATTAGTGATTAATCGGGGTTTTTTTTGTTTGAAAAGATAGCCCAACAAATAATGAATTTTAATCTTTTTAAAGATTTTAAAGGTGTTTAGAAGATCATTGTCACTCTCAGTAATTTTATTGTTTTTGTGCAATTCCAATAAGGTGTCCACGCTATGTTCCACTTTTCTTAAGTAGTCTGGATTTTTGCCAAGTCCTAAATGGTAGACTTCGTTATTGATATGTTTTACGTTGTGGCTATATTCCTTTAGGAGCGCCCCAAAATAATTATCGTACCCATACTTGTGTCCCTTCATTTTTGAATTAACGGTTATGAATACGTGCTTTTTAGTCAGAAAGTTTCCTGAGATGACAATTTTATAGGGTTTTTGATTTCTAATGGCCGCATCCACTTCTTCTTTTGCTTTTCCATAGCGCCATCTTAGAGAATAATCGTGCTCTGGCGTTTTAGCCTGATAGGCAAAACCACCGTAAATGGCATCTTGTTCTTCTGAAATGATGTTTACATAAGTTTGAAGATAGTTTGCGTGTTTAGGCATCACATCCGCATCTAAAAACAGTAACCAATCATATTGAGCTTGTACTGCTAAATGCTGTCTCAGAGCAGCACTCCCTCTATTGCGTTTGGCTTCAATAAATTGACAGCCAGTTAATCTATTAATTTGTTGATTCTTTTTATTCAGAACTGAGAAGGAGCCATCATCATAAACTAAAATCTCAAAAGGGATATGAAGTGCCGTTGCTTGGAAATGTATTTCTTCCACCAAAGGAACAACATTGTAGTTATATACGGGTATGAGAATGGATAGCATATCAGTAAATAGGACTTTATATGATCTTTTTTAATATAGCATATGAATTTCGAAATCAAAGATTTTTCACATCTTCCAAGTTCATTGACAAGATACACTAATGTTGATCATTTTTTCGAAATAAACTCATCCTTATAAAAGCACGGTTTTATTTAACCTTTCCGCTGCACAACTTCAAAAACCTTGTTCTCATCACATTTTAGGGTTTTGCTTGGGTAACGCAACAGAAGTGCATAATCATGGGTTGCCATTAAAATGGTATTGCCGTTTTTATTGATTTCTAGCAACACTTCCATAACCTCAATACTTGTTTGCGGATCTAAATTACCGGTGGGCTCATCAGCCAATATCAGTTCAGGATCATTTAAAAGCGCTCTTGCAATAGCGATGCGTTGCTGTTCACCCCCAGAAAGTTCATGCGGAAATTTAAAACCCTTGGTTTTCATCGCCACTTTATCCAGTACCTTTTCAATGCGCTCTGTAATGGCGTTTTTGTCTTTCCAACCCGTAGCTTTTAATACAAATTCTAAATTGCTATTGACGGTTCTATCCGGTAACAATTTAAAATCTTGGAATACCACACCCAATTTTCGTCGCAAATACGGAATGTCTTTTTCTTTTAGCGTTTTTAAATCGAAATCTACAATATGCCCTTCACCTTCCGTTAATTGCAAATCGCCGTAAAGAGTTTTCATAAAACTACTTTTTCCGCTTCCTGTTTTACCAATGAGATATACAAAATCTCCTTTTTGCATTTCTACATTCACTTCAGATAACACCATGCTGTCTCCTTGATATATGGAGACATCCTTTAATTCTAAAACAGTTTGAGACATTTTTGTACGTACGTTTTTTAAGAGTTGTAAATGTATTATTAAATTAATCAAATGCCAAATACCATTGTAATTATGAGAATGTCAATAGGAGGGAAGTAAAATGATATTGGGATAGTGAGTAGAGAATGGTTGGATATTGGAGATTGGGGAAAAAGAAAAAAGAAAAGAGAGAAGAGAGAAGAGAGTGATAACGAATAGTGAATAGTGAGGTAGGATGACGTTGACCTTTATTTTGTTTACTTTATTTTAATATTTTATCACAATCTTTAATTCTCCTCCTGGTGAAGGAGGAGTGGATTCTGCTTCAGGAGAGAAGCAGGAGACGAGGTGGTTTTTATCTTGATTATAAGTAGGATCGAATCACGAATGTTGAATAGAGAATAGAGAATAGAGAATAGAGAAGAATATCGAATCACAAATAGTAAATAGAGAAATAAAGAAGTGTACGTTCAGAATTGCGCTTTCGTTTAATGTTATAAATAGAAGACGCATATTATTGTAAAACATTTAAATCAATCAGTATACATCTAGAACACGTGCTGCAGGGCTTATTATAATATATTCAAAATCAATATATTTGCTTAAGGTCATTCAGTTTTTATTATTTGCATACTGAAGACTGTATGCTGAAGACTTTTTTTTAATAACTCCGTGTATAATTAAAAGATTTTTCCTTCGTTATAGATTCAAGATTCAAGTATCTTTGATCGTCAAAAAAAAACTGATTTAATGGCTCACAAAAAAATAACATTCTTAGTAAGTTTCCTGTTGCTAATAGGATATTCTTACGCCCAACAGTCGGCAACCTATACAAATGACCTGGTCGATTACCAAAAAGCACTAACATTATATAATAATAAGCAATATCAAGCTGCACAAAGCATGTTTGATAAGGTAAAAGATGCCACTGACAACGAGCAACTGGAAGCAGAATGTACCTACTACTACGCTAATTGTGCAGTGCGGCTCAACCAATTGAATGCCGATGCACTGGTTGAGGAATTTGTTGAAAAATACCCAACAAGCATCAAACGCAATAGCGCTTTTTTAGATGTAGCCAATTATTATTTTGATAATGGTAAATATGCTTACGCTAGAAAATGGTACGAAAAAGTGGATGAAGGCAATATGGGTAGAGCTGAACGCGATCGTTTTTCCTTCAATTATGGCTACAGTTTATACACTACCAAAGATGAGGTTAATGCACAAAAATATTTAAGTCGTGTGGTAAACTCTCAAGAATATGGGTCTCAGGCGAAATACTATATTGGATTTATGGCTTATGAAGGCGATGATTATGATAAAGCCAACGAATATTTTGAGCAAGTTAGTGATAATGAGAAGTATCAAGAGAAACTATCTTATTATCAGGCAGATTTAAACTTTAAGCTAGGCAAATTCGACAAAGCCATAGAGCTTGCTGAGGCTCAAATGAAAAAGAGCAACCCTACTGAAAAATCAGAACTCTCCAAAATTATAGGAGAAAGCTACTTCAATATGCAGAAGTATAAGGAAGCTATTCCGTATTTAACGGCCTATAAAGGTAAAAAAGGAAAGTGGAGCAATACAGATTATTACCAATTGGGGTACGCGTATTACAAACAAAATGATTTTGAAAAAGCCGTTTCTGAATTCAATAAAATTATTGGCGGTAATAACAGTGTGGCTCAAAATGCCTATTACCATTTGGGTGAAAGTTATGTCAATTTAGATAAGAAACAAGAAGCCCTGAATGCGTTCAGAAATGCTTCACAAATGGATTTTGATCTTAAAATTCAAGAAGATGCTTGGTTGAATTATGCAAAATTGAGTTATGAAATTGGTAATCCATACCAATCAGTCCCTCAAGTATTGACCAGTTATTTACAGAAATATCCTCAGGCGGCTAACAAAGCTGAGATTGAGACGTTATTGATTGATTCTTATATCACCTCAAAAAATTATCAGGAAGCCTTGCGATTATTGGAAGGTAAAACCAGCTTCGAAAACAAAGTAGCTTTTCAAAAAGTGGCGTTTTACAGAGGGATTGAGGTTTATAATGAAGGGGATTACAAAGAAGCAAAAAGCTTATTTGAAAAAGCAATCAAAGAAGCACGTGATGCTAAGTTTACAGCAAGATCTACCTTTTGGAAAGCCGAAACCGATTATAACATTGGGAATTATGCCGATGCCTTGATTGGTTTCAAACAATTTATGCAACAAAATGAAGCTGCAGGATCTCCTGAAATGACCAACATTGATTATAATTTGGGCTATACCTATTTTAAACAGAAAAACTATTCAAAATCGACAGAGCATTTCAAGAGTTTTGTGAACAAACGTCAGGATGATAAATTACGATTGAACGATGCATATTTAAGATTGGGAGATGGTTATTTTGTGTCTTCAGATTATCAAGCTGCTATTTCAGCCTACGATAAAGCCATCGCCCTAAAACAAATTGAACCTGATTATGCTGATTTTCAAAAGGCCATGAGTTATGGCTATATCGGTCAGGGCAATACTAAAATTCAAGAGTTAAATAATTTTATCAATAGATATAGCAAATCGTCTTTAAGAGACGATGCTATGTATGAGCTGGCCAATTCATATGTCAAAGCCAATCAAAATGATAAAGCCATCACCATGTATGACCGATTGAACGCAGAGTATAAAAACTCGGTGTTCAATTCAAAATCAGTATTGAGACAAGGCCTTATTTATTATAATGCAAGCCAAAATGATCTTGCCTTAGCGAAATTTAAAAATGTGGCTAGAAATTATCCGAGCAGTGAAGAAGCCATTCAGGCAGTGTCTACAGCACGTTTAATTTATATCGATTTGGGAAGAGTTGATGAGTATGCGGCTTGGGTTAAAACCTTAGATTATATGGAAGTGTCAGATTCAGATTTGGACAATACCACCTACCTAGCTGCCGAAAAGCAATATTTAGAAAACAAAACCGATAATGCCATTAAACAGTTTAATGGTTATCTCAATCAGTTTCCTAACGGAATGCATGCTTTGAAATCGCATTTCTACTTGGCGGAATTATATTCTAAAAAATCCTTGCCAGAAAATGCACGTCCTCATTATGAGTTTGTCGTCAATAAACCAAAAAGTGAATTTACAGAACAAGCTATCGTCAAACTGTCAGAAACTTATTTGAACAGTTCACAATGGAACAAAGCCATTCCGCTTTTAAAACAATTGGAAGTTGAGGCCGATTATCCGCAGAACATCATCTACGCCCAATCCAATTTGATGAACGCATATTATCAATTGGAGAAGTACAATGAGGCTGAAAATTATGCTGAAAAAGTATTGTCAAATTCAAAATTGGATAACAAAGTAAAAAGTGATGCCCAAATTATTATTGCACGTTCCGCAATTAAGATTGGCAATCAATCTAAAGCAAAATCAGCTTATGCTACCGTTGAAAAAATAGCTACTGGTGCGTTGGCGGCAGAAGCCCTGTATTACAACGCCTACTTTAAAAATAAAGAGGGCAGTTATGAAGCTTCTAATACCACTGCGCAACGCTTGGCAAAAGATTTTAGTAGCTATAAATACTATAGCGCTAAAGGATTGGTGCTAATGGCCAAAAATTTCTATGCGTTAAAGGACGCCTTTCAAGCCACTTATATTTTAGAAAGTGTGATCTCAAACTTTCCAGAATTTAAGGATGTGGTTCAAGAAGCCAAAACGCAATTGAGCATCATAAAAGCCGAAGAAGCAAAAACAAATTCATCAATCAATACTGACAATTAATTTCAAAGAACAATTATAATTCACAAATGAGTTGTGCCATTAACTCTAGGGATTTAGAAAATTAACTTCGGAATTTAATACTTATAAAAATGCTAAAAAAAATCAAATATATTTTCACCATCGCAGTTGTAACCAGTGCTGCCACATTTGCACAAGAACGCACAAAAGACACTTTAGATCCTGAAGTGGTTACTGTTGTTAAGGCTTACACGCCAACTGTGGCAGACGCCTTTAAAATAAAGGAAACTCCAGTATTGGATGATGATACCAATACGACCAAAAAAGAAATCAAATACAATATATTTTCCATTCCTGTAGCGTCAACATTTACGCCCGCCAAAGGAAAGGCAGCAACGGTTAACAAAGCGAAATCCGTCAAATTATATGATAATTATGCGTCTTTAGGTTTAGGTACCTACACTACCATTTTAGGTGAAGTATATCTGAATCATGAGTTGGGTAGAGGCGAACATATTGGTGGGTCTCTTACACATCACTCTTCTAGTGGCGGCATTGAAGAAGTGCTGATGGATGATGATTTTATTGATACCAAATTAAACGTCAACTATAGCCAAAAACTTCGTGATTTATCTTGGACGGTTGATGCCGGTGGACTCTATCAAAAATTCAATTGGTACGGATTACCACAACCTTATTTTAATGCAGCAACGGCCGTGAATATTGATGGAAGTCACGCCTTTTACGGCGGTAATGTGGGCGGAAAAGTAAAATTGCATGATTATTTATTTAAAGATGCTAGTGCACGCTATAGAAGATTTGGAGATAATCAAGGTTCTGGAGAAAATAGATTTGTTGTAAAAGCATCCGCAGATGTGCCGATTCAAGATGAATTGATTTCTACCGAGGTGACTGTCGATTATATTGGTGGAACTTTCGAAAGAGATTTGTATACCAATACTGAGTTAAATTATGGTAATGTATCCTTCGGTGTTGCCCCAAGCTATCAACTCACCCAAGATGATTTAACGCTTAATTTAGGCGTTAATTTGGTCTATATGAATGATACTGAAGCAAGCGACGGGAGTTTTTATATCTATCCAAATATTACAGCAACGTACAGATTGGTGGACGATTTGATGATTGCCTTTGGTGGTATTGAAGGTGGTTTAATCCAAAATTCATATTATGATTTTGCACAAGCCAATCCTTATGTGTCGCCTACACTTACCATTGCGCCAACCGATCAAAAATATAAAGGGCATGTTGGTTTAAAGGGAAAATTGTCCAACAGTATTGGGTACAGTGTGAGCGGTGGTTATATGAACGAGGCTAACAAAGCTTTATATATGGCAAATCCGGTTATAATTGGTGCTACGGAAGACTACCAATATGGTAACTCTTTTGGTGTAGTCTATGATGATGTAAAAACAGTATCTTTTGCTGGCGAAGTGAATGTAGATGTGAATAGAAACTTCAAATTAGGGATTAAGGCTGAATATTTCTCGTACAATACAACGGCTCAGGCAGAAGCGTGGAACCTCCCTGATGTTAAAGGATCCTTATTTTTAGATTACCAAATTGACGAAAATTGGTTTGCAGGTGCTGGCTTATTTTATGTTGGAGAGCGTAAAGATCAATTTTATGTTGCTGACTTGACATCGCCAATGATGCAGAAAATGACACTAGACAGTTACTTTGATGCCAATGCGCATGTGGGATACCGACTTAATGATCAACTTTCATTTTATATTAAGGCCAACAATATTGGCAACCAAGACTACCAGCGTTGGTTGCATACTCCAGTGCAAGGTATTCAGGCTTTGGCAGGAGCAACCTATCAATTTGATTTTTAATATATCCCCGAGAAAGCGGGGATCCCATTTAAGTACAACAAATCAATGTCAAAGTGACATTGTAGCAAAAAAGCATCCAAGATCTGGATGCTTTTCTTATTTTTACCTAACAACTATGACTAATAGAAACCAATCTCTAAAATGAAAAAACTAGTTATCTTACTTCTTATTGCCACCATTTTTTCTTGTGAAAACGAAAAAATTGAAGTCGATTCCATTGTAATCAACGGAAATGTATATACCGTGGATGACGCTTTCGGAAAAACTGAAGCATTTGCCATTAAGGACGGTAAGTTTTTAGAGATCGGGAGTTCAAAGGCTATTCAAGATAAATTTGCTTCAGAGAATATCATTGATGCCAATGGCCAAACCATTGTGCCTGGTTTTATTGATGCCCACTGCCATTTCTTAGGAATGGGATTAAACCAACAATCCGTTAATTTAGTAGGTACAAAGAGTTTTGAAGAAATTATTGAGCGCATCAGTTCTTTTCAAAATGAGAAAAACCTTGATTATATTTTAGGTCGCGGTTGGGACCAAAACAATTGGGAAGTCAAAGAATTTCCTAATAAAGCCTTGTTGGACGAATTGTATCCAGACACCCCAATTGCGTTGACACGTATTGATGGTCATGCTATTTTAGTAAATCAGGCGGCCTTAAATTTGGGTAAAGTAACCGTGGCTAGTAAAGTTGATGGCGGTGAAGTAGTGATTGAAGACGGACAGCTTACAGGAGTATTGGTTGATAATGCAGAAAATTTAGTAATGAATTATTGGCCTAAATCGTCTCAGCAAGAGATGATCAATGCGCTTTTAGACGCGCAAAAAATATGTTTTGACTACGGATTGACCACGGTTGATGATGCCGGATTATCCCAACAAGCCATTGAGTTGATTGATAGCCTACAGCAAACAGGAGATTTGAACATCCGGGTGTATGCGATGGTGTCCGGTTCAAAAGAAAACGTAGATTATTATTTAAAAAAAGGAACGCGTAAAACAGACAAATTAAACGTGAGTAGTTTTAAATTCTATGCTGATGGCGCCTTGGGATCACGAGGAGCCATGTTAAGAAAGCCCTATAATGATAAACCAAATCATTATGGATTAATGGTTACAGATTTGGAAACGTTTAATAATGCCGCACAACGTATAGCCAATTCTGACTTTCAGATGAACACACATGCTATTGGAGATTCTGCCAATCATGCGGTTTTGCAAACTTACAACAAAGTATTAAAGAACAAAGCAGACAGACGCTGGCGTGTTGAACACGCACAAATTATCTCTCCGGAAGATTTTGAAATGTATAAAAACATCATGCCATCCGTACAACCCACCCACGCCACGTCTGATATGTATTGGGCAGAAGATCGGTTAGGTCCAGACCGTATTAAAGGAGCCTATGCTTTTAAACAATTATTGGACGCCTATGGCAAAGTGGCCTTGGGAACTGATTTTCCGGTGGAGCAGGTGAGTCCGTTTTTAACGTTTTACGCGGCTGTTGCGCGTCAGGATTTGGATAAATATCCAAAAGAAGGCTATCAAATGGAAAATGCATTGACCCGAGAAGAAACTTTAAGAGGGATGACCATTTGGGGCGCTTATTCAAATTTTGAGGAAAAAGAAAAAGGCAGCATCGAAAAAGGAAAGTTCGCAGATTTTATCATTCTTGATAAAGACATCATGACTATGGAGGTGCATGACATACCAAACATTAAAGTGGAGAAAACTTTTGTGGGTGGGGTGAGGCAATAAATGATTAAAGTACAACTCGTTTGATACCATTTCGTAGTGTAGTCACGTGAAAATTTAGTAACAGCCCTAACTTGTAATTTCCGAGTTTTAAGTAAGTTATAACTTGAGCGAGATGGACATCTGTAAACCCTTCAACGGTTTTAATTTCTATGACGACTTTATTCTCAACTAGTAAATCAATTCTATAGCCGTGATCTAGTTTTACATCCTTATAAATAATTGGCATCGGTTTTTCTTTTTGAACGTTGAGCCCGTGTAATAAAAGCTCGTGCAGTAAACATTCTTTATAGGCTGATTCTAATAAACCAGGACCAAGTTGTTTGTGAACTTCAATTGCACAACCAATTATTTTATTGGATAATTCATTTTCTATTATCATTATTTTAAATGTTAAATAGTTGTAACACTAAGTTACTCAAAGAAGTCGCAAAGTTTCATGGAAATTTAAATAAGTATTTCTTTTTATTTGCGCTAATAAAGTTTTAGCGCGTATCACCTCAATAATGATTTTAAAACCATAATTTGTTACACAAAGTTGCTCAAAGAAGTCACAAAGTTTCACTAAGGTATTATATGGAGATTTGTTTGGTCTTTTTTCGACTTCGCGTTTTTCGAAAACTGAGCCGAGTAGAACTTACAAGCAAGATTTATAGCGACAATTATTTATAATTTTATTAACACAAAGAAGTCACAAATTTTTTGTGTTTTTTGTGTCAACTTTGTGTTTTTTGTGGCACAGCAACCGCACTATATATTATTAAAATATCCGCGCTAAATAATCATAATGATCACCCTCCATCACCAATTCACATTGTAACCCCACAGATACACAAGACGTTGCCAGCGTTTCAAAATCTAAATACAACCAGGTTGTAAGTATTTCGGATTCACCTTTATAGCTCAACAGATAATCTAATTCACCGTAATAATTGGCATGCAAATCTTGCCAGAATCCGCCATCGTCGTCTTCATACATGTATTTGATGTCTGTAGAATCTATCAAAATTTGACCTCCAGGATTTAGAAGCGTCTTAAGATGTTTCAAATAGTTTGGCGTTTTTGCGAGCTCTTGAAAAATGCCTGTGCCATTCATCATCAATAAAATGGTATCAAAGGTTTCCGTTTCGTCTAAAACAGAAATTAGAGTTACATTGTTCACCCCTCGTTTTTGAGTGACTTCTACAGCGCCCTTAGACACATCAATGGCTTTCACTTCAAGACCTTTGTCTTGTAGATGCAAACTATGACTTCCGGCACCACAACCTACATCAAGCACCTTTCCTGTGGTAAGTTGCAAGGCTTTTTGTTCCAATTTGGACATGTCCTGGTAGTCCCTAAATAAGTAGGTGAGAGGCAGTTCATCTTCTTCAGAAATATTGGTAGAAGTAACAATGTCTTCTGTGAAATTTCCGTTATAATAATCTAGTAAAGCGGTTCCGAAAAGATCTTTCATTGAAAAAGTGTTTTCATTTCCGCATAGACGGAAATCTTAAGATTTAAATGTATTATTTTTACAGGATGCAAGACCTTCTTCAAAATCTTCCAAAGCTCTCCAAAGATAAGCATAAGGAGAATAAAATCTTCTTTACGAAGCTTAAAAAGAAACCACCCAAGCAGCTGGATTATATAATGCAAGACTTACATGAAAATGAATTTAAACGAACAGATTGTCTGACGTGTGCCAATTGCTGCAAAACGACAGGGCCATTGTTTACCGATAAAGATGTGGATAGGATTGCCAAACACTTTAGGTTAAAGCCCTCTCAATTTATTGAGCAGTATCTCCGAGTCGACGAAGATAAGGATTATGTGCTGCAAAGTGTGCCTTGTACATTTTTGGGCGCCGATAATTATTGCACAATTTACGATGTTAGACCAAAAGCATGTAGAGAGTTTCCTCACACAGATAGAAAAAAATTTCAACAGATTTCATATCTTACATTAAAAAACGTCGCCATCTGTCCCGCAGCATTTAATATTGTTGAGGAAATGAAACGCCGTATAAAACTTTAAAATTGCCCCATGAAAAAATATATTATTTGTTTAGCAATCACCCTAGCGGCTTCAGGTTCTAGCTTTTCTCAAGAATGGATGACATCTCTTGATGCTGCCAAGCGAATTGCTTTAGTTCAGGATAAGATGTTATTTATGATATGGGAAGAGGCCGCATTAATTCCGTATCCCGTAATTTTAAATGATGAGCGCGGTAATGAAATAGTGTTTGAAAATATATTTGATCATGTTGAAATAAACCAAATCATTTGGGAATATTTTGTACCTGTAAAAGTCAGTGAGCATCTATATGCAGAATTATACGATAATATAAAAGATTCCAGAACGAGCAGTTATATCCGTCAATTTGAAGATGATAACATCAAAATCATGGATATTAATGGAATGATTATCAATACGTCCACCTCACCAGAGGCATATTTTAATTTAACAGATTTTATTACAGCCTATGCTTTAAATACGGCTTATTTAAAGGGCGAATTAGATAATTATTCCCAGCGGCAAGATTTTAATACCGCTTTCCGGCTAGCATCAAAATATTTGGATTATGCAATTTTGGTTAATCAGAAAATCAGAAAGGATATTATTCAGGTTGCTACGATGTACTTAGATGAAGCCGACAACTATCTGTTAGAAAGTGCGCCACACGATAAAGTTCATTTAGCACGTAAAAGCGAATTTTTACGATTATCAGAACATCTTCTTCAAGACCGACCTAAAAAGGTGCTCCGCGCATTAAAAAAAATGGATCTTTCTGAAATTGATGAGACCAATACAGATTTACTTGCATTTCTATATTATACCTCTTATCTTTTAAAGAAAGACGAAAAAAATGCAGAGCAGTGGAAAAGCAAGGTTTCTGCTATAAATTTGAAAAAATCGCAATTAATCTCTAATATTCATTTGTAATATTATGGAAAGCATCATTAATTATTTCGAAACCATTCCGCCACTTCACAGGAGTTTGATTCTTGTAGGAGGGATTACTGTATTTTGGGTATTGGAAGGCATTGTGCCATTATTTAAGTTTAGCTATAAGAAATGGAATCATGCGCTTCCCAATATTTTTTTCACGGTAACCACGGTAGTGATAAATTTTGGGTTGGCTTTTTTGCTCTTGCACACAGCAGACTGGGTTAAACTTAACGATTTTGGAATCATTAATTGGTTGCCTGAAATGCCCTTATGGCTATATGCTTTATTGGGTGTCATGTTACTAGATTTTGTGGGCGCTTATGTGCCGCATTATGTGGAACATAAAGTAAGACTCTTATGGATGGTCCATTTGGTGCATCATACAGATCATAATGTAGATACGACCACGGCTAACCGTCATCATCCCTTAGAAAGCGTCATCCGTTTTGCTTTTACGCTTTTTGGGGTATTTGTTATTGGAACGCCCATAGCGTTGGTCTTTTTGTACCAATCTATGTCGCTAATCGCTACACAATTTACCCACGCGAATATAAAGATGCCAAGAAAATTGGATAGGATTATGAGCTATGTGTTGGTGTCGCCAGACATGCATAAGGTGCACCACCACTATGTTTTACCCTTTACAGATTCTAACTACGGTAATATTTTCTCAATCTGGGACCGATTGTTCGGTACGTTCATGATCTTGGACAGAGAAAAAATTATCTATGGTGTGGACACTTTTCCTGATGAAGTTGCAAATGGAAATATTGGCGAATTACTAAAACAACCATTCCATACCTATAGAAAACCTACTCCGGTTGAAACGGTCGACTAAATCTACCACTTCACACTTATGGGTATAAAACATAGCGTTCTCTGATTTTTTTAAACTTTTCAAGACCTGTTGCCCAGGTTGCTTTAATTTCTTTTTCAGAAAGCCCTTGCGCTATTTGTTTTTGAAGTTGTGATGTTCCTGCTAATTTCACGAAAAACGAATTGAAAAATGTTGTTTTGTTTGCTGTATGTGCATACGCTTTAATCACATATTCTAAGTTTATACCTGGTGCTACGTTGGTCTGGGTTAAATCTTTACCATAACAAAGTTTGCCTAATTGAGGTGGTGTTTTAGCGCCTAGCGTAGATTGTGGTGTAAATCGATATTTAAACTGATTTTTATCTAATTCAGGGCTTCCAAAAACTTGAAACTGCGTGTCCGTGCCTCGACCGACACTCACATTGGTGCCTTCAAAAAAGCACAAGCTTGGATATAAAGCAATCGATTGATCATTCGGTAAATTTGGCGATGGTTTTATAGGTAGGCTGTAAGGCATTTGATGCGTATAGTTTTCCATTGAAATGATGGTTAACGCGCACTGAATGCCATTTTTTAACCACTTTTCGCCATTAATCATTTGGGCATATTCAGCAATAGTCATTCCGTGGGCTATAGGAATTGGGTGCATGCCCACAAAGCTGGTATGGGTTTTTTCTAAAATTGGACCGTCTATATAATGACCATTCGGATTGGGTCTGTCTAAAATTAATAAAGGAATATTCGCCTCAGCACAGGCTTCCATCACATAATGCAAGGTGGAAATATAAGTGTAAAACCGCACACCCACATCTTGAATGTCAAAAACTAAAATATTTAAACCTTGGAGTTGGGCAGGTGTTGGTTTCTTATTATCGCCATATAATGAAACAATCGGCAAATTTGTTTTAGGATCTAAGCCATCCTTGATTTCTTCTCCCGCATCGGCAGTACCTCTAAACCCATGTTCTGGAGAAAAAACTTTTTTCACATTAATATTTAAACTAAGTAATGAATCTACAAGATGGGTATAGGCTGTGCCTTTAGCGTTCTTCCGATTGCCATCTTTAAAAATCACACTCGATTGATTGCCCACAACGCCCACACGTTTTCCTCGTAATAGTTTAATATAATTTTCTGTTTGATTGGCACCAATTTTTAGTGGCTCCTGACTCAAGTCTGCCGTTGGTGATTTGCTTTCCGCAGTCATCGGCCCTCCGTCATCTGTCTTAATACTTTGTTCTTGATACTTGATACTCTTCATCCCATTTCCACAAGAAATCAAAATCAAAACAAGTCCTATTATTATCGGGAAAGACGTATTTTTGAACATCTTTAATCGCATTTTAAATTTTGAATTACGAGTTTTTTATAGCTAAACGTATTATAGGCAGTAAAGCGTATAAAAGTAGTGTATCAGCACCGATTATAAAAATTGGTATTACTGCTATCGCTATCGGTATTGTGGTGATGCTGATTGCTATTGCTACAGGTATCGGACTGCAGCAAAAGATTAGAGATAAGGTGGTGGCTTTTAATGGTCACGTCACCATCACCAACTTTGATAGCAACGCTTCTGACGAGTCTGAAATTCCAATCAGTAAAAACCAAGAATTTTACCCTGAATTTAAAAATGTTGAAGGGATTAGTCATGTGCAGGCCACCGCTACAAAATTTGGAGTAGTTCGTACAGAAACGGACTTTGAAGGTGTAGTTTTAAAAGGAGTGGGTTCTGATTATGACTGGCATTATTTTCAAGAGTTTCTGACTGAAGGACGACTTCCGGACTATTCTGGGGAGATGAGCAATGAAGTGCTTATTTCCCAATATTTGGCCAACCGATTGCAATTTAAGTTGGGCGACAGCTTTCAGACTGTTTTTAAGAAAGAACGTATCGATCAGATGCCCTTTTTAAGAGCTTTTGAAATTGTAGGGATTTACAATTCTGGAATGAAAGAAATGGATGAAAAGTTTGTGATGGGCGATATCCGTCATGTACAGCGGTTGAATAAATGGAACGAGGATCAAGTAGGGAACTTTGAAGTGTTTATTGACGATTTCAATCAAATTGAAACCAAAGGCATGGAAATTTACGATACAATTCCGTCAGATTTGGATGCCATTACCGTACAGCAAAAATACGTCTCTATTTTTGAGTGGATCAGTATTTTTGATAACAATACCTATGGCATTATCGGGATTATGATTCTTGTAGCAGGGATTAATATGATTACGGCGTTATTGGTCTTGATTTTAGAACGCACCCAAATGATTGGAATTCTAAAAGCTTTGGGTAGTACGAATTGGAGCATCAGAAAGGTGTTTTTATATAACGCTACTTATTTGATTGGTCTTGGATTATTTTGGGGGAATTTAATCGGACTGGGACTGTTGTTCGCCCAAAAGTATTTTGGGTTAGTAGCTTTAAATCCTAAAGAATATCACGTAACAGAAGCCCCGGTATATCTCAGCCTCGATTATATTTTAATGCTCAATTTAGGAACCTTTATCGTGTGTATGTTAATGCTTTTAATTCCATCAGTAATAATTACCAAAATATCTCCGGTTAAGGCGATGCGGTTTGATTAGCTGGCAGGTTTCAGTAGGCAGTCTTCGGTCTTCAGTAGCTCATTAAATAGATTAAAATTTCTCCCGCGGATTTCACAGATTGACGCAGATGATCCTCCAGTCCTTATTGATAAATATCATGTGAAAAACCCTTTGTGAAATGTTTTTCTTCTTCGTACAGCTTTGTGAAATAGATTTTTATATCTGATTCAACCAAATTGACATGTTACGACAATCAAAGTGTCTCCGTGCAACTCTGTGCAATTCCCAATTTAATAAATCAAAAAATCCCCTTACCTTTGCAGTCTTAAAATGAAACAGATGCAATACGCAGAAAATATACTTGAAACCATTGGGAACACCCCATTGGTCAAACTCAATAAATTGACCAAAGACTTACCATGTTTGGTGTTGGCCAAATACGAAACCTTCAATCCAGGGAATTCTGTAAAAGACAGGATGGCGGTTAAAATGATTGAAGATGCAGAAGCTGAAGGTCTTTTAAAGCCAGGAGGAACGATCATTGAGGGCACTTCAGGAAATACGGGAATGGGATTGGCATTAGTGGCGATCGTTAAAGGCTACAAATGTATTTTTGTGCTTTCTGATAAACAATCTAAGGAGAAAATGGACATTCTTCGTGCTGTTGGTGCTGAGGTTATCGTTTGTCCTACAGATGTCGAACCAACAGATCCGAGAAGTTATTATTCTGTATCCAAACGTTTAGGCGAAGAAACACCAAACTCTTGGTATGTGAACCAGTACGATAATTTGAGCAATACCAAAGCGCATTATGAAAGTACAGGTCCTGAAATTTGGAACCAAACGGATGGGAAAATCACCCATTTTGTGGTTGGCGTTGGTACAGGAGGTACTATTTCTGGAGTTGGTAAATATTTGAAGGAACAAAATCCAGATATTAAAATTTGGGGAATTGACACTTATGGAAGTGTGTTCAAAAAGTACCACGAAACGGGAATTTTTGATGAAAATGAAATCTATCCGTACGTAACCGAAGGTATCGGTGAAGATATTTTGCCTAAAAACGTCAATTTTGATATTATTGATGGTTTCACCAAAGTTACCGATAAAGATGCAGCAGTCTACACGCAATTATTGGCAAAAGAAGAAGGCATGTTCTTAGGAAACTCTGCAGGTGCAGCCGTTAAAGGATTATTGCAATTGAAAGAGCATTTTACAAAAGATGATGTTGTTGTGGTTCTATTTCATGACCATGGTAGCCGTTATGTTGGCAAAATGTTCAATGATGACTGGATGAAGAAGATGGGGTATATCGATTAGTTGTAATTAGTCTTACACTATAATTTAGAATAGAAATGAGAACGCTTCGCTGTTAGAATAGGGAATAGAGATTTTATTTTAGGAGTTTGAAGTGAATTGAGTTATAAATTTAAAAAGCGTCATGAAACATAATTCATGACGCTTTTTTATAAGGTCTGATGTGATTATTTCACATGTACTCGGATCCCTTCACTATGACTGGTAAACTCAGGTGCATACATACTTTGGATGGTTGTAATGCCATTGCTCATGTTTCCACTATTATTTACTCGTAAGTCGTATTCAAAAACATAAATGCCTTTCGGTAAATAGTCGAAGAAGAAATTGGTAGCCGCATCTTTAGTGTTTTCATAATAGCCCAGTCCATCTTGATACTTATAGGTAGATAAGGCATTAATCGGTTCAAAGCCTGCGGCGCGCATATCTTTCATATGTAAGAATTCCATGTCTCGGTCGCTTCGCAATTCGATGCGCACGCGTACCAAATCGCCAACTTTCAACTCTGTTTCAGAGTTGATTTCGGAAATTTGTTCGCCTTTATCCGTATTAGTTTTTAAGAATAGTTTTTTCTGTAATTGCAATGGCGTTTCGGCAAACGTAATCTTATCCAAATCTTCAAAATACTGCCAGTATAAACCGCCCCAAGCAATGCCATCGCCTTTTTTTGTTAGGGTCACATCGGCCATTTCTGGTTGTATTTCCGACGCTGCCCATGAGGTTTTATAGTATCCCGTTCCTGCTTCAATTTTGACATTTTCTAATTTTAATGGTTCTATTGTTTTACCGCCCAGTGCAACATCTACTTGCTCGGTAACACTTAGCCAGTTGTTGCCTTGTAATAATAAAGCGTACACCGCCTCAGTAGTCGCTTTGGTAGTTTTCCAACTGTTAATCTGCTTGTTTTTAAGCAACCAGATTTTTAGATCGTCGACGGTTTTTGTGTCCTTTTGAATTTCACTAAAAGCCTCAATCATAAGGGTTTGAGTTTCAACTGGCGCTTGGTACCAAAACCAGGATGCTTGATTGTCTTTCCAATACATCCCCAATTCATCAGAAGTAATACTATTTTCTTTTAACGATTTTAAAATATTTTCTGCAGTTTTAGAATCTTTTGAACGGTGCGACACTAGCGCCATTAAACCCTTAGCATATAATGATTGCTTCAACCAATACTTCTGAATTTGAGATTGGTAGTAGTAGATTATAGATTCTACCTCTTTGCTTTTTGGAATAGTTGTAAAAAAGCTGCGCATGTATAAATAATGCAATTGGGTATAGCTCAAATGATCTTTAGTCAAGTCAACCTTTTTATCGTATTTACGTAAGTCTTTATATTCTTGAACAAATTCAGCATCTAAATAGGTAATTGCATTGTTGATGATGGTATCCGAAGACCCTTCGACTGCGCTCAGGGTGACATCCAACTGCTTTAAGTGCCCAAAACCAGCAATAATTTGTTGTGTGATGAAACGATTTGGCCGTCCACCTTCAAACCAGGCCCAAGCACCATTGGTCATTTGGCTGTTTTGAAGCTTACGTTGCGCAGATTGCAGCTCATTACTCATTTTGTTCATATCGAATAATAAGGCAATCCGTTTCTTCTGATCAGTTTCAGATAGGGCATCTCGCAGCCAAGGCGTTTCGGCAATCAAAATGCTTTTTAGTGCTTCGTTTTTTTCCAGATTGCTGAGCAGCGCATCAGTTGAACCCCATTGATCAAATACTTCTTTCAGTCTCGGATTGCTGTTGGCAATATGACTTGCCAAGGCATTGGCATAATATCTACTAAAGGTTTGCTCATTGTTATCATACGGATATTCCATTAAGTAAGGTAAAGCCTGAACGGCATACCACGCCGGATTGGAAGTCATCTCCAAAGTCAGTTTATGGTTTTTAAGTGTGGAAGAGGTGTTCGACTTTAATTTGTCTAAAGTGAAGGTTCGCGTTTCATTGGAGCGAATCCACATCGGTAAGGTTTCGGTCACTAACATTCTGTTCGATAAGACAGGAAGTGCATTTTGCTCACCATCACTAAAATCGCCAGACTTAGCAATTATTTTATATTGTACCGCATCCACATCATCAGGGATAGTCAAACTCCAACTGATTTGTGTATTTCCTTTAGCATCCACAGAAAAAGATTTTCGGTTGTCGGAATTATTGAGTTTCGCGTCAATGGTTTTTCCAGTAAAAGCATCAAAAAGTTGTAACATAGCGTCTCCTGATAAGGCTTTTTCCGTAAGGTTGGCAATTTTAGTGCTGATAGAAATCGCATCCCCATGACGTAAAAAACGAGGCGCGTTAGGAATCACCATCAATTCCTTTTGTGTCACCGTTTCTAAAGACGTTGTTGCACTTTCCAATTCTTTTGTGTGCGCTAGCAACTGCAATTTCCATTTGGTCAAGGCTTCAGGGGTCGTAAAGCTAAAGGTTACATTTCCTTTGGTATCCGTTTGTAACTGTGGGAAGAAAAACGCGGTTTCCTGAAGGTTTTTACGAATGGCAACAGCATCTCGGTTTTCTGTTTGCTCAGCACTGCCAAGTGACACTATATTTTTATCAACCTCTGCATCATTAACCACAACAACTTCATCCAAACTTGCCCCAGATTCAAGCATAGCAGATTCTTGAATTTCCATTTGATCTTCAACAATTTGTACACCAGTAGCTTTCCCTCTCAACATGATATTCTGATAATTTCTACCATTACCAAAATAGAATCCGAACCAATTAAACTGGTCATAATTTTGGTTTGGAAAATTGAAATTGCTGTTTGGTAAATACACATAAAAATTAGCGTTTCCAAAACTTTTTATGGCACTTCTTTGATTATGGCTATAGTATAAGGGCTGGTGCAGCGGACTAAATTGCCATTGGTGTGGCGTAAATTGATCTAAAGACATATCATACATACTGGCCAATAACTCAGCACTCACTTTATCCCCTTGAGGTCCTTTGATATTAAAACTCCACGTTTCATCAGTTCCCGGTTCTAATTTATCTCTAAACGTCTTCGTTTCTATAGTTAATTCAGATTTTGGATACGGAACGGCAACAGTCTTTGTTCCCGAATGAAAGCTATTGAAAGCCGCAAAACTGTAATGAATTGCAAATCCGCCCAAATCGTCATCTGTTACTGGAATAGCAATTGTCTTTTTGTTGTTGCTCAAAGGCACCAAATAGGTTTTTATGATGTTCTGATCTTTCTCAACATCTACAGTAACCATAATGTTTTCAGCAGCACTTCTAAAAGTAATTATCACGTTTTGACCTTTCATATAAGACGATTGATCAGTGGATACACTAAATAATTGGTGGTCTGGAAGTGTTTTGTCATCTGGACTAAAAACAAAAGTGCGCACTTCATCTTTCACTAATTGACCAAATCTGTCCTTGCTTTCTAAAACGACCACATAAGTTCCAGATTCCCATTTTTTAAGGGGTCCTAATTCGATTATTTTCGATTTTGAAGTGTCAAAATCGGCCTCAAAAACGACGGCTCCTTTTTCCCAAGTCTCAGGATTGTGCTCCTCTTGATAGGCTTCATGTGGAAATAATGTTTTAAACTCTTCACGAGATAAGACCTGATAATCTGGCGCAGCCCAAGGGCGTGGTCTCAAAACCTCTAGTGGTGCCTTGAGTTTGTATATTTTTAAAGTGCCTGTGGCTGGTACAAATTCGCCATTTAAATTTTTTGTGGTTAGGGTTAAGTGATGGTCTTTTTTGTTTTTATCCAATTGATCATCAACATTAACAGTTGCCAGAAGCGCGTGGTAGCCCACATTTACAATGGTAGTGGCACTTCGTGTTTCGCCATTGAGATCTGTAACATCAGCAGTAATTTCATAGTTAAAAATTGGCAGATTTGATTTGTCGACACTGGCATCTGGAATGGCTTTAAAAGTGATTTCAAAATTCCCCTCTTTATCTGTGATACTTTCGCCGTAGGCAATTTCTTGAGGTTCACTGTTAAATGAAGGTCTGAACCAATAATACCAACGTGGATATTGTACTTTACGATGCACGCGATACACTATTTTAGCATTGGTGACGCTACTGCCAGCATAAGCCAATGCAGTACCTTTTATGGTGATAGAATCGTTAACTTTAAAGGTTTCTGTGATTGGTTTAAAGGCGGTTTCAAATTTAGGGCGTTTGTAATCTTCAACCGAGAAACTCGTATAGCCATGACTGCCGGCAAACATTTCTAATGAATAATTCCCGTTGAGACCATCGTTTGGCAAAATAAATTCGCCAGAAACAGAACCATAATCGTTGGTTTTAAGAAGCATTTCTTTTAAAAGTTCACCATTGACGTTCTTTAAACTGATCTTTGCTTCTTGATTTGCATACACCAGTGTTTTTCCATTGTCAGTTTTTGTTGCAATGCCTTTAAAATAGACCGTTTGCCCAGGTCTATAAATACTGCGATCTGTAAATAGAAAAGGTGTGTAGCTTATCTTTTCAGGTGAGTCATTTTCGTTATAATGGCCGTTACTGTAATAATCCTTAAAAATGGCAACAACTCCATGGTGCTCTATATTAAGATCCATATTATAATAACGCTTCTTTGAATTCTTCAAACTAAATTCGCCATTGGTGTCTGTAACAAAATTTTCTGATTTAAAGTTGTTGTTATAATTTTCTTGATATTTGACGGTTACTTTTGCGCCCACCAGAGGCTGTCCATTAGTTCTATTTATAAGTTGAAATAATTCTTTATCAACGTCCGATTTTGTTACTAATGCGATATTGGTCACTTGAATAGTTTGGAATGCATAAGAACTCTCATCTAAACTATTTGAGGTGGCTACAATAAGATACTGACCATTGGATAATTTCGGAATGACGATTTCCGTGGTGTGCTGTTGGTAATCGTTTTCATCTTTCAATTGACTTTGCCATGTTTCTGCATTTTTTAGTTTTTTTATAAATGCAAGGCGCTCATCTTGTCTATATGTTTTATTAAAGTTATTCAATTCCGTTTCTGACAATTTATAGGTCTTAAATGATAAGCTGTTAAGATTTGAATACCGCACCAACAACAGAGAATTGGATTGAATAGGAATGTTATTTTCAGCGGTGAGTTGTAAGGTTGGCTTTAAAATTTGCTGTTTTAAAACATCACATTTTTCAGCTCCAATACTCCTAGGGAATTGTTGCTTTACAGCATCACAAAGGGCTAAGGCCTCTTTGAGCTTCCAACGATCTTCTGTGTTCGTTTTAGGATGATAACGATCACCTTGAGTTTTGTAAAGTGCTGTAATTTCGAAATTATAAAGTGCGGAGACCTCATGACTTTTATGAGTTTCGGCAACTTCTTTAAGCGTATTTAAATAAAGCAGTTCCTTATCAGCTAAAATAATTTTGTTTTTTACGAAATGCAGTCGCTCAATATTTACATCTGATAATGCATAAGGTTCTTTGTCTTGTAGATGTAAGGCAATCAAATTCTGGTAGATTTTGAGCGCTTTCAATTGTAAAGACGAAGAATCGCGATGGGTGATTTGCAATTCTAAAAACGTTTTGGCATCAGAAAGATATTCAGGCGTATCAATTATAAATTTATATGCCGGTTTGGTAATGGTGTTTTCATCGGTTTGGTAAAAGTCCAAAGCATTATGACTTAAAAAATCAAAAAGGGTAGGGCGGTAGCGCTTTGAGTTTTTTTGTAAAAGTAGTATGTCATCAAAATTGGCTAATGCTGTTTCCTGAAGTATTGTTTCATTTTTAAGCGAATTTTGATAGTGCCCATCAATTTCTTCAAACAGTGTGCTGAGATCCCAAGTTCTAAAATCGTCAGCAACTACTTTATGTTCTGTTGTTGTCCGATTGTAGAACCGATACCTATTATTCTGAAAATATTGCCAGTATAAATTGGCGAGCAAATTTTCTAGAATATTCTTTGTCGGAGTCTTGCTTATTAAAATTTGAGATTTAAAATCGTTGATGATCTTCAGTTGTGCATCTTCCTCTAAAATGAGCGCGTATTTACCTTTATACAGTAAACTCTTTATGTTTTGCGAGGTATTCTTTTCGGCCAGTGCCAATTTAGAAATCTGTTCTACCACTTCTAAAGCCGATTTTGGCAACCCTTCCTTGTCAAGTTTATCTACTTTTTTCCAGAGGTTATCATAAGAATTTGTTTGTGCTTGCGCAAAATTTGAAAAGAGGATGACCATAAAGACTGCTATAACGTGTTTCATCATTTTGAATGTTTTCATTCCTATATAGAATTTTTTGTAAGCAACTTTCTAAATCTCAATCAACGAGATGATATGCACGTAACTTACATTTGCATCAGTGAAGTTAATATATTTTGAAGTTAACTTTTCTTGCTTTTTAACAATTTGCAAAAACAATACCATAAGTATGCCTATTTTTGAATTCATAACTATTCGTATGAAATTTACACTCTATTTTTTCTCTTTTTCGTTAGTGGCCTTTGGTCAATCAGACTTTCAAAAAACGGAACAATTTTTCGCAACTAAACAATTTAGTAAAGCGGAAAACCTTATGATTTCTTATGTGAAGTCCCATCCTAATGATTTATCGGGCATTGAATTATTGGGCGATGCTTATGGGCATCAGAAAAAATGGGATGAAGCCATCGAGAGTTATAAAAATTTGGTGGAGTTGAGTCCAGAAACTGCAAATTACCATTATAAATATGGTGGTGCTTTGGGTATGAAAGCCTTGTCTGTAAATAAGATACAAGCTTTAGGAATCATTGGTGATGTTAAAGAGGCATTTACCACAGCTGCAGAATTAGATCCTAAACATATTGAAACGCGATGGGCGTTGGTAGAATTGTACATGCAACTCCCGGGAATTATCGGGGGAAGCAAAAACAAATCGTTAAAATACGCGGAGGAGTTGTATCGTATTTCTAAAGTGGATGGGTTTTTAGCAAAAGGTTATATTTATGAATATGATAAGGATTTTGACGCTGCTGAAAAGTATTATAAACTTGCGGTTACAGAAGGAGGTTCATTGCATTGCTATGAGCAATTGACCAATTTATATGAAGCTAAAAACCAGCCAGAATTAATGATTTCCACTATGCAGGCAGCCTTGAACAAGCATAGATCGAATGCGCTAAACTACCAAATTGGGAAGGTTTCGGCAGATTATAAAATTCAATTGGATAAAGGTGCGATGCATCTTCAACACTATCTTGAGAATTATGAAAAGGAAGATGGAATTTCAAAATCGTGGGCTAATTACCGATTGGCGCAAATCCACAAACTTCAAAAAAATAAAGTAGAGGCCTTAAAATATATCGATTTGGCAATTGGCGAATCACCAAGAGCGGTTGCCTTTAAGAAAGAACGCGTTGCGATATTGAAACTTTAAAGCTTTTTCAATAAGTATTAACTCCAATGATTGTGCGATTTTATCTGATAAATTATCGGCTAAAGCTTTCCAGCTTCATCTATAAAATCATTCGTCATTTCGCATCAAAAAAACTATCTTTGATCCTTTCAAAATTAACATATGAATGTACATTTTATAGCTATTGGCGGCAGTGCCATGCACAATCTTGCCATAGCGTTGCACAATAAAGGAGAACAGGTTACGGGGAGTGATGATGAAATTTATGAACCTTCAAAATCAAGATTAAAAGCTAAGGGCTTGTTGCCAGAAAATTTTGGCTGGTTTCCTGAAAAAATAAATAGGTCATTAGATGCTATTGTTTTAGGGATGCATGCCAAAGCAGATAACCCTGAACTTTTGAAAGCACATGAATTGGGCTTGAAAATCTACAGTTATCCTGAATTTTTATACGAACAATCCAAGCACAAAACGCGCGTTGTAATTGGCGGAAGTCATGGTAAAACGACTATTACGTCTATGATTTTGCATGTGATGCATTACCATGATAGAGATGTTGATTATATGGTTGGTGCGCAGTTGGAAGGTTTTGATGTGATGGTAAAGTTGACCAATGATAATGATTTTATCGTTTTGGAAGGTGATGAATATTTGAGCTCACCTATTGATAGACGGCCAAAATTTCATCTTTACCAACCCAATATCGCCTTATTGAGTGGCATTGCTTGGGATCATATTAATGTATTTCCAACTTACGATAATTATGTTGAGCAGTTTAAAATATTTGTAGACAGTATTGTCAACGGAGGAAGTATCACTTACAATGAAGAAGATTTAGAAGTGAAAAGAGTGGTGGAAGCATCTGATAACACCATTAGAAAATTAGCGTATCATACGCCGGAATACACGGTTGGAGACGGCGAAACACTTTTGGAAACGCCAGAAGGTCCACTGCCAATTGAGGTGTTTGGAAAACATAATCTGAATAATCTTTCGGGCGCCAAATGGATCTGCCAGCACATGGGCGTGGATGAAGATGATTTTTATGAAGCCATTGCCAGTTTTAAAGGGGCGAGCAAACGTTTAGAAAAAATAGGAGAGGGCAGTACTAGTATTGCTTTTAAGGATTTCGCCCATTCTCCCAGTAAAGTGCTGGCGACCACAAATGCTGTGAAGGAGCAGTTCCCAAACCGCACGGTTGTCGCGTGCTTAGAGTTGCACACCTTTAGCAGTTTGAACGCTGAGTTTTTAAAGGAATATAAAGGCACACTTGATGCTGCCGATGTAGCCGTAGTCTTTTATTCACCACATGCGGTTGAAATTAAAAAACTGAAAGAAGTCACACAAGAACAAATTGCCACCGCTTTTGAGCGTGATGATTTAATTATTTACACCAATCCTGACGATTTTAAAAACTTTTTGTTCGCACAGGATTTTGATAACAAAGCCTTATTATTGATGAGCTCCGGAACTTATGGTGGATTAGATTTTAATGATGTCAAAAAGATGATGGTTTAAGATCATTTCTCAATCGTCTTTGATATTAAAAAAGAGCTTCAGAAAACATTGAACATAACAAAAAAAAGCCATTTACATCTGTAAATGGCTTTTTATATACGATCGTGTGATCTTATTTAATCTCAACTAATTCTAAGTCAAAAACTAAATCTTGACCCGCTAATGGATGATTACCATCAACAACAATGTGATCTTCTTTAATGTCAACCACTCTAAATTGGTGCTCTGTTCCGTCAGGACCTTTAGAAGCTAAGCCCATACCAACTTCTGGTTGGATATCTTGTGGAAGTTGCTCTTTTTGTACTTGATGGAAAAGCTCTTGCTGAACATCACCATAAGCTTCTTCTTTTGCAATCTCAACTGTTTTCTTATCGTTAACCTTCATATCAAGAATGGCGTTTTCAAAACCAGGAATCAATTTACCTTCACCAATAGTAATTTCTAATGGCTCACGCTCCAATGAACTGTCAAAAACCTGTCCGTTGGTCAATTTTCCTGTGTAATGTACTTTTACCGTATCGTTTTTCTTTACTTGACTCATAAATCCTTTTTAATGTTATTATATAATGCAAAAGTATGATTTATAGAGTGAAAGCCAAGGCTTTGACCTTTTAATTGGGTTTAATTAAGAAAAGCTTAACGTAATCTCCTGATTTACTATGATTTTAGTTGAGCTTATTTGTCAATAATTACTTTTAGTGGTGTGTAAAGTCCAGTTGCAATTTGCATTATAAAAGAGGCTTATAAAAATCTAAGATATTCAAATACCACCACTATAAACTGCTATTTCAGAATCAGATGTTGAATAAAAAACTCCATCATTCTATTGAAATCTACCGATGTATGGCCTTTGTCTGGACCAACTTGTACTTCAAAACTTTTTTCTACTTGCTGCAAGGCTTGTATCAATTGCAATGAATTGGACGGGTGCACGTTGTTATCGTTGGTGCCGTAAAATATCATTAATTCACCTTGTAAATCTTTGGCATAATTCATCAAATTAGAAGCTTCGTAGCCTTTTGGATTATTCTCAATAAGATTCATATAGCGCTCCGTGTAAATGTTGTCGTAATTTCTCCAGTCCGTTACCGCAGAATTGGCAACCGCCGCATGATAGACATCAGGGAATCTTAACAGACTCATCGCTGCTACGGTTCCGCCGTAAGATGTGCCATACACACCAACTCTTGTTGTGTCAAAATACGGGCGACTGTATAACGATTTGACGCCTGCGGCAAAATCGTCCATTTCCACAATCCCTAAATTACCGTATAATTTATCGAGCATGTTCTTACCTCTCCCACCAACATTTCTGCCGTCAATATTGACCACTAAAAATCCGAATTCAGTAATGACATTTGGAAGTTGAAATGTTTCTCTAAAAGCATTGACTCCAGGGCCACCATAATTACTTAAAATTAAAGGATACTTTTTTGAAGGATCAAAATTTGATGGAAAATGAATCATACCGTGTAATTGGGTTTCGCCATCTGCAGAAGTGAATTCAAACACATCCACCGTTTTGAACCCTAGTTCCTTAAAGTTTGTCAAGTCGGTTTTTAAAAGCTCCTTCTTAACATTTCCTTTATCATCCACTAGGCTCATCACAGGAGGTGAGTTATGGGTTTGGGCAATATCAATAAAGTGCTTGCCCGAAGGCGATAAGTTGACGTTATGATTGTATGCAGGATCTGTTAAGCGAATGTCATTAGTCCCATCAAAATTAACGCGGTGTAATTGCATTTTCATATGATTGTCTCCACTTGCTGCCATATAATAGACCTGATTTTTAGCTTCATCAACGTCAACAATACGCTGAACTTCAAAATCATGATTGGTCAATTGGTTGACCAAGGTGCCATTAAAATTGTAGAGGTAATAGTTTTTAAATCCGCTTCTTTCCGAAGCCCAAATAAAATGGATTTTGTCTTTTAGCTTATAAATTTCTGGCGAATTCTCTGTAAAACTTGGAAGCCATTCTTCCCTAACTACGACGCGAGTTTTACCCGTTATCGGATTCGCCGCTTTAAATTCCATGATATCTTGTTTCCGATTGGTGCTATGAAAAAGTAATTCTTTGCCGTCAGGTGACCATTCTATCCCATATAAATAGGTGCCAAGCGCACCATCGTTAAAGGGTTTGCCGTTACGCGTATCGAGTGTGATGGTTTTTTTCGTTTCTAAGTCGTACACCATTAAATCGACCGGTAGGTTTTTAGCCCCCACTTTTGGATAGGCTTCCACTTCCAGCGAATCTTGGATTTTGGTTTGATGATACAGTACGTAATACATGAGTGTATCCTTCTCGTCAAATTTGTAAAAGGCCACTTTTTTACTGTCAGGAGACCACCACATGGCAGTATTCTGACCGAGTTCTTCACCATAAACCCAAGTTGCAATCCCGTATTTTATCAGATTTTCGTCATTTCCATCTTTGGTAATGTCGACAGCATTAGACCCATCAGGATTGCTCAGATACATGTTTCTATCTTTAGTAAACGCCATTAAAGTAGAGTCTGGCGAGACTGCAGATGCATATTGCCGCCCTCTATCTGGTCTTTGCTGTCGGCTATTTGATGTTCTTGGTGTTGGTTTATAAGCTTCAGATTTAGTAACCTTATTTTTCTTGACATCAAAGGTGTGCACAATATCATTCTCTTGATAGGTAAAACTTTTACCGTCATCACTCCACACTATATTTGGTGAGATTCTTTGCACCGAACTATATAATTGTGGAGCCATTTTTTGATACTGATCGTATCCTGGCATGTTCTTGATTTTTCCTTGAGCGTAACTTTTGCTAACCGAACCTATTAATGATAGTGTCAGGAAGCACAAGGGCATGCATGCTTTTAAAAGGTTAAGCTTCATTTGAATATATTTTAATTTGAAAGTTTATTTTATAATTAAATATGCTTAGATAAAAGAATTAAGACCGCTGCGCTTTTAGATTTACGAACCAACCAAGAACAAGGAACAAAGAATAAAGAACAAAGATGTGTTTATACCGTGATGCCTTAGTGCTCCGGGAAACTTGCTCAATAATCTTGTATCAATATTTCTGTTGGGATGTTTAAATCAGCGTTCAGTTTTCTAATCATTTCTAAAGTTAATTTTCGCTTTTTGTTCATTATTTCGCTCACTCGACTTTTGAAACCAATCATTTTGACCAAATCTTTCTGTTTTAGGCCCATTTGTTCCATTCGGAAATTAATTGCGGAAATCGGGTCGGGCATATCAATTGGAAAATTCTCCTTTTCGTAATTGTCTATTACCATTGCCAAAATCTCCAACTCGTCGCCTTCTTCGGTTCCTCTTTTAGCATCGAAAATAACTTCCAAACGCTCAAGTGCATTTTGGTAATCTGCTTCGTTTCTAATTGGTTTTATTTTCATCTTAAATTTCGTTTGTGTTAATTTTATCATATTCCCCATGAGTTCCGATAAAGCGTATCCACGCGAGTTGATATTCAAAATTAAACTTAACAATCAGTCGATAATCGTTACCTTTAATGTTAAATACAATTCGGTTGTCTTTTAAAATACTCGCGCTGGGATATTCTTTTTTCAGGTCGTTGATCGATGTCCAATTCGATTTTTCAGTTTCTCGATACCAAGTTTTCAATTGAAGTTCACAATCGCCGTGCTTTTCCCAAAAATCCCGCAAGGTCCCTCTCGAAAATATTTTCACGTTAAATGATTTGACGCAAAGATAACATAAAAGTTACCAAAATGATAACTTCTATCGTTTCTTTTTTTTGCATTAAGGGCAACAAACTGATAAACATTGCTATCCTAAATCAATTGTCCCAAGCGCTCTTATAGAGGAACGCTGTTTGTTTAATTTATCAATATACATATTTATTGTTGATTAAGCTTACAAGGTTTCCTTCAACCATTTAAAAAATTCATTTTGCCATACCAAAGCATTTTGTGGTTTTAGCACCCAGTGATTTTCCTCAGGGAAATACAATAATTTGCTTTTTATACCTAACAATTGCGCCGCTTGATAAGCACTTAAACCTTGTTCAATCGGTACGCGATAATCCTTTCCGCCTTGAATGATCAAAATAGGAGTGTCCCATGCTGATACCTTGGTGATCGGATTGAATTCGTTGTAGACTTTTTGTGCGGCCTTGTTGTTTTTATCCCAGTACGGTGCTCCAAAATCGTGGTTTACAAAAAATAATTCCTCAGTTGTACCATACATAGTTCTGGTATCAAAGACACCATCATGTGAGATGAAGGTCTTAAAGCGTTTGTTGTGAATTCCCGCCAAATAAAACACAGAGTAACCACCATAGCTCGCGCCAACGGCACCCAATCTATCATTATCTACATACGGTTCTTTAGCAATGGCATCAATAGCTGAAAGGTAATCGTCCATCACTTGGCCACCCCAGTCCTTGCTGATAGCTTCATTCCATTCTACACCATGACCGGGCATGCCACGACGGTTTGGTGCAACAACAATATAGCCATGAGACGCCATTAATTGGAAATTCCAACGGTAAGAATAAAACTGTGATAGTGCAGATTGTGGACCTCCTTGCGCGTATAATAAGGTCGGATATTTTTTAGAGGCATCGAAGTTGGGTGGCAAAATCACCCATACTAACATTTGCTTACCATCAGTGGTGGTTACGTAGCGCTTTTCAACTTTAGGTAATTCAATACTGTCATATAATTTCTGGTTAATGTTTGTCAATGCTTTAAAACTGTTGTCCTTTAAATTGAAACTGAAAATTTCAGCGGCATGGTTCATATCAGTTCGTGTCACCAACAGGGTATGGTCTTTTTGGACAATAATGCTGGTAATATCAAATTGGCCTTCTGAAAGTTGTTCCACTACAGGGGCGATACGTTTTTTATCAGGATAATTCACTTTAAAAATTTGAACTGTGCCATCTATTGGGGCGGTAAAGTAAATATCGTTGCCGTCATTACTCCATAAAAAACTGTTGACGGTACCATCCCATCTATCGGTTAAATTTTGTTTGACGCCATTGTTTAGTACAACAATATCGTTTTTATCCGCTTCATAACCATCAGTTTTCATTTGCAACCATGCCAAAGCACCTTGTGATGATAAAGCAGGATGGGTATCATAGCCCTTATTGTCTTCAGTAATGTTGGTAGTGGTCTTAGACGCGAGGTTATATTTGTATATGTCCGTATTGGTGCTGGTAGCATAGGCTTTTCCTTTTAATTTCTTGCTTACATAATAGATGTCCTTACCATCTGGAGACCAAATGTAATCTTCGTCGCCACCAAAAGGACGCTGTGGGGTGTGGTGTGGTTCATTTGGCATGAGGTCAGTGCCATCTGTGTTTTCCGTGCCTACTTTTTTATAGAACACATGATTATATTTGCCGTCTTGCCAAGTGTCCCAATGACGAATGTCTAGATCTGAAAAAATATAAGCCTCAGATTTATCTAAGTTTTTATAAACGTCACTTCCTTTTATGTTCTCAATAGCTACTTCATCATGAAATAGGGTGTAGTTGCCATCGGGCGACACGTTTTTATCTTTTGCATTAAGCTCGTCTTTGCTTATTGCAATTAAATCGCCGCCATTGACCGGTAGTTTATAGAATTTAGAATCGAAGTTGTTTTCTTCAATATTAGGGGTTTTAACCTCTATAAGGATATTCGAACCTTCTTTGTCAAGTCCCTTGACGCTAATGCGTTCAACTTTCCATAATAATTCAGGTGACATTGTTTGTTGCGCATGCACCGTGCTACCACTTACTATTAAGCTCATAATTAGGAGTACCTTTTTCATAATTGTTTTGTTTATAATTGGAGTCGTTACTGCTGTATGAAAACCGTTATGGTGTGTTTCAGGAAATAAGATTTTCATAAAGATGCTAAATTTATAAAATTCCTTTGAGTTTGGGGAGAGAACTGAAGCTTATTACGAGCATTGTTGGTCTATAAAATCATGATGGCAGAAATTGGATAAATAGATAAGTGTTAAGCCTTGACTCCTGTTTCAAAATTAAGCCTATAAACAACTTGTCATGCCATCATAGTTAACAACTTTAGGGAAAGTAAGATTGTCCTCTCTATAAAATCAATAATTATAAAATTATAAATCTGATTTTAGACTAAAATTCAAATAAGGATTTGTTTATAAATAAAGAGGTTATCTGAAATTAACCAGATAACCTCTTTATTTTAAAATTAAAAGTTATTATTATATTATTTCGTTATAATGACAGGAACAGATTTCACTTCAATATTATTTAATAATTGTACAAAATACATTCCGGCATCCATACTTGAAGGAAGGTCAATCAATATATCCCTATTAGCAAGATAGCGTTTCTTAACTTTAAAAACTTCACGCCCCGTAACATCATACATTACGATATCTGCGAACTCGCTGCGAAAGCCTTCTAACCTCACTTTGAAACTAAACTGTGCAGGATTAGGATATATCTTCATCCTTGGTTCTCCAATAAATTCTTCCTCCTTAACTATTTCAAGCTGTGATTCTTGGCCTTTTTCTAACACTAAGGGCACGTTTATATCTAGAAATGTTCCATCTGTAAAGTTCACCCTTATGGTATAACCAGTCGCTGTGATTTTATTCTTGAAATCGAATCTCAAGATGGCTTCGCCAGTTTGAATCGTGCCTCCGTTCCAACCTGGATTACTTGCATTAAGATTAGCATCAACAGGATTGGCATTTCCTTCCCAAATAGTTGTACTTGTATTATTGGCCGAAAGTCGAATTGTGGTCATATTGCCGTTATTACTTGGCCATATTACGGAGATATCTTCAATAATCTTATCAGCTCCTGTCAAGTTATTTAATCTTGCAGTTACGCGCTTACCTTTAATTTGAAGGCGGTCTAATGTAATACCTGGACCAATGGTTACAATGGCATCATCAGATATATTTTGCGTTTCGAACGAGTCTTCACCCATTGCGTATGCTGTATTTGAAATATCAAAATCATTTACCACATTACCGCAAGATTTTAAGAAGCCTTTACTATTATAGCGACTGACCCTGAAGAATGCTATCTGCCAGTTGGTATCGACATCTTTTATTGGTCCACCGGACTGACCCCAACCGCCCGTAAAAGGGTCAGAACATGAAAGATGTAGTTCAAATGCGGGATCGGATCCTGGTGGGTCAAATACGATGTCATTTTTAGTTAAACTGGTAATGATGGTAACATCGGTCGTGATATCGACACCGTCTAGATATACTGGGCCACCATCTGTCGAACCTTCGAGAACGCTGCCGTTCACAAATACGAAATAAAAGTCGTCCCCAGTTACTGTTCCATAGGGTGAGCTACTATCATCAAAGAATGGCGCCGTTAAGTATTCAACCGTGATTGTGGCTGACTCACCGGTCGGGATTTGAACTGTACAGTCTACATCCTGATCAGCACTTGCCGAACAGTCTCCGCTACCAGAAGTTATATTGACGCTAGTAACATTAAGTGAAGTATTGACCATATCTGTTACCGACACGTCAACCGCATCTGATGGGCCATTATTGCTGACTTCTATGGTGAAGCTTTGTAATGTACCTTGAGATACCGCTGTTGGATCGAAGGTCTTGACAATTGATAGGTTGATGTCGACCACAATATTAATATTGTCTTCGCTCGCGTCCTTGATATCATCATCCAATTCGGTAGGATCACCCTGTGGCGCTTCAGCAACAACCGTTACATCGTTCGGTACATTGTCTTCGTCATTTAGTGCTCCGACACCGTTTGCTTCTTCAACTGCCGAGTCAACTTCAAAGCTAACCGTAATGGTTTCGGAAGCGTTTGGTGCTAATGACGTAATAAGCCACTCTACTGTTTGAGCGTTCGCGTCGCTGTCATTATTGGCCCCAGCTGTACCGGTAACATTAATAACTGTAAGTCGTGCATCAACCGCATCCTCGATCAACGCATCACTGAGCGTCACGTTGCCTTCGTTGGTCACAACGAGGGTAAAAAAACTGCTGTTTCCACCGGCAGTTACGGTATCATCTGCGAATGTCTTCACGATGCTGATCGCCGGGTTCTGAACCACTGGGATGTCCAGATCATCTGTTGCATCTGGTGCCTCATCAGAACTAGCTGTCACATTATTACTCACATTGCCGCCTGCATCGATATCATCCTGGGTTACGGTATAATCTGCAGTAAAAGTTGTCGATGCTCCAGGAGCTAATGTCGTAACTCCACCTGTTGGTTGAGCATCTACATTATCATCAACTAAACTGATGTTGTTTAAAGTAACATTTCCTGTATTGGTTACTAAGTAAGAATACGGTATTACCTGACCGGCTACTGTTACTTCAGTAGTGGTTGAAGTCTTAACCACAGTCATCAATGGATTCTGAGTAACTGGGATGTCTAAGTCATCTGTTGCATCTGGTGCCTCATCAGAACTAGCTGTCACATTATTACTCACATTGCCGCCTG
>NZ_JAEHJZ010000198.1 GCF_016469035.1 Gelidibacter salicanalis | reverse complement strand
TCCCAGATCCGACGCTCGCTTCAGCTCCTTCAAGGTCGCCGATGCGCAAATCCGATTGAGCGACGGGATTCCCGTCATCTCGGACAGATCGACGCACGAGATCCTGTCAGAGATTCTCTTGTTGGCCACCAAACGCATCAGGTCGTTGAGAACCCCTTGAAGCTTCTTCATGTTGCCGTGGGTAGGATCGGTGTCTTGGAGCCGTACTTGGCCGAAGATGGGCAATCCATACCGCAACTTGGAGATGACCAAGCCATCCACGATGGGCTGGATGTGACATCGAGGAATCCACTTCTAGAGACGTCTGACGAGTCCGACGCGCTGATTCAGACTTGTGACTAGCCCAGCCACATTATCCGTCCATCCCAAATTAGCTTGAAGGGTGATCCCCAAGAGCTTCATGGTGGAACAGGGCATGATTGACGAGTCTCCAATCTTCAGCAGCGCTGGGTTCATCTTGCCTTTGGGGGGATCATCATGACGGAAGTCTTCAGGGTGTTGGCCCTGAGCATGTTCGAGGCCATGAACCTTAGGACTTCAACGGCATCTTGTTCCAAACCCTTGACAGCTTCTTCTGAGTCCAGGTGCGCGAGGTATACGGAGGTGTCATCTGCGTAGGACATTACGGAACATCGGG
>NZ_JAEHJZ010000197.1 GCF_016469035.1 Gelidibacter salicanalis | reverse complement strand
CCTCTGTCATTAGATCAGCAGAACGTTCAGTAATGATAGGGCGCTTTAGAACATCACGAGGATCTTTCATTATGCAAGTCCCTCCTCTACTTTTTCAACCGCTGCTTTAGTGATCAGAAGTTTCTCGTGGTTGACAACGTCAAGAACGTTGATACCGTTAGCTTCAACAACTGTTACTCCAGGGATGTTACGAGCAGATAAAGCAACTGTTTCGTTTGCATCCGCAGTGACGATCAACGCTTTCTTCTCGACAGATAATCCTTTAAGGATGCCTGCGAATTCTTTCGT
>NZ_JAEHJZ010000196.1 GCF_016469035.1 Gelidibacter salicanalis | reverse complement strand
GAGTCTGCCGCAGGTCAGCACGCTGCTGTTGCCGGTGCTGGGCGAGTTTATGCGCCGTTATCCCGACATTGAACTGGATCTGGATCTCACCGATCGCATTGTTGACGTGGTGGAAGAAGGTTTCGACGCCGTGGTGCGAACGGGGCAGATGGCTGATTCACGGTTATCGATGCGCAAGCTCGGCATTGTCAGTAGCGATGGTCGGCACACCGCTGGCGCTTTCAGTGG
>NZ_JAEHJZ010000195.1 GCF_016469035.1 Gelidibacter salicanalis | reverse complement strand
ATTCTTTTAAGAAAAGAAGTCCAAAATACCCAGAGGGTTTTGATTGTAACCCCCTAACTCTGAATCTATGTAACTTTTTTGGTTTCTGCATAGAATGACAAAATTTTAATTCCAAATTACGTGCCAAAATCTCCTTCACAGCCGTAAACAATAACAAACTTTTCGAATTTCCATTGTGTCGTCATCAACATGAACTTTGAATCCAAGCGGTCTCTGGTCATCGATCTCCTTCAAAAGAACACATCTGATGCGGTAATCGGGAA
>NZ_JAEHJZ010000194.1 GCF_016469035.1 Gelidibacter salicanalis | reverse complement strand
AAACACCTCTTTTTATTGCTCCTCTCTATTAATGGCGTAGGCCCGAGTACTGGACTCATGATCCTATCATCGCTAAGTTCATCTGAAATCGAACATGCAATTTTGGCAGGAGATGTTGCTACAATTCAGCATGTCAAAGGGATAGGTGCCAAAACTGCCCAGAGAATAATTTTGGAGCTTAAAGATAAAGTAGGCAAAGGTGGAACTGATGCTTCTGCCACATCACTGGGATTTCTGAAATCAAGTAATAAA
>NZ_JAEHJZ010000193.1 GCF_016469035.1 Gelidibacter salicanalis | reverse complement strand
TTTGTTTGACTCTCACGTCTCTGCTAATATCTGTGTTGCCTCATTGATAATCAGTAACAGAACATTCTATGCTTCTTTGCATGTACATGTTAACGGTACTGTAGTAAACACTAAAGATTAAAACGGTGAAGATGCGGTGACTTAATTGGCGCGTACCGCCTGTTTTGACGCTGCCGAGTCAGCTGTTGGCACCGTACCCAGTTTCAGTGTCCCCAGTTTCAGTATACTCAGTTTCAGTGTACCCAGTTTCAGTGTCCCCAGTTTCAGTATACTC
>NZ_JAEHJZ010000192.1 GCF_016469035.1 Gelidibacter salicanalis | reverse complement strand
AGCACATCGGCATGACGCCGCTGCAATACCATATGCAGTTACGTTTACTGGAAGCCCGCAATCAGTTGCGTAAAAACGACAATGCGCTGGATGTGGCGATCCGCCTGGGCTTTTACGATCAAAGCCATTTCATTAATACTTTTCGTAAAATGATGGGGATCACTCCCCATCTTTATTCGCTGTCCCTCAACGCTTCGCAGCAGATGAATCCATCGCTTACACGATAAATTCGCGATAGCCGGTGATCACTACATACAGCGCGAAGTACGAGAAAATCACCGCAGAGGC
>NZ_JAEHJZ010000191.1 GCF_016469035.1 Gelidibacter salicanalis | reverse complement strand
AAATGGTGGCCGGATGGTTTAATCAGCGTCGTGTGAACTATGCCGAGTTCTGGTCGTCTGTATTTTTGGAGCCAGCAGCAAATTTGCACACCTTTCGCCCCTTTCTCCAAGTGACTCTCGTTGGGCCATGCCTTCTGCACCAGCTATCACTTTTGGCCGAAGCCAAGACGACATTCGCTACTCGAAGAGCACTCTCCACCGACCGTCTGGCAGAACACTGAAGGTAC
>NZ_JAEHJZ010000190.1 GCF_016469035.1 Gelidibacter salicanalis | reverse complement strand
AATGAATCTAATTTACCAGTAATCATTGAAGATGATGTCTGGATAGGAAGAAACGTAGTAATATTGCCTGGAATCCGTATTTCAAGTGGATCTATTGTTGGGGCTAACTCTGTTGTTACTAAAAATATTTGTGCTAACTCAATTGTAGGAGGTGTTCCTGCCAAATTTATTAAATTTCGTCAATGAATTCTTTAATAATCCATAACATTAAATTGTATGCTCCTATTGATTCGTCAGATTTAATTGAATATGCGATTTC
>NZ_JAEHJZ010000189.1 GCF_016469035.1 Gelidibacter salicanalis | reverse complement strand
GGGCTTGTAGGCAGGGGCAGGGGTGTACTTGGGGGCGGGCTTGTAGGCGGCCTTGGGCTCATAGGGAGCATACTTGGCCTCACCCTCATAACGCACATCAGCCACGTATCCGGAGTAACCATCCTGAACGGTGTAGGTCACAATCTGGGTGCGACCATCGGGAAGGAGAACACGGTACTCGCCGTTGGTGGCATAACCATCACGAGCCTCGTTTTGGGCAAAGTCAAGACCGGCATATTGGTCTTGGACACCGTATTGGTAC
>NZ_JAEHJZ010000019.1 GCF_016469035.1 Gelidibacter salicanalis | reverse complement strand
TAACCAGATTCGGCCACTGCTTTTAAAATAGGTTTGTTGAGCTGTAAGTCCTTAAATGACATTGTTAATAATTTTTTGCAAAGATAGCAGAAAATATAGTGGCAATTTGTAGATGGGTTTAGGTTTAAATTAGTGAAACTCAATTTTTAAAAGTTGCGAAGCAATGAATTAAAAATTGTTAGTTGAACTAATCCCGCTTTTTAGCGGGATCCTTGGGTTTTATTCCCCGACGCTCTGCGTCGAAATAAAAAAGGAACTTCTACTTGATGCCTCGTACCCTTGGGTCGAGGTTGTTCATTGCCCTAAATAAAGTTTCATAATCGATAATTGCGCGTCAAAAAATAGTGTAACTTTAACAAACGAGCCATCAATAAAATTTTGGCTGATGAGATCTTATGACAAAGCACTGTTAAATTGTAAATGAAAAAATCACCTTATGGCAACACGATTTCATTTAGCTTTACCATGTATTAGTATTCACAAAACCAGGATGTTTTATAAAGATAGTCTTGGTGCTGAAATTGGACGCTCTGACGTGAAATGGGCGGATATAAATTTATTTGACCATCAGATTACCTTTACGGAGTGCGGGCCGTTTAAATTTGACTGTAGTAGTTATAATTTTAATGGAGATATTTTACCGTCATTTCATTTTGGGGTGATTTTATTACAAAAAGAATGGCAAACGATGCTGGATCGTCTCAACTCTGAAAACATACCTATAACATCCAATTTGAAGTTTTTAGAAAGCAAAATAGGCGAGCATCAGTCTTTTTTTGTGAAAGATCCCAATGAGTATACGGTAGAATTTAAATGGTTTAATACACCTTCTGAAGTTTTTAAATCTTAAAGCGTACAAGTTTATAGTCAACAGTATTGTTTATAGTCCACGTGCATACTTCACACAGATTGGAGTTGCTAAAAGCCAACGGACTTGTTGTGGCCAACTTCCGAATCAAAATAAGCTTTTTTTAAAATTAAAACTTACTATGAAAACAAAATTTATAATGACACTTTCTGTGTACTGTCTTTTTTTAATGTCTGTAAAGCCACTACAGACTGATCGTGTCAATGCAAACCAGCAAGAGCTAAGTGTAATTGCTGTATATGATGGCAATGAAGGGTATGGGTACAATTTTGTAGCCCAACATAAAGAGGATGGATCTGAATACACCATGACGTTTCAAAAGGTTAGTGAAGCTGTTTCAAAAGAATTTGATTTGGATAGCGAAGTTTTCCTAAATCAAAAATTTGAAGTGACCTATACCGTGAAAAAAGTGGTTACCAAAGATGAAAATGGATTTGATGAAGAGGACGAAATCTTTACAATAGTGCGTTTAAAGGCGATATAACAACACTACCATTCAATTTAAAAGACTGCTATTTGGCAGTCTTTTTTTTTGAACAATTCCCAGAAAAACACCGTATAGACCACACTATATTCTAACCCAATAATCCATAGGTTTTCTGTGTTTTCTGAATTTGCATACGCTAAATAGCTCAACATAATTACAAACGACCAAACTAACGGAAATTTATAGTTGGTGAATACAGATAACATTAAAAGCGTTGCCAAATACCACGGATGAATAGTGGTAGACATAAAGAAATACATACTGGCCGCTAAAAGCATAGAGGTTATAAGGTGTTGTAGCGTATTGTTTTTTCTTAAGAAGGTAAAAAGCAATACCATTATTATAGTGAGAATGGGGATGAATTTTCCGATAATGGCTATTTGATTATAACCGGTTGCCAGATAGCCAATTTCTCTCGCTATATAATACAAACTCGCATTAAATTCGAAAGTACTAAACCATAAGCCCACGGTTTCTGCGTAATTATTGACAAATTCCGAAGAATAAAATGGTAAAAACAAGAGGAGGGTAGTGATACCCACAATACTGTAAAACCCTAAAAACTTCTGAAAGTTATATTTTGGAGTTTCCAAATCAGGAATAGTAGAATCTTGTGTAGAATCTAGTCCCTTGTTATTGACGAATAATTTAAAAAACAAGGGTAAAAATAAGAGAGGAAGTAGTTTGACCGACACAGAAAGAGCAAATACTATAGCTGCTGTTTTCCACCTGCCGATATGCAACAAATACAAACTCAACACCAAAAAGAAGATCATGATCCCTTCAAAATGGAGATTGCCGGTAAGTTCAATAATGATAAAAGGATTTAATATATACCAAAATATGTGGTGTACAGGCATTTGAAGACGCTTTAAGAGCTTGATTCCTATATAAAGGGTTCCAATGTCTGCAAGAATGATAAAGAGTCTTAAGACAAGGGCAGCGCCTAAGATGTCTTTGCCTGAAAATAGCCCGGCAATCATAAAAATGACTTGTTTGATAGGCGGATAGTTTGTAAAATGACTGGCATTGAGCATGCCCATACCCTTGTAAAGTTCTTGAGCCTGTGCAACTGGAAACTTGCCAACACTTATAAAAGATTCTGGTGTAAAAAGATAAGGATTGAAGCCTTCTAAAATCATGCGTCCATCCCATATAAATCGATAAAAATCTTGAGAAAGGTTTGGCGTAGCAAATAGAAACACTAATCTGAAAAGGATGGCGACACCCACTAAAAACTTAAAGTTAGCGTTGTTGCTTTGCACGAGTTTATAAAACAGAATAAACAAGCCCGTGTACAGTACAATAAGCTTAGTGTAATCAGTTCTCACCAAATCATAGGCAAATAGGGCATAAAGCACTATGCTTAAGAGTGCTAAAAGTAGTGGCAACTTATATAATTTTAAATGATTAGGATTTAGCATTCTATAAATTTCGTGCTTCTCAGAAGGTTTCTGGTTCAGATGAATTGCAAGATAAGTAGATTTATGCATCAAAAAATACCAGAATCCATCAATAGTTATAAATCAAAAAGACCTGAAAGATGCAAAGTTTAAGGTTCGAACATCTGTCAGGTCTGTAAGATTAATTTTGTACTGTTTATACTTTAGAAGTCAACGATTGAAAAAACACATATCCAAATCCAGCAAAAAGCATCAAGTGAAACGGAAACAATCCAAAATCGCCACCTTGATCGCCTACAACAAAAGCGCTGTATAAACCAAAGGCGAAATAGAGCATGAGTGCCCCTTCAAAGATCACATTCATCGATACCTTTTTGCGCAAGTACTTATTGCCTTTCCAGGTATCCTTTAGCGTGCTGATATTAAATTTAGGTGTTCTAATAAATTCACTGCGTTTCCCGATATGGCCTTCAATTACAGCAATAGAGTTGTGGAGCGAAAAACCCATGGCAATGGAGAAAAAGGTAAAAAACAGCGCAACATAACTAAAAAAGTTTTTAAATCCGCTGCCATAAATCTCTTTATACATGATCCAATAGCACACAAAAAAGATGATGGTGCTCAGTACGAAAAAGCTCATAAAGTAGAAGTAAAACCTCAAATGGGCATATTCGTTTTTAATATACAACATTGGGATGCTCAAAACTGCTACCAAAAACACATTTAAAAACATGGTGCTGTTCAAAAGGTGCAATAATCCGTGAATTTTCGTTTTCGGAGAAATGTTCTTCGATTTTAAAACGCGCCACATCATTTTTCTGAAATTTTCCGCACCACCTTTGTTCCAACGGAATTGTTGTGAACGGGCTGCACTAATTACTACAGGTAATTCTGCTGGCGTTTCAACATCTTCTAAATACTTAAACTTCCAGTTTTTAAGCTGAGCCCTATAGCTTAAATCTAAATCTTCAGTAAGCGTGTCACCTTCCCAGTTTCCGGCATCAAGAATACAGGATTTACGCCAAACTCCGGCGGTTCCGTTAAAATTGATAAAGTGTCCTTTACTGTTTCTGCCTACTTGTTCTAAGGTAAAATGCGCATCTAAAGCAAACGCTTGAATTTTTGTAAGCGTAGAATAATTTCTGTTGATATGACCCCAACGTGTTTGAACGACGCCAATTTGTTCGTCCTTAAAATAAGGGATGGTTTGTTTTAACCAGTTTGGTTTTGGTAAAAAATCAGCATCAAAAATGGCAATATATTCCCCTTTGGCAATCTTTAAACCTTCTTTTAGGGCACCCGCTTTAAAGCCACTACGGTCAGTTCTTCGGATATGTTGAATATCTAAACCGGTTGCTTTTAATTTTTCGACATGCTGAAAAGTAGTCTCTACGGTCTCGTCTGTAGAATCGTCAAGAACTTGAATTTCAAGTTTGTCTTTTGGATAATCCATCAAGGCGATGTTTTCCAAAAGGCGGTCCATGACATACATTTCATTGTAAACAGGAAGCTGAATGGTAACAAAGGGAACTTCCTCAGGCTTGGAAAAATCAAAAACTTCAGAGGTGTCTTGTTTCTTTTTGGCAGATAAATAATTAAATAATAGATTGAGTTGTGCTAGGGCATATAATAAGATAAGTAAAAGGGCAACAGTGTAAACAACTATTATTAAGGATTCTAAAATCATTTTTTAAAACTATATTTAAAAATCCAACCTAGGATTTTTACGCCCGCAAAGATAGAACCTTTTATGGTTCCTGATACTTTTGAGACGCCAATTCTTTTTTTATATTTTACAGGAACTTCAGTGTAGGATAATTTTTGTTTTAAAGCCTTTAATTGCATTTCAATGGTCCACCCATAAGTCTTATCCTCCATCTGCAAATCCAGGAGTTTCTGATATTTTATGGCTCTAAACGGACCAAGATCGGTGAAGTTTGCGCCAAACAGAGTGCGCATTAAAAACGTAGCCAACCAATTTCCGAAATGTTGTTGCGGGGTCATGGACCCTTTTTCTTGCAGTCGTCTGACCCTGGAACCAACGACAAAATCAATGTTTTCTTCTAAAATGGGTTGAATGATTTTAGTCAATTCCTCTGGGTAATCACTATAGTCACCATCCATAAAGACGATGATATCGGGTTTTTGAGATAGATTAGCAATATAGTCCATCCCTTTTAGGCAGGCGTAACCATAACCCATTTGAGATTCAGACAACACCGTAGCACCAGCATGTTGCGCCACTTCAGCAGTGTTATCGGTCGATAGGTTATTGACAACAATCACTTCATCAACAAGTTCTGGAATGTCTTTTATGACAAGCCCAATAGAATCAGCTTCGTTGTAAGCGGGAATGATAACTTTAATAATGGACATTAGATTTGTTAAGGTGGTGCAAAAGTAACATTTGTTTTCTGAAATAGATAATCCAGAGTGACGGTGCGTTTTTTCGATAACCTACAAGAAAGTAAGGGCTAGAAATGAACTAAAAACCGTGCCTTACATTGGAGGTTATTTCTGATTTACTAAATCCATTAAGTCTACATCGTTGCCTAATAATATATCGTTGCTATTGATACGTCCGTTCATGGAATCATTTTCCAGCTTCAATACCCCTCTTGGGCAAACCGCAGCACAAATACCACAACCTACACAGCTACTACGCACAATGTTTTCGCCTTTTTGGGCATAAGCACGCACGTCAATACCCATTTCGCAATAGGTGGAACAGTTACCACAAGAAATACACTGGCCACCGTTGGTGGTAATTCTGAATCTTGAAAATAAACGCTGCTGAAACCCTAGAACGGCGGCCATTGGGCAACCAAATCGGCACCACACACGGTTACCAAAAATTGGGTAAAAACCTACGCCAATCACCCCTGAAAATATCGCACCGATTAAAAATCCGTAAGATGATTTAAGGAAATAAGTATCTACCAAAAAGACATTTTTAGTACCACTAAAATAATGCATCCCGATGAGTACCATGATAATCACAAAATATCCAATGGCACCATATTGTGCGTCCTTTGCCAATTCTTTGCGTTTAAAAATCATGACCAAGGCGAAGACTACGGTGAGTAATCCGGCAACGCCAAGAAGAAACACATCTTTTGTCAACCAATACTTACTTGAATCATTACCTAAGTACGAATAAATAACTGCGGTAGTCATCAAGGTGACAAACACCACAACACTGTGCACCACCCAACGTTCAACTTTCCAGGCGAATTGTGTTTTGTCGCTCAGATGTCTGAAAGAATCACCCGCCGTTTCTGCAAGTCCGCCGCATCCACAAACCCATGAACAATACCAACGTTTGCCATATTTATAAGTCAATATTGGAGAAATGACAAAGATGGAAACGATTCCGAAAATTAAAAATGCCAAGCCGATATCTCCGGCTTCAATCATGGAGTCTACACGGTACTTGTCAAAATTGTAAAAGTTGAGTGGCCAGATGTTCTTTAAGTCATAATACGGAAGGCTAAAGGTTTCTGAGTTCAACCGCGCCATAAACTCCGGAATCAAAAATGCAAAGGCCAATTGAAAGAACATCACTGAAATGGTGCGTAACTGTTCGTAACGGTTATGACGGTATTTGAGCATAAATTTATAGCCAAACACTAAGATGGCCACAGTGTACAATGTCCCATATACAAACCATTGACTCGCTGGGCCGCCGTTCAGCAAACGACTTAAGGGATCAAATAAGGCAACCAATCCGCCGTTCGCTCCACCGTTAACGGCTAGCCCGAGCCATTCCGCTTTAAAATAGAGTACGATATAAAATAGGGTGAGTACAATTCCTAAGATCCAACCCCACAGTCCTCTTGCTGCAATCGACTTAAACCACACCCCATCATTTTTAATGCCTGCTTGTTTGTTTAGATAGGCGTTATTAGAAAATAGGATGGTACCAACGGTAATCATCCCCAAGGATAAGGATAGGAACAAAACTTTATTGGGAAAATCAACGTTAAACAATGCCAATACCAATATGAAAAGCCCGATAATTCCTATAGCAACTGCTATTTTTTGGGTTTTATTAAGTGCCTGCGCATCAGGTTTGGCAAGAGACATGCTCGGGTTTATTTTGTTACTCATAGTTCGGTTTTTTTTTAGACCTCACAGGTTTTTGAAACCTGTGAGGTCTTGTGTCGTTATTCTAAAAGAAATTTTTCTTTAATTCTTAGTCCTTTATCGTTGTGGATAAATTCAAAATTCTCTCTGTTTTCAAACAAATTAAGCACAAAATCTCTATTCAATAATGTCGGTTGCTTTGATAGAGTTGATTTATAAGAAGAATATTTATATCCTCTGAAATCATCAGTAAATTGGTGATGTGTTGGATTTGTGTGGCTATATACAATCAAAGATTTTAAATATGTTTCATCAGTTATTTTAATTCTTGAAAATCTGTCTTTAAATAAACTCCCAGTTCTATCATATGACTTGTTGATCGCTTTTGCATACGCGTTAAAGAAATTTGAGTAACATTGCGAGATTGTTTTTGCCTCAAAATTTTCCTTTAAATAAACCAGCAAATGAAAATGGTTTTTCAATAGACAGAAGGCCAAAACATCAGAACAAGGCAGAACGTGTTTTTTTAGTAATATCAAAAAATACTCATAATTCCTGTCCTCAATAAAAATATTCTCTTTATTGTTTCCACAATTATAAATATGATAGTAATTGCCTTCTATGAGTGGTTCGTAATTCATACGTATTTTTTAGATGTTGGAAGACCTCACAGGTTTTGAAAACCTGTGAGGTCTCTATCGTTACGCCATTTTAAATTGATTTTTATAAGCATTGATAATAGCATCTTCAAAAGTTTTATAGAATTCAGGCTCAAAATTGGCTTCTTTTAAATGTTCGATAACGTAGTCTGTCGTCCGTTTTTCAGTAAGCCATCTATCAAAAACCTCATGTCGCATTCGGATTCCAAAAGTATTAATGCCTAAAAAGATGTTGGATGCTTCGTGATATTCAATAGTGATGCATTTTTGGTCATCCTCATGTTTCCAATGAAAATGTGCATTTCCTTCTTGAGGTTGGGGAAAAACCCAACCATAAGTCTGGTATTCAATATTAAAAAACTTGGCGGAATTGAACCAATGACCAGGATTGTATTTTATACGATTCCCGCAAATGGTTTGCGCTACCGTTTCACCCATCATTCTGCCTGTATACCAAACTGCTTCTACAGGTTTACGATTGCCAATAGGTTCGTGTTGTTGCGCACAATCGCCAATGGCATAAACATCTTCAATATTGGTTTCTAAATACCGATTCACCAAAACCCCGCGGTCAGTTTCGATAGATGAGGATTTTACCATGTCAATATTAGGAGATACACCCGCGGTCAATCCTACCAAATTACAGGAAATGGTTTCGCCGGTTTCTGCAATTATGACGCCATTGGCATGTCCGTGTTCATCAGAAGTAATTTCGCCTAAATTTGATTTTAAGCGTAAATCAATCCCGTGGCTTTTAATATGTCGGTCAATCATTTGCGCTTCACCATTTGGTAAAACTACATCCCAGAAACTGTCTTCTCGCACTAAAAACGTTACTGGAATATTCCGGGTGTGCAACATCTCTGCCAATTCGATACCTATTAGTCCGCCGCCGACCACCACAGCGCGTTGGCAAACATCTTTATTGGGCGCAATAGCTTCTAACTGATCCAAATCTTGCTTGCTATACAAACCTAGGACGCCTTTTAAATCCTGACCTTTCCAACCAAATTTATTGGATGTGCTTCCCGTGGAAATAATTAATTTGTCGTATTGTAAAGCTTCATTGCTCTCCAAATGCAGTGTTTTGCTCGTGGTATCGATTGACCTCACAAATCCAAATTTCAAATCAATTCGGTTTTTTTGCCAAAATGAATCTTCATAAGGTTTTGTGTGTTCATACTTCATATGGCCCATATAAATGTACATGAGTGCCGTACGCGAAAAAAAATATTCGGTTTCGGCAGAAACTATGGTGATTTTTTTATCGGAAAGTTTTCGGATGTGACGGGCAGCTGTAACTCCTGAAATGCCATTACCAATAATAACGATATGTTCCATTTTATGACCTTTTGGATTGATTTGTCGTAGTTTTTTTTAAAACTTAATTTTTTAATTTCAGTTTGTTTAAATTTAGGGATAAATAATACGAATGAGATCAGTTTTACATTTTTTATACCTCATTACCCTATGTCTCCTCTCTTCCTGCAGCGCTACGGTGGAGAAACCTCAGAAAATTAATGGGGTTAGTTTTGTCGCGTCAAGATTGGCGGTAGATGATGAGCATGTTGCACCCCTAATTGAACTCAACGCCAATTATGCGGCGGTGATGCCATTTGGGTTTATTAGAGAGCTAGCACACCCCGAAATTAACTTTAATAGTGAGCGGCAATGGTTTGGTGAGACTGAAAAAGGGGTCAAACAATATATAGAAACCCTGCAAAAGAATCACATAAAAATAATGATGAAGCCCCAAATTTGGGTAAGAAAAGGCGAATTTACCGGATTTATCAAAATGGCGCATGAGGAGGATTGGAAACTTTTGGAAAATTCCTATACTGATTTTATTTTAACCTATGCACGAGTTGCCGAAGATACCCATGTCGACATTTTTTGCATCGGTACAGAACTGGAAAATTTTATTGACGCAAGGCCTGCCTATTGGGAAGAACTGATTGTGGATATTCGAAAGGTGTATAAGGGGAAACTAACCTATGCCGCCAATTGGGATGAATATGATAGAACCCCGTTTTGGGCAGATTTAGATTATATAGGCATCGATGCCTATTTTCCTTTAAGCGATAAGAAAACACCAACCTTAGCGGAGTGTAAAGCGGCGTGGGCACCTTACAAAAAGCAGTTGAAAGCCTTTTCTGAAGAATTTCACAAACCGATTTTGTTTACGGAATATGGTTACAGAAGTGTGGACTACACTGCAGAAGCACCTTGGAAATCTGATAGAGAGATGACCGCAGTTAATATGGAGGCACAATCTAACGCAATGCAATCCTTATTTGAAGAAAATTGGAGTGAAGACTGGTTTGCGGGAGGATTTGTCTGGAAATGGTTTCATGACCACAACAATGTAGGTGGCGACAAAGACACGCAATTTACACCGCAAAATAAACCTGTGGAAGCGATTATTAGTACAACCTATAAACAGTATCAAGAATGAGAACATTGGCAGTAGGAGATATTCACGGCGGACTAAAAGGGCTAGAGGAACTTTTAACCAGCGCTAAGATTAGTGCTGAAGACCGTTTGATTTTTATGGGCGATTATGTTGATGGGTGGAGTGAATCTGCACAAACCGTTCAATATTTGATTGAATTGTCAAAAACCAATGAGTGCATTTTTATAAAAGGGAATCACGATGCTTGGTGCGAAACCTGGCTGCGCAATAAGAAAGCCCAAAAGGTGTGGTTAGAGCACGGAGGAGAGGGAACTATTAAAAGTTATTCCAGTTTTTCAAAGGACGACAAGAGAAGACATCTCGAATTTTTTGAGCAAATGAAATATTTTCATTTGGACGGCCAGAACCGACTCTTTATTCATGCGGGGTTTACCTCGCTGCATGGTGTAACCGAAGAAAATTCAAAAAGTACGTTTTATTACGATCGAACGCTTTGGGAAATGGCCATCACCATGGATAAAAATATTGACGAAAATTCGCCATTCTATCCAAAGCGGCTTACCCATTACAATGAGATTTACATTGGGCATACGCCAACCCTTAATTTTAATTCAGATATGCCCATGAATGGCGTTAATGTATGGAATGTAGATACGGGTGCCGCATTTTACGGGAAATTGTCAGCTATGGACATTCATTCAAAAGAAGTTTTTCAAAGTAAAGTGTTAATGGAACTGTATCCTGATGAAACAGGAAGGAACCAACAATCCTTGAACGATATCTTAGGAAAATAGTCTTCTTAAGAAATGTTTATTTTATAATAAGCCAATAACTCATCGGCGTCAGCGCCCCACCATTTTTTGATATAAAGCATCCAGAAGTAGAACTGTAATTTTCCAACCCCATGTTTGCGGTAACGTCTTGCAGAGGTTTGGAGTTTTTTATTGATCACCACAAATTGGTTTCTTGCAAATAATTCATTAATTAGCATATTGTCTTCGTAGATGCTATAGCGCTCATCATAGCCACCAATGTCCTCAAAAAGTAATCGTGTGATAAATTGGCTTTGGTCTCCACCTCTACAAGCGCGCCATCTAAATTGGGTGAGCCAACTTGCCAACAACAACCACCAATGTTTGCTATCAAATTGCATCCTGAAACAACCTGCATGGTTTCCCCTTTTAACTTCATCAATAATGTAGCGGTCAAAGTGTTTTGGAAGAAAGGAATCGGCATGTAAAAAGTAAAGTACGTTTCCCGTCGCATGTTTTGCCCCAGTATTCATTTGTTTGGCGCGGCCTTTTTCTGAAGGGATCAAACGGATGTCAATAAATGAAGTTGCACTAGGAGTTGTGTTTTGAAGAGGATTGGTGTTACTTGGAGTGACATTTGAAATAAATCTCTGAATGATGTCTTGAGAACCATCGGTGCTTCCGCCATCTACTAGGATAATTTCAGAAACAGATGCTTCGGATGGATCATCTATTAAATGCTGAAGCAATTGCGCTATAGTTTCTGCTTCATTTAGAATAGGAATAATGATGGAAATCTTATAGTTCATAAGTTGAAAACCATCATTAAGTTATCATGATATATAACAATTCAAACAGGACTGCTATGAGGGTCGTTAATTGAAATTAGTGCTGTTCATTCAAGCTCCAATCATAATCTTTAAAGCTGTACTTGGCCTTCGGATTGATTTTAATGCTGCTGTATTGATTAATATAACCTGTCAAATCGGCTTTGCCATCAACCTTAAAATCGGAGGTATAAAAGTCAAATATCTTTGACAATTTAGGATTATTTTCTGAAATATCATTTTGATTGCCGTTGATAAATTCGACCGTTGCTTTGCCCAACTGCTCATTTATTTTGGCTGCTGTAAAAGCATCACGCATTAATTTAGGACACGAAAACGACGCGCAATTGATGGCGAAATGAATTCTCGGTTCGTTCATTTTTCGCAATATGCCATGTTCGATGGCGTTTAATGAAACAACCTTATCTCCAATGTTTACGAATCCTTTTGCCCACGGACGACTGATATCCTTGATGCTTTTAATAGGGTAATTATCCAAAATCAAATCAACCGTAGCCGCATTGTATAAATTAATGTAGTAGGCCAGTAATTCCTGAACGCTCCAATCTTTAATAGGTGGTGTTTTTGAAAGCTTTGTTAAATACGCTTTTAGTTTATCGTGATCCTTTAGGAATCCTTTATAATCTACAAAGCCTTCCTCGTTTACATATTTTTTTAACAGAGTATCCCATTCCGTATGATCTATATTTATCATGGAATTTGCGGTTGTAGAGATCAGCTTATCACCAACTTCTATAACTGGTTGCCCATGACTACCATTACCTAATGCTGCAGTTAAGTTACAACCGCTCATCTGTAAGGCCATAAGAGTCAGAAGGGTGAATTTGATATATGATTTCATGTTAATAATTTAGATGGTGTACAATCCTTACGCAAAAAATCACTTATCAGTTTTTATCGGATAGATGGTTTGTTTTAGAAACGTCTTAGGAAATTTGTCATCATCTTCAAAGCCAAGTTCTATGTCTCTTCCATCATGCGGAATGTAATCGGTCTTAAAAAGATAATCCCAAGTACTTAAGGTCAATCCGTAATTCATACCATATTTTAAATGATTAGGCAATTCTTTGGCATGGTGCCATATATGCATCTTCGGATTGTTCAAAATGTATTTTAAAGGGCCATAGTTCCACCCCACATTGGCATGATTTAAATGTCCGATAGTGATGGCGAAAAAGTAAACAATCGCCACATCTTGGACATTAAAACCGCCAATAATGGCAATAGGAATGTATTGTAAAGACTTGTAGAGAATAGGTTCCATCCAATGATAACGTAAATGACCCGCAAAACCCATTTCTTTAATAGAGTGGTGGACTTTGTGAAAATTCCAAAGGAACGGCACGCGATGGAGTAGGCGGTGGGTGTTCCATTGTACAAAATCAGTGAGTACAAAAAAGATGAGCAATCCTAACCACCGGGGTAATTCATCAACGTCAAAAACTTGTAAACTGTCTACATGCCACCCGAAAAACCCGAGGATATCATTAAAAAATTCAGCGGTTGTATTGGAAAGTGCAATCAGCACGATCAAATTCAATAGAAAGAAATTGAAAAACATATAAAACGTGTCCAACCAAAAATCTTTTCTAAAGATAGATTGATCTTTACGCCACGGGAAAACGATTTCTAAGCCCCAAACCAGTAATGAAATGATGATCAGTCCGTAAAAATAGTTATCCCAATGGTAAATATCAATGAGCTCGTATTTCAAATAATTCCAATATCCTGTGTAGGACTTTATGATGATGTCAAGATATTTTTCCATAGTAACACAACCTCACGATTTTCTTTTTCGGAGGTTTAAAAATTATAAGCTTTTAATCAATTCCTTAAACAGAATAATCATATTTGGTTCTGCTTGTTCCGCCATAGCGATAATCTCAGAGATATTTACAGGTTTCAGATTGCTTGGGTCGCATTCATCCGTCAAAACTGACACTGCGGCCACTTTTAATTTTAAATGATTGGCCACAATAATTTCTGGAACGGTACTCATACCTACCGCATCAGCACCGATTATTTTTAGCATGCGGTATTCTGCTCTAGTTTCCAATTGCGGGCCAACTACGGAAGCATACACACCCTTGCGTAGGGTGATGTTGTTGGCGGCCGCAATGGCCTCAAATTTAGAATTGATTTCACCATCATAAGGCGCGCTCATATCTGTAAAACGTTCACCCAACTGTCCAACGTCTTTAAATGCGAGTGGCGAGCTACCCTGAAGATTGATATGATCATCAATCAGCATTAACTCTCCTTTTTTATAATCGAGGTTGATGGCTCCGGATGCATTTGAAACCAATAGGGTGTGGATACCTAACTTTTCCATAATGCGAACAGGATAGGTCACATCTTGCAGCGAATAGCCTTCATAAATATGAAAACGCCCTTGCATGACAATCACTTTTTTGCCTTCCAACACACCGTAAATTAATTTTCCTTTATGGAATTCGACGGTGGCTGTAGGGAAATTGGGGATGTGATTGTAGCTGACTTCGTGGAGGATGTCCACTTCCTTGATCAATTGCCCTAATCCCGTGCCCAGGATGATGCCTATTTCTGGTTTGTCAAAGCCTTTGCTTTTTAAATAATCGGTGGTTTTTATTATATTTTTTATCATAATGTATTGTGAAATTTTTTGAGTTGTGGATACTGTTGCATGTCTTCAAAGGTATCGATATCATTTAATTCTTTCAAGAGATGAAATTTTGATGATTGTAGGTCCTGTAGGGTGTCTTTTAAAACGGTATCAGTGCCCCATGCTTTGTTTCTGAATACATTAGGATGTAGTGATTTCATTCCCAATAAGTAATAACCACCATCCAATGCTGGCCCAATAACCACGTCATGTCCATCAAGTTGGTCAAAGGCCTCATTGACATGGTCGGCATTTAAATCTAAAAGGTCGCTGCCAATGATGATCACTTTTTCATAGCCCATATTTAACAGCTCAGAAAACGCATTATGCATACGCGCTCCCAAATCATTTCCGTGTTGTAATTTTTTTCTGAATAGAGAAGCATTCCACAGATCCTCTTTTTGAATGTTTTCCGAATAAAATACATATCGATCTGCTTTAATCTCCTTAGAAATAGTAGCCGTATGATTCAGTAATAATTTATAGACTTCTAAGGCATTTGCATCCCCAATGGTGGCAGCCAATCGGGTTTTGCATTTGCCCAATTCAGGATTTCGGGTAAAAATAATGAGTGCTTGTTTGGAGCTTGGAAAATGAAAATCGGTTGCCATTTCATTAGCGTAAGCAGTGTCTTTTGAAGAAAGTATGCCCATACAGAACGTTTATAATTAACTATTTCTTTTAAAAATTCAAAGTTAGGCTTTAGGGCAGACTTGCGGATTTTTGCAAGGTTAAATTTTCTCTAAAATTGATCCGTATACTTTGGTGCCTTTTAGAAGCCATTTGCTCCAGGCTCTGGAATAGACATGCACATTGTCAGTGTGGTTACCGTCAGAATCGACTATAGGAAAATCGGCATTTTTCCATTCAAAAATACCGCCATAGAGGTTAAATACATTTGTATAGCCTACTTTTTGAAGCTGCTTGGCAATTTTTTCAGAGCGGATGCCCACAGAGCAATACACAACGATAAGTTGGTGTTTGTTTTTTAACTGTAGACTTGCTTTCTTAATATCAAAATTGTTATAACCCACTAAAATTGCATTTTTGATATGACTGATGTGGTATTCTTCAAATTCGCGCGCATCAAGGATAATGGCCTTTGTTTTGGGCATGGCCAATTCTTGTACAGAGATATAAGGCACATCTTGGCTATTATAATGTTTTAATAATTCACACAGATTGTTTTGAGCTTGAATCGTAAAACTGCTTAGAATGCTGATGAAGAGGGTTATAAAAATGCGCATCGCTAGTGGGTGTCTTTAGTAAAACTGGTTTGTAAAGTGCTTTCCGTTGCCGGTAAGATCTCCGTATTGTCCCAAAGTCCAGTAAGTAGTGTTTTAACGTATACTTCTGGTAAATTTGCTTCATACATCAATTTGCTTGCGCGTTCATGATCATATTCGAAAGTATGTTGTTCAAAATTGAGCGTGGTATTGGAATCGTCTAAAATAGCATACCAAACTTTAGGTATGCCATCATTTGCCGGCATGCCAATGACCCCAGGGTTTAACCAAAGCAAATTGTTGTTTTGGTCTGAAAACGGCAATCCACAGTGCCCCGCAATAATGACGTCGCAATTTGTCTCGACAAAGTTGGTCTGTTTGATGTTCCAAGGTGTCGATTTGAAAATGAATTCAGAAGTGTTAGAATAGGAGCCATGTACCACCGTCACTTGTTTATCGGCGTATTCAAATTGAAGATGATGCGGTAGCGTTGCCATAAAATCTAAAGCGTCTTTTGACAGTTGGTTTTGCGCATACGGATACCATAATTGTGAAAATCCGTCACAACGCGAGCCTTTTTTAAAATCGCAACCACAATCTGTAGCACCATCGCGCAACTGAAGTTCTACATTGCCGGCAATGCTTTGCGCACCCCAATTTTGAAATAGTTGTACGGTTTCTTCAGGCTGGGCACAATAGCCTACAATGTCGCCAGTGCAAATGCAATTTTCTGGTGGAATATTTTTAGATTCAGCAATGCTTTTTATTTTTTGAAGCGCCTGCAGATTGCTATACACACCACCGAAAAGCAGTACTTTTCCTGAAATTTTTCCGATATTTTTTATTTTTTTGTCCATGTGGGAATCAAATATAATAGAATACAACTTGCAATGCCAAAAACATTTACCCAAAGGAGGTCGGCATATTTTCCTTTTGTAAAGATGAGTGCTTTCGGAAAGTAATCAAACACTAAGATAAACCCGAATACCAACCCACAACTGACACTTAAATAAAAACTAAGTTTTGGAGCGTCCATTCTCCAAAAAAGAAATACTGGGGTCAGCCCGATAATCATGGTCCCTGAAATGGTGGTGGCCGACAAGATGTCGGCATTCAAAAACACAGGAAGTGTCCCTAATATAGCAATCACAGCCATAGATGCACGGCCGAAGGTGATGTTTTTTCCCATATTCAAATCGATGGCCAGTAATTTTGAAAAGGATGAAAAAGTCGAGTCAAGTGTTGAAGCAGCCGAGGTGATCATGATGAAATTGATGACCAATAAAATGACGATTCCAAAAGCCTTACCCACTTCTACCGCCGCTTGACCAACCATCCCTTGGGTTTGGGCGTATACGCCAATAACACTAAACAGGATGATGGAAAGGGCGCCCAATACACTTGCCCATAAAAAACTCTTCAGTGTTACTTTTGGAGAGCTGATAAAAGCTCTGTCCGTCAATACAGGATCATGAAACGGATAACTGAAGGATTGGATGATGGCGGCAAAAAAGAGATTCAATCCCAGTTCAAAACTCCATGTACCTGACATGGCAACTTCCTTGATGGTAAAATCATCTTTCGTAAAAATACTCCAAAGAATAATGCATAATAAAATGGAGAACAATCCCATCTGTATAATATCGGTGAAAATAGAACTGCTCAAACCGCCTTTAATGGCATAGGCTAGGGTTAAGGCCGTAAATACAATAATGGCCCAATAATACTGAGAACTTCCTTGTGCTCCAAAATAGGTGCCAATAACGGTGGTATTGCTCCATACTTCATTGAATAAGCGTATGGCAATGAGAACGGAGAACAGCCCCATGGCGCCTCGTCCAAACTTACTGGTCAGAAATTGATGGATACTTGTGATGCCTGCGTATTTGCGCATGTTGTAAATGAGAATTCCTGCTACCGCAAAAGATAGGTAATAACCCGCATAGGCCACGCCACCCACAATGCCAAAATCCAATCCCAGATTGGCTGCATTGGTAATGCTTTTGGCGAAAATCCATGAAATAATTAAACTTCCCGTGAGTATAAAAGTATTGGGGCGCTTGCTTTTTTTGGAGGCTTTAAAAAATTGATTGTTGGATTTTGCTAATGGGGATAAGAAAAACAAAAGCAAACTAGAGCCGATGATAAGTGCCCATTGTGCCCATTCCAAATTCATCATGAACAAGGAGGTGCCATTAAATAACCCTAAGATATGGGGACTCCCACTCATGGTTTGCTGTAATACCATTAAAATTATATATCAAAACTTTTAGTTGGACAATGGTGGTGGGGATGCATATTCAAAAAACAACCCTTAGGTTACGCTTCCTTGGCAACTGCTTCCTGCGCCTGCGGTACATCCATAGCAATGCTGAGAAATCATGATGGTCCGCCCGTCTAAAAGTTCTTCATTATAGTCAGAAATATGTTTTACTTTACTGTTTACGGGAAGATTCAACATCTGGTTAAAATCACAATCGTATAAATAGCCGTCCCAGGAAATGGATAGCGTATTGGTACACATCACATTTTTAACGGCATTAGGATTGTAGGCTTCTACTAAAGAATACATGTAGTCTTCATAGTTTTCAGAGGCAATCAAATAATCTAAAAAGCGCGCAATTGGTAAATTGGTGATGGCGAATAGGTTATGAAAATGAATGTCAAAATCTTGTTTTAGTGCCTTTTTGAAATCTTTCTCCATACTAGCTTGGTTGCCTGGTAAAAAGGCGCCTGACGGATTATAAACCAAATCCAATCGCAGATCACTATCTGGCATGCCATAGCCTAGTGCATTCAAGTCTTGCAAAGCCCGTATCGATTTGTCAAAAACACCATCGCCCCTTTGTTTGTCGGTTTTGCCTTTGGTCCAATGCGGCATCGAGGATATGACATGAACATTATGCGATTTGAAAAAATCAGGTAAATCGTAATATTTTTTGTTGGCCCTGATGATAGTCAGATTCGAACGAACGATAAAATCCTTAATTCCTACTTTTGATGCTTCATCAACAAACCATCTGAAATCAGGATTCATTTCAGGAGCACCTCCCGTTAAATCCAGTGTGTGTGCGCCAGTGTTTTTGATGACCTCTAAACATTGTAGCATCGTGGCTCTAGTCATGATTTCCTTTCGGTCTGGACCAGCGTCCACATGGCAATGTTCACACACTTGGTTACACATATAACCAAGATTGATTTGTAAAATTTCGAGTGTTTTAGATTTTAAAGGAAATTGGCCTGTTTCAGCAATCTTATTTTTAAAGGTGGGCAAGTCTCCGTTCTTGAAAATACCGTTAGATAAAATTTCGACCTGTCTGTTGCTGTCGGCTAATTCACTTTCGCGCTTATGTAAGGATTTGATCATGTATAGGTTTCAAATTTAAAGTTTAAGGTTCAAAGGTTTTTAGGCTATGAACTTTATGCTTCTTGCTTCTAATTTATTGCTGCTTGCTGTTAAATTGGAAGGATCCCGATGAAAAAAATCGGGAGTGGTTTCAAATTTAGAGTTTAAGGTTCGAAAGTTGTTATGCTTTTAAATTAATTCTTTTGTTTCTTGTTCATTTCTTTTGGATGGATCCCGATATGCATCGGGATGAGCGATTCACACACTCCCGATGAAAAAATCGGGAGTGGTTCTCTGCTCACATTTCTAATTTATTCACTTTATTCATCATTTGTACACCATGCACCAAGGTTGCGCCGCCTTTAATTGCCGCACCAACATGTAAAGCCTCCATCATTTCCTCTTTGGTGATGCCACGTTGTAAACCATCTTGGGTATAGGCATCAATACAGTATGGACATTGTTCAGTATGGGCTACAGCCAAAGCAATCAACGATTTTTCGCGAGCAGAAAGCTTGCCTTCTTCAAAAACCTTAGCATAATAATCAAAAAATTTGTTGCCAAGTTCTTCGTTCCATTCGGTTATTTTTCCAAATTTCTTAAGGTCTGCTGGGTCATAATAGGTTTTTTGCATGGCATATAGTGGTGTTGGTTATACGTACGATAAAAATAAAGTTTCAGTTTTAAGTCGCTATTCTTTTGTAAACTTAACAGAAATCCCAGAATAAATGAAATGGTGATGCGGTAGCATGTAGTAGGCGATTGATTATGAGAGGGCACTTGTATTTAAATAGAGGTTATTTTAGTTCCTTCAAAATAAAATTCGATTGTTCCTGAAACAAGCTTTATGACGAATCGGAATCATTTGTTTCTCGATACTATATTCATTTTCGGTTTCTTCAGATAGAAATCACTGGGTTCTCGATACTATTTTCATCTTCAGTGCCTTCAAATAGAAATCACTGGGTTCTCGATACTATTTTCATCTTCAGTGCCTTCAAATAGAAATCACTTGGTTCTAGATACAATTCCGATAAGAATCGGAATCACTCGGTTCTCGATATATTTTTAAGTCTGTCGCTATTGCGACAGACTTAAAAACACTCGAACTGACAGAGGAGGAGAGGTTGGAGTTAATAGACGGTCTTGTCCTCTTTTTCGTCCCATTTTTGAAAAGGTTCTAAAGCAATATTACGTGCTACTTGTTCAAATGGGATGCTTCGTTTGTCGTAAGGCAATACAATTTCTTTATAGATAAATTCGTCGTCAAAATCGATATCTGCCGCATCTTGTTGGCTACAGCCATAAAATACTTTGTCTGGTCTTGCCCAGTAAATGGCCCCAAAACACATGGGGCAAGGTTCACATGAGGTGTAAATGTCGCAACCTTCTAATTGAAAGGTGTTGAGATTTTGGCAGGCATCTCTTATGGCCATTATTTCCGCATGCGCGGTTGGATCGTTGTTGCAAGTGACTTTGTTATTGCCGCGCCCTACAATTTTTCCGTCCTTTACAATGACACAACCAAAAGGCCCTCCTTCGTTATTTTGCATGCCTTTTAATGCCGCGTTAACAGCTTCTAACATGAATTTATTTTTATGATCTGTATGCATTTATTTTTGATTTAATGATAAGTTGAGAACATAGTCAATTCTTAGAGAATGACAAACATGTAATAAGAAACATTATTGTCTGATAAAGAATAAAGATCCTGCCTCGCCGGCAGNNTCACTCTAAGTGAAATTGGTTTCAAAAACAAGGTGTCATTTTTAAGTTCTCGAACCAGATCATGCTTTAAGGGGGTTTGCAAACTTTTCACCTGTTTTACTGACACTGATGAATAAGAAATAGTAATGGAGATTAAAACGGATAGCCGATTGCGAAGTTTAAAATGGGCTTGCTCACATCAAAATTAAAACGTTGTCCCTTCGGAAGTGAGGGGTCGTGAAAAGGGGCTGCCAAATCAAACCGGATCACAAAACTTTGGATGTCCACACGAAGTCCAACGCCAGCTCCCATACCCAACTCGCTAATAAAATCACTAGAAAATTTATCTTTGCCATCAAAAACGGGATTTTCTTTGGAGTTCCAGATGTTTCCTGCATCAGCAAAAATAGCACCTTTCAAAAAGGAAACAATAGGGAATCTATATTCCAAGTTGGCTTCCAATCTGATGTTACCTGTTTTGTCGAAAAAACTATTGCTGGTATTATTGGTGTCTTCATCGGCGTTATAGGTGCCCGGGCCCAAAGAGCGAATTCTAAAAGCGCGAACGCTGTAAGGCCCGCCAGCATAATATTGTTTGACAAATGGAACCACATCAGAGTTTCCGTAGGCTAATCCATAACCAGCAAATACGCGGGCTGCAATAGTCTGTTCTTTGGCAAAGTTGAAATGGTAGCGCAAATCAACATCTGCCTTGGCATATTGCGCATATTCCAAGCCAAGGAATGTTTTTGGACCAGCAACTTCTTGCTCTTTCCCAAACAAACTAATAGAGTTACCTGCCACATCCAATGTAAAGTTGAGGTATTTTTGATGTGTTTTTTGGACATCAACAAGCTCATTATAGGTAAAAGAATAGGTGAGGCCTGAAATAAATTGTTGCTCAAAACTGCGTCGTAAAAACGGATTCACGGAAAGGATGTCTTCAAATTCTGGCGATGAATTCATAAGGTCCGTATAGCTGATGGAGATAGGGTTGATTTGATGGGTTACATACCTGTTGGCATCCCATACGTATCCAAATAACACGGTTCCAGAAAGTAAAGTGTATAATTTTTGTCGGTCCAAAAAGTCCACACTTACGGATGTTTTTGTTTTTGGGATGGAATATTTGAAAAAATCATCGTTTATTTTAATAGGAAAAATAACCCTCGGAAATATTAATTCGTTTTTTAGACCAAGTTCCAAGCTGCTGTCTCCTAGGTTCTTTCCGCCGCCCATTTGTGCTTCATAGCCAACTTTTACTGTAGTATTATAGGTTTCTCCACCACCAAAAACGTTTCGGTTGCTATAAGTCAATGCCAAGGCCGGCCCAGTAAAGCTATTGGACTTGGTTACGACCTGTAGTTCTGCCATAAATGCCCGTTTGTTTAAGGGCGATAAATAAATATTGGCTTCCAATAATCCTAAACTGTCTGTTGCTAACGTATCGATTTCCTTATATTGGATGTTGACATATTTGTAGGCACCAATGGTTGATAGTCGTCGGGCAGTATTACGTGAGGTCTCAGGGTTATAGAGTTCACTTTCTTTCAGAGTTACAAACGGATCTAAATATTTTGGTTTGAAAAAGACTTCTTTCTGAATGAAATTTTTATCATTGTAGCGAATGCTTGTCGTATATATGGAATCAGCTGTTTCGTAATTTGGATAAATATTGACATGTGCAATTCTATAAGGCACTGTAGCTTTTTTTGGTACTGCCTTCTTTAATTTCAGGAATAAATCAAAACTTTTATTATGATATCTATTGGTATCTGCCTCGAAGATTAAGAAACTATCGTCAAAATTATAATAGCCTTTTTTCTTAAGGTTATTATCAATACGTAGCCGCTCAAGTTTCATACTGCTTAAGTCAAATCGCATGCCTTTTGTAAATGGTGTAGTTTCTACCAATGTCTCAATCTCACCATAGATGGGAGCGGGTAAAGAGTCGAGTTGGTAAGTTTCCATACGGTAAGGCGTTGGTACATTTACAGTATAAGCTACCGCCGCTTTTTGTTCAGATTCTTCAAATTTGGAAGACGCTTTGCTGTAAAAAAAGCCTCTGTTCTCTAATCTGTTAAGTAATAGATCTTCAACATCAAAAGTTTCTACATCAGATTGATATACCGGTTTTTCTCCTAATTTTTTATACAACCAGCGGTTAATAAATCCTGGGTTTTCTTTCTGGTTTTTATAATAATAGTAGAGGCCAAGATACATGCCCAATAATTTTGAGTTAGGTTCGGGGCTAATCACGGTTTCTAATTCTGTTCTTAAACCGTCTTCGTTTTTTATAATGGAATCAGATGCAATGATCAAACTTGCCCCTGTATACAAACGCTCGTCTTCAGGAATGTATTTGGCAATACTGCAGGAGTAAAAGCTTCCAAAGATGAAAGCACTGAAGAGGATATATTTTAGATGTAATTTCAAATTTAATTGTATTTAAGTTGATTTACGGATCTCTTTAATTGTACTATGTTGTGGATCTACTTATGATGTCGAAGCAAATAGAAAACAGCCGATCATTGGTTATTGTTTTTTCTCTTCAATACTGTCATCAACGGCTTCTTCTTTGGCTTTTAAGGCGTCTTTAGCGGCCTTCTTTTCCTTCGCTGCTTCTTTTTCTTGTTTGGTTTTAGATTTCACCAGAGCATCCCAAAGTTCACTAAACTTATTAAATTCTTGAGTAAAGATCAAAGCAATACCGCTCACTATGATTTGTCCGTCAATGACGTTTTCAAATTCATTACGATGAAACCCTTTTAATCTATACCGGCCATTTTCCGTTAAGATATATTCAATACTTACATTTCCAATAATTGGTGTTTCTTCTCCTGTGGAACTGCTGCCCTGAACATCAACCTCGCTACCCACGCTCACAATTAAGCGGTCATTAAATAATTTCTTTTGAGCGGCAATATCCAGTTGCGTGCGATCTTGAGGTGTGCTACCTTGGTAATCTGTATAACTGTCCAATCCGAAATTAAGATCGAACCCGGAGTTGCTAAACAATTTATCCGAGAACATATTCAGTTGATCAGATACGGCGTCATTTAAATTATCTCTTGCAATGGAGGCCACTCCACCTGTACTACCATCACTGCCTGGATCTGGATAGAATCTGTTTAATACCAATAATGAAAATACTTGTCGGTTGAGCTCATCTTCCTGTTGATTAAGTTGTTGGACCCTGCCATAAACTTGTCCGCCAATAGCGCCCTGTTCATCTTGTGGCATGTCGAGATTGAAATTGATTTTAGGTTGCATCAATTGGCCGTCAATATTCAAATAGACATAAAAAGGCAGGACCTGACGGTATTTGCCTTTAGAGGACTCATCCAAATTAGAGGTTGTTGGCGCCATCAAAGATGATGCAGAGGTCTTTACTTCATACAAGGCCCTAACATCCAATTTGGCATCAAATGGATCGCCAGACCACGTGATGCGGCTGCCTGAAACAAGATTGAATTTACGATTCACGAGGCTGTAAAGATTCAGCTCATAATGTCCGCTCTGAACTTCATAAATGCCAGAAAGCGTCAGGTTTCCGTTGGGATTCATGGTAAAGTTTAAATCCCCTTTTCCAGATACCTTAAAATTATCGCCAGTCTCTTCGTCAATCACAATGGTGACTGCGGCATCCTTTCCAATTTTGAGCAATGCGGCAATGTCAAACCCGGTAATGGTAGCGGTCTTTTCTTCAGTTCGGGTTAGAATGGCATCGGGGTTTTCGCGATTAACAAAAACAACCACCCCATCGCGTTCTTCAACATTTACAGTGGCAGAAGGCATTACATAAGTGACATCTGTATCTGATCCAACGGTTGCATTCATGGTGATTTTCGGGATTTGTAAATCGCCAGTAATTTTTGCCTCAGCATCAAAGGTCACTTTACCGTAAAGGAAATCGTTGTCTTCTTTAGTGGCATTTAACACTTGAAAATTCTTCGCGGTCATCTGTAAATCGAAAGTGGGGTTGATAAACGATTCAGTTCCAATATTACCTGAAGCCACCAATGCGTTTTGATTTTCATCCAGAATCGTGAAACTATCCATAAATAATCCCGCATTGGTAATATTAAGGGATTCATTAGCCAGTGTGAAGGCTGAATTAAACCTCTTAATCTTAAAATGGGCATTGTTAAAATTTAAATTACCTTCATATTTAGGAGCACTTAAGTTGCCACTTAATTTAAAATTACCAGAGAAGCTACCGTCCGTCTCAATAAGCTCACCTTGAGAGAATCCTGTTAATGCGGCCATATTAAATTTGGTAATGTCTAAATTCATATCAAGTTGCGCATCTCCAGCAAGGGCAACATAATCGCCTTTCAAATTCATGTCAATCTCACCACCATCAATGTTTACGTTAAAGTCATAACTGTCTAGACCTAATGATTTGGCATCAAGACTTAGGGTACCCATATCCACTTGCATAAAACTTAACTCCTGAATGTTGAGATCTGCAACAATTCCGGTATTTGTAAAGGGGTCTTCCAGCACAAAGAAGCCATTAAGGTTACCGGTTGCCAGTTGCTCGTCAGGATTCAGGTAGTTTAGAAATTCACTCAACTTAAAATTTTTGAAATCGGCAGCAATATGTTCTTTGGTTATAGAGGCCAGTTTATCAGTAATTTCAAAAGACTGGTTATCTCTACTGAACAAGAAGTTATTAAACTCCATTTTCTTGTCGCTTATTAAAATTTCATTGGTTTCTGGTGTGTCCCATGGGCTTGTATTTAAGATCAAATCTTCAGGCACTACATGAAAACGCAATAGCTCTCTGCTGCCAGTAATTTTGCTGGTTATTTGCGTTAAGATCTCTTCATTGTGGTAGGCCTTGAATGCCAAAGAGAGTTCATTATTGGCTTGCTCACCTTCAAGTTTTGTTCTTTGAATGTTGAATGGTCCCGCTTTGATTTGATTGAAACCTAAGTCAAAAACAAATTTATCCTGATCCGTTTCCATTGAAAAGGCCAAACTGTCCAATTCATAGCCGCTATAATTAATGTGTGGTGCAGTAATATCAGCTTTGAATTGCCGTTCCTTTTCGTGGAAATCGACCGAAATTTTTACCGTGTCTAGATCTTTAACATTTACTAAAAAAACGTCATTCAAAATAGGTGCTTGAATGATCTTACCTCTCAATTTTAAATTGACAGGATTGGTTATGCTATCCGGAAGTTTTTCATCGCGATAGAAATAACTCAGCACATGACGTCTTATAGATTTGCTGAAGGTTTGCGGGTCTGTGTTAGATTGCAACAAAACATCTACCAGTTTGTTTTTGATGGAAACTGAAGTTGTGTCTTTACGTACATGGGCCAGAGCGTTTAAATCTCCAATCAGGTAAGTTTTATTATCATACACTACTACACCTTCATCAACAATGGCGGCCACGTCATAATTGGTGGCATCCCCTTTAAAATCAGCATAAATTTTCATGCCGGTTTTAACCTCTCTTTGCATGAGTCCCAATGCGCGTAGGTCAGCTCCCATAATGTTGAGCTCTACGTTAGCTTCAGGCGAAACAGAATCTAATACCACCGCGGCATACAAATCCATGTTAAGGTTACGATCTTTATATGTAGATGTTACTTTGCCACGACCTGCTTTAATATCCCCCACCAATTTTAAATCTTTGATGTCGTAATTGTTGTAGGTAAAACTTGATATAGTAGCTTCAATGTCCGCATCAAGATTATTAATAGTCTTGCCTTTACCGTTTGTTTTTACGGTGAGACTTAACGTGCCTAATTGTTCATTTTGGAGTAATTCGTTCAGTTTATAATTTTCTATGGACAAATCAGCATCAAATTCTATGGTTTTACCATTTTTAAGATTCCCTTCCACAGAAGCCACGCCTTGAGAAGTGGTCAATGTGGCATTGGTATAGAGATCATTAGGGTTCCCTTTTATAGTTCCAACTAACTTGACCTCATTAGGAAGACTGACACCCAACTCTTTTTCATCTATAAATTTAATGATGTCTGAACGGGTTGAAATTGCTGAAAAATTTGGAATGTCAAATTGAATCTGCTCAGGGTCTGTAGCGTTTTTAATTCTACCATTTGCTGAAATGTGTGTGTTTGCCCAATGAGCGGCCATACGCGCCACGTTAATATCAGAAAGGTAGCCGGTTGCTTTGGCGTTTCCACTAAGCAGATTTTGGCTGAGTGTGTTGAGGTATTGGTTCTTTTTCAGTTCAGGCTGAATCAAGAACACATCTTGTAATGAGACTTGAAAGTTGGGAATATTGACGTCTATTTTTGATTTTTCCGGAGTTTCAATTAGGGCAGATAGCTTTGGGTAATCCAATCGTAAGTCCGCTTGTAAAGTGTTATTGTTTAAAGCGGTTTTTAAATTGGAGACTTTTAACGTGGTGTCATCTGCATCAAATTGAAGTTGCAATTCTTTTAAGTCAAACCCTGAGATTTCTTTAAAGGTTGAGTTTTCAATGTGGAGGGTTGCTTTTTTATCCTTGAGATTAATGTTGTCTGCTTGTAGATTGAGATTATTCAATACAATGGCATTCGGGTTGAAACTGCCTTCTTTTGCTTCTGCAGCAGCAACAAAATAGCTGAAATTGTTGTCTTGAAAATCGATAGATCCTATAGCCAAACGGAGTTCAGGCCATTCAAAAGCTTGGATATCTTGTTTGATGTCCTGGGTAACTTCCACCACTTTTTGGGTCACTACGTTGGTTTCTGTTTGTGTGCGTAATATTACAGAAGAGTTTTTAAGGTTGAAGGAGCGCACCTCAAACCTATTGTTTGCCAAATCAGCCTGCTGAATTTCCGCGTATAAATTTTTGATGTCAGCTTCTGCCGCAATACGATCTCCGTAAGACTGATAGTCAGCATAAACGTTAGTAAGTGTTAACTTTTCAACCGTCAAGGAAGGGAGTGGCATCGCTTCAGCATTTGGATCAATTGGCACTGGTTTTTGGATGTACTTGATCTTCGCATCAGTCAAGGAAAGATTTGAAGCTTCAAAGATCATGCGCTCCAAATTGGTAGTCTTCATGTTGGCCTGCAGTTTCCCGATTTTAAAACGGCTCTCTATTCCAGCTACGGCATCATCAAAAACAATATCAAAATCCTTAAAATTTAATTTGCCTAAAACAATGCTCATTGGTGCGGCCGTAGTATCTGTTGCCACCGCAGTGGTATCTGTTACTGCAAAAGCATCAATTAAAAATTGAAAATTATAGCCTTCAATAGAATCCGTTCTTTTAATATTAGCCCGAACGCCTTCCCAATCAAGCGCGTCAACTCCAACACCTTCACCTCGAATCATGGCCCACAAAGGCACGTTGGCTTCCAATGATTTCGAGTAGACCAAGGTGTCACCTTGAGTGTCTTCTAAAAATAATCCATCCACTTGCAGGTTGCCATCAAAGGTCAGAAACAAGCGTTCTATTTCAACCTTGGTATTGGTTTTATTGGAAATATAAGATGTGGCTTTGTTAACAATGATACCTTGTCCCCACGGACTTCTGATAAAGAGGATTAGGAGCAAACCGAATATGACAATGCCCAGAATGATCCTTCCGATTATTCTGAATACTCTAAATTTTTTAGATTTAGCTGTTTTGCTATCCTTTTTCTGCTCTTCCAATTAGTAGTTATAAAGGTTACAAAGTTATCATTTTTAGGATACTTGATGTGTAGCTAAACACAATAATTACTGACTCTATTCTAATTTTCATTAAAAATTAACAAGATTAAATATTTTATTAAATTTTATGTTAAAGTTGTATTAATAATATTCCAATTACTGGTTTTCTACGTATATCTTTACATAAACCACTAAATAGTTGAATTATGATTTTTAAAAAAACGAGTATATTATTTGCTGCTGCACTGACAGCATTTGTTTTTGTATCATCTTGTGAAGATGGTAAAAAGAAAGAAGAGCAAATGAGAATGGAGACCGAACGTGTAGAAATGGAAGCTGCTGAAGAAGCTAGAATGGAGATGGAAGCTGAGGAAGCAAGAATGAAAGAAGAAGCAAGAGCTAACAGTATTGCGGGTCAGGCCATGAAAAATGAAGAGTTAACCACTTTAGTTAGTGCGTTACAATCAGCAGAATTGGCCACCATGTTATCTGAGCCAGGGGAATACACGGTTTTTGCGCCATCTAACCAAGCTTTTGAGAAGTTGACACAAAAAAAACGCGATGAATTGATGAAACCAGAAAACAAACAAATGTTAACAGATGTGTTGACTTACCATGTGGTTAAAGGAGCTATTACATCTGATAAATTTGCAGAAGCCATTAAAGGTGCAAATGGATCTTATAAATTTAAGACTGTCAAAGGAGATGAATTGACTGCAATGATGAATGGTGATCAGTTTGTAATCAAGGATGCTACTGGTAAAAAAGCGCAGGTTATTTTAGGTAATGTAGAAGCCTCTAATGGTAGAATTTATATTATTGACACGGTTTTAATGTCTAAAAAATAATACCTAATTAATTTAAAGAGTAAAGGACCTGACGTTATGTTGGGTCTTTTTTTATTCTGGATGCTCATCTAGGATGCGTTCTAGGATGCGTTCTCTGTAATTCACTACGTGTTTGGGCAAAACCGTTCTGTTTATTTAGATAAATATTTAGCCCCACATCCCATCTTTGCGCGACTTAAGAGGACTAAGGAGGTGTTTTTAAAATGAATCGGGATATTAACTTACAGTGGGTGACTTTCCATTGTCAGTTTAAAATAGTTTCATTCGTTTCAATCTGATCCCTTCCTTTTTTAGCGGCAATAACACTAATAATAAGAATCTGAAGCGCGTGATAAAACATCAGTGGTAACAACATAATCCCGACAATATTGGTCTGCCCGAATAGGGCTTCAGAAAATACAGTGCCATGGACCAATGATTTTTTAGTGCCGCAAAATTGATTTGTAATTTGGTCGGCATGATTGAATTTTAAAACTTTCCCAATCCGGCCCGTTAAAAAATAAACCAGTACAAATAAAATTACTACCAAGCCTGCCATTGCTAGCATTTCAAGAAAGCCAATACTGCTGAAAATCCTGTCTTCAAAAGACTGTACAAAACTTTTATAAATGATGAGTAAAATGATAGACTTGTCAAACTTGTTTAAGGTGCGTTTGTGTTTCAGTGCCCATTGTCCAAGGAACCTCCGTAATGCTGATCCCAAGGCCAACGGAATGACGATCTCTGTAATCAATTGGAAATAAATTGCAGAAAATTCGAAAGGGACATCAGTTTGTGTTATAAAAGGAAGCATCCAAAGTGGCGTCAATATAATGCCAATAATCCCTGAAATACTGGCGTTAAATATAGCTGCCGGTAAATTGCCTTTTGCCATAGACACCATCACTACTGATGAAGACACGGTTGAAGGTAGCGCTGCCATAAATAGGAAGGCCATCCAGAGTAATTCATAAGACGTATCTTTTACCAGTGGGAAAAACGGCAAAATAAGCAACGGAAACAACACAAATGTGGATGCCTGAACGGAGACATGTAATTTCCAGTTTTTTAGTCCGTTTCTAATGGTTTCTGAGCTTAGGCTTAAACCATAGAAAAAAAAGATAAACGAGATGCCTAGACTGCTGATTAAATCCAAGGGTACAGGACTGCCTGATGCGCCCAGTTGTGGGAAGAAATAAGCAATTAAAATGCTTATGCCAATAGCGATGACAAAGGTGTCGATTCGTAATTTTTTGAGCATCTGAAATCCTTGTTTTACTGCAAATATAATGAGTGAAAAGATCAACAAACTATTAAAAACCAAAAAACCCGAACATAAGTTCGGGTTTTTGATGGTGGTGCCTCCAGGAATCGAACCAGGGACACAAGGATTTTCAGTCCTTTGCTCTACCAACTGAGCTAAGGCACCAGTCGCTAATTTGCGAACTTGTTAAATAAAAACAATACATTTCAATCATCCAAGCGGGTGCAAATATAAAGGCATTTTTATTATTCGCAAAAATAAAAGATATAAAAATTGCTTTTGTAAATTTACAGCTTTAATTTTTGATATGAATTTAATTGTAGATGTGGGCAACACGCTTGTAAAATTTGCTGTTTTTCAGGAGGATAAGCTCTTAGAAAAACAGAGCGTAGAGATTTCTCAGTTTGAAGAACTACTGAAAAATATTTTTGATAATTACCCAAAAATCCGAAAATCGATCCTTTCTTCAGTGGGGAATCTGCCAAAAGAGGCTCTTCTCAACCTTGAAAAGCGCTGCGAAGTACTCGTTTTGAATGCCGATTTGAAATTTCCGTTTCAGAATTGCTACGCAACGCCTCATACATTAGGAGTAGATCGAATGGCTCTTGTAACCGCTTCAATAAAACATTATTCCCACCAGAACGTTCTTATTATTGATGCAGGAAGTTGTATTACCTATGATTTTGTAACAAAAGATAATGATTATTTGGGAGGCGCTATCTCTCCTGGTATACGTTTGCGGTATAAAAGTTTACATCAATTGACCGCAAATCTTCCGTTATTGGATACTGAGGTGCCAAAAACCATCGTTGGAGATACAACCGCAGGCGCAATTCACTCAGGAGTAGTGATTGGGATTATCAAAGAAATTGACGGGGTCATCGATGAATATCGAGAAAAATATCCAGATTTAACAGTTATTTTAACAGGTGGTGATAGCATTTTCTTGTCAAAGCAATTAAAAAATAGCATATTTGCCAACTCTAATTTTCTTTTAGAGGGATTGAACTTTATTTTAGAATATAACACACACTAATGATAAAAAAACTTGTAATAGTTTTCATCGCCGTTTTCGCCATTCAGGCGCAAGCTCAAACGGGAACAGCATCTCCTTATTCATTTTATGGCATTGGATCTTTAAAATTTAAAGGAACAGTAGAAAACAGGAGTATGGGTGGCTTGAGTATTTTTACGGACAGCATCCACGTTAACTTGCGTAATCCAGCAGGATTTGCTGGCAATAACCTTAAAGTATGGAATAATGAAAGTAGACCCATCAAGTTTACGGTGGGTGGAAGTTCTAGTAATTTAAATCTTAAAACCGAAAGCGAGAGCCAGAAGGTCAACGCTACAACCTTTGATTATTTAGCACTTGCTGTGCCCATGGGGAAATTCGGATTTGGTTTCGGTTTGTTGCCCTATAGCTCAGTAGGATATAAATTGGAGTCGTCAAACGATGAGGGCAATTTGGATAATCGCTATAAAGGTGAAGGCGGACTCAATAAAGCATTTGTAGGCTTAGGCTATCAAATTACGACTAGCTTAGCTGTAGGTATAGACGCGAGCTATAATTTTGGAAGCGTCCAAAATAGTGCTCTTCAGTTTACTTACCTTGATGGCGAACCACTGCAGTATTTATCCAAAGAAAATAATCGCTCTGATTTAAGTGGTATCAATCTTAACTTTGGTTTGACGTATAAAACTATGGTGACAGATAAATTGCAATTAAGTACAGGCCTAACATATATGCCAAAAAGCAAACTTAAATCTGAAAACCAGAGGGCATTCTCAACAGTGGTTGTGAATGTTACAACAGAGCAAGAAGGTGTTATCAATACGGTTGAAGCAGATTTGGAAAGTCAAAACCTGAAAAATACAGATTTGACCTTACCATCCAGATTCTCATTTGGAGCGGGTATTGGCCAGCCTCAAAAGTGGTTCGCAGGAGCAGAATATACATTTATAAATACCAGCGAATTTGGCAATCCAATCTTTACTATTAACAATAATGAATTTGTTAACGCGTCCACCATTGCTCTTGGCGGATTTTATATTCCTAACTATAATTCTTTTTCAAGTTACTGGGATAGAATCGTTTATAGAGCTGGTGTGCATTTTGAAAACACCGGTCTAGAAATAAATAATGAGACCATTAATGAGTTTGGCATATCTTTTGGAGTTGGGTTACCAGTTGGAAACGTGTTCTCAAATGCCAATATCGGATTCGAACTCGGTAAGAGAGGAACAACTAAAGCGAATTTGATTCAAGAAAATTTTATGAATTTGCAAATTAGTTTATCTTTAAATGATAGATGGTTCCAGAAACGAAAATATAATTAACTGAATAAATTTAAAACGATGAAAAAACAAGTTACTTTACTCCTACTTACGTTGTTTATGGGTTTCAATGTTGGTTTTGCACAACAGGATGAAGAATGTATGCTAAACTTAACAATGTTAAATGATTACGCTAAAAGTAAGAAGTTTAATGAAGCCTATGAACCATTTATGAAGCTTCGCAGCAAATGCCCAAAATTCAATTACGCTATTTATTACTATGGTGAAAGAGTTTTAAAAGATAAAATAGATAATACAACCGGAACAGAGCAACTCAATTATGTAAATGATTTGATGAAACTTTGGGATGAAGGTCTTGTTAACTTTCCAAACAAATATAAAGCAGGAGATATCCTTCAGGATAAAGCCATGTTGAAATATGACCATAGAGACGCTTTAGGCTTAAGCAACAAACAAGTATATGATGCTTTTGATGAAGTTTACAAAAAAGCGCCTGAAAGCTTTACCAATCCAAAAGGCCTATATGTGTATTTCTCAACAATTGTAGATATGCATGATGCCAAAGAGGTTGAGGTTTTAGATGTCTTTAATAAATATGACGATGTTAGTGATAAGATTGGACAAGAGATTGACAATTACACTCAAAAGCTAAACCCACTTGTTGAAAAGGAAGAAGCAGGAACAGAATTAGACAAAAAAGAAGCACAGTATAAAAAGCAATACGAAAGCTATTTGGATAACTATGAGAAGATCTCAGGTAGTATTGACAGCAAGCTTGGTAAATTGGCCAATTGTGAAGTATTGATTCCATTATACACAAGAGACTTTGACAAGTATAAAACTGACGCAGTCTGGTTGAAACGTGCTGTAAGTAGAATGTACAACAAAGAATGTACTGATGATCCTTTATATACTGATTTGGTAAAAGCTTATGACGCTTCATCACCATCTGCAGAGACAAAATTCTTTGTGTACAATTTGTTGATGAAACAAGGTAAGGAGAAAGAAGCAAAACCATATTTGGATCAATCGTATGATCTTGAAAAAGATCCATTGAAAAAATCAAGATTGGCAATGAATTTTGGTAAGAGTTTAAAATCTCAAGGCAACTACGGTGCTGCAAGAACTTACTTCCAAAAGTCATTGGCTTTAAACCCATCTAATGGTAGAGCCCATATTGAAATTGCTCAAATGTATGCGTCAAGTGCAAACAATTGTGGAGATACACAGTTTAACAAAAGAGCGGTATTCTGGTTAGCAGCTGCTGAAGCTAGAAAAGCGGGTAGAGTAGATGCTAATTTAAGGTCATATGCTGAGCAATTAGCTGCTAGCTATGACGGTACTGCACCTCAAAGAGCTGAAATATTTACAGCAGGAAACGGTGGACAAACAATTAGAATTGGATGCTGGATAGGTTTAAGTGTGACCGTTCCAAAAATATAAATGACACAAAAAACATCACATAATTTATTCAACATAGTCATAGCATTCGCTATGACTATGTTTTTTTCGTGTAAAAACAACTTTAAAGAGGTACAGCAAATTGGCGTTCTTCAAAATGAGCCTATAGGGATTGCTGAAAACATGAATTTAAAGTACACAGATTCTGGGCGCTTAAAAGCAAATCTGATCAGTTCTAAAATGTTGGATTTTTCTAATAGGGAATTTTCCTATAACGAATTTCCTGACGGCATTCTTCTCAATTTGTATGATGAACGCAATAAAAAAAGTGTCATTGTTGCTGATTATGCCATTGTGTATAATGATACAGATTTGATTGATTTAAGAGGCAACGTCCTTATTACTACAGAAACCAAAGACAGTATTTTTGCGCAACAGCTGTTTTATGATCAAAAGCGCGATTGGGTATTTTCTAACAAGCCCATAAAATATGTTTCGCCTACAAAAATAGTCACCGGAAATGCATTTGATTCCAGTCGCGATTTTACTAGCTTCGGGATCAGCGAGGTGACCAGTACAGTGTATTTAGATGAAGATACCTCTCAGTAGCTTCCTGCATTGATACCAACTTTTCATCCCACAACTCAAATCAGCAATTTTAAATTTAAGTTCAGATAAATAATTAGTTATCTTTGTAGCTAATTATAATGATTCATTAAAATGCTTCAAAAAATCATCCAGTACATTTATTTATTTATAGCTGTGTTCTTTATCTATGAGACGGTTAGAGTATGGAATGAAGATCGATCTAAGGCCTATATGCTTTTGTTTTTTTCGGTTTTGGCCGTTGGAATGTATTTCTTTAAAAAGCATTTCAGAAAAAAAATGAATAACAACCAATAATTTATGGACGGTAATGCCCTTATCATTATTTTGTCCCTCATCTTATCAGCTTTTTTTTCAGGCATGGAGATTGCCTATGTGTCCTCTAATAAGATTCACATAGAAATTGCGAAGAAACAAAATGATTTTCTAGCCAAAACCCTTACAAAACTAACCGCTAAGCCCTCTAAATTTATTGCAACCATGCTTATTGGTAACAATATTGCATTAGTGGTCTATGGCTTTTTGATGGGCGCTAAATTGGTCAATTGGTTCAAATCGCTTTTGCCTACAGATTATGGCTTCCTAAATTATATGTTGAATGATTTGAGTTTGTTGTCGCAAACCATCATTTCTACATTACTGATCTTAATTACGGCAGAGTTTCTTCCTAAAGTATTTTTTCAAATTTATGCCAATTCTCTTCTAAAAATATTAGCAGTTCCTGCCTACTTTTTTTATGGATTGTTCTCTTGGGTCTCCGATTTTATCATCTGGATCTCCAACATGATTTTAAAGCGCTTTTTTAAGACTGGCGGAGACGATGTGCAATTGGTGATGACTAAAGTAGAATTAGGCAATTATATTAGCGAACAAATGGAATCTGTTGAAGAACACGATGAAATTGATAGCGAAATACAAATCTTCCAAAATGCACTCGATTTTTCTGAGGTAAAAGCTAGGGAAGTCATGTTGCCGCGTACTGAAATTATTGCAGTAGACATTAACGATTCCATTAAAAACTTAAACGGATTGTTCACCTCTTCAGGGTTGTCCAAGATTTTGGTGTATAAAGATACTATTGATGATATTGTGGGCTATGTCCATTCTTTTGAATTGTTCAAAAAACCAAAGGACATCCAATCTGTAGTAATGGGCGTAGAGTTTGTGCCGGAGACCATGTTGGTTAAGGACGTACTAAATGTGCTTACCAAAAAACGAAAAAGTATTTCTGTGGTGATTGATGAATATGGTGGTACTTCTGGTATCATTACAGTAGAAGATATTATTGAAGAATTGTTTGGTGAGATTGAAGATGAGCATGATACCATTGAATTGATTGAAGAAAAGCTAGACGACTCTAATTATAAATTTTCGGCACGCTTGGAAGTAGACTACATCAACGAAGTTTACAAATTGAATCTGCCAGAAGGTGAAAATTACGAAACTTTGGGTGGGTTGATCGTTGATGAAACTGAAGAAATTCCGCATGTCAATGATCAAATTCAGATAGAGAATTATCTGTTTACAATCTTAGAAGTTTCTACTACAAAAATTGACTTGGTGTCTTTGAGGGTGCTTCATGAGGATTAGTTGGCACTTTTGAATGTTGAATTTTGAATGTTGAATGTTGAATGTTGAATTGTGAATAGTGCATCGTCAATCATCAATCATCAATCGTCAATCGTCAATCGTCAATCGTCAATCGTCATTCGTGATTATCCAAGGCATATGACAAACAATTCAATATTAAATTAATAAATAGAGTTCTACTTTTATTATTTGATAGAAATTGGTATTTTCGCGCACTATATTTTCTAACTTATACAATAAAATGGCAGTTTTAAATAAAATTAGACAACGCTCAATTTTCCTTATTGCAATTATCGCAATGGCCTTATTCGCTTTCGTGCTTTCTGACTTGTTCAGAAACAGTAGTGCTTTTGGTGATCAGGATACCATTGCTACAATTAATGGCACTGACATTAACCGTGATGAGTTTATGGGCAATGTTGAAAACATGCAACGTCAAATGGGGCCTAGTGCCACAACTACTCAAACAATGAATAGAGTTTGGGAGCAGGAAGTGAGACGTGCGGTTCTGGAAAATCAATTTGAAGGCTTAGGTCTTTCGGTAGAAAAAGATCAAATGCGCAATCTTTTGAGAAATAGTTTTTCAACCTATCCGGAATTCACTAATGAAGCTGGAATTTTTGATGAAAACAGATTGAATGAATTTATTGCCAATTTAAAAGCCATTTCTCCAGAGAGAGCGCCACTTGGAAACTTCCAAATCAATTATGCGGAATGGGTAAATAATGAAAATGCTATTGCTGTTGGTGCTAAAGAACAAGCGTATTTTAACATGATTAAAGCAGGCGTTGGTGCAACACTTGCTGAGGCTGAGGTTGAATACACCATGGAAAGTGCTAATGTTGATGTAAAATTTGTTCAAGTACCCTATACCTCAATTGACGATAGTGCCGTGAAGGTTTCTAAATCTGAAATTTCAGATTATATCAACAAACACAAAGCAAGATATGAAGTGGAGGCTTCAAGAGATATCAATTTTGTTCAATTTACAGAGTCTGCATCTTTAGAAGATGAAAATGCTGTTAAGGACAACGTGGTTGCTATGTTGGATACAAGAGTGGAGTATAACGAAGTATCTAAATTGAATGATACTGTTGTTGGTTTTAAAGCGACTAAAGATATTGAAGGATTTATCAACGCAAACTCTGATGTAAAGTATACGAATACATTTGTAACAAAATCAAGCTTGCCAGATGTAGCGCAGGATAGTATTTTCAATTTGAGTGTTGGGCAATATTACGGACCTTACAAAGACAATAATATGTACAAGATTACAAAGGTTGTTGAAGAAAGATTCATGCCGGACTCTGTAAAATCTCGACATTTGTTGATTCCTTTTGTAGGATCCCGTGCGGCAGGCCCAGAAACGGTTCAAACTGAAACTGAAGCAAAAGCAACTGCAGATAGTTTATTGAACATTATTAAAGGTAACCGTTCTAAATTTGCTGATTTACTTGATTTCTCTATTGACAAGGTCAGTAATGAAAAAGAAGGTGTATTAGACTGGTACGCTTATAATTCAATGGTGCCAGAATTTAGAGATTACACATTTGAAAACAATAAAGGAGATCTTGGTGTTGTGAAAACTGATTTTGGTTTCCACGTCATAGAAATCTTAGATCAGAAAGCTAAAACACGTATGGTTAAAGTGGCAACTCTTGCGCAAACCATCGAAGCTTCTGAAAATACAATTGATGATGTTTTCAACAGAACTTCAAAATTTGAAATAGCACTTCAGGATAAAGATTTCCAAGAGGTTGCAAAAGAAAATGATGTGATTGTTAGACCTGTAAACAATATTAAGGAATTGGACGAAAATATCCCAGGATTAGGTAGCCAAAGAGCAATTGTACGTTGGGCTTTTGAAAATGGGACTAAAGTAGGAGACTTCAAGCGTTTCTCTATACCAGGGGTGGGTTATGCTGTTGTTCAGGTATCTGCGGTCAATAAAAAAGGATTGATGACGCCAGAGGCTGCATCTGCCACTGTGATTCCTGAAATCAGAAAAGAAAAGAAAGCAAAATTGATCCGTGAGAAAATTTCAGGTTCAACATTAGAGGCCGTAGCACAAAGTCAAAATGTATCTGTATCTACTGCAACTGCTGTAAACATGAAAAACCCAACGCTTTCAGGAGCAGGTTTGGAACCAAAGGTTGTAGGTACTGCTTTTGGATTGAAAGAAGGTGAAACCTCTAAATTGATTGATGGTAATAGAGGTGTGTTTATGGTACAAGTGACTAAAAAGACTGCTGCACCTAAATTAGACAGTTACCAAGCCATTGCGAACAGATTAAATGGTTCACGATTAAATGCTGCGCAAATTAAAGCCTACGAAGCTTTAAAAGAAGCTGCTGAAATTGACGACAATAGAGCTACCTTCTACTAGTAGTTTTTAAATTCATTATACAAAAGAGAGGTCTTAAAATTTAAGACCTCTCTTTTTGTGTTTTTTAAACTGATGTTTGTATTGGAATTCTTTTGGATTCTAAGTAAGATGTTCTGTTTTATAGGATCATCTCTGCATACGGAATGACAGTGTCAAAACCTTTTTGGTTAAAATACGCCTTCGGATGGTGTTCTGAAGCCACTAAAACAAAATCACCTCCCCAAGCCCCCAAGCTTTTTATACTCCCTTTAAAATCCTTAAAAAGACGTTCCTTCACAGGGTGTTGTTTGATGATCTGAGAGATGATGCTTTCATGACTGTCCATTAAAAACTGAAACGTTTCTAAAGTAGTGCAGCTGAGCATATCATTGGTAATGGCGTTGATTTCAGAAAGCGCACTGGTAATATTGGTTTTGTTGTTTTGGTACGATGCAATGCCGTCTCTACTGTTCTGTTTTTTATTTAAATACACAAAATACAACTGATGTTTAAACTGCGGATTGAAATGCCGTTTTATAATAGTCCTCCGGTTGGCTTCCAATTGATAGGTGAGTGGTGCATTGTGCTGTGCACAAGCAATATCATAACCGCTCCCGCCAAACGTGTCTTCCAATAATCTATAGGCGTCAACGTTTGCCCATTGGGCCATATTGTTGATTAAAGTGGAAGAGGTCCCTAATCCCCAATTTTTGGGAAAATCCGCGTTACTGGAAACTTTTACACCCGAATCAGTACTTAAAAATGACGGATTGTGCTTTTTTATGGCCTTTAATATTTGGAGCAATCGTTCGCTAATTGGGGCGTCGTTGGTTTCTAAAGCTCCAAACCCATTGTTTAAAGACAGTGTTGCTTCAAACCATACATTTCCAAGATGATCAAAACTTTTCCATTGCAAAAGGTCGTCCTGACCCGGTTCAACAGTTAGAGACTGTCCGTATGTTGTAGGGATAGCCAAGGCCAATGCGCCATCTAAAATGAGGTATTCTCCTGTGATGAGTAATTTGCCGTTGCTATAAAACGTATTGCTTGTTGGGTTCAAAGGTTATGGTATTACAATTTAATGAATACTGTAAAGTCAGTGGTCAATTATTAATCATTACGCATCCTTCTGAGATTGCTTAGGGCAGTCTCCACCGCACTGTGAGTAACGGTGTTGTTTTTAAAATGGGCTATGATTATTTCTTTTTCGTTATTCGTAGCATGCTGCTGGTTGAGCATGTTCATTAAATGCATTTTCATATGCCCTTCTTGAATGCCCGTAGTGGTTAGGGAGCGTAAGGCGGCAAAATTTTGCGCTAAACCAGCTGCCGCAACAATTTGCATGAGCTCTTTGGCGGTTGGTTGATCTAACATTTCCAAAGCTACTTTAACCAAAGGGTGTAAATTGGTCAAACCACCAACCGTCCCCAATGCTAATGGAATTTCCATCCAAAAGGTGAACACCTCGTCTACAATTTCAGCATGGGAAAGACTGCTGTAAGATCCGTTGCGGGAGGCGTAGGCGTGAACACCAGCTTCAACCGCTCTAAAATCGTTGCCTGTGGCCAATACCACGGCATCAATACCGTTCATGATCCCCTTGTTATGTGTAACAGCTCTGTAAGGTTCTATTTCTGCAATCTTCACGGCTTGAACAAATTTATGTGCAAATTCTTTTGCAGTTATGGATTGGTCTTCGCTTAAATCTTCAACAGGACAAGACACTTCAACGCGTACCAAACAATCAGGCACATAGTTGGAGAGAATGCTCATGACTATCTGAATGCGACTTTCAGCTTCTGAAAAATCGTCAAAATGGAGCGCTTCAGTTTTAAAGGTTTTCGCGAATTGCTCCAAACAGGAGTTGATAAAATTGGCGCCCATGGCATCCAACGTTTCAAAAGTGGCGTGTAGCTGGTAGTAATCCTTTAAGTGTTCGGATTTATCTATTAATTTAATATCTAATATGCCGCCGCCACGCTTTTTCATACTCTTGGTGATGTGCTGGGAATCTTCAATAAGCTTAGGTTTTACCGCTTTAAAAAACTGTTGCAGCTTGTCAAAATCGCCCTGATACATAAAATGGACCTGACCATTTTTGGTGGTAGAAATTACTGTGCTCTTAAATCCGCCACGGTTCAACCAAAATTTGGCAGCCTTACTGGCGGCAGCCACTACCGAGCTTTCTTCAATAGCCATAGGTATGGTGTACAATTTTCCGTTGATCAGAAAATTGGGTGCTACACCAAAAGGCAGGTAGTAATTGGTAATGGTGTTTTCTATAAATTCATCATGAAGCTGTTGCAGCTTTTGGTCAGTATTCCAATATTGTGTAATGGCGTGTTTTGCGGCATCTGCATCTGTGAAATAAGTGGCAGCAATCCATTCAATTTTATCTAATTTTGACAGTTTGGAAAAGCCTTTAATTGGTTTACGCATAAGGGAAGTTTATAAATGCAAAGATAGTATTCTTGTTAGGAATATAAAGACGCAAAGTCTAGCTTTACGTTTTTAACTATTAAAGGTTAGTGTTTTTGCATAATTTTTAGTAAACTTGACAGCATTTTATCAGAAATAAAGCCCTTCATGAAGTATTTAAAAAGTTCCTTGTTTATCTGTTTTTTGGTAACTGTTTTAGCCTCAGCCCAAAACAAGGAAATTACCCTCGATGCCATCTGGAATGGTACGTTTAGAACCCAAGGAATGCAATCTTTACATTCCATGAATAACGGCAAACAGTACTCCGTTCTCAACAATGAAAAAGGTTCAACCGCAATAGATGTTTATGATTACAAAACATTGTCTAAAGTTGAAACCTTGGTCAATTCTTCCAATTTGGAAGCCATTTCTACTTTTTCAAACTATACCTTTAGTAAGGATGAACGCAAAATCATCTTGGCTACTGAGGTAGAATCCATTTTTCGCCATTCTACGTTAGGAGTTTTTTATGTGTATGACACGCAAACGAAAACCTTGGTTAAAATTGCCGATGAAAAGATTCAAGAACCTACCTTTTCTCCTGACGGCACTATAGTAGCCTATGGTTTGAACAACAATTTGTACATCAAAAATCTTGAAAACAATCAAACCACCCAACTCACCACAGATGGTGAGAAGAATAAAATCATTAACGGCATAACGGATTGGGTCTATGAAGAAGAGTTCGCCTTTGTACGTGCTTTTGAATGGAATGCCGACGGAACCTATTTGGCGTTCATCCGTTTTGATGAAACAGATGTTCCGGAATTTTCTATGGACATCTACGGTAAGGAGCTCTATCCTGATCAATTAGTGTTTAAATATCCTAAGGCAGGAGAAGCGAATGCGCTTGTATCATTACATATTTATGACTTAAAATCAAAAAAGATCAATGACGTTAAGGTGGATAAACCGTATTCAGATTTCTATATTCCACGGATTAAATGGACTACTGATGCCAATGTGTTAAGTGCACAGTATACCAATAGACATCAAAATGCACTCGATTTATGGGTGATTAACGCCACTGATATGTCTTCTAAACTGGTTTTAGAAGAAAAGGATGATGCCTATGTTGATGTTACGGATAATCTCACCTTCTTAAAGGACAACAGTTTTATCTGGACTTCAGAAAAGGATGGTTACAATCATATCTATCTGTATTCAAAAGAGGGTAAGTTGATCAATCAGATTACAAAGGGCCCATGGGAAGTGACCGCTTATTACGGTTTTGATGAACAGAACAACACCATTTTTTATCAGTCGGTAGAAAACGGTTCTATCAATAGAGATGTTTATTCCATAAAAACGAATGGGAAGAACAAGAAGCGTCTTTCACAACAAGACGGCACCAATTCCGCCGATTTCAGTGCTGATTTTACGTATTTCATCAATACCTATTCTAGCGCTACCACAGCTCCAACCTATACCTTGCATACCGCAAAAGATGGGAAGTTGGTTAAAGTGATCAAAGATAATAACGCTTTGGAAAAGAATTTGGAAGCTTATAACCTTCCAGCCAAAGAATTTAGCACCATAGCCGTTAATGGCAACGATTTGAATATGTGGATGATTAAGCCGACCGATTTTGATGCCTCTAAAACCTATCCATTATTTATGTTTCAATATTCAGGTCCGGGTTCTCAGTCTGTGAAAAATAGCTGGAACAGCGCCAATGATTATTGGTATTATTTCTTAGCGCAACAAGGCTATATTGTGGCTTGTGTAGACGGTAGAGGAACAGGATTTAAGGGTGCTGATTTTAAAAAGGTAACTCAAAATGAATTGGGTAAATATGAAGTTGAAGATCAAATTGATGCCGCTAAATTGTTAGGCTCAAGATCTTATATTGATAAAGCCCGCATGGGCATTTGGGGTTGGAGTTACGGCGGATTTATGAGTAGTAATGCCTTATTTAAAGGCAATGATGTGTTTAAAATGGCCATTGCAGTTGCCCCAGTAACAAGTTGGCGTTTTTACGATTCTATTTATACGGAACGCTACATGACTACTCCACAGGAAAATGCTTCGGGTTATGACGAGAATTCTCCAATACATCACGTGGATAAATTGAAAGGAAATTTCTTATTGATACACGGTTCAGGTGATGATAATGTACATGTGCAAAATACTATGCAAATGGTGGAAGCACTCATACAGGCCAACAAACAGTTTGAATGGATGATCTACCCTGACAATGACCACGGTATTTATGGTGGCAACACAAGGTTGCATCTGTATACCAAAATGACGAATTTTATTAATGAAAACCTTTAAACTAAATTTTTTATATGAGTCAAGATAGAGATCCCGGACTGATTGTTCACCTACAGAAGCAGGGTATTGATGATCAAATGGTAATGGGACATCCTGCTGGATTGTTTGTATTGTTTTTTACAGAAATGTGGGAGCGTTTCAGTTATTACGGGATGCGGGCATTATTAACTATTTTCTTAGTCAGCGAGCTCCTTAGCGGAGGTTGGGGCTGGACTAATGAAGAAGCCCTAAAACTCTATGGTTTATATACAGGCTTGGTATATTTGACCCCTTTATTGGGAGGATTTATTGCCGATAGGTTTACCGGCTATAGAAAAGCGATTCTTATTGGTGCAGCAATCATGACCTTAGGGCATGCCTCTATGGCCTTGGAAGGCTTTACGCCTTACTTCTTCTATTTGGGGTTGGCGCTTATGATCATGGGTAACGGTATGTTTAAACCTAACATTTCTTCAATGGTTGGACAGTTATATCCAGATACGAGTACTAAAAAAGATGCAGGCTATACTATTTTCTACATGGGTATTAATGCAGGTGCCTTTTTAGGAATGTTATTGTGTGGCTATATCGGAGAAAAAATTGGATGGCATTACGGGTTTGGTTTAGCCGGTGTATTTATGTTCTTCGGAATGCTGCAATTCTATTTTGGACAAAAAATATTTGGAAGCGTAGGAACGCACGCTACTAAAGCAGAGAAGTTGGCAACGGCTGAAAGAGAGAAGGATGATGAAGTGTTAGCGCCACATATCGTAAAAGACCGTTTAATTGTGGTTTCAGTGTTAATGATTGCCAGTATATTTTTCTTTTTTGCTTTTGAACAAGCTGGGGGGTCAATGACATTGTTTGCCAAAGATTATACGCAAAGAGCCTTGACCGGCAGTTCTGGAATTATATTTAAGTGGGTAGATGCCTTGCTGACTATTTTTCCAATGGCGGTAGTAACCTATGTCTTGGTTGGTTTAGGAAAGAAAATTTACATTAAGTATCCAATGACCATCATATTTACCACCATTTCATTTGCAATTATTTGGGTGTTGGGCATATGGAAAGTCTACCGTGAGTTTTCTTTAGAAGCAACTGAGGTAACCGTATCATGGTTTCAAATATTAAACTCATTCTTTATTATTACGCTAGCATCATCTTTCAGTAAACTATGGGAAAAAATATGGGATCCATCCGGACCTGTGAAGTTTGCTTTAGGACTTATACTAGTTGCCGTTGGTTTCTTTGCGCTTTCTTATGGAAGTATGAGTATTCCACAAGGAGCAAAAACAGCTTCGGTAAGTATGATTTGGTTAATTTTAGCCTACTTCTTCCATACAATGGGAGAATTATGCTTGTCTCCAGTTGGACTATCCTATGTCAGTAAACTATCCCCTAAAAAATTCGTCGGAATGTTATTCGGTCTCTGGTTTACTGCTTCAGCAATTGCCAATTTTATTGCGGGTTGGACGGGTGCTTATATTGACAAAATATCTGAAACATACTCTTTATCCACCTTCTTTATAATCATTGCCGCTATTCCGCTATTTGCTGCAGTAATGCTCTTGCTATTTAATAGGAAGTTGAAGAAAATGATGCATGGAATAAATTAAGAACACCTTCACAATTAGAATTGAAGGTCAGAATAGGTAAGGTGTGGAGTGCTGAAAAAATTGTCTAAAATTTCTAACAGACTCTTTCTTCAGCACTATTAGAACCCAACTATTAAATGGTTGAGTGTAGTAAGGATGTTTCAATTGGATGTTTTCCGAAATACAAATTGATTTTGACACTCTTCTAGGAATTTATAAATACTAACTAATCTATAATCTTATGTCAAGTACAGCAACAATTCAACCTAGTCAAAGAGAACTTTGGGGGCATCCCGTCGGACTTTATATCTTGTTTTTTACAGAGATGTGGGAACGTTTCTCGTACTATGGCATGAGAGCCTTATTAACGCTTTATTTAGTTCAAAAAACAACAGCAGATAATCCAGGTCTGGGGTGGCTGGATTCTCAGTCTATTATGCTATACGGTTGGTATACCATGTTAGTGTACGTGATGTCCATTCCGGGTGGCATGCTCGCTGATAAAGTTTTCGGTCAGAAAAAAGCGGTGCTTTATGGTGCCTTAATACTGGTGGCTGGTCATGGCATTCTGGCTTTTGACCAAATGTGGGCATTTTACACAGGTCTAGCCTTGATTATTTTAGGTGTGGGCTTGCTAAAGCCTAATATTTCAACAATGGTTGGTGGTCTTTATAAAGAGGGCGATATCAGACGTGATAAAGGATTTAGCATCTTTTACATTGGAATCAACTTAGGATCTTTGCTCGCAACTTTTATTGTAGGCTATGTAGGTGAAACAATAGGATGGCATTATGGATTCGGTCTTGCAGGTATTGCGATGTTATTCGGCTTAGGAGTGTATTTATACGGACAAAAGTATTTGGTACATGTAGGTAACAAACCAACCGAACAGGAAAAGAAAGAGGATGTGTCTTTAGGGAAACTCTTCTCCAACTTATCGCAATCACCTCTTCAATTAGGCGTGGTGCTGTTAATTTGCGCCTATGCCGTATATGCTGGTTTTACCTATGACGGTGTTGATAATTGGGCGTACACCGCACTGTATATTTTTATCGCGCTGGTTGCAGGAGTAATGATGATGATTTATAAAAATCTTAACACCCAAATTCTGAAAGATAGATTTTTGGTGCTCTTGCTATCATTCCTTATTGTTATTGTATTCTGGGGAGCCTTTGAGCAAGCTGGGGGGTTGATGAGTATTTACACCAAACAAAATACCGATAGGATGTTATGGGGTTGGGAAATTCCGGCCACTTGGTTCCAAGGATTAAACGCTGGATTTATTATAATTTTTGCAACACTTGTTGCTGGGTATTGGGCAAAACGGAAGCTAAAAGGTAAAGAGGCATCGTCTTTGTTTAAGATGGCCATTGGTACCATGATAATGGGACTTGGTTTTGTTTTTATGATATTTGCCGCTAGAGAATACAATGCAAACGGTAGTTCTGCAATGTATTGGTTAGTTTTTGCGTATTTATTCCACACCATTGGAGAGTTGTGTTCTTCTCCGGTGGCCTTATCATTTATCACCAAATTGGCTCCAATAAAATATGCATCCTTAATGATGGGTGTGTATTTTGCAGCCACAGGATTGGGTAATAAAGTGGCTGGTATTCTGGGAGAAAATGCATCTGAATATGGTGAATACGCCGTGTTTTCTGGAATCACCATTTTTACTGTACTCTTTGGAATCTTAGTTCTTGCACTGTTAAAACCTTTAAAACGTTTAACCCACGGTGCTGAGGATAATGAAAGAGAAATCAGAGAACAGGAAAAATTTGATTTAGCCCAAAAAGAAAACATAAACTAGGAGTACATTATGAATCCCGATATTGAAAATCTTTTTAAGGACAGGGTTTTAGGCCATCCTACAGGATTGTTTATTCTTCTCTTTACAGAGATGTAGGAAAGTAGTTTTTCTTTTTATCGAATTGTATATCCTTCTGAACTTAATTTTAGTGTTACAGCAATCGTTAAATAAACGTGAAAAGGGCCATCTTTGGAGCGTTTTTTGCTTTAACTTTCTAAATTTGTAAAAAATTAGTCATATGAAGAAGATTGGATTGTTAGTGATATTAGCTATGTTAATGTCATTCAACAGTATCGCACAACAGATCAATTGGGTTACTTTTGAAGAAGCGCTCGCTCTTCAAAAAAAGAAACCCAAAAAAATCATGATGGACGTTTATACCAATTGGTGCGGGCCATGCAAAATGTTGGATAAAAATACCTTTCAAAATCCTGATGTCGCTAAATATGTGAATCAGCATTACTATGCTGTAAAGTTTAATGGCGAAGGGAATGAAGTGGTTAAGTATAAAAATAACAGTTATTTCAATAAAAGTTATAAGCCTGAAAAGGCCAATGGAAGGAACAGTGTACATGATTTAACCCGTGCGCTACAAGTAAATGCTTACCCAACAGTGGTGTTTTTTGATGAAAATGGCGATTTAATCTTTCCGGTAAGAGGTTATCAAAAACCACAGCAATTAGAATTATACCTTAAGATGTTTTTGAAAGACACACATAAGGAAATGAAAACCCAGGACGATTTTAATGCTTATTACACAGCTTTTAAACCTGAATTCAAGGGATGATACCAAACAAATCCCAATAAAAGAATCATTTTTTTTGTTAGGATTATCGCTCTAAAATAAATGCTCCCTTTTCACTGGTTAAGTGAAAAGGGATTTTTTGCGTTGTACAACTCGTCTCCCATCGTTGTACATAAGATTTATAATTACTTCCATCTGCAATGACCAGTTTAGGTTTTATGGCATCGAGCAACCGGTCCAGATTAATTTTAGGCGAATTTCTTAAAACCACATAATCCGGAAGAAACTGCGGGATGTTATAAATTCCTGAACTGTCAATAACTAAAATTTTTTGGGTATTGAAGATGTAAATGTTTTCTAAAGTGTCGTGGCTGATCGATATTATGGAGTTTCCAACTTTGTAATTTCTTATACTGTTTTCTGAGTTAGCGACAGTGCTATCCAAATTGTGAAATATCTCAAGTGTGGCATTTGATTTGAAACCAATCAGACTATGCCTACTTTTATGAAAGACTATAAACGCATCGATTCGGTTTTTTTTCTTATCAAAAATTAAAGTCGATTGAAAGATTAGTACACTAACCATAACTACCGTCAAGCGTTTGAAATTTTGCTTCTGCAGTAACAACAAAATGGCGAGTATTAAAGAGTAAGCCGTGAAAACCTGTGGCAATTCAAAGGAAATGTCTTTAAATACAAAACGCTCCTGTAGTGACACCCATCGCACAAAATGAGTCATCCAACTAATGATGCTACCATATAGGTCGGCAATCCAGAAGGGGAGTATGTTCATGAGCGCTAAAAGAATGACCACGATACCAAGGCCTAAAATAACCCCCAAAAAAGGAATAATAACTAGGTTAGACAAGAAGAACAAGCCCGGGAATTGATGAAAATAAAATAAACTTATGGGGATGACACCAATTTGCGCCGCCAAAGTAACGGTAAATATTTGCCATAACTTTTTGATAGGAGTAGAGTTTGGCTGCCATAATTTATTTAGTAACGGCTGAATGCTGACTATGGCAATGACCGCCAAATAACTCATTTGAAACCCCACATCAAAAAGAAATAAAGGTTTGAAGAGTAACAAGAAAAACATAGAAATGACTAAGGTGTTATAAATGTTTGCAGGTCGCTTTAAATTCATTCCAATGGCCACCACACTGAACATCATAACCGCTCTGGTGACTGATGCTGACAATCCGGCAATGATGGCAAAACTCCATAAGACACCCACAATGATGAGCGTTTTGATAAGCTTACCGTGCCGAAGATATTCCAAAGGCTTAAAAAGTGAATTTAGCAAGATTAAAATTCCGACGTGCAATCCTGAGACTGCCAAAATATGTATGGCGCCAGCCTTGGAATAGCTGTCATAAATTTCCGGGCTGATATCCTGACGTTGTCCTAGTAATAGGGCATTAATAAGTGCCAACTCATCTGGATTGAAGTTTTTGGACTTTAATTTTGAATTGATGCTACCTCTCAAGATGGCGGCGTGTCCAAAGAGGGTCTGTGTACTTGACGGAAGTTTTAAAAGATGGTCACGACTTGAGAAAATTTGATGGTAGATGTATTGTTTTTGGAGGTACGCTTTATAATCGAACTGATTCGGATTTAAAGGCGAATTCATATCTGTTAGAGCAGATCTAGAAAGGTACACATCATCTACCTTAAATGGTTTACAGAGACTGTCCTTTTGAACGTTCAGAAGTGTTTTTCCGCCTAACGATTGCTTGTTGATTTGTAGAATATCCACAATATATTTGTCGTAATACGCGCCGGGTTTAAGGACCTCCCTAACACGAAACGTAATGGACGCTATAGAGTCTCGGGTGGGTTCAATGTGTTGGGTATAATGGGTTTTAAACGTTTTCTGGTCATGGAGTTGGAAGGTTAAGACCCCGATAACAAAGAAAGTTATTAGTGTTAGTATCCCAAAAATCGCGGATTTAACCAAACGTCCTTTTTCAATAATTAGCACTGCCGAGAGACTTATAAGAAGGACAACAGCCGTAGCAACAGTATTCCTTAGAGGAATATCAACATAAAACGCAAAGAGAATGCCCAGTATAAGGCTTAATGTAATCTTGATGAGCGCGAAATTAATTAACTTCATGCGCTCTAAATTACTAAAAATTAGTATTATAGCACACGTCTTGCCTGTACAAAGGCAAAGTACCAGTATTTTTCGGCTAAGTTGGACACCATCACACCATTACTGGTACTGGCATGGATAAATTCAACATTGCCCTCTCTTGCTTCTGTAACAATCCCTACATGACTAACCGTTCTACTGTTTTTTTGGGTGGCAAAAAATAAGAGATCTCCTTTTTCTACCTTTTTTAAATCAATCCAATCTCCGGTTACTGCCAAGTCTCCGGTAGTTCTTGGTAAGGAAATGTTTTCACTGTTAAAGGAGGTTACAATAAGACCCGAACAATCCATACCTTTTTTTGTAGTACCACCGTATTTGTACTTAACGCCTTCAAACTTCATGGCATAATCAAGAACATTTTCGGCTACTGGATTTACCGATGCTGAAGAAGTTGATCTGGAATCAATTTTTGAAGCCTTGGATTTTGTGGTAACGATGCGCTTAGGGCTTTTACAACTACTAAATGCAACCAATAGAAGAAGGATTAGGGCAATCTTTTTCATTTGTAAGGTAATTTTTGATAAAAATATCAATTTATTATAACAAGTAGCCAAGCGCTTATTGTTTTGTGTCGATTAACTTATCAGAAATGGTTGTAAAAATTCTTTTTTGGAAATTAATATTTGAATGGTCTATGTCATTATGGAAAGGATAACTATGCATAATGAGTAGATTATTGTCTGGCACTTAGAAGTTAATTGAGAGAATTACTATATCACACGTCTAGCCTCAATAAATGCGAAGTACCAATATTTTTCTGCCATATTAGAAACAATGACCCCGTTGCTAGTACTGGCATGTATAAATTCCACAAAACCATCCCTAGCTGTAGTCACAATACCTACATGGCTGATGGTTCTACTATTTCTACGCGTGGCAAAAAAGAGTAAATCGCCTTTACCCACTTCTTTGATATCCACTTTATCACCAGTACGTGCAATGTCTCTGGAGACTCTGGGTAATGAAATATTTTCGCGGTCAAAAGTAGTCACTACCAGTCCTGAGCAATCCATCCCTTCTTTTGTGGTGCCACCTCGTTTATATCGTACGCCGTCAAAGGCAAAGGCATAATCAATAATTCTATCGGCTCTAGAGTATATAGTTGAGGAGATGTCTTCTAATGGAAATAAATCGATGGTTTTGGGTGCGATGGGAATGGTGAAATTTGTACTTAATGTTACTGGTTTTAAATCAATTTTAAGGGATTCAGGTTTGAAAGTTGCAATGTTCTGTGAAGATTTGCAACTGCTTAGCGTCATCGCTACAAGCAGGAAGAGGATAATCGTTTTCATCTGACTAGAACTGAAATTTTTTAAAAGTATTGTTGAATTTTACAAGATTACCAAAAATAACCAATTTTAGTTAAGGTTCATCTTTTTTTTTCATTGCCATAAACCATGTTCTGAAAATCCTTAAAGCTTAAACAAATGTGCTTAAGAAATATTTTGTAAGTCTGTATAAATCAATCTTGCTGTTTTTTCACTCGCTCCTTTGCCGCCTAATTTCTTCTCCAATTCAAAATATTCCATAAAAAGCGCTTCGCGTTTATCGGTTTCTAAAATGGCATGGAGTTCTTTCTTTAAGCGTTTGGTGTTAAAATCGGCTTGGATCAATTCCGTTACAACGGGTTTATCCATAATTAAATTAACCAAGGAGATATAATCGAGATTAATAATGCGTTTTGCAATTTGATAGGAGATCCAACTGCCCTTGTAACAAACAACTTCCGGGACTTTAAACAATGCCGTTTCTAAGGTTGCAGTGCCTGACGTAACTAAAGCAGCAGTCGATAAACTTAATAAGTCATAGGTTTGGTTAGCAACAAAAGACACGTTTTCTTTTTTGATAAAGTTGCTGTAAAATTCGTAATCCTGACTTGGCGCACCCGCAATGACAAACTGGTATGCTTCAAAATCCTTAACCACACTCAACATAACGGTGAGCATCTTTCGAATTTCCTGTTTTCGACTTCCTGGTAATAAGGCAATAATAGGCTTGTCTGAAAGCTTGTGTTTGGTTCTAAAATCAATTTCCGTAACCTGTGTTCGGTCTGCAATGGCATCTATTAATGGATGGCCAACAAATTCGACCGGATAGTGATGCTTGTCCTCGTAAAACGACTTTTCAAAAGGCAAAATGACGTACATTTTGTCAACGTCCCGTTTGATATCATGGATCCTGTTTTCTTTCCAAGCCCAGATTTGCGGAGAAATATAATAATGGGTTCTAAACCCTTTTTGCTTGGCCCATTTGGCAATTCGTAAATTAAAACCCGGATAATCAATAAAAATCAGCACATCTGGATGGTAGCTTTCAATATCTTTTTTGCAAAGTGCAAGGTTTTGAGTAATGGTTTTTAAATTCATCACCACCTCTAAAAATCCCATAAAAGCCAAGTCGCGATAATGTTTTACCAAGGTTGGACTAACAGCCTGCATCAAGTCGCCACCCCAAAATCGAAATTCGGCCTCGGTATCCTGTTTCAGCAATGCTTTCATAAGGTTGGCGCCGTGTAAATCTCCTGAGGCTTCACCAGCAATTATATAATATTTCATCTTTTGAGAATACCAGTTATAGTGCGAAAGATAAATAAAAATCTATCTGTTTTTTATTTGTAATTAATTATAAAAGTAATGATTGTTACCACTATGGTGGCAAAAATCACCCCACGAGCACGGTAATCACGTTTCACTTTTAAAAAAAGAAAAAAGGCAACAAGATTTAGTATGGCTCCCATACTGACCAGCTTGCTAAAAAAACCTTGAGCTAAGGATTGTCTAAAGGCAGTCGTAATATCTTCACCATTTCCAAAAATAAGAATGGCGATAATAAACCCTATGGTATTGGCGATTAGTCCTACCACAAACCCGATAAATAGTTCCTTTTTAATCATTTAAATTCCAAGAGTTTAAGTTTTGAATGCAATGGTGTGCGGTAAGATCAAATTGGACAGGCACCACAGATACATAGCCGTTGTCTAGTGCCCATTCGTCGGTGTCCTCGCCCTGATCTAGATTGACAAATTTACCCGTAAGCCAATAGTAGTCGCGGCCTTGCGGATTTTTACGTTTGTCAAATTCTTCTTCCCAATTGGCTTTGGCCTGACGGCTTACTCTCATGCCCTTAATGTCTTCTTTGGGTAAATTTGGGATGTTGACATTGAGGACTACACCATTAGGCAAACTGTGTTCCAGTACATTTTCTACAATGGTTTTTACATAGGTTTTACAAGCCTCAAAATCAGCATTCCAATTGTAATCACAAAGTGAAAAACCAACTGCAGGAATGCCTTCAATCCCTGCTTCTAACGCAGCACTCATAGTGCCTGAATAAATAACGTTAATGGAGGAGTTGGAACCGTGATTTATACCAGAAACGCATATGTCAGGGCGTCTGCCCAAAATTTGTTTTACGGCTAGCTTTACACAATCGGCAGGAGTGCCGGAGCAACTGTATTCTTTAAGGTCGTCAGTGCCAATTTGGACTTGTTCAACATATAGGGTAGAATTAATCGTTATGGCATGACCCATCGCGCTTTGTGGGCTGTCAGGAGCCACCACTACCACCTCGCCAATGGTTTTCATAACTTCAATTAGGGTGCGGAGCCCCGGCGCTGTAATTCCGTCATCATTAGTTACTAAAATCAAAGGTTTTTTCTTCATTCTGCAATCCTATTAAGTCTGCTAAAATACATAAAATAGACCGTATTACTCTATTCTAGGAGGTTTAACAAAAAATTAGTAGGCATTGGTTTTATTGGCATGGTTTTTTCTTTTACTTTAGTGAAAAATATTAAAGCGTCTAATGCGTTTAGACTTAATAATGCCACTATAACATATGAAAGATATTATGAAAAGGAATTATAAGATTTTATTGTTGGCGCTTATGTTGGCATTTGCGTCTTGCAGTTTTACCACGAAAACTTTTGACGATCCAGATAAAGATAAGTTGTTGATGCAGTTGATAACTTATGTGCTTGGTGAAGGGCATTTTAGTCCTAAGGAGATAAATGATGAATTTTCAGAGCAGGTTTTTAAAAGTTATTTAGATCAATTGGATCCTTTTAAAAGATACTTCTACGCGTCAGACATCAAAGAATTTGAAGCTTATAAAGATCAGATCGATGACCAGTTAAAAAACTATGATTTGGCATTCTTTAATTTGACCCACCAACGTTTGCTAAAACGTTTGGAAGAATCAAAAGCAATGTACAAGGATGTTTTGGAGAACTCTTTTGACTATAGCATCCAAGAAGAGATCAATACGGAATACAAGAATCTAGAGTTTGTAAAATCAAAAAAAGACATGAGAGAGCGTTGGAGAACGCAACTTAAGTTTTCTACCATTGCCAACTATGATGATTTGATTTCGCAACAGGAAAATACATTTTCTAATAAGAAAAAAGTTCAGAACATGACGGCTGTTGAAGGCGAAGATGTTATAGCTAATGCCGATGGACTTTTTGAAACTAAGGAGAAAAAATCGCTGTCTGAATTGGAGCAAGAAGCACGTCAAACCACTTTAAACTCCTTGAATGAGCTTTATGATTATATTGAAGAGCGCCAACGTGAAGATTGGTTTGCGGTATATTTAAATGCTATTGTTGCTGAGTTTGATCCACATACATTCTACTATGCCCCAGAAGAAAAGGAACGTTTTGACGTTGCCATGTCCGGTAAGTTTGAAGGTATTGGTGCCCGACTTCAAAAGAAAATGGATGTGATTACCATTACTGAGATTATCAGTGGAGGGCCAGCATGGAAGCAAAACAAAATGGAAGTAGGCGATCAAATTCTCAAAGTCAAACAAGATGATGATGAGCCTTCAGTAAATGTCGTTGGCATGCGTCTTGAAGATGCCGTAAAATTAATTAAAGGCCCTAAAGGGACGGACGTCATTTTAACCATGAAAAAGGTGGATGGCACAATTGAAGATTTGACCGTTACGAGAGATGTAGTGGAGTTGGAAGAGGTTTATGCCAAATCATCAACAGTGACTAAAGACGATAAAAAGTTTGGAGTGATAAATCTCCCCGGTTTTTATGTAAATATGGATGATTACAATAAAAGAAATGCGGCCACTGATGTTAAACTTGAGATTGAACGTTTGAAGAAGGAAAACATTGAAGGATTGGTTTTAGACCTAAGAAACAATGGTGGAGGGTCTTTGCAAACGGTCATTGATATGGCCGGATTGTTTATTAAAGAAGGTCCAATTGTTCAGGTTAAAACTACCGGAGGTCAAAAGGAAGTATTAAAAGATAAAGATCAATCTATAGCTTGGGATGGTCCTTTGGTGATTTTGGTAAACGAAAATTCGGCTTCAGCCTCTGAGATTTTAGCGGCTGCAATGCAAGATTACAAACGTGCCTTGGTTATTGGAAGCAAACAAACTTTTGGAAAAGGTACCGTTCAGACCGTGTTGGATTTAAACCGTATGGTAAAAAACAATACCGGTGGCGATATGGGGGCGCTTAAATATACCATCCAAAAATATTACAGAATCAACGGTGGGTCTACACAGTTAGAAGGTGTTAAGAGTGATGTTGTGGTGCCAGATCGTTATAGTTATATCGCTTTAGGCGAGAAAAATCAAGACAACCCTTTAGCATATGATAAAATAGACGCTACTGATTATAATGTGTGGGAGAGTTATGTGGATTATAAAAAAGCAATCGACAATAGTAACGAAAGAATTACCCACAATGAACAGTTGAAACTTATTGATGAAAACGCCAAATGGATAAAGAGAATTAGAGACAAAGATCAGTATTCACTCAACTATGACAGTTATAAAGCGGCTCTAAAACTCAATGAAGATGAAGCTAAGCAGTTTGAGAGACTAACAGATTACAAAACGAATTTAACGTTTAGCTCTTTGCCTTATGAAAATAAGTTAATGTCCGCAGATAGCGTGTTAAGAGAAAAGCGTGAACGTTGGCACGAGGCGCTAAGTCATGATGTTTATGTGGAAGAAGCGCTTAACGTGTTGAATGATCTCAGAATGACATATTCGGTTAAGAAAGTAGCAAATAATGTAAAGGAATAATCTGGCTATAAATAAAAAAAAATGCTCCAAGGTTGTAAAAACCTTGGAGCATTTTTTTTATGCTGTTAAATTAGTGAAACTCAATTTTTAAAAGTTGCGAAGCAATGAATTAAAAATTGTTAGTTGAACTAATCCCGCTTTTTAGCGGGATCCTTGGGTTTTATTCCCCGACGCTCTGCGTCGAAATAAAAAAGNNATACCTCGTACCCTTGGGTGGAGGTTGTTCATTTAGAGATTAAAATTTATTCCTGTCTCAAAGCATTGATTTCTTGATTTGTTTCATCAATAAATTGCAGTACTTCATCTCTACCTACGGCAGACGTAGAAGAGGTGATAAAGTAATTGGGTGTTTCTTCCCATGTTTTAAGCAGTTCTTGCATATACGCTACAGCATTACGCTCTATAGCTTTCGGCTTTAGTTTGTCAGCTTTTGTAAATACGATAGAAAACGGAATACCGCTCTCGCCCATATATTCCATAAACTCCAAATCGATTTTTTGAGGCTCATGGCGTAAGTCAATCAGTACAAAGGCCGCTACTAGTTGTTGTCTCTTTTCAAAAAAGTCTGTTATAAATTGTTGGAATTTCTTTTTAGAAGATTTTGAAACACGGGCGTAGCCATAGCCAGGCAAATCAACAAGAAACCAATTTTTATTGATTAAAAAATGGTTTATAAGTTGTGTTTTTCCAGGTCTTCCTGAGGTTTTTGCCAAGTTTTTATGGTTGGTCAGCATATTGATCAATGAAGACTTGCCAACATTACTACGGCCAATAAAAGCATATTCTGGTAATGTATCCTTAGGGCACTTGTTCACTTCGGAATTGCTCATTATAAATTCGGCAGTTTTAATGATCATTTTATTTTGATTTTAAACGCAAAGGTCGCGAAGATTGGCCTATTGAGCATTACATTAGTTAAGTTTGTCATCCATCATCTGTCATCTGTCATCTGTCCTCTGTCATCCGTCATCTGTCAGAAACTCCCTACTTTACATTCAGTTGATGTTACAGATCCCGTTTCTCAAACCATTCAGCAAGTATGCTATTAAACTTGTCTGGATGCTCCATCATGGCAGCATGTCCACATTTATCAATCCAATACAAATCAGAATCTGGTAAAAGTTGATGAAATTCATCAGCAACCTCCGGAGGTGTTACAATATCATTTTTACCCCAAATAATGCACACGGGCAAATCCATATTAGGGAGGTCTTTGGCCATGTTGTGTCTAATGGCGCTTTTAGCAATGGCTAATGTCTTAATTAGTTTATTTCTATCATTGACCGTGTCGTAAACTTCATCTACAATGGCTTTGGTGGCCACTTTTGGGTCATAAAAAACATCCTGGGCCTTTTTTTTAATAACTTCATAATCACGACGTTTAGTGTAGCCGCTGCCCATGGCGCTTTCATACAGACCAGAGCTTCCAGTAATAACAAGTGCTTTTATTTTATCTGGATATAGTTTTGTGTGATACAGTCCTATATGACCGCCAAGAGAATTTCCTAGCAATATAACATCATCGAGCTCTTTGTAAGTTATGAATTCATGGAGATACTTTGCAAAACTTCTGACATTGGTTTTTAACAATGACATTGAATATATTGGTAATTCTGGAATGATAACTTTATAGCCTTTGTTCCCAAAATGATGCAACACAGCGTCAAAATTACTCAATCCTCCCAATAATCCATGAAGAACAATAATCGGTTTGCCTTCGCCTACTTCAATATAACTGTAATTTTTTTCTTTTTTTAGGAGGTGTCTCATTAATGGTTAGTGGTTAATCATAAAAAACAAATATAGTTATTTCATTCAAATTTTATTTCTTTTTGAGCAGTTTCCCCGCATTACTTGTACAATAGTTGTCTACAGGGCAAAAACCCAATTTCTGCCACTTTTTAACTCCCTGAAAAAGACCTATTTATTTATTTCTAAAGCGTGCATTTTATCGAAAATAGTGTTCTAAGTTCTAAACTTATCAACAAAAGTGGTAAATTGTGGTAAAAGGTGGTAATATTTTCAATATATTTGAATCTTAGTCGTTAGTAAAACAAACAAAAGCTTTTGAACTCATTAATAGGGACATACGAATGTAAAGTTGATGCCAAAGGGAGGCTTATGCTACCTGCTGCGATCAAAAAACAGCTGTTGCCTGCGCTTCAGAACGGTTTTGTTTTAAAAAGAGCGGTTTTTCAACCGTGTTTAGAATTGTATCCAATGGTCGAATGGGAATTATTGATGCAAAAAATGAACACGCTTAACCGCTTCAAAAAGAAAAATAACGATTTTATTAGACGGTTCACGGCAGGTGTGAAAATGGTAGAGGTAGATAGTACGGGCCGCTTGCTCATTCCGAAGGATTTGATGAGTTTTTCTGGTATTTCTAAGGAGATCGTAGTGTCTTCAGCAATTAATATTGTGGAAATCTGGGATAAAGATAAATATGAACAAGCTATAGACGATGCGGCTGATGATTTTGCAGATTTGGCCGAGGAAGTTATGGGACAAGATGATGACACAGATGGAATATCATAATCCGGTTTTGCTTACTGAAACAGTGGATGGTTTAAATATCAGGCCTGATGGTGTTTATGTAGATGTCACTTTTGGTGGTGGAGGTCATAGTAAAGAGATCCTAAAACGCCTCGGACCAAACGGAAAGTTATTCGCCTTTGATCAGGATAAAGATGCGCTTTTAAATACTATTGATGATGCGCGCTTTACGTTAATCAATGAGAATTTTAAATTTTTAAAGCGTTTTCTTCGGTTTTATGGAGCCAAACAAGTGGATGGTATTTTGGCTGATTTTGGTGTGTCGTCCCATCAGTTTGATGTAGCTGAACGCGGATTTTCAACACGTTTTGAAGCTGATTTGGATATGCGGATGAATCAAGACAGTAAATTGTCAGCATTTCATGTGATCAATTCATATAAAGAAGAACAAATCGCCGATGTGTTATTGCAGTATGGCGAGTTGCGTCAAGCACCAGCAATGGCGAAAGTAATTATTGAAGAGCGTGCAAACGAAGCTATAAAGTCTAGCGAGCAACTCAAGGAAGTCTTGAAAAAGTTCGTGAAGCATAAAAATGAGAATAAAGTGTTGGCGCAAATTTATCAGGCCATTCGCATAGAAGTGAATCAAGAAATAGAGGTCTTAAAAGAGTTTTTACAACAAACGCCCGAGGTGTTAAAACCCGAAGGTCGTTTGTGTTGCATTTCGTACCATTCTTTAGAAGATAGGCTGGTAAAGCGGTTTATCAGAAATGGATTGTTTGAAGGCGAGCCAGAACGTGATGTTTATGGGAACTTTGAGGTGCCGTTAAAAAAAGTAGGCGGATTAATAGTGCCATCAAAAGCGGAAATAAAAGAAAATAGTAGGGCGCGAAGTGCAAAACTGCGTATTGCCAAAAAAGTATAAAATTTAATTAAAAAGAGACTCTTGCCTTTGCAGGAACTGCGATGAAAAATAATATTTATCACATATTAAGAGGTAAGTTTTTGGTCAGCGATGATTCTTTCAAGAACTGGAGGATCATCATTTTCATTTCCTTATTGGCTATTGTGATGATTGCGAGTTCACACAGTGCAGACCAAAAAGTACATGACATTGCACGGTTGAACAATGAAGTGAAAGAATGGCGTTCAGCCTTTGTAGACGGAAGATCAAAATTGATGCGCCTTAAAATGGAATCCGGAATTGTTAAAAAAATGGCAGAAAAGGAAATTGCACCGTCTTCTATTCCGCCTAAAAAAATAAAAGTTAAATCAGAAGATAACTAGTGGCAGACACTGAAAAAAACATATTGAACAGATTGTACTTTGTGGCAGGCATCATGTTTGTAATCGCATTGGCTGTGGTGTTCAAATTGTTCACCATCCAAATGGTGCAGGGTGACAAGTATCGCGATTTAGCTGAAAAGCGAACCGTCAAAAATGTGACTATTCCAGCTAACCGTGGTAATGTATACGCCTCTGACGGCAGCTTGTTGGCCACTTCAATTCCGAAATATGACATCCGTGTGGACGCGTTGACGGCCACAAATAAAACATTCGAAAAATATTTAAAACCCCTGAGTGATTCCTTGTCTAAATACACCGGCAAATCTTCCGGATACTATCAAAAGGAGCTGCGAAAGGCAAGAGTCAATAAAAACAGATATTTTCTGCTGGCAAGAAATATCAATTATACAGATTATGCACGATTGCGAAATTTTCCATTATTAAACCTTGGCGCATATAGAGGCGGACTTATTGTAGAGCAAACGACAAAGCGTGAGCATCCGATGGGTGGTATTGCGCAACGTTCTATTGGCTACGAGCGTATAGATGAGGATGGTTATGTTACCAGAGCCGGTATTGATGGCGCCTTTGGAGAAAAGTATTTGAGAGGTACGGATGGGCATCGCATGAAGCAAAAAATTGGCAAAGGCCAATGGAAGCCTATTACAGATTATAATGAAATTGAGCCGCAAGACGGCTATGACGTTTATACCACCATTGATGTTAATATTCAGGACATTGCCCATCATGCATTGTTGGAACAATTGGAAAAATATAAGGCAGATCACGGTAGCGTGATTGTCATGGAGACTAAAACGGGTGAGATCAAAGCCATTTCTAATTTGGGCAGAAATGAGAATGGGAACTACTATGAGCGCTTAAATTATGCCGTTGGCGAAAGTAATGAGCCTGGTTCTACTTTTAAGATCATGGCCATAACCGCAGCTTTAGAAGATAAAGTCATTGACACCAGTGATATTGTGGATACCCAAAAAGGTGTATTGAGTTATTACGGCAAAAAAGTTAGGGATTCAAAACACGGTGGCTATGGTAAGATTTCCATTGCCAAAGGGATCGAAGTCTCTTCCAATACAGCTATTGTAGCCGCTATAGATAAAGCGTATAAGGATAACCCGAGCAAATTTATTGATCGGTTGTATGCCATGAATTTAAACAACAGTTTGGATTTGGCAATCGTTGGTGAGCCGGAACCTATTATCCCCGATCCAAGAATTAAAAACGGACGTTGGAGTGGTATTGCCCTGCAGTGGATGGCATACGGTTATGGTGTGTCATTTACACCCTTGCAGACCTTGACCTTTTACAATGCGATTGCCAATAATGGCGAAATGGTAAAACCTCAGTTTCTGCGCGAAGTGCGCGAATTTGATAAAACCATTGTGCCCTTTAAAAAGGAAGTGATCAATCCTAGAATCTGTTCTCAAGAGACGGTAGATAAGGTCAAAAAGTTATTGGAAAACGTCGTGGAGCGCGGCACGGGTAGTAAGCTGTATTCACCTAACTTCTCAATGGCGGGTAAAACGGGGACCTGTCAGAAGGATTATGCCACTAAAGATAAATTGAGTTACATCTCCTCATTTGCAGGGTTTTTTCCAGCTGATAATCCGAAGTATTCCTGTATCGTTGTTATCCATGAGCCAGATAAAAGTGTGGGCTATTATGGGGCAGATGTTTCGGGTCCTGTATTTAAGAAAATTGCCCAAAAGATATTTACGGATACGCCAATTACAGACGAGGTTGAAACCTTAAACTTTCAAAACACGATAGTCAATAAAGATTTTGAATCCTATTATGATGTGGCACAAACCCATAAAACCATTATGCCAGATGTTACAGGCATGCCAGCAATGGACGCTGTAGCACTGTTGGAAAACATGGGGCTAACGGTAAAGCTCCAAGGTGTTGGAGTAGTTAAAAAACAATCCATAGAAAAAGGACATAAAGTAAAACGCAATCAAGAAGTCTATCTCAATATATAAAATGGCACAATTAAAAGACATATTATATAAGGTTACCATCAACGCCGTTGTTGGAAGTACGGCTGTAGACGTTAATGCCATACATTTCGACTCTAGGAACATAGCGCAAGGGGATGTTTTTGTAGCTATAAAGGGAAGCATTACGGATGGACACCACTATATTGATTTAGCTATCCAAAAAGGTGCTGTTGCTGTGGTTTGCGAAACTTTGCCAGAAACTTTGCAAAGTAGCGTTACCTATATTTCTGTGGAGAGTGCGAGCAGGGCTTTAGCATTTATGGCGGCCAATTTTTACCACAATCCCTCAGAGAATTTAAAATTAGTAGGTGTAACAGGTACCAATGGTAAAACTACGGTGGCTACGTTGTTGTATCACTTGTTTAAGAAAGCAGGTTTTAAAGTGGGTTTATTGTCTACCGTCAAGGTTATGGTAGATGCTATAGAGCATAAAGCGACGCATACAACTCCAGATTCTTTGACCATCAATAGATATTTGAGTTTGATGAGTGCAGAGGGTGTAGAGTTTTGTTTTATGGAAGTGAGTTCTCATGGTATTCATCAAAATAGAACCGAAGGTTTGCATTTTGAAGGTGGAATTTTTACCAATCTGTCGCACGATCATTTAGATTACCATGCCACGTTTGCGGAATATAGAGATGTTAAAAAATCGTTTTTTGACAACTTGCCAAAGACTGCCTTTGCATTGGTCAATACCGATGATAAAAATGGTTTGGTCATGTTTCAAAACACGAAAGCAAAGACCTATACCTACGCCTTAAAGACATACGCCGATTATCAAGCGCAGATTTTAGAAAATCAGTTTACTGGACTTTTGTTGAAAATAAATGATCAAGAGGTTTGGACGCGATTGATAGGCAATTTCAACGCTTATAACATTTTGGCTATTTACGCTGCTGCAGAATTGTTAGGCCTCGAAAAAACAGAAAATTTGCGATTGATAAGTGAGTTGGAAAGTGTTTCAGGGCGTTTCCAATACCTGATTTCTGAAGATAAGATTACCGCTATAGTGGATTATGCACATACGCCAGATGCGCTTAAAAATGTATTGGAAACTATTAACAGCATTCGTACAAAAAATGAAGAACTGATTACGGTGGTAGGCTGCGGTGGTGATAGAGATAAAACCAAGCGTCCTAAAATGGGACATATTGCTTCAGCCTTGAGTACAAAGGTCATATTTACGAGTGATAATCCAAGAAGTGAAGTTCCAGAAACCATTATAGAGGACATTGAAAAAGGTGTCGAACCTCAAAATTTCAAAAAAACAGTGTCCATTTCCGATAGAAAGCAAGCTATTAAAACGGCATGTCAAATGGCGCAACCCAACGATATAATCCTGATTGCCGGAAAAGGCCATGAAACCTATCAAGAAGTAAAAGGTGTCCGTAAGGATTTTGACGATTATAAAATCGTTCAGGAATTTTTGCAACAACTCGGAAAATAGAGAAAGAATAAAGAATAAAGAATAAAGAATAAAGAATAAAGAATAAAGAATAAAGAATAAAGAATAAAGAATAAAGAATAAGCTGAGCTTAATCAACAACCTGCCCGTACTGAAAGGAACGTTCAGGCGGGTCAACCATTAAAACTAAAAAATGCTTTTTTACCTATTTGAATTTTTAAAACAACACTTTGATTTTCCAGGATCATCCCTGCTCGGGTATATCTCCTTTAGAGCAGCTATGACAATCATTTTGTCGTTACTAATTTCAACAATCTACGGGAAGCGCATTATTAGATTTTTGCAAAAGCAACAGGTTGGCGAAACTATTAGGGATTTAGGATTGGAAGGTCAAGTTGAAAAGGCGGGAACGCCAACAATGGGAGGGATCATCATCATCATTGCCACCTTAATTCCTGTGCTGTTGTTTGCCAAGATTGACAACATCTATATCATCCTGTTAGTGGTGACCACGCTTTGGATGGGAACTATCGGTTTTATTGATGATTATATCAAAAAATTCAAAAGAGACAAAGGAGGTCTTAAAGGAAAATTTAAAGTTCTAGGGCAGGTCGGATTAGGAATCATTGTAGGTGCAACCTTGTATTTCAATGAAAATGTAACGATCAAAGAGAAATTGCCAATTGCCCAGCAAAAAGAAATCTTAGCAGAGAACCCTAATGTGGAAGCATCGAAGTTGTTCAAGGCGGAAGAAAAATCGACAAAAACCACCATTCCTTTTGTAAAGGAAAATGAATTTGATTATGCGCATTTAGTTACTTGGATCAGTCCGAGTCTTGAAAAATATGCCTGGATCATCTTCATTCTGGTCACTATCGTTATTATCACTGCGGTATCAAACGGTGCTAATTTAACCGATGGGATTGACGGATTGGCGGCAGGAACATCGGCCATAATTGTGCTCACGCTGGGCATATTTGCATGGCTTTCAGGAAATATCATCTTTTCTGAATACCTGAATATTATGTTTATCCCGAGGGTGGAAGAAATCACCATTTATATCGCGGCTTTTGTTGGTGCATTGATCGGGTTTTTATGGTACAATACCTATCCGGCGCAAGTATTTATGGGTGATACAGGGAGTTTGACTATTGGTGGTATCATCGCGGTTATTGCCATTGCAGTACGTAAAGAATGGCTGATTCCGGTATTGTGTGGGATTTTCGTAGCGGAAAATTTATCAGTGGTTATGCAGGTCGGTTGGTTTAAATATACCAAACAGAAATATGGAGAAGGACGGCGGATTTTTAAAATGGCGCCATTGCACCACCACTATCAGAAATCAGGGTATCACGAAAGTAAAATTGCAACCCGATTTTGGATTATTGGAATTTTGCTAGCGATTGTGTCCATTGTGACCTTGAAAATTAGATAATGTTGAATTACGACGTACGAATTAAGATTTGGGATTGGCATGAAGGAAATACTAAAAAATAGAACTAAAAAATTTGGCTCTGATTGTTGGCATTTATGTTCAAAATTCCCTGTGTCGAGAGAATATAACGCCTATTGCAATCAATTGATCAGGTGTTCTAGTTCCGTAGGTGCGAATTATAGGGCTGCATGTAGAGCAAAATCTGACGCTGACTTTTTAAACAAGCTAAAAATTGTAGAGGAGGAGGCTGATGAGAGTATGTTTTTTTTAGAATTGCTTTTAGAGGTTTCTAATAAAGAAGAAATAGAGTTAAGACGATTGCATGCAGAGGCAAATGAGATTTTGTCAATAATAGTTGCCTCTATCAAAACAATCCGAAATCGTAAATCGTAAATCTAAAATCGTAAATGAAAAGACTGGTAATTCTAGGAGGTGGAGAAAGCGGTGTAGGAACTGCGCTTTTAGGAAAAGCAAAGGGTTACGAAGTGTTCCTTTCAGATAAAGGAAAAATTAAAGAAAAGTACAAAGACGTTCTTAAACATAATGAAATTGAATTTGAAGATGGGCAGCACACGGAATCAAAAATCCTGAATGCTGACATCGTGATGAAAAGTCCGGGGATTCCTGACAAAGCGCCTATGGTTAAGCAAATCAGGGACAACGGAATTTTAGTTGTTTCAGAGATTGAATTTGCGGCCAAATATACCAGCGCTACCATTATTGGAGTAACGGGTAGCAATGGAAAAACGACTACAGCAACCCTGATTCACCATATTTTAAAAAAGGATTTGGAGGTTGGTTTGTCTGGTAACATTGGTAAAAGTTTTGCGCAACAGGTGTTGGAACAGGATTATCCAAATTATGTTTTGGAGATCAGTAGTTTTCAATTGGATGATATTGTTGATTTTAAACCGCATATCGCCATTTTGCTAAACATCACACCAGACCATTTGGACCGGTATGATTATAAGTTTGAGAACTATATCAATTCAAAATTTAGAATTGCCTTAAACCAAACTAAAGACGATTACCTGATTTATGATGCGGATGATGAGGTGATTACAGAATGGCTCAAATCACATAAAGTTCAATCCACATTACTGCCGTTTTCATTGGTAAAAACCATAGAGAACGGTGCATATTTAGATAAAGAAGAGATAAAAATAACGATAGATAATAACCAAATAATTATGCCAACAAATAATTTAACCTTAGAGGGTAAGCACAATATTAAAAACCAAATGGCAGCATCAACCGTTGCGCATCTATTGAAAATTAGAAAGCAGACCATTCGTGAGAGCTTAGAGAATTTTCAAGGTGTCGAGCACCGTTTGGAACACGTTTTAAAAATTAATAAAGTACAATACATCAATGATTCAAAGGCAACCAACGTTAACGCTACGTACTATGCATTAGAAAGCATGGATGCGCCTACAGTTTGGATTGTAGGAGGTGTTGATAAAGGAAATGATTATAAAGAATTATTTCAGTTTGTCAATGAAAAAGTAAAGGCAATTATCTGCCTTGGTGCAGACAATGAAAAATTGATGGAGACCTTCGGTAAAATGGTCGATACTATTGTAGAGACGCAATACATGAGTGAAGCTGTGAAAATCGCCTATAAAATCGCTGAAACAGGAGATACAGTGTTGTTGTCTCCAGCATGTGCAAGTTTTGATTTGTTCGAAAGTTACGAAGATAGAGGCCGTCAATTTAAAGACGCGGTTAGAAATTTATAATCACACCTGAACCTGCCCCTTGGGCAGAAGTATTTTTTATGAATAATTTGTTATCACATATAAAAGGAGATCGATTGATTTGGGCAATTGTCGCATTATTGGCAATTTTTTCATTCCTTCCGGTGTACAGTGCTTCCAGTAATTTGGCATATACTGGTAGTTCTGGCAGTACCTTTTCCTTTTTTGTAAAACACTTTATGCATTTATTTTTAGGCTTTGCCATTATGTATGGTATACATCGGGTGCCGTACCGTTATTTTAAGGGCTTATCTATAGTCATGTTGCCCATTGTGCTTATATTATTGGTGTTGACGATGTTTCAGGGCACAACCATAGATGGGGCAAACGCGAGCAGGTGGATTCAAATCCCGATTGTTGGGATGTCCTTTCAGACCTCTACGCTAGCCGCTGTGGTGCTCATGGTGTATGTGGCGCGTTACCTTTCAAAAATTCAAGATAGAAACATCACCTTTAAAGAGTCTATTTTGCCTTTATGGCTGCCGGTTTTTTTTGTGCTTATACTCATTCTTCCCGCTAACTTTTCAACAGCGGCCATTATGTTTGCTATGGTTATGGTGTTGACATTTATTGGTGGGTATCCTATTAAGTATTTGGCGGTGATTATAGGAACCGGAATGGTTGTCTTGGCATTGTTTGTGTTGACTGCTAAAGCGTTTCCTGAGGTGATGCCCAATCGTATCGATACCTGGATGAGCCGAATCGAAAACTTTTCGAATGGAGAAGATACAGAGGCCGATTATCAAATTGAAAAAGCAAAAATTGCAATAGCAACTGGCGAAATCACAGGGTTGGGACCAGGAAAGAGTGTTCAAAAAAACTTTTTGCCACAGTCGTCCTCCGATTTTATTTTCGCGATTATTGTTGAAGAATACGGTTTGATTGGTGGTCTGGTCATTTTGACGGTATACTGTTGGATGTTGTTCAGAATAGTCATCATCGCCCAAAAATCAGAAACCGTTTTTGGAAAATTAGTGGTGTTAGGCGTAGGGTTGCCTATCGTCTTTCAGGCCTTTATAAATATGGCGGTTGCGGTTGAGTTGTTTCCGGTAACGGGACAAACCTTACCGTTAATTAGTAGCGGTGGAACCTCAATCTGGATGACCTGTTTGGCTATCGGCATTGTTTTAAGTGTCAGTGCAAAAAGAGAAGAACTAAAAGAACAAGAAGAAGGATTGGACAATCCGTTGGAAATATTGAGTGAAGCAATTTAGTTGGAAGAATAGAGAATAGAGAATAGAGAATAGAGAATAGAGAATAGAGAATAGAGAGAAGAGAGAAGAGAATAGAGAAAAGGGATTATTTATAAAAGATAAAAAAAGTAGTGGCAGAAAAGAAACCATATCACATCATTCTCTCAGGAGGCGGCACAGGCGGACATATTTATCCTGCCATTGCTATTGCCAATGAGTTGAAGTCGCGTTTTCCAGATGCAAAGTTTCTTTTTGTGGGTGCTTTAGACCGGATGGAAATGGAAAAAGTACCTCAAGCGGGTTATGAAATTGAAGGGCTTTGGATTTCGGGAATTCAGCGCAAACTCACCTTTAAAAATTTAGCTTTCCCCGCCAAATTGGTGGTGAGCTTAATGCGTGCACGACAAATTATAAAAACCTTTAAACCTGATGTGGCTATTGGTACGGGTGGTTTCGCTAGCGGGCCTTTATTGCACGTTGCGGCATCTAAAGGTATTCCGAGTTTAATACAGGAGCAGAATTCATTCCCGGGGATCACCAATAAATTATTGGGGAAGAAAGTGAATAAAATTTGTGTGGCTTATGATGGCCTTGAACGCTTTTTTCCAAAAGATAAACTGATTAAAACGGGTAACCCAATTCGTCAAGATTTATTGCAGATTGATACAAAGTTGATAGAAGGAAAAGAGGCATTCAAACAAAATCACGGGAAATATACTTTATTGGTTTTGGGTGGAAGTTTGGGGGCAAAACGGATCAACGAATTAATTGAAAAAGAATTGGAATTTTTTCAAACCCAAAACGTTCAGGTTATTTGGCAGTGTGGCAAATTATACCATGATACCTATAAAAAATATAATAGAAATGAAAATGTACAGGTCCATGCATTTTTAAATAACATGGATCTTGCTTATGCTGCTGCAGATTTTATAATCTCTAGGGCAGGAGCAAGTTCAGTTTCAGAATTATGTGTGGTTGGGAAACCAGTTATTTTTATTCCGTCGCCAAATGTGGCGGAAGACCATCAAACTAAAAACGCGATGGCTGTGGTTGATAAAGATGCGGCGCTTTTGATTAAGGAATCTGACTTAGAGGTCGATTTTGAAAATAAATTTTCTCAATTGGTGTCATCTGCTGAAAAACAACGGCAATTGAGTACCAACATCAAAAAATTGGCCTTGGTAAATGCTACAAAGGATATTGTTGATGAGGTGGAGAAATTACTCAGAATAGAGAATAGAGAATAGAGAATAGAGAATAGAGAATAGAGAATAGAGAATAAAGAATAAAGAATAAAGAATAAAGAATAAGTTAACCTTAGACAACAGACAACAGACAACAGACTTTGAATTTACAAACACTACATAACGTTTATTTTATCGGAATCGGAGGCATCGGAATGAGTGCGCTTGCGCGCTATTTTGTTGCTGAAGGAAAGTTGGTAGCGGGTTATGATAGAACCGAAACCGAAATCACTGAGGCTCTAAAGGCAATTGGTGTAGACGTGCATTTTGAGGATGCTGTGAGCAGTATCCCTGTTGCGTTTTTAGATAAAGCGCATACGTTGGTGGTGTATACCCCTGCAATTCCTAAAGAACATGTGGAGTTCAACTTTTTTAAGGATCAAAATTTTGAAGTTCTAAAACGTTCTACTGTTCTCGGAGAAATTACAAAAAATACATTTTGCTTTGCGGTTGCGGGTACGCACGGTAAAACAACCACAACGTGTATCTTGGGGCATTTGCTTAATGAATGTGATGTTCCGGTAACAGCTTTTTTAGGAGGTGTGAGCGAAAATTACAATTCCAACTTTATCCTAAATGGTACTGAAGTGACAGTTGTTGAAGCAGATGAGTTTGACCGTTCGTTTTTAACGCTATCACCTGACATGGCTGGCATTACCTCAATGGATGCTGACCATCTTGATATTTACGGCGAAGCAGAAGAACTGACAAAATCATTCATAGATTTTACAAAAAGATTGAAGCCTCACGGAAAGCTCTTCGTTAAAAATGGGCTGCCGTTAGAAGGTATTACCTATGGCGTAGAAGATGATGCGGACTATTCCGCCCAAAATATAAAAATCAGTAATGGCAGTTATGAGTTTGACGTAAACACGCCAGCTGGTATACTGCATAATTTTAGATTTAACCTACCTGGTAGACATAATTTGTCGAATGCTATATTGGCTTTGGCGATGACTGTAGAATATGGTCTCCCTCACCAACAGCTCGCCAAAGCTTTAGCATCCTTTAAAGGGGTTAAAAGACGCTTTACGTATCAAATCAAAACCGATGCGTTGGTGTTTATAGATGATTATGCACATCACCCTGAAGAAATTAATGCCGTGCATCACGCGGTTAGAGAAATGTACCCCGATAAAAAAGTATTGGCCATATTTCAGCCACATTTGTTTAGTAGAACGCGTGATTTCGCCGACGATTTTGGAGAAAGTCTTTCCCAATTTGATCAGATTCTTTTGCTCGATATTTATCCTGCAAGAGAATTACCTATGGAAGGAATCACCTCAGAATGGTTGTTGACCAAAATTAAAAATAGTAGCAAAAAATTGGTTCAGAAATCAGCGTTGATTTCTGAAATATTAGCTTCAGATGCGTTCGTAATTTTGACCATTGGAGCAGGAGATATTGGAGCTCAAGTAAAACATATAAAACAAGCCTTAGAACTTGAAAATTAATTACAACCATATAAAAGTCATTGGATTGCTAGTTTTGGTAGCATTTCTTTTCGCGTTTTCCTCCATCAGGAATTCAGCACGGAAAGTGAGTGAACCAAATATTAAATTTTTGGGAGATGAGAATTTATTTGTCACGCATGAAACTGTTAGTAAGTTGTTAATACAAAATCATGAGAGTGTTTCAAATAAGCCCAAAGAAATTATAGATTTGAACGACTTGGAATCTGCCCTGAACGCCAACGTCATGATCAAGCGGGCGCAAGTGTACATCAACGTTGACGGTAGTTTGACGGCTGAAATAGAACAAAAGAAACCAATTGCAAGGGTAAGTACTAATGCGTCCTATTACATTGATGATGAAGGTTCTTACATGCCGTTATCAACAAATTACACCTCAAGAGTGCCTTTGGTTACGGGTTATGTAACCAAAAATGAGTTGTATAATGTGTTTCAAGTTGCTAAAAAAGTGCAAAGTGACGACTTTTTAAAAAAACACGTCACAGAGATTCATCAGAATGAAAACAAAAGCATTGATCTAAAATTTAGATTGAATGATTTTAAAGTGCAGTTAGGGTCATTGGACCAATTAGACAAAAAGATAAATAACCTGAAGGCTTTTTATCAAAAAGCGATGAAGGATGGTTCTCTGGATAGTTACAGTGCTGTCAATTTAAGATTTGATAAACAGGTCATATGTACCAAAAAGTAAAGGATGGAAAATAATAAAATTTCAGTAGGACTCGATGTAGGCACGACCAAAATTGTAGCTATGATCGGTCGTAAAAATGACTATGGCAAGGCCGAAATTTTAGGAATTGGTAGAGCTAAAAGTTTAGGTGTACATAGAGGCGTGGTCAATAATATCACCCAAACCATTCAGTCCATTCAGCAGGCTATTCAAGAGGCTGAAGCTGAAAGTGGACAGAAAATTGAAGAAGTGACCGTGGGTATTGCGGGTCAGCATATTAGAAGTCTGCAACATAGTGATTATATCACCCGTGCCAATTCTGAACTGGTGATTGATGAAGAGGATATTGACCGTTTAATAAATCAAGTGCATAAATTGGTGATGCTTCCTGGTGAAGAAATTATCCATGTGTTGCCTCAAGAATATAAAATAGACGGACAGGCAGAAATCAAAGAACCAATTGGAATGTACGGCGGACGTTTGGAAGCTAATTTCCATGTGGTTGTTGGGCAGGTATCATCCATCAGAAATATTGGGCGTTGTGTAAAAAGTTCAGGTTTAGAGTTGGAGGGCATTACGTTAGAGCCTTTAGCTTCAGCAAACGCGGTGTTAAGCCAAGAAGAAAAAGAAGCTGGTGTTGCCTTGATTGACATAGGAGGTGGTACTACTGATTTAGCGGTGTTTAAGGACGGCATCATCCGTCATACGGCCGTGATTCCATTTGGCGGTAATGTGATTACTGAAGACATCAAAGAAGGCTGCTCCATTATTGAAAAGCAAGCAGAATTATTAAAAATAAAATTTGGTTCAGCGTGGCCAGGAGAAAATAAGGATAATGAAATTGTTTCCATTCCAGGATTAAGAGGAAGAGAACCAAAGGAAATTACACTTAAAAATCTGTCAAAAATCATTCATGCGCGAGTAGTGGAGATTGTTGAACAGGTGTATGTTGAAATAAAAAATTACGGACACGAAGAGCAAAAGAAAAAATTGATTGCAGGAATTGTACTCACCGGTGGTGGTGCTCAGCTTAAGCATTTAAAGCAATTGGTAGAGTACATTACTGGTATGGACACCAGAATAGGGTTTCCTAATGAGCATCTTGCAGGAGATAGTGATGAAGAAATTGCCAGTCCATTATATGCCACAGCGGTTGGTTTGGTTATGGATGGTTTAAAACGTCAGGAGCGTAAACGTATTGAAAAAGCCGCTGCAGAAGTAGAGGAAGAAGCTGCACAAAATGTGGATGCGCCTTCTGCAACAATTGAAGAAGAACCGGAATTGATACCGCCGCCAAAAAAGGAGCGTCGTACATTTTTAGACAAATTAACAGAGCGTGTCAAAGATTTTTTAGATAACGCCGAATAGAGACAGATGATTATCTGTCTAATAAAAGAATTAGAGACAGATCACCATCTGTCTAATAAAAGAATTAGAGACAGATAATAATTTGTCTCAACAAAATATTAAATAAGAATCCAGTAAAACCCAAAACATTATGAGCAATAAAAATGAATTTGGAAATATCGCATTCGATTTGCCAAAAAACCAATCTAACGTCATTAAAGTGATAGGCGTTGGTGGAGGCGGAAGCAATGCTATAAACCATATGTTTCAACAAGGAATCAAAGGTGTTGATTTCGTCATCTGTAACACAGATTCCCAAGCCCTGCATAACAGTGGTGTCCCTAACAAAATTCAGTTAGGCGTTAATTTAACTGAAGGACTAGGTGCGGGTGCTAACCCTGAAGTAGGAGAGCAAGCTGCGCTTGAGAGTTTAGAAGATATTCGCCGCATGTTGGATACCAATACCAAAATGGTGTTCATTACAGCTGGTATGGGTGGAGGTACAGGTACTGGAGCCGCTCCAGTTATTGCTAAAATGGCCAAAGAATTGGAAATTCTAACGGTTGGTATTGTAACAATGCCTTTCCTATTTGAGGGTAAGACTAGAAATGAGCAAGCTCAAAAAGGAATCGAAACTTTAAGAAGTCATTGTGATTCTTTAGTAGTGATTAACAATAACAAATTGCGTGAAGTTTATGGTAATCTAGGCTTTAAAGCAGGATTCTCTAAAGCTGATGAGGTACTTTCAACCGCGTCTAGAGGCATTGCGGAAGTGATTACCCATCACTACACACAAAACATTGATTTACGCGATGCTAAGACGGTGTTGAGTAATAGCGGAACTGCTATTATGGGTTCAGCCACATCATCTGGTAAAACACGTGCTCAAGAAGCTATTATGAAAGCTTTAGATTCTCCGTTATTAAATGATAATAAAATTACTGGAGCCAAAAACGTATTATTGCTCATCGTTTCAGGTGTTCAGGAAATTACTATTGACGAAATTGGAGAAATAAACGACCATATTCAAAACGAAGCCGGACATGGTGCAAATATCATCATGGGTGTTGGTGAAGATGAATCGTTGCAGGAGTCAATTTCTGTAACCATTATTGCTACGGGTTTCGACATTGAACAACAAAATGAGATTTCTAATACAGAAACCAAAAAAGTTGTTCATGCCTTAGAAGACGATAGTAATGACGTTAAAGTAAAAGAACGCGAGCCAGCAATCATCAAACCGGAAATCGTCCTCGAAAAGGAAGTAGAGAAGGTTGTGGTCCATAAGTTAGTAGAAGAGGAGAAGAAACAAGATTTAAACATGAATCTGATCCCAACTACGGAGTTCATCAAAAAACTGAATGTGGTTTATGATGAGGTATTGGATAGCGCAGCGGAAGCAGAGGAAGAAGATTTTATCATTACGCCTATTGAACCATTTAAGGCAGAAACTCCAAAAGATATTTTTGAGGAAGAACAGCAAATCACTTTAACTTTTGACTTACCATTGTTCAATCAAAATGTTGAAGAAACGCGTAAAGAAGAAAAAAAAGTGCTTTTTGATTTAGACGATACTACAAAAGACATTAAAGTTAATGATCATGTAGAAATCATTTCGGTAATTAAATCTGACGAAAACGGAGAAAAACGTTACGCTCTTGATGATTTTACAACGTATGAATCTTCACTAAATAAAACAAAAACGAAGCAAAAGTCAGAAATCGCTGAAGATATCGTTTTTGAAAAGAAAGTCATTTCAACACCAGAAGAAACTTCTGCTCCGGAGGAAATTGATCCTATGAACAGCCCAATTTCTGATATGTTAAAAGAGCGTGCTGACGAAAGAAGGCGTAAAATGAAAGATTTCAATTATAAATTCAATTCGGCAAAAGTTGATGAAATTGAAAAGGAGCCTGCCTATAAAAGACAAGGAGTCAGTTTGGATGACAGAAGGCACTCTTCTGAATTTAATGCCTCTAGAATGTCTGTTGGCACTGATGATAACGATGATATACAGTTGAGAAGTAATAACTCTTTTTTGCATGATAACGTGGATTAATAGCAACCGTTATTTTCAATTAAAAACCCGAAGAGTCATTGGACTTTTCGGGTTTTTGCATGTCTTAATTAGGATAAGTAACGTCATATAGGTTTGAAGATAATCTGTGGAGTGACCGTATATAATTTAGAATTATCTTGTCGTGTGTTTACCTTACACTCCTTACTTTTTATTATCTTCGCAGCAGCAAAAAAAGAACTATGAGTTTACAAGATGATTTGATGACTGCAATGAAAGCAGCTATGAAGAATAAAGACCAGATGGCATTGGGCGCTTTAAGAGCTATTAAATCTGAAATTTTGTTAGCACAGACGGAAACGGGATCTAAAGAAGAAATTTCTGAAGAACAAGAAATTAAAATCCTGTCGAAGTTGGTAAAGCAACGTAAAGATAGTGCTACTATATATACGGAGCAGAACCGATCTGATTTGGCTGAACCAGAATTGGCACAAGCGGAAGTTATTAGTCAATTTTTACCAGCACAATTAAGTGAGGCAGAAATTGAACGCGTAGTAATAGAAACCATTGCTAGTACTGGAGCAGAAGGAATGAAAGACATGGGTAAAGTAATGGGAATTGTCAACCAAAAATTAGCAGGTCAAGCTGATGGCAAAACGATTTCGACAATAGTAAGGGCGAAATTGGCTTAGATAGAGAGGCTATTAAGCATGCTATTAATATAGAAAATCGTCTGCAGACATATAGTTCGGGACAGACAGAAATACAATTATAAAGTATAAGCGTAATTAGCTTAAAAGAGATCTCCGCTTTCGCGGGGATGAAATGGCCACGTAGCTCAGCTGAATAGAGCACTGGATTTCGGCTCCAGCGGTCGTGGGTTTGAATCCCTCCGTGGTCACTTTTACCATCTACAAATGGTATCAAAACCAAGCAATCCTTAGGATTCGCTTGGTTTTTAGGTTTTTATGGGTACCCTTAATTTGATATGATTTGATTTAAAATGGTAGCTAAAAAGAGACCTTTTATTTAAAAGAGACCTGAGGTCTCTTTTAAATAAAATTCCCTAAATTGTATTGATGTAGTTGATTTGACTTTCGTCTTAAAATATTGTTTCATTAAAAGACGACAACTATGCGTACTTCAAAAACATTTTCCATCCGCTTTTGGGTAAATCCCAAGAAAGCACAAAACAACAGTGCCTTACTTTATGCCAGGGTAACTGTCAATCAGCAAAGAATTGAAATCAGCTTGAAAAGAAAGGTATCCCTCGATTTATGGGATGGTAAGAACAAAAAGGTTTTAGGTAATTCTTCCGAAGCAAAACAGATCAATCAATATTTGGAAGAATCACGAGTATTACTCTTTCAAATATTTCAGGATTTAAAATTTCAGGGGGAACTTATTACAGCTAAAAGAATCAAGACTATTTTTCTTGGCGAGGATGAAAGTTCCAAAACGTTATTGGAGCTTATTGATTATCATTCAAATAAAATAGAGAACACACATGCTGCTGGTTCGATTAGAAATTATGGGGTCACTGAAGACTACATTAAGAAGTTTCTTTTAAAGGATAGAAAAATTAAGGATATTGTATTAAAACAATTGGATTATAAATTTATTTGTGATTTTGAGCGATTTCTTAACGCATACTATCCAAAGGGTCACGATAGGGAGATGGGACATAATACCGTCATGAAACACATTCAGAGGCTTCGTAAAATGGTTACGCTTTCCTATCATTTGGAATGGTTGGACAAAGATCCATTCATGCGTTGGAAAATGAGCTATGAAAAGAAGGAACGTGATTTTTTGACTGCTAATGAACTTTCTAATCTCGAAACCTATGACTTTCCAATTGGGCGACTTGAAAGGGTGCGTGATATTTTTCTTTTCAGTTGCTATACCGGTATCAGTTATGCTGATATTAAAATCCTTAAACCAAAACATGTTTTAGAAGGTATGGATGGTAATAATTGGATTGTTACGCATCGCCAAAAAACTAAAACAAAAGTAAAAGTTCCTTTACTTGATAAGGCGAAACTTCTCATAGAAAAATATGACAATCATCCTATGGCTGTCATCTCAGAAACCTTATTTCCCGTGGTTAGCAATGTGAAAATCAATCTGTATCTCAAAGAAATTGCTTCTGTGGTTGGAATTAGAAAGAGCCTCACCTTTCACATGACTCGCCACACCTTTGTCACAACTGTTACATTAAACAATGGCGTGCCTATAGAGACGGTTTCTAAATTATTGGGTCACAAAAAAATATCAACAACTCAGATTTATGCACGTGTATTAGAGGATAAATTAAGTAAGGATATGATTGATTTACAGAAGATATTGAATGGTAAGGATGAACTGAAGTTAATCAATAAATAGGTGGTCTGAGAGGTGGTCAGATTAGCAAGAATCTAGAAGATTTATCGGATTCAACGCTAAGACAGAAAGACATTTTGAAAATTATTATTGATAACAATAGGGAAACACGGGATGCTATTTCCGAAAAAATACATACTGATTCTTCTGCAATACAAAAGCATTGAGTGCTATGATTTGAAAATAGAAATTTGTAACTACAAAATCTTGTTTAGATTTCTATCATCCAAGACGTAAGAAAAATTCAAAAGTTAGTCTAATAATCGGTATCATCAATTATGTGAAGTCTTAAACATCGATTGATTAAGAGAAGCGTATTGTCCTGCAATATTTATTGGAAATCAAATAAGGTCAGTAATTGATAATTGATAACTATCAATTATCAATTACTAATAAAATCAGTCCTAATTAAGTATGAAAAACAGAATTATTTTATTTAAGTTTATTTAAGTTTAAGAAAATCGGTTAGCGGGTTCTGTGATTTTTCTTTAATTAAAGGTCAAAAATGAAAATTTAGAACCACCTTAATTTAAAAAATAAAGATCTTATTATTATGAAAAAAAACTTATTTATTATTCCATTTTTATTTCTTTCATTATTAATTGTCAATGCTCAAGAAATGACAAATGAAGAAACTCAACCCGTCAAATGGAGTCTTGTTGATTCAATAAACTTGGAGGAGATCAACAGCGATCTAAAGCCTGGATTGCTGACTATGGATATGGGAGTATATTTTCCTTCCAATTTTGATCCTGCATTTAAAAAAGTTACCATACAGCAAATAATAAACAGCATTAAGGCCGCAAAAGAAATTTATGCGTCAACTAATGTTCAGATCAATTTACTCTGGATCAAAACAGGAAAACTTGATCCTAAATACTTTTCCATACAGGCAAACAAAATACCTGAAGTGCCGGAAACAGAATATGTAAATATGTATCAGAACATGTACCGGCATCCAGCTGTTTTAGGTGAAGCAGCAAAAACAGCATTTAAATCGATAGTAGAACCCCACCCGGACAATAACAGAACGCTTTATCTCGTCGTCTTACAAGATGTTTTTATGCCTTTTCTTACTGTGTCAGAAGGCAGGAACTGGACAAGTAAATCTGTACGTACAGGAGGGCTATCCTTTCCCTCTTATTCTTATGTGGCAGAAATGCCTTACACATTGCGGGGAGTCATTACTATCTCTAACCTCTCCAAGTCCGAGCGTGCGAGGAGAACAGTTGCCCATGAGATCGGACATAAAGTGATCAATGTAAGTCATGAATACCGGGATATAAATCCGGAAAATGAAGTTTTTGCAGAAGGTGGTTTAATGGTGTATGGGAATGGTGAGGAAATACCTTCGGGAGTTTCGGGCAGATGGCATTTGGAACGACTTCTCCTTTCTCCTTTCCTTTATCGGGTAAATAAAGAAGGTGAAAAAGAATGGAATCCGGATTATATTGAAGGGGGGCATTATTATGACCCGCTATACGAGGATAAAGTAATTTATTTCGAAGGTAAATCAAAGATATCAAAAGATTGGTAATGAGCGATAATTTAAGGGGTGTTCTATAATTTAAATTCTCATAATTTCTTGTGTAAAACCCTTAAGGTTATCGGTACTGGAGAACAGGGTATCTTCCAGACCACGTGGGTTAAGATCGGTCAGTAACTGTAACCAAAATTGGTGCCCTAGCTCTCGGAGATGTACATTCCCAGAACTTCTTTACAACCTTCCTTGTCGATCCCTAAAATATTATAAAGGACCTTGTGCGTTATCTTACCATTGACCTTTACATTTTATTGTATCGCGTCAAGCCATACAATGCAATAGACAACTTCCAGAAGTCGGTTCTGCCATGCCTTTCACGTCAGGGATGATCCTATCGGTAAACTGGCTCGAAACCGTACGGGAGTTGTCGATATCGTACATTTCCTTGGTATGGGCATGCCCCCTGTAACTCATCCCGAACCCATAGTGCCTGATTATTTTGTCCAAGAGGTTATCGGCTAAATGGGGTCTGGCGTTTCTTTACCAGTTTCGGCTCAAAATTGCATTGGCGCTCCTGACGGGAATCGATCTCAAAAGTGCGAAGACCACTCTTGACTCTTTTTTTGCCCCTGCCGTTGCGCTTGTTACCGTTGGATCGTTGGGATTCATCTAAATGACCCTCCATCTCGGCCTCCAAGACATTCTCGACGAAATTCTTCAGCATAGGTGCAAAGGCACGTGATCCTTGCTAACTATATCCTTAAAAGTATTCACGACTTCAACGTCAGATACTTGGATCAAGAGTGACCGACACTTTTTTGAACATCACCTGCCAAAACAGGATAACGATATTTTGCACTCCAAAATATATGGACAGGCATACTCGAAACTGTGTGACCATTTACCCTTTGTTCAGCCGTTATGCGAAGGTAGGGTTTTTAGAAGCTAAAGTGAGATGCACTAAAGGGGATACTTTTAACTGTTTTTCAGACCAATAAAAATCTATAACTAGAAAATCTTATTTAGCCTTCCATCATCCAAGATGTAAAAAAATCAAATGTCAGTCTAATAATCGGTATCATCCTTCAAAGGAAGTTTAAGGTCAATTGATAAAAGAAGCGTATTTATACAGCAATATTCATTGGGAAAATTAAAAAATATAACCAGATGAATTTTTTATATTGATAATCTGTAGTTATCAATTATCAATAGAATTGGTCATATATAGTATGTAAAAATATAGTTACTTTGCTATAAATCAAATTTTGATACGATATGTTTAAATATGGAGTCGAGCAGCTAACTATAAAAAAAGTAAAGGACATAGCCAATGGCACTTTGAAAGGGAGTTTAACAAATACTGCAATAGATAGAGTAAATTCATGCAGAAAAAAAGTAGAAGTAATGGCCAAGGGCAATAAAGCAGTATACGGTATTAATACTGGATTTGGTCCGTTGTGTGATAAACAAATAGCCCCAGAAAAAACTCAAAAGTTACAAGAAAATTTATTGATTAGTCATGCAGTTGGAGTAGGAAAGCCAATTGATAAAGAATTATCAAAAATCATGATGATTTGTAAAGTACATGCTTTATGTCAGGGGTACTCTGGAGTACGACTTAGCTTGATTGAGCGAATTATATATTTTATAGAAAATGATTTACTACCAGTGGTACCAGAACAAGGATCCGTAGGTGCTTCAGGAGATTTGGCTCCACTATCCCACTTATTTTTGCCTTTAATAGGAGAAGGTGATTTTTGGATTGAGGATGCTATTTGTTCAGCCAAAGAAGTATTATCGTCCCACGGATTGATACCATTACAATTAGAAGCTAAAGAAGGTCTAGGGCTAATAAACGGAACACAATTTATTTTGGCGCATGCTATCAAGGGGCTTGATAAAATGGAATACTTATTAGATTTAGCAGATGTTTCAGGGACTATGAGTTTAGAAGGGTTTCAGGGAAGCTCTGCTCCGTTTAAAAAAGCTTTACATGAAATACGCCCTTTTTCAGGGAATTTAAAAGTAGCCAAGAGAATTCGAAAATTGCTAAAAGATTCCCAGAATATAGAAAGCCATTTGGAGTGCAACCGGGTACAAGATCCTTATTCAATTCGTTGTATGCCCCAAGTACATGGCGCCTCTAGAAATGCTTATTATCACTTAAAAGAATTGACAGGAATAGAAATGAATTCTGTTACAGATAATCCGATTGTGTTGAGTGAAACCGAAGCTATCTCTGGTGGTAATTTTCATGGACAACCTTTGGCAATGGCTATTGATTATGTCGCCTTAGCTGCTTCAGAATTAGGAAATATTTCTGATAGACGATGTTATTTATTATTAGAAGGAAAGTATGGTTTGCCAAGATTGCTTACCGAAAATGAAGGCTTAAATTCGGGTTATATGATTCCGCAATATACTACAGCTGCATTGGCATCAGAAAATAAATCATTGTGCTTTCCGTCTTCTGCCGATAGTATTCCAACATCTTTGGGACAAGAAGATCATGTATCTATGGGAAGTATTTCAGGACGTAAACTAAATCAGATTTTAGAAAATATAGAGAAGATATTAGCAATAGAATTGATGTTTGCGGTACAGGCTATGGAATTTAGAAGACCCAATACATTTTCAAAAATTATCGAGGAAAATTTTGCAATTGTACGAAGTAGAGTAAATAAGTTAGAGGATGATAGAATATTAAAATATGACATAGACAATATGATTGATTTGGTTAAAAATCGATCTTTTATTGTAAGATAAATTACTTAAAATATGACATTTCAAGAAAAAATTCTGCAAGGAATACCAAATAGTCTGCCTGCAAAAAAGGCATACACTAAGAATATAAATAGAGCACCTAGGCGAAAAGATATTTTATCAACTAATGAAAAACAATTAGGAATTAGGAATGCTTTGAGATACTTTCCAAAAGATTGGCATCAAGAATTAGCAGATGAATTTGCTCAAGAATTGATCAATTTTGGTCGTATTTATATGTATCGATTTAAACCGGATTATAAAATTTATGCAAGGAATATTGCTGAATATCCAGGGAAATCTTTACAAGCCAGAGCAATTATATTAATGATTCATAACAATCTTGATCCAGAAGTAGCACAGCACCCTGAAGAATTGATTACTTACGGAGGTAATGGTTCGGTCTTTCAAAATTGGGCACAATATCTTTTGACCGTTCAGTATTTAGCTACTATGACAGACGAACAGACATTGCACTTATATTCTGGACATCCAATGGGATTATTTCCCTCATCGAAGAGTGCTCCTAAAGTTATTGTTACTAATGGTATGGTAATACCCAATCATTCGCAACCAGATGACTGGGAAAAATTTAATGCGCTAGGCGTTTCTCAATACGGACAAATGACTGCAGGCTCATTTATGTATATTGGGCCACAAGGAATTGTTCATGGAACCACAATTACTGTAATGAATGCATTTCGGCAAATCTTGCCAAAAGGTGAAAACCCAAATGGAAAAATCTTCTTAACCTCCGGATTAGGTGGAATGAGCGGTGCACAACCAAAAGCTGGAAACATTGCCAATTGTATTACCATTTGTGCAGAAGTTAATCCGAATGCAGCAATCAAAAGACATAAACAAGGTTGGGTAGATATCCTAATTGATGATATGGATAAACTAGTTGATAAAGCAAAACAAGCGCAAACGGAAAATCAAGTTGTTTCCATTGCCTATATAGGTAATGTAGTTGAGATCTGGGAACGTTTTTATGAAGAAAACATTTATATTCATATTGGTTCAGATCAAACCTCGTTGCATATTCCATGGACAGGAGGGTATTATCCTGTAGATATTTCCTATGAAGAATCTAATCGACTGATTCGTGAAGAACCAGTTTTATTTAAAGATAAAGTGCAGGCATCTTTAAGAAGACATGCAACCGCTATAGATAAACATACTGCAAAAGGCACTTATTTCTTCGATTACGGAAATGCGTTTCTTTTGGAAGCTTCCAGAGCAGGTGCAGATGTAATGGCAGAGAATAATATCGATTTTAAATACCCGTCCTATGTACAAGACATCTTAGGGCCAATGTTTTTTGACTATGGTTTTGGACCATTCCGTTGGGTTTGCACTTCAGGAAAACCGGAAGATTTAGAGACTACAGATAAAATAGCAGCAAGAGTACTGCAAGACATTATGGAAAATTCTCCGGAAGAGATCCAATTACAAATGCAAGACAACATTATATGGATCAAAAATGCCAAAACAAACAAAATGGTGGTTGGTTCACAAGCGCGTATATTATATGCAGACGCAGAAGGTCGATTAAAAATTGCAGAAGCATTTAATAATGCCATAGCAGCTGGAAAAATAGGGCCTGTAGTTATAGGAAGGGATCATCATGATGTAAGTGGAACGGATTCACCCTATCGTGAAACTTCTAATATCTATGACGGAAGTAAATTTACTGCAGATATGGCCATTCATAATGTGATTGGCGATAGCTTTAGAGGTGCAACTTGGGTTTCTATTCACAACGGCGGAGGAGTAGGCTGGGGAGAAGTGATAAATGGGGGATTCGGTTTGGTATTAGACGGAACAAAAGAAGCGGAAGAAAATTTAAAAAATATGTTATTTTATGATGTAAACAATGGAATTGCACGAAGAAGTTGGGCCAGAAATAAGGAAGCTACCTTTGCTATTGAGAGGGAAATGAAGCGAACGCCAAATCTTAAAGTGACACTTCCAAATCTAGTTGAAGATACCATTCTTGATAATTTATTTTAAAATCTATCTTAGAAACCACTAATTTCTACATGTTGAATGATATTTAACTGGTAATCCATCTTCATTTTTAATAATTCTAACTAGATTAAATATAATTACAATAAAAAAATTCAAGATATTAAATATTTTGAAGTGGAACATTATTTTAATTATTAAGCAATTCTAGAAAATCACCTAAAATAGGGTTTGTGTTTTTTTTATCCCATACCACAGATAGTGTTGTACGCTGTGGAGTATCTACTAATTCAATAAATTTGACATTTTCATAATATGGCAATTGTAAGGATTTTGGCACGATAGAGAGGCCAAAATTATTTTCAATTAGCTTGAAAATAGAATTAGCATGTATAGTACTATGAGATACTTTTGGAGTAAAACCATTATCATCAAAAATTCGCATTACTTTTTCATAATATGATGGACTAAATTTAGGGTCAAATAATATGAAAAATTCATCCTTAAATTGAGATAAGCTTTTGAAATTAGAGCTATCGATTGGATGATCATGAGGTAGAACTAAACAAAAAGTTTCAATTAAAACAGATCGAATACTCAAACCTATCGGTACTCTTTCTAATCTAATGAACCCTAAATCAATATTTTGTAAAAGTAAATTTTCTACTTGTTTCTGGTTATCCATTTCTTTCAGAACAAAATTAATATTAGGGGATCTCTCTTTAAATTTCAACAATAATTCTGGAATGACTCTTTGTATTGCAGACCCCACATAGCCTATAGTCAAACTTCCTTCTTTACCATTTTGTAATAATTTGGCATGGTTGATTATTTGATTTAAATTTTTTAAATTTTTTGTTATTTCAAATTTCAGATATTCTCCTACATGTGTCAATCTGACTTTTCTATTATGTCGTTGAAATAATTGGATTCCGAGATCATCTTCCATTTGTTTTATCTGTCTACTCAGCCCTGGCTGAGAAATGTGTAATCGCTCTGCAGCTTTTCTAAAATGTAAATCTTCAGCCACCGCTAAAAAATATCTAAGATGTCTAAATTCTATTTGATTACTCATAAGTATCAATAATTAACTGAATTAGTCTTATTTGTTATCAAAAATAATACTAAGTTTGAGTTGTACAAAGTTTAAAGTGTGATTATTATGAGTTTCGAGTTCAATTCATTGGACAAGTCAGAACATACTTCCCTCAGAAACAATATTATTTAAAATCGAATATTTATGAAAAATAAATTACAAACAATTTTGACACTATTCTTAGTATTATTAGTGCAAATGGTCATTGCACAGGAAAAAACGATTTCTGGTACTGTTATGGATCAGAACGGAATCCCGATGATAGGTGTGAACGTAATCATCAAAGATGCCCAAAAGGGAACCCAAACCGATTTTGACGGAATATATTCTATAAAAGCTAATGTAGGCGATGTGCTTAATTTTAGTTACATAGGTAAAAATGATGTAAGTCGGACAATTGGCACTGATGATGTTATTGATGTGAAAATGGAGGAGAGCGCAGAATCTCTTGATGAAGTGATGATTGTTGCATATGGATCTTCTAATAAAAGAAGTTTTACAGGTGCCGCAGAGACTGTAAAATCCGAAGCACTTACACGTGGAGCAACAGCTAGTTTTGAAACTGCACTTCAGGGAAAGGTTTCCGGGATTAATATTTCTACTTCAGGACAGCCTGGAGGAAAATCTAACGTTCAGATAAGGGGTATTGGTTCTATTAGCGGTAATACTCAGCCCTTGTATGTTTTGGATGGAGTTGTAATTAATTCCAATTCAAATTTGAGAGCTGGGGATGATATGGTAGGTACTACCGGATATAACCCATTATCGACAATTAATTCAGAAGATATAAAAAGCATAACTGTTTTAAAAGATGCAGCGGCTTCATCTCTTTATGGATCCAGAGCTGCAAATGGAGTTATTATTATAACTACCAAAGATGGGAAAAAAGGAGAAACAGAAATTACATTAGGCGTCGAAACTGGGTGGAGTCAGAACCTTACTGAAGAAAAGCTAATCAACAATGAACAGTTCAAAGACCTTTGGATTGAAGGACAAGTAAACCAATATATCCAAAATACTGAAAATGCTGAATTCACGAGAGTGTATGGAGATAATGGTCTTTATAGTAATTATGAGAATCAGGCCAAAAGTGATTATGAAGGAATATATGGAACTACAAATGCCAATTCAAATTGGCTTGATGCAATTTATCAAAACGGTTTAATTAGAAAATATAATTTATCAGCAAGAGGAGGGAGTGAAAAGACGTCATTCTTTATTTCAGGAAATTACCTTGATCAAACAGGAACGATTATAGAAACTGGGCTGAAACGCTACTCAGGCAGAGTAAATCTTGAAAACCAGGCTAAGAACTGGCTTAAATTGGGAGTAAATCTTTCTGTAGCTAAGTCTGAAAGAGATGCCGCAAACTTCGATGGCTCCTATGCAGGCGGATTAAACCCATTATATATGGCTCGTGTACTACCGCCAGCCGCTCCAATTTATAATCCAGAGGGTTTTGGAGGTTTTGCAAATCTGCCGAATGAAATTGAGAAAAATGCTAACCCAATTGGGGTATTGAAAGTGGGAGAATATAAAAATACTGAATTTAGGGTAAGAGGAGATGCCTATGCGGAAATTCAAATTGTAGACCCGCTAAGCTTCAAAACTACATTTGGTATAGATCAACAGACAATAGATGAAACCTTATATGACAATAAAGAATTTGGTGCAGGTGGAGGAATTTGGAATGGTGTTCTTAATCGGGTGAAGAGTGAAGTATTTCAATATACCGTTACAAATCTTTTAAACTACAATAACGACTTCGGAAAACATGGGTTTGATATTTTGTTAGGACAGGAATCTCAGGTTTCAAAAATGAATTCTATTAATGTCTATGGTTATGATGTTTTAGATAGTGAATTACTATCTGCCAGCAGTATTGGTAGCCTATGGTCGCATTCGGGATATGCAGAAAATTATTCATTGCTTTCTTATTTTTCTCAGGTAGCCTATAATTTTGATCAGAAATATTATTTATCTACAAGCTTTAGAAGGGATGGTTCTTCAAGATTTGGAAAAGATTCCCGCTGGGGAACATTTTGGTCACTATCTGGAGCATGGGTAGCCACTGAAGAAGATTTCCTAAATATAGATGGCTTGGATTATCTGAAATTTAGGGGGAGTTACGGAACAAATGGGAATTTACCTCCTCAATATTATGCAGCTCTGGCATTTTTTGAAACCGATGGAAAAGGCTATGGTGGAGAATCTGGCCTGTCTTATGGACAACTTCAAAATCCTGACCTCTCCTGGGAATTAAGTAAAAATTTCAATATAGGAATGGACGTTAATTTATTTAGCGAACTTGATCTGACAATTAATTACTTCCATAAGAAAACTGAAGATTTATTACTAAACGTCCCTGTTTCTTCTACTACAGGATTTATGACCCAATTGCAGAACTTCGGTGAAATGATCAATAAAGGATGGGAGTTTGAAATTGGATATAAACCTGTATCGACAGAAGACTTCTCTTGGAGAACCAGTGCTAATCTAACCATTCTTGACAACAAGATTACCAAGTTAAAGAATGATATTGTTCCTACATATAGTTCAAGATATGGTCAGAATCCTTTAATTATTAAGCAAGGTGAGAGTATTTATTCCTTTTATTTAAGGGATTATGCCGGTGTGGATCCTTCAAATGGATATGCGCAATATCATATTTTAGAGAATGGAGAAAGGACAGGAGAACTAACAACAGATGCCCAGAAAGCCGGATTCGGAATTTTTGGAGATGCGTTGCAGGATTTTCAGGGAGGCTTCTTTAACCAGTTGCTCTATAAAGACTTCACACTTGATTTCCTATTTACTTTTGGAGGAGGTGGAAAGGTATATGATCGAACCGCATTTAAGCGGGATGATGATGGATTTGCTCCACAGTTTACCAATACAGTTGCTCAACTGAATCCTTGGAATCCTAATAATATTGATGCTACTGTACCAATTAGGATAAATGGTAACCCAACATTCTCAAATGATGTTTCCACAAGAAATTTATATAATTCAGATTATCTGAAGTTGAAAAATATCAAATTGAGCTATAATCTTCCGCCCTTATGGAATACTATTAAAGGAGGGAATATATATGTACAGGGAGACAACTTGTTTCTGCTGACAGAGCTGGACGGATATGATCCCGAAGCTGTGGTTGATGGAGTGAATTTCTTTCAGGTACCAACAGCCAAGACTGTTCTGTTAGGACTTCAATTACAATTTTAAAACTCATTTAGAACTTAAAAAGCATTAAAATGAAAATATTTAAAAATAGCATTCTAATCTTAGGATTAGTATTTCTTCAAGGTTGCAGCGAGGATTTGCTGGACCAAACACCAGATCATGTAATCTCAGAGAAACTGGTGCTTAATTCCGTAGAAAAACTTGACAAGTTGTTAACAGGGACTTACAATGAGGTATCCCGGAATACTTATCTGGGTAGGGTTTTATACAAAAGGGCGGCCGTGAAAGGTAACGACTTTAGATTTGTTGAGACTACCTATAATCCTAGGGATTATGAGCTCATATTCTATAAGTATGAGGAAAACAGTAATAGTAGTGGAAGCGGTGAAGACCTTTGGATTCAGTCTTTTAAGGCGATAAATAACTTGAATCTCATAATTAACAATCTAGAAAACGCTGAAGGTAATGCTACACAAAAGCAAGAGATACTGGGAGAAGCTTTAGGTCTCAGAGGTATGGTCTATTTTGACCTGGCCAGGACATATGCTTATCCATGGATAAAAGCAGGAGCCTCTTCACAGGGATTACCTTTAAAGCTCTCTTCTGACGAGATTGTGACAGAGAGAAGTAGTCTTGGAGCAACATATGATCAAATTATACTTGATATGCAAAGCTCTCTTGATTTGTTAGAGGAAAACAGTTGGGATCAAGGTAGCACCAAGTATCTGACTAAAACCGGAGTTAAGGCTTTGCTAGCCCGTGTTTACCTATATAAACAAGATTGGGAAAACGCTCTTAAGTATGCAAAAGAGGTGATCGCCACCAGAGGTGTGGATAAACTTATGGGGGTTAATTCTTACGTTTTTGAAGATTATAATTCTGAATCTCTTTTTGAATTGAGTATCACAAGTGAGAACTCTCTTGGCAGTAACGGGCTGGGGGCTCAATTTGATTTTAAAAATGGAGGTCAGGGAGATATAATAGCTACCCAAACTTTTGTGGACTTATTGAGTGCATATGAAGGAGACCCAAGAGCTGCCTTACTTGAAGAAGATAAGGAAGGTACTCAGCATGCTTTCGTTAAATACATAAACCGTAGTGATGGAGGTGGATTAAGTGCTCATAACATTCCCATAGTACGACTTTCCGAAATGTATTTAATAGTTGCAGAAGCTGCTGCCAATGGTGCTGGTGGCGGAGAATCAGAATCATTAAGTTACCTGAATACTCTTATTGAAAAAAGAACTACGAACTTTTCTGCTAATCAGGTTATAGAAACCGGAGAAGCACTACAAGAAAGAATAGCAGAAGAGAGAAGAAGGGAGCTTGCTTTGGAAGGCCATGGCGTTTATGACTATATCCGAAGAGGTAAAGATATTATTCGGCCTGTTGCTGAACACGTAAACACTGGGGTCAATGTATCCAATTTGAATATTGTGGCCACAGATAACAGAACAATTTGTCCAATTCCGGCCAGTGAGGTTGAGGCATCTGGAATGGAACAAACTGAAGGGTATTAAAAAGATTAATAGAAAAACGGATAAGGGGATTAGGTTGTTGACTATTTCGACCATCCCTTTCTTATTTAAAAATTATGGTAAAAAGAAAAACAGCCTTGAAAATAAGGCAAGCACATAGATATCTGGGCCTATTTTTGGGACTACAATTTATAATGTGGACTGTAAGTGGTTTGTATTTTAGCTGGACAGATATAGATGAAATTCACGGCGACCAATTTCTTAATGAAGCGATGGTAAAAAAATCATTCAGTAATTTGATTAGCCCTGCCGAATTGCAATCAAACGAAGATATTACTTCATTAGAATTGTTAAATGTTGCGGACAAGCCCTATTACTGGCTTAATGGAAGCAAACTCTTTGATGCTCAAACAGGTGATTCAAAAAATGGAATCACCCAAGATGAGGCACTTTATATTGCGAAAAAAAATATAAGGGATGATTTAAAAGTAGCATCAATTGACATATTAACAGAGACTGGAGGACAACATGAATTTCGCCAAAGAAAGGATGTAGGAAAATTGCCAGCCTATGTAGTTTCTTATTCAAATGATGAAGCATTAAAAGCATATATATCTGTTAATAATGGCATGTTTCAAACTGTAAGACATCGCGACTGGCGTATTTTTGATTTTTTATGGATGACACATACGATGGATTATCAAGGCAGAGATGATTTTAACAATATCGTGCTAAGAATATTTTCTATTTTAGGTTTGATCACTGTTTTTAGTGGGTTCCTGTTGTGGTATACCTCTTCGCCAACAGTTAGAAAATTTACAAAAAAGAAGGTAAAAAAATAGATGAAAAAATAAATAACTACTTCTAAATCAGTTTGCTAATTTCCATCAGAACCTTTTAGAAGATAGTATATGACAAATTCTTTTTTTATTTAGAAGAATTGGCCGAAAAAAGGTTGCCCGAGTTTTGGCAGCCCTTTTTACTTTTTGAAAAACTACTTAGGTATTAGTGCTCTTAGAATAGGGTATAAAAAAATGTAAAAGTTAGAACATGAATACATTTCATCCGTTTAAAATAAAGGAGATTATCCGTGAAACCTCAAAGGCAGTAAGTTTATCTTTTGAAATCCCCGAAAACCTACAAAACGAATTCCAGTTTTATGCAGGCCAGTACGTTACCATAAAAACCATAATCAACGGTGCTGAGATACGCCGGGCATATTCTTTATGCTCCGCTCCTAATTCAGGTGAATTTAAAGTGACCGTAAAAGAAGTGGAAGCTGGTAGCTTTTCAGTGATAGCCAATAATAGGTTGGTAACTGGAGATACGCTTGAGGTACATCCACCACAAGGTAGGTTTATTCTAAAACCCAACGAGCAATCAAAAAATTATGTCGCATTTGTGGCGGGTAGTGGGATCACTCCGGTTTTATCAATAATAAAAACCATGTTACGTGACGAACCCAAAAGCAAATTTGTACTTATTTACGGGAATAAGTCTTCAGATGACACTATTTTCTTTAAAGAATTGCTGGAACTTCAGTTTAAACATCCTAATAGACTTTTTATTGAATTTATATACAGTAGAATACGAGAGAAAAATGCTCATTTCGGACGGATTGAGTCTAGTACAGTAGAGTATATAATTAAAAATAAATTCAAAGACCACCCTTTCGATGAGTTTTATTTGTGTGGCCCTGAAAATATGATAAATGATGTTACCAAGGTTTTAAAGAAAAACGGTGTACAAGAAAGGCAAATTCACTTTGAACTTTTTATGACGACTACAAAGGAAAAAGAAATAAAATCTGAATTAGACGGTAAAACACGGGTGAGTATACGTTTAAATAAAGAAGATTTTGAGTTTAACATGGATATGAAAGAAATGGTATTGGATATGGCATTGGAAGAGGATATTGATGTACCTTATTCGTGCCAGGGCGGTAATTGTAGCAGCTGTATGGCTAGAATAACAGAGGGTAGGGCAATAATGAGAAAAAATCAAATTCTTACCGATGAAGAAATTGAAGAAGGCTTTATTTTAACCTGCCAGGCCTATCCTACTTCTCACACTCTAAAATTAGATTTTGACGATCTTTAGATCATTACCAATATTTTAACAAATACCTGCTTGGTGGAAATGCTTTACCTAATACCTTCATTTTCGTTTCGAACTTTTATTAGTCTCAAATAGGAATCTAGGAATCTAGGAATCTAAAATGCTGTAATTTTATTCTAGTACTTTAGTTAAGGAAGAAATCTAAATACAAGTGATTAATTATTCTTCCTATGTGAGATTAATTTAGCAAAGCTTTGAGTTCTTTTTATAATACTTCCGCACTTTCAGTTTAGACTGATTTAGTTATAGACTAAAAACCTGAGTTCGGTATCGGTATTTAATAAAATAGGCCTAATTGTTTTCTGTTTTAAACTTAACTCTAGGTTTCTTTTCTTATAAAGAATAGGCAATAACACTAGCCCCAGATAGATGATAAGCATCTCAAGAGAGGGCAAACGCATTAAAAAAAGTTTAAGTTAATTGGGTAAAAAAAGAATGTTAATCACTTAAAAATCAGCAGATTTCTTGTTGTTTTTAGTTTAAAATATTGTATTGATAATCAATACTTTATACATTTTGAAAACTACCCAGAAACTAAAGACCATATTTGGTCAAATACCCGACTTTAGACGTTCTCACAAGCAACTTTATGATTTAGAAAGCATCCTTCTCATTGGGATTATTTCAGTGATTTGTGGAGCAGATTCATACAATGAAATGGAAAACTACGCCAACTCAAAAGAAGAATTTCTTCGCAGCTTCCTTGATTTGCCCAATGGTATCCCCTCGCACGACACGTTTAACCGCGTTTTTTCTAATTGACAGTGATCAATTTGAAAAATACTTTATACAATGGGTTAGCGATCTTGCACAACTCCAACCCAGAGAAATCATTGCCATAGATGGTAAAACAATTAGAGGCGCTAAAGCTGGCGGTAAAAAATCCCCAGTACACGTGGTCAGTGCTTGGGCAAATGACAATAATTTGGTTTTGGGACAAGTGAAAGTTTCTGAGAAGTCAAATGAGATTACTGCCATTCCAGAATTGTTAAAAGTCCTATCCATAGAGAACACTATTGTAACCATTGATGCTATCGGGTGTCAGACAGAAATAGCAGAGACCATCGTTAAAAAAAACGCAGACTATATCTTGGCCGTAAAAGACAATCAACCTCAGTTGCTGGAGCATATTAAAGATGAATTTAGATTTGGAAAAACCACGGAATCAAATCTTGGCCAAGAACTGGATCATGGCAGAATGGAAACTAGGACATGCAGTGTAATTGACAACTTTAAGTTTATTGAAAAAACCAATAACTGGAAAAACCTAACAAGTGTTATAAAAATAGAAAGCAAACGCGAGTTTAAAAACTCAGAAAAGCCTGCACAACACGCAACGCGATATTATATTTCAAGTATAAAGGCCAACTCCCAAGATTTTCAAAAGGCCATTCGTTCTCATTGGGCCATAGAAAACAAACTACACTGGACTTTAGATGTTGCCTTTTCAGAAGATGCTTCTAGAAAGAGAACAGGTAACTCCACCCAAAACTTCTCGATACTCAACAAAATCGCATTAAATTTATTGAAAAATGAAAACTCCTTAAAATCAGGCGTTAAGAGCAGAAGACTTCAAGCGGGATGGGATAATCACTATCTGATAAAAGTGTTAAATCTAATGAAAAGTTTAATGCGTTTGCCCTGATGTAAAAGCAATAATACAAGAAATAGAATTAAATGGTATGACGGTTGTAGAACTCTTTAAAAAAAAATATAAACAACCTGAAAAACCTCCTCAATTACATGCTATCGTTATTACCAAAAAAATAAATGTTTGTCCGTTAAGACACCTATAATTCTTTCCACCTATGTCTCGCCTAGCTATCAGTAGTCTTTCCATTGTCTGGCCTACAAAATACCTTTTGTTGAACTTATAACGGAACTCGTTGAGGTAACTCTAAAGAAAATCGTCATTGATCCTATGGTGGACAGCCAATAACAATCGCGTTCAATGCGTAGGCTTCTCCAATTGCTGACTTTAAAGCCTTTTCTCCAAATTTACTTGAATGTTTTTTCTTTCATTACAGTTTCAAAGCGGTTGTGGAAACGCATAGTATTCCTAATGTCTATCCAAAATTAATGTCCATAATTTGAATAGCTAGGCTGGAGCATACTGAACATCGAATTCAACATCGAGTCTAAAGTTCTATTTGAATTGACACTTTGACTGGGTCTTTTACTGTATGTTTTTTTTTAAGAACCTCAGAAGAAGGATCCTTTAAGATAGCTTCAAACTTTTCCATATCGGTAACTTCGAAAACCAATACCACAGTATTTGGATCATCGGCGTCTCGAAATGTTTTAAAACTCGAAACCGCCGGAGAAAATGCTCTCTCCCTGTCTTGATGGCCCTTTAGCCAAGTGTCAAAATCTCCTACTTTGTGTCTGCCAACAACTGTTTTTGTCATGATTTCTATTTTTTAAATGCTTTTGCCTACTCTCATCGGTTTTTGGCTTGTCCGTAATGATTAATTATTTTAATTCACTTTAAAAATC
>NZ_JAEHJZ010000188.1 GCF_016469035.1 Gelidibacter salicanalis | reverse complement strand
TTCCCCATGAGTTTTTTCACTTCTTTGAAGCGGTTGCTCGACATCTTGGATTTCGAACCCCAGATTTGGTTTGAACGATGAATAATTCGGGGTTTTGATTGGGTTTTCCCGAGAGTAGTTTGCAGTAGAGTGTAGAGAAGTATTACTCGTCTATGATTAATCACTTTTTAAAGCCATTTACCCGGTCGAGTACATTAGCCACATGCAAGG
>NZ_JAEHJZ010000187.1 GCF_016469035.1 Gelidibacter salicanalis | reverse complement strand
AAAGCGCAAAGTGAAGCAGAAGCTGCTGGCAAAATCATTGTCAAAGATAGCATTGCAGATATTTTCCTTCAACAAATCCTAACTCGTCCAGCTGAGTTTGATGTTGTTGCAACAATGAACTTAAACGGAGACTACATCTCTGATGCACTTGCAGCACAAGTTGGTGGAATTGGTATCGCACCAGGTGCGAACATCAACTACGAAACAGGACACGCTATTTTTGAAGCGACTCACGGAACAGC
>NZ_JAEHJZ010000186.1 GCF_016469035.1 Gelidibacter salicanalis | reverse complement strand
CTTTTTCCTGTCCAATCACAACAACTGCCTTATTCTGAAACGAGGGGGATTGTTCTGCATTTTGAAGGACACCTGTTACTGGCTTTAATAAAATGTCATTCTTTTGCTGCTTCCCTGAAATGATTCAGATGTGCCCAAAATAAAATTGGAGGTTCAAAAATATTGAAACTCCCACAAGTGACATGAAATTGACCAATAAAGTTGTCCAAATTACACAAATTTGATTGA
>NZ_JAEHJZ010000185.1 GCF_016469035.1 Gelidibacter salicanalis | reverse complement strand
TTTCCATCATAAAAAGGAAAGTGCGAACAGGATATGATATAGCGGCCTGTCAGGTGATGGTCGTCTTTTGTGACGACAGCAGGGCGGTTTCCTTCTTTTACGTCAACAGCAGTTGTCTGTTCATAAATACGTACACCACGCTCTAGGAGCTGGTCAATGAGTGCATTGAGATAATGAAGGGGATGGAACTGTGCCTGCTGCGTCATTGCTAGGGCAGCCTTGATGTCAGCATCAAAAGGAAGCGCTGTTTTCCATCCCCGATCAATCCCAAGCTGTTT
>NZ_JAEHJZ010000184.1 GCF_016469035.1 Gelidibacter salicanalis | reverse complement strand
CGCTAGCTAGGCATTAGGTAGACCAATGAGTACTTTTCTTCCACAGTTGGAATTGTTAAGAGAAGGATAGGAATTCTATGTCTTTAACTTCAAAGGCATAGTTATAGATACCTATTTGTTTCTTTACCATTTCACAGGGAGATAAGTAAGCATTGGTCTATTTTTTATTCTTAGGCTTATTTCAAGTTTTGTAGGAAGTAAGCGTAAATATAAAATTTGTCTACTTTCGATCAATCCAATAAGTAGGAGACTAGGTTTATATTTGATGAACGATATGAATTTCATAAGAAAGT
>NZ_JAEHJZ010000183.1 GCF_016469035.1 Gelidibacter salicanalis | reverse complement strand
GACTATGAATATTTTAAAGTTTGCTGAACGTTTCCCGGATGAAGCCTCGTGTGTTGCCTATTTCCAAGCGAAAAGGACCAAAGAAGGAGTAATTTGTAAGAACTGTTCCTGCTCTGATCACTACTGGCTTCATTCAAAGCATATGTTTCAATGCAAAGGATGTGCGTTTCGGACTAGTATTAAAAGTGGGACTGTGATGGAAAACAGCAACCTTTCGCTTAGAAAGTGGCTAATGGCGATCACTTTTATTAGTGCTACCAAACAAGGTTTTA
>NZ_JAEHJZ010000182.1 GCF_016469035.1 Gelidibacter salicanalis | reverse complement strand
AACCTATTGTTATTAATTAACATTCTCAACCGGTCGGGGCGCGAACAGCTATGAATCCGTTAGTCATCAAATTAGCTGGCGATATCCACCGGACGTCCGAGAGAACGCGCAGCGTCCAGCGCGGCGTTAACTTTGACGATCATACCGTCAGTGATGATGCCCTGATCGATAAGCTGTTCAGCTTTCTCTGCACTCATTTCCGGAATGCGCTGG
>NZ_JAEHJZ010000181.1 GCF_016469035.1 Gelidibacter salicanalis | reverse complement strand
CCCCTCTTCGGCATCATGGAGAAGAATCTGTGCAACATCAACAACAGCAGACTCTAGAGATCCAAGGAACGGATGAGCCCCTACGCCTTCACCACAGACTGGAAGGCCGGGAAGCTTCACCTCATTCCGGACGCACTGTCATGTGCCCCCGTCGCTGGGGGCGAGGAAGGAGGGGAAGTGGAGGACGAGCTGTACGTAATCCGCCA
>NZ_JAEHJZ010000180.1 GCF_016469035.1 Gelidibacter salicanalis | reverse complement strand
TTTACCAATTTCTTCCATTTCAGTGAAACCAAGATTTGGTTCACCTTTGTATGGACCATGTACTGAACCTAATGCAGGTGCAAGGCAGTCAATACCAGTGCGTTCTACAAGCTCTTGGCACTCTTTTGGATCAGCATAAATAACGCCCTCAGCGATGACGTCGTCTTCTTGTCCGCCAACAGTTCCAAGCTCAGCTTCTACAGATACACCGTG
>NZ_JAEHJZ010000179.1 GCF_016469035.1 Gelidibacter salicanalis | reverse complement strand
TTGCTGAACACGTGGGGGTAGGCCAGCCACGAGCCCTGGTTGGCGTAAGATTCCAGCATCAGCCCGCCAATGGCGGCTACTACTACCCACATCCACCGCTTGATAAGCGGCTCCATGTAGCGCGCGTACAGCACCAGCGCGCCCACCGAAGCCGCGAACAGCGCATAGGTGTAGAGCTTAACGCCGTCGGGCTCCTGGTCCACCTGCGGCCCGTAGATGAACTCCCAAAATGCCGCGTTGGTAGCCAGCACGGC
>NZ_JAEHJZ010000018.1 GCF_016469035.1 Gelidibacter salicanalis | reverse complement strand
GGAAATTGTAGCTAACACATGTATAGAAGCAACAAGTTGCGCCTATATTTATTATATGTTCCTATCAAACATATTACTTTTAAGGATGGGATACAATTTAATCAAAACACTTTTTATTTTATGATGCGGGCAAAATCAAAAAAGGTACTTTTCCATAAGTAACCACTACGTATGTACACACTTGACCAAATCAATCACAGCACAACCTCCAAATATCCCTCTCTTAACAACATTTTACCCATAGTTGGCAAACCAACCAGATGCGTCAACACAAAAATTCAGCTCTAGCCTATCGGCGAGCCGAATCCTTAGTTATTGGCAACTGCCTTTTTAATTTCTAAATGTCAATGGATCAATAATTAAATTGTTTCCAGTATTTTCTATCCAGCTTTCGATACTTTTAAAAACACCGTGTATTCCGAAAGTCCAACCTAAAAAATTATCACCACCAATAGTAAAATAGTCAAGACAGTTTTTAACATTATATTTTCTGATAGTTCCAAAGTCAATTACAATTCCGTGACCTTCTTTATCAATATTTCGCAATAGAATATAACCGTCATTCGGATTGTCTGGATTCATTTCTTTTCCGTCAACAACTTCATACTCCTGTGTGCTTTGACCTGTGCTTGTAAATAGGTTATTCCGAGAATATACTGTAGATATAAATTCTAAACTCCGAACAACTTTGATTAAAGAGCTAACATATTTTGGTTCTGCATTTTGAGTGAAAAACGGTTGATTCATTATATTTTCAATTTTAGCCATATAATCTCTCCAATCTTTGAGAACGGTAAATCCGAGATGTTTTTGTTCAAATAATTGTAATTTAATTTCTTCCTTGTTTAAACTTAACATTTTCCATATCTCTTCTAAAGCATATGGTTTGTCATAACCGTAAAAAATCTTAAAAGAGTGATTGCAAATTGTTAGAATCTCCTTGTCTACTTGTTGTTTAATATAATTACGAATTTCATCTTTCGCAGATTCCTTGTTTATTATTGACTTTATAGCTACCTGAAATACATTTGATAAATTTTCTTTGTCTTTACTTTTGTTTTTCGGGTTTTCAATTTTATAAGTTAGGGGACGTCTAAATCTTAGATCGAAAGGTAAGTCTTCTACTTTTCCAAATTCTGTATTAAAAACGCAAATAATATTTTCCCATCCAATTGTTTTGGCAGCATAGCCAAGTTCAACTAATACATTTGGATTAGGTGTTTTTCTTCCATCATAATTTGAGTTTATAAAACTAATATCTGCGATGAAAATTGAGGTATTGTCAATTTTTGAAAATATGGTCGAAGCAATATCTGGTGTGCCAGTTATATTTTTTGTGTCTCTATCTATTGCTACATTCAAGTTAATATTATCTGTTTTAATTTCTTCAATTGCTTTTTTGATACAATTTTCGATAAACCCTCGATTTTTATTGTTTGGTAAATCAGATTGCCAAGAATAGAAGATTGATTTTTTCATTCAGTTTTGTTAGGTTGTTGCCAACACATGTATAGACGCAGCCAGTTGCGCCTATATTTATTATATGTCCTTATCAAACATAATACTTTTAAGGAAAGGATACAATTTAACCAAAGCTCTTTTTATTTTATGATGCCAGCAAAATAAAAAAAGATACTTTCCTATAAGTAACCACTACGTATTTAAACGCTTGTCCAAATCAATCACAACATAACTTCCAAATATCCCTCCCTTAACCCAACGTTTTACCCCTAAATGGCAAACCAACCGGATGCGTNNGAAGGGAGTAATCGGCGAGCCTGATAGTTTTTAGGTACAGTTTCATTTTTTATATTCTTTTTCAAATCCAAATTTTACTCCAATTTTATTAATTTTTTTGTGGAATAAATCCCCTAATATTCTCATAATCCAAAGAACTGCAAAAACAATCAATATGAACATATTGTCCTCCCAAATTTCAGAAAAGCTCAATGGTTTTTCCATATGATTGAAATAATAAAAGACAGGAGTAATAAAGAAAATTATAAAAAATATGTTCCTAATTAATCTATACCAAAAGAGTAGATAAATTGATAATGTAATTTTCTTCCCATTACTGTCCTCTTTTCTTGAAACATTATAAGCGAAATCCTTAAGGTATCCTGGAAGGAATGTTCCAAATAAGCCTAAATAAAAGAGAGGTATCTTGTCAATTGGAATTTTTGAGAGTGCAATTCCAATATAGCATATGATTAAGGGAAGTACGAGTAAAAATCCAGATAATAGTCTTGTTAGTTTTCCAGTCAACACAAACCAATTGAAAGGGACTTCTCCATCAAAATTATTTAGTATGGTTTTATAAGTTGAACTAAAAATGTCTATTGTTATTACGGTATAGATGATTGTTAAGAAGTAAAGTACTACCATTAAAATTTTTACTGGTAATTCCACGTCCAAAACAAGTTTCAAACTTTCGCTTTCATCTTTTAAAAGCAATACAAGTACAAGAATCGCAAAAACAAAATTTCGGTAATGATATTTTCTACCTGACTCAACTAAATGTTTAAGTCTTTCATATTCTCTATCACTTAATTCTGTATTGTTGTCTGTCATTTAATTCGGGCATTTTTTTTAATTGTGCCTAACACATTTATAAACGCAACCAGTCGCGCCTATAGTTATTAAATGTTCCTATCAAACATATTACTTTTAAGGATAAGATACAATTTAACCAAAGCTCTTTTTATTTTATGATGCCAGCAAAATGAAAAAAGATACTTTCCTATAAGAACCACTACCTATTTACACACCACCACTACCCTATCTCATTTTCAGTTTCCCACAAAAAAATCCCTGACCAAAACTGAGAATAAACCTAAACAACAAAAAAGCCTTTACATTAAGTAAAAGCTTTCTTTTTTATTTTTAAATCACGTTTTTCTTATTTAAACAACACAAGCGTGACTCTTGAGTTAGGGGTTACAAACAAATTACATTTGATTAAAAATCTCCTTTAAATCTACGATACTTTCTCAGGGGACACAGGCGTGACGTCCACGCCAACAAGTTTCTAAAGTTTATCTTATAAACTTTCTTATTATTACATTTTTTTAAGCACAGTCAAAAATTCTTCTCGAGCTATTTTTAATTGCTTTTCAAAAAGTTCAATCGTTTCCTTTAAAGGATTGTTAATTGTTTCAATATTAGCTGAGATATTCGTTGCATTGACATTACTGTTCTCATAAAAATTTAGTGTGTTATAAAGAACTTTTTCTTCTGTAAAGTCTTTGAGTCCTTCAAAAGTCACTCCTAAGGCGCTTGCTACTTCTTTAAGTTTTTCATCACTTATATTTTCACTTTGTTCCATTTTAGAAACAGCTTGCTTTGAAATACCTCCAAGGTTTGATGCAAGTTCTGTCTGGGTCATTCCCCTTAGTTTTCTTATTCTTTCTATTTTTCTTCCTCTATGTAAACTGAGTGTGTTGATACCATCTTCCATAATTTAAAAGATTATGATTTTAATAATTAAGTACAGGTTATTTCTTTTTGTTCAGTAATATCTTAAGTTTTTCCTTTTCACTTTCCAAAAGCCTCTCATATAGCTCAACCACTTTATCGATCGGGCTGAAAACCTGATGAATTCCATGAGCAGATTCTTGAATAGAAGAATTCTCTATTTTATTATTTATATAATAAACCGCCATATTTTCATCAAAATTTTTAATAGCCTCGGGTGGAACATTCAAAATATCGGCTATTTGTATCAATAAGTTATCTTCGATTGAGATAGCATTTTCAATATTAGAAAATTCGGCTTGGGAAATACCCAATTCACTTGCCAATACTTCCTGTTTAAAACCTCTAAGCCCTCTCACCCTTGAAATATTCCGCCCTATATGCACTGTTCTATTCTTATCAGTTGCTTTCATTTCTTTTTTATGTTTAATGTAAATTTAATAAAAGTCAACCTAATAATTATAATAATCAACCAAAATTATTTTTTAGCTAAATATTATTTTAATTACTTGCAATCTAAAGTAACTCTAAACGATGGCTGAATCTTACCAAATCGATATTTTGCTCGTCGTTTTTTGTTTTTGAGTTAAAAATAAAAACCACATCCTGTAGTGAAACATTTAAAAAGACAAAATTAAATCAATTATTAAAGTATGAAAAATTGCAACAAGCAACCCTATGCCCAAAAAGTCTCACTTTGCTCTCTCTTCACCCTAATTTACCTCAATAGCAACCTATGCACAAGACACACCCTTTTAGGTAAAGGCAAGGCACAGTATAAAACGGCATCATTGGCAGATAAACATTATAAAAGATAATATACAGTATAAATGGAGCTTGCCATAAATACCTCGCTATTGCCAACTGCAATCCTCCATCCCTAAGAAATGGCGGCACTACAACAGATAGTGCAACATAGCGAGCAATAGATTTAGTCTTTTGGGAAAGGGCTGCTGGTTGATGGAGATCTGGTTAATGCCGGCGGCCCCGCTTCCCTTATCACTTAATATAGATGCCTATGACATAAAATTTACAAAAAAATAAAGTGGTCAACCTATAAATTGACCAAAAAAAAGACCCGCTCCCAGTTTTCGACGACGTTGGAGCAGGCCAAAAGTTAACATAAATGTATCACTTTAACCATTACAAAACTATGACAAAAAATCATAACTTGTGTAGGCGGCGGCGTATGTATGCCGGCTGTCTCTTCTTCCTAAGCATTTCCCTGACCCTTTCTGCCCAAGACCTGCTGGTCTCCGGCCAGGTTACCGATGGGCAGTTGCCCATCTCTGGCGCCAATGTGCTTATAAAAAACACCAACACCGGTGTGGTATCTGACTTTGACGGGCGGTATACCATTACTGCCAAACCAACGGACAGCCTTCAAATTTCCTATTTGGGCTATACCACGCTTACCATCCCCATCCAAAACCGCAGTACCATCAACATCATCTTGCAAGAAGATGCCACCGCCTTGGGCGAGGTCCAGATCAATGCCGGTTACTACACCACTACCATAAGAGAAAGTACTGGAAATATAGCCAGAGTAACAGCAGAAGATATAGAATTACAGCCGGTAGTAAATCCTTTACAAGCACTTCAAGGTATGATGGCTGGTGTTGAAATAACTTCCGGAGGTGCAAACCCTGGGGCAGCCTCTACAATCAGGATAAGAGGTATTAACAGCTTAAGAACGGAAGGAAATTATCCCTTATATATTATTGATGGGGTGCCCATTAGTGCAGAACCTATAGAAACCAACTCAATTTTGGGCAATTCAGGGCTTGACCCTCTAAATAACCTGAATCCTTCAAACATTAAAAGTATTGAAATTCTAAAAGATGCAGATGCAACGGCTATTTACGGCTCCAGGGGAGCTAATGGAGTGGTACTTATTACTACCAAAATAGGTGCGCAGGAAGGAACCGGTCTGGAAATACGAACCTATACAGGTTTAGCTTCAGTACCAAAAAAAATGGACCTACTTCGAACATCAGAATATCTGGCTATTAGAAAAAAAGCCTTTCAAAAGGACGGCGTGGAACCTACCAAAAGAAATGCATATGATCTTCTGCTTTGGGACCAGGAACGATATACAGACTGGCAGGAATATGCATTTGGAGGAGATGCTGAAGTAACGAATGCTAACTTGACTTTTAGTGGCGGGAATGATAATACGTCTTTCAGATTGGGGGGTTCTTTTTTTTCACAGGGAACCGTCTATCCCGGCGATTACCAATACCGAAAAACCACAGGAAATATGAGTCTGAATCATTTTTCTAAAGATCGGAAGTTCAGGGTTACAGCTTCCTTAAATTATGGTATAGATACGAACAAGATTACAGGAGATCTTAAACTAAGCACTATAAATCTGCTTCCGCCAAATGCACCGGCTCTAGTTAATCCCAATGGAACGCTAAACTGGTTTGATTGGGCAGAAGCAGGACTTGCAAACCCTTTAGAAGGATATTTCAATAGGAATGATATCGGTACCAATAACCTAATTACAAGTACAAGTGTTTTTTACAAGATGTTACCGGGTTTAGAAATAAGATCCGGTTTTGGATACACCCGTTTTGATAGCAACGAATTGTGGAGATTACCAGCAAGATCTTATAATCCAATTGGTAATCCAGTAAATAGGTCTGCCCATTTAAGCTCTGTCAGAAAATCATGGATCATAGAGCCACAATTATCTTACAATACCAATATTGGCAAAATGGAAGTAAATTCTATACTTGGTGCCACTATTCAGGAAAATAATAGTTCACGTCAAAGTTTACAGGGAAGCAACTATGCCTCTGAGGCACTCATTGGCAATCTTGCTGCAGCGGAGGATATTATTAATGCCAAAAGCTCAAACATCCAATATAAATATGCGGCAGCATTTGCCCGGATTGGTATGAACTGGGAAAAAAAATATTATGTAAATCTAACAGGAAGAAGGGATGGGTCAAGCAGATTTGGCCCGAATAACCGGTTCGCCAATTTTGGTGCTATTGGAACAGCCTGGATCTTCTCAGATGAAAATTTCTTTAATGACGTATTTCCCTATATTTCTTTGGGCAAGTTAAGAGCTAGTTATGGCAGCACGGGTAATGATCAAATAGGAGATTACGGATATCTCGATGCTTATGAAGCAACCAGAGGCCCTGGAGGCCTGTACCCTACCTCACTTGCAAACCCAGATTATTCCTGGGAAGTCAATAAGAAAATGGAATTAGGTCTGGAGCTGGCATTCTGGAAAAACAGGGTTAATGTTGCCTTAAGCTGGTATCGTAACCGTTCTTCAAATCAGCTAATACAATATACGCTTCCAGCCATTACAGGTTTCGGTTCTGTGCAGGCTAATTTACCTGCTACTGTAGAGAACAGGGGAATAGAGCTGGAGTTTAATAGTGTCATTTTTAACAATAAAAACTTCAGATGGCAGACTTCTTTCAATATCAGTCTTCCTAAAAACGAACTCTTAAGGTATCCCGGCATTGAACAGTCTTCCTATGCCAATACTTACCGTGTAGGAGAACCGCTAAACATTACATTGCATTATGATTACACCGGTATAGATCCAGAAACTGGCTACTATACTTTTAATGACGTGAATAAGGATGGTAGGTTGGACTTTCAAGACAGAACTTTAGTGGAAGACCGTACACGAGAATTCTTTGGAGGTTTAAACAATAATTTCACCTATCGAGGTTTCTATTTGCAATTTTTGTGGGAATTCGTAAAGCAAAATGGGAAGCTGATCTACTACAATGCAGGAAGAATGGAAAATATTCTCAATAGCTATGCATCAGCTAACTTGCAAACTCCAACCCAATCCTATCAGGGAAATTTGGCATTTTCCAATGCTATTAATAGTTCGCATTTTATTGAAGATGGATCCTTTTATCGCTTAAAAACATTAACAGTAAGCTACGATATTCCAGAGAGACACCTTCAAAATATGGGAATAAAGAAATTTAATCTGTTTCTACACGGACAAAACCTTTTGACCGTCACATCGTATGGGGGAATGGAACCAGAAAATTCCTATGAAGGTAATTTTATAGGCAATCTACGAACCATTACCGCAGGAGCTCAAATCACCTTTTAAAATAATAGCCATGAAAATCAACAACTCAATTTTTGGAACTATCATTCTACTACTTCTTAGCATAAACTTTTCCTGTGAGGATCAGGTATCCATTGATGCTCCTACAGATAAATTAGTAAGAACAGAAGTTTTTCGCAATGATCGAACCGCAATAAGTGCCATGAATGGCATCTATAATGAATTATATCAAGCCGATTTTTCAGGTGGTTCCAGATCCAGCGTCACTGTATTGGCCGGATTGTCATCAGATAATGTTCAGTATTTCAATTCTGTAAATCTCAACATGATGGAATTTCCGGATCACGAAATTCTCCCTACTAATCCAGGTAACCTGGAACTTTGGTCTAGTGCCTATAACATCATTTATTTGTGCAATTCTTTTATCGAGGGCCTGATAAATTCCACCTCTATTGATCTTGAGTTAAAGCAACAACTGGAAGGAGAGGCTAGGTTTATAAGAGCTTTCACCTATTTCTATTTAATTAATCTTTATGATAAAGTTCCGCTCATTCTAAATACAGATTACAAGGTCAATGCTCTTAAACTGCAAGTAGAAAAAGAAGAAATCTATACTCAAATAGAAGATGATCTCAAGTTTTCTTCTGAAACATTAAATACATCTTATCGAAATTCTGAAAGGACCAGCGCAAACAAATACGTTGCCAAGGCATTTCAAGCAAGAGTTTATTTGTTTCTGGGAGATTGGCAAGCTAGCGAAAAATTGAGTACAGAAGTCATAGATGAGACAGCTTCCTATGAAATTCTGGACAGCCTTGACGATGTGTTTCTTGCTAACAGTCGTGAGGCTATATGGCAAATATCACCCATTGGAGGGGGTGGCATCGCTTCTAATACCAATGATGGCAGTATGTTTGTTATCGATCCTTTTTTTTCATTTTTTTCCACGCTAAAACTTGATGAATCTCTAGTTGCAGAATTCAGTGAGAACGATCTTCGTCGCAAAAAATGGATTGGGTATAATGCATCCTTAAAGGCGTATTTCAGCCATAAATATAAAATCAGCGCAAGTTCCAAATTTCCCATCCAAGAATATTCAATGGTCTTAAGATTAGCTGAGCAATACCTGATTCGCGCTGAGGCAAGGTTAAAAATGGGTAAAACTCAGGAAGCAGTCGCAGATCTGGATGTGATTCGTAAACGAGCAAATTTATCCTTATTAACAGAAATTAATCCCACCATTTCCGGTGAGGCATTATTGAGAGAAATTTATACCCAACGCCGTGTGGAATTATTTACAGAATGGGGACATCGTTGGTTTGATCTGAAAAGAAGTGGCCACATTGACACTACTTTCAATAATAGTCCCACCTGGGAAATTACCGATAGGTTTTACCCTATTCCGAGCGAAGAAATTTCAAAAAATCCAAATTTAATTCAGAATGATGGTTATTAGCAGACAATTAATTTGCTCTATATGCTTTATTTTAAATGCATTTTATTCCTATGGGCAAGTTTCAACGACAAAACTTTCAGATAAGCCTATCTCACTGGATAGCACCGTTAGATTTGGTAAGCTTAAAAACGGTTTTACTTATTACTTAAAGAACAATAATGATCCAAAGGGAGAGGTAATCATGAAATTGATTGTTAAAGCGGGACGTTTTCATGAAGATGAAGATCAATCTGAGTATGCTCATCTTTTAGAGCATGTGGCTATTCGGGATGTAGAGAAATACAGAGATTTGGTAACGTTGCTTACGGTTCAAGGTATTGACCACAGAGCTCGCACAGGCAGACTTTTCACTAGTTACTATTTATTCGTACCTAATAGTAATAAAGAAAAACTCAATCTTGGATTAAATGTTTTAGAACAATGGGCTGGAGCTATTATAATTGATTCATCACGTCTTGACATGCACCGAGGAAGCATTATTGGTGAATTACGGCCCAATGATGCTTATAGCGATTGGTTATACAATAAAGAAGGTGAAATTATTCTTCGTAACACGTCCTTTCCTTCCTCCGACAGGAACAAAAGTATTGAAGCTATAAAAAATATTAATATTGGACGTTTAAAGAATTTTTATCATGATTGGTATAGACCAGATTTACAAGCTGCTATAGTGGTAGGATCTTTTAATCTTGACAGTCTTGAAAATATCATTCAACATAAATTTTCCAAATTAACCAAACCATTTAAAAGCAGAAATCCCGCAAAGGCTATTAAAAAGTTTGAATATCAATTATCTGGAGAAAACCAGTACGAATCTATTAAAGATTCTTTGAATACTAATTGGCGGCTTGATGTTTTTTCCAAAAGAACCAATTATGAATTCAGATTTAGATCGATAAAAGACATTTACAGTAGCTTCCTTCAAAACTTGTATGAATCCATCATAACAAAAAGGAAAACCGAATATGAAAGGCAATATCAGCCTTCATTCTCGAAGTATTCGACCCGATATGCCACTAACGGATTGGCTAGTAGTCAAATAAGTATTGGATTTATGAGTGTTGAATTAGATCAAAAATCTGCTTCTATAGAAGATAAAATCTTTGAAGCCGTCAAAGCAGATGTGATTATGCACTCAAATTTCACACAGCAAGATTTGCAGGAAGCAAAAGATAGATTAAAATCAACTTTGGTAATTTCCTCACCCAGTTCCAAGGAACTTTCAACGGAATATGAGAATCATTTTATATATCAGAATGCAGCCCCATCTGACAGTGCGCGGAAAAAATTAGCAAACCTGATCAACAAAATTTCTCTTTCGGAATTACAGAAATTTGCAAATGAAAGAAGAAACTTGTTGGAAAACACTGATTTTATCTTTGTTAATGTTCCAAAAATTCACATTCCGGAAGGTCATAAAATTGAAAAGATTATTGAAAAGGCGTATAATACTCCCATTGTAAAATACCGTTCCCCTTCCGAAAAAATTTACTCGATTAAAAGCGTAGTAGATCACAATACGAATCCTAAAATGAATATTGTTGAGAATACTGTGGGTGTAACTACAGTTACATTTGGAAATAATATTAAAGTTCTGTTGAAGCCTACAACACCTCAATCGCCATATTTTAAAAACCGAATTGAAGTTTTAGGATTTCAACCCATACTTTTTAACCAAAATACGGAGCTTTATAATAAACAACTGCTGGCTCATAATTATGCCTCGATGGCGGGAACAGGTTGGCATAATCATTTTCAAATTGAACAATTCAAGCGCGATAATGATATGCAGATGAACTTTAGAACAGATCAGGAGAATTTTCTTATTGATGGTAATTTTAATAGAAAAAATATAAATGATTTTTTTAAACTTTTGTTTCAATATATTAAAGCACCTGAAGATGATATTCAAGCTTTCAATTACTGGCAAAAAAAGATAAAGGAACGTTTTAGTCCTTATGGGATTAAAGACGGAAGTAACTTTTTTCATGATAAAATTGAAAAGATTTGGAATCCAAAATCCCCCTCATTCAATGAAAAAGACATTAATGAAATTAGTCAAAGAGAATTGTTACTTGCCTATAAGGAACACTTTTCAAATTTTGATAACTATACATTTATAATTACCGGAGATTTTCAATCCTCGGAACTGATTCATGAGATTGCACCGTACCTCTCTGGATTACCTGTTTTCGAACGCGAAGGAGAAAAAATTAAGAAATGGGGTAAAAGGCAAGAAAGACGAAATGATACTTTACGCTATAAAGGTATTGAACAATCATTCTCTGCATTATTTCTACCGGTTAAGATAGAGCCTACAATTAAAAATCAGGTTATTTTAGATCTTGTTAATAAAGCTTTTTACGAAAGACTTGTTAAGATTTTACGATTAGATTGCTATGCACCCGGGGCAGGAGGACATTGGATCAGTTTAAAGGATAGTCTATACACCTTTCAGATTAATTTCAACAGTGCATTAGGGAATGATGGCAAAATGGTATCAAACTCCATGGATGAAATTGAGAATCTAAAAGACCAGGGTATAGATTACGATTGGCTGCACTCACATATCAAGTATACCACACAAAAATTCAAATCTCAAATCAATTCGTTTGGTTATTTCAATTTCTGGCCTCAATTCCTAAAAGAGAGTTTGGAACAGGAAAGAGATTACGAGGAATATATTCTGAAATATCCCGGAATATTAGAAAATTTCATAAGCGTTGAGGATGTGAATCGTGCAATTACAGATTATATCAAAAGGGAGGATTTGCAAAATTTCCTGGTGTTGCCAGAGTAAACAAAAAAATTAAATGCTTTGATGATATGTTAAAGAAAGCCTACTGAAAATATTCAGTAGGCTATTCTACATTAATCCACTTAAAGAACAATTACAGTTCCATCACTTTGGTTTTTCTTGGTAGAAAGATCCATTTCATCATATAGATCATAAATTGGTCCATTTGCACCAAACTGAACTCGACAAGTGACTGTACCACTCGTACAGTTTTGTTCCGGGACTGCTCGCCAATTACCATTTGCGAAAATATAATCACTCGCAAACACTTCCGGTTGAACTTTGTTAGCACTTGCCAAATTTGTAAAGGACATGCCTAGAACAACAAGAAGTGCCATTGCTGGAATTAAAAATAACTTTTTCATAATATAAAGTTTAATAAACACCTACTCTTTGAAGGATTTTCGGCTTCTCCTACTTTCTGCGCAAAAAGATTTGTAAATTTTCTTTATGGTGTAAACTTTCCAGGTTTAAAAGGAAGCATGAAAGCATATTAAGCTTTCAACTACTTTTTATTTACAATAGTAAATGTCATGAAATAACACCAAAGAAAATGGTTGCTAAAGACGTAATGCTATTCTGCTATTGTATTGACCAGGCATTTTCCTTTCTGTAGACTGAAGGAGTGTGACCATATTGACGCCGAAAATTTTTAGAAAAATGAGAGTGATCCTTAAACCCACATTTCTGGGCAATTATGGAGAACGGTAATTCAGTACTTCGAATTAATAACGCAGCTTTTTCGAGTCTTTTTTGCATGTGGAACCGAGGAATGGTTGTACCATAAAATTTCTTGAATCCTTCTTTGAGCTTAGTTCTATTGGTACGATGAATAAGTCCCAATTGCTTCAGGGAGGGCAGTTCCGTATGCAGATTTCGCAGAATATAGAGTCGAACTTGTTTTAGAAGGAGTTTGGTTGCTGCACTTTCTTTTTTTTCCAACATTCCTTGGCCACTGGAGTTTTTTTCTTTCACTTCCTCCTCTTCATTTTTATGTCCGAAGCGGAAAGCTGTAATAGCAAAAGAAAAATTCGAATTTATGCCTACCATCTTTTGAATCGTACACGAAACTCTATATACGCCCTTATTTTCTGTTAGAAAGTCTAATGGGATTAAGCGCTGATATGTTTTAACAGAATTTATTTCAAGTTCCGACATTAACAGTTTTATCGAATTGTCTGAAAGTATTTCCGAAACTGGTCTGTCCAAATTGTCATCATACCATTTTAAAATTTTGGAAGTTCCAGAAGAATACGACGTTATATGGTAATTTGTATTTAAAAATATCGAAAAAAGAAATTCCGGATGTTCATTCCACTGCTGAGCATTAAAACAGGAATAATTAATCTCTTCGGACATCATGTTCAGTAATACTGTAATAGTATCTATAGGATCTCTTCGACCTGAAGGTTCTTGACGAAACATAAAATTACCACAGGCAATTTCAATAATTTGCTGATACAAAGAATTAAACCTTATTTTTTCTTCGTTGCTAATTTCCTTGTCCATGATTATTATTTTATTAATGATTACTCCTTATAATCCTGCAAGAACAAAAGTGCTTTTTCCTTATTTGTAAATACACGCGTAGGATAGGTTGGATTACTTGTTTTTATATAAAGCTGAGTGATTACCATAGAGTGCTCATCTTCCACCAGCAGTGCGAGTGCAGTAGTCATATAGGCACCTTCAATGGCCAAATAATCCCTGGCTTGCTTTTGGGCGTTTTTAACTGCCCTTAGATCGCAAAATATAGGATATGAATTTTCATTCTGTAGTTGTAAGCGTTGACTAACGATCTGCTTGGCCATAATCCTATTGATCTCATAAATTTCTTTATAGACAAAATAAAGGATCCCCTTAGAAATCCACATTTTAGCATAAGTCCCATCCACAACCATCCGTTAACAATTTAGATATCACTAATATATAACAAAATTCCAATGACTCATACCAGAACATCATACTTGATATTCTTGACACTCTATAAAGTTATTATCTTAGGATTTAATGGGATTTGAACGAAAAGACGAATTACTGTTCTAAAAAGACTTTTTTGTTTGACAGTTAAATTTATAATAGATTTTTATCCTAGCTTGAAAAGGAAAATTTTTATAAAATAAGATATGGCTAAGATTAAACACAATAACTTTCTGGATACGGTTGATGAAGTAATAACCAATGCAACCAGGGCCGGAGTAATCCATCTTCATGCAGAAGGCAATGAGTTAAATGGACGACAAATAAAAGTTAATGGTAAATCTTCCTTTCATTTCGGAACGACGGGATACCTAGGACTTGAACAGGATAAAAGGCTTAAAAAGGCAGCAATAAATGCAATTAAAAAATATGGAACCCAGTTTCCTTTATCTAAAACATATATTTCACATCCGCTCTATGCGCCACTCGAAGAGAAAATTTTTAAAATGTACGAGCACCCCATACTCATTACAAAAAATAGTACACTCGGGCATTTAGCTGTTATCCCGACCGCTGTAAGGGAGGGGGATGCGGTGATTTTAGACCACCAGGTGCACTGGAGCGTACAAAGTGCTACCGCGGTTTTAAAATCGAAAGGTGTAACTCTAAGGATGATCAGACATAGTAATATGGATATGTTGGAATACTATATCAAAGAATTAAGAAATAAAGTTAATAAAATATGGTATATGGCAGATGGGGTTTATTCTATGTTTGGGGATTTTGCCCCTTTACAGGACCTAATGGAACTATCTCAAAAGTATCCCCAGTTACATCTTTACATAGATGATGTTCATGGAATGAGCTGGAGAGGAAAACACGGTTCAGGTTATGTAATGTCTGTACTAAAAGAATTACCGCAAAATATGCTATTGTTTGGAACATTAAGTAAAACTTTCGGTGCTAGTGGCGCCGTTTTGATTTGCCCTAATGAAAAATTACATAGAAAGATTAAAAATTTTGGTGGACCCCTGACATTTTCTGCTCAGTTGGAACCTGCCTCCGTGGCTGCTGCAATTGCTTCCGCCGACATTCATTTATCTCCTGAGATCTACGATTTACAATCAGATTTAGAGCTAAAAATAAATTATTTCAACGAACTACTCGCGTTGACTGATCTGCCACTGATACATAACAATGAGTCTCCGGTATTTTATATTGGCACAGGGCTCCCAACCACAGGTTATAATTTTGTCAACCGCTTGATGAAGGAGGGCTTTTATGTCAATCTTGGGCTTTTCCCAGCCGTTCCAGTAAAAAATACCGGTGTCAGAATTACGATCTCCAGACACAATCAAATGCAAGAAATAAAAGCCTTGGTCGAGGCCATGGAATACCATTTGCCAAAGGCTCTGGAAGAAACGCATACTGATCTGAACCGCGTCCATCAAGCATTCAAACTAGAATCAAAGTCCAACCCGAAACATTTGAACCATGAAAATTTAACCATACGTTTAGAAAATTCCATTTTAAATATAGATAAGTCGGCCTGGAATACGTCCTTAGGGAAAAAAGGTGTTCAAGACTGGGATGGCATGAAGTTTCTTGAAGAGACTTTTAACAACAATGAATTGAAGGAACATAATTGGTCCTTTTGGTATTTACTAATATATGACCAAAAGAACCGACTTGTATTGGCGGCCCTATTGTCCTCCTCTCTCTGGAAGGACGATATGCTTGCAAATGCAATCGCATCCAAAACTATTGAAGAAAAACGTCTGACGGACCCCTATTACATGACATCAAACGTTTTAAGTTTAGGATGTCTCTTCACTGAAGGGAACCATCTTTATTTAGATGACAACCATCCCCTAAAGAACGAGGCCTTAAATAAACTGATGGCAACCTTGGAACAATTAGAGAAGGATACAAATTCAAAAATGGTCTCCCTGCGCGATTTTAGCGAGAACGACAGATTGCATAGCTATTTTCAGGGGCAAGGTTATTTTAGGGTTCAGATGCCAGACTCATGCCATATCACTTTAAGACCAAACGAATCCATTGAAAACTACATTGACAGTCTTTCATCGCGGAGCCGAAGACATTATAGAAAGGACATATTGGCCCACGAACCTACATTGGAAATATCCGTACTCTCTGAGCTGGATAACTCTCAAATAATCCAGGTAAAAAAACTGTATGACAAGGTCCGAAAAAACAATTTAGGCCTGAACACTTTTTCATATCCCACAAAATTATTCGAGAACATGTCAGAAAGTCCAAATTGGGAGTTTATAACCATTAAAGCCCCGGAAGCCACTGAAGGGATTATAGGGGTCATGTTCTGCTATAAAAACAAGAACCGCACTTACGTCCCTTCTTTGGTGGGAATCGATTATGACCATCTCCAAACTTACCAGACCTACCGACAGTTACTTTATCAGACCATCAAAAGGGCAATCCATTTAAATTTTGAACACATTGACCTGGGAATGACCGCAGCATTTGAAAAAAGAAAACTTGGGGCCAGTGTTGAAGGGAAGTATGCCTACATACAAACTGCTGACAATTACACACTGGAACTCATGGGTTTATTGGAATCTCGATAAGGATAAACGTATGACCCCAGATTGCAATGAGATACCAGGAATTAATATCAGAATTTGAATCAAAACTTGAATCTTTGGAGTTTGAGACTGATGATATTTTATATAGGGCAGAACATAGTATTGCCAAGACTGAAACCTGCATCAAACAACTTCGGAATGAAGTTATTGAAAAGGGGTTTGGTTCGAAATATGAGGAGATCAGCTTTTTTAAGCATGTTAAGCCACAAATTTTCAGCAGGCTCATCTACTATGTACGACTCTTTAATATTGAAAGTAAACGTCCACGGAGCAGCTCTAAATTTCAAATAAGGTATCTCAACAACCATATCGATAAATTGCAGGTATTCTTTAATGATAATTTAGAGTTCTACCATTACTATCGCAGAGGTGCAACCACCCTGGATGAAGAATATTTTATCCGAGGTAAGTCGGATTTACGGTTACCTACAGAATCTTACCATTTTTTTATAGACGAACAGTTTTCTACCTGTCAGGACACCACCGTGGCCACCATAATTGCCTACGACATGTTGATTGTATACCTGCAACAGGAAATAGAAAAACTACAGACCAGCACAGACACTTATAATAACGCTATGAAGCAATCATCTTCTAAACTTTTCTGGACGGGAAGCAAAACGGAACTCACTGAACTGATCTACGCGCTTCACAGCAGCGGGGCCATCAACAGCGGCACCGCCGACATAAAGGAATTGGCATCCCTATTTGAGCAAATGTTCAACATTGGACTGGGCAACTACTACCACACTTTTATAGAGATCAGGGCCAGAAAATCCAATAAGACCAAATTTGTGGACAAGCTCAAGGATTCCCTCGAAATGCGGTTTGAAGATTCTGATGAATAATCCATAGATGATCCCAACTTGGGAATTCTTGACCCCTTCCATTTTCCATTTACTTTGAGATCATTTGGAGTCAAAAACCTTGTCTTTCCTTACCTTCCAATACCAAAACGACTCAAATTTTATTTTGAAAAAAACATCCCACCTTGGGACTGACTATTGATGATTCATCAACAATATCCAACAATTTTGTAGAACGAAAGTCAAATCTGGTCAGGGGCTATCAAAATGATTGACAGCAATGCGATAGTCCCTTTCTACAAAACCATGTTATTATGCCAACAAGTATTATTACCACCGACGATCTTCGGGAATTCAAAATGGAACTGCTCGATGACATTAAAAACCTCTTAACCAAACAGTCTAAAGGGAAATTGAAAAGATACCTCAAATCTTCTGAGGTCATGGACTTGCTTCAGGTAAGTCCGGGCACATTACAAAATCTTCGTATCAATGGCACCTTACCTTACACCAAAGTTGGAGGAATCATTTATTATGATGCCGAAGAAATCCAAGAAATTTTGACTGCAAATCGTGTGCAGCACAACCTAAATTACTAAGCCATGAATTACATTAAACTACTCAATGCGGCCTATGAAAAATTTCTTTTGGATGACCGTCTAAATCCTCCACACATCAGTCTCTATATGGCACTGTTCCAAGAATGGAACAGTAGCCGGTTTGCAATTCAATTCTATGTGAATCGAACGGATTTGATGACGGCCTCCAAAATCCGTTCAAAATCAAGCTACCATAGGTGTGTGACCGACCTAAACTCATGGAATTATCTTTCATATTTTCCTTCCAAAAGTCCTTATAAGGGAAGCAAAATAAAGATGTCCATTCTTTGCACAGATGATGGGGCTAATATGGGATGTGACAGTCCCATATTAGAACATGTGGCGGAACTCTACAGTCCCAAAAACAAACCGACTCTGGGACACTACAGTCCCATATCAGGGGAGTACAGTCCCATATTGGAACAGGTTGCGGAACTCCACAGTCCCAATTATGAACCTGTCATGGGACACTACAGTCCCACCACAGGACTTAAAATGGGATCTACTATAAACAATACCAAACAAGTAAACATTATAAAACAACCAAAGGGCTGGCAGGCCGTTATTAATTTTTTTTTAGAAAAAAGTTTTACTGCTGATGAAGGAAAAAAATTCTTCGAGCACTATGAAAATCGGAATTGGAAAACAAGTGATGGTAAAGACATTCGAGATTGGCGTGCTTTAGCCGCTAACTGGATGGATAGAACAGCGCTATATTCCGAAGCAAACAAACCAAACAAAAATCAACTGTCCCATCCCGATGGATATCGGGACAAGGACAACCTGCGAACCACTAAAAATAAAGATTATGGACAACCCCTCTAAAATTATTGAAGATGATGTGGAATACTCACTGGGCGAATTTGATGGTAAGCACATCATTTATGATTTTGATCTCATCCTGACCTATCTGGCTGTCAAGGGAAAATCCTTATTTGGAAACCATTTTAAGATTTATGATAAAGACATTACAGTTATTCGCAAACTGTGCCATTATTTTATAAAGGACAAAGACTATTGCGAGAAAAATGATATAGACCCGGATAAAGGGATACTTCTTTGCGGTCCTGTGGGCTGTGGAAAGACCAGCTTAATGAAGCTCGTGCGCCATATTGTGCCTACGCAACGACCTTATGAAGTCATTCCTTGCCGCAATGTCACGTTTAGTTATAATCATCTTGGTTTTAAAACAATCGAAGATTACGGAAACACGAAATCGTTCTGTTTTGATGATTTGGGCATTGAGCCCGCAGGACGATTTTATGGAAGGGATCTCAATGTGATGGCAGAAGTACTCCTGTCCCGTTACGAACTCTTTTTGGAGACCAATGCTAAAATCAAAACACATGCAACATCCAACTTAAGTGCAGATGAATTGGAAGTACTTTATGGGAATCGGGTACGAAGCAGGATGAGGGAACTGTTTAATTTGATTGCTTTTGACACAAAAGCTGGGGATAAACGGAAATGACTTAAAAGACTTTTGATGAATAATTATCTTTACAGGACTACTACTAATTATTTACTCTTTAATGCTGAATATAAAATTTTCAATAACAACGACTTCCTTCTTGAATTGGCGAAAAAGTAATTGTTCCATAAGAGCAATATACACAACAATCCTTTTCTTTAGGCTTTAGAACTTCCTTGCCATTCTTTCATTCACGCGGATTAGGATATCAACTTTTAGTGTGGAGCACCAATTTACCAGTCAACCTCAAAAGGGTAAATTGGTTGGCCGCAGTTAATTTATCAGAAGATGAAAAAAGCGTACGGCATATGAATCCTTTAACAATAATAGAAGTATTTTCGAAGCATCCATTGCATCAAAAAGATTGATTCTCAATAGGTTTTATCAGGATTGAATCATTTTTTTTGTGCCTATACCCTAAACAACTGATATTTTAAAAATGCAACACACTTTTAAAATTTGAGTACGCAAGAAAATACAAAATAAATTGAAACATAATAAAGTCAGCCGGTTAATGATTCACATATGTGTCAAATACTGAAGCAAAAATAATAGAGAACTCTCCTATTAAATTCAGATTGACACGTTTGTGAGGATATAAGATTGAACATTTATAAATGCTTTTACCCTAGCGAAATATTCTCGTATATACGTTTTTGGCGCAACCGTAAAAGGAAGGCTTTCGGCATTGATTCCTATGGCATTTAATTTAAGATTTTTAGTAAAATAAATAGCCCGTTGGTTGTGAAACTTTTGGGTAATAATAATTACAGGATTGTTGAGATGATTTTTTTTAAAATTCTTTAGGGATTGAAACGTATTAATTCCTTTTTCATCTAAAATAATTTTACTTTCTGGGACACCAAGGGCAATAAGAGACTTTTTAATTTGTAAAGGTTCATTGTAATATTTGTCTGAGTGGTCACCACTTGCAATGATAGTATCAATTTTATTTGAGTGGTACAAATCTGCTGTACTTTTCATTCGTTCAACATAAAAAAAGTTATTACCGCCTTTTATCAAATATTTACTTGTCCCTAAAACCATACCATAAGTTGTTTTAGGAATTTTATCAGCAGTATCATAAAGGTAATGTGAGGAAAAAGTAAGTATATAAAAATTTATAAAAACGGTAAACAGCACGAACAAAACAACTAACCTAATAAACCATTTTTTAAATTTTCGAAAACTCACTTTTTATCAAATATAAACTGTTAACTAATAAAAAACCTAAACATAGAATACTAATCTTTAGCAAAACTTAAGAGATGATTAAATTTTTTATTTGCCTTTTGAAAGGAGAAATAAGTTGAAACTGCCTTCAAAAAAACAAATGGATACTCAACTTAAATATTGCTAAAGAATTGATGGTTAAAATTGCAAATAAAATGAAAATCTCTTCACTAGAATATATAAGTACCATAAAAACAAGTGGCACTATTGGCTCAAGCTCTAAACACTTAATAAACAAGTGCTTAAAGGGCTTAAATTTTAATGAACCGAAAATCATTTTAGAGTTTGGAATGGGCAATGGATGTATTACCAAAGAAATATTAAAAAAAGTAAATCAAGACACCACCATTTACTCTTTTGAAACAAACCCCAAATTTTACAAATACTCTAAAAACAAGTTTAAAGACAACTGTAATCTCAACATATACCATACATCGGCGCTAAATTTTGATAAAGTGATGAAAGCTTATTCTATAAATAAAGTTGATTATGTAATATCAAGTCTTCCAATTTCTTTATTTGAAGAGGCAGACACCAACCTACTGTTGAATAAAATAAAGCGCTATTTAAGTGTTAATGGTCGTTTTGTTCAATATCAGTATAGCCTTAATAAGCACGGTTTGTTTAAGAGCTTGTTTAAAGAAGTGAAAGTAGATTTTGCATTATGGAATCTTCCACCTGCCTTTATTTATAATTGTAGAATTACAAGTTTAGTCAAACAAAATTCAGGGAACGCATTAATACCTATTAAATCAAATGAATAAAAATGAAAATAGTCGCAAAATATCATTTCATTTTATCAGTGAACCTACAGATGTAAATTTTGGAGGTAAAGTTCACGGTGGAATTGTTATGAAAAGGATAGACCAAACAGCCTACACCTGCGCAAGAAATTGGGTCGGTAATTATTGCGTAACCATTTATGTTTGAGGTATTAGGTTTTATAAGCCTGTAAGTAAAGGTGACGTGATTAAGATTGTCGCATCTGTAATTTAGACAGGAAATACAAGTATCCACATAGCTGTAGATGTGTTTTTTAGAAATTTCGAACAACCAGATTTTGAAAAAAAACGCATTGTGTCATTGTATTTGTATCTGTGGACGAAACTGAAGAACCAACAGTTGTAAAAAATGGATACCTAAAACTCAAAAAGAAAAGCAAATGGCAAATTATGCTCAGAAGTTAAAGACTTTAAGAGAGCAAATTAGTAATGAAATGAAACCTTTTTTTACGAATGAGCAGGACAACTAAAACATTTAGCAACTTCACTTGGACGGACCTTAAAAACCCAACTCAAGATGAACTAAAAAGTCTAGACCAACCTTTTAATCTCGATTTTAATTTATTGGAAGATAGTTTACAACACGGTCATTTACCCAAAATAGAAAAAATCAATGATTATACGTTTATTATTCTACGGGCCTATACTTCTGAAGCAATGAAAAATGCCACTACAGTGGAGGAATTATCAAATAAAATAGCCTTTTTTATTAATGACAATAATCTTTTGACTATCCACAGAGCTGATTTCGATTTCTTGAAAAATGTTCCGGACACTTATCATAGCAGTCAAGCACTAATGTTGAAAATCATAGACAATATGCTGCTGACCTATAAGCATCCACTTGAAATACAAAGCAGTAAAATGGATGAGTTTGAAAAAGAAATATTTCTAAAAAACGGACTTAAGCTTTCCATCGAGTCATTGTATTACCAAAAATCTGAAGCACGAATTTCTAAAAAGTTGTTGCAACTAACCCAAAACGTTCTCAATAACATTTCTGTAGCAACAGAATTGGACACAACTATAAGTGATATAAAAGATACCGCACTTAATTATCTCTTGCAATATGAAGAAACCATAGAAGAGGCCAATTCTATTTTAAACACCTATTTATCCATAACTGCGCATAAAAGTAGTGATGTAATGAAACTGTTGACCGTTTTTTCGGCATTCTTTTTACCATTGACTTTTATAGCTGGTATCTACGGAATGAATTTTGACATAATGCCGGAATTGAGATGGCAAAATGGTTATTTCATAACATTAGGTGTAATGGTGTTTGTCGCACTAGTCATCTATGTTTGGTTTAAATTAAAAAAGATATTTTAAAAACTAAATATCCAGTAAATACGGCAAGGAACAGACACCTTAGGAGTACATAAAAATAGATAACGAACAATTAAAGTAGAATAAAATATATGGCATCAGGATTTTTTGCATTACTAGATGATATCGCAGCACTTATGGATGATGTTGCCGCAATGAGTAAAATTGCCACCAAAAAAACAGCAGGTATTTTAGGAGATGATTTGGCAGTAAATGCCGAAAAAGCATCAGGATTTGTTTCTTCAAGAGAAATGCCGGTTTTATGGGCCATTACAAAAGGCTCATTTTTAAACAAACTCATTATTTTACCGCTGGCATTTCTTTTAAGTGCATTTGTACCTTGGGCAGTTACTATCATATTATTGATTGGTGCTGTTTATTTGGCATATGAAGGTGCAGAGAAAATTTACGAATATCTAATACCCCATAAACATCCTAAAAGTGCAATTGAAACCAAAGAATTATCAGAAAGTGAAATCTTAACACATGAAAAAGATAAAATAAAATCGGCTATTGTAACCGACTTTATTTTATCTGTTGAAATTGTAATTATAGCTCTTGGCACTGTTTTAGAGAAATCCTTAACCACTCAAATTTTAGTGGTTTCATTTGTAGCACTTATTGCAACGGTTGGGGTTTATGGCATTGTAGCACTTATAGTTAGAATGGACGACTTGGGCTTTAAATTAATTAAGTTGAGTAATAATAAAAATGGGATAAGAAAAACTGTTGGTAATATATTGGTACAGGCACTACCTAAGATTATTAAAAGTTTAGCCGTTATTGGTACTATAGCCCTTATTCTAGTTGCTGGTGGCATATTTTTACATAATGTACACTTCGTTCACGAACTTCTAAAGGCATTACCAGCACTTTTAGCCGAATTTATTACAGGCTTGGTTGTGGGAATTATTGCCTTGATACTGGTAAAAATATTTAAAAATATCTTCACGAAAAACATTAATTAATGTATATACCACTACCGGTTAGGCACAAGCTACAACAACACAGTCAGGAATCAAAAAAAACTCTTTTAATAGACACTATTTTATGGTAATTACAATAACACTCTTCGTTTTGGGCTTTGCTCTTTTAATTAAAGGGGCAGATATATTAGTTAAAGGAGCCTCTTCTATCGCAAAGACTTTTGGTTGGTCAGATTTAGTTATAGGCTTAACGATAGTATCCTTTGGCACATCAATGCCTGAATTGATTGTAAATATTATGGCGAGTATAGAGGGCAGTGCAGGTATAGCTGTAGGAAATATTCTTGGAAGTAATATTTCTAATATATTATTGATTATTGGTATTTCAGCGATAATTTATCCATTACCGCTAAAAAACAGTACAGTTTTTTCAGAAATACCTTTCTCTATAGCTGCTATATTACTTGTAGGCTTTCTTGTTAATTCTGAATTACCTTTTGATACTGTAAAGCACGAATTGAGTTTTTGGGATGGCATACTGCTTTTATTTTTCTTTTTGCTTTTTATGGCCTATATCTTTAAATTATCGAAAGAAAAAGACATTACTATTTCAACAGATGACATAATTAGGTACTCAACCAATAAATCCATTTTATATATCGTTTTGGGCTGCTTGGGCTTGTTTTTTGGAGGTAAGTGGATTGTTGATGGAGCAATAGTTTTTGCTAAAATGTATGGATTAAGCGAATCATTTATAGGATTGACTATTGTAGCGGTTGGAACCTCCTTACCTGAATTAGCCACCTCTGCCGTTGCTGCATACCGCAAAAACACAGATATTGCAATAGGTAATGTTGTAGGTTCAAATATCTTCAATTTACTGTGGATTTTGGGAATAAGCTCTTTAATCAAGCCGTTACCTTTTGCCGCAGAAAATAATACAGACATTTTAACCGTATTACTTGCAAGCAGTTTTTTAATTATAGCATTAGTAATAGGTAAGAAAAACCATATTGACCGCTGGAATGGAATGTTTTTTATAATTACTTACGCAATGTATATAACTTATCTTATTATTAAACAATAATGACAAGCGTAAGTTATGGGATTTCTAAAAAGTTAAGACAGCGGTCAAATGATAAAATTCACAAGTAGAGAAAATGGGCAACTGAAAATAACATCCGGATTAGATGCTGTGGCTTCCAACTGTATTTGGATTAATTTGATTGACCCAACAGAAGAAGATAAAAATTTCGAAGAAACAACGCTAAAAATAGAGCTATTTACACGGCAAGAAAGAGAAGAAATTGAATCCAGTTCAAAATATATTGAATCTGATAATGAGATAGGCATAAATCTTAATTTTTTAAGCACCGAAAATGAAAACTTCATAAATGAACCCATATCATCTATTTTAAAAGACAATTTTTTAATTAACCAACGTCAAAAGGATTATAAAACTTTTTCTCATGCCTATTATCATAAAATAAAGCCGTATCGACCTAAAAACGGTATTGATGTTTTTTTGACCCTACTCGAGATAAGTATTGATTTTGATGCGGACTTTATAAAAAGCACAACGGATAAAATAACCGCCTTACAAGAAACCACCATATCCATACGTGAAAATATTATAGAAAAGCAAAGAATACTGTCCGCCACTTTTAAAACTTATTTTTTTTCAACAGATAAATATGACACCATACGAATAATAATAAAAGATTATGGTTCTTTATTAGAACACACTAATTTTAATTTCGACAGGCTCGAATTTCTTCAAAACACCTTTCTTGGTTTAGTTGATATAGAGCAAAACCAAATCATAAAAATTTTCACGGTAGTTACTGTTATTTTTATGGCACCCACCTTAATAGCCAGTATGTATGGTATGAATTTTAAGTATATGCCAGAATTGGACAAAACTTGGGGATATCCATTTGCTATTGGTTTTATGGTACTTTCCTCTTTAATTACGTTGCTGTTTTTTAGACGTAAAAACTGGTTGTAAATGAAAGGAGCTATCTACTTTTTTTGTGTAGTTGTGTTGTTGTTTTTAGTGAGTTGTAAAACTAATAACAAAGAAACCTACAAAACACTACAAGGAGTGGTTTTTGGTACAGAATATAACATTCAAATTGATTCTCATATTGATTTTTCAAAACAAATAGACTCTGTTTTTAAAGCAGTTGACCGTGCGGCCAATACCTATGATAAAAATTCGCAAATCTCTGTTTTAAACAGAACAGGGGTTTATAAAGACCCATCGCCTACTTTTGTGGATATGCTCAAAAAGGCACAATACTATTATAACCAATCAAACGGATATTTTAATCCAGCTATTTATCCTTTAATAAGTGAATGGAAAAATGGATTTGAGAATAGGGCTGAAATAGATACCTCAAAAGTTGTTCAATTACTAAAATTGACTGATTTTAAGAATAACATTTCCATTGAAAAAAATCTGATAAAGACCACGGAAACAGGAGTTGAAATTGATTTGAGCGCCCTAGGCGAAGGATATACCATCGATGCAATTGCGTCTATTTTAAATAAAAGTGGTGTAAAAAACTATATGATTGAACTTGGAGGAGAAATGTATGCCAAAGGAAACAATCCTAGGGGAAAAATCTGGCTCATCGGCATCGAAAAACCCAGCAGCACCACTTCAATGTCAGAAAGAGCGGTAATAAATACCGTTTATTTGAACGATGTGGGTTTAAGCACTTCAGGAAGTTACAGAAAATTTTATTCAGATAGCCTAGGTAACAAGCATTCTCATATTGTAGACCCGAAAACAGGTTTTCCCGTATCGCATCATTTGTTGAGCGCCAGCATCAAATCTAAAGCGTCAACCGAGGCAGATGCGCTAGCAACGGCCTGTATGGCAATGGGGCTCAATAAGGCAAAACAATTTATTGAAGACAAGCTCGCTATTGAGGGCTTTCTAATTTTTTCAGAAAATGATTCTTTAAAAGTATGGAGTTCTAATAAATTTTTACAAGAGTAATATGAATGTACTACAGGCTATAATTATAGCAATCATCGAAGGACTAACAGAATTTCTTCCCGTTTCATCTACTGGGCACATGATTCTCGCCTCTTCGGCAATGAAAATTCACGATGATGAATTTGTAAAAACTTTCGAAATTGTTATTCAGTTAGGGGCTGTTCTTGCTATAGCTTTAATGTATATAAAACGATTTTTTCAAAGTGTTGATATTTACATCAAATTATTTATTGCGTTTATTCCCACTGCCATCATCGGTTTTTTGGCATACGATTTTATTAAGGATGTACTTTTCGATCCTATCGTGGTTTCTATATCACTAATTATAGGAGGTGTAGTTTTAATACTAATTGACAGAAGGGTGGTAAACACCCAAAGTAAAATAAAGAGCTTAGAGCAAATATCAAATAAAAATGCTTTTTACATAGGGCTTATGCAGTGCTTATCAATGATACCGGGAACTTCGAGAGCGGCTGCAAGCATCGTAGGCGGCGTATTCAATGGCTTTAACAAAAAACAAGCAACTGAATTTTCATTCTTATTGGCAATACCGACTATGTTTGCTGCTACGGGCTATGATTTGCTTAAAACACCAATTTCTTTTTCCGCTTATGAACTAAAATTATTGGGTATTGGTTTGTTGGTTGCTTTTATTAGTGCTTGGTTTGCGGTAAAAATATTTCTAAAAATAGTAGAGAATTACGGATTCAAACATTTTGGATATTATAGAATCGCGATTGGAGTAGTTTTTTTGATTTTTATTAGTGAACTGTAATTTTTTTAAATTGAGGATTATATTCCAATAAAAAACAAAACGCTTACCCTTCTTATATTTTGCTAAAGAATTACATTATACATTAGTACCAAATTTCAAACATAAAATGATTGTAATAGGATTAATAAAAGGAAATATAAAATAGGAAATCATGAAAAACATTTTAAAATACAGTTTATCGTCTATAATGATATTTTTATTAATGTCGTGTAGTGAAATGAATAATAAAGTTAATGAAAACCTTGATAGCTTAAGTAACAAAGCAGAGCAACTTGATTCAATTGTAACTGCAAAAACAGATAAATTTAAAAATATTGACTCTTTGGTTGAATTAAAAACAGGTAAAATAAAGGAGCTAGATTCTCTATTTGAAAAGAATCGTTCCAAGGTAGATTCCATTGCAAACAAGGTTGACTCTATGTCGAATAAAACTATGAAATCATTGCAAAATATTCTCAATTAATTACGGTATCTGATTAAGATGAGGAACTAATAATATAAAAAACATTCAAAAATGAAATGTCCAAATTGTACTAGGAACTTAGAAATGACTGACCGTAAAGTGTAGAAATTGACTATTGCCCAGATTGCCGAGGTATATGGTTAGATCGTGGAGAACTTGACTAAATTATCGAGCGTTCTTCTGAAAATACTCAAACCTATCGACAAAGTAAAGATTCACAACAAGAATATACCAAGTTTGATCAAAAACATCCTGATTATAGAAAAAAGAAGCGGGATTCTTTTTTAGGTGATTTATTTGATTTTTAAAATCTTTTTTTGATTTAGAATTCACCTATATAAGGATCGTATAAATATATTCCAAATAATAAAAGAAATAGATATCACAAAACAAATTAAGGTATATAGGACTTATGGAACTTAAATCATTTTCTCTTGCGTTTGATTGTTTGAAAAAACGAATTTTACTTGAAAATTATCTAAATCACTCGCTAGCGTTAAGCTATGTAAATCAAAACACCAACAGTTTGATTAGCAATAATTGGCTGACATATAAAAACGAGTTAAATGTTCCCGTAGGACAAATGAACGAACTAATTGTTAATTTTGACAATTTATATTTCTATTTAAAGGAGGGTGGCTCTTTTAAAGATGGTCACGAACTATATGAAAAGTTAGAGTTGAAATTCAATAAAATCTATCAATCCTCAGAGAAAATATCAAAACAAACAAATTAATGGTGGTTTTTATAATTTAAAATGCTTATTGATGAAAATATTGGTTATTGAGGACAATATAGAATTATTAAAAGACATTAAAGAGTATCTTGAGCGTGAAGGCAATGTATGCGAGATTGCTAAAGATTATCAATCAGCATTGTCAAAAATAAATGATTTTCAATATGATTTATTAGTAATTGATATTACATTACCAGATGGTAGCGGGTTGGATATTATAAGAGAAGTTAAGCAAGAGAATATTGATGTGGGCATCATTGTCATTTCGGCAAAGAATGCTTTAGATGATAAAATAAATGGGTTGGAATTGGGCGCAGATGATTATTTGACAAAGCCTTTCTATCTGCCAGAACTCAATGCCAGGATAAAAGCACTGTACAGGCGAAAGATTTATAATGGTAGCAACGATATTATTTTCAATGAAATAAAAATAATACCTGAAAAACGCTTGGTTTTAGTAAATGAACAAGCTTTAACTCTAACACAAAAAGAATATGATATTATCAATTTCTTCATCGCTAATAAAAATCGCTTACTGACAAAGGAAGCCATTGCAGAACATATTTGGGGCGACCATATAGAAAATTCAGATTCATTTAATTTTATATATACACATCTAGCTAATTTGCGAAAAAAAATCTCAGATTTCGGTGGACAAGACTATATCAAATCTATCTATAGAGTAGGCTATAAATTTAGTGATCAAGAATGAAGTTATTAGAAAAAACCAGCAAATACTATTTCATTTTTCTTTCTCTCTTTTCTTTGTTGACGATTATTATTTTTTACTATTCCATTCAATTTATGGTTTATGATGATATAGATGAAAAATTGAAACATGAAAGCGAACGCATAAACTATTCATTTCAAGAACAAGGAAAACTTCCATCCTCTAATTATATTGTAGACATAATATCGATTAAGGATAATTTACCGTACACCAATGTTTTCAAGGATACCTTAATCTACGAAATGTATGAAAAAGATTTAATCCCCTATAGGAACTATGAATTTCACACCCCTATTGGCAAGGAAAGGTATAAAATAACGCTTAGAAACATTCTCTTAGATAGCGATGATCTAATTAGAGGTCTGTTTGTTACAACAGCGCTAATTTTATTATTAATGTTAACAGGTCTGTTTTTTTTAAATCAAAAAATCTCAAAACATTTATGGAATCCTTTCTTTAAGAATTTAACAAAACTGCGCAGTTACGATATTACGAAGAAAAACAAGGTGTGTTTTGAAACTTCTGATGTGAACGAGTTTAAAGAACTCAACAATGTAGTAAGTTCTCTAATAACCCAAATTGAATTGGATTTTCAAAATCTTAAGGAATTTAATGAAAATGTTTCGCACGAAATGCAAACACCATTAGCGGTGATGCGAAATAAAATGGAATTGTTGTTAGAAAGTAAAAATCTCGATGAAAGAGAGATAGAAATGGTGCAGGCAACTTATAGAGAAACCACTAAATTATCAAAAATAGGTAGATCCCTTGCCTTAATTTCTAAAATTGAAAACCAAGAATTCAATCAAAATCAGAATTTGAATATTAAGGAAATAGTTGAAGATGTATTGAACAACTTTGAGGAGATGATAGCATTTAAAAAAAATGACCTTAAAACAACCCTCATTGATAAAATTTTGATTTTAGACCCTATTCTGGCTAATATTCTATTTACAAACCTTATAAAGAATGCCATCCAGCATAACAAAGAAGAGGGTTTTATTTTTCTTTGTTTGGATAATGAAAAATTTGTAATTGAAAATTCTGGAGATGTTTTAAGTGAAGAACCGGAGAAACTTTTTAAGCGCTTTCATAAGAATAAGTATTCGTCGGAATCTATGGGTCTTGGTTTAGCTATAAACCGTAAAATTTGTGAACTTTATGGGTTTACCCTTGAATATAAACATCACGAGGGAATTCACCGATTTGTCTTATTTTTTTCTGAATTATAATTCCCTTAAGAATTTGGTTTTATGTTTTGGGAATATTAATGTTAATAATCGCTACTTAATGACTTCAAAAATATTTTATCCTTTCGATATTCAGCATATTGATTATGAGCGTTATTCATATACCGTCGATTTTGCACGACAAACGAATTCAGAAGTAACTTTCTTTACCGTTTTACCTGAAAACAGTTCAGAGCAAGAAAACAATATACCTCATCTTTATTTATCTCGGCACTATGGTTATTATCAATCATTTCATAATAGATGGCAAAGAATGGATGATTTTAAGAAAAAGAGGGTTTTTAAGGAGGGAGCGTTAAGATTGGAATTGAAAAAGATCTTGCAGACTGAACAATATGATCTGCTCATACCTAATTCAAGTGAATGTGAGCAGATAATAAATGAATTTTACACCAAAGCTCATATAATTAGTCATTCCTTAACAACACAACTTTTCAATTTTATTATTAAAGATAGCATTATAAAATAGGCTGATTCGTATTTTATAAAAATAGGAAATAATTTTGTTTCAATATCTCCATCCTTCCATAACATGGTGGATAATAGGTCATTCCATTTTCCAGGCCTGTGGGCTGTGGAAAGGATCTCAATGTGATGGCTGAAGTGCTCTTGTCCCGTTACGAACTTTTTTTGGAGACCAATACTAAAGTCAAAACACATGCTACATCCAACTTAAGTGCAGATGAGTTAGAATTATTTTATGGACATCGGGTGCGAAGCAGGATGCAGGAACTGTTTAATTTGATTGCTATTGATACAAAAGCTGGGGATAAGAGGAAATAAATCAACTTCTGAAAGACTTATATAATAAAATTACTTCAGATATAAATTGCTGAACAATGGTTTTCAAACTCTTCGTTAATTCTAAAAAAATATCTTTCATAATACTACTAATTTTGTATGGATAGCAGCATGGCCAATGCGATATGTTGGATATTATCGGTATCTGAAATATAGCTGGCTTCATCGACATTACTCAAAAATCCAAGTTCCAAAAGCATTGATGCAGAATAATTATTGATTTCTCGCAAAACCTGAAAATTTGCAAACTTCACACCACGACTTTCATAACCTACCGTTTTGCATAACATCTTTTCAATTTGATACGCGACAAATATGGATTCCATATAATATTTCCCTTGATCTCTTGAAGTATAAACCTCTATACCCCTTGCCTCAGGATTATTGGAATGGTTACAATGCAAAGAAATAAACACATCCGCTTTTAATAGTTTCGCCAACTTGGTTCTGTCCGATAACGAAATAAGCGTATCGCTATATCTCGTCAAATAAATATCCAACGGTTTTTCAGATTGTTCGTTGAGCTTCAGGATCTCATTCGCAATCTCCAATACAACATCCTTTTCTTGGATGCCATTTATTCCGATAGCACCAGAATCTTTTCCACCGTGTCCAACATCAATTACAATTCGTTTTTTGGTTGTCGTTTCCTGCCCAAAAATGATACACATTTTTAAGAGCAAAATCATAAAACAGACGTTTTTGAGCGCTTTTCTCATTTTCAATTTTCAGGTTATCAACAACACTACTACAAAATTCCATAGAATTTGACATCAATTAACAGCAACCGAATTCAAATTAATTCAAACAATATTTTATTTATAATTAACTGATTTTCAATGTTTTATAATCAAATATATGTAAATTTAAACTAACGAAAACGAATCAAAAATCTAAATTTTTCCGTTATGAAAAAATCACTCTATTTGGCAACATTTCTTTCTCTGCTATCCACTTCGCTTTTTGCACAAATTGGTGGTATTGAAGATTCAGTTGATGATGTCTCCAACACCATTCGAACAATTTTTCCCATCATTTTAGGGGTCATATTCCTTATTGGTTTCCTTTTTAACGCAGGACATTTTTTTGGAGAGAATGCAGATCTAAAAAAAGGGATTACCCGTGTTCTAGTCTTTGTCCTCATTGCAGGAGCTGTCGTCGGTATTTTCACTTATCTCATAGGAATCGTAGTCTAACTCTCTAAGAGAGATTTAATTACCAAGCGGTATGAAAACATTTGAGATCTATAAAAATATCAGAAAACGAGCGGTCATTTTTGGACTGCCCATTTCCCTGTTTGCGTTAATGATGGTGGCCATACTTGCTTCGCTATTGGTCATCATCTTCTCATTCAGCTTCGGGATGATTATAGGGATATTGATATTTAATGCAGCGCTCTACATCACCTTGATTCGGATTACGGACCACCCACAACTATTTCAAATGGCCAAGGCTTTTCCAAGTATCATCAGTAACAAACGAAATTCAGGCTTCAATTATGGACAAGATTAACCTTACAGCATATCGTCCGATTGCGGATATCCAGGACAATATCATCTTTGCCAATAATGGCAATGTGGTTTTGTGTTATGAAGCAACTCTACCTGAAATTTACTCATTATCTGAAAAGGATTTTGAAGATGTGCACGGTGCCTGGTTTCAGGCGTTAAAATCGTTGTCAGTTGGAACGGTCGTTCACAAACAGGACATTTACATCAAAAAATCTTATACTTCCGAACCCTTACCAAATTCGACCTTTTTGGAAAAATCAACGCACGAGCATTTTAAGGGTCGTGAATATATGGAACACCGTTGTTTCCTGTTCTTCATACTTACCAAGAACAAAGCATTAAACAATCCAAAATACGTCAATCCACTCCGAAAGATTGCCAAGGACATAGTTCAAAAAATGGATGATAACGTAAAAAGTTTTATCGGTGCTGTCAGTGATTCTGTTTCCTTTATCAATAACAGTCGAAAAATCGAGCTCGTTGCGCTAGCATCAGAACAAATACAAGAAATGACAAATTCATATTTCAACGGATTCAACGAAGGATTCGACACCGATATTTTACTTGAAAAAAAAAGCGTCACTATTGGCGAAAACCATTTTGATGCCCTTGCCATCAATAGCGAACTGTGCTTTGGCGAAAGTGTACAGAGTAGCAAGACCAATGAGAAATTCACTTCTGACGACTTCGTATTTCATCAAGGTTTTATTGATGGTTTAGGGCTTACGCTTAATGAAAACCATATTGTTAACCAGATCATCTATTTGGACGACAAACATAAGTGGCGAAAGCTACTCGATAAGAAGGTGGAGGAACTGAATAAAAGTTCAAATTTTGGCTCACAGAACAAAGTTGTTCTCGGCAAAATCCAACACATCCTTGACCAGATTAATGCCGATGATAATTCGCGCATTATCCGTGGTCATCTCAATATCATTTATTGGGATAAAAATCCAGAAAATTTAGCTCGGATAGGTTCTAAAATTAAGACTGAATTCAAAGAATTGGATATCATCCCCTACTATCCAAGAGGCGAAGAACGAAAGAACTATATACAGAACAGTTATTGCTGCTTTTCTTCAAATTTCAGCAATACCGATATGTATGTGACGGATTTGAAACATGCACTCTGCCTGTTCATCAATAATACCAATTACAAATCGGACCCTACAGGAATTATTTTCAACGATAGAGCACACAACATCCCTGTCTTAAAGGATGTTTGGGATGACCGTAAGAAACGCATCAAAGCCCGGAACTTTGCCATATTCGCTCCGACAGGCGAGGGCAAATCCTTTCTGGCGAATAATATCCTGCGTCAATATTTTGAAAGTGGCGTTCGTCTGGTCATTATCGACTTGGGGGGCTCATATACGAAATTCGCAAAATTGTATCCTGAACAGTATACCGTACTGCGTTATGAGAGTGGAAAGAATCTGGGTATTAATCCATTTTACATCAGCAATATATCTGACTTAGCTCCTGAACTTCTTGAAGATTTATCAGTATTTCTTTTTGAATTGTTTGCTTCAGACCTTAAAGTGACCAAGGCACAATCGGTTTCCGTCAAAAAGATCCTGCGTCATTATTATGACAGCACTTCAAAAAACCATTCCTTGGAAGGTTTCTACAATTTTATGGAAAGGAATCAGGAAGATCTTCTGGACACCCTTAAAATCCATCCCGATTATTTTAACGTCAAGAGCTTCTTGCACGTTATGTCTGAATATGTCGGCGATGGTCTCTATAGTTTTCTGTTTGAAGTTAGCGAAGACCAGACCTATAAAATCGAGGATAAACGTTTGATCATTTTTGAACTAGATGAAGTCAAGGATAACAAGGAAATCCTGTCCGTAATGTTGAAACTAATTAAATCAGCAATCCAACGCACCATCTGGAAAAATCGTGCTGAAAAAGGCATCATCCTATTTGATGAATTTGCCAAACAACTGAAGTTCGAAAATGTTCTGGAAAGTGTGGAATTCTATTACCAGGCCATACGTAAACAAAATGGTGCTATCGGGATTATTCTGCAATCCATTAATCAGCTTCCAAATAACTCAGTATCTGCAAGCATCCTTGAAAACACACAGGTCATTTACAGTCTGAACAATGAAAAAGGATATACTGAACTGGTTAAACGGCTCAATCTTTCCAGCCACGATTTAAACCAATTGAAATCCATCAAAAACAATCTTTCCGGTCCACGGAAGTATACCGAGATGTTTATCAAAATCGGCAAGGAAAGCAACATTTTTAGGCTTGAAGTTCCCAAGGAAGTGTATGCCGCCTATCTAACCGATGGACAGGAAAACGAGGCCATAATGGCCATTTATAAAAAGACCAATAATATGGAATTGGCTATAAAGGAATTCACTTCTAAATCCTAATACTATGAAAAACGCAATGAAAATTCAGGAACACTTTAACAATAGAAAGGTTGTGGGTAAAACAAAAACAGCAACGCTGTTAATTATACTCATTATAACCTTTTTATTGCCTGCACGCGCTGTGTGCCAGGGAATGCCCACGTATGACAACACCAATTTTATCAGCTTGGTAAAACAATTGATAGAATCCGGCAAACAGACCGCAAACATTATCAAAACCGTACAGTTTCTAAAAACCCAAAAAGAAAATATTGAAAAGGTCAATGATGTGGTCAAGCAATTAAACGCAGTTCGAGAAATTGGAAGGAATAACCAACGCCTTCTCAAGGTGATGCAAAATGATTTGAGGGACATTTTAGACAGTCCTTTCATAAAACCTGATGAAGTATCAAGGGTGTCACAATCCTTCACTTCGATTGTTGAAAACTCTTTAAATACACTCGATTTTATAGACGAAATTCTATCGAGCGATTATCTAAAAATGACCGATGCGGAACGTACAGCAATTCTAAAAGAAAAAGAACTGGAATCTACGGAAATGGTTTCCAATATTAAAACCAAAACAAAACGCTATAAGGATATCATTTCATTTCGGAAAATGCAGGACAAAATTAATAACCGTGAAACAGAATATTAGAGATGACCGCAACTTTCATTTTAGGAATAGGATTGGAATACATCGATACGGTTTTCCAAACGATACAGAACAGTAGTTTCTCACAATACACTATTGCAGGCATGAAGACACTCGCTGTACTATTTTTCCTGGTCAATATTCTCAAAAAATATAATGAAGGTGTTGCCGATAAGGACGGCTATACTTGGGGATTGACTCCAGGAGAACTCGCAAAGAATTTTGCAATAGTTCTATTGGTCATATTCTCAACTCAAGTATTAGGGTTCTTTGATGGTATCCTGGTCGCAATTGAAGGCCAATATCGTGCCACCGCTCCTGCTTTACTTCCCTTGCAATTACAGGACCTTCCAATAGAAGAAGACATACATCTTTTTGATGTCGCAAAAAATGCGATGACATTACTTTATGAAGCATTGATAACGCCGCTATATGGTTTTAAGATATTGGCTTTTATAATCAGTCTCTTTCTTTGGATTTTGGATTTATTTATTTATCCGCTGTTTTTAGCCGAACGCTATTTTCTACTGGGAATTATGCAAGCATTTTTTCCATTGGTCATTAGCTTGGCCGTATTTGAAAAATTCAGATCACTTGCCTATTCTTTTTTCAAATTATACGCGGCGGTTTATATGCTGGTACCAGCATTCTTTTTGGTCAACATATTCATTAACGCCATCTATACTGAAATCAATACAAATTTTTGGCCAAGTCTTTTTGGAACGGATGTAGGTCAAGGCTTTTTTGCTCCTGTGGTACAGCTGGGCTCAGTTTTTTTTATAGTAATTCTGAAATTCAAATTATACAGCCGTGCCACGTCATTCACACTCAGATTGTTCAATAGTTAAACCAATTTAAATGAAAACTCCGTACAGAAATATATATGGCATCCTAAAGTTAAACCGGCTCATCGTTTTAGCCGTTATCGTTTGTGCATTTTTATCAAGCTCCTTCTCGCTTTGGATGGCTTTTACGACCAATAAAAATGCCGTTAATAGTGCGTTCGCCATCAACACAGATGGCAGTGTCATTCCACTGAAACTCGTTTCTCAGAAGGAAAATTTCGCTGTTGAAGCATTGGCACATTTAGAACAGTTCCACAATTACTTTTATAATATTGATGCGAGCAATTATGAACGAAATTTAAAAAAAGCGCTTTGGCTAGGGAATAGTTCCGTAGACAACCTCTATCGTCAGAAAAAAGCGGATGGCGTCTATAATCGATTATTACAATACTCATTGGTTCAAAAAGTGCTCCGTATGGATTCCAATCTAAATGAAGAGAATGGAAAATATAGTTTCACGACCACTACCATTTTTGAAATCAACAGAGGCGTCATAACCGACACTTATGAATTGATTTCCAAAGGAAACCTGATCATGGTTGACCGAAACTTCCCCAACAATCCACACGGATTATTGATTACCGATTACTTCGAAAACACTCTAAAAAAAATTCAAAATGAAAATAGAAAAAAATAAAATAGTCTTTGCTGCAGTATTGGCAGTGATTTTCATTTTCCTTATTTCCTATTCACTCCTGATCATGGGAGATGACAAAAGTGAAAATGAGAACCTTAAGCAAACCTTAATCCCAGATTTGAAAGAAAACCAAAAACAGTATGATTCAAAATTGGATGCCATTAATGACCTTAAAGAGGTTCGCGAGACCAATGCACCCAGTATCTATAATGAAAAACTGATTGATTCTTTGGGCTTTTACGATCCCGATTTGCCACAACGAGAAAAAGAACGCATTGTAGATAGTATTTACAACTCCGGTAAAATCCAATACTCCGAGAAACGCTATCAAAACTTTAAACAAGTAAAAGTGACTCGAATGGATGCAAAACAGATTGATTCCGTCGAAATCAAGACGGAACAAAAAATTCAAGCCAAAGAGCTCGGATTGGAACATCAACTTTTTTTCGCCGCTTCGCCAAAGCCAAATGATAGTGCCACACTCGGCCATACCGATGAGAGCATTTATGTAGTTGTAGATGGGGATCAAATTGTAAAGGCAAATGCCAGATTAAGAATGCGTCTCACAACAGCGGCAAAAATCAACAATAGACTGATGCCAAAGAATACGGTCGTCTTCGGATTCATCACCTTTCAGCCTAATCGCGCTTTGATTAATATTGAGAATATCGATCATCATCCCATAAAGCTCAAAGCTTTCGATCTACAAGATGGCAGTGAAGGAATTTATGTCGAAAACAATTTCCGCGCTGAAGCCACCAATGAAGTTTTGGATGATATCATTGGCGATATCAACATCCCATCAGTTCCGCAAGTCAATGGAATTACTAAGGTGCTTAAACGCAACAATCGAAGCGTTAAAGTAACTGTACTTAATAATTACAAATTGATTCTTAAACCAAGGCCATAGGCCTATTTGATCTTCTAAATCCGACTCTTATGAAAAACTATATGATTATTTCTGCTCTTCTAATTTGCACGTTTGTATCACAACTTTGCTCAGCACAAGATTCAATGCAAGCATCCCAAGTTCTGGACACTATTTATGCCAATGACACCAAAAACGTTGCGCTATTTTTTCCTGAACCTATTCGACAGGGAATAACTGGGGCAGAGAATTTTGTCTTTACTTACAATCGTGAAAAAGAACAGTATTTTGGATTGCTCCAGGCAAAACCGGGGAAAGAAAGCAATCTTCTGATAGTCAATAAAGATGGCTCCGTTTTTTCGTATATTATAGGGTATAAAGAAAAACTTTCAAAGCTCAATTATTTCATTCCAATCTCTAGTAGTATTGGGAATGAAAAGCCAAAAGTAAAGGATTCGATCCCTGTTGAAACCACTGAGAAAAGTGTTGATTACGGTACGTATTATTATGAAAAATTCTGTAGGTATCTTCTGGATAGAAAACAGCGCATCGGTCGGATTAAGAAACAAAACGAAGGCATCGTTTTAAGTGTTGAAAATATTGTTTTTGATAAGTCAGCCCTCTACTTTGTTATTCAGGTTGAGAATAATTCTACTTTGGATTATGATTTGAATTTCTTGAATCTATCCGTTGAAACAAGACAAAAAGGAAAAAAGAAATCGTTACAGCGGCTATATCAAGAACCTCTTTTTAAGTATAATTTGCCTACTAAAATTGTAGAAAATGAAACGGTTCGATTCGTTTATGTGATGCCCAAGTTTTCATTGTCCAATGACCGTAGGGCAATTTTGGAACTGAACGAAAAAGATGGCGAACGTAATATTGAATTGAAAATATCACATAGATATATTAATAATCCAAACTGATACTGTTATGAAAAGAATATTCTTTTGCTCGCTTATATTGCTGTTTATTTCCTGTTCGGGAACGAATGACTCATCGCCATCTGCAATTGCAGAAATAGTCGCAGAAAGCTTTTATCAAGGCGATGAAGCCACACTCACAAAACATACAACAACTAAAGGTTTTGTGACCTATTCAAACTTCCAGAAAATGTTTGTCAAACCAAAAAGCTCAGAAACTGATTTTAAACTCATTGATGAAAACACCGCAAGCAACGTAGCATGGATAAAGTATTCGACGGCTTACGATAAAACGCCTGGAGTATTTAAACTGGTAAGGCTGGACGCAGAATGGAAAGTAACGGTTAGAGATCCTAGGGAAAAAGTGTCTTTTTAATTTTTTTCGTTGATCATTATTTGGATTGGTTCAGCAATAATTTTGTATTTAGACTTGGTCCACTTGAATATCAAAAGTTTGATTTAAAGCGCGCTCTATTAGCACCGAACCTCTCTAAAAAAATTTGGTTTTGAAAAACCCACTCCCAGTAGCTATCGGGATCCCAAGCATGCTCAGTCCAAGCAATAATCTATAAATGGTTAAGCACACAATTTTTTAATCCTAATTTAATTCAATATCCGCAACGTAATTCAATTCGGCCCAATCGACTATATCAAAGCTTTCGAACTGCTTTTTCCATTCAGACTCTTGACCTTCCATAACTTTGAACCGAATGATACCACTATTCAATTCTACATTGTGTTTGTGGTTCAGTTCTAATTGGTCCATTGATATTAGCCAGTCTTGTTGATAATCGATATTATTCATATCAAAAAGTCTTGGGAATATCCATATTTCGTTAGTTTGAGCATGTAAATAACCAGTTACGAACCAGTTTACGCCATCATTTGTATAATCTTTTTCGTTTAAATTGTCTAAGACATACTGTAGGCTATCAGGTGGTAAGTTAGACGTAAAAGATAATGAGTTAACATTATCAACTTCGAGTTCAAATTGGTTTATGAAGTCAAATACCTCATTAATATCTGTTCCACTCTTTATTCCAACTGAAACTTCTCCAGGAATAAACTCTTGGGTATCTAAATTCGAATTATCATTAGAACAAGATGATAAAATTACGATTGACAAGAATAACGTAATAATTGTTTTCATTGGTCATAGTTTTTAGATATCGTTTCTTAAATTATAATAAATCCAATTTGTGGTCTGTTGTATTCAATTAATTTGGTGTTAGAAATCAAAATTTTGTTTGTGAAATTCTCGCTGACATGATTCTTATCAACCCGAGGTTTTTCTACCTAGATTTTATTGAATTCCTTTTTATTTTAAAATTTCTTCAAAAATCAGAGTCTTTTTCATTTATCAAGTTTGTACTGATGGACATCTTTTAGACTAAGATGTTATGCAGATTTATAAGGTTTCGATGCTTTTAATATTTATTCCAATAAAACAGTCATCCACACAATTTTTATCTCGATATCCACAAGTTGAGATTATTCCGTTGTTTTCAGTTTCAAAATATGTTTGGGTATTATTTCTTTTAATTAGCCAATCTTGTTGGGCTTTTTCATAAACCTCGTCTAGTGTAATAGGTTCTGCTCCATTTTGGTGAATACCAATTTCATTTTCGTTTTCAGTCCATTCTAATTCCTCTTTTGGAATATCTTCTGATAGTCCGTCAGTAATGGTATATTTAAAATATCGTTCAATAATCACACCATTAGACACGCTTATGGTAGTTTCCTTATACGAACCAGCCCAAGATCCTGAACCAACGGTATATTTATAAGAATTATCCGATGATTCTTTAAAATCCAACCAAACGTTTTGACTCTTTTCAAAGTCACTTTGATAATTCAAATCGTCATCTGATGAGCAGGAAAATATGAAGCTGCTGATTAAAAGTAATGTAATAATGTAGATTTTGCTTTGCATTAGGCTGTCGTTTTTTATAATAGATACAAAATCAGTGATTTGGTTGCGTGTGATGAGTAGCAACTTCAAATTTGCACGATCATAACTTTCCAATCGAGTAATCAGGAGTGCGACTGACCTAACCTCAATATAATCGAACTTGTTATGTCCTTTACATTTTAAAACCGATATCCAATGCGCAAATGTAAATTCACTGCAACATCAGGTTCACTTATAAAAATTACGTTGTCTTTTTTAAAGTAATGCAAATAACCAACGCCGAATCCTGCTTCGTAATTAAAATGATCACCGATATTCCTCCTAATTCCCCAAGTTGGTATAATAGAAATATCAGTAATAAAATTAAGGTTACTTTCATTAGAAATGACAAACCAATCAGGATGATATGTGGTCTTTATTGAGATGAAATTTCCGCTGTTTCCATCTGTCCGTCTTGATTTACTTGCTCGCTTGTTCAAATTGTAATACCATCTAGGTTCGAGTGTTAAGACAGGCGTGAGCAGAAATCCCGTTATATTATTGCCATCGCTTATGGAAACCCCTGTATCGAGACCAATTTCGCTTCTCAACGCAATGAGATTGGTTAATTTTGATTCATTTTGTACCCAAATTCATAAAAAACCAGTTTGTATTCCGAAAATTGATTTTTCGACACTTACAGTTTGGGATTTTCCGATTAAGGTTAGTCCGCAGAAGATTAGGGTCAATGTGATTTTTTTCATTCTTTTAAATTTGTTTTTTATGTTAGGATTCTGGTTCAAGCGTGTACCCTTAAACGCTGAAAGTTGACTGAGCCTGTCGAAAAGGAGCGCCTCCAATTGTATTCATTCCATTATCAATTAACAAACCTTTTGAAAAAAGTCTTTGCTTATAGAACACATAACTTTTAGCATTAAGTTCATAGATTTCTTTTTAGCATAAGTAAGTTTTAATGCGTCATAAGGTTTTTGAAATTCGGATTCGCCAATTACTAATCTTTCATTCTTTAATTGTTCTCCGAGTGTGTTAAGTTACTTTCGCGTCTATTTAATTGGTCAATAGTTCCATATTTTTGATATTATTGTCGAGTCGGTAATTTTATGTATTTCTATTTAACACACTAATTACCAATCGCTTTACGGTCTCCATTTCTTCTGGTTTGCTAGAAGCAATAAAAAGTGTCAAACTGGCTAGTGTATCGTTACTGATTATGGGTTGCTGTTGCTTATTAAAAAGCATATTGTTTTGCTGTAAAAATTTTAAAAAACAAGCTGCTGCAATGCGTTTATTTCCATCTACAAACGAATGGTTTTTTACTACCAAATATAGAAGCATGGCTGCTTTGTCTTCCAATGTGGGATAAAAATCATCCGCTCCGAATCCTTTTGCAATTTGGGCAACGGAACTTTCAAAGCTTTTATCTTTTTCTTTACCAAAAACATCTGAATCAAACTCTGTTAGCATTTGATTGATCAATTTGTGATAGTCTTCCAAACTTGGGTATTCTGCTTCTCTTGTGGTTAAACCTTGGGCATCTAATTGTTCGTGGTCATAATCATCCAATAAACTTAAACCTTTGGCGAAGACAGCTAGCCATTCATCATCTGCTAACTTACCTTCAATGGCCCTCCCAACGGTTCGGGATAAAATTTGAATGCCATCTTTTAATAGTTTTACTTCTTGTTCTTTTTGAGCTAAACGTTTTTCATTAATGGCATGGCCTTTAACTAAATAGTCTTTTAAAACACAATTTGCCCATATTCTAAAAGCAGTTCCTTTTTTAGAATTAACTCTATATCCTACTGATAGAATTGCGTCAAGGTTATAAACATTAATATTTCTTTTTACGTCTCTATCTCCTTCTTGTTGAACTTGTGCAATTTTTGCACTAGTTGTTTCTTTATCTAATTCATTAGATTTATAAATATTTCTTAAATGACGACCAATGGAAGTTCTATCCGTATCAAAAAGAGCTTCAAGTTGATATTGATCCAACCAAACAGTTTCTCCATCTAGTTTTACATCTACAGTAATACCAGTTTCCTTATCTTGATATATCTCTATTTGGTTTTGCTCTTTCATTTGTTGTCTTTAGTGTTAGGTGCAAAATTTGCACCTAACACTTTTATTTATTTTTATGTTTTTAAGTGGTGTGTCGGAAATCTTGACCTACCACTTTTTTTGAACTGTCGCCTATTTTGCGATAGTTGCTAATTTAGCTTTTTAAGTTGTTGCAAAAAATGCGACAACTCGATTCTATCATTTTTTTTATTCCTAATTCTCCATTCCAAATGCATCATTTCCTTTCTGATTTTATCCTCTCCATCAAACCACTGGCATGTTCGTAATCTTTATCTGCCTTACATTTCGCAATTTCATCATCATTTAACAACTGGCCCTCTAATACTTTTTTAAGAATACTTTGACGCAGTGCTTGGGCTTTTATTAAGCTTTCTTTGATGCCCGTTTCTACGTTATCGCAAACGGATAGACGGGATTCGATTCTTGGACGATTTGGTGTTGTTCTTTAATTGAGCAGATCGGTACAGGAAAAGTTTTTAGGTCACTTAGATTTAATCCTGCTTTCACCGCTCCTTTTTGATTCTCGTTCAGATAATGAACTCCTCCGGATTTAGAAATAATCCAATAACCCACATACTTTTTATTAAATCCATCTTTTTGTCTACAATTGCACATTGTATAATTCGGTTAATTTCCGGTTATCGTCATTGGGCTGAAAGGTCATAAATTCCTGTTCTGCCTGTTCTCCAAGGTTTTTGGTATCTACTAAAAACAGGATACGTTTGGCATCTGCATGTTTTAACAACCGGTATACAAAGGTTGCTGCCGTTAATGTTTTGCCGGCACCCGTGGCCATTTGTATTAAAGCTTTGGGGCGGTTCTTTTTAAAAGAATGCTCTAGATTGTTAACAGCTACAATTTGAGCAGGACGGAGTCCTGTTTCGTCGACATCAGGAAGTGACAATAATCTTTTACGAAGGCTTTTTCCTTTCTTTAGCCAATCGGCAATTGTTTCTGGTTTATGGAACCAAAGCACGTTGCGTACTCGAGGTTTAGGATCTCGGTAATCTATAAATCTTGTTATGGTACCTGTGCTTTCATAAACGAAAGGCAAAGGATCGTTATTTAGGTATTTTAATTTGGCATTGGCATAGTTAGAAGATGGATCCTCGACACCCGTAAGGCGGTGTCCTTCATCTTCGCGCTTTGCTCCTATTATTCCGACTGGTTTACGGTTTACAAAAAGCACATAATCGGCAGGTCCAACATCTATAAGGTATTCGCGCACAGTAACTCCTCTACTAACAGATAAATCAACTTTATTTTTGGACTGAACTGTCCATCCTGCTTCTCGCAACATTGTATCGATTCTGTCGCGCGCTATTTGCTCAGGATTTTGATTAATGGTTGATGACATTGGTTGGTTAAAAGTTAAAGTTACCAAAGTACATAATATTATGTTAAGGTCTTGTTGATTACCTCTAACAATGCTCAAAATTAGAATTACAATAAAACGAATTCAGTCCAATTAGCACAAATTTTCTAATAGTATATATCAAAAATTTAAATTCTATCCAAATATTGATTTTGCTTCTCGATAAATCCGTTCAAAATTAGCTTCTAAATCTGCATTAGAAAACTCTTTAGCATCTGCTGGCAACTCTCTTTGGATATTAGCCAATTTAAACTGAACCTTTTTATCTTTACCATCTGCATAAGTGATAAATTCGCCTTGTTTCAATCTAAAGAATACATCTGCCCTTATTTTCGGAATTTCCTTTTCTCCTGTAGTAACTCGCGTATCAAAGTCCAGATTATAACCTCGACTCACACTTTTGGTTGGATCTTTAATAATTTCAAAAAAGCGTTCGTAATACTTCGCAGTATCAGGATCGTTGACCTTTCCAAAAAACTGGTAAGAAAGGTTGCTCAAAATAGCCTTGCTCGCCTTATCCCCATACATCATATCGTTTTGGATCTTGTCCTGCATCACGTAGATGGTGGATACATTATAACTCCGCAATGTAGCAGGAATCCGGTGCATATTCAATAAGCGAATGGTAGGCGCTTCTTCCATCAAAAGAAATGAAGGTTTACTATTGCGAACGCTCATTTGCTTGGTTATGGTGTGGATGATCGTAGCGATAACAGGCGAATAAGAGGTTTCAAATTTCGGATTGTTCACAATGGAAATGATGGCGGGATTGTCATCATCATTGATATTCAAAGGCACTTCATCTGCTGACAATGCCATAAAAATACGCTGTGTACTAATTCGTTTCAGTGCATTGGCCAAGGTGCTCTTTACACCTGCGGTCTGCCGTTCAGAATCCTTCCCACTGACAAAGGCATCTGCCATTGCCCTTGATGTGGTATTGGTTTCCAAAAACTTGATAAGGCTTTCGGTATTTAAGTATTGATATACGGCAATCAAATGAGGCAGCGTGCAGAATTCGGGATAGTCCGTTTTTAGTTTCCAAATCAATCCTCCTATCAGACCTTCCGCAGCATCATTGAAGAATTTGGTTGTTCCCCATGTTCCAGACTCCCTTTGTTCCAATAGGTTTTCGATCAATACCCGCGACACCTCATTGACGCTCTCCTCGTTCTCCAGATAACGTGGCGCAATAGGATTTACCCTATGGATGATTTTGTCGAAGGAAATGATCTTAAATGGGATGTTGCCATTTTTAAAAAGTGGGTAGGCCATTTCGGTCAATTCAAAATCTTTATAATCGTGGATGATTCCACAAAAGCCTTCTTTCCGGAAGTGTTTTAGAAAACCATAAACAACACTCTCAGTTTTGCCGCTTCCCGCAGAACCAATAATTGATGCCCCTCGTTTGATGTTGTCGATTTTGAAATTTCCTTTATCGGTGGCAAAGTTGACCTGATATTTGAGGTTTCCATTGATTGGCGCTTCATTTTTATGCAGGAACACATACATGCCTACGTTAACCAAAATTAGCGGACAAACTATATAGAGTGCTAATAATACGAGTTGGATGTCTTCACTTAGAAAAAAAACAAAAATACCAAGCATCAGAAAATTGATCACAAAGGCATACCTGCTTATCCTATATATGCCATAGAAAATGCTACTGGTCACACCAATTATTAAAAGTGTCGATAAAAGATTGTCCAGATACATAATTCTAAATTTAGATGCCGATGGAACTTGATTTGATGGCGACTTCCACACCACGTCGCAGACCTTTAAACAGTTTCATTGCCAATTGTCCTTGCGTAACGGGAATGCTAGGCATCATCGGCAGGCCTGTTTTGCCCATCAATTTGAAGGCTAATGCTTTTTCATTGGTAGGCAATTTCATCAGTGCTGCAAAATAGATCTTTGGATTCTTAATAAAATCCTTCCTCGCTTGATAGGTTTCCGCAAAGTTTCGATGGTATCCAAAAGTCTTATCGAAGGTTTTTTCTGCCTTCTCAAAAAAACTGTCCCGATCAAAACCACGCTTGACCTCCTTCCCATTCAGTTCTACATTGGACGCTTTATACTTGCTTCCAGGAGACAAGCTGAATTTGTTGGACGCATCCTTTCGGCTCACGATGATATGGATATGACTTTGGCTTCCCTCCTTTTCCATTCCCTGAACGATCCGTTTACCTTCCTGTTGGTGTGGCGCTTCCCGTTCCAATTTTGTTATTTCTTTCTCTTTATATTTAATATTTCCTTCCATCGTACCGTTTCCAATTTTGCGGATGTCGGTTTTAAGCTGTAATATTTTCGTGGCAAAAGGTTGGTTTTCCCGCACCTGCAGGTCTGATCCCTTAAATGTGCGTTGATGCTCAATTTTAGCATAGTATTTTATGTCATCAATGGTAACCGGATTTCCGTTGATTTCCCGATTAAACGACGTTACATAATCCTTCATCAGCTCACGGCTGTACTTTTTTAAATCTTCACTGTTGTCCTGTAATTTTCCCAATTCATATTTGGAGGGACTGACTGTTATTGAATAGAATCTAGGCTCCATATTTTCCAATTTTGCAGTATTGCCATCGATTTCCTTAATCACTTCTTCTGCTGAAATTTCATCGCCAAACTGATTGAAAAAACATTCCATGTCTTCCTGTTCCAAACCTTGATTCTCTTTCTCCAAATAGCCCACGAAATCCGTTGCACTTTTAGAATAGTTCCCGCCCATTTTTTGGGATGTAATGGTTATATACATAGCTCAAAAAATTAAAGTTCGTTGGTCGTGTTTCGTTTCTCCTCAAATCGTACCGTCTTCTTTTCTTCGATAAATTTCTTCTCTAAAATCAAAGTTTTGTCTTTGGGTTCTTCGGTTTGAAAAAGCGATTCCAACATGGCCAGGGCCGGTTTGGTTTGGGTCTTTTCAATATCCCGCTGAATGGCAATAATCGCATTCAACCGTTTCAGCAAATTAGTCTCAACGGTATTTAAACTAACTGCAATAGTCCTCCCTGTCGGACCAAAATTTTCCTTTGGAGAGATCTCATTGTAAAAGAAAAAAGCGAGCATAGTTGCCATGGCATCGGTATGCGATTTGAAATGAGTTCTTGAAAATTCCTGAAAACGTTTGGCAGTTTTCCTTTTGAACCTGATAGTGATGAATGAATCCATTTTCTTTCGCTTTTTTGTGTGTTTGACGTAAATCCATCCCTGTTTACAGGCTGTTTGGGGGCATTTGACGCAAATTGAAGAAATCTAAAAAATCAATTAACTTTCAAATGATTGAAAATCAATGATTTATACACGAAAAGGAATATGTAACGTGGCTCTGCCCGTTACCCTCTTGCTATTCCATTCCTTCATTTCATTTCGGTGCTTCCATACTTTTTATCAAAAGCTAAAAAACCAAATCTGGATGATTGGTAACAATCCATTTTTTAACAGAATTAAATTTAAGTTCTTAAACTATCCTCAAAAAAACACCAGAATTATTTGTCTTTAAATTTTTGACCGTCATTTAAATAAACCAATAGTTAAGCCATATAATTTGGGTTAAAATGCTGTCAATTGGTTGCCAAAATGACATATATCCATATACTTATTATATCCAGAGGTGTTTTCCTTTTCAAATGAACTTGATTAAGTGGGATTTTAATGGTTGTACCACTTTAGAACAACTGTATAAGGACAATGAACGTGCGATTCATTTAATTCCATTTACTTCCCATAGAGCCGTCGCGTTACCTTTTCAGTAACCACTACTAAAATTCAGGATGAGTAAGGACTTATAAAAGGGAGTGCGCGACCGATTATGCAGTCCGTCTCGTTCTGAATTTTAAAACTTTGTGGATTAAAAGGATGAAGTGATTTGTTTCTGAAGCGGACGCTGTCGCTTTTTCTGCGACTGGGTTCAAGATGGTTTAGTGAACCTCTTTTCTCGGAATGAAGCCCTTCGACTTCGCTCAGGACAGGCCTTTTCTGGCGAAATGTAGAGGAATGGGGTGGAACGGATTTTAATGTAATGACATTATTCTACTTCTAAAGCTAGCTCATAACGTGTACTCCTGCCACCACCAATTGGAATGAATATACCTTTGCTAACCAAATCTTGAAGATCCCGAGTGGCAGTAGCCTTTGAGGTTTTTGTGATGCCTATATATTTACGGGCGTTCATTCCTCCTTCAAAACCTTTTGGGCCTTCTTCTAACATTCTTTGAACTGCACGCAATTGTCTATCATTTAATTGCTCATTAAAGCGGTCAAAAAAACGAGCTTTTTTTAAGGTAAAAGCTACTTCTTGTGTTGTTTGTTCTTGCGCAATAAGAACGGTTTTAACAAAATAAGCTAGCCACTCCGTTATATCATTTGATTTTTGTGCTTTTTCAAGTTGGTGATAATAGGCGCGTTTATCAGCTTCAATACCTCTCGACAGACTTATTAGTATGGGTCTGTTTGCATATTGAGAAAGTGCCTTTTCAGAAATACATCTTCCCAACCTCCCATTCCCATCTTCAAAAGGATGTATACTCTCAAAATACAAATGTGCAATTGCTGATCGTATAATAGGTTTTTTGATGGGATGCTTGCCTGATGGACTACTATCATTAAACCATTGTAGAAATTGTTTCATTTCATTCGGAACAGCATCGGAAGGTGGCGCTTCAAAATGTTCTTTTTGTTTACCTAGAGCTCCAGAGATAACCTGCATCGGTTCGTTGTGGGTGCGCCAGGTTCCTACAACAACATCTTTTGCTCCCATCATTAATGATGAATGCCAAGCAAAAAGTTTTTTTTGTGTCAGTGGATCCGAAAAGGTTTCCCGAACATCCGTGAGTAAAGCCGCCATTCCTGTTGCTCTTTGATCTGAAACCAAATCCTTCGGCATATTGAGTCCAAGATTATTTCTTACAGAAGATTTGACATCTTCTCGCTCTAGATATTCTCCCTCGATTTCTGATGACTTCATGGCTTCGGCAACCATAGTTTGTATGACAGCTTCCACTTGTTCCTCTCGATCCAAGCCCTCTAAATAACCCTCTAACTGACCTACACGACACATATAGTCAAACAACAGATCCTCTACTTTCTCGAAAGAATAAGTAAAGTTAGGCCATTCCGGTTGCTGCCAATTATAAATCATGATGAGCCGATTAAAATATTTATTCGGCTCAAATATACTAAATTTTTGAGTTGATTAGGTTAATATATCGGCTCAAGTTTAAATATTCATCTTAAAACAAATCAAATATATTGTGGAAATGACTGGGTTTAAGATGCTATAACAAACCTTTTTATACAATGCAGATTTTTGCCGATTGAGGGAATGAGTATGTGCTGGAGGTAGGGGTTTATATCTTTAGTAGATACTATCTACAACCTGAAGACAACATCTTCTTCTACCATTTGTTTAACGTCAATGGTTGGAAGTAAATACTCATTATAAACGGTACCTTCTGTTTTAGCATGAAGAATTCCTCTCGCTGAACCGACAGTTAAAACTGCAAAATGAATAGCTAATCCTTTTGAAACTAAATAAGAACCATCACCCTGTTTTACCTTGTTTATAAAATCGTTCTTCTCGATATCAAAAATAGCTTGGACTTCCAAAATCAGAAAAGGCTGATTTACTTTTTTCTCAAAAGAGAACTTAACGTTACAAGATATAACGTGTTCATCAATATCCACGCCGAAACCAACTTTAGAAATCAAGTTGACAGTTCCTGTTTTTTTATAGGCCACATCAATCGAGGCAAAAGAAACGGTACGTAACCCTGTGAATGCAAAACCCAGTTGGTTGTAAGTCATAATATTTTAAATTTGACCAGCAGTATATTGATATGCGTTCATACTTTCTATAGTTGTAGCCAAAAATGCGTTTTTCTTTGTAACAGATGCCGAATTTAAATCGGATTCAATCACTTTTTGTTGACATTTATAAACAATTTGCATGTCTCTTCCTACAGTTTTAGATTTAACTGTTGGTTTTCCATTTATTGAAGGATTTGAAATGACCACACCTAGCGCATCTGAAATCTTGTCCAATGTTTCAAAGGTTAGATTAGATTTTGCTCGTAATCTATACCATTCTAATACCAAAGTTTCCGCTTTTTCCTTGCTTGACGTGTAAACCTCAATAAAACGACCTTTATATTTTACTTCGTTTTTATCGGATGGTGTTAACTTTAAACGATACTGTCTGCCCAAATATAAATGAGTCTCTCCACTTACATATTTTCTTTTTGTAGTTCTGGGATGAAAGGACAAAAAATAGCTTTGCTGCTTTAAAATCCAAGGCGCTTTTTTCTTGACCTTTTTTTTAATGACTTCATTAGTTGTGTTTTCAGGCGAATTGATTACAACTTCCATTTCTGGATTTACCGTTATACCCAATGTTTTTCTGTTTGAAAAACGTATCGTATAGTCTATTCGCTGTGATCCAAAATCGATAAAATCTTTCATCATTTATATCTAATTTTGGCGATGTCAACTATTTGTTCTGCAATACTATCTATTTCTTTAAAAGATAAATCCAATGCATATTTATCTCTGACCTCATCAATCAAATAATCTCCGATTTTAAATATCATTTTCTTTGGAACATCCACTTTCGTCTGCCAATCTACTATTTTCAATTGTAGTAGCTAAATGACACTTTAGTAAATTTTCGAGAAGAATAGTGAATATTAGTTGTTTTCTTGAAAGTTTACTAAAAATATTTTTGAAATTTACAATTGACTTTAAATAAGATTGCCATTGTATCAAGCAATCAATTCCAAGACATCTTACTTTAATTGATCTTTTAAGATTTTTACTCTATTCATCAAATATAAAATGTCATTTTTTAACAGTTTATTCATGTGTACATCAATGTTTATTTGATATATTTGCATCAATCAATAATAATAACACGTCATTAATTAATAACATAAGTACATCTTTAAAAAATAACAATAACACATCGTTAATTAATAGTATTATCCCAAATTAATAAAATGGCAACACCAGGAGAGAAATTAGCCAAATCATTAGAAAAATTAAAAATAATTCAAGATCAAGAATTGGTTGCCATAAAAGCGTCTGATTTGACCAGAGTACATAGAGAGCGATTGGTTAAGAATGGATTTATTCGTGAGGTTATTAAAGGATGGTACATCGCTGCACCGCATGATGAGCAAAAAGGGGATAGTACTTCTTGGTTTTCTTCCTTTTGGGAATTTTGTGCGAGATATTTAGAAGATAGATATGGGGATGATTATTGTGTGTCTGCTGAACAATCCCTAATGCTTCATGCAGGAAATAATTCTGTTCCAACGCAATTAATCATACGTTCCTCTAAAGGCAACAACTTACCCACTTCATTACTATTTGGAACATCTCTTTTTGTTATGAAATCTACATTGCCAAATGTGGCAGAGATAGAAGTGCTAAATGGCATCAGGGTGGTTAATCTAGCATCATCTATAGTTTATTCCACACCATCCGTATTCACAAAACAGTCTATAGAATCCCGAACCGCTCTAATGATGGTTAAAGATGCTTCTGAACTGCTAAGTATTTTACTTGATGGCGGTCATTCAACTATTGCAGGCAGGTTGGTCGGAGCCTTTAGAAATTTAGGACAAGACAAAATCGCGGATGATATTTTAAAAACCATGAAATCAGCCGGCTACGATGTTAGGGAGTCAGACCCTTTTGAAGAACCCACACCTATTAAGTTCGATTTACGGGAACGTTCACCTTATGTGAATCGTATTAAACTGATGTGGCATAATATGAGAAAGGATATCGTAGATGTATTTCCAAAAGCTCCGGGAATACCAGAAGATAAAACAGCCTACATTAAAAATATAGAAGAAATTTACATAACAGATGCCTATCATTCTTTATCTATTGAAAGGTATACAGTAACACTTGCACTCATTGAACGTGTAAGGACTGGTGCATGGGATGCTAAAGAAAATGAACAAGACCGTAAGCAAAAGGACGCTATGGCAGCAAGAGGTTATTGGCAGGCTTTTAAGACTGTAAAAGAAAGTGTCGTTAGAATTTTAGAGGGAGAAAATTCAGGAAAAGTAGTTGATAAAGATCATGGCGATTGGTATCGAGAATTATTTTCTCCGAGTATCGCTGTTGGTTTACTGAAAGCTTCAGATTTGGCTGGATACAGAAATGGACAGGTATATATAAGCCAATCTAAGCATACACCAATAAACAAAGAAGGTGTGCGTGACGTAATGCCCTTGTTATTTGAATTAATAGAAAATGAAGAACACGCTAGCGTTAGAGCTGTATTAGGCCATTTTATTTTTGTATATACACATCCATATATGGACGGTAATGGACGTATGGGAAGGTTTTTAATGAACGTAATGCTTGCCTCAGGAGGCTACCCTTGGACTGTTATCCCTGTTGAGGAACGGGATCAATATATGAATGCTTTTAAGAGTGCTAGCTTTGGCCAAGATATAAAACCATTTGCAGAATATATTACCTATTTGGTTAAGGCAGGCTTAAAGGGAACACCTATAGCTAAAATAGACTCGATAAATTAAATATGATTCCATTTAAGTTAAATTGACTATAATCCCTTCTTGTAATTTTAAAGTTTTCATAAAAAGGGGCTAATTTGGTGTCACTAAATTTTGAGGGTCGTTTTAAGCCCTATAAACCCTCAAAAAATGGAATTTTAGTTAGTTCCTCTTTTCAGATTTTAAATTAAAGGTGCGCTATCTTTCCAAAGATGGCGAGGAAGGCTATCCAGGAAATCTAAATGTTGAAGTGCTTTATTCGCTTACCGACGACAACGAACTGAAAATTGAATATTCCGCAAAAATCGATAAAAGCACTCCTATTAATCTCACCCCCCATTCTTATTTTAATTTGGAGGGCGCAGGTATTGACACGTTAAAACATCACGCACTTCAAATCAATGCGGACTATTTTTCTGAAGTCAGTGAAGACCAAATTCCCATCAATACAACATCGGTTTAAGGAACGCCATTTGATTTTAGAAGTTTTAAACCCATTGGAAAAGACATCGAAAAGCAAAATGAACAACTGAAAATTGGCGTTGGCTATGACCATAATTATATTTTGAATGGCGACGGACTTAAATTGGCCGCAACAGTGAAAGCTCCAAAATCCGGAATCATAATGGAAGTTTTGACCACCGAACCTGGAATGCAATTTTTTAGTGGAAACTTTCTCAACGAAATGGAAACAAGAAAAAATGGGTCATCTTATTCAAAAAATGCTGCATTTTGTTTGGAAAGTCAACATTTTCCTGATAGTCCTTAACCAGCCAGAATTCCCTTCCACTGTTCTAAATCGCGGTGAAGTTTACCACTCATTATGCATTTATAAGTTTAGCAATTAAATTGATTCACGTACATTTTCTATTTCAGATTTGCTCTACTGCATCATTACTACCATTAAATGATTAAAAAGTTTTAATAGGAATACTTTCGTTTTCTTAATTTTAAGGAAAGAAACAAGTTATGAATCGTCGACCTTTTATAAAACAACTGCTACACATTTCTGGCGGCACGCTACTCGCCTCCCAAATGCCATTTTTATTGAGTTGCAAACCATTTGATAGCAAAGAAAAATTGGGCATTGCCTTGGTAGGTTTGGGAAATTATGCAACGCATCAATTGGCGCCCGCAATTTTGGAAACAAAGCATTGCTATCTCGCGGGTATCGTCACCGGAACTGAAGCGAAAGAAGCCGTTTGGATGTCTAAATACAACATCAAAAAAGAGAATGTCTATAACTATGATAACTTCGACAGCATAAAAGATAATCCTGAAATTGACATTATTTATGTGGTATTACCGAATAGCATGCATGCGGAATTTACCATTAGAGCAGCGAAAGCAGGCAAACATGTCATTTGTGAAAAACCGATGGCGACCTCTGTTGCCGATTGTAAAAAAATGAATGCAGCCTGTAAAGCGGCCAACAAAAAATTATCCATCGGTTACCGATTGCATTTTGACCCTTTCAATGACCAAATGATGCGTTTAGGACAGAATAAAGTATATGGCAACCGTATGGACATTAACACCGACTTTTCGTTTACATTGAATGACCCAAATAGTTGGCGGACCAAAAAGAAGTTTGCTGGTGGCGGACCGTTGATGGATTTAGGTATTTATTGTTTGCAAGGCTGCATTTATACTTTTGGTGAACTTCCGACAGAATTGCGAGCTAAGGCTTCAACAAAAAACAGTGCATTATTCAAGGATGTAGAAGGCACTATGGAATGGGAAATGACCTTTCCTTCAGGAAAAGCGAACTGCAAGACAAGCTACGAAACGCCATTTGCCTCTTATCTGACCGCTAAAACCGAAAAAGGCACTTTGGAATTGAATCCATCTTTTAACTATGACGGATTGAGTGGCAGCACACCAGATGGCCCAATGCAAGTACAAAACGTAAATCAACAAGCATTGCAAATAGACGCTTTTGCACTGAATGTTCTGAATGACACAAACACAATCGTTTCTGGGGAAATGGGATTACGAGACCTTTATTTAATTGAAAAAATCCAAGAGTCGGCAGCGCAGAATGGTAAATTAATCCAGCTTAATGATGTTCCAAACTATTTAGATTTGAGACCATTACTTTAATATTCAACTATGAAAAAAACGTATACTTTCTTAATCCTTTCGTTATATTTTAATTTTATCAACGCGCAACAAAATTGGACCACTATTTCAACCGAAACTGCCTGTACAGCAAGACACGAATGTGGATTTGTGTCCCATCAAGACCAACTCTATCTTATTGGCGGTCGTGGCATTAAGCCCATTGATGTATTTAATGTGGTCACACAAAACTGGATTGCGCTGGAGAACACACCCTTTGAAGTCCATCACATTACACCACTTTCTGTCATTGGTTCCATTTATATCGTTGGAGGTTTTACTGGCAATTATCCTAATGAAACACCTTTGACCCATGTTTTCAAAGTTAATCCTGAGGCCAATAGTTGGGAAGCTGTTTTGGAAATACCATCACAGAGAAGACGTGGTGCAGCAGGTGTAACGGTCTATAAGGATAAGATTTATATAGCCAATGGTATTACCGAAGGACATACAAAAGGCACCACGTTTATGTTTGATGTTTACGACCCAAAACAAAATACGTGGACCATTTTACCAGATGCGCCTACTATAAGAGATCACAGCAGTGCTGCGGTGGTTGATAATAAATTAGTGGTTCTTGGTGGTCGAAATACTAGCTATCATGAGGCTGACAACTTTGAAGCCTTCTTTGGAAAAGTTAATCCGACTGTAGATTATTTTGAGTTTTCAACTGAAAAATGGAGCACTTACGAAGCAGAGCTTCCTGCCCCGTCAGCAGGTGGTGGCTGTGTCGTCTTAAACGATAAGATCGTCTTTATTGGTGGAGAAACAGAAAACAAAGCCGCCAACACACAAGCTTACGTTTTTGACAGTGTTTCTGAAACATGGTCACAAATGCCATCGTTACAAGTAGGGCGCCATGGGACGAACGCTGTAGTACATAATAATCAGATTTATATGGCGGCTGGATGCGGTAACCAAGGCGGTAGTCCTGAATTAAATTCTATTGAGGTTTTTAAATAAAATATGAATAATTCATCTGAACACACATATATTATCTACAACTAAAAACATGGGATACTGTGAAAGAATCGGGGCAACAGGTATATTTCCGCTAACTGATAAGTCCATTACTCAGACAATCGAAAACATATACGAACTATTTAAAATCGCCACTTAGTACATTATACTAAACGGCATTTGAACGCTGGTTTGCAAACCGCTTCCGTAGTGTTCAGCACTTAAAATTTTGATTTGACTTCAAAAATTCTTGACTCCCTGAAATAGCAGTAATTATTTCATATCTTTTAAGTGGATTATGTTTTCTTTGGAAATTGCTATTTTGTAGGCGTCCAAGACAATAGCATTTGTCTCGATTCTGGCATCTTTCCAGTCGTGCCATTGAAATCCGATTTTATCAGACCAGTATGCCCAATCCCAGTTTATATAGCAAAATGCCTTAATGCCCGGATTATCATTTAGCATCTCGAAATAGGGTTTGAACCAATTGTCCCAAGACTTTTTCCCTTCTGATACTCCCACGTATCTCGGTGTGGCTTCGCCAATCATAACAGGCTTTTTATGGTCTTCTGCCAGCTCAAAAAAGGCTTTTAACGCGGGATTACTGAATTCATCCGGACTGAATATATCGATGCCCCACCAATCTACATAACTGTCGCCAGGGTAAAATTCCATGAGCTCTTCATGATTCATAAAATTTGCCGAGCCACCGCCCGAACACCAAACCGTGGCTGACTTTATATTTTGAATTTTAAAATCATTAAAAATTTTCTTAAATACTGCACGATAATATTTGGGCGTATAACCATTCCAATCGCCTTCAAATTCATAGCCGATTCGTGTATATGTTGGTCGGTCCAATTTTAAAAGTTGCTTGTAAAATTCTTTTAATTGATTGTCCAGTTTACCTTCGGCGACATCCTTATCTCGTCCTGCTCCTTTATCTTTTCCTCCAGTAAAGGCCAATCCTATTTGGGGAATCAATCCTTCTGGTAGGCTTTCTAAATCCTTCCTCAATTTTTCGCCCCATTTGGTAATCCCCTCAATATCCTGGTTGATATTGACATAGGTCATATAAATAACTGGCGTAAGTTCTTTACCCACAGCATTCATATAATCCTTAAAACCATCAATATCTTGCCCTGCGCCATGGTAAATTCCCGTTTCTGGCTCGTATTTGGCATTGTAAAACTCATGGAGAATCTTAGTATCTTGAGCATGAACTTTTAAAACCATTAGAAAAAAAAGTAACATTACGAATCTCATACAAATTAATTTATTTGTTTTTTGAATAAATTTTACGCCATTCACTTTATAAGTTTTTATCATATATTTTAACTAAATTAAAATAAGTACAAACTGCTATTTCAATAGCATTAAAATTTAAAATCAAAGTCCAAACGGATACTACTACCAGTTTCTTTAAACGCACCATTAGCGACAATTTGTTCCACGAGGTAATATTTTAATATTAGATTCTTATTTCTATTCATCATATATTCGTAAACCAACTTCATTACTATAAAATTGGTAAGACTACCATTTTCTCCATATTTCAGAAGCCTTCCTGTTCTTGCCCTACCTTTCAGTAAGTCCATAAAGTTATAACCGGGTATTGATTATAGTATTGAATGCAGAACCAAAAGTGTAGCTCAATCCAATGCTTAAGTTTAACTCAAAGTCCGTTGCAATCTGCTTCTGTCGCAACAGGACATCTTCTATAGAGGCACTGCCGCCAGAAAGGTTAATCTGGTCATGGACAATTTCGAAATTTCCTGAAAAACGTACTGCCAGACCCTTGAAAACTCGAACGGAAATACTACTATAAAGTTGCAAGCTATTTTTTGAAAAATCGTTTAAAAAACTGGAACCCCTCAACCTTGAGTCCAAGTTTCCCCACGGTTGTCTAAATCTTAACTGAACCTCCAAAGAATGATTGAACATACCTTCCTGCGATTGAAAAAACAGGGTAGGTTCGATATAATCGTTATGAAAATATCCAATCTTGTAGGCAAAAGTAATTTCCCTCCTAAGCACCTCGTTGTACGGAAATATATTGTACTCGACAGCTGTGGAAACAAAGTAACGGAAATCGAGGTTCTTAAAAGTATCATGGAGTGCGCCCGTGAATATACCCGTGGACCAGTGATCGGAAAGGCTGCGTACAACACTTCCCTCGCCTGAATACAGAACGCGGTCGCTGGTAAACGTTTCGTCTTCACGGAAAAATCTACTATTTGACTGGTTCATTTGAAAATCTGACCGAATTCTCCATTTCTCGCTGACCCGATCACTTTTTAATCCCAGCTCATACTCAAATTCCTTTTTGCTCGATTCCTTGTCCAACCGGGCTTCGCCATAAATTTCAAATAGCCAATTGTTCCAAGGGTCGTCAAAATCGATATCCTGACGTTCCGCAAGGCCTTCGTCCGAAATCTTGTAAACGACCTTGTCCGCCAGGTTTGATTCCATAACATATTTGAGCAGTCCCGATCTTACCTTTTCTACTAGGCCTTTACGAACATCATCGGGCGACAAGTTGGTATTGGTGTCAAAAATCCTTTCGTTTATGATCCCTTCATAATCGCCCGATCCCTTAAAGTCCAATGTATAGGTTCGGCCACCGCTGCCGTTGGCAATATCATAAATAAAAAGTTTTATATTGGCCAGAGCTTGGTCCCGTACATGGTCCACAAAATTTATATCCTGTTGGATGTAGCTTTGATCACAATTACAATCAACAAAAAGTTTAAGAGCTGCCTTTGATTCTTCTTGAGAAACACCAACAACCGAACAGAGGAGTGCAAGAAAAAAGATCCATTTTCTTATGATTGCCAAAGTATGTTCTCTTACTATATTTTTTTCCATTTGTTAGTTTCCTTTTTGAAAACCACCTTCTTCGCGAGTGGACATGATGTTTTGGCTGTGCCTTTTATGAATACACTGAACTCAACTGACCCCTTTGTCTATTTGATTTCGGTAAAAACAAAATTTATCTAAAATCATTATTTATAAATTACCTTGATCGCCGCTCCCTTTTCTATTGTAAAAAGTCTTCTATTCACTGCCGGATCGTTTGGCCAATTGTGGTTATACACACAATAAGTATCAGTACATGGTGTAAATATCCATCGAAAACGGGTATTGGACCTTAGAATCTCACTTACATCATCAAACTGAATGTTTGACGAAAACAAAATATCGGGTGTAAAATCGAGTCCTGCTCCTGTATCTTTTCCTCCAGTATAGGTCAATCCTATCTGTGATATCTATTCTTCTGGAAGACTTTCCAAATCCTTCAGCAATTTTTCGCCCCATTTTGTAATCCCCTCAATATCCTGATTGATATTGATATAGGTCATATAAATAACTGGTGTATGTGCTTTACCCACGGCATTCATGTAATCCTTACAACTATTAAAATCTTGACCTGCGCCGTGGTAAATTCCCGTTTCTGGCTCGTATTGAGCATTGTAGAATGCTCTTGCATTCCACAGTGTCGAATTTTATACTTGTCCAATCAACGTAAATATTAAATGGAAAAAACTACTGATTATTTTTAACTGTGCTGTCTTTTGCATAAGCTTTATAATTATTTTTCTCCAAGGATTAAATAATACAAATATTGGTAGGCCATTTCCACGCTGAACAAAGGGTCAAAATTGTACTGTTCTACTTCCGCTATTGGATAAAGCAATCCAGCTTTCTCGGAATGGGAATATATTTTTTGAAAATCCATGGTTCCGCTTGCACCCAATTCGGTGTCATCTTTCAAGTGCCAACTTAAGAAGCGGTTGGGATAGGTAATAAAATAGTCTACCGGGTTAATTCCAGCTACTTTCATCCAGTATAAATCACTTTCAAAAAATACATATTCAGGATTCGTGTTATTGAGCAAATAATCATACATGACGGTAGTCTCGACCGTTTTGAATTCTTTGGTATGATTGTGAATTCCAAATTTTATTCCATTCTCCTGACATAACTTTCCTATCCTATTATAGAGCTTGCAGAGCCTTTCTAAATCTTGAAGTGTTTTTACCTTATCAATTTCATTATTTGAAGTGGTTATAAAAGTCACACCAGCTTCTTTATGAGATTTCACACATTGGTTCCACCAAGTCATAATTTCTTTATCATCTTTACCGAGCATATCTTTAAAAACCATAGAACCCTTAAATTTAAGACCTTGGGATTCTACCAAATTTTTAAACTCAATTGGTGTGTAATCATAGAACTTCCCGATATCATATACAAACGATTCAATAAAACTAAAGCCCATCCTACTTAATTCATTCAAGGTTTTCTCTGGGTTATCGAGCATTTTTTTTCGAACAGAAACCAACTGAATCCCGATCTGTTTATCTTTTGGATTTTGTTTGATATACTTCACCTTCCAAGTTTTATTTGTCTTGTAATCTGTTCCTGTCAACAGGACTTCAGTCAAGCTTTTAAACTCAAACTTGACGTCTAAAGTAGGCTTGCCATTGAAGTCCTTGTCTTTCATCACCCAGAGAGAATCATTTAAAAAACGGCCAGAACCAACGAAGCTTCCATGATTTATATTCGTGCCCAACGCCACAATTTGATTGCTGGTCTTATCATAGCTAATAAGTTCAACTAATATTGTTTGCCAGGTGTTGCCAGCTTTTTCAAAAACTTTTACATGCAAGGCATTTTCAGCGTTTATGCTCGGCTCAACGGTCATTTTTATAGATGGGTTCGCGCCTACTTCCGTATCCGTAATGGTATCTGTACTATACCAAGTGCCAATATAATGTCTTAAAAGAGCTTGTTGGTTAAGCTCCGATTCCTGACCAGACATTACAAAGACAGATGATATCATCAAGACCAATAAAAACTTAATTTTCTTCATCTAAATTTGTATTTTGAAACCAATCAAAACTGGCTTTATTCGTAGATCTTTGTCCTAAAGAAGTGGTGTACATCGCATAAAAAGCACCAACAAAACCGCCAGCGACTTCAGTGCTTAAAAATTTGGCTTCGATATTCTTTGCAACTGAACTGTATGTTTTCCCATCATCGGAATAATAAAAATTGTAGTTCCCAAAATCTGCTTCCACTTTTAAATAGGTTGCATTTTCAGGATTTTTGATGGGAACTGAAGCCAATTCAATCAACCCCGATGCATCAGATTTTAATAGCTGAACAACTGGATTTCCATTTTGGAATGATTTGGCAAGAAAATAAAAATGGTTTTCATTTTGAAAAATTAAAAGACCAGCTTTTTCATTGGGCTTATCTGTTGAAAATTCAAGCTTTGTAACCACCTCACCTTTCAAATGTTCCTGACGGTGCCCAATAAAACTCGGATTTACAAGTTCTGAGGCTGATTCTGGTCTTGTATCTATAATTAGATGACCTGCATTTGTCGTATCAATGTTATACCAAGAATTACGTGGCGTTCTCAAAAAGGCATATTTGTAATTTAACTTTTCAGATTTGAAATCGTCATAAAAATAATTTCTTAGATAATTGGAATCAATAGTGGTATCAAGTGGATTTTTGATTTCTATAGTATATTTGGATTTCACGATATCGCCGCCCAAATCGATTTTTGGCCAATCATTTTCCCAGCTTACTGGTGCCATAAAAGTTTCACGACCTGTATTGTATTGATTTTCGGGATAAGGTCTGCAACCTAAAAACACGGACCACCAATTGCCCAAATCATCTTTTACAAAATCGGCATGACCCGTCGTCGTAATTGGGTTTGGACGTTTCGGATCTAAATGGCGCTGTGTCAAAATCGGGTTGTTGGTGTAACTTTCATAAGGTCCTAATACCGATTTGCTTCTAAAAACGACTTCCGAATGGTCGTAATTAGTGCCACCTTCCGCAGCAATTAAATAGTAGTAACCGTTTCTTTTTAGGATATGTGGCCCTTCAATCCAGATGGGATTATCTTCAAGCTTTGCACCTTTATTGACCACAATATGTTCCTCGCCAATTACTTTATTATTATTTATGTCAAATTGGTACAATCTCAAGGTTCGATGTCCGTCGTAATCACCTTTATTATCTGGTGGTACACTGTTATAAATTAAATAACACTTCCCGTCATCATCAAAAAATAATGAGGGGTCAATTCCGCCATCCAATTGCGGAATAAACACAGGGTCGCTCCATGGTCCAGCAGGATTTTTTGCATGTATGATAAAGTTGTTTCCATTATCGATTAAAGTACAGACAATATAAAACCTGTCGTTGTGATAACTGATGCCAGGTGCAAACAAGCCTCTGGAAACCCCCAATCCGTCAAGATTGAGTTGTTCAGGTCTGTCCATGGCGTGTCCAATTTGTTTCCAGTTGACCAAATCAGTACTGTGAAATAAAGGCAAGCCCGGAAAATAAGCGAAAGAGGAATTGACCAAATAATAATCGCTTTTAACTTTTATGATACTGGGGTCAGGATAAAAACCTTTCAGAATGGGGTTATTTATTGTGGCCTCCACAGTTGCATGTTGCTTTGAATCTTCTTTGTTCAATTTTTTCTTACAACTGAAAATAACTGAAATTATCAGCATTGACGCTATGAACCGACTTATTCTCATTAGTTTTTAAGTTCTGCTTCAAGCCCTTCCTTGAATCCAAAATAAGCTGGCTTGGGTTGAAGATTATCATCATATAGTGAGGGCCAATCTTGAATATTAAAAAATCCTCTTATCCATGTATCCCGGTCTGTAAAATCCCAAAATGTGATACCGTATTGTTGCTTTTTTGGTACGATTTCACGGTACATCAAAACCAGTTTTTTATATTTTTCTCCTTGGGCTTTTTTCATTTCATCAGTTATGGTCGAATAGGTTTCAACGCCTCCTTCCTTCGTGTCATCGTGCTTATTGAAAATAATATCAACTTCAGACAAATGGATTTGTAAACCTGTGGCCGCCGCTTTTTTGAGTGCATATGCAATGGTTTCATCTGGGATATCCATACGAATGTGCATCTGAAATCCTATTCCAGAAATCGGAACACCTTCAGCCTTAAATTCTTCGACAATTTTGAGCATGGCATTAAGTTTTAAGGTATCGCGTTCAATATTAAAGTCATTGTAAAATAAGACTGCATCAGGGTCGGCTTCATGTGCATACCTAAAGGCATCAGCTATATAGCGTTTGCCCAATTTGTTGTACCAAATCGTTTCCCGATATGCGCCACCTTTTGATTCAAAAGCCTCATTAACAACATCCCAAGCAGCAACTTTACCTTTGTAACGTCCAACATAACGTGTTATGTATTCTTTCATAAAGCTATCTAACCATAGACTATCTTTTTCTGCTTTAGCTATAACCCATTCTGGAGTAGAACTATGCCAAATTAAATTATGTCCAAATAATCGCTGATTATGTGTTTCGGCATAATTCAAAATGGTATCGACAGTCTTCCAATTATAATTATTTTCAGTCGGTATTATGGACTGCATTTTCATATCATTAGTGGCCGTAATGCTATTAAAATTCTGTTTTTGTGTTTTTTGAAGTTCAGCATCATTCATTAAGATTTTAATATTAATAGCCGTTCCTATGGGAAAGGTTGTATAGTCTTTTAGACCTTCCGCTACCTTAATGTTTTCTTTATTTTTACAACTACAAATTGCTATTACACAAACGAATAAATAAAAATGTGTCTTGAATTTATTTCTCATAATATTTTATATATAAAAAAACGGATTTGCAAATCCAAAAAAAATAGTGTTATTTTCAAATTTGCAAACCCGTTTAAATAGATTAAATTTTGTTGTTATTGAAGTCCTTCTAGATAGCCGTAATAAGATGCTTTCTTAGCATAATTAGCATCGTATAATAAAGGCCAATCAGGATTTCCCCAGAAATCAATCAACCAAGATTCATTATCACGTACACCCCAAACCGTTATGGCAAATTTATTTTCCAAAGGAATTGAATTATAAATAGATACCACTTCTGTGTATTTTGCTCTTTGTGCTTCAGCTCTTTCATTTGACAGAGAAGTTAAATCGTTATCAGGATTTGCTCTAATGTCTAATTCAGCAAAATGTAGTTTTAAATTTCTAGAAACCACACCATCTGCAAAACTTTGAATTTGAGAAGCTGAAGGACCGTTGTATGAAATATGCATTTGACCACCTACTCCATCAATTAAATCACCTAAATCATCAACCAATTTAAACATTGCGGCTCTTTTCGTTGAACTTGAAGCCATATTGTAATCGTTGTAAAAAAGTAATACGTCTGGATCTGCATCTCTCGCAAATTGGAAACATTTTTTAATATAATCGTCTCCCATTTTTTGTCTAAAAACAGAATTTCTAAGTGGATGACCTGATCCATCTTCAAAAGCTTCATTCACTACATCCCAAGAGCGAACTTTCCCTTTGTATCTTGTTAAAGTGGTTGTAATATAATCTTTAACCATTGCTTCAAATTCAGCATTTGTTCCTGCAAAATTTTCAACCCAAGAAGGTGTTGCATTGTGCCATATTAATGCATGTCCGTGAACATTCATACCATTTGCTTGTGCAAAATCAACAATAGCATCTGCTGCACTAAAATTATAATTTCCTTGAGATGGATACATCACATTCATATTAATTGCGGATATTTTTAAAAGAATTTCATCTAAAATGATTCATTTATATACCCATAAGTTTCTGTATTTTTTTAGGTAAATCGGTATTGTCGAAATATTCTGAGAACTCTTCTTGGCCCTTTCCAATTACCTTAACAGGAACTGGCGTACCTGAATGATCACCAGACCCCCAACTTATTCCTGCCTTTTTATTCAAAATATAAGCTGCTGTTTCTGCAATAGAATTCACATCATTTTTATCTAAATAATCTGCATCAGCATCTACTGCATTATTTTTTTTAAACTGCGCGTTATAGGCTAATTTTAGCATGCTTAATTCGTCTTTGTCCAAAGTCAAACCTATTTCACTATTACCTAATCCAAAGTCTTCCTGTATTAGATCTGAAAGCGTATTAAATGATACTTCTGGGTTTGTGTTTTTAAGATCTGTCATTTTTCTTTTAAATTCTTGAACAGAAATTTTCTGATATTTTAACAATTCAGGATTCATAGCATAATTGATTCCAGGATACAAAGAACCTGTTTCATGGTCGGCGGTAACTATTATTAATGTTTCATCGGGTCGCTCTTTATAAAACTCATAAGCCACCCTAACAGCTTCATTTAATGCAAGTACTTCATGTATCATGGTTACACCATCGTTTCCATGACATGCCCAGTCAATTTTACCTCCTTCAACCATCATAAAGAAACCTTTATCATTATCCATCACTTCAATCCCTTTTTTTGTAAAATCAGCTAGAGTAAGTGCTTCTTCATTTTTATCGATTGCCCAGTAAAATTCTCCTGAAGGGTACATATCAGGATTTATTGCAATTATTTTTTCATCTCCATGTTTTAACTTATTAATCTCCTCATGAGAGTTGGCAATGGTATAGCCTTTTTTTATCGCATTTTCATATGAATTGGGTTGCCCTCCATTTTCTCCTTCTGGATAATGGAAACCCCCGCCTCCAAAATAGTCAATATTATAATTGGGTAGCTCCATACTAATTTCGTAATACATATCACGAGAATTTTGATGTGCATAAAAGGATGCTGGAGTGGCATGATCTATCATTACACTAGATAAAATACCGACTTTAAAACCTGCCTTCTTTGCTTTTTGAGATATGTTTTCGTAATCTATTTTTTGATTGGGAGATTTTCCAATTATCCCATTATTCGTTTTTAAACCTGTTGACATTGCAGTTGCTGCTGCACATGATGTGGTAACATAAGAACTTGCTGAATAGTTGGTCATATTTGTGCGTACCGGAAAACTATTCATTAAAAGTGGTTCTACTTTAATTTCGCCAGGCTTTGCATTTAAATACATTTCAGCAGTGTAAATCTGACTTGCACCCATACCATCTCCTATAAACAGAAACACATATTTTGCTTTTGTTTCAGTTTGACTGTATCCAATAAAACAAAAAAGAGCCATTGAAATTATTACAATATTTTTTATCGTTTTTAGCATAATATTTTTTTAAGTAAATGTACAGGGAGTTCTATTTTTCGGGTATCACAAAACAAACACTTTATGATAAATATGTTGCAATCCTTATAGTCTAAACAGGCAATACAATGAAATTATTCCTTTTCGGAATCAGATTTTAGATTTTATCCGACTCAAAGTTTCTTGAGATATATTGATATAAGAAGCGACTGTTTTATTGGGTAGACGTTTCACAATATTTGGGTTAATTTTAAACAATTGCTTGTATCGCTCTGATGCATCTAGCGCGGTAAATGAGTGTAATCTTTTCGAATTATTAACATATGCTTTTTCTAAATAGATATTATAAAAATCTCTCCATTTGGGAACAATTATCATGAGATGCCTGAAGTCATCGTGAGTGATGTATAAAAGTTCACTATTTTCAATGACTTGAATAGTTTCTTGTGCAGGTTCATTTGTTATAAAACTAACAAGTTCTGTAGCAAATTGATTCTCAAATGCAATATAACGTGTAACATCTTTCCCCTCCTCATCAATGTAAAATAGTCTTAAACAACCTTTTTTTACAAAATAACTCACCTGACTGTTTTTTCCATTTGAAAGTAAAATGTCATTTTTACTTTTTTTTATTGTTTTAAAATAAGATAACACGATTTTTAAATCTTTGTCTTCAATATTAATATTCTTTTTTATGAATTTAGTGAGTTCAATATAGTTTGCCATTTATTTGTAGTCTCTTACAAATTTACGGTAATGAATAATATCCTTTATGTTTAGGACAATCAAATCGTTCTCATTTGCAAATTGTGTAATCGTGTCTGCATTAGCCATTGTCCCGTCGTCGTTCATTAATTCACACAGTACGGCTTCTGGTTTTAAGCCTGCTAATTTCATTAAATCTACGCTACCTTCAGTATGACCTTTTCTTTCAAGGACGCCATTATTATTAGCCCTTAGAGGAAAGATATGACCAGGCCTCGCTAAATCATTGCTTTTAGCGATTTCATTGCAGGCAACTTGGATGGTTTTCAATCTGTCTTTGGCAGAAACTCCTGTAGTCACACCTTCTTTTGCTTCAATAGAAATGGTAAAAGGTGTTTGGAAACTACTTGTGTTTTCCTTTACCATATAAGGTAAGTTAAGTAAGTTAGCTTTTTCATTAGTCAAACAAAGACAAACAATACCACTACATTTTCTAATCATGAGTGCCATTTGATTATTAGTCATATTGTGAGCAGAGAATATTAAATCTCCTTCATTTTCTCTGTCTTCATCATCTATTAAGATAATTCCCTTTCCACTTTGAAGATTTATTAATGCTTTTTCTAATCGTTCTTGACTGTCGTTTGCAAATATTTTTAATCTATCTAATTCTGTAAGTACCATTTGTTTTTTTATTATTTCAATTGCAAAACTAATGTTATCTCAAGTCAAATTTTTTGATGTAAGTCAATAAAATAACAATCAGATTTACGCTTAGGTCCAATTTGCGAAAATGATGTGTCACAGGTTTGGACGATAGAGTTTAAAGAGAATGAGTCATAGCTTTTTTCAGCACCAAAAAAATCATATAAAAAGTAACTTCTACGTCAAGAACAACCAGTAAATTTTGAAACCATCTAAATGATGGAGGAGAATACTTGTGGCCTCGACTATTGGTTTATCATCATTATTAACAACCAAAAATTAATTGGTTATTTCAATTTAAACCAATCGTGAAATCAAAGGAAATTAGTCATGCTTTTATTTAAATACTCTTTAATGCCACTAAATATCAGAAAATGCAACAATTGTTTTAAGATTTGTCGATTTTCTTTTATTACGCTAAACTGCTTAAAAGTAGTTTTAAGCAAATTAATTTTATAAAAAAAAATTTAAAATAATTTCATAATTATGACTCATAAACTAACGACACTATTTTCCATTATGATAGCTTTTACAGTTTTTTTAAATTGTAAAAACAATACAGAAAAAGAAGACTCCATTGCACAACTTACTTCCCTTAAAGAATCATTTAAAAACGATTTCTTAATAGGAGCTGCCATCAGTAATTCCCAAATAAATCAAACAGATTCTCTAACAAATACAGTTCTTATAAAAGAGTTTAATTCCATTACTCCTGAAAACGATATGAAATGGGAACAAATTCATCCACAAAAAGATACATTCTATTTTGATGTTGCCGATAAATATGTAGCACTTGGACAAAAAAACAACATGAATATTGTTGGTCACACCCTAGTTTGGCACAGCCAGTTGGCTCCATGGATGCAAGATGTAAAAGACAGCATTACAATGGCAAAAAATATAGAGAATCATATAAATACTATTGTAAAAAGATATAAAGGTAAGATAGATACTTGGGATGTGGTAAACGAAGCTTTAAATGAAGATGGCAGCTTAAGAACTTCACATTTTTATGAAGTTATGGGCGATAATTACATAGCGCTTGCATTTAATTTAGCTGCTAAAGCCGATCCTGATGCAAAATTAGTTTACAATGATTATAATCTTTGGAAACCAGAAAAAAGAGCTGGTGTAGTAAGACTTGTAAAAAAACTGCAAGAGCAGGGTATTAAAATAGATGGGGTTGGCATGCAAGCCCATTGGAGCTTAGAAGGTCCATCTATAGAAGATATTGAGAATAGTATTATTGCTTATTCCAATCTGGGTGTTAAAATTAGTTTTACCGAATTAGACGTTACCGTACTTCCTAACCCTTGGGATTTAAACGGTGCTGCTGTCGAGCAAAGTTATGAACAATTTGAGAACGACCCAAAAATGAACCCATATCCAGAAAAACTTTCAGATTCAGCGCAAACTCAATTAGCCAAACGTTATGAAGATATTTTTAAACTTTTCCTTAAACATAAGGATAAAATAGATAGAGTAACATTTTGGGGAGTTAATGATGGACAATCTTGGTTAAATAATTGGCCCATAAAAGGCAGAACAAATCACCCATTATTGTTTGATAGAAACTATGAACCTAAAAAAGCCTATCTCAGTGTATTAGCCTTAAAAAATAAATAAAATCATGACGACTAATGTGCAAAAGTTATCAGTAAAAGAAAAAATAGGATATAGTCTTGGAGATTTGGCAGCAAACCTTGTTTTCCAAACATTAATGACTTATTTGGCCTATTTCTATACAGACATTTACGGTCTAAAACCCAATGATGCTTCCATAATCATACTATCGGTAGGTCTCGTTGCAGCTTTTGCTTTTAATCCAATTATGGGTGCAATTGCCGATAGAACCAATACCAGATGGGGTAAATTTCGTCCTTGGATTTTATGGACGGCAGTACCATTGGGTATTGTGGCTTTACTTGCCTTTAGCACTCCAGATTTTAGTTACAAAGGAAAAGTTATTTATGCCGTAATTACCTATACCCTTTTATTGATGCTATACGCCGCCAATAATTTGCCCTATTCGGCTTTAAGTGGTGTCATTACGGGTAATATGGGTGAACGTAACAGCATTTCATCGTATCGTTTTGTGGCTGTAATGGTAGCTCAATTTTTTGTTCAAGTATTTATGTTGCCAATAATTGAAACTGCTGGTGGTGGAGACAAAGCTGTGGGAATTGAAATAGTAATGACTTGGTTGGCAATTATTGGATCTGCTATGTTGCTAATAACATTTTTCACTACAAAAGAACGTATTGTTCCTAAACCTGAACAAAAATCAACTCTTAAAGAAGACATAGGAGATTTAGTAAAAAATAGACCTTGGATACTCATGCTTGTTTTAACCGCGTTGGTGTTTATAACCTTAGCAATCAAAGGAGGCTCGTATGTGTATTATTTTGAAAACTACGTTGATGAAACTGCGTTGACACAATTTTTAGAACCTATTTTGGCATTTTTATCAGGAATTGGATTCAATTTTTTTAGCGGAAATCCCGTTTCTGCTGGCTTCGGATTATTTAATGCCGGTGGCATTAGCTTTATGATTGTAGGGATTATGTTTTCCAAAGGTTTAGCTGATAGATATGGAAAACGTAACATCTTTGGAATCTTCTTATTTGTTTCAACATTATTCATTTTAGCTTTTTATATCATTCCATCAACTGCTGTTGGTATGATGTTTCTATCACAAATATTTCACGGTTTTTTCTACGGAATTACCATTCCTCTTTTATGGGCAATGATTGCAGACGTAGCGGATTATTCTGAATGGAAAACAAACCGCCGCGCCACAGCTATTATATTTTCAGCAATGATGGTTGGTTTAAAGGGTGGATTAAGCATTGGTAGTGCGCTTGTTACGGGTATTTTAGGTAGTTATGGATATAGTGCGGATCTTCCAATACAATCGGACAGCGCAATTATGGGTACAAAAATGCTTGTTAGTATTTACGCTGCAATTCCTTTTTTAGTAGGTACTGGACTTTTGTTCTTCTATGAAATAAATAAAAACATGGAAGTACAAATTGAAAAGGATTTAAATGAAAGAAGAATTAATTAAAATTTTAATACAATGCCAGAAGATACTGTTAAACATATTGACTTTACAGAAATAAATAATCCCCGAGGCAGAGCCGTCGGGGTATTCAACGGAAGAAAGTTTTAACATTTAATGAAAACCATCCGTTTTCAAACTTTCCTTTAAAACCTCCGAGGCAGAGCCTCGGGGAATTCTATAGATTAAACAAAAAAGCAATTTCTAAACCCCTAATAACTCACATCTATACTGCAGATCCATCGGCGCATGTTTTTAATGGAAAAATATATATTTACCCATCCCATGATATCGATGCAGGAGAAGCTTTTGATGATTTGGGAAGTCATTTTGCAATGGAAGATTACCATGTTATTTCTATGGATTCCATAAATAGTGAAGCTATAGATAACGGTTTAGCGCTCCATGTTGACGATATTCCTTGGGCTGAAAAACAGCTATGGGCTCCAGATGCTCATGAAAAAGATGGCAAATACTATTTGTTTTTTCCGGCGAAAGCTTATGATGGAATCTTTAGAATTGGCGTCGCCATAAGTGCTTCACCGACAGGTCCATTTACAGCACAACCCGAAGCAATTAAAGGCAGTTTCTCCATAGACCCTGCTGTTTTTAAAGATGATGATGGCAACTATTATATGTACTTTGGAGGTCTTTGGGGCGGCCAATTACAACGTTGGAGAACTGAAAGTTTTAATCCAAATGAGCCTAAAAATCCTACTGCCTTCATTCCTAAAGATAATGAGCCTGCATTATTACCACTTGTCGCAAAACTGACGGATGATTTATTGGAATTTTCTGAACCTCCAAAACAACTAGAAATTTTAGACGCGGAGGGTAATTTACTATTAGCTGGAGATAACTGTAGACGCTTTTTTGAAGCTTCCTGGATGCACAAATACAACGGTAGCTATTATTTCTCTTATTCTACCGGTGATACACATCTTATTTGTTTTATTTGTTATGCAATAGGTGATAATCCTTATGGTCCATTTACTTACAAAGGGATACTATTAGAACCTGTGGTTGGTTGGACTTCACACCATTCTATTTGTGAAGTAGATAAAAAATGGTATTTATTTTACCATGACTCCTCGCTTTCGAAAGGAGTCACCCATTTAAGATCTATTAAATTAGCTGAAATAATTTATAATGAAGACGGACCTATTGTTCCGCTAAAGCCATATATTGATTAGTTAGTGTTTAGTTTGATAAAAGGAGTTATAACCGTTGATAGTAACTCTTTTTTTGAATAAGAATATATGATTAATATCTTTCACCACTAACATTCATATTTAGTGTATACGCAGAATTTAATGCCGTTATAAAGAGTATGTTCTGATTTTTCCCACCAAAGGTAACATTACTAGTCCAGTCTTGAGGCACTTCTATTTTTTCGATTTGTTTCCCTTCAGAATTAAAAACAGTTACTCCGTTTCCTGTTAGATAAACGTTACCCATATTATCCAAAGTCATCCCATCCGATCCTTTATTTACAAATAACTTTTTATTAGAAAGAGTTCCTTCATCATTAATTTGATAAGCAAACGTTTTATCTGCTCCAATGTCGGCGATATAAAGTGTTTTACCATCTGGAGACCCTATAATACCATTAGGTTGAATAAAATTATCATCTGCCACAATCCTAACACTAGTACTATTTGGTGTTATATAATAAATTCTTCTATATTTTTGTTGATCTTCTTTGTGCTCCCACCAAGAACGTTGGTAATAGGGATCAGTAAAATAAACACCTCCTTTGTTATCCACCCAAAGATCATTGGGACCATTGAATTTTTTACCTTCAAAATTAGCAAGAAGCACGGTTACTTTTTTATCTACATCAATAGACCATATTTCATTCTGTTCATCGGCAATGGCCAATAAATTTCCTTGGTTGTCAAAATAAAGTCCGTTGGAACGACCCGATGGTTTCATATAATCTGAAACCGTATTATCAATAGCGTTCCATTTTAGGATGCGGTCATTGGGTTGATCTGTAAAATAGACATTGCCTTCTTTGTCCGCGGCAGGACCTTCTGTAAATTCGAAACCATCAGCCACTAAAGTAAGTTGCGCACCATCGGCAATTATTGCTGTATTTAGGTTCTTCTGCGCTTGGCAAGATATATTTATTATCAGAAGCAAACTGATGATAATTACATTTAGACAATAGTTATAAGTCTGTTTTTTTGATTTAGTTCTCATATATTCTTAATGGAATTAATCGCCTTTAGCCCAATAAATAGCACCAAAAATGTGGTTTAAAAAGTTTTTATCTTTAAACGATTCTGGTTTATGGCCCAAAGCCGTATAAAACGATCTTCCTCCTTCATACTCTTGATACCATGAAATAGGATGCATCTTTCCCATACCTTTCAAGGGGATAGCATCATAACCCGCAGTAAAATCATAAGAAGCTTCATCAACAGTCAGTAGAATATTTAGCTTAACTAAATTCATATTTTCAAAATTATACCACTCATCACTACGAAGCCATTTATTTGGCAGATGCCATGTTGCTGGAAAATCACTATTCTCTACGTTTACAATTGCTGCTTGCAATTTTGGATGATTAACAAATTTCGCTCCAACAAGATCATCAAACCAAGCATTTTCGTTTTCACCATCTGCTGTTCCGTGTATGCCCACAAAGCCTCCTCCTCGTTTCATAAATGCTTTTAAAGCAATCATATGCGTTGGCGTCAAAAAATTGGCATTGGCGTTCATAAATATGACTACATCATATTCTGGTAATTTTTCTATTAGATCATCAGGCCTTTGTGTCCAATCAAACTTAAACTGATTTTCTACTGCCATTTCTTCAAAAGATTGAACTGCAACAGGGATGGTATTGTAATGCCAAGTATCATGTTGGGTAAACAATAAAACACTAAACTGGTCTTGCGCATTTGTTTTAATCATTGTAAGGAAACTTATAGTTAATAAAAGATACTTCATTGTAAAAAGTTTCATAGTCAAACGTTTATTTTAATAATTCATAATAAATATATTCCCAAGCTAGACCAACACTAAATAGAGGTGGAAAGCTATAACCGGCTATTGATTATAGTATTGAACGCAGAACCAAAAGTATAGCTCAGCCCAATGCTTAAGTTTAACTCAAAGTCCGTTGCTATCTGCTTCTGTTGCAACAGGATATCTTCTATCGAGGCACTGCCGCCAGAAAGGTTAATCTGATCATGGACAATTTCGAAATTTCCTGAAAACCTTACTGCCAGTCCTTTGAACACTCGAACTGATATACTACTATTAAGTTGCAAACTATTCTTTGAAAAATCTTTTAAAAAACTGGAGCCCTTCAATTTTGAATCCAAGTTTCCCCAAGGTTGTCTAAATCGTAACTCAACCTGCAGAGAATGATTGAATATACCCTCCTGCGATTGAAAAAACAGGGTAGGTTCGATATAATCGTTATGAAAATATCCGATTTTGTAGGCAAAAGTAATTTCCCTCCTGAGCACCTCGTTGTACGGAAATATACTGTATTCGACAGCTGGGGAAACAGAGTAACGGAAATCGAGGTTCTTAAAAGTGTCATGGAGCGCGCTCGTGAATATACCTATGGACCAGTGACCGGAGATACTTCGTACAACACTTCCTTCGACTGAGTACATAGCGCGGTCGGTGGTAAACGTTTCGTCTTCACTGGCAAATCTGTTATTGGCCTGTTTCAGTTGAAGATCTGTCCGAATTCTCCATTTCTCGGTGACACGATCACTTTTTAATCCCAGCTCATATTCGAATTTCTTTTTGCTCGATTCCTTGTCCAACTCGACTTCACCATAAATTTCAAATAGCCAATTGTCCCAAGGGTCGTTAAAATCAATATCCTGGCGTTCCGCAAGGCCTTCGTCCGAAATCTTGTAAACGACCTTGTCCACCAGATTTGATTCCATAACATATTTGAGCAGTCCCGATTTTATTTTTTCTACTAGACCGTTACGAATATCGTCGGGAGACATGTTTGTGTTGGTATCAAAAGATTTTTCGTTTATAATTTCTTTATAATCGCCTGATCCATTAAAGTCCAATGTATAGGTTCGGCCACCGCTGCCATTGGCAATATCATAAATAAAAAGTTTTATATTGGCTAGAGCTTGGTCTCTTACGTGGTCCACAAAGATTATCTCCTGTTGGATATAGTTCTGCTCACAATCACAATCAATGTAAAGTTTAAGAGATTTCTTTGATTCTTCTTGGGCAATTCCATCAACCGTATAGAGAAGTGAAAGAAAATAAATCCATTTTCTTAAGATTGCCAAGGTAAGTTCTCTTTTCATTTTGTTTTCTTTTGTTAGTTTTCTCTTTAAAAACTACCTCCTTAGGAAGTAGTCATGATATTTTGACTGTGCCTTTCATGAATAAACTGGACTCAGCCGACCTCTTTGTCTATTTGATTTCGATAAAACCAAAATTCATCTAAAAACGATAGGTATAAATTACTTTCATCATCGCTCCCTGCTCTACTGTAAAAAGTGTTCTATTCAATGCCGAATCGTTTAGCCAATTGTGGTTATACTCACAATAAATATCGGTGCCAAGTGTAATAATCCATCGAAACCGCGTAGATAGACCCCAGAATCTCACTTACATCATCGAACTGAATGTTTGACTAAAACGAAATATCAGGTGTGAAATCAAGGCCAATAGCTAACTGGAATAAATTGGTGTAAAACCGACTATTCTAAGCAGTTACTTTGGAATGCGTGTACCCGCTGCTTAGATTAACACCACGTGTTGGGCGAATGGTTAAACCCAACTCCAAGCTTGAATAGCAGCAGGGATGGTATTGTAATGCCAATCATCATGTTGGGCAAACAATAAAACACGAAACTGATCTTGTGCATTCGCTTTAATCATAAAAAGGATACATAGCGTTACTAAAAAGTACTTCATTGTAAAAGGTCTCATTCTCAAACGTTTATTTTAATAATTCATAATAAACATTATCCCAAGCTAAACCAACACTATACAAAGACGGAAAACTATAATCTTCAACTTCAGACAAGATATATTGCACTCCAGCTATTTTTTGATAGTTAAAAATATCCTTGAAATCTATTTTACCACTTTCGCCTAATTCTTTATAATCTTTGACATGCCAACTAATGAATCGGTTGGGATAGGTTTTAAAATAATCGATAGGATTAACTCCTCCCCTCTGCATCCAATATAAATCAGATTGAAAATAGACATAGTCAGGATTGGTGTTTTGAAGAAAATAATCATAAACCGTTACGCCTTCTACCTTTAAAAATTCATCGGCATGATTATGATACACAAACTTAAGTCCGTTCTTCTTACACAATTTTCCAACTTTATTATAATAATTACAATATTCTTGAAGTTCTTTGATCGTCTTAATACCTTTTAATTTGCTATTTGAAGTAGATAGATATTCAACACCAGCTATTTTATGGTCTTGTATCGTTTTATTCCACCAGACATTGATTGCGGCATCATCATTTTTGTCTTCAGGATCGAAAAAAGTCATAGAACCCAAAAATTTCATTCCTGATTTTTCAACAGTAGCTCTAAACTGTTCAGGACTTTGACCATAAAATCCACCGTTTTTATATACAAAGGTTTCAACATAGCTATAGCCCATTCTACCTAATTGAGTTAAGGTTTCTTCTGGATTTTTAAGCATATCGTCATGAACAGAAACGAGCTGAATACCAATATTTTTGTCTTTAGGATTATTTTTAATGTATCTAGTTTTCCATAAACTATGATTTTCATTATCAAATCCTTCCAATATAACATCCGTATAATTTTGAAAGTTAAAATCAACCTTCATTGTTTTATTACCATTGAGATCTTTGTCTTGCATCGTCCAATGATTTTCTGAAGAAAACTTGCCTTTCCCTGTAAAAAAAATACCTCCGGCATTATGACCAGCAGCAAAGACAGTATCGGTAACGCTATTTACATGGTACCCAATATTATGGTTATTGATTTTTAGAAAGTGCTTTGGCATCAATTAAACTGAATTTATCAGCATCATAAAACACGACATAATCAACACTAAACCGTTTTGATCGGCCTGCTAAGGTTAACGTATATTGTTCTCCTTTTTTAAGTCCATAGATTAAATTAAAAAACATATGTGTCCCTTTTTCTGCGCGTTGTCCCCAATGCCATTCTAATTCTGGTGTATTTGTACTCCCTTCTTGAAAATATTTAATATAATCTTCTAGTTCCGCTTTAGATAAATTTGTTTCTGAGGTAAAATCACCTTTCATTTTAACAAAACCATCATTACACCAATCGCCTTGTACGCCTTCCAATCGCTTACTGCTCATCATTAATAACCTAAAATTCCCATCTTTAGGTGCTACAAAAGTGTATTCTAAAGGTGAATTTGGTTCTCCCGTATTCGCCATATTACCTGTAAATTCAATATGCGCAAAACCAGAAGCTTTTTCAGTGTAATGAGCATCTCCCTTTTTTAAAAGGTTCCATTCTTGTAAATTGGAAGTCGTGTTTTCTGCTTCTATAAAAATATAATCGCTAGAGGTTAGTTTAACATCTGGTGTTGCACTAGTCATTTCGATGGGTTTGTTTTCAAAAAGAGCTTTCACTTCTTTCCACCCTGCCTTTTCGTTACCATTGTTTGGGCCTCCAGTAATTAACCAATAAGTCATACCCGTATCAGAAATATCAAAATGTTTTTCCGTATTAGAACTCCAAGTCTCTAACTCATCTACTTGGTAGGTATCATCTATATTGTATAACCATTGCCAATTTTTATTTGAGCTATTTTTTAGCCATTTCCAGTTGTTTATATGTGATTGAAAATCATCTTCACCATTTGCATTGTTTTGGTCAATAATATCATAATAAGTTACCGCCGGAAAATCCTTTTTCATATCTGCCCAGGTTTTCTCATTTGCTCCATGGGTATGATCTTCATTCCATGTACTATGAGATATGGCATAAATAAATTGGCGTTTATTTTCTGGAGTAGATTCTATTAAGCTATAAGCCATTTCCATTGGACCAGCGCAGATAAACCAAAGTGGATTATTTTTACTGCTTTTTTTAGCTTCTTTAACAAAATTGGCTATTGCAGCTTCCTTTTCAGTTTGGTCATTAAATACTTTAGAAACATCGAGTCCAAAACGTTTAGCACCACCTTTGGCAGCCTCATCCATCATTTTCTCCCAACTTTCTCTAGAATCTCCTAAATGATTATTATAATCATAGTGTACAAAGCGTTTTTCTAAATCTGCATAATGCAAAAGTGCTAGTGAAAAAGCGGTTGCTCCCCAATCGTCTGAATCATGTAAATTGCCATCAGAACTAAAAGCAATACGACCATCAGGCATACTAATTTTTGATTTTTGAGCAAAACTTAATAGTGTAGAAGTTAAGCATAACACTATTAGAAAATGCTTTAAGAAATTGTTATTGTTCATTTTTTTTTTTTTTATTTAAATTTATAAAGATCTATATTTTATTTTATTTTATAAAAACAACTATGCCGCATTTTTGATACAGAAAACAGCAGAGCAGAACTCATTATTAGTATCCTCACATAGCCTTATTTTCAATAAAGCATTGCCTATAAAATCTTTATAAAACAATGTTTACCTGTTTTCCAATGTTACATAAATTGATAAAGGGTCAAGACTAATAGATTTCATCATCCTTTAGCCTTAACCCATCTATCTAAACTATAATATTACATTATTGGTTTAATGTTTAATGCTGGCAAAAATTAAGGAAGCCAACACCTCAACTCTCTAATCAGTTTTTGATTAGATTTTATAACTTTTCAAACTTAACATACTTAACTATAACACTGTTGGTTTGATATCCATTATCCAATAAGATCCTAGCTTTATCCGTAGTATTATTCGGCATAGTAAACACATAGGACTCTCTTGTAGATTCTGAATCTGAAAGTGATAAACTCTCTTGCAAGCCGTAAGGCTGCCAGCCGTCACGTCCATCACCATCACCAACGGTAAAACTAAAATTAAAACCTCCTTCACCAGGAACAGCCATTAATTCTATAGTAAGTTTATATTTGACACCTTTCTCCAAGGTAAAGTTTGGCTTATACAATTGTAAGGACCATGGGTTGGCTCCTGGAACAACATTGTCAGAAATCATAACTCCATCTTTCGCATATACATTAGAGGAACCACCATCATTACCTTGATTGGTCCAACCATCGATACCTCCAGAGAAATCAGATTCGTAAAGGATCTCCGATCCCAAGGATATGGAAATAGTATCTGCAATACCTGGATAACCAACAACGATTTCCGTAGTCCCATCTACATAAGCTGTTCCTTCTGCTGGGTTTGTAGTAACCCCATAGATATCAAAATCTTCCGAGGCAACTATAATGTCATCTTTTCCGGTAACGGCCAAGATTACGCTTAGACCTTTAAGATCTATCAATTCTCCATCCGCATATAGCGTTTTGTCTGGTGCAAATTCCAGAGTCATTCCGGTAACATTAATTTGGTTTACGGTAATAGGTATTCCTACCACGGTTCCCGAAACAGTCATTGCTTGAACTTCATTATCCGAAGCCTTCAATTTATCCTCATTGGCTGGCGTGGTCGTAACTCCGAAAGAAGCAAAATCTTCAAAAGAAAGCTCAAGTTCCAGCCCACCTGGAAGCACATAATTAATTACCGTCCCCTCAAGGTTCAACCTTTCCCCTACTTCGTATACGTTTTTTGTAGGACCAATCACTAAAGTAGCGCTTACCGGTTCAAATGCGATTACATCGATGGATTGAGTAACCTTTGCTTCTGATTCCAAATAGGAAATAACAACACCTGTATTATTTACCGCCAGAATATCTCCATGCATTGGAGTGGTTCCGAACTTTTTTCCAAAATCAGCAAAAGCCACGTCTGTGGTCGTTCCATCCTCTTGAACCGTAGTTACTACAAGTTCCGATAAATCTAACATCTCCCCGCTTACATAATTTGACTTAGGTTCGGTTTTAACTATGAGCTCTACAATATCGTTAGTAACCTCTATCGTTTGAATCATACCTTTTCCTGTATTACCCAACTTTATAGTTACGGCTTCATCAGAAAAATCTAATACTTTTCCATTGGCAGGCTCTGTGGTAATCCCTTTTTCTTCAAAAGAATCATAAGGAACATCTTCAACATTCTCTCCTTCACCTAAGGTGATTACCATACTGGTAAGGTCCAATGTTTCTCCCAAAACATACTTTACTTTGGGTTGCGTTTTCATTGAAATTCCACTTAATCTGGAATAGGCACTTTCTTCATCGCTACTACAAGACGTGGAGAATAATACCAAAGGCAATACAATGGCCACGAGCTTTAATAGTACAACATTTATATTTTTTATCATTATCTATAGGTCTTTAAGTTCAACTGTAAACTCTTCAAAAATGGCTGTTCTATCCCGTATTACTAAAGTATCGTTTACGGTATGTGTCTCTGCGTTAATGGCGTCTGTATAGGTATAATTTAAATAAATTACATCCTTTGGGTTACCTCCAAAAGAATCGCCGTCTTCAACAAATTGGCCAGTACCTGTTACCCCATAAGGATCGTCCTTATAACTACTTATAGTACAAGTGTTATCCTGATTAAAGGAAAGTTCCATAATAACATTGCCTGGGCTAGAGTTTTCGCCACGGCCAATAAGATTTTGATATTTAACCTTGTCCATTCCTGCTGTTTCTAACAGTGTTAATTCATCTCTCTCTACAAAATCTGCACTATATACCCTTCCTACTTCAGAAGTAGGAGCCGTAATCATATCCTTACCTCTTCTTAGGTAGTTACCGTGAAACCTGTTCATATACTTAATTCCAAACAAGGTATAATCCTTTGGCAGCACATCCCAATCAGCTGGGTTTACTCGATCTGGATTGGAGACCACACTCCTCCCTACGGACAAGGTATCCAAATTATCTGCCTTAGTCATTACCAACGGAATTACATAATTAGTGGTATTTACCTTTCCAAAAGACAAGGTGTCTTGAAAAAATGCATCACGTAATTGGACCTGAATCCTTGCCTTGGTAGAACCTGAAGGAATAGACACAGGACTTACTGTTTCAAACGTATAATATTCAGCAGGAAGTGCCTTTACATTAGCTACGTTGTTCAAAAGACTATTGTCTACTTCAAAATAGATTTTTCGCTCTTTATCGTTACTATAAACCCCAGTCATTAAGGCTGTTATTTCAAACCTGTAATCATTGTCGTTATCGTTAAAGGCCAAGTCATAATCTCCTAGTATAAGAGTACGGGCTGGATTTTGATAAGGAAAATAAGCTCCTTGAAACTCGTAATCATCAAACTCTGGTTCGGTGTTGCTACATGATAAGGTTACTAGCACACCTACTAATAAAACTATATTTTTTATATTCATTAATGAAGAATTAATTATTAAACATATTTTGGATTTAGGTTCCCGGCACCTACCGGGAACCTAAACCAAACCTTATTTATTTTCTGGTTATACAATAGGTTACCACCCTTGGTTCTGTACTAATTTGTTAAATTTTACTATCTCGTTCTGTGGTATTGGGCCATAGTTGGCGTTATCACCATAAATTCTAGGTTCCACATTTAATATTGTATAATTGGTCCCATTATATTTCGCTCCTTTAACGTTAGGTATAGTATTCAAAATACCCCATCGTCTTAGGTCGTACAAACGATACCCTTCAAAACAAAGTTCCAATCTGCGTTCGTTTCTAATCAATTCTCGCATATCCGCTTTGGAAGTGATACTGGACAAATAAGCATCTCCATTACCTAGACCTACTCCGGCTCTGGATCGGATAGCTCCGATTATAGAACGAGCACTCATACCATCTACCATATTATCGGGACCTCCCAATTCATTGGCAGCTTCAGCCATCAATAGATACAGATCGGTATATCGTAAATAAATATTCATTTTTTCTGTTGTAGTTGTACTCCCATCGTTGCTGATTACTAAATCAGGAGCTACCAATTTCTTCATGTAGAAACCAGAACGTGTAGATTTCTCTTGCACCTTGTCCACCTCGTCACTACCGCCACCGACACCGGTATTGATAACTCTACCATTAAGATCGTTGCCATTGTACAATACGTACAAAGCCAAACGAGGATCTCTATTGGTGTACGGGTTGGCCGCATCGTAATCCGGGTGGGAAGTAGAGAACGGTTTACCGTCCAACATTGGAAACGCGTCTACTAAGTTCTGGGTAGGATTTACGGCTCCATCACCATTTAAAGAAGGCGGAAAATTAGCTTCCTCTACCCATGCGGAGCTATATACATTTTCTCTCCACAGTACTTCTGGAAATGCACGGGTACCGTTAGGGAAATCGTAAAAATTGGTCAACCCGTCAGGATCCAATCCAGGTACTCCTCCGTTATCGTTCAATAGATCCCCCAAGATATTGGCGGCTTTTTGGTAGTTATCTCCCGATCCGTTCAAGAACGCCGGGCTGGCTGCCAACATATTCATTTTTGCCTGAATAGCTTTGATAATCCTTCCGCTAACACGACCATCTTGGGTATTACCAAAAACAAACTGATACCTTTCAGGATCAATACTGTCATACCTTGAGGGGCGTTTCGCGAGATCTCCATCCCAATCCATTGGCAAATACGTTAATGCCTCGTCTAAATCTGTATTGATACGAGCCACCGTTTCTTGAAAGCCTAATCTTGGTATATTAAAATCAGCATCATAAGGCAAGAACTCCGAAATATAAGGTATTCCCAATAATTCCCCTGAAGTGCTCTTTCCGCCATGTTCTTGTAAAATCCAAAAATGTTGTATAGCTCTCAACGCAATGGCTTCACCTCGCATTCTTTCCTTAAAAAGTTGATTGGTCACATCATCCGTTTTCCAAGATACATTATCAATAACGTCTAGGAAATTGTTAACGTATAGGATTTGCTTGTATTGACCCCATCTGCTGGAAAATGCATTTTGCGCACTCCATTCACCAGTAGCCATCAATCTATAACCGTTAACCTTATTATTAACCGCATTATCCGTAGCTACATCACTAAAAGAATACTGATTGGGTAATCCTTCATAGCCTTTTAGCAGCAACCCTTCGGCAAATATGGGGTCATTATTCAATCGGTTCTCCCCTTGTAGATTTTCATCCAAGGGCTCTAACATAGTACAAGCACCTACGGATAAAAGAACGAAAGCTATCGTTGTATATTTAAAAATTTTATTCATGTCCAAAATCTATTTTTTCAGTTAAAACTTCATTCTAAGTCCCAAGGAATAGTAACGGTACATTGGGCTATTATTCAATTGCAGTTCGCGAATGTCCTTATTTTTTGAAATCTCCGCTAGGTTTGATCCGGAGGCGTAAACACTAACATCCTCCATGTTCATCTTGTCTATCCAATTTCTTGGTAGATCATATGTCAATTGTACGCGTTGCAACCTAAAGTTACTATTGTCATACAACCAAAAGGTGGAGTTCCTAGCAAAATTGTTCGTATTTGGCAAAGAAGACAGTCTTGGAAAAGTTGCAGTATTAGCTGTTTCAGGAGTCCAACGCCCACGAACCACTTCAGAGTATTTTTGATCTCCTTGAGGGCGATAATAGTTGCCATCGGTTACACCATTACCACCAACTTCGGCGGTTAAGAGCGCAAAGAACGTAAAGGGACCATAATCCAAGGTAATATCAGAACTAAAGGCCCAAGGTGAATCCCATCGACCGATAGAAACTTGATCTTGATCGTTTACCATTCCATCCTTATTTATATCACTATAACGAAGGTCTCCTGGCTGTAATGCCCCGAACTGCGTAGGTATACCTGCCTTAAGGGAACCATCCGTGTTAAAATCATCCTCACCAAAGAATCCCATAGACTCCAAGCCGAAAATAGCATTCACAGTTTTACCCTTTCTAAACTGGTACTCGTCTGCATAAATTATTTCATCTACCTTCCTTCTAGTAGAATTGGTGTATAGTACCCTGGCACCGATGTTCATCCCAAACTCACCAAAACGATCCAAATAGTTGGCACCAAATTCAAAACCGGAATATTTATCAGCGTTGAAATTAGCATAGGGACTAAACTCTCCATAGTATTCTGGGTACGCATTGGATGCTTGACTTACTTGGTCTGTCAAATCGGATCTAAAAACATTGGCCTCTAACCATAGTTTTTTAGCAATCAAGGCTTCGAAACCAAGGTTGTAGTCCATTCTTTTCTCCATTCTCAGATTATCGGTCTGTCCTCTGGCTATTGTGGTGTATTGATTATTGAATCCAGAACCAGAAGAGGTATCTCCCCAATTATAGTATCCATTAGGATCACTTTGTTGATAAATGGCATCATATAAAAAATATCCATCAATACCAAAATCAGAATAAACAACGCCCATAGAAGATCGTAGTTTTAAATAATTTAACCAAGAAGAATCCTTTAAAGACGGTTCCTCAGTAAGCACATAGGCAAAGCCCAATGTGGGAGCAAACTTACCTCGATTGCCTTCGGCTAATTTTATGGAATTCACGTAGGACGAATTAAAATCGAACATCAATTTGTTCTTGTACGTATAGTTAATGCTCATTCCTAAATGGCTATTCTTAGAGGATTGTTCTTCGTCTATAACCTGAGTGCTATTTGCAAGCCCTATTAAAGAAGCGTTGATAGCGTGATTTTCGCCTAACTGCTTCTCATAGTTAATCATCCCGTAGAAACCGTAACGAATGGTAAACACATTCGAACTAATATTTTCTGTAAGTCCTGTACGGTCATTTTCCCTTACGTTTACCAATCCTACAATCTTACCCTCATCGTTCCAGGTTGGCTCATAGGCGGCAAACTGGTTTATATTACTGGTATTATATACATTATAAAAATCAAAACTCAAATACGTTTTCGCCGATAAGCCTTCCGTAATAGCACTCAAGTCAAAATCGATGGCATTGTTTACCTGACTTATTCTTGCTACGTTGGTTCTACTCCCACCAGCATATGCGACACCCAAAGGGACATTGTCTTTAAAATTCTGATTTCCACCAATAAGGAATCCGTCAAATTTTTTGGCGGCCTGCAATATTCCTTCTAATTCGGGATTATTAGTGATATCTATAGCACTTATAGGTAATAAAGGAGCATATAGGTTAGGCTTAAAATTGTTACCTGCATCGTAAAGATTGGTCAAAGAGGTTTTATTCTGTTCAATAATAGCAATCATATCAAAGCTACTCTTGATCCAGTCATTTACTCGGAAATCGATATTTCCACGAACATTAAACCGGTTAGAACCTTTATCGTTCTCGGTAACATTCTGTATGGTTTGATCGCTCTTAAAACCAACATTGATATAATATCTGGTATCATTTACTGCTCCCGAAAAATCGGCCACCACATTAGAAAAAGACGCAAAATCCTTCATGTAATCACTACTGTATAAATCTACACTAGGATACCTGTAAGGATTGATACCACTAGCATGATTGGCGATTACCTCATCGGAAAAACTCGGAAGCTGCCCATCATTGGTTCTGGCTTCGTTAAAAAGTGTCATATATTCGGCGGAACCCAAATAATTTGGCATGCTTGTAGGGAACTTGATTCCCGAACTAACACTTACATTAAACTCTTTCTTTTCCGTACCACGTTTAGTGGTTACAACGATAACCCCATTCTTCCCCATGGCACCATATAGCGCTACTGCATTGGCATCTTTTAGAATGGTAATTTCTTGGATTTCTTCCATATTGAGTAAATCGATGCTCCTACCCGGAATCCCATCTACTACGATCAAGGCAGTACCAAGACCACGAATGTTGTCGCTTCCCTTAAGCCCGGTCATTCTGCCAGACAAGGCATCACGAACCCATTGGGTGTTGTCATACTTAAGAAAATCGCCAGGCTCGATGGTAGATACCGCACCGACCACGTCTATATTCTCCCGGTTCCGAAATCCTAGGCTTACCTCTTCCCTAATCTTGGATACCAAATTATTGGTACTTATTGCGATGGAATCGGTGGTTGTGGTTCGATCATTGTCCTGAGCGGCTAATGTAATGGAGAACATTACAGAGAAGCAACTGAACAACAATGATTTTTTATATTTATTAAAGTGTGTCATAGATTATTTATATTAACAAATAGTAAAAACAGATTTGATTTTACCATCCCGGGTTTTGTGGGAATCCTTCGTACAATTCCGTATCATTCTGAGGAAACGGTAACCAATAATGTTTTTCATCAAAAACTTTAGTACGTATTATCTCTTCTTGGAAGTTGATCGGTTTTCCAGCGGAATTTCGGTCAAAACGGATACCTGTTTTCAATCGGTATTTCATATCTGTACCCAATTTCCAGCGTCTTACATCCATCCAGCGGTGGTTTTCGTAACTCATTTCTACGGCCCGTTCTCTACGGATCTCATCCATAAACTTGTTTACACTGGTTAAATTCTGTGGTTTAACATTTAAACTACCGTCTGGAACGGCACGTTCACGTATAGCGTTGATGGCGTCTACTGCCGACAAATTGAACCCAGGTGCTTTTCCATTTAAGCCATAAGCCATTACAGCAGCCTCAGCATACATGAGGTATACATCGGTAAGCCTTACATGAGCTCTCCACCCAAATGCTTCTACATTATCGAACTTATTGAAATTTCTTGGAGACCATTTTTTCATACCATATCCTGTTAGGGAACCTTTATTTTGATTAGGATTACGGTGTGCTCCACCATTATAGAGTTGGGCATATCGGTGTACTTGATTAGCGCCTGTAGCGGCTCCTATATTGTCAATCAACTGATCACCATCTACCACAATCCATTTGTTAAAACGGGGATCCCTGTTTTTCCAAGGATCTTGGGGATCGAACAAAGGACTATCATCACATGCCAAACCATCCTTCATTCCAAAATAATTATGGATATAGTTGTGGGTAGGGGCTGCACCAGTATCACCTGAACTAATCGCAACATCAGTTAATTGCCATATAGACGGCAAATAGCGAGGATACCAACCTACGTTTCCAGGTTGACTTAAAATAAACTCGGAAGAATAAGGATACTGTCCATTCTCAGAATAGAACACAGAACCATAATTATCCCAAGGCACCAATTGATATCTAGGCATTTGTATTACCTTGGCCAACGCTTCGGCGGCTTTTGTACTCAATTCCTTATTATATCCATAGGTATTATCACTGCCCTGCATTAATGGACTAGCTGCAAATAAAAGATTCTTTCCCTTCATGGCCATGGCCGCACCTTTGGTAATACGGAACATATTCTGCCCTCTAGTCTTCGCTCCAGGAGCCCAACTTGCATCGTCCCAATCTGCAGGAAGCAACGCAATGGCTTTATCAAAATCCGCATCTATTTTCAATGCAGTTTCAGACCATTCTGCTGGTCTTGGTATCTGCCAATCGTTCTCTAAAACCCTGTCTATATATGGTATAGAACCCCAGAATTTCATGATTTCATGATGAAAAAACGCTCTAAAAAAATAGGACTGTCCCATAATGGCATCCCTTTCTTGTTGCGTAGCATTTACCATTAAGGTCTCTGCATTTTCAATGGCTATGTTCGCTTTTCGTATACCTTGCCAGCTACTTACCCAAATAGAGCTTCTATCAAAAGGATAGTCTGCATTAGTATTCTTTGGTGAAGAATTATCACCACCTTGCACAAGCAGAAACATACCTCTTTGAGTTGCCCAGTTCCCGTAATCACCTTGATCTACACTAAAATCGAACATCCAAGTACGATTATTCACAGATTCTTCGCCATAATAGCCGTAATACTGCCAGAAAGCTCCGGCATAATCAACCATCATAGCGTACATTTCCTCTACCCAACCTTGAGAATTATTAAAATCTTGGAAAACTTCATTGATGCTTAGGTCGGTTTCAATTGTCTTATCTAAGTAATCTTCACAGGAAACAGAAATTGTTCCTATCAAAAATACGCAGCATATTATTTTAAATATTTTTTTCATAATAATCGCTCTTAAAAGTTAATATTTAGCCCTAGATTAATTCTCCTAAACGAAGGATAACTTCCTCTAAAATTACCATTTTCATTGCTCAATCTATCATCCGGAAGCTTCGACCAGAAGGCCAAATTGTTTCCGTTTAGGTACACCCTGTAACTGCTACCTTCTTTGGAACCAAAACTGTATGCAAATTCCATGTTTTGTAATTTTATAAAAGAGGCATCATACCAATATCTATAAGAATCTGTACTGTGTTGTGTGTTATTAAATCCACTAAGAACATGTTCTCCATCAGGGTTGTCCTTGCTCCAATAGTCGGAAAGAAAATCAAAGTACAAGTGAGATTCTGCAACAAATGTCCTGTCTTGATATGATCTGGACGCATTGCTAACCCCATAAAATTGAACACTAAAACTAAATTTCTTGTAGTCAGTCCCCAAGGATAAGTTAAAAGTATTCTGAGGCCGTTCCGTATACCCAAAAGGTGCTTGATCATACTCTCCACTTACAAACCCATCAAAGTTCCAGTCCTGTTCATCATAGAAACCAGGTCTACGTGCAGCTTGGTTACTTTCCTGAGGATAGGAACCATATACATCATCCCAATTCATCATTAAATCTCCCCTTATTATTTCACGTGGTTGACCTATAGCATATCCAGCCGCTTTTTGATACGACGGTCTAAGCGCAGGATCCTCCTTATAAATTATCTCATCCTTGGTAAAGGTATAGGCAAAATCTCCATTAACACTCCAATTCTCCGTAAGCTGTTGCTTATAATTTAGAACCATCTCCATACCTTTTACAGATGTTTTTCCTAGGTTGGCATCCGCAGGTTGAAAACCAAAAAAGCTAGGAACACTCCGGTCATTGGCAGGAATAACGATATTATCACGATCCTCCTTAAAGAAATCCACGTCTAAGGTGAACATATTTTTTAGTACAGCTAATTCAAAACCGATATTCGCTTTCTGCGAGGTCTCCCATTGCAGATTCGGGTTTCCGATTGTAGCTTCATTATAAAACGTGTAGGGAGATCTACTCCATTTGTCACTGTTATTCAAATAAGCACTTCCTCCACTGCCCCACTGGGAGACATAGCCCCATCTTCCACCTGAAGAATCATCACCTACTATACCGTAGGAACCACGAATCTTAAGCTTGTTTAACCAACTGTCGGTACCACTCATAAAGCCTTCATTACTTACCATCCAGCCCATGGCCACGGAAGGAAAGAGATCAAACCTAAAACCAGGCCCGTATTTCTCCGATCCGTTATAGGCTCCATTCACATCAATAAAATAACGGCTATCATAGTTATAGGTAGCTCGGGCCACCCAATCTTCCCGATATCTTGGGAACATATTTCCTATAGCATACTCCTCCCTGTTCATTAAAGCCAACAGACCTACGGTATGTTTATCTCCAAAAACACGATCATAATTAAAAGAAAGCTGGTAGAACAAACGTCGACTAGAATTATTATCATCAATACTCAAACCGTTTCTAGACCATGGCTGAACCACATAATCAAATTGATTTTCACCCGGAGGGGTCACATAATAAAACGTTCCATCATCATTATAAATCTTGAAAGTCACATTGTCATCTGCATCGATTTTAGGGTCATTAATTCCCTCATTACCTCTAAAGTTGTTATCAAAGGAAAACGAACCTCTAAAACTTAAACCTTCTGTAATGAAGTCTAATTTTTGTTGTAGAACAAAATCGGTATTTACCTGTACCCTATGTTCATTGGTATCGCTTCTTGCTGTCAAAGAAACCGCAGGGTTAAGGATATCGTATCTATCGACTACTGCACGCCCAAAAGTACCATCAGGATACAAAGGATAAAACAAATCTGGTGCCATTTCGTAAATACTGTTATTAAGTAATGATCTATCAACACTCTGACCACCTTGAACCCCATAATACCCAGAAAGGTTTACGGAAAGACGGGTAGATTCGGTTACGTCAAAATCTATATTGCTCCTAAAGTTAAAACGATCATAGGAAAAATCTGTAGCATACCCCCTTCCGCTATCAAAGGCCTCTGCGTCATAGATATCCCCTACGTGGTTATAGTTAATAGCCCCAAAGTATTTTACAGACTCGGTACCTCCTCTAACGGAAAGATCCATCTTATAATCCATGGCAAAATCTTTTTGTGTCGTGTCTATCCAATCTACATTGGGATACACATACTTATCAGTATCATTGATTGGATTCCTATACCTATCTGCAATTGACTCGGGTACATAATATCTCCAAGCCCCCTCATTAGCCGGGACAGAACGCTCAATAGACTCATTGGCGGCTTTTATACCATTATAAGAATCGTATTTTGAAGGTAATTTCGATGGCGCTTTCAAAGTCGAACTGGCCGTTAAAGAAAGTTGTGCCTTACCAATTTTACCTCGTTTTGTAGTGATAAGGATAACCCCATTGGCTCCTTTTACACCAAATACAGCGGTAGCCGAGGCATCTTTTAATACAGAAATGCTCTCCACATCATTGGAATTGACATCGTTCATACTCCGCTCAATACCATCTACCAAAATAAGTGGCTGCCCACTACCGTTCCAGCTACTCCTTCCACGAATATAAATATCAGGAGACTCTTCTCCTGGGCGTCCCGTAGAAGAAATAGTAGTAACACCGGGCAAACGCCCAGTAAGCGCCTGTCCTACCGTAGACACCCCGCCAGACTGCAACAGTTTTTCCCCAGAGACCTGCACGATGGAGCCTACTACACTTTCTTTCTTTTGTGTACCGTAGCCTATAATGACAACTTCGTCCAAGACAGAATCTTCGCCCTCCATAACCACATTAATTTCCGTTTTGCCGTTAACCACAATTTCCTGAGTTGAAAAGCCCAAATAGCTAACGACTAACGTAGCGTTAGCGCGTACATTTATTATAAAATAACCATCAAAATCGGTCATTACACCATTTCCAGTACCCTGTTCTAGAATATTGGCGCCGATAACAGGAATACCCGTTTCCGCTTCGGTTACGGTACCCTTAACGGTAATAGTCTGCTGAGGGTGATTATTGGCCCAAATGGTAAAATGGGACATAAGAATGAGTAATACGAAGAGCCTCATTTTCCTGCCTAAATTAAAACCGAAAATGGGCTGTTTTTCGTAAAGGATTTGTTTTTTCATACATTTAAATCTTTTATAGTCACTTAAATCTGTAAGTTTTGGTTGATACTTGTTTTAACCGGCCAAATTCATTCATAGGATTTCTACTTATCATGGCTTAAATCTAACTAATACATAATTTCATTGTTTTCACTCCATAATATTAAATTACTTGTTTTTAAAAAAAACGCACTGTTATAGATTCATTTTAGTACGCCGCTAACTTGCACTGTAATGTTAATAAAAGGTTAAACATATTAAAACAAAAAATGAAGCATATACTATAATTAATGTTGCAATCATGCCTTAAAAGCGGATAATACTACATTAATAACGATGCGTGTGACATATAATATATTCTAAGGTGTTTGAACATGGCGTTTCATAATCAAACGTTTATTTTAATAATTCATAATAAATATATTCCCATGCTAGTCCCACACTAAACAAAGGTGGAAAGCTATAATCTTCAACTTCTGATATTATATATTGAACACCTGATAATTCTTGATATTTAAAAATATGCTTGAAATCTATTTTACCGCTTTCTCCTAATTCTTTAAAGTCTTTAACATGCCAACTTATAAATCGGTTAGGATAGGCTTTAAAATAATCGACAGGATTAACACCGGCGACATGCATCCAATATATATCCGCTTGAAAATACACATATTCCGGATTGGTGTTTTGAAGAAAGTAATCATAAACTCTCACTCCTACAACCATTAAAAATTCATCGGTATGATTATGAAAAACAAATTTCAAACCATTGTCTTTACATAGCTTTCCTACTTTGTTATAAGAATTGCAATAATCTTGAAGGTCTTTAATAGTCTTAATGTTTTTTATTTTACTATTTGAAGTAGAAAGATACTCAACACCCGCTTTTTTATGATCTTGTATAGTCTTAGTCCACCACGTATTTATTACAGTATCATCATTTTTATCTTCAGGACCGAAAAAAGTCATAGAAGCCAAAAATTTCATGCCCGATTTTTCAACCATAGCTCTAAACTGTTCTGGACTTTGACCATAAAAACGACCTTTTTCATATACAAAAATTTCAATATAGCTATCGCCCATTCTACCTAATTGAGTTAAGGTTTCTTCTGGATTCTTAAGCATATCGTCATGAACAGAAACGAGCTGTATACCAATATTTTTGCTTTTAGGATTGTCTTTAATATATCTGGTTTTCCATAAACTATGATTTTCATTATCAAAACCTTCTAGTACCACATCCTTATAATTTTGAAAGTTAAAATCAACCTTCATTGTTAAATTATCATCTAGGTCTCTGTCTAGCATCGTCCAATTTTTTCAGATGTAAAGATTCCTTTTCCACTAAAAAATGCGCCTTGTGCATTATGGTCTGCTGCAAAAATAGTATCGGTAACACTATCATAACCAATAATTTCAAGAAGTATAGGATGGTATTGGTTACTATTATCTTTTTGTGAGACTTTAACTGTGAGAGAATGGTTATTGAAATTAGTCATACTACTCATTTTTATTTCGGGAAATAGGCCTACACTATCTCTGCTTGGGTTAACAGCACTTATCCACTGACCAGAATATTGTCTAAGTCTGTCCTTTTGAGATGATATACTATACTTGTTTTGAGCAATACACACAAAAGACTTTAATACTATAATTAAACATAGAGCTATTTTCATTTTTCTAACTTTTTATTAAGATGATTAAATATTTGTGTTTTCATTTCCGTATTATAGGCCTCCAATACAAATGGATTTTTTTCTATACGAGCATCTTTCCAATCATGCCATTGAAAACCTATTTTGTTAGACCAGAATTCCCAATTCCAATTGATGTAGCAAAATGCTTTTATCCCAGGGTTATTATAAAGCATTTCGAAATAAGGTTTAAACCATTTATTCCAAGAAGTTTCACCATCTAAAACTCCAACATAACGAGGTGCAGACTCACCTACCATCACTGGTTTTTTATGGTTATGCGCAGCGTTAAAAAAGTTTTGTAAGCCAATATTCGAAAATTCATCTGGACTGAAAACATCAATTTTGAGGATCTAAATAAGCGCGCTATTTCACAACCATTAGTAACAAACATTTACACTGCAGATCCATCTGCCCATTGTTTTAATGGAAAAATATATATTTACCCATCTCACGATATAGACGCCGGAGAAGCATTTGATGATTTAGGTAGTCATTTTGCTATGGAAGATTACCATGTTATTTCTATGGATTCCGTAAATAGCGAAGCTGTAGACAATGGCTTAGCTCTGCATGTGAATGATGTGCCCTGGGCCGAAAAACAAATGTGGGCTCCAGATGCCAATGAAAAAGATGGCAAATACTATTTATTTTTTCCTGCAAAAGCTTACGATGGAATCTTTAGAATTGGTGTTGCAATTAGTGACTCACCAACAGGTCCATTTATAGCACAACCCGAAGCCATTAGAGGAAGTTTTTCTATAGATCCAGCCGTTTTTAAAGATGACGACGGTAGCTATTACATGTATTTTGGAGGTCTTTGGGGAGGACAATTACAACGCTGGAGAACTGGTGAATTTAACGCAGCACAACCAAATAGTCCAACAGCATTTTTACCAGAAGATAATGACCCTGCATTATTGCCTTTTGTTGCAAAAATGACCGATGATTTATTATAATTTTCTGAGACGCCTAAACCCTTAGAAATTTTAGATGAAGCAGGAAATTTATTACTAGCAGGCGATAATGACAGACGCTTTTTTGAAGCCTCTTGGATGCACAAATACAACGGTAAATATTACTTTTCTTATTCTACTGGTGATACACATTTGATATGCTATGCCATTGGTGATAATCCTTATGGACCATTTACTTATAAGGGAATAATTCTAGAGCCTGTTGTTGGCTGGACAAGCCACCACTCTATTTATAAAGTAGACGAAAAATGGTATTTGTTTTACCATGATTCCTCTTTATCTAAAGGAGTTACACATTTAAGATCTGTTAAATTAGCAGAAATAACATATAATGAAGATGGAACTAATGTTCCTCTAAAACCATACATTGAATAGTTTAGTTTGTTTAGTTTAGTTTAGTGTGAAAAAAGGAGCTCAAACAGTTGTTATTGACTCCTTTTTCTTATGCCAACTTTCTGAATTTATCGCATAGCGATAAAAACTAATATACCTTTTCAGCACTTATAATTGGTACGAAATAATTTACTTAGACGCCCAGTATATGGCTCCAAAAATGTGATTCAAAAAGTTTTTGTCCTTGTAAGATTCAGGCTTATGTCCTAAGGCAGTATAAAACGATTTTCCTCCTTCATAATTTTGATACCATGAAATAGGATGTATTTGCCCCATACCTTTTAAAGGCATTTCATCATAACCCGCTGTAAAATCATAAGAAGCTTCATCAACAGTTAATACCACATTTAGATTATCTAAATCGATATTATTAAAGTTATACCACTCATCACTTCGAAGCCATTTATTTGGTAGATGCCATGTTGCTGGAAAATCATTATTCTTAACTTTCACCATGGCTGCTTGCAATTTTGGATGATCTACAAATTTCGCTCCAACAAGACCATCAAACCAGGAGTTATTGTTTTCACAATCTGCTGTTGCGTGTATGCCAACAAAGCCTCCGCCGCGTTTCATGAATGCTTTTAAGGCAACCATATGCTTTGTCTTCAAAGAATCGGCATTGGCATTCATAAATATTACGACATCATGTTCTGGTAATTGCTTTATAAGATCATTTGGCCTTTGTGTCCAATTAAACTTAAACTGATGTTCTTCTGCCATATCTTCAAAAGCCTGAACAGCAAAAGGGATGGTATTGAAATGCCAATCATCGTGTTGGGTAAACAATAAAACACGAAACTGATCTTGAGCATTCGTTTTAATCATTATAAGGACACATATAGTTAATAAAAGATACTTCATTTTAAAAGGTTTCATAATCAAACGTTTATCTTAATAATTCATAATAAATATATTCCCATGCTAAACTCACACTAAACAAAGGTGGAAAGCTATAATCTTCAACTTCTGATATTATATATTGAACACCTGATAATTCTTGATATTTAAAAATATGCTTGAAATCTATTTTACCACTTTCTCCTAATTCTTTAAAGTCTTTAACATGCCAACTTATAAATCGGTTAGGATAGGCTTTAAAATAATCGACAGGATTAACGCCAGCGACTTGCATCCAATATATATCCGATTGAAAATACACATATTCCGGATTGGTATTTTTAAGAAAGTAATCGTAAACTCTTACCTCTTCCACCATTAAAAATTCATCGGCATGATTATGAAAAATAAATTTCAAACCATTGTTTTTACATAGCTTTCCTACTTTGTTATAGTAATTGCAATACTCTTGAAGGTCTTTAATAGTCTTAATGTTTTTTATTTTACTATTTGAAGTAGAAAGATACTCAACACCCGCTTTTTTATGATCTTGTATAGTCTTAGTCCACCACGTATTTATTGCGGCATCATCATTTTTGTTTTCAGGATCGAAAAAGGTCATAGAACCCAAAAACTTCATACCTGCTTTTTCAACCATAGCCTTAAACTGCGTTGGACTTTGACCGTAAAAACCACCATTTTTATATACAAAGGTTTCAACATAACTATAGCCCATTCTACCTAATTGAATTAAGGTTTGTTCTGGGTTTTTAAGCATTTCATCATGAACAGAAACGAGCTGAATACCAATATTTTTATCACTAGGATTGTTTTTAATATATCTGGTTTTCCATAAACTTTGCTTGTTATTATCAAAGCCTTCTAATATAACATCCGTATAATTCTGAAAGTTAAAATCGACCTTTATGGTTTTATTACCATTAAGATCTTTATCCTGCATGGTCCAATTATTTTCTGAAGAAAACTTGCCTTTCCCAGTAAAAAATGCGCCTTTTGCATTATGACCTGCTGCAAAAATAGTATCGGTAACACTATCATAACCAATAATTTCATGAAGTATAGGATGGTACTGGTTATTAGCATCTTTTTGTGAGACTTTAACTGTAAGAGAATGGTTATTGAAATTAGTAATACTACTCATTTTTATTTCTGGAAATAGGGCTACACTATCTCTGCTTGGGTAAGCAGCACTTATCCACTGACCAGAATATTGTCTAAGTCTGTCCTTTTGAGATGATATACTATAGTTGTTTTGAGCAAGACACACAAAAGACTTTAATACTATAAACCAACATAGAGCTATTTTCATTTTTCTAACTTTTTATTCATGTGATTACATATTCGTTTATTCATTTCCGTTTTATAGGTCTTCAATCCAAATGGATTTTTTCATGTCTTAATTTTTCAATCTTTTAAACCTTCCAAAAAGCCAAGGTAAGCCGGCTTCGGTTGTAAATTATCATCGTAAATACTAGGCCAATCTCTCATATTAAAAAACCCTCTAATCCAGGTATCTCTATCTGTAAAATCCCATAATGTAATTCCGAACTGCTGTTCTTTAGGTACTATTTCTTTATACATTTCAATTAGATTTTTATATTTTTCTGCCTGAGCTTGTTTCATTTCATCTGTTAGTGAACTATAATTTTCAATACCACCCAACCTTTCATCGTTATGTGTATTAAAAATAATATCTACTTCAGATAAATGTATTTGCAATCCGGTTTCTGCAGCTTTTTTTAATGAATATGCTATAATTTCATCTGGGATATCCATTCTTATGTGCATTTGAAAACCTATTCCAGAAATTGGAACGCCTTTCTCCTTAAATTCATTTACCATTTTAATTACGGCATGTAACTTCGTGGTATCGCGTTCTATATTAAAATCGTTATAAAATAAAACGGCATCAGGGTCTGCTTCATGAGCATATTTAAATGCTTTTTCTATATAACTTTTACCTAATTTATTGTACCAAAACGTTTCTCTATAATTACCACCACTAGATTCAAAAGCCTCATTAACAACATCCCAAGCAGCAACTTTACCTTTGTAACGTCCAACATAACGTGTTATGTATTCTTTCATAAAGCTATCTAACCATAGACTATCTTTTTCTGCTTTAGCTATAACCCATTCTGGAGTAGAACTATGCCAAATTAAATTATGTCCAAATAATCGCTGATTATGTGTTTCGGCATAATTCAAAATGGTATCGACAGTCTTCCAATTATAATTATTTTCAGTCGGTATTATGGACTGCATTTTCATATCATTAGTGGCCGTAATGCTATTAAAATTCTGTTTTTGTATTTTTTGAAGCTTAGCGTCATTCATTAAAGTATGAATCTTTATTGCTGTTCCTATTGGAAAAGTTGAAGCATCTTTTAAACCTATAGTGCTATTCCTTTTTTTTGAACTATTACAAGCCAGAACACTTAAGACAAGTACTAATATGCACCCTGATTTTATAAAATATATTTTCTTCATGTTTATTATCTTTTTTACAGAAAAAACAGTTCTAAAATTTAAAAAACACTCTTTTAAATCTTAAACCTGTTTTTGAAATTTATGAAATTTATTTATTGCAATCCTCCTAGGAATCCGTAATACGATAGTTTTTTATTATAATTTGAATCAAACAGTAAAGGCCAATCTGCATTTCCCCAGAAATCTATTAACCAAGACTCATTATCTCGAACTCCCCAAACGGTTAGCGCAAATTTATTTTCTAAAGGAATTGAATTATATATTTGAACTACTTCTTTATATTTTGCGCTTTGTGCTTTAGCTCTATCGTTTGACAGCACAGTTAAATCGTTATTAGGATTAGCTCTAATGTCTAATTCAGCAAAATGTAGTTTTAAATTTCTTGAAATAACACCATCAGCTAAATTTTTAATTTGAGACGCTGAAGGGCCGTTGTATGAAATATGCATTTGAGCACCTACGCCATCAATTAAATCACCTAATTCATCAACCAATGTAAACATTGCTGCTCTTTTTGTTGCGCTAGAAGCCATATTATAATCGTTGTAAAAAAGCAATACATCTGGATCTGCATCTCTCGCAAATTGAAAACATTTTTTAATATAATCATCTCCCATTTTTTGTTTGAAAACAGATTTTCTTAAAGGGTTGCCGCTTCCATCTTCCAGTGCCTCGTTTACAACATCCCAAGAACGTACTTTTCCTTTGTATCTCGTAACTGTAGTTGTAATATATGCTTTCACCATGGCTTCAAATTCAGCGTCAGTTCCAGAGAAATTTTCAACCCAACTTGGTGTCGCATTGTGCCAAATTAATGCATGACCATGCACATACATATCGTTTGCCTGTGCAAAACTAACAATAGCATCAGCAGCACTAAAATTATAAGACCCTTGAGCAGGATACATAACGTTCATCTTCATTTCATATTCGGAAGTCAAACTATTAAATTCATTCTTTAATAGTTCAATGTACTTTCCGCTTCCTATTACCCATGATGATCTGGTGATATTTCCAACGGCAAAAGTTGTTGCCGCATCCTTTAAACTTGTGCTACTTGTAGATCCACAAAGTCCATTAGGGCAAATTCCATTTTCATCAACTTTTATAGTTTTACTTTCTTCTGTTGTAACGCCATTATAAACAGCATAAAATTTCACGGTATAATTGCCAACTTCATTATATCTCACCTCTACTAAACCGCTGCCAACATTGACCTTTCCTTCACCTAAACCATAATCCCACAAACTTTGATATTGAAATGAACTTTCCGTAGTATTTTGAAATATGGCTACATAAGGATCTGTAGCTGAAATGGTATAACTAAATGAAGCTTTGACTGTAACTGGCGTTTCAACTTCAGACTCAATTGTACTTCCCTGTTCATCGTTAGAACAAGAGCCTAAAAACAACGTTGTAACGAATAATAGTATTAATTTATTTATCTTCATAATATTTAGGAATCAATAATGTATACTCTTATTTTTTTACTTTGAAGATCGCCAATAATAGATATTCTCAATGAAGTCGCCATATCTCAAGAAAGATGAATTGAAACAACTTAATTCATCTTTAGAGTTTTCTTAGTATAGATTTACTTGTTATTTGAGACTCTCTAAAACGGCCTGTCTCGCCAGTTTTGGTTTCATATCTCTATTGTACAGAAGCGGATAATTAGTCCTATTTGGTATTGGATAATCATTTTTCCAGGACATACCATCATGCATTCCCCAAAAAGTGACTCTATCTATTTTATCGCTGTTCTTTACAAAAATTCCAAATAATTCTTTATAACGATTAGCTAGTTTCTGTTCTACGGATTCTGGTAAACCTTCTTTGTAGGGGTCTAGAAATGTTTCGAACTCTTCTAATTGAAACTGAGGTTCCATCATACTACGCCCAATGATTTGACCTTCTTTAGTAAGTGGTAATACATCAACATCTAATTCTGTAATCATAACTTTAACGCCTAATGCAGCATAAGCATCGATAGCCTCTTGAATATATTCATTCTTAGGGAAATTTAAACCCCAATGCGCTTGAATTCCTATACCATCTATTCTAATTCCAGCATCTTTAAGCATCTTTATCATCCGAACAATTCCGTCTCTTTTTTCAGGGCGCCAAGCATTAAAATCATTATAATATAGTTCCGTATCAGGCGCATATTCACTTGCATATTTAAAGGCCAGTTTAACCATCTCATCACCATCACCAATACTATTTACCCATGTGGTCGATCTATAAGAGCCATCATCATCAATAACCTCGTTTACAACATCCCAAGCTTGCACTTTTCCAGCATATCTTCCCGCAACCGCTTCTATATGTTTACGCAATTGTGCTTTCTGCTCTTCAGGAGAATTGGGTTCACCATTTTTATTGGTAAAAAACCAAGCAGGTGTTTGATTATGCCATATCAAAGTGTGACCAATAATAAACATGTTGTTTTCTTGACCAAAGGCAACAAAAGCATCTGCTGCTATAAAATCATAAACTCCAGGCTTTGGATTTACAATTTCAGCTTTCATACAGTTTTCTGGAGTTATAGTATTGAACTCCTTTTTTACTATTTGTTTTGAAGTATTATCCTTATCCAAAACATCATTGACACTTAATGCACTACCTATTAGAAAGTGATTTTTAAAAGCAAATTTTAATCCTATATCTTGATTTTTATTTGATTCTGGTGAAGTTGTATTCTCTATAGTCGTTTTATCATTGCATCCTGTTAATATAAGTAAGGCACAAATTACTTTAGAAAAATTTTTAACTGTAAGTTTTTTCATATTGCTATACTTTTTTAATAATTAAAGTCTATTGAGAAGTTATATAATGCATCTTATACTTTATAAATAGAGATATTGTGACTTCATTCCCATTTACTATTTAAAATACTCTTATATAATCTATAACCACAAATACTGGATATTGGTACACGATTAACGTTACGGGTAAATTACCGCCAACAAACAAACTTATTAGCAAGTAAAACTCATCAATAAAAGAATAAGGAGACCACTTGTAGTATTGGGCGTGAATGTTTTATAAACTCCACAATTTACCCCCAAGCAATTCGTTTATAGACATTTAATAGAACAAGCCATAGCAATGATAACTATGACTTATTCTATTTAATCATTAAAACTAGTTTATAAGTTCATTTGTGTTAACTTCTTTTAGCGGAATTGGTAACCCCATAACTTCCGATTTAGTCGTATTTAATGTAAGATCTACATTGGCATTAAAACCGGGGTTATTATTATGTTTATTTATCGTGTTCTTTAGAAAATAATCAAACCCTCTACGTCTATTGTTATGCGAATCTTCTCCTTCGCCTATTAATTCAAAACGGTATTCCATCATTATCGCATCTCTAAAATTTTCTTTAGATCCTAGATACCCAGCGTGAGGTACTTTGCCTACTCTGTCCAACAATTCTGTAACATAACCTAATTGTTGACCATTTTGTAATTCATTAGAAATTTCGGCAAGCATAATGAGTAATTCTCCGTAACGGTATATAATGTGGTTCTGGTTATTAAACTGGTTACTATGAGTCTTATCTTTTTCAGCAAATTTAAAAAAGTATGGATTCGCTATTTTAAAATTTGCTCGTGTTGCATCGGCAGGATAAACTTTAATGATATCTCCAGTGTTAGCATTTGCATATTCACTTAAATAAGTGGCATCAATTCTTGGGTCTCCTGGATATGTATTAACATGCTGGTCATAAACATCAGCATGTACTCTAAGGTATCCATAAGCTTGTGATGCCTTATAATTGGGTGGTGTAAAATTTCTTCCCATTTGTGAATTTGCAGCATCTTGACTTATTTGAAGTTCAAAAATAGATTCTGTGGAATTTTCATTTGAATCGGTAAACAAGCTACTGTAATTAGGTACTAAAGTATATATTCCATATACTTTCATAGCTTCAGTATATGCCATTTGCCAATAGTCCATTTCTGTTAATGAACCTTCACGTAAATCTGGATTGGTAGCCAATGTCATATACACTTTTGCTAATAGCATATTGGCAGCATATCGTTTCGGATAACCATTACCACTTGCTCCATTTAATAAACTAGCTGCATTTTTAGCATCACTAATAACTTGTGCATAAACCTCTTTCGCTGTTGATTTTGATTTATTTAAATTTTCAGAATCAGCAAGTTCCAACCATAAAGGAATATCTCCAAAAAGTCTTACTAAAGAAAAGTATGACCATGCACGCACAAAATACGCATGACCGGCGATATCGCTAAAAAGCAATTCATCTTTGGTAGAAGGATTATCAACAACTGTAATTGATTTAATTGCTGAATTTGTTTGTGCTATAGCACCGTACAAACCACCCCACATGGATTCAGAATCACCATCATAAGTAGGCTTTAATGAAACGATCTGTGAGTTATGACTACTATTTATATTGTCCCCACCTCTAGCTGCGACAAATAATCCTGAAAAACCATTGACTACAAATATACGGCGTTCTAGCGTATTGTAATTGGTTAGCTCTTGATAAATGCCATCTAATGCAGCAGATGCACTTTGTGGCGTATCATATAATGTTTCGTCTAAAAATATTGGATCTTCATCTAAGTTACATGAACTAGATAAAAAACCAAAAATCAATATTAAAATAAATTTGAAATTTTTCATGTGTTTCTGTTTTTTGTTTTTTTTTAATATTCAATGGTGCTTAGAAATTAATATTTAATCCTAATAATATAGTACTTGCATTTGGCGATCCATTCCAATCAACACCATTTATAAGTCCAGTGTATAAAAAGTTTGTAATCTCAGGATTGTATCCGCTATAATGTGTCCAGGTTACTAAATTTTGACCTGCGATATACACATTCAGACGTTCAAAAAACTTACTTTTTTCAACAGGGATATCATATCCAATAGTCACATTGTTCAATCTCAAATAACTGCCATCTTCAATAATACGATCTGAAATTGCAGGACGGTTTTCGGTAGTAAATCCTATTCTTGGATAGATGTTTGATTGACTGTTTGGCCTCCAAGCATTATTATAGGTGGCCGTTAATATATTTCCACCATCGCCTTCTGCATTTCCTAATCGCAACAAGTTACCATTAGCAATATCGTTACCGTAAACCCCATTAAATTGGAAATTAGCAGTAAGTCTTTTTAATTTGAAATTTAAATCAAACCCATAAACAAAATCTGGGTTTGGATTTCCAATAAATGTTCTATCTAACAAATCGATTTTACCGTCTTTATTTTGATCTACAATTCTTATATCACCCGGTTTCGCACCTTCTGTTAGATCTGTATCTTCTGTTTGATATACCCCATTGGTTTGATAACCATAAAAAAGACTCATTTCTTCACCTTCTACAAATACATTTGCTGGTGATTTGAATACAAGCCCTCGACTAATATTATCTCCAAAGTAGAAAGACTTTTGTTGCGCAGTACCATCTATATAAAAATCTTTTAAAGGAATCCCTAAAGTTTCAATTTTAGTTTTATTAAATGCAATATTTGCACCTATATTTATTTGAAAATCGTCTGTAGAAACAGGAGCTACATTAAATGCTACTTCTAATCCTTTGTTAGAAATGGTTCCTCTATTTATAAGTATAGTACCAAATCCTGAAGAAGTTGGAATTGGACTCCTTTGCAATAAATCTTTCGTCGTCTTATCATACATATCAATACTTCCAGAAAACCTATTGTTTTTAGTCGCAAAATCTAAACCAAAGTTTAGTTGTTCGGTAGTTTCCCAAGTTAAGTTAGGGTTTGCAATGTTATTTAGCGATAATGGCACACTTGTTCCATTTCCAGGAGTTCCATATAAGGATCCGTTTATTCCATAATTAGACAATGTTCCGTAAGGCCCAATACCATGATTTCCTATTTGGCCCCAACCAGCTCTTAGTTTTAAATCTTCAAAAAGGTTTAAACTTTTAATAAATTTTTCATCTTCAAGTCTCCATGCTACTGCAAATGAAGGAAAAAATCCATATCTGTTATTCTTTGAGAATTTCGACACCCCATCCCTACGGAAAGATGCTGTTAGGATATATTTATCATTAAAGGTGTAATTTACACGCCCTAATAAAGAAAAAATTTGTTGATCTGATCTAAAAAATTGTAATGGCTGTGTAATTATAGACGCTAAAAATGGCTGTTCTGTAGTCAGCTCTGTAGTTACAAAATCTTCAACAGCATAAATACTATTTTCTACATTTCTTACATCATAGGTAACACCAGCAGTTGCATTTATTCTATGCTTATTGTTAAATGTTCTATTGAATCTCAAAAAATTATTAATTTGATACGATGATGCATTTAAAGTTGATATTTGTAGTGCCCCGTTTGCATTAGCACCTTGATAAGTTGTTATTCCATAAAAACGTCTTCTATCTTTTGTTCTTACATCTCCTCCTGCTTGTATTTGATAACTTAAACCTTCTAAAGGAAGTTCATAAGTAAGTCCTAAAGATCCAATATATCTTTTTTCTTTAGAAAAATCAGAAAAATCATTTACCCATGAATAAGGGTTTGCAGCTTCTAAATCTTGCCCTAAATCTTCAATTTCTCCAGTAATTACAGGTCTAAATGTTATAACATTATTAACAAAACTTTCACTGCCCCCAATCAAATCTCCTGATTCTGTAAAATCGGTGCTATTAAAAAACCCACTGACTCTTGTCTCTAGTTTTAAATTCTCATTAAGATCTTGATTTAAATTAATTCTTAAATCACCACTTTTAAGACTCGAATTAGCAACAATACCTTGTTGATCGTCAAACCCTGCAGATATATAATAATTACCATTATCACTACCTCCAGAAGCAGACATTCCTACTTTCGTACTAAATCCTTGTCGGTATAATTCATCTTGCCAATTTAAAATTTGTGCAGGGGTATTTGAAACTGTTGGATTATTTGCAGCATCATAAGCAACTCCAAATACTTGCGAACCATTTATTTCGTATCCTGGATCTTCACCATTTAATCCATCTATTTCATTTTGATAGTTAGCATAATCAACACCATTTAAAACGTCATATTTTTTTGTGATTGTTCTTACAGATGTTGTTATAAATGAATTGATTTTAACCTTCCCATTCTTCCCTTTCTTTGTTGTTATTAATACCACTCCATTTGCTCCCCTAGAACCATAAATAGCTGTAGCTGATGCATCTTTTAAAATTTGAATACTTTCAATATCCCTTGGATTAATTCCAGTTAAACCATTTTGATTTTCTTGACCTGAATTACCCACGCCTCCAGAAGCTATTACATCTTCTCCAGCTGAGGATATAATAACACCATCGATAACATAAAGTGGCTCATTGTTTCCCCTTAAACTATTAGCACCTCTAATCTTTACGCTAATACCAGATCCTAATGATCCTGCATTTTGAGTAACTTGAACCCCTGCTGCGTTACCCTGTAGCAATTGTTCTACAGAGTTTGATTGAATAGCTACATCAGCGTTAACTTTCACAGTTGTCACTGCTCCAGTAACATCTTTTTTGAGTACCGTACCATAACCTACCACAACAACTTCGTCTAACTGAGTTTGGTCTTCTAACATTATTATATTAAAATTGGTTTTGTTAGATACGTTTACCTCTTGTGAAGCATAACCAATATATGAAAACATTAAAGTTTTTGCTTGATTGGAAAGGATTGTAATATTAAAATTCCCATCAAAATCTGTAGAAGTTCCATTTGTTGTTCCCACAGCAATTACGGAGACACCGGGAATTGGCACTCCAGATTCATCTGAAACAGTACCAGACAGCGTTTTTGTCTGAGAGAAAACGCTTTGTGTACAAATCATTACCAAAGCAATGACTGCCAATTTAAACTTGATCTTCATATTAAAATAGTTTTAGTTATTAATTTATTTGGTTGTTTTTATTTAATTTATTAGTGATATTATTTTTGTTATCACTCCACTTGTGGCGGTATCTGCAATCCCTTTAAAACCTGGTTGCTTTCCCCCAACGCTTAATTCTAATGATCCTGGTTCTAATAAAGATTCACCATTCTCACTTATTAAAGCGTAGCTTTTTGGGCTTATAATAAACATTACTTTTTTTGCTTCACCAGCTTTTAAATGAATCCTTTCAAAACCTACCAACGTTCTAGTGGCGGCATTTTCCTTTCCTTTGTGAGAAACATATAGCTGAACGACTTCATCTCCATCAACTACTCCTGTATTTCTAACCTCGACATCTACATTAATGTCGTTGTTTATGGTAACCTCGTCTGGGATGTTCAAATTAGTATATGCAAAACTGGTATAGCTTAAACCATGACCAAATGGAAAAAGAGGATCTCCTGTAAAATATTTATAAGTTCTATTCTCCATGTTGTAATCTTTAAAATCTGGTAAATCAGTTACCGATTTATAAAAGGTTACTGGAAGTCTTCCTGCAGGATTATAGTCACCAAAAAGTACATCAGCAATAGCTTTTCCACCAAATTCTCCTGGATACCATGCCTCCAAGATGGCAGGCACATTATCTCCGGCCCAATTGACCGCCAAGGCACTACCGTTCATCAAAACGACAATTGTTGGTTTCCCTAAAGCGACAATCTCTTTCATGAGACGAATTTGAGTTTTTGGTAATGTAATGTCCGAGCGATCACCTTTATCAAAACCTTCCAATAAAACAGGCATTTCTTCGCCTTCAATCTCTGGAGATAGACCCAAGCAAAGCACCACCACTTCAGATTTTTTTGCAGCTTCAATGGCTGGCGTCAATAAATCTTCGTTCATCTTAGCCCAAACAAAATGTGCTTGTGGATCAGTGTGATAATTATGGTATTCAATCTGAATATTATAGGATTTTCCCTTTTCCAATGTTAAATCGGAATAGAACGTTTTTGGCTCATGGTCATCACTAAATTTAAATAATTCAGTACCATCCACGATTAATTTGCCACTGCTACTTGCTTTTAACCCTACTCTGTATGTTCCTGATGTTTTCGGCACCAATTGACCAGTCCACCGAACGGAAAAGACATCTTTTTGCAATTCTGAAATGGGTCTTTCAGGTGTCCAGATAAAATCGATCATGGCATCGTTTCTTGTCAACACAGGGGTTCCCTTTAAATCTTGATTATTGTAATATTCGCCTTTCAAGCCATTGGCCTTCCCATTTTTTAAAAATTCAGTCGGAATGGCATTCAATATGGGCCAACCTTCTGCGATATCGCTTCCCAATGCGTAGTTGACAGTTGCATTTGGCAATTTATCCTTGATTGCTTTTAATGGTGTTTCGTAGTTTAGTGGTGTTCCGTGATAGTTGCCCAAAAGCGCCTGCTTAGAATTGGCATTTGGACCAATGACTGCAATCGATTTTATATTTTTTGATAATGGTAAGGTGTTATTGTCGTTTTTTAACAAGACCATGGATTCTCTCGCTATTTTTTCAGAAAGTGCATAATGTTCTTTGCTCGCAACAACATCGTAGGATATCTTGCTGAAGGACACATCTTCTTCCGGATCAAACATTCCCAGTTTGAATCGCGCTGTAAACAATCTTTTTAAGGCGATGTCCAATTTAGACTCATCAATCATTTCCTTTAAAACTGCTTCTTTCAAATTAGGGTCAAAAACACTACCACAATTTAAATCCGTCCCACGCTCAACTGCAAGCGCACCAGCTTCTGCCGGTGTTTCGGCTAGACCATGACGGTTGGGCTCCCAAAAATCATTGATGGCCCAACAATCAGATACAACATAGCCTTCAAATCCCCAATCGTCACGCAATATTTTTTTCAATAGAAGGTTGCTTCCACAACAGGCTTCATCCCTAAATCTATTGTAGGCACACATTACAGAATGCACCTTCGCTTCTTTAACGGCAGCCTCAAACGCTGGCAAATAGGTTTCGTATAAATCTTTATTGGATGTTTGGTAATTATCTTCGTGTCTAGATTTTTCCGGACCACTATGTACGGCAAAGTGTTTTGCAGTCGCTACCAATTTCAAATATTTACCGTCATTACCTTGAAGTCCATTAATATAGTTGACACCAATTCTACTTGTTAAATATGGGTCTTCACCATACGTTTCCTGCCCTCTTCCCCATCGCGGATCTCTAAAAATATTGATGTTTGGTGTCCAAAATGTTAAGCCTTGATAGATGCCACGCTGATCTTCCTTAATAAATTTATGGTGTTTAGCCCGAGCCTCATCAGAAACTGCTGTTCCCATTTCAAAAATCAATTCTGGATTCCAAGTGGAGCCCATACCTATACCTTGTGGAAAGACCGTAGCTTTTCCTGCTCTTGCCACACCGTGTAGACACTCATTCCACCAGTTATATTCAGGAATTCCAAGTCGTTTAATCGCAGGAGCATCGTAGCGCATTTGAGATACTTTTTCTGATAAGGTCATCTGACTGACCAAATCCTCTGCACGTTTATCGAAATCCAAAGAAGTGTCTTGAAACGCAAATTCATACTTTTTTTCTTTATCATTTACAGAAGAACCACAAGAAACAACAACGCCAAAAATAATTAGGCTCGCTATTAAATAGGCAGTTTTAAGTGGTAATCGTTTTAGTAAATAAATGGATTTAATCATTTAATATTTTTTTGATAAGTGGTTAGAAGTGGCTCAAAATCAAAATCAGCAATAAAAGCATCATACTCACTATAAGTATTTCTGCCAGCAATCCCAACTTTGATCTATTACCCTTCATACCCTAGTTGTACCAAATATATATAGTGGAACCTCTAAAAAGTATTACACATAAAGCAAGCAGTATGAATCTTGTTGCGAAACATTCAAAATAGGGTGCAAATACAACATTTGATACATTTGTTGCAACGAATTTTATATAATTGAAGATTATTTATTAAAAAAATGTGAATTTATTAGGACTCATTGATTTCAATATCTGTTGGGAGTTGACCGAAATGCGACTTAAAACATTTTGTAAAATAGGAAGGTGAAGAGAAACCAACTTTAAAACTCACCTCGCTAATAGTCGAGTTTCCAGTCTGTAAAATCTGTTTTGCTTTTTCAAGTCTTATCTTTCTAATAAATTCATTGACGGTTTGACCAGTCAGGGTTTTTATCTTACGGTATAATTGACTTCTGCTTAAATTCAGTTGGGATGCCAAGACCTCCACGCTCAAACTGTTATCACTGATATTTTCGTGTATGTAGGACAGAATTTTTTGGATGAATTCTTTATCTATTGAGGTGGCATTTGCATTTTCCTCTGCCCCACTAATGGCACCAAAATATTTATCAAATATCAATTTTCTACTGGTAATCAGTTGTGCCAGACGCAACTTTAATAATCGGAGATCAAATGGCTTAACCATATAAGCATCCGCACCATAGCTAATACCCTCAATACGGTCGTCCATTTGCGACTTGGCCGTCAACATCAGCAGTGGAATATGACTAGTCCTGATATCGGTCTTGATATGTTTGCAAAAATCGAAACCGTCCATTTCTGGCATAATGACATCGGTGATGATCACGTCTGGCAGGGACTGTTTTGCAATTTCCAATCCTTCCTTCCCGTTGGAGGCCAATAATATCTTGTAGGTTTTTTTGAGTTCATCCTTCAGATAATTTTTGAGTTCTGCATTATCTTCAACAATCAGTAATTTATTAGCTTTTACATTTTTCAAATCTTCCAACTCCTCATCAATTGTGCTAATCTGAGGAATAATATTAATATGTTGTTCCTTTTGGATGAGCATTTCATTAGTATGGGAAATAACTTCCTTCTTTGAAAAATGGGAATTCCCTTTTGGAAAAATAATCGTAAACGTAGTACCTTGCCCTAGTTCGCTGTCAACTTCAATTTTACCTTTATGCAGTTCAACAAAACTCTTAACAACTTCCAATCCTATGCCTGTACCACCATAATAGGTTTTATTAAGATTTTCGACCTGATAAAAACGCTCGAATATACGTTTGGCCTGTTTTTTCTTTAATCCAGGCCCTGTATCTGAAATGATGATCTTTACCACTTTAACGGGTGTCGATGCATTGACCAATGGCAAAGATTCAAGTTCATCATTAGAGACGACATCCACCGTAATAGTTCCTCCTTCCGGTGTGACTTTAAGCGCATTGGACAAAATATTGAAGATAATTTTTTCCAACATACCTTGATCGGCCCACAAACCGATTTCGGGAACGTCGGCATCTAAAGATAGAACGATATTTTTATGGTAAGCCTCTTCCTTAAAATAACTCATGATTTCTTTTGTAAAACTTACGGCATTTAGCTTTCCCGCCCTGATCCTAACTTTATTGAGTTCTAATTTTCGGAGATCCATCAATTCGTTTATCAAACGGTATAAACGATCGGTGTTTTTATAAATGATATTATGTTTTTGTTTGACGCGTTCGGGCAATTGAAGTGTTTCGTCATTGATGATATCCTTTAGCGGATTGATCATCAAAGTTAATGGTGTTCTAAACTCATGAGAAATATTTGTGAAAAATTGGAGTTTTTTCTCGTGCAATTCGTCTTCTTTTACACGTTGGATGCGTTCAATCCGTAGGGATTCCTTATCTCTTAATCTGTTTTTTGTAATTTTATTGAGCAAGTAAATTCCGAGAAAAAATAGAATAATATAGGAAGTAATAGCCAAATTGGTCCGCCACCAAGGTGGCAAAATTGTGATTTTGAGCGTTAAAACATTTTCATTCCATACACCATCATTATTAGCAGATTTTAGTTTGAAAACATAATCACCATGATCGAGATTTGTATAGGTTGCATTTCTGGCATTGCCTACATAGTTCCATGTTTTCTCCAACCCTTCCAAATAATAGGCGTATTGGTTTTTTTCAGGCCGTGTATAGTTTATACCAGTATATTCAATCGTAAAAACATTCTGCTTATAGGTCAAAGCAATACTGTCCGTTTCGGAAATAACACGGGTAAGCGGTGAGTTCTTCTGACTAGGCCCCACATTAACATTAAATATTTTGAGCCCTGTTAAATATAAATCAGGAACACTCGTATTTGTTTTAAGATCTTTGGGATTGAAATAATCTATTCCTTCATAATTTCCAAAGTAGAGCGTGCCTTCATTATCTCTATAAACTGCATTGAAATTGAAATCATTAGATAAAAGACCATCGTTAACCGTATAGTTAATAATGGTATCTTTTTTAAAATTCAACGCGGAAAGTCCAGAATTACCACTAATCCAAATATTTCCATCCTGACTTTCGGTTATTGCCGATACATTTTCCTCAAGTAGTCCTGTAGTCGTATTATACCATTGGAGTGTATCCTCTTTCTTGTTATATCTAGACAACCCAGAGCCTCTGGTACCTATCCAAATGCTTTTATCCATACCTTCATAAAGTGACAGAATATGGTTGGCACTTGTTCGATTGTACTGCGACCTCATTTTATCCTGAAATGGCTCAACAACAAATTCTCCAATCCCATTCTTAAAAATCTTATATAGTCCTTGTGTTGTCCCGATCCAGATATGATCATCACTATCCACCAACACCTTTCTTACCGCCTTATCATAAATGTGGTGCTTTAAAAAATCTTTTGTGTTATAATGTGTAAATGTACCAGAAGTTGGATCGTAGGACATCAGACCATTGTAAAACGTGCCTATCCAAATAGTTCCTTTCGAGTCTTCATCAAAACTTAGGATGCTATTCGATCTGAACTCCTTGGGCGTAGTTGAAATATTAAAATTGATGAAACTTGAGGAACCCTTTTTTAATAGGTACAGACCATTGTTCCAACTGCCAGCCCAAACGTTGGATTTACTGTCAATAAATATCGTTTGAATGTCGGATGTATTCAATCCAGAAATAGTACTTGTGTTTTTTTTGTTGATATGTCTGACCTTATGTGTCTTTGGATTATAGATATCAATCCCTCCACCATCCATACTGATCCAAAAATCACCATTCCCGTCTTTTGCAATACCAGTTACAGAACTAACTTCCAACGAATTGTGATCAATGGCAAGGCTTTCAATATTGTCAAATTTATCATAAAGCCTGTCATAAACCGCCACACCTGAATTGTAATAGCCTAACCAAATGCGTTCATCGCGATCCACGAACAAGGACCAAATAGAATTGGAGCTGATACTGTGCTTATCTGTTTTATTGGAGAGGTAATTTTTAATCAAATTCCCAGTTTTGGTAAGATGAAATAAACCGTCATTCTCGGTCCCTACCATTATAGAATGGTCTGACAGTTGGACCATGGCCAAAACACGTTTTTCAGTATAGGGAAAACGTTCAATTTTTGAGAATTCACCTTTTTCATTGTCGCCTTTTGTTGCCTTGATGAGACCATCGGAAATCGTTCCCAGCCAAATACTTTTGTCTTTCCCTATAAACACCGATTGAATTGGATTTTTAATGGTTTCCATCCCACTTTCGACGTTGAAATAAGTTGGTATTAATGTTTTGGATTTTGAATCAAATTCCAACAGACCTAAGCTTGAACCTGCATACACTTTACCATTTGGATGCACCGCAATGCCGTTGATGTTTATTAATTCATTGGGGTCTTTACTGCCAAAGGGGATTTTTTCAAACGTATTGCTCCCTTTTTCCAATTTGAAAAACCCGCGCTCAAATGTTCCAATGAAGAGATTTCCCTCTTTATCACCAGCCAAAGCACTTACAGAAATGTTTGAGTTTTTGGGTACATCTTTTGGGCTGAAGTAAAATCTTTGGAACTGGTCTTTTTTATGGTCATATAGATTTAAGCCTTCTTCCGTGCCCACCCAAAGCCGGTTTGACGAATCAATGTATGAACAGTAAATAAGACTGCTACTGATGGAGGTACTGTCTTTTATTTGATTTTTATAGGATATATAATCAATCCCATTGTACTTGTAAAGTCCGTCACCATTGGTGCCTATCCAAATAAAGCCATGGCTATCTTGAACAATTGTGGACATACCCACATTAGAAATACCCGCCTTGATATTGACAAAACTATAATCCTTTAGCAGCTCCTGCGCCTCAAGTGAGATGGCAAGAACAAAAAAAAGACCTAAAAAAACAATTCTGTTTCGCATCGAAAACTATCTCTTATAAAAAATTATTCTGGCTTAAAGTTAACATCTTTCGTTAAAATAAAGCTATCCATTTCAAATCCATCTTCTCGCATTGAAAAGGAGACAAGGTGTTCGCCTACTTCATTAATTTCTAAATAAACAGTATTTGGAACACCGCAATGATTGTCTGGAACGCGTTGCGCAGATGACCAAGCCCATTGGTTTTTATCCTGACACCATTGCATACGCGCACCACTTTCAGGCCATTCTTCATCAATACCAACGTGCACCCCATTATCTTCAGTACCACTTGAAAAAGCTCTGGCCCAAACATAATATTTACCAGCAGATTTAAAATTGACCTTGTACGAAACCACGCCTCCTACACCTGCAATTGGGAAGAAATTCTCTCCCAGAATCAGTTCATCATCATGGGTTATTCTCGTATCGGGTAGAGCTTCAATGTACATGTTTCCATTGGCAGTTGAGCTATGGTTTGTTGGGTTTTTTTCAGGAATTGGAATACTATCATTGATATTTCTAACATACCAATTTCGCTTTGTACCGTTGTTGGACTCATATTGGTAAGCTTCTGCTTCAATTTTAATATAACCATCTGTTTCTTCAAAAGGTTTTGCATCCTTTAATTGGGCCTGTATTGAAAGCCCATCTGGAACTAAGATGAGGGCATTCCAGCGTCCTCTCGACCATGCGGTTTCACCATTTTCTGGAATTTTTCCATTGGTTGCTGCCTTGGACGAAATAGTTATGATATCATCAGTCTTCAAATAGTATTTTTTTTGTTGATGACGAAACGTTTTAAAATTATCATTCTCTTCCGGATTAATTACCGTATCCAAGACAGTTCCATTTTTACTGATAAGATATACGGATTCGCCATCGTTTTCTGCCATGCTGACAAACATAGCATTGTAAATTCCTGATGCACCTCTAAAAATCGTACGTGCTGATGCATAACCCTTACGCATCGCGTTTTGGCTCGCATCGATTGCCAAAACGCCGTTCGCTTCATCCTTGTAATATTGTATGTTATTATCAGAAGTCACCAATTCAAAATCGGTCAAGGCATCCAATGTAATAACTTGAGGTGCACTGTCAGAGGTTTGAGTCAACGCTGGTTTAGGGGAGCGGATTAAGGCGACCCAATCTTTTTCCGAATTTGGTGGCAAGCCAATGTTGACGATGCCGCCAGCTTTTACTTTTTTAATACTACCATTTATTAAGTCTCCACCAGTTCTAGGATTGTACCACTTCACGATAAAATCGCCTTTGGTTCCATATAGATTGAGCATCGTTTCTTTTACCTGCGGTAGATAAATGACGTACACGGCGCCATTTTTTGCAAACACATAATCTTTTGGATTATCGGTCAGCCCATCGGCTGATTGCATAGTCGCAAATGGAAGATGCTCGTTAAAGAAATCGAGTGCATATTTGGTTTGCTCCCAAATATTGTTTCTGGAACGCCAATCTTCGCAATTTAAATCGTTATGCGCATATTTGTATCCAAAATACCATTCAACGCCTGCTCCCCCTGCCATCAAAGTTCCCCACAGCACTTCTGCGCGTATCGCGTCGTGTTCAGGGTCATCTGCATCTGGTTTTGCACCTGCATCTGCTGGACCTATTTCGTCTGTATTTACGACCCATTGATGAGCTGTTAATTGTGAAGCGTTTACCCATTTTTTTGTGGTTTCGTGAACTAAATCGGGATGATGAATTTGAATTGCGGGACCATCAAGAAATTCATAGCCCAACAAGGGATTCAAAAATAAATCCTGTTCTTCTGGCACGGAATGAGTATGTAATACGACAAAGTTTTTATAGGGATCGGTTTGTTTAAAGTATTTTGCCATTGCTTTTCTATCGGCATCATCCTGCCCTTTAGGTGACCAATGTACAGGACCATTTTCTTCGCCCAAATTCCATGTGATGGCGAGATGGTGCGCAAAACGGGCAATCAGTTCTCGATAATATAATTTGCGCTGAACGCCCAATTGTCCTATATCCAAAAGTAATTCGTTTTCGGTTTCTTGCGTGACGATGTGCAACATAAGACCCAAATTATCCAAGTGGTCAAAAACGACTTCCCATTGCGCCAACTTGCTAACATCAAATCGGTAGCGTTCATTTTCATTAATCCAAGGCCATACGTCATTACCATCGCCCTGAACATTCATGGTCAAAAAATAAACCGAGTTCATTCCTTTTGAAGCCAGATAATTCATGCCTCCAATGATATTTTTTCCTTTTCCATTTTGCCAAGTTGGGTCGCCTGACTTCCAATCTTGGGCATGGGGTTCATATTTGTGGCTAGGTGGCGTTTGATCAAACTCAAAATACCCCAAAAGATTCTCCGGACTGTCCGTTCCGCCTTTTAGGAATGGTTTTTTACTTTCTTCATGTATCAGATAGCGCGAACCATTATATATAAGTCGTCCATCTGTTCGTTCAGAAGAATCTTCAATTTTGAAAATTCCCGATGCACCATCAAAACCTGTTGGCTGTCCTGCGTTAGCATCGTCACTTACTGCAATGGCATCTCCTTTTCGAAACGAGACGTTGTAAGACCACGTTCCTGTATGATTTGGCATAAAGTGAACCTTCCAGATGTTACCATTTTCGGCACTTGTTTCAGCAGCATTGCCATCTGTCGCATAAAATCCGGGTACTACGACTATTTGATTGCCATTGGTAAAAGTTACATTTAACCGGTAATTTAAAAATGGGTTATAGGCATCATTTTCACTCATTTCCTCACTTTCAAAATGCAAGGTTAATTTGTGCCATTGTTTCAATTCTCCTTCAATTTTAACGGCTTTTGGTTGGGAGAAAACAACGCTTGATATTCCCATAATTAGGATATGACAACATCGGCATATAATCTTGTTATGTATTTGCATTTTCAAATTTTAAGTTGGTTACTATTGTTTTGTGGATTCGCGCGCTATCAAAGTTGTTTTTACAACTTTTGTTTGAAAATCATAGTCTGTGGATTTGTTTTCCAATCGGTCAATGAGCATTTTTGCGGCTTTTTTGCCCACACGCTTTCCGTGCTGACTGATGGTAGTGATGGACGGCGTCAAATAACGTTGTAATTTTCCATTGGTAAAACTGGTAATGGATACATCCGCAGGAACTTGATATCCGAAAGATTTTATGACTTGCAGGATTTGAACGGTTGCACTTTCTTCCAAACAAAGAAAGGCGTCAAATTTGCGCTGGTTGAGTTCATTGACCATCACCGAATTAAAATCTTCTTCTTTCTTAATTTTGAATACAAATATTTCTTCTAAATCATTAGCAGTCATTGCTGCCTTATAGCCATCCACCCTTAATTTACCGACACTTGTATCGTCAATTAATGATATAACCGCAATGGTACTGCAACCCGAATCTATCAATTTCTGCGTGGCATTAAAAGCAGCCTCAAAATCGTCCGCAATCACTTTATCACAATTAAGCGTATGTGACACGCGATCGAAAAGAACGATTGGCATCTCTTCCGAAATGGCTTCCTGAAGATGAGTGAAATCCTGTTTTGCCTCAGTTTCCTCTGCAATGGATAGAATAATTCCGTCTAAAACACCCTTTCGCAAACGGTCTATGATTTCAACCTCCTTATGATAAGAATCGTTGGAAATGGATGAAATTAAGATATAGCCACGTTTGGTCGTCACTTCCTCTACGCCAGCAAAGACTTTGGAAAAAAAACTATTCAAGATGTTGGGAACTACAATCCCGATGGTTTTGCTTTTGTTGGTCCGTAACCGTAAGGCGCTGAGATTTGGAATGTAATTATTCTTTTTGGCGTAAGTCTGAATATCCCGTCGCGTTGTCAGGCTTATTTCGATGCTATTATTTAATGATTTGGATACTGTGGAAATGGAGACATTGAATTGATTTGCGATATCTTTTTGTGTCAATTTCGTTTTCATGGCAACCATTCATTAACTGTATTTTCTATTTACGCTTTATGACCTTCCTAACTGCACTGACGATTGATTTACTATTCAAACCATATTTGACCATCAATTGTTCTGGTGTTCCACTTTCTCCGAAGGTGTCTTGAGTGCCAACGAACTCCTGTGGTTTTGGAAGCCTTGTTGTAAGCAATCTGGAAACACTTTCTCCCAGACCACCAAAAATATTGTGTTCCTCCGCAGTTACGACACAGCCTGTTTTTTTTACAGATTCTAAAATGGCTTCTTCATCCAGTGGCTTTATGGTATGGATATTAATGACTTCCGCTTCAATGCCGTGTGCGTCCAAAAGGACTTCGGAGGCTTGTAGGGCTTCCCAAACCAGATGCCCTGTAGCAACAATCGTAACATCCTTCCCTTCTGTGAGTTTGATGGCCTTACCGATTTCAAACTCGTCTTCTGGCATAAAAATAGGGACTACTGGACGACCGAATCGTAAATAAACTGGACCGTGATGCTTTGCAATGGCAATGGTTGCCGCTTTCGTTTGGTTGTAATCACACGTATTGATGACGGTCATTCCGGGAAGCATTTTCATCAGACCGATATCCTCTAGAATTTGATGTGTGGCGCCATCTTCGCCTAAGGTCACTCCTGCGTGGGACGCACAAATCTTTACATTTTTATCTGAATAGGCAATGGATTGACGAATTTGATCGTAAACCCGACCTGTCGAGAAATTTGCAAAAGTGCCTGTAAATGGAATTTTTCCGCCTATAGTCAATCCTGCAGCGATGCCCATCATATTGGCTTCCGCAATACCAATTTGAAAAAAACGTTCTGGATTCTCATTGATAAAATCCTGCATTTTTAAGGATCCTATCAAATCGGCACATAAAGCAACTACATTGGGATTTGTCCGTCCCAATTCCGTTAACCCATCACCAAAACCACTTCTCGTATCTTTTTTATCTGTGTATGTATATCTTTTCATTTTGTAACCACAACAGTGGGTATTTTAAAATTTAAAATTTCGATGTGCTCTATGACTTAAAATGCAATCTTAGGAAACTGCCGACAAAAAACTGCCGACTAGGTAATTTTGATTAATAGTCTCCCAAAGTATCCGCATTCTGCGCCAAGCCTTTCTGTAATTGCTCATCATTGGGGGCTTTGCCATGCCATGCATGGGTATGCATCATAAAATCAACACCATGGCCCATAACAGTATGGAGCAATATACAAACGGGTTTACCTTTGCCTGTTTTCAATTTTGCATCTTTCATTCCTTTTTGGATGGCTTCCACATCATTGCCTTTTTCAATCTCTAATACGTCCCAACCAAAAGCTTCAAATTTCGCTTTGATGCTCCCCATTGGCAAGACATCATTTGTTGCTCCATCAATTTGCTGTCCGTTGAGATCAATGGTAGTTATCAGGTTATCCACTTTTTTGGCGGCCGCATACATGATTGCTTCCCAATTCTGACCTTCCTGTAATTCGCCATCACCATGTAAGGTATAGACCAAATAATTATCGCCATTCAGTTTTTTTGCTTGTGCAGCACCTAAAGCAACGGACATGCCTTGCCCCAAAGATCCTGAAGCGATGCGCACTCCTGGCAAACCTTCATGAGTGGTGGGATGGCCTTGCAATCTGGAATCGATGAGTCTAAAAGTGTTTAATTCTTCCACAGGAAAATAACCTCTTCGTGCCAAAACACTATAAAAAACCGGCGAAATATGACCATTGGATAAAAAGAAAAGATCTTCATCTATCCCGTCCATATCGAAACCTTCTTTTAAGGACATCACGTCATTATAAAGCACCACGAAAAATTCGGCACAACCCAAAGACCCTCCCGGATGTCCGGAATTGACCTTATGCACCATTCTTAAAATATCGCGTCTGGTCTGCGAGACCATGTCATTCAGTTTTGTAGTGCTCATATTAATTTCCTTTTTTGTAATCTTCCAAAAATTTGGCGAGGCCACTATCCGTTAAGGGATGTTTTAACAATCCAGTTATGGAGGACAGCGGACCAGTCATGACATCTGAACCTATTTTTGCACAGTTGACCACATGCATTGTATGGCGTACGGAGGCAGAAAGTATTTGTGTTTCAAAGCCGTAGTTATCGTAAATAAGTCTGATATCTGCTATCAACTGTAAACCATCTGTAGAGACATCATCCAAACGTCCCAAAAACGGCGACATATAGGTGGCACCTGCCTTTGCTGCCAACAATGCTTGGCCAGCTGAAAATACAAGGGTAACATTGGTTTTAATGCCTTTATCCGAAAAGTATTTACAAGCTTTTATACCATCCGCAATCATCGGTAATTTGACGACAATCTGTGGATTTAGGGCTGCCAATTCCTCGCCTTCTCTGACCATGTTATCAAAATCAGTTGCGATGACCTCGGCACTTACATCCCCATCGACGATATCGCAAATTGCCTTGTAATGTTTGAGAATGTTGTCTTTTCCTTTGATGCCTTCTTTCGCCATAAGGGATGGATTAGTTGTTACACCATCCAATACGCCCAAAGCTTGCGCTTCCTTAATTTCATCTAGGTTGGCTGTATCTATAAAAAATTTCATGTTGTTATTTTTAAAATTATGATTATTAAATTAATCTGTTTTTGTCCAAAGCTCTTCCATTTCTTCCAAACTTTTCTCTTTCGTTTCCGGCACATATTTCAGGACAAAAAACATTGCCAATAAACTCATCAAGCCGTAAATCCAATAGGCAAAACCATGATTGAATTGTTCTGTTAAAAAAGTATTATCATCCATCATTGGAAACGTCAGCGATACTAAATAATTTGCAACCCATTGTGCTGCTACGGCAATTGCCATGGCACGACCACGAATTTTATTAGGGAATATTTCAGACAGTAACACCCAAGTGACAGGTCCCCAACTCATGGCGAAACTTGCGACATAAAGAATCATACACGCCAAAGCTAGGTAGCCTGTGGCACCCGTAAAGAACACAAAACCCAAAGCGAACATCGCAATGGACATGCCCAAGGCACCAATAACCATCAGTGGTTTTCTTCCCTTCTTATCAACCAATTTTACAGCAATGATGGTAAATAGGAAATTTACTATCCCAACCACAATGGTCAATAGAAGCGCACCATCTGTATTAGGATCTATTTTTTTGAAAATCTCAGGTGCATAATATAAAACAACATTGATGCCCACAAATTGCTGAAAAATGGATAGTACAATGCCTATAAATATGACCAACCAACCAAAAGAGAATAATTTTCCGGAATGCTGCACCATGGTGGTTTTAATCTGTGCCAAAATAATTTTTGCCTCATTTTCTCCATTAACCTTAGTCAAAACATCCAAAGCTTTTTCCGGTTGATTGCGCAACATTAAAGAACGCGGTGTATCCGGAACAAAAAATAAAAGAGCGAGGAACAATCCAGCCGGAATCACTTCAGAAGCAAACATCCATCTCCAACCCACGGCATTTAACCATTCGTCCGAGCCACCTGTTCTGGATATAAAATAATTCACAAAATAAACCACCATAAAACCAGCTACGATTGCCAATTGATTAAAGGACACCAATCGTCCCCTACTCTTGGCCGGCGAAACTTCAGCTATATATAAAGGAGAGAGCATGGAAGCCAATCCAACGCCAATACCGCCTAAAATTCGATAGACAATGAAAATGGTTGAAAATGTGTGGTCTGCTTCACCTATTGGTTTTATAAACATCTCGGGCATTGCAGAGCCTAAAGCGGAAATCAAGAATAATACACCGGCCAAAATGAGTCCGTTTCTACGTCCCAATTTTTTACTAATAATACCACCAAAAGCACCACCAATAATACAACCAATCAAAGCACTAGATACCAAAAATCCTTTAAATGCATTTGCCGCGGTCTCGCTCAAGCCTTTTGGGATAACAAAAAAGCTATCCAAAGAACCTACGGTTCCTGAAATGACGCCTGTATCGTACCCAAAAAGCAGACCTCCCAAGGTCGCTACGAGGGTTAATTTAATAAGATACCCTGTATTTGTGGTCGTTGTTGACATATATGAAGTCGGTTAGCAGTTTAAATTAGATATGTTGGTTAATGATATTTTCAAAAAGTTCCTGCTTTCCGCTTTTCAAGGCCAATTCGCCATTTTCCTGTGCGATTTTATACAAATCCTTCATGCTTAATTTTCCGTTTTCAAAATCTTTTCCTTTTCCTGAATCGAATGAGCTATAACGCTCTTCCCTTAATTTTTTATAAGGCGAGGACTTTAAAATCTTGTCTGCAACAAGCAATGCTCTCGCAAAGGTATCTGCTCCCCCAATATGTGCGTGGAAGACATCATCAAGATCTGTAGAGTTACGTCTAATCTTTGCATCAAAATTAACACCACCGCCTTGGAGTCCGCCTGCTTCTAAAAACACAAGCATGGCTTCCGTTGTTTCCTGGATGTTGTTTGGAAATTGATCCGTATCCCAGCCATTTTGGTAATCGCCTCTATTGGCATCGATGCTTCCTAACATTCCAGCTTTTGCAGCAACGGCAAGTTCATGTTGCATGGTATGTTGTGCAAGTGTGGCATGATTAACCTCTATATTGATTTTGAAATCTTTATCCAAACCATATTCCTTTAAGAAACCGATGGCGGTTGCCGTATCAAAATCATATTGATGTTTGGATGGTTCCATAGGTTTAGGCTCAATGAAGAATGTGCCTTTAAACCCTTGGCTTCTTGCGTAATCTTTCGCCATCGTTAGGAATTGTGCCATGTGATCCAATTCGCGACCCATATCAGTATTTAACAAAGACATATAACCTTCACGTCCCCCCCAAAAAACATAGTTTTCGCCATCCAAAGCCATAGTGGCATCAAGTGCCAATTTTACTTGTCCACCAGCTCTTGCAAGCACATCAAAATCAGGATTGGTTGCCGCACCGTTCATGTAACGCGGGTTTGAAAAGCAATTGGCCGTTCCCCAAAGTAATTTAATGTTTGAGTCAGCTTTTTTCTCCTTAATATAATCGACAATAGTTGACAATCTTTTTTCCGATTCTGCAAACGTGCTCCCTTCTTGAATCAAATCAAAATCATGGAAGCAGAAATACTCAAAGCCCATTTTTGAAATGAATTCGAAAGCGGCATCAGCTTTGTCTTTTGCTGCTTGAATTGGGTCTGATGATTTGTCCCATTCAAAATTTTGTGTCCCAGGACCGAACGGATCGGAACCTTGACCACAGAAGGTATGCCAGTAGGCAATTGAAAATCTGAAATGCTCGCGCATTGTTTTGCCCGCCACGACCTTATCTGCATCGTAATATTTGAATGCTAATGGGTTATCTGATAGATGCCCCTCATATTTAATTTTGTTGATTCCTTTAAAAAATTCTGTAACTGCCATAATAATTATTTATTGTTAAGTATAATTTCCAATTCGTTTTTCCAGTGTTGATAAGCCTTTTGATAGGACTCTATGTTTTTAAGCGGCATATAGGTCATCACATGGTCATTTTTTGTGATGTTCTCTCCAAACTGTTCAAAATTGCCATCCGTTAAAGCGGATGCTCTTGCTGCACCTACAGCTCCTGTTGTATTGTAGATTTCTATTTCGTGACCAATTAAGGAGGCCACAGTATTTGCAAAGATTTCAGACCTGAACAAATTGTCATTTCCTGCCCTGATCACGTTGATGACCGTAGAATCATTCTTTAAGATATCTATGCCATAAACAAAAGAGAAAGCGATTCCTTCTAATGCCGCGCGATACAGATGCCCGTTGTGATGTTGATTAAGATTTAAATTGCAGAAGTGGGTACCAACATTTTTATTGTTTAACATGCGTTCCGCGCCATTCCCGAATGGAATAACAACGACACCGTCTGACCCGATGGCTACCTTGGATGCTTTTCGGTTCATGTTTTCGTAGGAATTCTCAATGCTGTGGTTTCGTAACCATCGGTATTGGATCCCTGCCCCGTTAATATTTAACAAACGACCAACAATAGGCTTTTCAGAAGTATAATTGACATGTGCAAAATGATTGACACGTGACACCTCTTTTGGTTTCAAATGGTCCGTTACCGCATAAATGACACCAGAAGTTCCGCCGGTTGCGGCTACTTCTCCAGGTTTGAAAATATTGAGCGACATGGCATTGTTAGGCTGGTCACCAGAGCGATAGGTAACTGGAATTCCTTTTGGTAATCCTGTTTGCTTTGAGGCCTGATCCGATACTTCCCCTTGATTTGTGAAATTTTCTACAATATCAGGAGTCAAATCCTTATCGATGCCATAATAATCCAATAGGTCAGTGGCAAGGCTATTGGTTTTATAATTCCATAGAATACCTTCCGACAGTCCGTTTTTTGTTGTGTTAATGACATTCGTCAATTTATAGGCAATATAATCGCCAGGAAGCATGTATTTATAAATTTGCTCGTAAAGTTCAGGTTCATTATCCTTTACCCATTTTAATTTAGAAGCAGTAAAATTTCCTGGAGAATTGAGCAAGTTTTCTGAACAAAAGGTTTCTCCTAAATCCTTAAAAGCGCGATTACCAATCTCAACAGCACGACTATCACACCATATAATAGAATGTCTTAAGGCTTTTCCGTCCTTATCAACAATGACCAAACCATGCATTTGGTATGAAATCCCAATGCCTGAAATCTTGCTGGCATTAATATTAGAGTCCTTAATGATGCGCTTGGTTGCGTTGCAAATATATTCCCACCATAAGTCAGGGTCTTGCTCTGCCCAGTCATTATGAAGCGCTAAAATTTGCATTTCGCCTTCTGGTTCGTGAAGTGTGTTAATTTTTTTTCCTGTGGCAGTTTCGACCAATGCTACTTTTACGGACGAACTTCCAATATCAAATCCTATTTGGTACAAATTTGTGTGTTTTTAAATTGATGATTTAATGATTTATATAGTTGAATGAAACCATAAAATTTATGAGCTAAACTTAATTTTTCTATCCTAACACCACTACCACAAATGATGCATCTAATAAAACAAATGGTGCGCTATCTCTTATTGGATAGACATTTATAGAAATTGTAAAAGAAAAGTAGAAAAAAGGATGTCGCTTTTTTAAAAAAATTGCATTCTTTAAGAATATTAAATTTTCATAACTTAATATTCCTGAAAATTAAAATGCAATGCTGTTGTCAGACAAAATTGTGTCAATTACTATTACAGGTGATGCAATACATGAAAATCTTTTAAAATCATTAAATCGATTGCTCTTTTAAATAGTATATTGGATTAAAATTTTAAGTTTGAAACCACTACACATTTGTCTCTGCGCGATTTTTTTAACTTTCGGCTGCGTTAATAAGGACAGTTCCAAAAATGATAATAATAATAATAATAATAAAGGATTTGTTAATGATTTGATTTACGAGACCAGTCCGTATCTACTTCAGCATGCCTATAATCCTGTGGATTGGAAGGCATGGAATTCTGAAACATTGGAACTTGCGAAAAAGAGCGAAAAACTTATTATTATTTCTGTTGGCTATTCTGCTTGTCATTGGTGCCACGTGATGGAAGAGGAAAGTTTTGAAAATGATTCCGTCGCAAAATTGATGAACGCTAATTTTATATCCATCAAAGTCGACCGTGAGGAGCGTCCTGACGTTGACCAAATTTATATGAACGCCGTACAATTGATGACTGGCAGCGGAGGCTGGCCGTTAAATTGTATTACGTTACCAGACGGAAGACCCATTTTTGGCGGCACTTATTTTACAAAAGAGCAATGGATAAAAGCCCTGACCGACATTTCAAATATGTATAGAAATGACCCTCAAAAAGTTATCGACTATGCAGAAAAATTGACTCATGGGATCAAAACTTCTGAATTGGTCGCTCTCAATACCCAAGAAGTCCAATTTACAACCAAAAAACTTGACCCAGTTATTGCATCGTGGAAATTAAATTTGGACTTTGAATATGGCGGACAGGCATCAGCACCAAAATTTCCAATGCCAAATAATTTGAATCTTCTTTTGAGACATAGTGTACAGAATGATGATACTGAATTGCAAGGGTTTGTTATGAACAGCTTAACAAAAATGACCGATGGTGGACTCTATGATCAAATTGGAGGTGGATTTTCAAGATATTCAGTCGATGAAAAATGGCATATTCCTCATTTTGAAAAGATGCTTTACGACAATGCTCAATTGGTCAGTCTGTACTCTGATGCCTATCTTATTTCAAAAGATGAACATTATAAAACTATTGTAGAACAGACTTTGGATTTTGTAAAAAGGGAACTTACAGATGCCTCTGGGGGTTTTTATGCCTCCTTAGATGCGGACAGCGAAGATAGGAATGGCAATTTGAAGGAAGGCACCTATTACAGTTGGACGGAAAAGGAACTCAAATCAATTCTTCAATCTGATTTTGAGATATTTAAGAACTATTACAATATCAATTCCATAGGCAAATGGGAAGATGGCGGATATATTTTAATAAAAACAAAAACTGATGAAGAATTTGTAAACCAGCATAACCTCAAGAAAGCAGAGTTGAGGACTCTCATTTCAAAATGGAATAGCAAACTTTTCAAAATTAGAGACGCACGAAAAAAGCCAAGAATAGATGATAAAATACTCACCTCATGGAATGCGCTTATGCTCAAGGGATATGTAGATGCTTACCGTGTTTTTGGAACTCAAGAGTATCTAGACATCGCTTTAAAAAATGCCCAATTTATCAAAACGAATCAATTCAAGAACGATGGCGGTTTATTCCATAGTCATAAAGATGGTAAAGCTACTATTGAAGGTTTTTCTGAAGATTATGCGATGGTCATTGAAGGGTTTATTTCACTTTATGAGGTCACTTTGGACGACCAATGGCTTCAAACTGCCAATGAGCTTACAGCTTATACAATCAATCATTTCTTGGACGAAAAGAGTAAAATGTTTTTCTTTACTTCAAATCTGGAGACCAATTTAATTACTCGAAAAATGGAGGTCATTGACGGCGTTATTCCTTCTTCCAATTCAATTATGGCTGAAAACCTATTCAAATTAAGTCATTATTATTCTGATGAAACCTACTCAAAATTAGCGAAGCAAATGCTAAATAATGTACATTCAGATATGATGGCATCGCCTTCTGGTTATTCGAACTGGCTTTCGCTTTATCTTAATTATTCCAATCCTTATTATGAAGTTGCCATTTCTGGAAAGGAAGCTCAACAGAAATTGAAAGAACTTAATTCTAATTATTTACCAAATATTCTAATAGCGGGTTCTACGAATGAAAGCGATTTGTCCTTGTTAGAAAATCGCTATGTGGATGATGAAACTTATTTTTATATATGCGTCAATTCCACCTGTAATTTACCCACAACACAGGTTGAAAAAGCATTTAAGCAAATGAAATTTAAATAGTTTTTTTGTAAATAAACTGATTATAAATGAATTTCAATTTAATGTTCATTAGTCACAGACGAAACATCTTAAAAGCCTCTTTGCTCATCCATACTATAAAATTTCAGAACAGATGCCTTAGCCTTTAAAGTTATTATTAGAAAACCTCTCAAATGGATTTAATATTCAACTGAAAAAAGTTAGCGCTAGAGGTACTAATAAATAGGTTATTGCATTCTTGAATACTCACTGAAAAATTATTTACAAACTGTGGATGCTTTTAAATTCTTTAGGCTACATAATACAGCACTTTTTTGGTGAGACAGGTTGAAGATGATAGCTAGTATATTGATTCGAGCATATTTTTAAAAGTGATTTTTTAAGCGCTGTTAAAGTTGCTAAAAATTCCCATTGAAAATAGGGAAGAAATAACACTGGAATCCTATATGATAAGGATATAGACAGTTAAGCCATAAAATAGTGTATACAAATGGTAAGCTATATTTTATATTTAATTAATTACCCCATTTACCGTCATCTCCAAAGTATAAACAGAATCCATTGCAGTAATAAAAAGTGTTTTTCGATTCAGTCCTCCAAAAGTGACATTGGCTGTCCAATTTTGAGGCACAATAATGTGTTCTATGTGTTGACCGTTAGAATTAAAAACTGTAACTCCATCTCCTGTTAGGTAAATATTACCTAAATGGTCTATAGTCATCCCATCAGAACCCAAATCTACAAATAGTTTTTTATGAGAAAGAGTACCATTAACTTCAATGGTATAGCTATAGGTTTTTTTATCCCCAAGATCAGAAACATATAATGTTTTGCCATCGGGTGTACCGATAATCCCATTAGGTTGAATAAAGTTATCATCGGCTACAATTTTTGGTGTATCAGAATTTTTAGCTAAATAATAAACCCTTTTTGATTTTTGCTCAGCCGCTTTATGTGTCCACCAAGGGCGCTGGTAATAAGGGTCAGTAAAATATATACCCCCTTTGGAATCCACCCAAAGATCATTTGGTCCATTCAATTTTTTACCATCAAAACCATTAATGAGTACAGTTACTTTTTTCTCCGAGTCTATGCGCCATACTTCATTCTCTTGATCAGCAGCGGCCAGTAGATTTCCTTGCTGATCAAAATAGAGCCCATTTGAGCGTCCTGACGGTTTCATATAATCAGAAACGGTGTTATCAATAGCATTCCATTTTATAATGCGGTCATTTGGTTGGTCTGTAAAATAGACATTACCCAGTTTATCTGCAGCAGGACCTTCAGTAAATTTGAAGCCATCAGCAACCAGAGTAAGTTTAGCCCCAGCAGCAATAATAGCTTTATTATCATTTGATAGAGTTTTGCAGGATGTTTGTGTTACACCTAACAAAATCATGCAAATTAACCTTAAATAGAAGGGTGATTTCTGGTTTTTAACTTTAGCTCTCATTGAATAATGGATTTTCATTACTTCTTATAACCTAGTAAATTTTCAATAAACTGCCACCTCGGCTTGATGGTTTTTATATCAAGAGAAGTTCTGTTCCTATAAAATCATGAAAGTGCTTTTAAATTTATAGGATATGGATACCTAATGCTGCAATATTGAATAAAAAAATACAGATACTTACAGGCATTTAAATTAATCATTTTTTATGAAATTTTTTATTTTGTCAGTCTATATAAGATAAAAGTCATTTAAGAATCTCCCCAATCTAGATGAGAAAATAGGGCTCCCGTTTCCATTCAAAAGGGTTGTAGAATCAATAAAAATTCTTCTCATTATAATATAAATATTCGAGCATGCCCCCAAATATCATGAAATGCAACAATTGTTTTAAGATTTGTCGATTTTGTTTTAGTGCACTACCCTGCTTAAAAGTAGTTTTAGTCAAATTAATATTATAATGAACATCATTAAATACCTACTAAAATAATTCCATAATTATGACTCATAAACCATCGACACTATTTTTACTTTTGTTAGCTTTTCCTCTTTTTTTTAATTGTAAAAACAATACAGAAAAAAAAGACACCACTACGTCACTGATTTCTCTTAAAGAATCATTTAAAAACGATTTCTTAATCGGAGCTGCCATCAGTAGGTCTCAAATAAATCAAACGGATTCTTTATCAAACGCACTTCTTAAAAAGGAGTTTAATTCCATTTCACCAGAAAACGATATGAAATGGGAGCAAATTCATCCGGAAAAAGATTCTTATTATTTTGAAACAGCTGATAAATATGTTGCATTAGGAGAAAAAAATAATATGCACATTGTTGGTCATACCCTATTATGGCATAGTCAACTGGCACCCTGGGTACATACTATTAAAGATAGTGCAACATTGGCCAATACCATTAAGACTCATATAACTAAAGTTGCAGGAAGATATAAAGGCAGAATTGATACGTGGGATGTTGTAAATGAAGCTTTGAACGAAGATGGGACGTTGAGGGAATCTCTATTTTTAAAATTAATGGGTGAAAAATATATTGCATATGCTTTTAAAATAGCTGCTGAAACTGATCCCGACGCTAAGCTCATATATAATGATTATAATTTATGGAAACCTGAAAAAAGAGCTGGAGTTGTTAAACTTGTAAAATCACTTCAAGAGGAAGGCATAAAAATAGATGGGGTTGGCATGCAAGCCCATTGGAGTTTGCTTGGTCCTTCTATTGAAGACATTGAGAATAGTATTATTGCATACTCCGATCTTGGAGTTAAAGTCAGTTTTACTGAATTAGACATTACCGCGCTTCCAAACCCTTGGGATTTGGACGGTGCAGCTGTTGAGCAAAGTTATGAGCAGTTTGAGAGCGACCCCAAAATGAATCCATATCCTATAAAACTTACAGATTCAGCGCAAACTCAGTTAGCCAAACGTTATGAAGATATTTTTAAACTTTTCCTCAAACATAAAGATAAGATAGATAGAGTGACATTTTGGGGTGTGAATGACGATCATTCTTGGTTAAATAATTGGCCCATAAAAGGCAGAACTAATCACCCTTTATTGTTTGATAGAAACTATGAACCTAAAAAAGCCTATCACAGTGTATTAGCCTTAAAAAATAAATAGATTATGACGACTAATATGCAAAAGTTATCAGTAAAAGAAAAAATAGGATATAGTCTTGGAGACTTGGCAGCAAACCTTGTTTTCCAAACATTAATGACTTATTTAGCCTATTTCTATACAGATATTTATGGTCTTAAACCCAACGATGCTTCCATAATCATACTATCGGTGGGTCTTGTTGCAGCTTTTGCTTTTAATCCAATTATGGGTGCAATTGCCGATAGAACCAATACCAGATGGGGTAAATTTCGTCCTTGGATTTTATGGACGGCAGTACCATTGGGAATTGTGGCTTTACTAGCCTTTAGCACTCCGGATTTTAGTTACAAAGGAAAAGTTATTTATGCTGTAATTACCTATACCCTATTATTGATGCTATACGCCGCCAATAATTTGCCCTATTCGGCTTTAAGTGGTGTTATTACGGGTAATATGGGTGAACGTAACAGCATTTCATCGTATCGTTTTGTGGCTGTAATGGTAGCTCAATTTTTTGTTCAAGTATTTATGTTGCCAATAATTGAAACTGCTGGTGGTGGAGACAAAGCTGTGGGAATTGAAATAGTAATGACTTGGTTGGCAATTATTGGATCTGTTATGTTGCTAATTACATTTTTCACTACAAAAGAACGTATTGTTCCTAAACCTGAACAAAAATCAACTCTTAAAGAAGACATAGGAGATTTAGTAAAAAATAGACCTTGGATACTCATGCTTGTTTTAACCGCATTGGTGTTTATAACCTTAGCAATCAAAGGAGGCTCGTATGTGTATTATTTTGAAAACTATGTTGATGAAACTGCGTTGACTCAATTTTTAGAACCCATTTTGGCATTTTTATCAGGAATTGGATTCAATTTTTTTAGTGGAAATCCTGTTTCTGCCGGCTTTGGATTATTTAATGCCGGTGGCATTAGCTTTATGATTGTAGGGATTATGTTTTCCAAAGGTTTAGCTGATAGATATGGAAAACGTAACATTTTTGGAATCTTCTTATTTGTTTCAACATTATTTATTTTAGCCTTTTATATCATTCCATCAACTGCCGTTGGTTTGATGTTTCTATCACAAATATTTCACGGCTTTTTCTACGGAATTACCATTCCTCTTTTATGGGCAATGATTGCAGACGTAGCGGATTATTCTGAATGGAAAACAAACCGCCGCGCCACAGCTATTATATTTTCAGCAATGATGGTTGGATTAAAAGGCGGATTAAGTATTGGAAGTGCCCTTGTCACCGGGATTTTAGGCAGTTATGGATATAACGCTGATCTTCCAATACAATCGGATGACGCCATTTTAGGTACAAAAATGCTTGTTAGCATTTACGCTGCAATTCCTTTTTTAGTAGGTACGGGACTTTTGTTTTTCTATGAAATAAATAAAAACATGGAAGTACAAATTGAAAAGGATTTAAAAGAAAGAAGAATCAATTAAAATTTTAATACAATGCCAGAAGATACTGTTAAACATATTGACTTTACAGAATTAAATAAAAAAGCAATTTCTAAACCCCTAATTTCTCACATATATACTGCAGATCCATCGGCGCATGTTTTTAATGGAAAAATATATATTTACCCATCCCATGATATCGACGCAGGAGAAGCATTCGATGATTTAGGAAGTCATTTTGCAATGGAAGATTACCATGTTATTTCTATGGATTCCATAAATAGTGAAGCTGTAGATAACGGTGTAGCGCTACATGTGAAAGACATTCCTTGGGCTGAAAAACAGCTATGGGCTCCAGATGCTCATGAAAAAGATGGCAAATACTATTTGTTTTTTCCGGCGAAAGCTTATGATGGAATCTTTAGAATTGGTGTCGCCATAAGTGCTTCACCAACAGGTCCATTTACAGCACAACCCGAAGCAATTAAAGGCAGTTTCTCCATAGACCCTGCTGTTTTTAAAGATGATGATGGCAACTATTATATGTACTTTGGAGGTCTATGGGGCGGCCAATTACAACGTTGGAGATCTGAAAGTTTTAATCCAGATGAGCCTAAAAATCCTACGGCCTTCATTCCTAAAGATAATGAGCCTGCGTTATTACCACTTGTCGCAAAACTAACGGATGATTTATTAGAATTTTCTGAATCTCCAAAACAATTGGAAATTTTAGACGCGGCGGGTAATTTACTATTAGCCGGAGATATTGGCAGACGCTTTTTTGAAGCCTCGTGGATGCACAAATACAACGGTAACTATTATTTCTCATATTCTACCGGTGATACACATCTTATTTGTTATGCAATAGGCGATAATCCTTATGGTCCATTTACCTTCCAAGGGATACTATTAGAACCTGTGGTTGGTTGGACGAGCCACCATTCCATTTGTGAAGTCGAAAATAAATGGTATTTATTTTACCATGACTCAAGTTTATCAAATGGAGTTACCCATTTAAGATCTGTGAAATTAGCTGAAATAACTTATAATGTTGATGGAACTATTGTTCCTCTAAAACCATATACCGATTAGTTGGTTACTTCGATTTTATTTTATTTTCTATGGAACTACCAAGGTTTTAAACGACCAAAATATTAGTTATATGTTACTATTTAAAAATAGAATTTAAAATTGTTGCAAATTGAGGTAATCATAAAAATTAACTAGCCTTGAAAAATGACCCATTTCAGTATGTTTTGACGCCAAAGAGGCATAAATTAAATAAAATTCCCAAACTTTTGTTAAAAAGGGGCTAATTCGGGGTCACTAAATTTTGAGGGTCGTTTTAAGCCCTCTAAATGCTGTAAAAATGGGAATTTGGATAGTTCCTCTTTCTCCGCGAAAAGTCCTACAAAAGGCACCAAATAATATCGTTTAATATCAATCTAAAAAACTGCTATATGTAGCCTTTCTTACTTTTTCGTCCCTTTTTGCCAGAAATATGGGGAGGATTGACTCAACCTTGCCATTGAGCAGGTTTGTGACTCTAAACAAAATCTCCCACACGTTACTTATACCTCAGGATATTAAAATCAGTAGTAGTGATCCTGTAGTTTATACAGCAATTTTCATAGTTTAATGTATTCGATTAATAATTTATTGGTTTGTGATAGGATGCGTTGCTTTTAGTTCAGACCTTTAACTTTCTTCTTTTTAGAAGCGAATTTTAATCAAAATCCAGAGCCTTATGAACAATGATTCTACCAAAAACGAATTAGACTATATTAACCGCTATGAAGCTGTGGGTTTTACGGATCAATATCGCATAGTTGATGATCAATTGGAGAATGTCGTCTCAAAGCATCTCTATTCGCCTTCATGAGGTTACCATTTTAAAGGAACATCGTTTTGAGGGCATGAGTAATCCGTCAGATATGTCTCTATTGTACGTCATTCAAACCATGGACGGAAGTAAGGGAACATTATTGGCAAGTTACGGAGCGAATGCAGACAACGCGATCCATAGTTTTATGAAGGCAATTCCAGAGAGCAACATTCAGAATGATTACATTGTGACACCTAATGCTGACGATCAAAAGTTGTAAGTTTCAAACCCATAGCCAAGATAAAAATTTGAGTCAGGAAGTTATGTTTACTTCCTGACATCCCCAAAATGTTTAAATCTGCCTTTTATTATAGTAGGGCACTGGAATATTTTAGGTAATAGAGTTCTTTTGCTCTTCTCCTATTCCTAATTTACTTTGAGTGGACCTACTTCAAATGCGCTATTTAAACTTAATAAACCCATCTTTGCTCTTCTCAGTGTTTGTTTACATTTGTCATTTTTTAATCGCCAATAGGCTGTTAGCATTGATGAATCGTTGACCCTGTCTGTGTGACATCATTCAACTGAATTCAAGACGTAAGATAAAATTTCTCTATGGTGCTGAAGCGCTTCACCGTATCTCAATTATATAGTTTTAAAAAAAGTATTTATTAAGTTATCCTCCATATAAAAAAAGTAGTTATTATTATGAATCAACCCAATGACCATGCTTCACAAAAAAAAGGTTTTGTTACACTACGTGGCGCCCGTCAACATAATCTTAAAAATATAAGTATTGAAATTCCACGGGATGCGCTGGTCGTATTTACCGGTGTTTCGGGCTCTGGTAAATCGTCTTTAGCCTTTGGCACCTTATATGCCGAAGCGCAACGACGCTACCTTGAGTCCGTATCGCCTTATGCAAGACGTCTTTTTCATCAAATGCCAATCCCTGAGGTTGATCAAATTGAGGGCTTACCTCCCGCAGTTGCTCTACAGCAGCAACGCGGCTCCTCCACTACCCGCTCTTCAGTGGGGTCTGTAACCACCCTATCCAATTTGTTGCGGATGCTTTATTCCAGAGCGGGCGATTATCCGCCGGGACAATCCATTTTATACGCCGAATCATTTTCAGCAAATACTCCTGAAGGTGCATGTCCGCAATGTCACGGACTAGGAAAGGTGTACGAAGTGACTGAAAAAAGCATGGTTCCTGACGATAGCCTTACCATTAGAGAAAGAGCAATTGCCGCTTGGCCCTCAGCCTGGCAAGGACAAAATTTTCGCGATATCTTAACCACGCTTGGGTATGACGTGGATATTCCATGGAAAAACATTAGCAAGAAAGATCGGGACTGGATCTTATTTACCACTGACAAGCCGAAGGTGCCGGTCTATCCTGGATTCAGCCGTGAAGAAGTGCAACGCGCCATTAAAAACAAGATGGAACCTAGTTATATGGGGACATTTACAGGAGCCAAAAAATATGTGCTCCACACCTTTGCAAACACACAAAGTACACTGATGAAAAAGCGGGTATCACAATACATGCTGAGTAGCGCTTGCCCTACCTGTAATGGGAAACGTCTAAATCCTGAATCTCTTTCTATTTCTTTTTCAGGATATGATATTGTGGAGATGTCACGACTTCCGTTAAAGAAATTGCTTGCTATGTTCTCTTCCTATGGTGATGGCACCGCTCCCGGCCTTAAAAAATTAGCAAAGAATCATGAGGAAAAAGCAATCGTAGCCCAACGTATTGCAGAAGATCTTGTGGCCAGACTCCATGTTCTGATGGACTTAGGACTTGGTTATTTATCCTTAGAGCGGAGCACCCCTACGCTATCTCCTGGTGAACATCAACGTTTAAGGCTAGCCACACAAGTACGGAGTAATTTATTTGGAGTGGTGTATGTGTTGGACGAGCCTTCTGCTGGACTCCATCCGGCAGATACTGAAGCGTTGCTAAAGGCCTTGAATGGACTAAAAGCCTCCGGAAATTCACTTTTTGTGGTGGAACATGAACTGGATGTAATCCGTCATGCCGATTGGATTGTAGATGTTGGTCCAGACGCAGGTGAAGGTGGTGGTGAAATTTTGTACAGCGGACCTCCTGAAGGTTTAAGAAACGTTGCACGCTCCAAAACCGGAACTCACTTATTTAATGAGCATCCGCATAAAAAATCCATTGCTCGCTCTCCGTCGGGATGGTTAACATTAAAGGACGTTACAAGAAATAATTTGAAAAACTTGGACGTGTCTTTCCCGTTAGGAGTTTTGACTAGTGTTACGGGTGTTTCAGGTTCTGGTAAAAGCAGTTTGGTCAGTCAGGTATTGGTGGAATTACTCTCAAACAATTTAGGAAAGGAAACCACTACAGAGGAGGTCATTGAAGATGCCTTGCAAGAAGAGGCGATCCCTACTTTAGGTGGCAGCATTACTGAAGGTGCAGAACATATCAAACGAATGGTGGTGGTCAATCAAAAACCCATTGGTAGAACCCCTCGCTCTAACCTTGCCACCTACACCGGCTTGTTTGATGTGGTCCGAAAGTTATTTGCTTTTACTGAGCTCGCTAAGAGACGCCAATATAACGCTGGCCGATTTTCATTTAACGTGGGTAAAGGTCGTTGTCCAAATTGTGAAGGTGAAGGTTTTGTGATGGTGGAACTCTTGTTTTTGCCAAGTGTCTATGCCCCGTGCCCCGTGTGTAAAGGAACGCGCTATAATGCAGAAACTTTAGAAGTCAAATACCATAAAAAAAACATTGCTGAAGTTTTAAAGATGACCGTCAATGAAGCACAGGAATTTTTTAAGGACGAAGAGCGGATCAATCGAGCCTTAAACGTGCTGCAGGAAGTTGGACTTGGATATCTACGCTTAGGCCAGCCTGCAACGGAGCTTTCTGGCGGCGAGGCACAACGTATAAAACTCGCTACAGAATTGCACCGTCAGAGCAAAGGACATACTATTTATATTTTAGATGAACCTACTACAGGTCTGCATCCTACTGATGTAGAAAAACTACAACTTCAGCTGTCAAAATTAGTAAATGCAGGCAATACGGTTATTGTAGTAGAGCATGACATGCAAGTTATTGCAGATAGTGATTGGGTTATAGACATAGGACCGGGTGCTGGGGATGAAGGTGGCAAAATTGTGGCGACAGGAACTCCGGAAAAGGTTGCAAACAATCTGCAAAGCAAAACGGCCCTATATTTGAAGCGTCATGTAAGTTTGATGGAACATGTCAATTAATTTTTTATGGAATTGAAGAGATATCAGTAATCCCTTCTATAATAAGTCTTGTATTTTGTCTAAAAACACTCCTATATATGGCTATGTCAGCAGTTAATAATTTATTCTACTCCGGAACCAGCGGCGTGGTCCTTCCGGTCAACAAATCTCAGTTTCCGGCAGAGTTTCAAAATAAAAGCCGATTGCAATATTATGCATCACTATTTAATAGTGTCGAAATCAATAGTACCTTTTATAAATTGCCTAAACCCACTACTGTTCTCAATTGGGCGGCAGATGTACCTGAAGGTTTTCGATTTACATTCAAGATTTCAAAATCAATCACCCATGCGCCTGGGTTGGCGTTTGCCGTAAAAGATGTCGTTAATTTTATGGATGTCGTTGGCAATATTGGGACTAAAAAAGGATGTTTGTTAGCGCAATTTCCACCATCATTGACTATTCATAATTTAGATCAACTGGTAAAATTATTGGAGATCATTGGAGAGATTGGACAAAACCAACCTTGGAACATTTGCTTAGAATTCAGGAATTCGTCTTGGTCCCATCCGCAAGTAAGCAAATTGCTTCTGAAGCATAACACTACCATAGTGCTACATGACTTGTCTGAACCTTCTTTGCAATGGCATCAAATAAAAAGCAACATCGTTTATCTTCGTTTTCATGGACCAGACCCACGGTACCGTGGTAATTACAGCGATAAATTCTTAATGGAACATGCTCAATATATAAAACAATGGATTGGAGAGGAGAAAATGGTCTATGCCTATTTTAACAATACTATGGGCAACGCTTTCAACAATTTGCAGGACTTAAATGAAAAGGTGCGATAGCAACACTACTATCATTAAAAATTACCAGAACCTATGCCACCTGTTTCAATAGTCTGCCAGATAAGAAAAGTAAAATTCAAAGGGTCAATAAGTCCCCAAAAGAAGCGTTGAAGTATTCATCATCTATATCCATTTTTTAACCAAATAGCCCACTACAAAACCAAACAGGGCGTGCGCAATGGTCCAATAAATCCACGCCATCACATCGTTGGGTGCGGGTGGCTGATCAGATAACGCTGTTAAAAAATACAGTGCACCGCCGCCTATCGCGTAGACCAGCACATACATCATGATCCTTTTATAAAATGCACCAAGAATATAGAAAAGCGCAATGACGCTGATAATACAAGTTAAAAAATGAAAGATGTAGCCAAAGAGCCAAACCGGTTTTAAAGTATTGATTACAGGAATATAATCAAAATTAAAAAGCAGAATATAGGCTTGGTTACCATTTAAAATCATTACTAGTTTTAACGCCAACATTAGCACTATAGCCCCAATTACACCAATTAATGTCAACTTGAGTATTCTATTCATAAAATGAGGTTTTTGAATTTAATTTCAGCTCCATAGCAACCATAGGTAATTACAATCTCAGTAATTTCGATATTAATTGAAGTTTAAAGAAAAAGTACAGCTTAAAATTTACACAGAGATTTAGGAAAAAATTGATTGCTATTTAAAAAATCGAATATAAACTACCACTACGCGAATTTAACAATTTAACATCTACTTTGTCCGGAAGTATAAAAAATTCTGAGACCCTATACATTTGAATCATAAATCTGGAGACCATTTCTAAAACCTATCTAAAAAAATTAAGGTGCTAAGATTGTTACTATCTGGCAGGCAATTTCAAGGCTGTTCATTCCAAAGATTATAATGACTGTAACTACCAAACCGATGATTAAAATAAAGTAGAAATCAGCCAAAATGCCACGATTGGTTGCGTAAACTGTAGCAAACCATACACAGAGGTTTTTCCTATATGGATCTAAATTAAAAGAAAGCCACAAAAAAACGCAATGAGAAGCATTAATCTTTAAGGAGTTAGACAATAATCACAAAGGTTATATGGCCACGGTTTTATTCGATTTCACTTTTAGAAATATGAGATATAATTTTAATTCCACTTTTTCTCATAAGCTCACTGGCATTGAAATCATTACATATTCTTGGATCGAGTTTGTAGCTGAAAATCATTGAATCATCTTTGATATGACTATTAAAACTATAATTTGTAACTAACTTTCTTCTTTCAGCCAATTTTGCAAGTTCAATATCGTGCGTTGCAATAATTCCTGAAGTTTTGAGCTTACTTATTTGATTGATAAATGAAAAACCTCCCCTATGTCTATCTTCTGAGTTTGTACCCTTGAACATCTCATCCAAAAGAAAGAATACATTATGACTACTTTCTATCAATTTTAGCATTTTTTCAATTCTACTTAATTCTGCAAAAAAAGAAGAAATCCCTTTTTGCAAATTATCCTCTGTACGCATACTTGAATAGAGCTGTAGGTGAGAAACCTGACCGTTTTTTGCACAACAAGGTGCTCCAGCCAATGCTAAAACGATGTTAACACCTACCGACCTTAAATAGGTGCTTTTTCCTGCCATATTAGACCCGGTTATCATCACAACATCACCGTGTCCTTGAGAGAAGAAATCATTACATACACGTTTTTCGGAATTGATTAAGGGATGTCCTAAGGCCTCAAAATGTACATAGTTATCACGTTCTGTAATTTCCGGAAATGTATAGGAAGGGTTTGAATAGCAAAATCCTGCAAAACTATTGATCACCTCAAATTCACTAACCACTTCAGACCAGGGTTTTAAGAACGCCTTATGTTTTGATTTCCATTTTTCTGTTGCAATAATCAAGTAAATATCCAATAGTAAGAAACTATTTAATAACTGATACATGTGATTTCCACCCAGTGGTATTTTTTTTATAGGTCTTTAGCTCAGAAAACTCCAGTAAACGGCAAAGCCCTTTAATTTCCTTGCTTACTGAAAATTTGTCCTTTGTGACTATGGATTGTAAAGCGTTTAATCTTTCTGATTTGAAACTTTCACTTTCAATGTTATTGATAAGTGCCTGATAGCCTCTTAACGTTGTAAGATTCTTAGTTGAGGTTTCAGAGATATTCTCGGCTATGCTATTTAACTTTCTTAAAATCATATAGTTGATCAACACAACTAAGATCATAAAAGATAAGAAAATGAACGCCTTTATTGAGCCCAAGTTAACATAAAAAAAGTAAGCACTAAATATAAACAGAACAGGAAGTAGTAGGGCAACGGCTATATATATGCGTCGATTTTTCAGTAAAACAAGAGGTCCTTCTACCCAACTTAACAATTTATAATAATCACTTTTCTTATTTTGAAAGTGCATGCCAGAGGCCTGAAAATCCTGCCGCCACTCTAATTTTTGAGATAATTCTTTTATGGCTTCCTGTCTGTCCTTTATGCCATGAATAGGTGCCGCTTCAGACAGCCATTCTGATAAGAGGATCTCACCAGACTCTGTAGTTGTTCTATTAACTAATTGAAAAATTGAATGTTCTCCAAAAATATCTAAATCTGATGTATACGGATGATTTGGATCACTAAATTTCTTTCCGGTATCAAATTCTTCCAGATTGCATTGTTCCCGGAGAATTTCGAATTCATTTATTCTTTTCAGAAATGACGTATGTTTTCTTAAGTAAGCAATTTTAGTATGATGCTTAAGAACGATAATAAAAATCAGGATTGAAATAGGAAAAACGATAAAAAAGAGCGTAAATAATTTGACACTAAATAAGAATATCAAAAGGATAATCGTAGTGACAAAAATAAATAACCTAAGAAATGACAGACGATTTAAAACCTTACTTATGTCAAGTAATTTGGCATCATAGCTTTTAATCTTATCTCTATAAATTTTCATATTTTTTATGCTTAAGATCTTCTTTAATAATTCAAATACTGTGATAGTACATCTTCAGTGTGGCTTACAACCCTGTTGCTTTTTAGGCTGTATGAGCAACAATTAACCTCCTTGGTTGTTTTTGGATCAATTCACAACTGCTCAGGTGCCAATGCCTCTAACTTTATTTTTAATTGTTCCTTATTCTCAATTATGTATCCCTTTTTAAATTGTTTTATGGCGTTCAAGGTATCAGATTGAAATAGGTAATAATCTCCCAAGGTTTCATAGACATTCGCGCTTTTTGGATAGTTTTTAATGTTTAAAATTAATAAGGCGTAGGCTTTGTCAGGCATCTCATTATACATAAATCCATTACCTATTGAGTTAATAAAATTCTCGGTTGGAATTACCGTATAGCCAAATTTGTCTGAAATCTTGGCATAGTGAGTGTCAATTATCTTCAATAGGTCTTCAGCTGTTAAAGTAGAATTTTCAGAAAAGAAATCATTGACCCCCTCTAATTTATACCAAGAAAAAAGAAATCGAAGCGCATCATATTCAGCAATAAGAGGCACGCTGCCATGGTCGTCATTATCATAATGTTTCCATTCAAATAATAGTTCGTTATCCTTTTTGACCTCCAGAGAATCGGCAAATTGTAAAATGGATTTGATATGAACTGTAAAATTGGTGTCGGGTACACCATCACTTTGAACTTTATCAATGGTCATTCCTGCTTCCAGCGTATTTGCAACGCCTAAATAAAGTGCCTTACCTTTAAATTTATGAATTGACAATATGGAATCAGCGCCAATGAGAAAAGCGCGATTGTCCCACCATAAACTTGGATCAATTGCTATGCATTTATTGAAAAGATGTTGTCTGTCAGCAAGGGCATTGATGACGCTCAAACCACCGAAAGAGTGACCAACAAAGGTTCTATAATGAGATGCCGGATATGTTTTCTCAACGTGTGGAATCAGTTCCATTTCCAAGAAGTCCAAAAACTTGTTTCCCCCACCAGATGCAAATGGAAGACTATCTCCGGATATAAAATCAATATCCACTTGTGATGGTGTAAAATCTAAAGACCTGTTTGTATTGGCTATGCCCACAACAATCATTTCTGGAATACTCATATTGCCGTTTGCAGGACTCAACTGTTCAATCATTCCAGTTACTGAACTAAAATGTGAGGGACCATCTAATAGATATAAAACAGGATATTGAGTTTTATATGATGAGTTGTCTTTAGCACTTTTTGGTATGTGGATCCAAAATTCACGAGATTCGCCCAGTATAGTAGAATACATACTGTCTAATTGCCCGATAACTATGTCGTTTTTTGGTTGTTCAAGCTTCACAGAGTTTTCGCTTTGCTTACAACTCATAAAACTCAAAATAATAAAGACAAAACCTATGTAATTTTTCATAACTGTAATTAGACTGAGGTATTTCACGATAAATGTAACATTTATTGGTAAGAGCACATGCATATTAAAGCACGAATCCGTGTGGGTATTTAGCCATTGTTGGTGTTTTCCACCAACATTTTACTCGAGATAGTCAGTACGGATATATTGAATCAATAATTTCTTGAAACAAAATATAGAACACATTAGAAATATACCAGTTAAATGTCTTTAGTTTTTACGATTTTACTCCTATGATTATAATACAGGTACGCCAAATTAATGATCAACGCCATAGTGACATTTAACCTTCAACTTCTCCAAATACACTGATCCTATAAGGACTTTTCAAACCAATCTTAGAAATGAAAATAACAAAAAACGGCAAATGATAGGATTTTACCGTGAGAATATCGGGAAGAATTTAGTGCAACACAATAGCTGAAGGACTTCTTCGAAATTTGGTCAATATGTTGTCATATAACCGATGGTGTCTTTCTCATTTGAACTCCACTAAGGCATAGTGCCATATCATCGAAAAAGACACATCAGAGCGCGCGGGAAAGCATTGGCATAAAGAATATTTATGACCATCAGTTAATTTATTACCAAAACTTCATATGTGATCTACCAAAATGGGGATACCATTCTGTTGCCCCCCTTTTATAAGAATTACCTCAGCAATTCTATTTCTAAGTAATAATTTGCCTTAGTTTAAAAGCTCTGATCGTCAGCGGAAGGACCATAACTTGCGGGTATGGGAAGGTCCAACAAGCGATAGTAGACACCTAGTTGCGCCCGATGATGGGTAATTTGGTCAAGTGCATGGCGAATGGCACCATAGGTTGTCCACTCCATCAGTTTTTCGCCATTCATAGTGAGTTTCCAACTAGGCTCGAGATCAGATTCTGAAGCCGCTTTAAGGGCTGCTATTGAAGCGTTGTACTCCTTATCCAATAGTGCTTTTAACTGCGCCTTGTTTTCTACCTTTTCAGTGTGATCTGCTTCAGAAATATCGAGTTCAGAAGTTTCCAACATGACCACTGGCCACCCAAAGATTGAGCCGATATGCGTAACCAATTCGATCATTTTCATACTTTTATCATGTGGGGCATAGTTGTTTTTCCCTTCGGGATAATTCTCAAAGAATTTTTTAGTAACCGTGTATTCATAGGTAAGTTCGTCCCTTAATTGCTTTAATGTATCCATGGTCTTTGTTTTAAGTTTATAATACTAATTTAAGGAAATATTTCAATGTATTATTTTTTTCCAGTGGAATAGAATCATGGCAATGAAGGATCATTTTTTTTGTACTCCATTCATGAGTATGTGCAAACACACTCTGAGTCTCTAGTCTTTCACCCGCCTGTGTCATCTTTTGGATTTCGGATTTTAAAGGCGATATTGATTCCGCCACTAAATTTGATGTTGTTCATTGTTTTAAAGTTTTATAAATGAATATAAATGCCAATAAAATCATTACTCTCCGCTATCGTTAACCAAAAGTCTTATTTGTCATGCAACCCTTTTCCTGTAAGAATTTTTGTCGAGAATCTTTTAATGCGGGATTGACGAGTTTTGGATAGTTTGGCGTCAGTAAAATATAATAAATAACCCCTCTGTCTTCCTGGAGTTAAAGATTGAAATGCATTATTTAAATCTGCATTATCTTCTAATGCCTCCTTAAATTCAACGGGCATTTCAAATTCTGAAGTCGTTTTCATCGGTACAGGCAAACCTGCTTTTTCTATCGCAATGGCCTCAAAAACATTACAGAGCGAAGTTAAGATGTTATCATCTTCGTCATTATCGTGGAAATCGATAACAGCTAGCTACCAAATTTTACAAGTAATTTATGATCCACTTAAATGAATATTTTTAGTTTTTATCACAATCTGCTCAAAAACAGCGCTTTCATCTTCTAAATTTAAACGGGAGTTATATGTTTTCTTTAGATCATAGTCCGTTAAAATGATATGTTCAGTAGGTTCTATGTCAATGTTTTCCAGACACGCTTTGGCACATTGAAGCGGGCATCCGTCAATAACAATTATCGGTCTATTCGATTTGGCCTTTTTAACAAGTGATTTGACTTTACCTCCAACCCCAGCTATACAGGACATCTCTGCGAGACCATCAGAATTTATTTTTAAGGCAATATCATTCGCCAATTGCGCCACATTACTACAACCTGAACAGGAATAAATTAAAGGCAGCATATTTTGCTTATGTTTTTGCATTGCTAGAATTTTAGGTTTTTTTAAAGACTATAACAGCTCTTTTATCAGACTATCTTTATCCGTTTGTACATTGTCCACATTGTAATACCCCCCTTTATTATGCTTTCGTTGCAAGGATTGGCCAATAATTAAATGTGCCACATTCACCATGTTTCTTAATTCACAGAGCTCAGTGTTGATTTTTACACTTCTATATAGTTCTTCAACCTCATTGTAAATGAGATCGAGATGCCTAACAGCCTTTGTTAAACGACTGTTGCTTCTTACAATGCCCACATAATCCCGCATTAGCGCCTGCAACCGTACGAGATTGTGTTGAATCAGAACATATTCCTTAGGGATGCTTGTGCCCTCATCATTCCAATCTGGGATGGCGGTGTAGAGAGAAACTGCCGGATGCGCAGCGTGATATTCAAATATATTATGGGCGTACACCAAAGCTTCCAATAAAGAGTTGGATGCCAGTCTATTGGCACCGTGCAATCCTGTTTGTGAGCACTCACCACAGGCAAATAGGTTGGCCACCGAAGTTTTACCGTTTTTATCCACAACAATACCCCCACATAGATAATGTGAAGCAGGCACAACAGGAATCCAATCCTTTTCTATAGCAATATTATGGTTTAAACATTCTTGATAAATATTCGGAAAATGGTTTTTAAAGACAGCAATGTCTAGATGGGTGCAGTCTAAAAAGACATGGGTATCCCCTGATTTTTTCAACTCGTTATCGATGCTTTGGGATACGATATCCCTTGAAGCCAATTCCGCTCTTTTGTCATAATCCGGCATAAATCTATGTCCGTTTTTATTTCTTAAAATGCCACCTAAACCCCTCACCGCTTCGGAAATCAAAAATGAGCTCCCCTCCTTATGAGTGTACAAGGCCGTGGGATGAAACTGTACAAACTCCATATCCTTAATTTCAGCTTTAGCCCTATAGGCCATTGCGATACCGTCTCCCGTTGCTATTATCGGATTTGTGGTATGGCCATATACCCTACCAATACCACCCGATGCCAACACCGTACGATCTGCTTTTATCGTAAGTATCGCTCCTGTCTTTTGATCCATTACATAAGCCCCGTAGCATGATATAGTTTTAGATTTGGGAACATTAAGATGATGTTCCGTAATCAGGTCCAATGCAAAATGATAGGATAAAACGGTAACATTAGGCAATGTATGAACTTGTTGCAGCAATGCCCGCTCTATCTCAAACCCGGTAATATCCTTATGATGCACGACACGGTATTCCGAGTGTCCGCCCTCGATTCCTAAATCGAGCTTGCCGGAAGCATTACTATCAAAATTGGCACCCCACAGCATTAATTCCTTGAGCCGTTTTGGACCTTCCTTTATGACCATTTCAACCACAGCGGCATCACACAATCCGTCACCTGCAACCAAGGTGTCCTGGATGTGTTTCTGAAAAGAATCTTCCTCTAAATCCAATACAACGGCAACACCGCCTTGGGCATATTTTGTGTTGGATTCCTGCTCATCTGACTTGGTGACTATAAGTACGTTCTTTTCAGGAAACCTCTGGGCAATCTTAATGGCATACGTCAACCCTGCCACTCCCGAACCTATCACAAGAAAATTTGTTTTGACCATTTTATTTAGATAATTCCAACATTTTTTGAATAGGTTGCAGTGCACGCAGCCTGATGTCCTCTTGAACTTCAATTTGTGGTGTTTCATTTAAGAGACAATCATAAATTTTTTGAAGGGTATTTACTTTCATAAACGCACATTCACTACAGGCGCAGGTGTTGTCTTCCTCTGCAGGTGCCGGAATAAGAAGGGTCGTCGGAACTTCCAGTTGCATTTTGTGTAATATCCCGGCTTCCGTGGCCACGATAAACTGTTCTTGGGGATGGCTTTTTACATAATTGATCATACCCGCAGTGGAACCAATATAGTTGGCAAGATCTAAAATATGGGCCTCTGATTCAGGATGGGCTATTATTTTTGATTCAGGATAGATCTTATAAAGCGCCAAGAGCTTATCTACAGAAAAAGCCTCGTGTACTACACAGGAACCATCCCAAAGTAAGAGGTCCCGTCCCGTTTGTTTACTGATGTAGCGGCCCAAATTTTTGTCGGGTGCAAAAATAATCGGCCTATCTTTAGGCACTGACTCCACTATTTTTAAAGCATTGGAAGAGGTACATACAATATCGCTCATTGCTTTTATTTCTGCAGAACAATTAATATAGGTAATCACCAGATGCTCTGGGTGTGCTTTTATGAATTTTGAAAATGCTTCGGGCGGACAGGAATCTGCCAATGAACACCCTGCATTGAGGTCGGGCAATAGTACTTTTTTAGTCGGATTTAGGATTTTTGCGGTTTCTGCCATAAAATGCACCCCAGCAAACACAATAATGGACGCATCGGTTTCAGCGGCTCTTTGTGAAAGCCCCAAGCTGTCCCCAACATAATCGGCGATTTCCTGTATGTCATCACGCTGGTAGTAATGTGCAAGAATTACAGCATTCTTTTCTTGCCTTAACGCGTTGATTCTCTGTTTTAAACTCATAAGATCGAAAGTGAATTTGAGTCGGAAAAAGTAACTATTCCATCGCTTCTAAAAAATGATAAAAGTCATAAAAAACTTTAAACATATTTTTTTATTCACTTGAAGACCAAAAAGTAACACTCGGTTTATTTTTTAATGCCCTTTAATATGGAGAGAGCTTAGGTTTTATAATAGGAAGACACCCAAAATAAAAACTACGGTGCCTTGAACCATATACAAAATATAGGTCAATTCTTTCTTTCTTTTTTGCCGTTGTTCTTTTTATAGGTTCTAAAATAGTAATATCTAAACCCCGTTATAAATAAAATTACGGGAACAAATCCAGAAATAAAAACTAAAATTCTTCCTAAAAGCCCTGTAATTTCTCCAGTATGGATGGGGTACATTTGTGCGACTATTTGTGCACTCAAAAGATCGCTTTCAAAAGAGGTCGTACTGCTGATTACGCCATTGTTCCCTAGTTTTAATTCCTTTGTTTTCCTAAGACCAGGAACAACTTTTCGCTCTTTTATATATCTAAATTGATAGGTGCCAGTTGAATTTTCGGGAAAGTAAATTGCTCGCAGTGCATAGTTTTCATCTGGATTGTTGAGTAAGGTCTTTACACTGAAATGGTCGTTTTCTTGAAGCAATGTATCCAGTTTACTGTTTGCTGCAAAACCATCCATCACTGTAAAACCCTTTTTATAGTAAGTGTTATAAGTAAAATACCCACCTGAAAAGGCCATAAAAGTTAATGGGACTAAAAAAAGAATTCCAAGTGTTTTATGAATGTCATAATTTAACTTTTTTTTATTTCGTTTCCATTTAATTTTGACACCTTTTCCAAAATTAGATCTGTATTTTTTCCACCATAGGAAGAGTCCAGAGGTCAGTAGAAAGAGAGAAAATAAAACAGCACTCCCGCCAACAATATATTTACCAACTTTTGGGACTCCAAGCGTGCGATGGATATTTAGTAAGTTCTCAAAAAAGGATATAGAAGCAGATTTTTGTCCTAAGACCATCCCGTTTTCAGGATGGTAATAAAGAGTTCGCCCATTAGTATAGACCACTGAAATTGTCTGCTGTTCTCGATAAGGGAGAAATAGCTTCACTACGGAGTCCTGATGCTTTTCATAAAGTGCAAAAGCAGTTTTTAATAGTGTTTCTTCAGAAACCATACCTATAGACTCTACCTGTAATAATTTTGGATTTAGGGCGGCAGCCAGCTCTGGCTGCCACACATACATTGCACCGGTTAAGCCTGAAATGGATACCAATATACCGCAAGACAACCCTAAATAAAGATGTATTTTTTTAACTATTTTTGATAAAGGCTTCAAGGAATTGGTTTGATTAGGTATGCATCCCGTTATTTATAAATGGCAGTCCATAAATAACTGCCATTAGTACATCTAAAAATTATAAGTCACACCCATACGGGCATTAGCCCCTTCTCCTACTGCAGTAAAAGTTCGTAATGGGGCTGCCCATTGTGATCTTGCAGGTAAATAATACGCGTTAAATAGGTTGTTTACACCTAGCGAGACATCAATATTATTCTTTATTTGGTATGTGGCCGTTAGATTGACCAATGTGTAACCTTCAACAGGAAACTCAGTGTGTCTAAAAGCATAGTTTCCATTGGCATCCTGAAACGGGTCAAAACGCTTTCGATCACTTAAATTGATCATGTGTAAGGTTGTACTGATCCTTTCGGTAGGCTTCCAGGTTACATAGGCGGTTAATTTGGGAGCAGAGATGACATCTCCACCCACATAACTTAAGTTGTTTTTATCGTCTTTTTCGTTTTTAAGCCCTTCTACATAAGAATAGGACGTTCCCAAAATTAATTTATTGTTAGCAAAAACATAGTCAACAGAAAGCTCGCCACCAAATATTTTTTGAGGTTGCACAGAAGGTACAAAAGAATTTAACGCATCATTAAATACGACTCCAGTACCTAAATTTGAGGTACTGTAGTACCCTACGGCCTCTATACGCAAATTATTGAATTTTGAAATAAATCCAAATTCATAATTGTTAGTCACTGCTGGTTCTAACTGAATATCATTAATATTTTCAGCGCTTGCAGACCGTAAAATGGAACCCAAATCAGCTATAGAAAACCCTTGGGAATAACTGACGTACGGAATAAATTCCTGATGTTCAATATATCTGACACCCATATTAAATGCAAGATTATTGAAGGCTAGCGCACCTCCTTGAACAAACACCGACGGGTTAAAGTTACCATCGCCCTTAGGCGAGTATGGTAAGGTGCTATAATCTACAATATCCATATGTAAATCATCGTATCGCAAACCTACTTTAAAAACCCATTTACTGTCTAGTTTCATGGTTGTCTGTACATAAGGAGCCACGCCCACAAGCTCAATATTTGGCACCCAAAGTCGTCCATCCAAGAGCCCCTGATTTGTTTTATCCCTTAATAGATCCAGGCCATAAATAAAGGATAGATCTATATTACCATAGGTATTGATTCTAGTATTGAAGTTAGGTCTCAAGCCATATTTTTCTGAATTGACCACAGACTGGCCTCCGTTTTCAAATTTATCAGAATAAAAGAAAATACTTTTGGCTTTGGAATAATAGATGTCAGTTTCAAAATCCGTTGTTCCAGAAAAAATGTCGTTTAAATTATATTTTAATCGTCCATTTGTCAATTCAGAACCTGTAGGCTGCTCTCCCGGGATTGAACCTTTAATACCGTAACCGGGCTCCAAGATATAATCTCCTTCCTCATTTAACACCTCTACGTCGGCGAAAACTGGAACAAAAGGAGAATCTTGTAGCGATTTGTAAAAGTTGCCGTTAAGAGTTAATTTTTGGTTTTCAGAAAGTAAATATTCCAATTTACCATAAGTGCTATAACTATTTGTATTGTCAAAACCGTAGGTTGGAAGAAGCGGAACCCCTTTCGCATCATATTTATTTCCGGTTTGTTCGACACTTCCACTCACGTAATAACTTAGTTTATCCAGTTGCCCAGTAAGAGATTGATAAGCCCCAAACCCTAATGCATCAGTAGCATCTGAAAGTTGGGAAGTGCCCCAAATATTGGTGGTCCCACTTATTTTTTTTGACGTATTTGGGTTTTTGGTGATATAGTTGATAAAGCCCCCACTGCCTCCGTTCCCGAAAATAGATGTAGCACCTTTTATGACTTCAACCCTACTGATATCATTAGAGTTGACACTTTTAATGCCCAATTGTCCGTTTCGTAGAGGGGTGGATTGAGGAATTCCATCCACCATCACCAATAAAGATCGGCCCCTTAAAGTTTGTCCCCAATTGGAAAACGTACCTGTACTTACGGCAAGCCCGGGAACCGTAAAGGCTAGGATATCATTGATATTAGAGGTGAGTTGCGCAAATTCTTTAAGTTTTACCGCATTTACAACGGTAACCGACGCAGGAATTTCTGAGAGGTATTCCGGTTGCCTACTGGCAGAAATGACGATCTGGTCCAGACTACCGTAATGCTCTTTTAAAGTCGAATTATAAGTTTCATTACCCTTAGAAGTGAATTTTAAGTTTTCGGTTGTGGTTTGGAAACCCAACATTCTTACTGTTACGGTCCATGTGCCTTCCGGAATATCCTGTAAGGTATAAAACCCATTAAAATCTGATGTGGTCCCTTTTTGTAATTCTTCCAGATATATGGTAGCGCCTGGGAGTGGTTCGTTCGATTCACTTCTAATTTGACCAGTTAATTGAGATTGGGAAAATGTATGGAGACTAAGGAATAGAAGACCCGACAGGAAAAAGTATTTCATTATTCTTATTTAGATTAGTTAAAAATAGAGGACAAATATAGATACTGAACTTTACCATGCCAAGAAAAATTTATATTTTTTTTATTTTTTAAAGATCCATTGGTTTTGTTTTCATCAGCGGACATCTGTTCATGAAAATTCCTAAAACGTTTGGCAAATATCCTTTTCAAACCTGCTCCCACTCCTATAGCGCTATAGTAGAGTCTCGTAGCGCGATAGAAAGCGGACTAGGTTTTAATGTCGCAGGTTGAAATAGCGTTTAACTGGTTGCCGGTACTTTACGCCAATGAGGGGCACGTAATGGACCTCAGAAACATTAGAATTATGTCCAAGAATTTTAGGGGAAGCACTTTGCTCGAAATAAACGGACAAGGGGCGGTACACTTGGGTAGCTTCTAAATTATCACTTAAGTGCTACCGCTTCAAACAAATTCAAAATCCGCTTGATTTTCAGTAAAATATAAAAGATAAATTGACCAGATGTTCGATATATCTTAAATTGGCAGGATAATGAACACATGTTTGTTATAACGTTGTTGACATTAATTATGAAAAAAGCATTGTTACTTATTTTATGGATTTCGACTTTTAAGATAAGTGGCCAAACTATATTGGAATACGAAAGAGAAATAAATGAAAAGGAAAATTATATTTATCAGGATATAGAGTTTGAAAATACCAATGAAAACATTAAACTTTCTGGAACTTTAATAACTCCTAAATCAAATTTTGACAAAGTAATCATAATCGTTTCAGGCAGCGGGAAAGACACACGTTATACTCATCCTAAACTAACTGAAAATTTTTTAAAAAACAATATTGCTGTTTACCGTTTCGACGAAAGAGGTATTGGCAAATCCGAGGGCGAATACACTCAAAAAGTTAGCCCACTAAAAAATGATTTGAATTTTTGCATACAGTATTTACGAAATATTGATGTGCTAAAACATAAAAAAATAGGGGTTTTAGGTCACAGTCTTGGAGGAATAGCGTCGATTGGGGTTTTTGAGTATGCTATCAAAGTTGACTTTCTAATTCAGATGTCTACTCATGTAAATCCAGGAGAATCATTTAAAAATAATGTTTCGAGATTAGACTTTTTCAAAAATAGAGACAAGACAATTGAAGAAACGGAAAAAATAATTGACACCTTCAATTACATTATACACAAATATGATGATTATTCAAAAATCCTAAAGGAGTGTGAAAAAGTGAGGAAAAAATTAAAATTTCCAAAATATATTTCAGATGCTTATTTATCTTCTCAATTTATTGATATTATAAAAACAGATACAGAGTTTTATTACAAAAACATAAAAATTCCTGTATTGTATATAATTGGAAATAAAGATGAAATTATTGATGCGAAATATGTAGTTATGAAACTTGAGGAATTTGACAATAGATTTATAACCGTCGAAGTTTTGGAAAATATGGATCCTTATTTAACTTTAAATAACGGAGAGTGGAGTAAATCAAATAAGAGTGAAATTAGGGAAATTGACAATATTGCAATGGACAAAATTATTAACTGGATTAACAAAAATAACTAATGCCAATAACTAAGAACTCGGCTCGCCGATTACTCCCTTCAGTCATGAGATCGCTTCGCTAAGTTGGCCAGATCTGCATTCTGTGTTGACGCATCCGGTTAATTTGCCGTCTATAGGCATAACAGCTTGTCCGCCTTTGGAGGAATAGATTTGGGTAGGGATTACTTTAGCCCCAATAAGCTCGGAGTGATATTTAGATTCCAAATTGATACATTTGAGATATGAACAATAAGAAATGAGCCTTGGATTCTTTACAGGAATCGGGTACATTTGAGAACGACAAACAGAAATGGCATGGGGTACATAGGTAATATATACGTTACTTTGTGTTATATATACATCTTTGTTGTAAACAAGGCAAAAAAAAGCCATTTTTGGTCAGCAATAATTGCTATACTAATTTTAATTATGAGTAAAGATGAACATAGGAAACAATTAAAGTCAAAATAAAATGAAAAACAAAAAACACAATTATAACGGAAAAAGTATTCTCTCAAGATGCAGCTCTATTCTTTTAATACTTGCTTTGATTTCTGTATTTTCCTGCGCGCCACTTCAATATTCATTCGATGCACGAGAAAATAGCAAATTTTCAACATTTGATAATCTGGGCATTGCTAAAGAAGATTTTATAAAACAATATGGTCAGCCTACGAACAAAGGACTATATCAGCAAACGCAAGCCAAAAAAGTAGAAAAATTGTACTACACAGAGAAGATTAAGGACTTTTTAGTTACCACGGAGTTTATTTTTGAAAACAATATTCTAAAACAAATGGAAAGAGTTGAAACAAGAAATAACTTTCAAGAAATCAGAGAGCATTTAGAAATGATAAAATGAAATAGAGCTACGACCTGAAGAATAGAAATTAATGTAAGTTCTGACCATAAAATCCGATTTACCACTCAAAAAGGTGATTTTTAAAGCAAATTTTTAGAGTTAGGGGAAGAACAGCGGACTGACAATCGCAACGTATTAAAAAACTAAACTGAGAAAAAAAGCCCAGTTTACAATAACTAAGGATTCGGCTCGCCGATAGGCTAGAGCTGACTCCTGTGTTGACGAATCCGGTTGATTTGCCGTCTATGGGTAAAACGTTAAGTTGAGGGAATGATAGTTGAAGTTGGGTTCTGATTGATGTAGACAAAACATACAAAACTTGCTTGTTTTCTAAGGTTTTCTGCCGCTTTTTAGTGATTTTGATTAACAATCTCTGGTTTTTATGGTTTAATTTTAAAATTAGGGCATAGCAGAGCCAGTCCGCATTTGCAGAATAATCTTTAGTTGCTTAGATTCAATTTCCTATTCTTTTAGTAAAACTCGCCAATTCTCGGGACGCCCACGATCATTGAACAGGAATCGTATGCAATCTCCCTTTTTTACAGATAGGGATAGGACACCAGCGGTGCAAAAGTGGCTGTATTCTTATTTCAGGTGCCATCTTTGCCGTGGCCAGTTCTGCCTGTAGTTTTGGCAACTTCTCTTTTTTCCAACTGCTGCTCAGAATTAAACTCACTCTACTGAAAAACCCATCCAAACTAATATTATTCAGAAATTCTACTTAGACTTGTATCCAAGTAGATACAATACATATGTTCTTTAGTGAGAAAACAACTGAATTTGACAAATGGCTGAAAAAGTTAAAAGACTTTTAGGCAAAGGCAAGAATCTTATTCCGAATTCAGAAATTAGAAACTGACGAACATTTTAGTGACTGTCAGTTAGTTTAGCCCCGAATAAGCTCGGAGTCATATTTTGAATCTCAGACAGAAGATCGCCATAAAACTGCTCGGAACTATGCGGAATAATGACAGCCAAGGTTTTTGTTTGCTGTTTACGCAGAGCAATGGCGTAATAATTCGGCACATAATTGTACTTTTTGGCAATATTTAAAATAGTTTCCCTAGTTTCAGTACTCATGTCTTTCTTATCATTAAGCGCTTTTGACACTGTAGAAACCGAATACCCTGAGAGTCTAGAAATTTTCTTAAGTGTGATTGCCGCTTGATGCATGAGTATTAACTTTTAATTTGCTTTATGCATTTTATGGAAAATGCCGTCAATCGTTCTATTTCGGCGTAATCGAAGTTGCCACTGCTATGCTTCACAATAAGTTTAGATCCTATCCCTACACAAGTAACCCCAGCATCAAACCATGAGGTCAAACTCTCCTTTGTTGGCGCAACGCCACCTGTAGGCATGATGCTTGTCCATGGACACGGCCCTTTCATTGCTTTCACATAACCTGGGCTATACGCATCACCAGGAAATAATTTAACAATTTCACAGCCCAATTCTTCCGCTTTGGCAATCTCGGTCAAGGTAGCACAACCAGGGGACCAGAGTACTTTGCGCCTATTACAGACCAATGCAATATCTTCCCTCAACACAGGAGTAACAATAAAATTGGCTCCTAGCTGCATATATAATGACGCAGCCGCTGCATCCGTAACAGACCCAATGCCCAACACCATTCCTGGAAGTTCTGCAATGGCATATTTGTTTAATTCTGCAAAGATCTCATAAGCAAAATCTCCTCGACTTGTAAATTCCAACAAACGTGCACCACCATCATAGCATGCCTTTAAAACTTTTTTACTTACCTCAACATCATCGTGGTAAAATAATGGCACTAAGCCAGTTTTCGCCATTACTGTTGCGACTTCAATTCTTGAATATTGTGCCATTTTATTTTTCTATTAGTATTTTATCAAAATCATAGTCTTCAGGATTTATATTAAAATCCTTTAATATTCCATAATCACTTGCTTTCAAATAATGTAGATTCTGAAAACATAAATGTGCAAATTCAGAATCTATTTCAACCAACCGGGGTCTAATTTTTCCTTCTTCATCCTGCAAATCGGTGAGATATAGAGGAAGTATTTCTCCTCGTGAATTTGCAGATACCAAACACCCACTTTTTCCTTCATCAAACAATTTTTTGACTCCAATCCCCAAAAGGGTACACAAAGTCAGGTCAAAACCGATGGGCCTGCAACAACGGAGCTCATAACCCAGTTCAATAGGTCGTGTTTTAACATCCAATCCTATTTCCTTCAGTCTGTTTTCAACCAGCACATTTAAAATATGGGATTTACTCACATTTCCCAATTCTGGATGGCCGTGTGAATCATAAGTGAAATTAATTCTGCTTTTGTCAAGTTCTGATTTTGATAAATTATGGAAAATACCCTCACTTATCATGGCTACACCATAATTGATATTTAATAGTTTTCTTTTAATTATTGATGAAATAACCAAGCGAACTACCTTATCCAAAGTTATTTCAGTCTTATTGAACATTTCAGGAATGACCATCATTGGAAAATGACAGCTTGCGGCAATTCCAAATGCCAAATGGCCTGCAGACCGTCCCATGGCCGACATCACAAACCAGTTTTGGCTGGTTCTTGCGTCTTCATAAGCCGTATTTCCTATTCTAACTCCCTCGTCTTTTGCAGAATGAAATCCAAAAGTCGGGTTTCTATCCGGTAACGGCAAATCGTTGTCAATGGTCTTGGGAACGTGGATATTGGAAATTAAAATGTTTTCCTTTTGTAAATATTGGGTAATTCTATTTGCGGTCGATGCTGTATCATCCCCTCCAATAGTAACTAATAATTTGACATTATAATCTTTAAAAATCTTCAAATTTAATTTTTCATCTTTAGGCTTAAAACGACTCATGATCAGCGTTGAACCACCTCTACTGAATATTCTATCGGCGTGAAAAAAATCAAATTCTTTTAGCTCTGGATTTTCAGTAAAAAGCCCTTTAAAGCCTTCGTGCAAACCTATAACACGATAACCATCATTTAGAAAAACCTTTGCAACAGTGCTTATAACAGAATTGATACCAGGTGCAGGACCACCACCGCATAAAATCAAAACTGATTTTTTATTTGTTGTCATTTGCTATTTGTTACAAAAGAAGATGATAATCACTTATCTCGACACTTTTCCTGAAGCATCTCCACTTATTAATTTTTCTATTTCATCAAGGGTTGTCAAATTAATATCCCCTGAAATGGTATGTTTTAAACAACATGCAGCTACGGCAATATCCAAAGCTCTTTTTTTGTCATTGGAATCATTAACTAATCCGTAAATCAATCCACCCATAAAGGCATCACCACTTCCAACGCGATCAACTACGGGAGTGACGTCTTTAATATCAGCAGTTAACAAGCGTTTACCATCATATAAAACACCTCCAATTTGTTGGTGTGATGCACTAATAGAATATCTTAATGTGGTTGCTGCAGTATTCAGATTTGGGCAAATTTCAAACAATTTATCATATAAAACCGGAAGTGATTTTTCATCTTGATAATTTGGGTTGACTTTATCCTGTCCAAGCATAAAAAATGCGGTGTCAAGATCGCCAAGGATGACATTGCTGTATTTCAGCAGTTCTGGCATGACCTCTTTTGGCGATTTTCCATATTGCCATAATTTTGATCTATAATTCAAATCTGATGAGATCGTAATCCCTAATTCATGAGCTGCTTTTACAGCCTCCAAACATTCTTGTGCGGCTGATTCTGATATGGCAGGTGTAATTCCACTCCAATGAAACCAAGTGGCATCTTTCAATACAGCTTTCCAATCTATTGCTCCCTTTTGAATGGTGGCCATAGAACTATTGGCTCTATCATAAACGACATTGCTTCCTCGAGTACCTGCACCGGTTTCAAGATAATAAATGCCCAAACGGTCGCCGCCATAAATGACATTAGTAGTTTCCACATTAAACTTGCGCATTTCTTTTAAGGCACAAGCACCAATTTCATTATCAGGAAGACGTGTTACAAACGCTGTGGGAATACCATAATTAGCTAGAGAAACAGCGACGTTAAATTCGCCACCGCCATAAGACGCTGCAAAGAAATTTGCTTGAGAAAAACGCAAATGCCGTTCTGTTGATAACCGCAACATAATTTCTCCAAAGGTGACTACTTTACCCATATTTCTTACTTTTATGAACTATAATCATAATTTAACTAAACGCAAGTCCTCCGTTGATATCCACGTTGTTTCCTGTGATAAACGAAGCTTCGTCTGAACATAAATACGCCACCAAATCAGCAACTTCAGCAGCTTTACCTTCTCTTTTTAAAGGTGTACCTGCGGCCACTTTAGTACGAATTTCATCTTTAGTAAAATCATCATGAAATTTAGTTCCTATCAAACCAGGGCAGATTGCGTTAACCCGAATGCCCTTAGGCCCAAGTTCTTTTGCCATTGCTCTGGTAAAGGTCGTTACCGCTCCTTTAGAAGATGCGTATAATGAAGATCCACCTCCACCACCATCTCTTGATGCTTGAGATGAAAGATTGACGATTGAGCTTCCTTTACCCATTAAAGGTTCAAATGCTTGCATTACAAAAACAGTAGATTTAAAGTTGACATCCATAACTAAGTTATAAAATGACCCATCTAACTCTTGTAAGGTTTTACGGGCAAAAAGACCACCGGCATTATTAACCAGAATATCGACTTTATCTCCAAATGCTTCAACCGTTTTTGCCTTTAAATTTTTAATGTGATCTAATTTAGAGACATCTGCCTTAACTGCAATAGCTTCACCTCCAAAAGCTTTTATTTCAGCTACAGTTTCATGAGCTCCAGCTTCAGAACTATTGTAGTTGACAACTACTTTAGCACCTTCTTTTGCAAGTCTAATAGAAATTGCTCTACCAATATCTCTTGAACCTCCCGTTACAACGGCAACTTTTCCTTTAAATTTATTCATTTCTTCTTTTATTAAAATTGTAATATTAGATACCTAAAGCTTGTCCACCACCAATTTGGATAGTTTCAGCCGTTATAAAAGATGCATCCTTACTTGCTAAAAATGACACAACACCAGCTACATCTTCTGGTTGACCCAATCTTCCCAACATGATATTATCTGCCCAAGACGCAAAAACTTCTGGCTTGGTTGCTTTAATTTGGGCGTGAAAAGGTGTGTCAATAGTCCCTGGAGATACTGCATTTACTCTAATGCCGTATTCAGCTAAATCTTTTGCTAAGGCTCTAGTAATGGCATGCACACCAGCTTTAGAGGTTGCATATACTCCTGCTCCCGGTCCACCTGCGGTCCATCCTGCATTTGAAGTGTAGTTAATAATAGAAGGATGATCACCCTTTTTTAGAAACGGTATCGCAGCTCTTGAAGCAAAAAACACAGAGTCAAGGTTAAGCGCCATGACAGATCTATAAAATTCAGTGGTCATTTCTTCAAATCTTGATCTTCCGCCTAATCCACCAGCGTTGTTAACGAGCACATCAATTTTGCCATATTTTTCTCCAATCTTTTTGATGTTTGACGTTACCTGTTTCTCATCTGTCACATCAAAACCATAATACTCGGCGGTAATTCCTTCTTTCTTAAGTTCCTTTAACCTTTCAGCACCAGCAGCATCGTCAATACCGTTCAATACTACCGTGTAGCCATCTTTTCCTAATCTTTTTGCGACTTCAAAACCTATACCGCCTGTTGCGCCTGTTACTACTGCTACTTTTTCTTTTGAATTGCTCATCTTTAATAATTTTTTAAATTTATAATTATGCTATACTTTTTTAATCATAGGTTTAACTTTCGGAATAAATATCCACACACTAGCCAACGCTAAAATAGCTAACGCAGCTCCGATAATAAATGCTGGAGTATAGTTTCCTCCGCTCGTTAACCATGGCACTAGATACGTTAGACCGGCTGCGGTAAGTTTAGCCGCCATACCAGAGAATCCTGCTAATGTCCCTACGGTTTTTCCACTAAAAAGATCACTAGGTAAAGTCTGAATATTTCCAATCGCTGTTTGGAATCCAAACAAGATCACTGCCATGATAATAACTGCTGTCGTTGGACCACCCGGACTTGCCATTGCCAACAATGCTGGTAACATAATTAAGCATCCTAGGGTAATGACCATTTTTCGAGTTTTGTTAACACTCCAACCCGCCTTTAATCTATTCTGTGCTAATAGTCCTCCAAACCAAGCCCCCAACATAGCCCCTGCATATGGTACCCAACCATAAAGGCCAATAGATTTCACATCCATACCGTAGACTTCATTTAAATAAATGGGTATCCAAAAAACAAATAACCACCATATTGGATCAATAGCTGCTGATGCTAGAATTACACCCCAACTTTGTTTATGACCAAGGAGTTCTTTAGTGTTTGGATTATATTCCTGATCTTCGATTCCATCGCCGTCAAAATCTTCATTTTTTTGGCCTGTTAAAATATATTCCCTTTCTTTATCTGTAATCCAAGGATGTTTTTTAGGCGGCGCTTTTACTAAAATCCACCATGGTATCAACCAAAGCAAACCTGCTAGACCAATCAAGATGAATATAGATTTCCAGCTAAAATAGATGGTTAAAAATGCAATTAATGGAATGGAAATAATGCCTCCTATTGCAGCCCCAGAGTTAAAAATCCCTTGTGCGAGAGCACGTTCTTTGGTTGGAAACCACTCCGCATTACCTTTAGTAGCTCCTGGCCAGTTACCAGCTTCCGCAACACCTAATATGGCGCGGAATATACCAAAGCTTAAAACCCCTTGAGCTAAAGCATGTAACGCAGTGGCAATGGACCAAACGCCAATAGAAAGTACAAATCCTATTCGGGTACCTACCCAATCGAATATTTTACCGAATATCGCTTGCCCAAAAGCATAAGAAAATACGAAAATGATTGAAATAAGAGCGTAAATGGACTTGGTCTCATCGGCTGAATGTCCAGGGTACAGTTCCTTAGCGATTTCTGGCCAAAGAACACTTAATGATGTACGATCGATATAATTAATTACAGTAGCAATAGCGATCAACGCCACTACCCACCATCTTAAATTTTTAACTTTCATAATTTTTTCGATTTAAAACAAAATCTTCCTGTGTCACCATTAACCATTAATGTGACAGAACTATTTTTTATCTATAAAAGTGAGCTGATTACCTCATAATTTCGGATGAAATTATTTATGAATCTACTTACTTCCCTCCATTTTACCCAATGAAAACACAAGCGTGCATTTATACTTTCATTCTAATTTTTTAAATATTGTAACAATACTTATAAAGTTCTCTAAAGTGATCTTTCATCTTTTGTTTTGCTATTTCTGGATCTTGATTTTTTATCGCCTCAAAAATGGCCTCATGCTCCTTAATACCAATTACCCGTACATTTATATCACAAACATGGTGTTTTTCAAAATTTGTGATAATCTCTGGTGTAATAGTAAGCATAAACGTATTCATGGTACTATTCCCACAAGCTTTTGCAATCGCTAAATGAAACAACAAATCTTCCTGCACAGCATTTTCTCCATTGAGAACTTTTTTGGTGTAAGCATCCAATGCCTCCCTCATTTGAATTAAATCTTCGGGCGTTCTTCTCTTTGCTGCAAGTCTGACTGTTTTTAACTCTAATAAAATCCTTGTTTCAACCAGAGATTTAAAATCTGGCTTTTCTAAACGCAAAATATCTTCAATCATGCCATTAAGTGCTATGATACCAATATTTGCAACAAAAGTGCCGCTTTGGGGAATGGATTTCAAAAGTCCATATAGCTCTAATTTTTGGATTGCTTCCCTTACGTTACCTCGTGATACCCCAAATTTTTCTGAGAGACTTCTCTCAGAGGGCAACTTATCACCAGGCTCTAAGTTTTTATGATTTATAAAATCTCTTATTTTAGAAATAATATCCTTTGCTATCTTTTCGTTATCGCCTTTTGTAGGTATGTCTAATTTCATATACTAATTTTAATGATTTAATCAAAATTACACAATTGGTTAACCAGAATGGCTGTTAAAAATTTTAAAAAAACTTTAATTTTTTTTCCTTTGCTAGTTTTACTAATCTATAAAGATCAGTAAAACTCAACAAAGGCATTAATTTGGACTAACTCAAATAATCTAATGATTTACTTTTAATCCGTAATAGTTCACTTTGACAAAAGCACCTTTATCTTTCGAGTGAAAATAATCACGCGTTTTTATGAGCTGACTTGACTCTAGTAACCAGGATTTTGTGTAATTACCCCATTAGTTGCAAGAATTTCTGAATTTGGAATTGGAAACACATAATAATTACTATTAACTGTTTCACCCATTGCAGCATCAACTGCACCAGTTCTCACCAAATCAAACCATCTGTGACCTTCCATGGCTAACTCTACTCTTCTTTCATTAGCAATAGCTGTTCTAACATCAGCTTGAGTCGTTGCGGTGCCCGTTAAACTATTTAAACCTGCTCTCATTCTTATTGGATCTAATAAAGTAAGTACAGTTGCTGCAGGCGTGCCAGTTTCATTAAGTGCTTCTGCATACAATAGAATCACATCTGATAATCTCATTTCTATAAAGTCCTGATCAAGACCTCCTGTATATTTCACACCTCTTCTATTAGCCACATCAATAGATAGTGCTTTTCTTAAATCTGGACCTCCACCAGCAGCACTACTAGCATCAAAAGCAGCAGTTAAGCGTGGATCTAAAGGGGTAAGCGTTTTTGTATCAGCGCCACCAAACCATCCTACGAACGTAGAAGCAGAAGTAGAACCATCTGCATTTGGAATAGAAGCTGCAATTTGAGTAGCAAATATAATTTCTGAACTTACATCCGTTACAACGTTTGCAAAATCGGCTTCTAAGGTTATCCCTGCAGCAGCAGCTCCGTTTACAACAGCTGCAAACTCTGTTACCCCACTAGTATAATCACCTCTGTGCATATATACTTTACCAAGAAATGCTCGTGCAGCAATTTGAGATGCGCGCCCAGATGCTAATCCAGAATTAGTTAAACCGGCTATGGCGTCTTTAAAGTCAGGAATAATTACGTCATTATAAACGTCATTCGCTGGCTGTCTCACTAAAATTGAAGTATCGGAGATGCTTGGTGAAGGTGATAAATTAATTGTAACATCACCAAAAACCAATACAAGCTTGAAGTAAGATAAAGCTCTTAAAAATTTAGCCTCAGCTACTTGCGTAGCGTTCATTGAATTATCAATAACATTATTTGCACTTAAAATTGACTTGTACAAATTACTATAAACCGGGCTAAAAAATGCTCCAGACATATCCCCTCCTTCTAAATCCGCATTATACGTATCCATTGTGGTAAACGGGCTTTCAATCATTAACATATTGTCAGCTCTAAAATCGCCCATAACCAATTGTGGCATTGCAACCCCAGTATGATAGTAATATGCTGCATTCAAAACGGGTGCATAATCCTCTATATTACTTGCTTCCAAATCTAAAGCAGGTGATTGATCCAAATCATTGTCGCACGCTGTTACCAGCACAAAGGACACTATTGCTACGTATATAAATCTTATATTTTTCATCTGTTTCTCAATTAAAAATTAACATTAAGGCCAAACGTAAAACTTCTAACAATCGGGCTCGCACCTTCTTGATATCCATAAGTTGTTGGACCCGCATAACCATTATTTTCGGTCTCTATACCTTCAGGGTTAAATGATGTGTAGTCTTTACCCATGATATATAATAAATTAGTAGCGGCAAGATAAACTCTCATAGAACCAATACCGGCTTTACTGATGAAATCTGAATCAAGTGTATACCCTAAAGTAATATTTCTTAATGCAACGTAAGAGGCGTCTTGAACAAATCCGCCATGTACGTTTCTTGATTCTAAATAATGTAGACCGTTAGCATCAGCAATGCCATCATTATTAGCATCAAAATTTGGTCCTGTAGCGTCGCGGAATAATGATTGCCAGTAAATTGGATCAATATTATATACTTCCGCTCCTTGCGATCCTTGGAATTGAAATGATAAATCAAAAGCTTTATAGTTTAAATTACTTGACAATCCCCAATAAAAATCTGGAGTTGCTGATCCTAATTTAACATAATCATCCTCGTAAGTAATTTCACCATCTCCATTTTGATCTACCACATAATGAACGCCACTTCCATATCCAACATTTCTAGTTGGATCTGCAATGTATATGGACTCAACTTGGCCTGCGCTTTCATAGCCCCACATTTCACCAAGTTCTCCGCCAACATAATTTCTAAACTCAGCACCTCTATCTGCGGGTCCACCGTAAATTTGACGAGGTAATTCATCTAAATCACCTAGGCTAGTGATTTCTGAATTAACCGTAGATAAATTAGCACTCACACTCCAAGAAAAACCATCGTTTTGTATAATATTTGCATTTAGCTCAAACTCTAGACCAGAACTTGTAATATCACCACGGTTAAGTCTCACTTGAGGTGTACCAAGAACCTCGGAAACACTTTGATTAATCAACATATCCTCAACATCCGAAGTATAATAATCTACACTAAATCTGTATCGATTATTTAAAAATCCTGTATCAAGACCGTAGTTAGTTTCCTTGTTCGTTTGCCAGGTTAAATCCGGATTTGCAACATCATCCGGGATTAAGAACCCTGGTCCAAAAGCAGTTGGCGTAGTACCTAAAATACTTAAGGCACTGTATGATCCTAAATCTGAAGACGTCCCCAAAGAACCCATACTAAATCTGGGCTTTAAAAGACTTATAACATTGTTATCTTCTAAAAATGATTCATTATGAATATTCCAACCTATAGATACTGCTGGAAATACGGCGTATCTCTCATTTGCTCCAAAACGTGAATCCCCATCTCTTCTAATGGAAGCCGATACTAAATAACGATCATCAAACGCATAAGCTAACCGTCCAAAAACACCTCTTCTAGCCTGCTTTTCTTCAATTCTGCGAGAAATAACGTCTTCAGCCCCAAAATAAGAGTAGTTTAAAGGCAAGCCAACTTGCACATTTGATCCAAGCGATGACAATCCATTAAACTTAGTGTTTACAAACTCCAAACCAATAACAGCGGAGATATCATGCTTATCAGCAATCACTTTTGCATAATCTAAAGTAGTGGTACTTAATATGGTAGATTTTTTGATATTTGATATGTCCAAATCAGTTTGATTGGAACGTTGTTGACCATCTGTTAATATACCACGATAGTAGTACTCATTCACATCACGTGAATCTGCCCCAAAAATGGTTTTTACATTTAAACCATCTAAAATTTCGTATTGTACGTAAGTGCTAACATTTCCATAAAGGGTTTTCTTATACCTTTTTGAATTGTCGAATTTGGCACCTACACCTGCATCACCTGTTCCTCCAATACCATTAAGATTTCTACCATACTGCCAATCGTGAACAACGTCACCTGGTTGCAAATCATAGATGCTTTGTGGATCTAAACCTAAAGATTTATCGCCTCTATAGTCTTGGTCAAAAGAGCGACCGAAATTGTTTGCTGTATACCCTGAATTGAATAATGCTTGTCTTTTAATATCCAATTGTTGAACAAAATCAATAGACGCTTGTGTATGGTATATAGGACTAATACTATACGCTCTTAAAAGATCCCTCATTTCCCATGGTACAATATCCTGATTACCATAAAATCCATTCATACTGATTCCTGCCTTAAATTTATCATTTAAAGTAGCATCAATATTCACACGTCCATTATATCTTTCGTAACCTTGCCCTTTAACAATACCTTCAGTATCTAAATATCCAATTGAAGCAAACGCTTTTATATTGTCTGATCCACCACTCATACTAAAATCGTGGCTCGTACTGCTCCCTGACTTAAAAAGCCAATCTTCCATACTAACTACATCTGGTGCATTTGCATAGGCATCCAATCTATATTGTAACAATCGTGGATCAGTTTGAGTAAGATCATAAGCCCCTGATTGTAAATCTTCTGCCCACTCTCCAGCAGTCTTAAGCATTTCAATATCTTTTACATACTTTCTTGAAATACTTGTGTAGGCATTATAACTAAAATTAAGTTTACCTGATTTCCCTTTTTTAGTAGTCACCAAGATAACACCATTTGCACCCAAAGAACCATAAATGGCAGCAGAAGCAGCATCTTTTAATACTTCCAAGCTTTCTATATCGTTAGGATTAACCGTTGCTAAATTTCCTGAAATTGGAAACCCATCAACAACAATTAGCGGATCTGAATTACTCGAAAGTGATGACCCTGATCTAATTTGAATCTTTAAATCTGAACCAGGTTCCCCACTCTGATTTTGAATGTTAACTCCAGGTAGTTTCCCTGCCAATGCTTCATCCACACGCGCAGCCTGTACTGCTGCAACCTCATCTCCTCCTATTTTAGCTATCGCTCCAGTAAGATGTGATTTTTTTCGAGTACCGTAACCTACAACGACTACTTCATCTAATTTGGCAGCATCTTCAGCCAATGACACGTTTAACTCACTTTGATTTGTAACAGTAATTTCTTGAGTTGTGTACCCTACATAAGAAAAACTCAACACATCTCCGGACGTCACCTCTATTTGGTAGGCGCCGTCAAAGTCAGTACTGGTTCCTCTGGTGGTGTTTTTAATAAGAACATTTACTCCTGGTATTGGCTGAGAATCAGCACCGGAAACAACGGTACCTTTCAGCGTAAAGCCATCCTGAGCAAATAGCGAGACATTGAATATCGCAAAAAGCAACAATGTCAATTTAATTTTTGGATTCATAATTCGTTTTGTTTTTGTTTAAAGTGTATATGGATAAACCACGCTAATTCACTCTATCAAAACACGGACATAGTACAATAATTTTTGTACTTTTGCCAAGCGTGTCATCATAAAGTTGACATGTCATAAAACTACTTCCCTCCAAAGAAGTATTTATTTAGAAAGGATAGGCGTGCACCTGTCCTTTTTTTTATGCCTTAAAATCAACCTGATAAAATTGGTTTACCAGATTGGTTTACCAAATATATATTAAATAATTGTTAATTACAACGTTTTCGTAAATTATATATGTTAAAAAAGTAAATGTTTAGGTTAATATAGCAAATGTGTAATCAGCCTGTAAGAGTTTTATTACTATTTCATAAGGTCTTCACGGATAGGACTATCAGTTTTTTTCTTATCACTGTTTATCTCCAAAATAAGATACCTTACCTCCACTTAAGAAATCTTCTCTTACAGGACTAAATGTGTCAATTAGCATCCCTTCTTCCAAACAAACTGCACTATGCAATAAATTAGGTTCAATATATACTCCATCTCCTGCTTCTACAATTTTCTTTTCTCCATTAATTTCAAATTCAAATTTACCTGAAACACAATAGGTAGCTTGCGTGTGAAAATGTTGATGTGGGGCACCTAATGCTCCTTTCTCAAATTTTACTTTTACCATCATGATTTGGTTATCGTAACCTAAGAACTTTCTTGATACTCCTCCGCCAAGTTCTTCCCATTGTATTTCTTTTGTGATGACGTACTTTTCGCTAAATCTTTTCATATGTTTATATTTATTATTTTTTAATGGTCATATGCTGTTCGCTATAAACCATTCCGATGAATGATGAAATTTCGAACTAGCTCGTTTCATAATTTTTAATTAATTTGTTTTTATTTGAAATAATAAGCACCTGACCATTGGTAATTATTATCATTGATTTTTAAGTTATGTGTTGCTTCTTTTGAAGCGTTTGTATTAGCCGTTATAAATAGTTTTGTGTTTCCGTTGACATTGGTTATTGCAATTGCCGTGTAATCTTCTGTTTCTAAAATCACTTTTAAGTCTGTGATACTACTGTTAGAGTTTACAGCGAATTCAGACACTGGGCTATAACCGCCATGTGCTTCAATGGCTGAAACAAAAAGTGTGTTTTTGGTGTCTTTGCGTCTCAACATTAATGCTGCATCACGTCGCAGATTAAATTCTGGATCGTTTGCTCCGATTCTTGTGAATACTATTTCGTCGCCCGTATTGGTAACAGAAGTCAGGGTGTAGAATTTACCTTCATTTAACCATGACAACTTACTGTTTTCACTTTCTGCCTTTGTAGAACCTTCAAGATATAAATGTTGATATCCATTATCAGTTCCCAAAGCTTTTAGAGTTTCTGGTGTGTTGTACTTAAAATTGGTTTTAAGTAATTGACCCATAAAATAATACGGAAAATCGTATTGATTGGCTTCATTGGATGTTACCTTCATAATATCCAACAGATATGGTTTTTCGAAATCTTCGTCTTTAATTAGCACCATTGTGCGAAGCATTTCTGTTCCAGGATATGCGTTTGCTTCTTTTGCACTTACAACCTGAACGTTTTCATTTTCAAAAGAAAAATAATTTAAAACGGAATGATATTGACTTCCTATATCATATTTTGCATTAAAATGAGAGGTTTCATTTTGTGTTACTGTATTATGAGCAATGGTTTGTTTTGCCCAAGTTTTGTTTTCTTTTAAATAGTTTCCTCCACCTTTTTGTTCGATATTTACAAAGCGCGCCAATCCGTAATCTTGAATGATTTCTTCGCCTTTTTCGTATAAGGAAAATGATAATTTATCATAATGCCCATGACTGGATCCTTGTGCAGCATACTTAAAAACAAGTTCTAGGTCTTCATTTCTTAATATTGCAACACCACCTTCTGACCCATCAGCACCATCGGATAAATTAATTGATTTCTTAACGAACGGTTTTTCGTTTCCATTTTTGATACCCAGTGCTACAGAAAATCCGGAATCATCTAACAACACTTTATCTTGTTGTTTTGCGATACTTAATAAACCAAGATCCCGATTTCCATAATGATAGGCTATATCTACCGCTGTCACTAGTTCTCTAGAATAATAAGACATCCCTTTTTGACCATCATTTAGCGGAAAAAACTCCCCATCTGCATCAGATAAAGTTAATAATGCATTTACAGATTTTAAAAGCACACCATCTTTAAATTCAAAAATCTTTAAGTCTGGTCTTACATTTTGCAAGCCTTCAGCAAATATCAAAAATGGATACATCGCATATCTTTGATAATAGGGTCCTTCAGTATAATACCCATCAGGTGAAAACGGTTGTTCTACATTAGCCAAAAAACCAGCTTTTCCATCTTTATTGATATAGCCTCCATCATCATCTTTAGCGGTTTTGTCTATTTCAAGACCTTTAATCCCATATAAAGCACGTTGTATTAATTCTTCATCATCCATGACCAAACCAATCATTCCAACAGCGGCATTCCCCCAAGTACTATGGTTGTGCACTCTGTTGTAAAATTGCGGATTTCCTACAGAAATAAAATCGGCAAATGGTCTAAAAAGATTTTTTTCTAGTTTGTTCCGTTCTTTTTCCGTTAAATAATTATAAATACAATCGTACGCTTGACTCACATAGACCAACCAATTAGAATCGTTCAAACACTGCCAGAACAATTTACCTCTCGCATACGATCTTGGTTTTGGATGCAATGGTAATGTTTTGTACATTTCCTCATATTGCATCAACATATCTTTGACATACTTCGCATATTTTTCGTCATCCAGAATTTGATATAAAACTCCTGCTTTTTGTAAGATTAAGAAATTTTGTTTGTGACGTTCATGTGTGTAACCACCGGAATAATCTACTGGAATGGGTGTCTCTATTCCTAAAGCAATCTCGGCGTCAACTTCTGCTTTAGTTTCTGCTAAAGACGCATCAAAAATTGGAATCGTTCCCAATGCTGACCTTATTTCAGAAACACCCTTTTTTGTCAGAATCAAATTTGGATGTTCTTTTGAATTTGATTTCTTTCCTTTAGACAGTGATTTTGATTGTGCATGGCTAGGAGACGTCGCCATAGCTAGAACCAGAAAAATCAGTAGGATGTTGTTTTTTATAAACATGCTTTATTTTTTACGTATAATTCCAAGGTCTGAACCATCTGTGGCTTTTCCTTTCAATTCTGACGCATCGGATAATTGAAAGGTACCATCCTTGAATTTAGGATTTAAATTCCATGAATTTTTAACGGTATATTTCTCGTCGCCGGTAACCTCAATGGCATCGGTATTGTAAAAATTGTTATTCAAAATATTTACAATAGGTTCACCAACCACCAAATGCATATGAAGTGCTTTCGAATCATTGAAAATATTATTTTCAATGTCGTTTACCTGAACACCATACAAAGATATTGCAACATCGTATTTGTTTTTTGCACCATGACCTACATTATCAAACACGTTATGATCCATTTCGAGAAATGGTCCGAAGGTACTTTCATCTTTCCCGCCTCTGTACAATCTCAAAGCTGCGCCTTGCAAATCGGTAATTATATTATTTTTCATGATAAGGTACTCGACGTTATAAGCACCAATATCATCGGTTTCTTTATCCAAAGCCGCAATGTTACCGGTGATGTTTTTAAATGTCGAATTTTGAATGCTGATGGTATCTGCAAATGTACCTTTGGAAGCGCGCAATACATCAAACGAATGGTTGACGACCATATTTTGAAATGTGCAGTTATCAATAAACAACTTGTAATTTTCCAACATCGAATTTTTACTCGTACTTATGACCGAATTGCCTGCGTAATCTGGGGATTTTTCGCCATCAAACGTGATATTTTCTAAAGATAAACTTCCGCCATTTTGAATCTCAAAAGCCATCATGCGTTCAAACATAATGGTTGCTTTTTCTTGTCCAGAAGATTTAAATGTTAATGGATGATTTATTTGAACCGCTTTCGTTAATAGATAATTTCCTCCTGCTTCCAATTCTATAATATCGCCAGCTTTAGATGTATTTACAATCTCAAATAAGGTATTGATTCCAGCTTTTACTTTAAGTATTTTACCAGAATTTAAGGCTACGTTGTTATCTTTCTTTGAATACCACGTTGTTCCTGTGTTTTCTTTGGTGGCAATATTTGGACTTATCGTCACCTTTGTTTTTATTTCATTTGATGTAGGAATTAAAAACCCTTGTTCATTTTTTACCAATTTTATATCGGCATTTATAAAACCTTCCTTAATACTCGTCTCTGAATTTCGACCTAAAATATTATCCTTAAATGTGATCCCACTAATATCATCGTAAACCGTAATAATGTCTTTCTTGTGTTCATTATATATAATATTTTTCGAAAATTCAGACGTTTTAGGTGCTTGACTTCTTTCAGCATCACTGCCAGCACCAAATAAGATATGATCGCAATTGATAAACGTGTTATGGTTCACTTTGGAGTCTATGACTGGCACATAGCGATTGGGTGGTGAATTTGGCACACCATTCATCATCACAAAAGCACCTCTAAAACGATATCCTGTTAGGCCAATATGATAATTATTGATGACTGTTTGGGTCTCGTTGATGACACGAACGCCACCTGTACTAGGTTTTCCGTTACCTATAAACACATTACCGTCCACTAAGGTTTCATTGCCGTGACGCATGGTCAACGTCCCTGTACACTCAAAGAAAGTATTGTGCTTAAAGGTGTTTTGACATGATTTGTTTGAAATAATTTCGTGCTCACCATTACATCTATCAAAATAATTGGACGCTACCAACGTGTTCGAATTTTCCAATGCATTATGACTTGTTCCAATTCTCAAGGTCTCGCCTCCATTATTTCCAAAGGTTGGTCGAGGTCCAAAATAATTATGGTCAATTTTATGGTTGTTTTCTATACTCCCTCTTGTATCCAAACCAACGATCATTGTCACACCCAAATTCTTTTTACCAGAAATATGATTATGATCTATCCGATTATTTTTACCATAAATGGTAATCCAGTAATCCTGCACCTGACGTTCAGGATTGTTGTAATTGTCAATCACACATTCTGTCAGTCGGCTATTGTTCGCCATTTCTTCTCTGCTTTTTCTAAATGAAATGACGGCGTTGGTTGGTGTATATCCGTTTTTAAACACCAAACCTTCTACTATTAAAAAGTCGCCTGCCATTTGTAAATTTGAAGCGCCTTCTAACGTTACCTTTCCTTTTTTTTCGACGGTAAGTGTGATGGGGTTATCTTTTGTTCCTATGCCTTCAAAAACCAGTTCAGCATCTTTCCAAACCCCATTTGCCAGCGTAATTGTGGTACCAGGCTTTGCATTTAAAACTGCTTGATTGAATTCTGAAATAGTACTGACCAAATCGTTGTTTTGTGATTGGGACCAGGAAAAAATAAGACTAATTAGTAGTAAGGAAAGCTGTTTTAAATTCATCATATTTAGCGACATTAAACTGGTTTACCAGATTGGTTTACCAATATACTCGATTTTTGGTGTTATCCAAAAAATATATAGACATTTAACATAAATCTATATTCAATTGATTATCAAATACTACTGCTCAATTAAACATTTTGAAAATTAAACTAAAAACAAATTTTAAAATGTCGTCCATAGCTGCCATCTCAAAGCGTCGCCTCTTGCCTTTATTTTATCTGATAATTCATATTACTAAGATGACATACCTACGGATTTTTCAGTTCCAGAGGAGCGTAGTCCTTGTAGTAGATAACCTCATCATGACTCTTAAGCCCCATCGGAGCGTCCTCTATTGCAACAATATGATTTTTAATGAAGAGGATGTTTAAAAATAATCCATTAATGCCAATACCCCATTGTACGAAATGATACATGCAAAAAGAAGTGACGCGTACAGCCCAATATTGACAAAAACACCCGTTTTATAGCCTTGCATTATTTTCTTACTATTTACCATTAATATGATTCCAAGAATAACAATCGGCAAGACAAACACATTAAATACTTGTGACAAAATTTGGACTTCAATTGGGTTTGCTCCAAAAGCAGGTCCAATTAACGCCACTAAACAGGCGATGGCCGTAATAATTCTAAACTGTCTCGAGTTGGTATCCAAAACTCCCGACTGATAATCAGCGACCAATAATGGCGCTATCAATAAACAAGGAAAAATAGAGGATAAACCAGCGCTTAACGCTCCGAAAAAGAAAATAGAAACTGCCCATTTACCCGCAACTGGCTCTAAAGTATTTGCCATATCGAGTACTTGAGTAACCACTTTTCCTTGGTGAAACAACGCACCTGCTGCCACTGCCATTATGGTAGCACTTATTAAGAATATTAAAATAGCAGCGGTTATAGAATCTTTTTTTTGCTGACCTAAATTTTTTATAGTCCATCCTTTTCCTTTTACAAAAAGAGGTCGCGACAAAAATGTAGCCGAGGCCATCGTAGTCCCAACAAAAGCAGCAACTAACATTTTACCACCAGGCACATCTGGAATGGTAGGTATTAACCCTTGAATGACATCTGCCGGAAGTGGCTGTACAAAACATAATGAAAGAACGAATGACAAACCCATAAGTGTTACGAATATGACCAGAATCTTTTCGAAAAACGTATATTTTCCCACGAGCATTAGCAAGTAGAAAATAACGATGATGATAATGGCTGTAATTAAAACCGTTTCATATTTATAGGGAATCAAGCCTTCAAAATTTGCCGCTAATATTTCAAAAATAATATTGGCTGAAATGCCTAAAATACCCATCAGGGAATTCCATTGTCCAAAAGTGATCCCTACGATAATTAAAAGGGCTAAAACCTTACCAAACTTTAAATGCTTTTTAAATCCGTAGAGCGCCGTTTCGCCAGTAATCAAAGCATAATTACCATAGGCAAACATTAAAACTCCTGAAAATAAACAACTCAATAATAGCACCCATAATAACTGCATTCCAAATTTGCTTCCGGCAACAATCATTGCCGTTACGCTACCTGTGCCTATGGTATAACCAATGGCAAAAATTCCAGGACCAAAGCCCAAAATAATCGCGATAAATTTTTTAAGTAAGGACTTTTTATTTTCGGATGTTGGCATGGTGTGGTGGTTTTAGTTTAGTTCTTTATTTCCAAGTACTATGGTAGAATTTTCCAGAATCATCATCCAATCGTTGAAAGGTATGTGCTCCAAAATAATCGCGTTGTGCTTGTATTAAATTTGCAGATGACTTTGCTATGGCGAAATTGTTTAGGAAATTAACAGACTCGCTTAAGGTTGGAATTGGCAAATCATTTAAAACACATTGGGAAACTACTTTTTTAACGGCTGGTTTTGATTTTTTTATCTGTTGGATGATGTGCTCATTGGTCAACATGTTGTTGGTTGATTTGAATACCGTTACCAATTCAACCATCAGGTCAGATTTGATGATGCAGCCATTTGTCCAGATTCGTGACAGTTCACTCAAATTTAAATCCCATTTATAGCTTTTTGAAGCTTCATCTATTAATTTAAAACCTTGATAATGGTTTATCAACCGCCCAAATTGGTATACTTTTAGAATTTCATCATTCGTCACATCGAATTTAGAACTTTCATTGGATTGAAAATTTCCACTTGCAACTATTCGTTCTTCCTTATAAAATGAGGAATAACGAGCAAACAAAGCGGACGCTATCATGGTACTTGGTACTCCCAATTGAGCTGTTGCAATAGTTGTCCAGTTGCCTGTACCTTTATTGCCAGCTTTGTCCATAATTTTATTTACCAACCAATCATCGCCTTCTTTTTTCCTCAAAATATCAATAGTGATTTCTAACAAGTAACTATTGCTATGCGCTTTCCACGATTCTAAAATATCAGCAATTTGGTCAGGATTATTTCCCAATGCTTGTAGCATCGTAAACACTTCTGCCAATAATTGCATTTCTACATACTCAATGCCATTATGAACCATTTTCACGAAATGTCCACTACCTTCAGTTCCTATATAAGTACAACATGGTAAACCGTTTTCATCTTTTGCCGCTATGGCTTCTAAAAATGGATGAACAGCTTTATAACTTTCTTTATCGCCACCAGGCATAATGGATGGTCCATTCAATGCGCCTTCTTCGCCGCCTGAAACACCAGCGCCTACAAAATGAATACCTTTTGATTTTAAATAATCGAACCGTTCTTTTGTTTCATTATAATTTGAATTACCTCCATCAATTAAAATATCGCCTGCCGATAGAAACGGCATCAAATCTTTAATTACCATATCGGTAATTTTACCTGCATTGACCATAAGCATTATCTTACGTGGGACTTCCAAAGAGTTTACAAAAGATTCAATGTTGTTAAATGGAAGTGCTGACGATAATTCTTGAAATTCATGCTTGAAATTGATGGCAACATTTTCTTCAGTTCCTTTTAGTTCTCTATTGAAAATGGAAATCTTAAACCCTTTTTTGGCTAAATTCCGACTCAAACTTTTCCCCATGACTCCAAGGCCGAAGAGTCCAAATTCCGATTTATGATCTAATGCATCTTTCACTTTTTTCACTATTTCTTTTGGCGTTAAACGGATATCAACTTCAATGGCATTTTTAGGTTTTTCTAAGATGTCAAATTGAGATTGTAATAATTTTGCGGGCATAAAATGATTGTCGCGAGCTTTCATTCTTTTAATGATTTGTTTAAAACTACCCGACAAATACACCCATTTGTAGTTCTTTTCCAAACCGGAATTTAAGAGGTCTCGATAGCTTTGTTTTAAAGCTGAACAGACAATAACACAACTATTATTTTTTATTTGGTCCTTTGCCAACTGATTTAAAATAGCCAACCAACCTGCTCTATCGGCGTCGTTCAATGGCTGTCCATTAGACATTTTAGCAATATTTTCTTTGGGATGATAATCATCTCCATCGAAAAAAGGAATGTTCAACTCCTTTGCCAATAATTGACCTATGGTGCTTTTTCCAACACCAGAAACCCCAATGATAAATATGACTTTCTTCAATGTTTTCTATTTTATTTGTTAGGAGCTGTACCTTCGCCTACGGTCGCTTCCTTAAACCATACTTCGGCATAATCTCCATTTGCATATTGTTTGGCGATATCGCCATCATAAGTTTCTGACCCAGTACTCCACACCATATTATCTTCAGGATTCTTTCCGTTGGTTTGGTTATAAGCACCTTGTTTGAAATTTTGCGTCTCCCCAGCATAGGCATTTTTGCGTTCAATGCCGTCACGACCTATAGAGGCATATAAAGTCCATATTTGTTGAGGAATAGCTTCTTTTGTTGCAAAGTCTGATTTTAATAAATTTTTTGTAAACGTTTTAGTTTCATGACCGTCACTTGTAAACGTCAGATACATAACACCTTCGTAAACGTTTATTTCATAACTGAATTCTTCGCCTAAAGCAATCCCGTCTTCAGGTTCTGGAGGAGCGGTATCAGGACTTGTCCCAATTAAGGACATATCATACCCCCAAACTGCTGTTGAGAAATCCCATCTTCCCGAATTATCACCTTCAGTATTGATTTCGTAATTCCAATACACAGCCCCTTTGGTATGTCCAGGGAATTTTTTATAAAATATTTTTAAAGGTTCGTTTTCGTGACCTTCCTTACCATGAATTTGTCCAACAACTACCGAGTATGAAGCAGCAACTCTAGCATCACCGGAAGTTGACACATGCATCACTTTTAATGTGCCAGTTAATTTACCACCTTCTTCTGGTGTCCATTTCTCTCTTTGTCCTAATTCTGTCCTGGTATTGCTCGAATTTTGTGAGGTAATTCCAGAGTTCGGTGTTTTATAGACTACCCAATTAGTGTTTGCATCATTTTCAACATAAAAAAAATCTTTGTGTTCAAAATTTACTAATTCGTCAGAGTGCGTGCCATCTCCACAAAGAATACTCCATTCATTTAAAAATGGAAGAACATCACTTGGATATTTTGTTACATTTTCAGTTTTGCTTTTAGTGGTTGCGTCTAAGGTCGTTTTTGATTTATTTTTGCAAGCAACAATTGTTAAAAGTGTGACTACGGTATATACTATTTTTTTCATTTATAAATTGGTTTTATAAGAGAACTATTAATACATTAATTTAAGTTTCAAGTTTTGAACCACTTCAATCTTTCCTGAATTTTCAATGGTATTATCCACAGGTTTTTGGTCTTTCTCGCCCCAAAGCACGGCAATCAGTTTTACAGGATTGTTTTTAAATGTGTTATTAGAAAAATCGACATTCACGATGCCCCTGTTTTTTATGAGAATTTGGTCTGATTCCAGCTTTCCAGAATTGGTAACGGTGTTGTTCTGAAACACTAAATTCCCACCAATGGTCGACTCGTCATAACCGCCACGGTAATAATCGAGAATGGTTTCTTTGATATCGGTAAATTCAGTGTTCTTAATGATCACAAATTCGGCATTATAATCGCCACCATCATTTATTTCTTTATTCAAAAGGAAACCACGATTGCAGTTTTTGATAACTGAATTAACCACAGAAATTGTATCTGCAAAAGAACCTTTAGAGACTCTTAGCACGCTGTTAAAATTATCCAATTCTACATTTTCCAAAAATAAATCGTATGCTTTGGTCATGTTTTTATCCAAGGTTGCAAATGCATCTTGGTTGCCATTCCCTTTCAAAATGACCTCATTTATTTGAAGTCTTGCTTTCGGTTGCATTTCAAATGCGATACTATCAGAAGTGAACTGCAATTCAGCTTTTGTGTTGATATCTAATGAAGTAATTGTGATGTTTTTATTAATGATTAGTTTTTTATCAATCGTATAAACTCCAGATTTTAAAGCCAAAATATCACCAGAATTTGCTTTTGATAGTTGAACTTTAAGTTCATCAGCATTAGAAACTTGGAGTGTTTGTGGTTTGTAAGCTTCCTTTTCTGTTTCGAACCAATCGGCTCCATATTTTTTTTTGTCGATTAAAACAGGTCTATTTTTAACGGGAACTATCATGGCACCGACTGCGTTTTGCTTACTTCTTTCAGTTCCGAAAAAATCTGTTTTGATCGTTTCGAAATCAAATCCTCGATAGACATCTTCAAAATTCTCGATAGGCACGAATAGATTATCGGTTAATTTCTTCATCTTAAAATCTTTTCTGATAAGACCACCCGAAGTGACTCCGCTTTTATTTTCACTATTCAAAATATTCTTTTCAAACAGAACACCATCCACAGAATCATGGGCCACAATTGGATAATTATCTGGATTCTGGTTGTAAATTAAGTTGTTGGCAAGAATCATGCGTTCGGCTCTGGCAGAACGGATTTCAGATTTTGGCAATACTTCGCTTTGACTGACATTAGAACCAACACCAAATTGAAATGGCGATATGCAATCGATATAAGTGTTGTATGCCACAACGACATCAGTAACCTGATTATATCGATTTAAAGGAGATTTCGGAATGCCGTTCATTACTGCCAAAGGCGCTCTAAATGTTAAACCTTTTAGCTTGTAGAAATAGTTATTCGTAATCCAATGTCCGGTATTTATGACCCGGATGCCACCAATAAATTCTGAATTGTCATTTCCGATAAAAACGTTGCCATCGATTTTAGCATAGTTTCCATGACGCAACACCAACGAGCCTTCACTCTCAAAAAACACATTACTGGTAAACACGTTAAAGTTAGATTTACTTGAAATAATTTCAACTTCGCCATTGCAACGATCAAATAAATTATTGTGAACAATGGTATGCGATGGTGTCATGGATGTTCCACTGTCACCTATTTGTAAAGTCTCTCCATGTGGCCCACCTTTACGAGGTCTTGGTCCAAAATGGTTGTTGATGATTTTATGGTAATTCTTAACATTTTCGTTGCCATCTAATCGCACCCTAATTGTAGGCCCAAAATTTGATTTCCCGGCAATATAGCAATTACTCAACTCGTTATGTCTGCCCCAAAATTCCACCCAATGGTCCGTATCATCGCGATTGGGTTGGGTAAATTCTTCAATAACGCAATTGGTCACTTTGCAGTGCATTGCGACGGTTTTTTCATCAATTTTGAATTGAATGACATTTTTGGTGGGGGTATGACCATTTTTAAAATAAAGGTTCTTTACAATCAAGTAACTACCTCCTAGCTTTAGATTGGACGCACCTTCAATCGTAACTTTCCCAGGCGTTTCCGCTCTTAAAATGATTGGCTTGTCTTTGGTGCCATTTCCTAAAAACTCGATTTGGACGTCTTTCCAAATACCATTGGCCATGATAATATCATCCCCCGGTTTGCAGTCTTTAATCGCTTGGGTTAAAGCTGCAATATCATTAACATTAATTGAGTTTGTCGTAACGGGTTTTTCGCATCCAAAAAGTATACAAAGGCAGAATGCAACGGATATGAGTTTTTTCATAGTTCAAATTATAATATTTCACCTCAGCAAAAGCATTAGCATCTGTTGTGACTAGATAATTACCCGTTTTAAAATAATTTTCAAAAGGACATTTGGATGATATCACATAAATCTAAATTGGTTTACCAGATTGGTTTACCAAATATAGATATTTCTGTTGCATTATCAAATATTTCTTCAAAATTTTATTGAATCAGCAATTATGAAGAGGTAAACCTATCTTATTCTTATGCTCAAATTTTGTTAATCCGAATGGGAGCGTTTAGCCAAATGAAGAAGTATTGGCTATTTGGATTCGAAAGTGCGTAGCGTTATATTAATCTTGCGTTTACGTATTGATTTTATCAGAAAAACAGCATCAAAGAAGAAAACCCGTAATGATGATGGGGAAAGAGAATTTTAATTTATACACTTTTTATAAGTTCATCCATTTTGAACTGAGCTATTTAACTCAAAACATTCAATTCCGTTGTCATTGAAATAAACTGCACATTAATAATATATTTTCAATAACCGATTCTATTTTCTTTCTTTTTTATATTCTATTTGTCCAGAACATTGATTTGGAATGAAAGTTCTGAAACTGTAATATTATTAATGCGAATCAAGGGTAGAAAATAAACAAAAAAACAAGCTTAATTAGTTGAAAAACAACGCCTTAAACTTGTTTAAGTTATTGATTACCAGTATCTTAATAGTCAATTTCAACAAGATTATTTTGGATACAAATAGCAATAACAAGGATTACAAGTTAATAAAAATAATATGACTATGTCTGTGAAAAATTTGAAACACATTTACAATTTGAATGCGAACGCTTTAGCAATAATAATGCACCAAAACTTACAGATCAGGAAATTATAACCATTTATCTATTTGTGATGCAGCACCAAGGGATTATTAAAATGAACAAGATACATCAATTTGCAAGTGAATATTTAATGAGCTGGTTTTTTGATCTGGGAATTTACCAAGCCTTTAATTATAGAATAAACAGACTCTCTGGTGCCATGAGCACTTTAGCAGGCATGCTTTTAACCGAATTTGGCCCAAAGGGCTGTTCCAACAAGTTAAGCGTATTGGATTCTATGCCAATTATCACCTGTTCTGGAAAACGTTCAGGTAAAGTTGCACCCGAAATAACGAGCAAGGGATATTGTTCTACAAAGGGTATGTACTATTATGGAATGAAACTTCATGCTTTGGGGTTTTGCAATCCAAACAAATTGCCACATCCAGAGCAAATTATATTTACACCAGCTTCCGTAAACGACTTAACCTTATTTAAATAGCCCTGGTCCGAAATTGGAGACCGTACTTTCTTTGGGGATAAAATATATAATGACACTGCTTTTTTTCAAAATATGAATGCCAACTTTAACTCTGAAATGCTAACTCCCGTAAAGGCCGTAAAGGGAATGGCGGATGTTCTGAGAAAAATTGACAGAGCCTGTAACGACCTATATTCAAGAGCTGTGTCTAAAATCAGACAGCCCATAGAGGCATTGTTCAGTTGGCTTATTGAAAAATTCGATATACAGAAAGCAAGTAAGGTCAGGTCCACAAAAGGTTTGACCCTTCATGCATATGGAAGACTGACGGCGGCTTTTATAACACTAATTTTTTAACCCTTGATTCGCATTATCAATAAAATCTGACCATTTGAGCTGTATTACATCCCCAATTCTTATACCAGCAAAATACAAACTTATTAACCAAATATTTAGAGCGTGCTGCTGGAAAGGTGTTAGAGCTTCGGCTTTTTCAAGCAATTTAACTTCTTCCACTGTCAGTCCGATCTTTTGAGACTCCAAAAGTTTTATTGTATAACCGCCTCTACCAAAGGGATAGTAATTACGTTCTGCCCAATTCTCACCAATAGCTATATTGTAAATCGTTCTAATGGCAATCATATAATTAACTATGGTACGGTGAGCCAATCCTCTATTATTCTTTAAATAAGCTTCGAAACGTTTCAACAGATCAACAGTTAGCTCATTAAAATGTAGTTTTTCAGATTTCGAAAAAGTTTTAAACTTATCCATGCTACTTTTAACAACATCACGTTGATGGTATTGACCTCGCTCCTCTAATCGTCTCAATTGAATTTTAACGGCACTAAAAAAATCAAATCGCTCTTTTTTAACAATGTTAGTTTTGATGGTGGACACAGATTGATATTCTCGTTCAGACTGCACTTTGAGTAGACGCCTACTGGCTTCGCCTAGTTTAATAAATATTAATTGGTTAATAGACATGGCGTCTGGATGAGATTTCCTGACGAGACCTTTTTGCTCATTCCATTCCATTTTATCTATATATTGTCCAGTAAAAATGTAGGAAGTTTTCCTGTCTTTGGTAATTCTTATTGCAATTGGGTAAAACATTCGACCATTTGGCTTGTTTCTAAGTACTGTTTGAATTGATGCCATAACCTGATTTTTAGACTATTAAGGTGCGACATTTTAGGTACAACAAATGGCCATTTTCCTTGATATTAGATGATATCAAGGGAGCCTAAATTAAATGTAACCAATTGAAAATCAGTATATTTATGTGATTTCGATTTTCAATTCTGAATTTTCATAACCCGGAGGTCAGGGGATCGCAGCCCCTTATCGCTACTTTATAATCAGACAGTTACATTAATTTGTAACTGCTTTTTTTATAATGGTACAATATGGATCAAGAACAAAAAATTAGCTAGGTTTTTTATCTTTTCAAGACACTTCCTGTAAATCTTTTATAACCTACACAAAATGGCATTCTAACCAGCATTTGTAATTTACAGCAACCCTTATAAAAAAATGTATTAAGAACTGGATTTTCTACAAATTTCATGTAAAAAATGAACAACCTCGACCCAAGGGTACGAGGTATCAAGTAGAAGTTCCTTTTTTATTTCGACGCAGAGCGTCGGGGAATAAAACCCAAGGATCCCGCTAAAAAGCGGGATTAGTTCAACTAACAATTTTTAATTCATTGCTTCGCAACTTTTAAAAATTGAGTTTCACTAATTAAATTCATATTCCCCACAATGACGAATTTTTATGAAAATTGAATGATCATTTTAGCACGTGCACTTTTAGATTTACTGAGAGAATGAAATAAGAATGATATGGTATTTATTGTTCTATGGGCTTTATTCATTATTTTGTATCCTTAAAAATACCGTCAAAGCATATGACATTTAAAACCACCATGTTGAAAAAAATCTCCCTATTAATCTTGTTAGTATTTGGCTTAACCTCTACAATTCAGGCACAGAAGAAGACCAAGGTCTTTAAATTGGAATCTTATGGTGTATTGCCGGACCAAAGAGAAAATAGCGCTCCATTATTAGAGGCGGCACTTAAGAAAATTAAGAGCGAAATGGTCACTGCTGATTCGGTCGTCATTCAATTCAAAAAGGGTAGATATGATTTTCATACTGACGGAGCGGTTAGAAGGGAATACTACATTTCAAACCATGACCAAGATAATCCTAAAATTGTAGGCATTGAACTGGAAGGTTTCAAGAATATTACAATTGACGGGAATGGTTCTGACCTGATATTTCACGGACGCATGCTTCCTTTGGCACTGATTGAAAACAATAATGTTAAGATTAAAAATTTAAGTATCGATTTTGAAAAGCCTCATATAGCCCAAGTGAAAGTTGTGAAAAATGATACTATAGCCGGAAGCATCATTTTTGAAACTGCACCCTGGGTTACTTACACCATTAAAGATAGCATTTTTTACAATGCAGGCGAGGGTTGGGAAATGCAACCTATTGCAGGTATCGCCTTTGAAGAACAAACCAAACGCATTGTATATAATAGTGGAGATATTGCAGTCGGAACAACTGGTGTAAGCGAGCTATCCCCTGGTCTAATTAAAGCCCATCATTGGAAAAACAGCAAATTGATACCGGGAACCGTGGTTGCCATGAGAAGCTATCACCGCCCAACACCAGGGATCTTTATCCATAAAGGTGAAAATATAAATTTTGAAAATGTGAAAGTACATTATGCTGAAGGCATGGGCCTGTTAGCTCAGCTCACTGAAAACATATCATTGGATGGTTTTGAGGTAGCGCTCCGAGGTAAAGATGACCCGAGATACTTTACAACACAAGCAGATGCAACCCATTTTTCCAGTTGTAAAGGCGTAATTACCTCCACAGACGGACTCTATGAAGGTATGATGGATGACGCAATCAACATTCATGGCACCTATCTTAAACTATTAAAAAAAGTTGATGCACATACGGTAATAGCGAAATATATGCATCATCAAGCCTACGGATTTGATTGGGGTTATGCTGGAGACTCTGTCCAATTTATAAAGTCCAAAACCATGGATCTCTGGGACCATAAGAATACCATCGTTTCCATAACGCCAGTGCGTACCACTAAAAATGAGCCCATTAAGGAATTCAGAATTGAATTTGCAGAGGATCTCGGTAATGAGATTGATCCTGCAAATTTTGATATTGGCATTGAAAATCTTACCTGGACCCCTTCAGTAATCTTTACGGGCAATACCATTCGGAACAACAGAGCAAGAGGCGCATTGTTTAGCACCCCTAAACCAACGCTTATTGCTAACAATTTATTTGACCATACCTCAGGTTGTGCCATTCTATTGTGTGGCGATAGCAATGGCTGGTATGAGACTGGTGCTTCCACGGATGTCACAATTCGCGATAATAAGTTTGTGAATGCGCTTACCAGTATGTATCAATTTACATCAGCCATCATTTCCATCTATCCGGAAATTCCAGATTTGGGAAATCAAACAAGCTACTTCCACTCGGGCATTCGTATAGAAAATAATGAATTTGAAACGTTTGATCATCCGATTCTTTATGCTAAATCAGTGAATGGGCTAATCTTTAAAAACAACACAGTGATTACCAACCAGGAATATCCCCCATTTCATTCCAATACGAATGCAATTCTTTTTGAACGAGTGCTGAATGCGGAAGTGACCGATAACACACTAAACGGAAAAACCATAGATCTGCTGAATAGAGAATAGCAACGCAATTAAATTTTCATACTGTTTGAACTTCAAGTTTGAGGCTCCAATAAAAAATTGACCTCAAAGCTTTCTGCGCAATTATCATATTTTAGAAAACTTGTTAATCAAAAAATTAATAAGTTTTTTTTGTTTTATATGGTTTCAACTGACCTGTCCAGCTGATTATATTGGAGGGAAGTAATTTTAATAGTGGCTTAATAATGGGCTGTCCGCTAAAGTTCTTACTTTTGTCCATATCTCTCGATTTTGTGGTAAAAACAAGATATAAAACTAAAGCGGGAAATCCTTTATGGAAATCCCGCTTTTAAAGAGGTTTAATCGGACACTACTAATTATGAATTATTCAAACGCCGTAGTTAACACCTCTCTCACAATCTGAAAAGAAAACACATGGAAAATCAATTTGGTAAACTTTACTTAATACCTACAGGTTTAGGCGACAATCCAGTGTGGGATGTGTTGCCTCAATCGATACGAAAAATCATAGAGTTTACGGACGATTATATTGTTGAGAACGAAAGGACAGCGCGGCGTTTCATTAAAGAAACCCAACCTGAAAAACCCCAACCTTCATTGAACTTTAAGGTTTTAAACAAGTATACGGAAGAATCTGAAAAATCGACGTTTTTAGAGGCGTGTAAAGCAGGCAAACCCATGGGGCTCTTATCTGAAGCAGGTTGCCCTGCAGTGGCCGATCCAGGTTCAGATATTGTCAGGTTGGCACATGAGCTTAACATTCAAGTAGTACCGTTGGTTGGTCCTTCTTCCATAATCATGGCACTCATGGGGTCTGGGATGAACGGACAAAGCTTCGCCTTTAATGGCTATTTACCTATTGATAAACAAGAACGCAAAGCAGAATTAAAGCGTCTTGAGAAACTTTCCCATGATCAGAACCAGAGTCAATTATTTATAGAAACGCCTTATCGCAACAATAAAATGCTCGAAGATTTGTGGGGAACGCTGCAACCGCAAACCAGAATTTGTGTGGCGTGCGACTTAACTCTGCCTACAGAATATATCAAAACTCACCCTGCCAAAGACTGGAAGCACATCAAAGTGGATTTACACAAACGACCCGCCATCTTTATCATCCACAAGGACTGATTACAAAACAGCTTTAGCTCTTCTGTTTGGTTTGATAAACGACGTATCATAACCGGAAAAACGTTTCATATAATGTGAAATAGAAGAACCATAAGCATCAGAGTAATTGTAGCCGCCAAAACTTCTTAGAAATTTCTTTACACTTCCTGGTCCCGCCAAATGGGCAGCGGCCAGAATTCCAGATTCCGTAATGGTAATTCCATGAATTTCTTTACCGACAAAACGCGCAATGTCTTTTCTGAGTATCCATTTGTTACGCTCAGAATTGGCTAAAAAAGCCTTCTCTTGTAACTCCGGAGTGTACAAAAAGAATTGCGGATTGTAAACCCCCAATAATTTTAAGGTTTCAGCACCAAATTGGTACTTTCCTAAATACCCAAAATCATTTACAGTAAAATAATTACCTCTCGATTCTTTAAAAGCAAGCGCTTCTTTGAATCCTAAATACGATTTTCCTAAATATGGAAAATACTTATCATATGTAATTGTTGGGAAAGTTCCTTCTGTTGGAGACAACATAGCGATGTCTTCAGAAACTGTGTAGTTTAATTCTAACCCTTCCGTAGAAAAATTAGTCATATCCACAGTCGTTTTTGGAAAAAGTGCCGTCATTAATATGACACAAATTGCAAAAGGAATAACAAAATAATTAGTGATTTTTTTTAACATTTTTCCTAATATTCGTAAAGCCTTTTATTTTTTAAGTAGACTTAAATTTCAGCGTGCAAAGATACGTTTTTTTATTAAAGCCTCAAAATTAATCGTTTAAGTCTCTAAAAATAGACCCCATGGAGCTTTACGCCATTTTTACCAGCAAACTCCACAGTTGGAAAAGGCACCTTAATAACGTTTAAAACGTCAAAAACCGTCCTCAATAAAGGCGATTTTGTTTCAATCCGCGACAAGTCTACATCTAAACTCAAATAGAATTGTCGAGCTCTGTTTTTACCAGTAATATTGTTATCAATAACCCCACTATTACCAAACATCATGCCATCCGCGCCATAACCTACTGCAACATTGAGCCACTTGGGAATATGGTCGTTTTTAATGAAAGCATGCATATTAAAACTGAGCCAATAAGTTTGGCCGTTATAATCTTTTAAAAGCTCCTCAAGAAATCCGTCGCCTAATGCTTTATCCGGCTGCGCCTCGGCATATTTGGTTTGATGGAAAGAATATTTCAGAGCGATCCGTTGCTCGTGCCACAGCACCTCTTGTCCAATATAAAATCCGGCGCCAGATGCATTGGCCAACATATCTCCCCAAGAAAAGCCCCATTCTTTGCTAAAGCCGTCTAAAACTTCCACCGCGCTCAAAAATGTAAACCCCAGGGTTGCGCCATAAGGCAACTGTTCGCTTTTACTTGCGCCACTCCAAGCCAGCGCGTTGGCTCCTAAGCGCCCTAATTGATAGGATGAAAACACATGGCCCATCTTATCTATCTGCAACCATTCTGAATTATCATTGATGGTGTGAAAATTGGACTGCTGATAATCCGCATACCACAGTTGGTGGAGGCCTATTAAAGTGAGCCCGCCTATAGCTCCTTCAGAGATATAGACAGCAGTCCTTCTTGAAGTATTTAGCGTATCACTTGGTTGAAGGAATTGTTCTAGTTTTGTTTGGGAAAAGGATGGCGCGGTAATGATTAGGAAAAAAAACAAACTACAGGTTAACCGCGCCATCAGTTACCTGTTTACACCTTGCTGATTGATCCAGCGCACATATTCTTGTCTGTTGACATTATGCTGTGACAAGGTTTTTGCGAATTTATGATAACCAAAGTTGGTGACATCAGCCACAAAATACAAGTAGTCATGCTTTTCAAAATTCAAAACCGCGTCAATGGACGTAATGTCTGGCATGGCAATCAACCCTGGGGGTAAGCCGGCATATTTATAAGTGTTATAAGGCGAATCTATCACCAAGTCTTTATAGAGGACACGTTTTATGACTTGATCAAAATTACCTGAGGTAAGTTTAATAGCATAAATAACCGTTGGGTCTGCCTGGAGCGGCATGCCTATATTTAAGCGATTCATATACACACCTGCCACTCGTTTACGCTCATCTACCTTGGCAGTTTCCTTTTGGACAATGGATGCCATGGTCATTACCTTTTCTGGGGTAAGACCAATAGTTTTAGCTTTTGCCATACGATTTTCATTCCAAAAACGATGATATTCTTTAAGCATACGCTCTCTAAATTGTTCTGCGGACGTGTTCCAAAAAAACTCGTAACTATTTGGGATGTACATCCCTAAAGCAGTTTTGGAAGAAAAGTCATTCGCCTTTAAAAACTCAGGAGAAGACATCACGGTAAACAATTCCAAACTATCGGCTTCAATTTGGGTAGAGATACGGCCTGCTAAACGTTCTAGTGACTCTTGATTATTAAAAGAAAGTTTGACAGGAATATTATTACTTCGGATGGAGTTGACAATATCATTATTGTTCATCCCTTTTTTAATGGCATACTTACCCGCTTTGATGTTGGAAGTGTATTTTTTACGCTCTGCAAGCGCATCAAATTTATCAATATCCTTTAAAAGTGGCTGCAATTGTGCTCTCACGTCCCGATACGTAGCATTGGTGGGAATGTACACATAAGCTTCATCATTATTAAAAGCTGTGTTGGATATAAACATGGTTTGGTAAATAGTATAGGCGAAAAAAGCTGCTACTACTAAACCGATAAGGGCGATGGCGACAAAGATTTTTTTGAAATACATTTAGTTGTTGATAAGTTGAAAAAGATATTCGTTTTTATAGGTTTTATTGGTATAAATCCAATCTTTCTTGACCCCTACTTTTTGGAAGCCTTGATTGGTAAATAAGTTGATGCTCGCCTGATTGTCTTCCGTAATATTACAATAAAGTTGGTGCAGGTTCAGATGGTTAAAACTGTAATCGATCACTAATTGCAGGGCTTCCTTTCCATAACCTTTACTCCTATCTTCCAGTTCCTGAACCAAAATTCCCACGCCTGCATGACTGTTTTTAAAATCAAAATCAAACAGATCAATAAGTCCGATGGCCTTGTGTTGATAGTTTGAAATGACCAATCGCAATTGCTTTACCTCATAGATATCTCTATGGGAATTTTCAAGATACTGTTCAAGGATGTACCGCGAATATGGAGTTTGCGTGTTACTCAGTTCCCAAAGGTACTCATCGTTTTCAATGGAAAATAGAAAATTTAAATCTTCTGGCTCCAAAGCGCGTAAATAGATATGTTCTCCTTTTAGAGTCTCCATTATAGTTCGCCTTTAAAAACCTGAATGGCAGGACCTATCAACCAAATATCGGCGTAGCCATCACCCGCTTTCTTAAAAGCGACTTTAAGCTTCCCGCCTTGGGTATTTAAAGTAATTTGGTTTTTTTCTGTTTCTCCAAGATAATTCATGGCGAGCGCAACAGCTGTTACACCTGTACCGCAAGACAACGTTTCATCTTCAACACCGCGCTCATAGGTCCTAACAGAAAAGACATCATCGGAAACTTTTGAGACAAAATTCACATTTGTCCCACTTTGAAAATAAGGCGCTCCATATCTAATTTTACTACCAATTTCTTTAATTTGAAGTTGGTCTAGATTTTCTTGTAGTTGCACATGGTGTGGAGATCCGGTATTTAAAAACACGTGCGATTCATACTGTTCTATAGCCGCCACATCCTGCATTTGTAAGTGTACACTATCCGCTTCTATGGTTGCATGATGCAACCCGTCAATAGCCTCAAAAGTTGTGGTGTTTTCTACAATTCCCAGAAATTTAGCAAAGGCCACTATACAGCGTCCTCCGTTACCACACATCGAACTTTCATTTCCATCGGCATTATAGTATACCATTTTAAAATCCACGTCATTATGACTTTCAAGCAGGATCAATCCGTCAGCTCCAATGCCAAAACGTCTGTCACATAAGTAACTAACGTGTTTGGTATCATTTTTGTCAAATGTTAAGAGACGATTGTCAATCATCACAAAATCATTGCCCGTTCCTTGGTATTTATAAAAAGTCTGTTTCATAGGTTTGGCAAATATAGGAAATATGGATGGTTTTTTGGCTTGTTAATCCAGCGTTAAAGTTGTCGTTAAAAATCGTTAAAAGAAACCGTTTGAATCAATAAAATTCTAATTTTAAACGTTAAGTACCTATCTATTCTATTTATACTATTTATTTTATAAATCATTATTAAACTCTAATTAAAATGAAGAAGATTTTAACCCTAATTTTAGTATCTGCGTTAGGTGGAATCATGACACTTTCTGCCTACAAGATATTTTTAGAAGAAGACCATACCAATGGTACAGCTGCTAGTAATAGCACTAATTCCAGTGCGTCTTATTTCCCTACAAGTAACACAGCCGTCACTTCCTACGGCACCCTATATGCGCCTGATTTCACTGAAGCTGCTGAAAATGCGGTGCACGCCGTTGTACACGTTAAAAACACAACACTCAGCAGAGCACCCATGACACTTCAAGATTTATTTATGGGCAGAAGCACGGAGCGCGCCCAAGTTGGGACTGGAAGTGGTGTTATTATTTCTCCGGACGGATACATCATTACCAACAACCATGTTATTAATGGTTCTCAGCAACTTGCCATTACCTTAAATGACAATAAAATATACGAGGCTGAACTGATTGGAACGGATGAGAAGACGGATATCGCCTTGTTAAAGATTGACGCAGGAGAAGATTTACCATTTGCAACTTTTGGAAATTCAGATCAGGTTAAGGTTGGTGAATGGGTTCTGGCCGTTGGAAATCCATTTAACTTAACCTCTACTGTTACTGCCGGAATTATTAGCGCTAAATCTAGAGACTTGTCGGGCATTAATTCCCAATCGTTTTTACAGACGGATGCCGCGGTAAATCCAGGGAATTCAGGAGGCGCCCTTGTAAACACGCGTGGAGAACTGATTGGGATCAATACTGCCATCACTTCCCAAACAGGTTCTTACATTGGGTATTCCTTTGCTGTACCAAGTAACATTGCGAGAAAGGTTGTGGAAGATATTATGGAGTTTGGAAACGTTCAAAATGGCATCTTAGGAGTGAGAGGTGGTGAACTGAACAGTAAATCGGCTGAATCTTTTGAGGTGGATGCCACCCAAGGATTTTACGTAAGTGATGTTGAAGAGCGCTCAGGAGCAGATAAAGCTGGTGTTAAGAAAGGAGACATTATCAAGAAAATTGACAATATTACGATTTCGAAATTCTCAGATCTGAGTGGGTATTTGAGTACAAAGCGCCCTAATGATGTGGTGGATTTGTCAATTATTAGAAATGGTTCAGAAAAGAAAATCCCCGTGACCTTATCTAAGAGTGAAATCATGACCATTGAGTTTTTGGATATGCAATTGAGAAATATCCCAAGCGATGTTAAAGAAAGTAGTAAAATTAGCAACGGTGTTGCCGTAATCAAAAATGACAACTACGCACTTTATAAAAATTTGGGAATTAACTCCGGTTACGTAATTACAGAAATCAACGGTCAGATAATAAACAACGTAGATGACGTAATGAAGTTAAAACTCAAGTACGGCGACGATTTGGAAAAGAATATTAAAAAACTATCTGTCATTACAAGTTCAGGACAAAAAGAGAGTTTTATTTTTAGATAATCTTACATTATTGTCCGATAAAGAATTAAGATCGCTGCGCTTATAGTCCCGATAGCTATCGGGAAAACAACAAAGACTTGATTTTAACTGACGGATAAACAGTCATTATTCTAAATTAAATTTGCCCAATCACTCTAAGTGAAATTGGTTTCAAAAACAAGGTGTCATTTTTAAGTTCTCGAACCAGATCATGCTTTAAGGGGGTTTGCAAACTTTTCACCTGTTTTACCGGACACTGATGATAATCTTATAACATTTTTTAAAATTTCAACCCTTTGGAACTATTCTTTTCCAAAGGGTTTTTTAGTTCTTAAAAGCTTACGAAAACGATTGAAATATGTTACTTTTGCACTTCCGAATAGTCGGGCTAAACACAACAACAAGTCTGCTAAAAAGCAGGCACACTAAACTTTGAAACAATGGGTTTGAATGGAACTTATGAGAACGAATTAGCTTTTCAAGCAGACAGACGAAAAGCCACAGTTGAATTTATCAAAATAGTCAGTGATCTTTGGTATGACAAATCCATTGAGCTGGTGCTATTTAGAAATCAATTAATTGACAGAAATGTCAGTGAGATTTTAAATTTGCATGAATATGCAGGTGCGTTTGTTCAAAAGCCAATTTCAATTTTTGATTCTGTTGAAATTGCACAGGCTATCAAAACCTTAGATGTTCCACCAGCAAAACTGGACATTGGAAAACTGACTTACGAATACCATTTAGAAGATCAGAAGTATTCCAATGCCACGGCATTTGTAGCCGGCAAGCTTAAAAGCGCCAGCAATAATGAATCCATAACACCTAAAGACGTTGTGCTTTATGGGTTTGGACGAATTGGACGATTGGTTGCGCGCGAATTGATGACCAAAACCGGAAAAGGAAGCCAAATGCGTTTGAGAGCCATTGTCACGCGAGGAAAAATTGATCAAACTGTTTTAGAAAAAAGAGCATCCTTATTGCGCAATGATTCTGTACATGGCGACTTCTCCGGAACTGTCATTGCAGATTTGGAAAATAGTGCGCTCATAATTAATGGTACCACTGTTAATATAATTTCTGCTAACGCTCCAGAAGACATTGATTATACTACATATGGCATTAAAGATGCTTTGGTAATTGATAACACGGGAGCTTTTAGAGATAAAGAAGCCTTGAGCAGACACCTCAAGTCTAAGGGTGTTAGCAAAGTACTCCTCACTGCTCCTGGCAAGGGCATTCCAAATATTGTACATGGGGTTAATCATTTGGAACACGATCCTGATACCGTTGATATTTATTCAGCAGCATCTTGTACAACCAATGCCATTACGCCCGTTTTAAAGGCTATACAGGATACATTTGGTGTAACCTATGGTCATTTGGAAACCATTCACGCCTATACCAATGATCAGAATTTAGTAGATAATTTTCATGACAAATACCGTCGTGGACGCGCTGCAGGTTTAAATATGGTCATAACAGAAACAGGTGCAGGAAGTGCTGTTGCAAAAGCATTACCGTCTTTGGAAGGGAAATTAACGTCTAACGCCATTCGTGTTCCCGTACCAAATGGCTCGTTGGCAATATTAAATTTAGAGTTGGATACCGCAACCTCTTTAGATGGCCTTAACACCACAATGAAAAAATATGCTTTAGAAGGCGATCTTGTAGAGCAGATAAAATATGAGTTAAGTGATGAATTGGTATCAAGTGACATTATTGGCTGCTCAGCACCTGCAATTTATGACAGTAAAGCAACAATTATCAGACCTGATGGCAAAAATGTAATTTTGTACATTTGGTACGATAATGAATATGGTTATAGCCATCAAGTTATCCGATTGGCAAAATATATCTCTAAAGTCAGACGTTATACATATTATTAGTAGGCCGAACATCTAAAATAATACTTCAATCGTATATAAATAGCCTCCTTATTGTGAGGCTATTTGTTTTAAATAGTAGCAGTGACATCTATATAATTTTTTATCTTGTGCAAATTTTAACCTTATCAGAAAATCTAATCGAATGCATTCATTAAAAACCCTAACGTTCACCCTTCTTTCTTGCCTATTTTTTGTAATAGCCAACGCTCAAGAAACCACCACAGAGGAAGAGGACAAATTATCCTTGACCGAAGGCACCATTGACAACCAATTTGAATATGTTATTCAAAAATCTTACAATTATCAAGAATATAAAAATGTTAAAAAAACATGGTTGTATCAATTAAAGGCACACACACTAGATTCCTTAAAGGCCATTCAACATAATTTAACAAGGTCACAAAACACTGTTGACAGTTTAGCACAGGAAATCACCACATTAAAAACCAATCTATCCCAGACCAAATCAACCTTGGCTGACACCAACGAAGAGAAGGATAATATGGCTTTATTTGGTTTACAAATGAGCAAAAGCAATTACAATGTATTGCTCTGGAGTATTATTGGCGCGCTATTTGCACTTTTGCTATTGTTTATTTATAAGTATAGAAACAGTAACTCTGTCACCAAACTTGCCCAAAAATCCTTGGTTGAAACGGAAGAAGAATTTGAAGAGCATCGACGGACAGCGTTGGAGCGCGAACAAAAAGTAAGACGCCAGCTACAGGATGAAATCAACAAGCAAAAAAGCATAAAGTAAAACTCAAAAAATCTGTAATTAACCTTACAGATTTTTTTCTGTTCTCCGAAAATTGAACGCTGAATACTTTTTTCGCATCTTTGCAGCGTAGACATTAGACCATGCGCATAGATATTATTACCGTTTTACCCGAATTACTTAAAAGTCCGTTTGAAGCCTCTATTTTAAAACGTGCCATTGCGGCTGGTTTGGTGGAAGTCCATTTTCATAACTTGAGAGATTATACCACTGACAATTATAAATCCATAGACGATACACAGTTTGGGGGTGGTGCAGGAATGGTGATGATGATAGAGCCCATTGATAAATGCATTTCTATGCTTAAAGAAGCTCGCAACTACGATGAAGTTATTTACATGACACCTGATGGCAACACGCTTAACCAAGGCATTGCCAACACGCTGTCCTTAAAAGAAAACATTATTATTCTTTGCGGACATTATAAAGGTGTAGACCAACGGGTAAGAGACCTATTGATCACCAAAGAAATTTCAATTGGTGATTATGTGCTTTCTGGAGGCGAATTAGGTGCAGCAGTGCTATGTGATGCGGTGATACGATTGATTCCTGGGGTACTGGGCAATGAAACATCGGCGTTAACAGATTCTTTTCAAGATAATTTATTGGCGCCACCCATTTACACAAAGCCAAGGGAGTATAAAGGCATGAAAGTTCCAGAGATTTTATTTAGCGGTCATTTTGCGAACATTGAAAAATGGCGTGAAGACAAAGCATACGAACATACCAAAGCGAGACGACCAGATTTGTTGGAAGATTAATTCAGTGTTCAGTCTTCAGTCCTCAGTCATCCATCATCCATCATCCGTCATCCGTCATCCGTCATCAATTTCCACGAACTTTTCTTCACAATACTATTGCCAATTATTATTTATTGATTACTTTTGCATCCAATTTCATATTAACCTCTGGCGATCTCCGTGAATGTTGGTTTGGATTAAATTTTAAAATTAAAAGAAATGAATTCTTTAGTAAAATTTGTACAAGACGAATTTGTAGAAAAAAAAGAATATCCTAAATTCGGCGCCGGTGATACGATCACAGTGTACTACGAAATTAGAGAGGGTGAAAAAAAACGTACACAGTTCTTTAAAGGTGTTGTATTGCAACGTAAAGGTACTGGTAGTTCAGAAACGTTTACAATCCGTAAAATGTCAGGAACAATTGGTGTAGAGCGTATTTTCCCTATCAACCTTCCTGCTCTTCAAAAAATTGAAGTGAACAAGAAAGGTAAAGTGAGACGCGCACGTATTTTCTACTTTAGAGGTCTTACTGGTAAGAAAGCAAGAATTAAAGAGAGAAGAGGATAGACTCCTTAAACTTATAGTATATAAAAGCCTTGAAAATTTCAAGGCTTTTTTATGAACAATTGTTAACAACTCAAGTTCATAACCCGTTGAAAACTAAATCCTTCCCATTCTTGGATTCTACAACTTATTTTTGTAATTTAGTATAACGATTTGATAACAACCTTGTGTTGGTTTCAACCTAAAAAATTGAACTTAATTTGAATTGCGTAAAGTAACGTTCTTTATTAGTTTGTTTTTCGAGAGGTTTTAATAGTTACGTGCAAATGTGGACATTAAAAAATCATGATACTTTAAAAAGTGCACCACGCTTAGGTAGGGTGAAACTAGTAGAGTTGAAAGTTTCCAAAGATGGTAGCAACTAAAGTGAATACCAAGGTAGGAAGTAATGTGTTGGACATTGTTGTTTGTAAAAACGAACAACAAAAGATAATACATCAAGAAAAACAACACATTGAAACATTTTACTAACACGTCAATACATTTTGAAAGTTAGAAAATGTTTTATTGAAGTAGCATAACTTGAATTGAAAAAGACGATTGTAAAATGTAAGTTTTAGTCGGCTGATTTAACAGCAATGTTAATTAGATCACGTTACTATTTCAAAGAAAGCCATGTCAAGGTAGCTTCGCTACAATGATATGGCTTTTGTTATTTAGATACTTTCGGCTTAACTTTCCGCATTCATACTATTTACAACCTTAAATGACACCAGCTTTTATCGATTCAAAGGAATTTAACAACACAGATTTTACGGAGGACACCCTTCAAAAAGCCGAATATGACAACTGCAGCTTTGCCAACTGTAATTTTACGGATACAGACCTCTCTTCCATTACGTTTTTAGAATGTCGGTTTGACACCTGTAATTTCAGCAATGCCAATGTAAAATATACCATTTTTAGGGACGCCAAATTTATTGATTGTAAGCTGACAGGACTTCAGTTTCAAGATTGCAACCCGTTTTTATTAGCGTTCAGCTTTTTCAATTGTCAATTGCAATTCTCATCCTTCTATAAGTTAAAACTAAAAAATATTAGGTTCATCAATTGCAATCTCAATGATTCAAATCTTTCAGAAACCGATTTTACAGGTGCCTTATTCGAAAACTGCGATTTCAAACACGCTATTTTTCAGCAAACCAATCTCAAAAACGCAGATCTGAGCACTTCGGAAAATTTCAGCATCCATCCAGAAAACAATGTGATTAAAAAAGCGAAATTTTCTAAAGAAAATGTTTTGGGCTTGCTTGAGCATTATCAAATTAACATAGTATAATTGAGTGCTTTTCGGTTTTATATGCTAACCTCAATTTTGTATATTTGCAGAGCCTAATTTGGGGCCAATCTTTAACATTTAAATTTCAAAATTCTTATGGCAAAAACTTCTACCATTATCTATACTAAAACGGACGAAGCTCCCGCGTTGGCAACACGCTCGTTATTACCAATCATAAAATCATTTACAGCATCCTCAAATATCGACATTGTTACTAAAGACATTTCTTTGGCAGCCCGTATCTTGGCAGTATTTCCTGATTTCTTAAACGATGATCAAAAAGCACCTAACACTCTAGCTGAACTGGGCGAACTTGCCACACAACCTGAAGCCAACATCATTAAATTGCCAAATATCAGTGCCTCTGTGCCGCAACTTAAAGAGGTTATCGCAGAGTTGAAATCACAAGGATTCAATATTCCAAATTATCCTGATGACGCACAAACAGTAGAAGAAAAAGACATCAGATCTCGATATGATAAAATAAAAGGAAGTGCGGTTAATCCAGTACTTCGTGAAGGTAATTCAGACCGACGTGCACCTAAGGCAGTCAAAAATTACGCCAAAAAAAACCCACATTCCATGGGCGCATGGTCCTCTAATTCTAAGACGGAAGTTGCAACCATGACGCAGGGCGATTTCTTTCATACTGAAAAATCCTTGACGCTTCAAAAAGCTGATACTGTCAGTATAAAATTTGTAGGAACAGATGGTAAGGAAGACGTTTTAAAAGACAAACTCAACCTGCTTGAAGGCGAAATTATTGACGCGTCAATCATGAGCAAAAAAGCACTCATCTCCTTTCTAAAAGATACTGTTAAGGAGGCACAAGATAAAGGCATTCTATATTCATTGCATTTAAAAGCGACTATGATGAAGGTGTCTGACCCTATCATCTTTGGTCATGCTGTTGAAGTATTTTTTAAAGATGTCTTTGATCAATATCAAGTGGAATTTAAACAAATTGGTTTTAGCCCAAGTAATGGATTAGCCAATTTATATGATGAGTTACAAGAACTTCCTGAGGCTAAGCGTAAGGAAATTGAAGCAGCTATCGAAAAAGGAATTGCCAATGGTCCAGATTTGGCCATGGTAAATTCTGATAAAGGAATTACGAATCTGCATGTTCCTAGTGATGTGATTATTGACGCTTCCATGCCTGCAATGATCAGAACGTCTGGTAAAATGTGGAATGCCCAAGGAAAACCGGAAGACACTTTAGCTGTTATTCCTGATAGCAGTTACGCTGGATTGTATGAAGCGACCATCGATTTCTGTAAAAAACACGGTGCTTTTGATCCAACAACCATGGGAACAGTCCCGAATGTTGGTTTGATGGCCCAAAAGGCAGAAGAATATGGTTCTCATGACAAAACTTTTGAAATAAGCAACGATGGGAAGGTTATCGTGGTTGATTCTGAAGGAAAAACCCTAGTAGAACATAATGTTGAAAAAGGAGATATTTGGAGAATGTGCCAAGTTAAAGATGCACCAATCCAAGACTGGGTAAAATTAGCGGTAACCAGAGCAAAAGCATCGGCTACACCAGCTGTCTTTTGGTTGGATAAAAATAGAGCCCATGATGCCGAATTGATCAAGAAAGTAAATCAATACCTTCCTAATCACGATACACAAGGCTTAGATATACAAATCCTATCTCCAGTTGAAGCTACTACCTTCACATTGCAGCGTCTCAAAGATGGCAAAGACACTATTTCTGTTACAGGAAATGTATTACGGGATTATTTAACCGACCTCTTCCCTATTTTAGAATTGGGAACAAGTGCAAAAATGCTTTCTATCGTACCTTTAATGAATGGTGGCGGCTTGTTTGAAACAGGTGCAGGAGGTTCAGCACCTAAACACGTTGAACAGTTTGTTGAAGAAAATCATTTGCGCTGGGATTCATTAGGTGAGTTTTTAGCGTTAGCAGTCTCTTTAGAACATTTAGCGGAAAAAAATGACAATCCTAAAGCGCAGATTTTAGCAGACACTCTAGATGAGGCTACTGGTAAATTATTAGATAATGGAAAATCACCTTCTCGTAAATCTGGCGAACTTGACAATCGAGGCAGTCATTTCTATTTGGCACTCTATTGGGCTGAAGCATTGGCAAACCAATCTTTAGACATGCAATTACAAGAGGAGTTTAAAGTACTTGTTGAAGTATTAAAGACCAATGAAAATACTATTGTTGAAGAATTGAATAGCGTTCAGGGCAAACCAGTTTCAATTGGTGGATACTATGAACCAAACGAAAAGTTGGTAACTGAGGCTATGAGACCTAGTGACACCTTCAATGCCATTCTTAAAAACAAGGTAGCCACGGTATAAATATTACAGCTCTTAGTTTGTTTATTTTTATTTATAAATAATTAAACAAAATTTCTACAAAAAGCTCCTTTTATCGAGGAGCTTTTTCTATTTTTATGAAAAATTGCAGATGATCACACACTTGAAGGTTGCACTATGGCTTATCTTATATTTGCCACTCTTCATGAATTCTCAGGAGAAATTTACGCTTAGCGGTAAGATTACAGACCAAGGCAGTAACGAAACTTTAATTGGGGTCAATATTATTTTTCCAGAACTCCAAAAAGGAACCATTACTAATGAATATGGCTTCTATTCCATAACCCTGAAAAAAGGCACGTATAATTTTCAAATTAGTTATTTAGGGTTTAATAGTATTTCAGAAACGATTACGATTGATGCCAGCAAAACGCTCAACTATAAACTCACCGAGTCTACCGAAAGTTTACAAGAAATAGTCATTACTGAAAATGTGGAGAAATTGAACATTCGGAAGCCTCAAATGAGTGTCAATTCGCTTTCCATAAGCACCATAAAACAAATGCCAGTGATTTTAGGAGAAGTTGATGTGCTTAAAGCCATCACTCTGCTACCGGGTGTTACCAATGCAGGCGAAGGTTCTTCAGGTTTTAACGTAAGAGGTGGTGCAGCAGATCAAAATTTAATTCTTTTGGACGAAGCCACCATTTTCAATTCCTCCCATCTGTTCGGGCTTTTTTCTGTATTTAATCCTGACGCCATAAAGGATCTCAAACTCTATAAGGGCGGGATTCCCGCTAAATACGGCGGACGCGTATCCTCTGTTTTGGACATCTATCAAAAAGAAGGCAACAGCAATGGGTTTCATATGAGCGGTGGTGTGGGTCTCGTTTCAAGCCGACTATTAGCGGAAGGCCCAATAAAAAAAGAGAAAGGTTCTTTCTTGGTAGGTGGGCGTTCAAGTTATGCGCATCTCTTCCTACCGTTATTTGATATTGATAGTAAGGCCTATTTTTACGATTTGAACTCAAAATTGAGTTATAACATTAATCAGCACAATAATATCTACCTCTCCGGGTATTTTGGAAGGGATGTTTTTGAAATATCGGACAGCTTTAAAAACACCTATGGCAATACCGTCATCAATTTTAGGTGGAATCACCTCTATTCTGAAAAAATGTTCTCTAATCTATCTCTGATCTATTCTGATTACTATTACGGACTTGCCCTTAAATTTGTGGGCTTTGACTGGACTTCTGGAATTAAAAATTTCAATCTGAAATACGATTTAAAACATTATATCAGTTCCAACTTCAAATTAGATTATGGTTTTAATAGTCTGTACTTAACTTTTAATCCCGGAGAGATTATACCTACTTCTGAAAATTCTGGCATTAACGCATATAATCTGATTAAAAAATATGCTTTTGAAAATGCAGTGTATGTTGATGCAGAACATCAATTAAGTTCTAGGATTGCTGTATCCTACGGATTGAGATTAAGCAGTTTTCATCGTCTTGGCCAAACAGAGCTTAATATCTATGAGAATGACCAGGCTGTAAGTTTCAATGACGATCTTAAAATTTATGAAAAAGCAGAACCTACTGGTGTCAAGACTTATGAGCGCTCTGACGTCATAGAATCATTCATGAATTTAGAACCCCGATTGGCCCTGGCCTATCAGCTCAATGACAATGCCTCTATTAAGGCCAGCTATAATAGAATGAGTCAATATTTACACTTGCTCTCCAACACGAGTTCCCCCACGCCTTTAGACATTTGGGCTCCTAGTGGAAAGTATATCAAACCTCAGTTATTGGATCAAGTTGCTTTAGGATACTTCAGGACCTTTAAGGATAATAAGTACTCCCTGGAAGTCGAAACTTTTTACAAAGACATTAAAAACCGTATAGATTATATTGATGGCGCCAATTTAATTGCGAATGATGCCATTGAGCAGGTTATTTTAAATGGAAAAGCAAGAGCTTATGGATTGGAGGTTTTATTTAGAAAAAATGAAGGCAAATTAACGGGGTGGATTGCCTATACACTTTCAAAATCAGAACAAAAAACTTCAGGTAGAACACCTTTGGAAACAGGCATCAATAACAGTAATTGGTATAGCACACCTCATGACAAGACGCACGATATCTCCATAACATCCAATTATGAAGTCAATGAAAAATGGAGCTTCAGCAGTACTTTTGTTTTTCAAACAGGACAGCCTACAACCTATCCAAATAGTCAATATGAATACAATGGCATAAGCATCCCTAATTATGAAGCTAGAAACTCAAGCCGTTTGACAAATTACCACCGTTTGGACCTCTCAGCGAATTACAATCCTAGCCCAAATTCCAAAAAAAGATGGAAGGGCGAATGGGTGTTTGGTGTTTACAATCTCTATGCCCGTAAAAATGCATCCTCCATCAGGTTCAGCGAAAATAGAGATACGGGCGTCAACGAAGCCAGCAGATTGGCCTTGTTCGGAATTATTCCATCAGTTTCTTATAATTTTAAATTTTAGACATGAGAAATTTTATATTTATTTTAAGTCTGCTACTTCTTCTAACCTCATGTGAAGATCTTATTGAAGTCGATTTGAATACTGCTGATCCGAAATTGGTGATAGAGGCCTCCATTAATTGGACAAAGGGTACTTCAGGTAGAGAACAGGCCATTAAATTATCACTGACTGCACCTTACTTTGAAGAAACCATTACGCCCGCAAATGGCGCTGTCGTTAGCATAACCAATCAATACAATACCGTGTTTAAGTTTATTGAAGAAGGCACTACGGGTATGTATCGCAATACCAATTTTGTACCTCAAATTAATGCGTCCTATACCCTCAACATCGCCTACAATGATGAAGTGTATAAGGCTACAGAAATATTTAAATCAGTTGTGACAATAGACCGTATAGGACAAAACAATGAAGGTGGTTTTTCAGGAGACGAGATCGAATTAAAGGCCTACTATACTGACCCTGCGGATGAGAAAAATTTTTATTTTTTCGAGTTTATTAGCGATATTCCAGCCATCCCCTCGTTATCGGTGTATGAAGATAGGTTTAACAATGGTAACGAAATATTCGGATTTTATAGCAAAGAAGATTTAAAAGCCGGAGACACAGTCACCATCAGAAATTTCGGCATCTCAGAACGGTTCTATAATTATATGTTCATTTTACTGCAACAAAATAATGATTCCGGCGGCGGGCCGTTTGAAACACAATCAGCAGTAGTTAAAGGCAATTGTGTTAATGAGACAAATCCTGAGAATTTCCCACTTGGATATTTTAGATTATCAGAAGTTGCTGAGGTAAACTATACCGTTCAATAACTACTTTGGTATGGCATACTTAAAAGGGAAATTTACTATTTATCGAAAGGACAAGTAATCAACAAAATTTTGTACTTTTGAAACTATTGTAAATCTGAGATTAATAATATAGAGGAAAAACTAAACTCCTCAACAATTGGATTAGAATGAATCCTACACCAATGGAAACTAAAAAAACAGATAAAAATTTACTTGTTAAGGGAATTCAAAACATGGGCATCTGTTTAATATTAATGCTCACTGGCCCTACAATGCTGCATATTGCATTTAGCAATCAAGATAAACCTACCTATATACTAGTCCTTATTTTCGCAATTGTATTATGCCTTGGTGCAATTTTTTTCCTATTTAGAGGTATCCACATTATTATGCAGAGTCTATTTAAAAATTAATCCATAGGCTCCATATCCTTAGACTACCCTATTTCTACACTAAAAAATTAATTTTCCTATAAAATTTTTGAATCGAACACTGTTTTTTCCTCGATTTATAGCGTCTACATCATTTCTAATCACAACCCAAAACTCTCAATTTGAACTATTCAATTATCAAAGTGGTTCTTAATCGATCTATACAATTGCAACACGTCAACTAACTTAAGAAGTTTAGTAACTATTCAGGCTTCAATA
>NZ_JAEHJZ010000178.1 GCF_016469035.1 Gelidibacter salicanalis | reverse complement strand
TGAACACTAGCCCATTTTCCACGAAATCTTCGATAGTCGAAAAACTATCGCCAACTTTTCTAAGAATTATCGACAATCGCTAATTTAAATTAGCGATGTCTTTGGAAGCATGGTAGTCTCCCCACAACAGCTGGCTGGATCTCGCGGTCGGTATTCTATCAGGTGTACGATATGTGTGACTCCCATGCGTCAGACATGCATAAACCGACTTCATTTAGCTTAGGGTGGCCTGGAACGGCAGGCGATGATTTTGACTCGGGTACTTTGGCCTTGGAGCCAATGCAAGAAGCAGACTTCACTCCAAGAGGAATAAATGGTTTATTAGAAAGTCGT
>NZ_JAEHJZ010000177.1 GCF_016469035.1 Gelidibacter salicanalis | reverse complement strand
CCATCGTCTTGCTTTCGCTCAGATCAATTCCACTGGGAAATAAACATCTTGGTCATAAGTTGCCGACTCTCAATAACAAAGAGCTGATGTACTGTAAGTGCGTAAATGCAGACGGTTTTATCGAAATACCTGATCGAGGAAAGACAATTCCAATTCGTTTTGAGCGGAAAGTTTCAACCCGATCGAAATGAACGATTTTTTTCGAGATATCGTCAAACGTCCGGGGCGAACTACTTCATTAGTGCTCGTCAATTCTTCGACGCCGAGAAAATTATCCGATTCCAGTCCCTTGTAAAATTCTCAAAGCTCTCAAAGTGTGTGTAATCGTTTATTTCCTGATTAATAAAATTTGGTATATGCCCGGGAGTCAACACTTAGCAAACGAATGCTAGTCAA
>NZ_JAEHJZ010000176.1 GCF_016469035.1 Gelidibacter salicanalis | reverse complement strand
ATGATTTGATCATCGGATGTGCAACACCAGAAGCAGAGCAGGGGTTAAATGTGGCTCGGAATATTGGGGCGTTAGCAGGACTTCCGTATACAGTACCTGCCATCACCATCAACCGCTACTGCTCATCTGGTCTTCAGTCAATCGCTTATGCAGGTGAGCGGATTATGCTCGGTCAGGCAGAAACGATCTTAGCTGGAGGAGTCGAATCGATGTCACAGGTGCCGATGATGGGTCATTCCATTCGTCCGAATGCTCAATTGGCAGAACAAGCGCCTGAATACTATATGAGCATGGGGCACACGGCAGAGCAGGTGGCGCAAAAGTATCAGGTCACACGTCAAGATCAGGACGCCTTTGCGGTAAGAAGTCATCAAAAGGCAGCCAAAGCATTACAGGAAGGAAAATTTTCAGATGAA
>NZ_JAEHJZ010000175.1 GCF_016469035.1 Gelidibacter salicanalis | reverse complement strand
TCCCAGATTAGCCCAACAATTCATCATGAACCTATATTATGACCAATTTGATTTCTCACCAGGGTAGCCTATTGCCTCCATTGTAAGGACAGCGCCGCCTGTAGTGTCCCGCAGGTAGAACATATACTGTTTAGTGCCGGGCAGGTGTCACCAAAGTGGAATGCATGTCCACACAACAGACAGGTATACATCAGAGGGGGAGAAGCCACAGCTTCGGTCTTCAGGCATTCCATGGGCATTGCCTCCCTAACTGCTCGGACTAATCCACAAGGGTCATCACCCAATCAA
>NZ_JAEHJZ010000174.1 GCF_016469035.1 Gelidibacter salicanalis | reverse complement strand
AGTCATTGGGTTGTCTAAACCTAGAGGCGCAGTGAAAGCAAAGGGCACCTTCGTGTCTGAGGGGTGACGCCCCTCGTGGGCCGCAACCCCGGCACTTCGCATCGACCTCGCTTCGTGCGGAGTAGCAAGAGCACACACGTTGGGACCCGAAAGATGGTGAACTATGCCTGGCCAGGTTGAAGTCAGGGGAAACCCTGATGGAGGACCGTAGCGATTCTGACGTGCAAATCGATCGTCGGAGCTGGGTATAGGGGCGAAAGACTAATCGAACCATCTATTAGCTGGTTCCTTCCGAAGTTTCCCTCAGGATAGCTGGTGCTCGTAATCGAGTTTCATCCGGTAAAGCGAATGATTAGAAGACTTGGGGGCGAAACGCCCTCAACTTATTCTCAAACTTTAAATGGGTGAGATGTGCGACTTGCTTGAGTGAAGCCGCACAACGAATCGGAGTGCCTAGTGGGCCATTTTTGGTAAGCAGAACTGGCGCTGTGGGATGAACCAAACGTCGGGTTAAAGTGCCAAAGTGGGCGCTCATCAGATCCCATGAAAGGTGTTGGTTGCTTAAGACAGCAGGACGGTGGCCATGGAAGTCGGAATCCGCTAAGGAGTGTGTAACAACTCACCTGCCGAAGCAACTAGCCCTGAAAATGGATGGCGCTAAAGCGCCCCACTTATACCCGACCGTTGCGGCAGAGCTGGCCCTTTATTGAGGCCCTGACGCCGCAACGAGTAGGAAGGTCGCAGGGATGGCGCGGAAGGCTCCGAGAGTGATCTTGGCTGGAGCCGTCCCTGGTGCAGATCTTGGTGGTAGTAGCAAATACTCCAGAGAGGCCCTGGAGGACCGAAGTGGAGAAGGGTTTCGTGTGAACAGCTGTTGGACACGAGTCAGTCGATCCTAAGGCTTAGGGGAAGCCTTGATCAAGCTTTGGAACTATTTATACACAACTCGTGTTGAATTCCAATGAATGCCGAAAGGGAATCTGGTCCATATTCCAGAACCTGGTAGCGGAACCGATCGGACCCTCGTATCCGTCGTGGCAACGCGACACGACTAGGGGACGCCCACCGAAGCTCTGGGAAGAGTTGTCTTTTCTGCATAAGCCGCCGAGGCCCTGGAATCCTCTTGCAGGGAGAATGGGTTTTGGCTCAGGCGAAGAGTGCCGCAGTTCTCGCGGCATCCACGAGTGGTCGGTGGGACCTTGAAAACCCTAGGGAGATTACGGCGGAATCGCACCAGCTCGTACCC
>NZ_JAEHJZ010000173.1 GCF_016469035.1 Gelidibacter salicanalis | reverse complement strand
CTCCTCCGTGGTCTGGGACGAGTCCATGGATAGCCTTGAGGGTGGATGGGACTGGGATATCGCTGCCGTGAAGCGGATCGACCGGAGTTGGATTGCTCGGGATGATTCGCTACGAGCTTGTTGACCACCCTCCCGAATCGGCGTCCATGGGTTGTCCTGGGCCTATTTTGGGAGCCCATGTCACCATGGGCCAATGGATGACGGCCTCAATTTGATCATCACTTCAACAT
>NZ_JAEHJZ010000172.1 GCF_016469035.1 Gelidibacter salicanalis | reverse complement strand
GAGGAAGAAGATTTAACTAAAATCAATGAAGCGGGGCACAAGCTCTATGGTACAGCTATTTCTGCAGGTATGAGTGTGCTGACTGATTTGGCTAGTGAATTTGAGCATATGAATACCTTTCAACCTGCTAACATGCATGAACTATATGAACGTGTAGAAGCGGAAATAACCCTGGTTCTTGATATGATGGAGGAAGAGAATTCTTAAGGAATTCTTCATTTTGATAGCATTTGAGTATTTCAAATTCAATAGAGATGAAAAATATCTCCTTGAAATAGAAGTTCATACGAATTAATAACGTAAAAATTTGAATCTA
>NZ_JAEHJZ010000171.1 GCF_016469035.1 Gelidibacter salicanalis | reverse complement strand
AGGGTCAGTCTATTTTCCTCTACAGGGTCTTTTAGATAAATTTGGACTAATTTCAACTGCATAAGTAGAGGAAGGAGAGTGTTGTTTAAGGTTGTATATTGAAGCTTAATATATTAAAATAACATTGACTCGATATGACCCCCTGGGCCGCGATCATCTTCTCGATTCTGGGCCTGAAGGACTTTCAGGCTTGGACGACTTCCGCAGGATTGACGGGGGCTGATGGAGGCCTTGAGGGCCACTAGACTACTGTGGCTGGTCTGACCGGAACCATTCGACAGTTAATTATACGCAACCTTTCAAATTAGACCGTAAGAGTAGAGTACCTGTATTACCAGAGTAAAGCAACCTCGCTCCTATGGGAGTTTTATCAGCAGACTGAAAAGTGCGCGGCAAGTTCAAAATCGCCAAGAGAGGGGTATCTCTCTCAATTGAACTGGGTAAAATGTCGTTGTAGAAACATTGGATGTCTTAATTTCTATTTTTCTATTTTAAACTATTTTTCTTTTCGTAGAATTCGTAGACTTTGTAGAATGAGTCAACTTTTTGGAATGAGTTTTTTAAGTTATGCACTTTTTTGAAGGTTTTAACTTTTGAGATCAATTAATTTGTTTTAAGTCTTTAACTTTTTAGATGCTAATTTGTTTGACCTTTTTCAAGCTTTTAGCGTTTTCAATGGTTTTAGCTTATTTAGCTTTTAGCTTTTTTTAAATGTTTTGACTTTT
>NZ_JAEHJZ010000170.1 GCF_016469035.1 Gelidibacter salicanalis | reverse complement strand
GGATTCAGTCAATGGGCCAGCGATAGAGAATGGAGAGCTCAAGTTTTTGAATTCTTCCGAACCATGACCTGCGATACAAGCTTCAACCCAGTTATTATAGTGGCCACCATCTCCTCCATCTACTCGATGAAGCGTTTGTGGCACATTTGCATCTTTTGTTTTTGACGTAGGAAGTAACTGAGGGTTTTTCCCATAAGTGGAGCACATCATTTTACCTTTGGTTCCTTCGATGATTACTCCGTTGCCACCATCACCCATTTGCTCATTAGG
>NZ_JAEHJZ010000169.1 GCF_016469035.1 Gelidibacter salicanalis | reverse complement strand
ACGTGTCTGAGTTGTCGGGCCTTCTTCCGACGGACTGTTCAAAGGGATGAGAGTCCCAAGTTTCTGTGCAAAGGTGACGGCAAGAACCCGTGTGAGATCAACGAAAGAAACCGCAAGAAGTGCAAGAGATGTCGTTTCCAGGCCTGCCTCACAGCCGGGATGAAGACGGACCAAGTGATGTCCTCGGAAGTCAAGCAGACCTGGTTCA
>NZ_JAEHJZ010000017.1 GCF_016469035.1 Gelidibacter salicanalis | reverse complement strand
AAGTGAGAAGTGAGAAGTGAGTAGTGAGAGGTGAGTAGTGAGGAGCGAAAAGTTAATAGTGAATAATGAATAGGATGGATCATAAGGATTTAGACGTTTGGAAAAAAAGTATGGATTTGGTGGAATTAGTTTATCGGCTATCTTCACAATTTCCTAGTGATGAAAAATTTGGTTTGACAAATCAAATTCGGAGAGCAGTTGTTTCTATACCTGCAAATATATCTGAAGGGGCAGGGAGAAAGGGTGATAAAGAATTGATTCAATTTTTGCATATTGCATTGGGTTCGTTGGCAGAACTGGAGACGCACTATTTGATAGCAGTTCGATTAAAATATTGTAATATAAATAAAGAATTTGAAGGTGTGTTGTTGGAAGTAAAGCGGTTATTAATTGGTTTTAGAAATTACATTCAGAGTAAATAACCAAGCTTCTCACGTCTCACTCTTCACTTTTCACTCTTCACCTCTCACTAGTAACAATTAAAACATTTCGATAAGCTCAAGGAGAAATTTTAGATATAATAACAAAAAGTGTGATGAAAGCGGAGAAGAGTAGTCAACAAAACATGGATTCAAATCGATTGCATTATGATAAACTTTATCAAAATGTAAACGTGGATTCTATACTTAAAGTATTAGATAATTTAGAGACCTATATGGCAACTGTTACATCTACACATATTAGTTGGGTTGGAATGTATATGGGTGATTTTCAAAGTAAAGTGGCAGGAATGGACATTTTAGAATTAGGTTGTGGTGATTGTAGAAATGCTGCAATTCTAGCGGCACTTGGTGCGAGGGTTGTCGCAAATGATATTTCAGAACGTAGTTGTGCTATTGTAGCTGTTTTAAATGACAGCTATCCATTTAAGCATCCCATAAGATTTGTTAGTGGTGATTTTACAACGAGTGATTTGCCAGCTGAGACATTTGACTTTGTGATAGGAAAAGCTTTTTTACATCATTTAACCTTAGATTTGGAAAAAGAGATTTTGAAAAAAGTGGCCTATGTGTTGAAGCGGAGTGGAGAAGCACGTTTTTTTGAAACGGCAGTGAATAGTAAGGTTTTAGATGAATTGCGCTGGGCTACGCCCATGAACGATAGGCCCTCAAAATGGTTTCAACCCAAAGCCTTCAAGCAGTGGGAGGCATCAGACCCACATCCGCCAAGAGATAATAGTTCAGCACATTACAGCAAAGTAGGACATAAGTTTTTTAGAACGGTACAAATAACACCTTTAGGAATTTTTGAACGCTTTAATAGGTTATTGCCAATAAATCAAAATAATATGGGGCATTTCAAACGAAAAGCCTTAGAGTTTGAGGCTTATGTGCCTCTTACAATTCGTAGTTTTGGTGCCAGAAGTCAAGTTGTAATTTATAGAAACCCCAAATGATATTTTAATGACTGATATTATTTTAAAGGCTGAAAACATAAGTAAGCAGTACCGTTTGGGTACTGTAGGTACGGGCACGATCAGTCATGATTTGAACCGTTGGTGGCATAAAGTACGCGGTAAAGAGGATCCGTTTTTAAAAATTGGAGAAGTGAATGACCGCAGTACCAAAGCGGAAAGTGATTACGTTTGGGCCTTACAAGACATCAACTTTGAAGTGAAGCGTGGCGAGGTATTGGGTATTATCGGTAAAAATGGTGCGGGTAAATCCACCTTATTAAAAATTCTTTCAAGAGTCACTAGCCCTACCACTGGCGAAATCAAAACGAAAGGAAGAATAGCTTCACTATTGGAAGTAGGTACTGGGTTTCATCCCGAAATGACTGGGCGTGAAAATATATATCTGAATGGTGCTATTTTGGGAATGACCAAAAATGAAATTCATTCTAAGATTGACGAAATCATTTCCTTTTCTGGGTGTGAACGCTATATTGATACGCCTGTAAAACGCTATTCCTCTGGGATGACCGTACGATTGGCTTTTGCGGTAGCCGCTCATTTAGAACCTGATATATTAGTGATTGATGAGGTGTTGGCGGTTGGCGATGCGGAGTTCCAGAAAAAAGCCATTGGCAAAATGCAGGATATTAGCAAAGGGGAAGGGCGAACTGTATTGTTTGTGAGTCATAATATGGATTCAATTATGCGTCTATGTACTAGGGCTATATTAATGAAAAATGGACATATTATTAAAAGTGGAAAAGTTTCTCATGTCATAGATACTTATTTGAGTACGGAGTTCGGGGCAACTTCTTCTAAAGTTTGGAAAAACAAAAATGGTAATGACATTGTTAAATTATTATCTGTAAAGGCACATGATCAAGCCTTTGAAATGATTGATAATTTTAAAATCACACAAAAAATAGGTGTTACTGTTACTTATGAAGTAATAGACTCCGGACATAAAATTCATTCAGCACTTAATTTTTTTAATTCTAGCGGTGTTAACATTTTTGATTCTCATGAGAACAATACGATTCTATATCATGAGAAAAAGCAATCAGGGATTTACGAAGCAACAGTATGGATTTATGAGAATATTTTCTCAGAAGGAGTCATAGTAGTTGGAGTTGCTTTAGTGACACATGATCCTTTTAAGGTACATTTTCATGAAAGGGATGCAATTGCATTTAATGTCGTTGAAGATTTGAAAAATAGTCCAACAAGGGGGGATTATGTTGGTAGTCTTCCTGGTGTTATACGGCCAAATTTAAAATGGGAATCTCATAAAATGAAGAAAAATGATTAGATTTAATAAAATCAGTAAAGATGAAGCAGTAAAAGTTACTGTAGAATCAATTGTTAAAGGTCATCACAATGTAACTTACAAGGGAATTAGGGCAGTAAAATGCCCATTTGATTATTTAATGTACCAGATGATTCTTTGGGAGGTTAAGCCAGATTTAGTGATTGAAATTGGTACAAATAAAGGAGGAGGGGCGCTTTATATTGCGGATCTTTTGGATCTTATTGGAAAAGGAGAGCTTCATACAATAGACATTGTTAATATTATAGATCCAAAAATTAAAGAGCACCATCGAATCAAATATTTTGATGTTGGTTGGGAGGCTTATGACATTAATTTAGCTAATGGTTTTGAGAAGATTTTGATTATCGAAGATGCTTCACATCAATATATTGATACAATAGGAATATTAAACAAGTTCCACCATATTGTGTCTAAAGATTCATATTTTATTATTGAAGATGGAATTATTAATGAACTTGGATTAGAAAAAGAATTTAAAGGTGGACCACTTAAAGCTATTCGTGAATTTTTAACGACTCACCCTGAATATACGGTTGATAGAAAGTGGTGTGATATGTTTGGAAAGAATGGAACATTTAATGTAAATGGTTATTTGAAAAAGAATATATAGAATTATAAGAATGAAAAATTGGAGTGGAGAAAGGTTAGAGACATTTATTTATACTAGAGATACAATAGATCATATACACCGTTATGCTCTTGTCTCATCTTTTATTGAGAACAAAATAATTTTAGACATTGCATCCGGAGAAGGATATGGCAGTAATTTAATGAGTGAAAAAGCTTCATTTGTTTATGGAGTTGATCTAGATGAAATGACAATAACTGAGGCTAGACAAAAATATAAAAATAAAAATCTAGAATTTTTAGTAGGAAGTACAAGTGCAATTCCTTTAAATGATTCAAGTATAGATGTAGTAATAAGCTTTGAAACCATCGAGCATCATGATAAACATCATGAAATGATGATTGAAATTAAAAGAGTATTAAAGCGTGAAGGAATTTTAATTATCTCAACTCCTGATAAGCTATATTATTCTGATAAAAGAAAATTTTCAAATAAATTTCATATTAAGGAATTATATAAAAACGAATTTGTAGAATTAGTATCTGATAATTTTAAATTCTACCAATTATTTACTCAACATTATTTTAATGGTAATTCAATAATTTTAGAAGATAAAAATCAAGATAAAACATTATTTTATACAGGGGAATATTCACAAATTCAACAAATTGAATCTTGTCCTTTATATCTTATCGCGATAGCTTCCGATGATTTATTTCAAGAAAAAAATGACTCTATTTTTGAAGGTAGTCAAATTTTAAAATTAGAGATTAAGAACCAAATTAAAAATGAATCTAATAAAGTATATAATTCAAATTCCTATAGATTAGGAAATTTTATTTTGAGACCTTTCAGCTTTATCAAGAAAATGTTAAAATAAATGCTTGCTATTGTTATCCCATATTACAAACTCAAGTTTTTTGAAGCTACATTGAAATCATTGTCGAACCAATCTGATAAGCGTTTTAAAGTTTACATTGGAGATGATGCGAGTCCCGATCATCCAACGAGACTGATAAAAGAGCATGAGAAACAAATCGAATTAGTGTATAAAAGATTTGAAAATAACCTTGGTGGCATTTCATTAATAAAACAATGGGAGCGTTGTATAGAAATGACAACAGACGAAAGATGGATAATGGTTTTGGGTGATGATGATGTTTTAGATGTCAATGTGGTCCAATTATGGTACCAGAATTTTAATACTTTTAATAAACACTCAAATGTCATTCGGTTTGCAACACGAATGATATATGAGAAGAATCAAACCATATCAAAGTTATATATTCACCCCGAGTGGGAGTATTCGGAATGTTCCTACCATAGAAAATTAAAATTTGCTACGAGAAGCTCTCTATCAGAATACATTTTTCTTAAAGAATCTTGGGCAACTCATAAATTTTATGATTACCCTTTGGCATGGCATAGTGATGATAGGGCTTGGTTAGAGTTTTCAGAAGATTTGCCTATATATACCATTAATGAAGGCGTGGTTTACATAAGAGATTCTAATGTCAGCATTTCTGGTAAACAAGATAATATTCATGTAAAACGAACAGCATCTGCAATGTTTTACAAGTTTTTGGTTGATCAAAAGTTAAATAGGTTTGAAAAATTTCAACGGTTTGATATTGTAAAAGGCTATTTGGAGCGAACGTTGAACGTACGGCAATTTACATTTAAAGAATGGTGCTTTTTATGGATTTGGCATTTAAGAAATTATAACGTAAAATCATTTTATAAATTTTTAATGACATTTGTTAAAGCCCTAATAAAAAGAAAATAACTATCAAAAAAGCTATTGCATACATATTGGACCAATTGAGGATAAAAGATTTTTTGCTTAGATTTAGGTTCGAAGTTACTTATTATTACAATGAGTTATTTAATCCTACAGTCAAAGCACAACGTAAAGATTATAAAACCATACCAATCATAATTATAAGTTTTAATCAATTGTTTTATTTAAAGCAGTCATTAGAGTTTTTGACAAAAAGTAGTTATACGAATATTGTGATTTTGGATAATAACTCCACATATCCACCACTTTTGAAATTCTTCAACACCTTAAATAGTAATATTACTTTACATCGATTAGAAACTAACTATGGACATCGCGTTTTTTGGAATCAAAAGGAAATTTTTAACAGATATGCTAAGGGATATTTTGTTGTAACAGATCCTGACATAGTTCCTTTAAGCGAATGCCCACATGATTTTTTAAATTACTTTAAAATTATATTAGATAATAATCCAGAGGTTAATAAAGTAGGCTTTAGTTTAAAAATAGATGACATACCAAATGAAAATAATTTAAAAGAATCAATATTAAAATGGGAAGCCAAATTTTGGAAAAATCAGAATTTGGACGGAAATTACGTAGCAGGAATTGACACTACGTTTGCTTTGTACAGGCCAAAAAGTATTAAGCCTATCTGGCAGAATTTTTTCAAAGCTATAAGAACCAAATATCCTTACATTGCAATTCATGGTGGTTGGTATATGGACTCTTCCAACTTAACAGAAGAGCAGGACTACTATATCAAAACAGTAAATAAGTCTAGTTCATGGTTAAATTTTAAAGAAGAAGGTAAATTAAAGTCTTATAAAATAGATATTGAATAAATTGATGGATGTTAGTATAATCTTAGTAAACTATAATACTTGTGGTCTCACAACCAAAGCTATTGCATCGGTCTATGAATTTACCAAGACTATTAGTTTTGAGATTATCATGGTAGATAATAATTCAGTAGATGATTCAGTGGAATTTATTAGAGCTAAATTTCCAGACGTGATAATTATTGAAAATAATCACAATCTTGGGTTTGGTAGAGCCAATAATAGTGGCATGGAGATAGCTAATGGGGCTTATTTTTTGCTACTCAATACGGATACGTACTTACTTGATAATGCCATAAAACAAATGTTTGATTTTATGGAAAACCCAATTAATAAAAAAGTGTCTGTTGTAGGCGCTAAATTACTTAAAACTGATTTATCTTATAATGTTTCAGCAGGGAATTTTCCAAGTTATAGGTTATTCGTCAAGGGATCCTTTCTGAAATACTTTTATAAAAAATCTTTTTATTCAAACATGTATAATAATATAATCCCAACAACCTCTAAAAGCCCTTATGAAGTGGATTATGTTTCTGGAGCTGATTTTTTTGTTAGATCTGATGTCATCAAATCTGTTGGCGGGTTTGATGAATGTTTTTTTATGTATGGCGAAGATGTTGAGCTGTCTTATAGAATTAAAAAACAATTGCCAGATACTCGCCAAATGATTAATCCAGATATAAGAATAGTCCATATAAGCCAAGGCTCTAGTAACGTTCATAGTGAAAGTAGAGCTTTTAAGTTAAGAATCTTAAATAGTACGTTTTTGTTTTATAAAATAACAGAAGGTTTTTTACAAGCTAATTTATATAAAATCATAGGCCTAAAAAGATTGTATTTTTAATTTCTTGAAATAAATAAATGGAAATTTTAATTGATTTAGAAAAGATTGAGTTTCATGTAATTGATATTACCTTGACAAGTTAAATGGTCTTATTAAGAGTGTATTAGCGGTTGTCTAGAGAATTTAGAGAGCAATTTTTGTTGATTAAAAAATGAAAATTTATTTTCTATACTAATAAATTAGTGCTTAAATTTAAATTTATAAATTTTTATAAATTAAAAAAATAAGGATTTTAGAATAAAATTATTTTGAAGATACTCGTCTGTTTTGGTACTCGTCCAGAAGCTATAAAAATGGCTCCAGTATGCTATGCACTAAAAAGGAAAGGTCTAAATTTCAAAATTTGTGTAACGGCACAACATCGTGAGATGCTGGATCAAGTATTGTATTTTTTTGAAATCAAACCTGATTTTGATTTAGACTTGATGCAAAATAACCAAAGTTTGAATGAGCTTAGTGCACGGATTATTTTAGGAATTGACGCTGTTCTAAAACAAGAACATTTTGACTTAGTCTTGGTACATGGGGATACCACTACATCGACAATGGTGGCTTTATCAGCATTTCAAAATGGCATCAAAGTAGGGCATATTGAAGCTGGTTTGCGGACACATAATAAATATGCTCCTTTTCCTGAAGAAATAAATAGACAGTTAACAGGGAGACTTGCCGATTTTCATTTTGCTCCAACACCAAGTGCTATGCAAAATTTATTAAATGAACGTATCTTGTCCTCACAAATATATCTTACTGGAAATACCATTGTTGATGCCTTGCATATTGCTAAACTTAAGATCGATAGTGGTTTTATGACGCCTACTATAAATGTTTTAAAGCAAAAATTAGATTTTAATAAAAAGATTATTTTAATAACAGGACACCGACGAGAAAATTTTGGGAACAAGTTTGATAATATGTGTCAAGCACTTTTAGAGATTGCAAAACGGAAAGATGTTTATCTTGTGTTTCCCGTTCATTTAAATCCTAAAGTAAGTAACCCTGCTTTTGCAGCATTAGGGTCTCATCCTAATATCATGCTAATAGAGCCATTAGATTATGCTAGTATGGTCTGGTTGTTAGGCCAAACCACTTTGGTGATATCTGATTCGGGAGGCATTCAAGAAGAAGCACCTACTTTTGGTGTGCCTGTATTGGTTACACGTGATGTAACAGAGCGACCGGAAGGTTTAGAATCAGGTTGCTCTATTTTAGTTGGGTCATCGGTTGAAAAAATAACAAAATACGCAAATTCTATTTTAGATGACACCAAAAAAAGAGACATATTGGAAAACCCGTATGGTGATGGAACCGCTGCTATTCAGATTGCTCAACAAATAAAAATGATATTTAAATGACTGCCAAACAACGTATTTTAATAGTTGCAGAATCGATTGATGTTAATGATAGTAGTGGTAGTAAAGCAAATGTTGCTTTAATTAAAAATTTAGTTACTATAGGTTATAATGTTTCCGTGCTTCACTACACAAGAAGACTTGCAACTATTGAAGGTTTGGGTTGTACTCCGATAAAAGAAAGGAAGTTCAATGTCTTATATGTTTTAAGTCGAGTTAGAAGATTAATAAATCGACATTTTAAAATAGATATTTTCAAAAAAGTAGATGCTATATTTGGGTTTTCATTCTCTTTTTACAATGATTCAAATAGTATTGCGAAGGCTGTTAAAAGACATTATTCTAATGAAGAATTAATAATTACGCTAAGTAAAGGGGCTAGTTTCAGAACGCACCATGCTTTCTTGAGATTACCAAATCTGCATAGTAAATGGATGGCCTATGTGCATGATCCTTATCCGTTTCATTTTTATCCAAGACCCTACAATTGGATAGAAGATGGCTATAGAAGTAAAGAGCGTTTTTTTAAAGATGTTTCTGAAAAAGCAAAATATTCGGTATTTCCGAGTTTAATGCTTAGGGATTGGATGGGGAGTTACTTCCCAAATTTCATAAAAACAGGAATTGTAATACCCCATCAACATTTGTTTGGACATTCAGAAGGCGACAAGAAACTTCCGAGCTACTTAAAAAGAAATCATTTCTCAATTTTACACGCCGGTAATTTAATGAAACAGCGCCCACCAAATGGACTCATTGAAGGTTTTTTATTGTTTTTGAAAAAACATCCAGAAGCGTTGGATAATAGTCAGTTAATCTTTCTTGGAGGAGCTCCTGACCATGAACAATTACTTTTAGACTATGCATCCAATATTTCACAACTCTATTATAGTCAGGGAAATGTGCCTTATGATGAAGCATACATTGTGCAGAACAATGTGAGCATCAATGTGATTTTGGAATCAAAATCAGAAATCAGTCCGTTTTTACCAGGTAAATTTCCACATTGTGTGCTTGCTAATAAACCGATTTTGGTATTAGGGCCATTTTATAGTGAAAGCAAAAGATTGCTGGGAGAAAACTATCCTTACTGGTCTGAAGTTGATGATATAGAGCGTATTGCGTTATTATTGGGACAATTGTATGATCAATGGAAGATTGATAAAGAAAACCTTAAATTAGACCGACCAGATTTAGAGGGTTTTGTCTCTGCTAAATTTTTAGAATCACAGTTTCAAAATATTTTCCGAAATGTCAACTAAGTTTTCTATTCTGATTACAACCAAAAATAGATTAAATGATTTGAAAATAACACTTCAAAATATAGCGACTCTAATTGACAGGTATGAAATGGAGTGTATGGTTTGCGATGATGGGTCAAACGATGGTACTTCTGACTTTGTGTCACTGAATTATCCAAAAATACAGCTCATCAGTCATAAGTTGAGCAAAGGTCTTTTGTATAACAGAAATTATATGTTAAATAGAACATCAGCACTTTATGCCATTTCTTTAGATGATGATGCCCATTTTATATCTTCAAATACTTTAGAAATTATAGAGGAATATTTTAATGACAATTTAACTTGTGGATTAATAGCTTTTAGGGTGTTTTGGGGCTTGGAGCCACCCAGAACTCATGTTACATTAGACCATGCACATCAAGTAAGTGATTTTGTGGGATGTGGACATGTCTGGCGTATGGATGCTTGGAGGCTAATTCCTGATTATCCTGAATGGTTTGAATTCTATGGGGAAGAAAGTTTTGCCTCAATGCAATTGTTTAAAAACGATTGGCAAATACATTATGTACCTGAAATATTGGTGCACCATCGTGTCAATATGAAAGCACGTAAAATAGATAACGATTTTTTATTGCGACAGCGTCGTTCATTGCGCTCAGGTTGGTATTTGTATTTTATTTGCTATCCCAAGAGAGTGATGTTTATTAGATTTTTATCCAGTTTATCAAGTCAGATCAGACGGAAAACATTTAAAGGGAATATGCTAGCGACCTTGGCCATCTTTCAAGGCCTTTTTGATGTACTACGTAATCTTTCAAACATATTTAAATGCAATGTTAGGTTATCCTATAAAACCTACACTGAATTTGTTACTTTGCCGAAAGGCATTGTATATTGGCACCCAGATGATAATTACATATGAGTATAAAAGCCATTGCAAAAAAAACTTTATCTTATCAGAAAAGATTAAAGTTGAAATATCGATTTCGACACTATAAAGCGTGCTTTTATTTAAATAATTTAAATGAAATAGCAAAAATTCATAAAACTGATAAAGCTGGTGGACACCATTATGCTCAACATTATCAACACCATTTTAATAGTTATAGATTTAAAAGAATCAATCTATTGGAAATTGGTGTTGGTGGTTATACTGACCCTTATTTGGGTGCAAATTCTTTAAGAATGTGGAAAACGTTTTTTCCTCTTGCTAAAATATATGCACTCGATATTTACGATAAATCCTTTTTACAGGAACGAAGGATAAAAATTTATAAAGGAAGCCAAGATGACAAGCAATTGTTGGAAAAAATCGCTCAGGAAGCGAGTGGTTTTGATTTGATAATTGATGATGGGAGTCATATTAATGAACACGTAATAGCTACGTTTCAGTATTTGTTTCCAAAATTAAGAATTGGGGGTATATATGTTATTGAAGATACTCAAACCTCATATTGGGAAGACTATGGAGGTAGTTCAGAAAATTTAAATAAGCAAGGCACAATTTATCATTACTTTAAATCATTGATTGACTCCTTGAATAATGTTGAATTTGTAATTGATAATTATGAAAAAACATATTATGATAAACATATAGTTTCTATGCATTTTTATCATAACATGATTTTTATTTATAAAGGGATCAATGATAAGAAGTCAAACTTTGTGGTAAATAATAAACGAAGAAATGGTTAAAAAGGACGTAGCAATTATTACTACTGTAGCTAATTTCGAACTATATAATATCACTGGCAATAAATTTCCAAGAGGTATTCGAAAATATGTCATAGATGGTAAAAACGGCATGCATGGTATTCATAGTATATTATATATATTTAAAAAATTAAAAACCGAGCCAATAAAATGGTTGATTTTAGCTGATGAAGATGTGATATTTTATGATGAATCTATCGTTTTTGATTTGATTGATTATATGCAAAAAAATAATATTACCGCTGCTGGAGTTAGAGATGGCGGTGACATATCCCATAGAACTTATAATCCTTTTGTATTTAATACGTTCTTTAGCATTTTAAACTTTGAGAGCCTTCGATCTATTTGGAATGAAAAGGACGTGTTAGGAAATCAATATATCATTCCTCATGAATTTGAGGATGAATTAAAAAATTTAAAATTTGAATATTCTATCGATAGTTTATTTGAGCCTTATTATTGTTTTTTCTTGTGGTTAAGACGGCATGACAAAAATATTTTATTTCTAGATTCTGAAATGTTAGATGATGAGATTTCTAATGCGGTCTTTTTTAATGATGCCAAAATTTTAGTGCATAGTTGGTACGCAAGGTCATATGGTGTTAATAAAAACCACACAGATAGAATAAATGCATTAGTTTCTCCTTCTGATGTGCAAAAAAATACTACGTTTGAATATGTGCTTCTAAAAGATAAGACGTTTAAGTCGCGTCAAATATTTGCAAAATATTTGCGTAAAATACAAATGAGGTTAAAATGACTAAATCTAAAAATAAAGTTGCCATGATAAATAGAGGTAAATCTAAATGTTTATCCAGTCAGAATAGAGCATTACCAGAAAGTGTTTTTCTATTGCCACTATAGTATTATCATAGCTGCATTGACATATAAATTTATAAATGTTATTTTGCAGGCGTAGATGCTAAAAGTATTGAAAACGTTGATTAACATTTAGTGCTTTGCTTATTCGTAGATTACTACCTACAAATCTTTTGAGACCATGGGTGTTATTACAAGAGCCTAAAACAAGATAGTAAAGGAGATCCAATGGCAATACTTTTTTTAATTTATATTCAATTTAAAAAGGTGAATTCAGATTCGTCCTTGTTATATATTTGAGGTAATGTTTTTTTTAGTTCTTCCTGATGTTTTATGTTATCCTCTGTGCCAAAATGTTGAAATACTGAATTTTAAAAGATTTAACTTTATACCTTTAAAAGCTTAATTATTTTATATGACATTAATTATCGCAGAAATAGCACAAGCTCACGATGGAAGTTTAGGTATGGCGCACGCCTATATAGATGCTTTGGCAAAAACTGGAGTTGATGCTATTAAATTTCAAACTCATATTGCTGATGCAGAGAGCAGCAGTTTTGAACCCTTTAGAATTAAATTTTCAAAGCAGGATAAATCCCGATTTGATTATTGGAAACGCATGGAGTTTACTCTTGAACAATGGAAAGAATTAAAAGCACATTGTGACATTGTTGGACTTGAATTTATGAGTTCGCCATTTAGTAATGCAGCTGTAGATTTATTAGAATCAATTGGTGTAGAGCGTTATAAAATTGGTTCTGGGGAGCTTACTAATTTATTATTACTTGAGAAAATTTCACAAACGAAAAAGCCTGTGATTTTATCTTCAGGGATGAGTTCTTATAAAGAGTTGGATAGTGCGGTTTCATACTTAAAAAAACGTAGCGTTCCATTGTCAATTCTACAATGTACTACAGCCTATCCAACTTTTCCTGAACAATATGGATTAAATGTGATACAAGAGTTAAAACAAAGATATCAGGTTACGGTAGGCTATTCTGACCATTCTGCAAAAATGGAAACGTGCATTGCCGCTACAGTTTTTGGCGCCGAAATTTTAGAGTTCCATGTGGTGTTTAACAAAGAAATGTTTGGGCCAGATGTGTCGGCATCATTGACTGTAACCGAAACAAAGTGCTTGGTTGAGGCCGTCAGAAATATCAACTTGGCAATGGTAAATCCCGTAGATAAAGACAATAATTTAGTTTTTAAAGATCTGAAACTTATATTTGAAAAATCATTAGCTATTAATAAGGATTTATCCCAAGGACATGTTTTGGGTTTTGATGATTTGGAAGCAAAGAAACCTGCCGAAAAAGGAATTCCAGCCGCTAAATTTATGGAGGTTATTGGAAAAACATTACAACATGACAAAGCCCAATGGGAATTTTTAAACAGTGAAGATATCGTATGACAAAACGTAAAATATGTGTAGTAATTACTGCACGCCCATCTTATAGCAGAGTGAAAACGGCATTAAGAGCAATCAATGAGCATCCTGAACTACAATTGCAACTGGTAGTGGCAGGTTCAGCCTTATTGGATCGTTATGGTAATGCCGCTGATTATATTGAGCGCGATGGTTTTAAAATAGATGAACGCGTTTTTATGGTACTTGAAGGCGAGAATAAAACCGCCATGGCCAAAACCACAGGACTGGGGGTTATGGAGCTTGCCAATGTATTTTACAATCTAAAACCCGATGCAGTTGTCACTATTGCTGATCGGTTTGAAACCATCGCCACCTCAATTGCAGCGGCTTATCAAAATATTCCTCTGGTTCATTTGCAAGGTGGTGAGGTCACTGGTAATATCGATGAAAAAGTGCGGCATGCCAATACTAAGTTGGCGGACATTCATTTTGTAGCTTCAGAAGACGCCAAAGCACGTGTGATAAAATTAGGAGAGGATGCTGATTTTGTTTTCAATACGGGGTGTCCGTCGATTGATATTGCCCATGAATTAATAAATCAGTCGGAACTTGACTTTAATCCCATTTCAAAATATGGTGGTGTAGGCGGCTTGACCGAGATGCCTGAAAACTATTTTGTGGTGTTGCAACATCCAGTCACCAATGAATACAATCAAGCGAAGTCTGATATTACAACCACCCTCAACGTTATTAACAAATTAGAAATTCCGACCTTTTGGTTTTGGCCCAATGTAGATGCGGGTTCAGATGGTACCTCCAATGGGATTCGGTCTTTTAGAGAGAAATTCAACCCCAAACATATTCGGTTTTTTAAGAATATGGATGCTATTGATTTTTTAAAACTCTTGCATCATAGCCAGTGTTTAATCGGGAATAGCAGTGTGGGAATTCGGGAATGTTCTTTTTTGGGGGTTCCTGTAGTAAATATCGGTACTCGACAACATCGGAGGGAACGCGGACAGAACACTATTGACGTGACTTATGATGGGACCCAAATTAAACAAGCAATTTTAGAGCAACTTAAAAAACCTAAAAATAAACGTAGTACAATATATGGTGATGGGGATAGCGGTAAAAGAATAGCAGATCTTTTAGCTACAACGGAATTGCGTTTTCATAAAACAATAAGTTATTAATGAAAATTTTAGGACTTATACCGGCAAGAGGAGGATCGAAGTCAGTTCCTGGGAAGAATATTAAATTACTGGGAGGAAAACCTTTGATCCAGTATACCTTTGATGTTGCTAAACAAGTAAAAGGTATTACACGTTTAATTTTGAGCTCTGATGATGATGATATTATAAGCGTTGCAAAAAAAATGGGGCTTGAAGTACCATTTAAGAGGCCAAAAGAGCTAGGACAGGATCAGACGCCAACAATAGTCGTGATTCAGCACGCATTACAATATTTTTCAACCCAAAATATTTATTTTGATGCCGTTTGTTTGCTGCAAGTCACAAGTCCGTTTAAAACAACAAGTTTTATTAGAGACGCAATTACAAAATTTAAAAGCGCAAATTGTGACTCGTTAGTTTCGGTGAGTAAAATTCCAGATGTTTATAATCCACATTGGGCCTTTGAACCTGATTCAAATAATCATTTAAAGCTTGTTACAAAAGAAGAAAAAGTTATTTCACGACGTCAAGATTTACCAACTGCATATCATCGGGATGGAGTTATCTATATAACTAAAACTACAGTGCTCTTAAATGAAAATTCGCTCTTTGGTAATAAGCTGGCCTATATTGAATCTCCAATGGAGTATAGTGTGAATATTGATTCGTACGAAGATTGGAATAAAGCAGAGGCTATTTTAATGAAAAAAGTTTAAAATTAAATTAAAATCTTTGGAATTGAAAACCAAAATCGAAAAAAAAATAGGACTTGTAATCACTGACGGTGTTGGGTTTAGGAATTTTATACTCAGTAATTGCTTACAGGAAATAGAGGGTAATTTTGGAGAAGTCATCATCTATTCTTGTATTCCGAAAGAAGTCTTCGAAGGTTTTTCATCAAAAACCAAAGTTATAGAATTGGATGTATTTCCAGATAGGTTTAGAACCTGGTTTTTCATGAAACTAAAAGAAGTAGCACATTTACGATTACATAAGGAAGATAATTTCGGGATATCCTATAATTATGATGCGAACAAATCCACGACCAATACTCCAAGGGGTTTTGCAGTTAGATTGATATATGCAATTACTGAGATTTTACATTCGGAAAAATGGATTCAAATATTTAATTATTGGCAACAGCTGAGCTTTAAAAATCATAAAGCGACAAAATCTTATTTAGAAATCTTCGCAAGAGACCAAATAGACTTTATGTTCTTTACGCATCAAAGACCGCAATACATTGCACCTCTAATATATGCCGCAGAAAAATTAAATATTCCGACCGGAACATTCATTTTCAGCTGGGATAATTTAGCTTCAAAAGGAAGGATGGCGGGGAATTTTAAACATTATTTTGTATGGAGTCAATTAATGAAGATGGAGCTCTTGGAGTTTTATAATACAATTTTGCCAAATCGAATCCATGTGGTTGGTACGCCCCAATTTGAACCTTATGTTTTGGACCGCTATAAAATCTCTAAACAGGACTTTTCTCATAAATTTCATTTAAACAAGCAACTGAAAACAATCTGCTTTAGTTGTGGTGATGTTTCAACTAGTAAAAACGATCCTCTGTATATTGAGACTATTGCAATGGCTATTCAATCTCAAAAAATAAATCAGAAAGCAAACTTTTTAGTCCGTACATCCCCTGCCGAAACAGCAGAAAGAGTTCAATATTTAAGAGACGAATTTCCTTTTATAGTATGGAATTATCCTGACTGGCCATTAAGTAGAGAAGGCCATCAAGAAATATGGTCACAACGTGTACCCACCGTTGGAGACATGATAGATTTAAGAGGTATATTGGAGCATTGTGATGTATTTATTAATATGTGCTCTACCATGAGTTTGGATGCTATGTGTTTTAATAAGGCAGTTATTAATCCTGTTTTTGGAAATATACAGAATGGGTTGTATAATGATCAACGTTTTTTGAAATTTGCTCATTATAAGCGTGTCGTGGAGAGTGGGGCAGTAGCCATCGTGAAAAACGAAAAAGACTTGATAGATGAGATTAATAAGGCTTTGTCAGAGCCAACAATTCGGATAGAAGCTCAGCAAGAATTATTGCAACTTCAAGTAAGCTGCCAATTAATGGGAACTTCAGAACGTATTGCCAAAACAATTAAAGCATGTCTCTAATAACTTTAAAATCTATTGCTATAATATGTAACTACGAAATAAAAGAAAATCGTATAGGAGGTATGGATCGATTTTTTATAGCTTTTGATGAGAAGGTAAAAAAAGAAGGTTATACCGTGCAATGGTTTTTTAAAGGAAACACTAAAATTCGTTTTTATGACAACTTGAATATTAATTTGGCGGGAAATACCACTGTAGAGGCATTATTTTTAGAGTACATAAGTGAGGCCTCTTTCAAATACAGTCATGTGATCACACACTTTACGGAATTGTGTTCAGCCTTTTATAAAAAGGTGAAGTTGATTACGGAGGCTAAATGTATAGCCATAGATCATAATCCGCGACCTTTAGAAGGATTTTCAATGAAAAAACGTTTAAAATTGAGGTTTAAAGGATTGCTTTATAGTCGTTTTATTGATGTTTTTGTTGGAGTTTCTAAATATACCAAACGACATATCTTAATGGATTATGGTAATTTTATTACCTCAAAGGTAATAGTCGTATATAATGGAATTGACACTACTGTGTTCAAAAAACGAAATCATTTGAATACGAATAGATTTATTGTGGCATGTCATTTACGATCATCAAAAGGAATACAGGATTTATTGCGGGCATTATCTTTAATTCCAAATGAAATTAAATCTAGTATTATTGTCGATATTTATGGAGAGGGACCAATGGAGAAAGAATTAAAGATGCTTTCAAGTTCTTTAAATCTTGATGAAATAGTAGCCTTTAAAGGTAGTACATCTGAACTTCATAATATTTTCTGTAACTATAATTATATGATACAACCAACCTATATGGAGTGTTTTAGTTTATCCATTTTAGAGAGTCTTTCAGCAAATGTTCCAGTAATTACAACACAGGTGGGTGGAAATATGGAGGTTATCAAAGATGGTATTAATGGTTATATTTTTCAGGCGGGAGATATTAATGAATTGAAAGTAATCCTAACTGATCTTTTAAATGATAAAAAATCAATTGTAAAACCTGTTCATCAAAATATACAAGAAAATTTTTCTATTGAAAGAATGGTTGGAGAACATTTTAAATTGTTAAATTAAATGTCATACGAAAAGTTGAAACCATTGATGTCTAAAGTAGGTTGTAACCTATCTCCAAAAGAATTTCAATCAGTTGTGAATGTTGTTTTTCATAATTATGAATCTATACACTATGATACCCTTCATACTGATATGCGAGATAATTTGCAACAACAAATAGATTTATTGGTTGAAGATTTGGAGACCAATGAAAATATTAAATTCCATAATTTAAAACTGTTGGATGTTGGGTGCGGCACAGGATTAAGCACACAACTTTTATTGAGGTCAAAACTAGGTGAGCTCATTGATGAGATCACTTTGTTGGATACCTCAAAACAAATGTTAGTACAGGCAGAAAAAAAGGCATTAACATGGGGCAAAAATCACGAATTATTGGAAGGGGATTTGTCAGTGATTGCAGATGTAAAATATGATGTTATTTTAATATGTTCCGTCCTTCACCATATCCCAGATTTAGAAGCTTTTTTAAGTACAGTGAATAAATTCTTAAATCCAAATGGAATATTAATTCATTTACAGGATCCAAATAATGATTATATGCAAAACTCTATTTATTTGAATAGATTAAATGATCTTCAAAATCATTTTAATCGAGTAAAAACAAAGCAGTCTAAATTTAAAATCATCACCAAACATTTAAAAAGAAAATTAAAGCTTTGGCTGGGAAGAAAAGATTACATTGACTTGGTTAACGATGAGTTATTAAGAAAAAAAATTATAAAGAAGAGGATGAGCGCAGATGAAATTTGGAGTGTAACGGATATCCATATTGAAAGTGATTTAAATAAAGAAACGAACGGAATTTCCTTTGAATTTCTCTCAAATCATCTCAAGAATTTTAATTTAGTGAGTCGAAGAACGTATGGTTTTTTTGGAGTGTTAAAAAGTGAATTACCAGAGGATTTTCAACTTTTAGAAGATAATTATATTAGCGAATCCCAGCTGAATGGTCGCAATTTGGCGTGTGTTTGGGTTAAGAATTAAAAAATGCATATAGCCTTTTTAACATCAGAATATCCTTTCAAGGGCTTGACAAGAAGTGGTGGCTTGGGGACTAGCATTAAAAACCTAGCTAAAGGTTTGATTGCACAGGGTCTAAAAGTGACTGTATTTGTTGTAGGGCAACAAAATGATATAGTGTCAAAAGAAGAAGATATACAGCTTATTTGTATAGCGAAAAAGAAACATCGTGCATTTAACTGGTACTTGGAGCGTAAACGCTACCAAAAGATTATCCAAAATCATGTTGATAAACAAGGCATTCAACTCATAGAAGCACCTGATTGGACAGGGATTTCAGCTTATATGACATTTAGCATACCGCTTATTATCCGTCTTCATGGCAGTGATGGTTATTTTTGCCATTTGGATGGTCGGCCTCAAAAATGGAAGCATCGTCTTTTGGAGCGGACTGCACTCAAAAATGCGGATGCTGTTGTATCCGTAAGCACCTTCACAGCAGGGCTTACCAAAGAAATTTTTGGTTTAAAAACAGTGATTCGTACGATACACAATGGGATTGATACCGATATTTTTAAACCTTTTGATGTTGAGGTTAATCCAGGACAATTGTTGTATTTTGGAACCCTGATAAGAAAAAAAGGTGTTTTAGAGTTGGCGGAAATATTTAATAAAGTAGCTGAAAGCCAACCACAATGTCGTTTGTTGTTGATAGGAAAGGATGCACTTGATATTTTTGAAAAAACCTCAACCCTATCACTTTTTCAGAAGATATTGTCTCCCGAAGCAAAAAAAAGAGTTAGCTATTTGAATGAGGTGCCTTATGCGAACGTAAACGAATATATTGCACGTTCTCATATCGTTTTATTACCAAGTTTTGCGGAGGCCTTTCCAATGACCTGGTTAGAAACCTTGGCCATGGAAAAAGCCTTGGTCAGCTCAAACGTGGGATGGGCTAATGAGATGATGGTCGATGGTGTTACTGGATATGCTATAAATCCGAAAGACCACTTATTATATGCTGAAAAAATTATTGAGTTGTTGAATGATATACCTAAATGCAATAGATTTGGTAAAGCAGGACGGCAGCATGTGATTGAAAAATTTTCAGCAGAAGTGATCACGCAGCGCAATATCGATTTTTACAATATATGTATTAGACAATGAACGTAAAAAAATCAATAAAAAAGACGATTAGAAGCTTGCCAAAGAGTATGATTAAAGAACATCTAAAGTTAATTTGGTATAATATTTTAGCTGATAGACGAATAAAATACAAATTCTTTCAGAAGGAAGGATTAAACGTTATCTATGAAACCATCTATGAGGATTTAACTTTTTTCACTAATGAGCCCTTATATGCCATCACTCCAGATTTGGACCACTACCAGCATTTTTACAAGGTTAAGCAAGGAGATATTGTCATTGATGGCGACGCTAATGTTGGTATTTTAGGTATGTTATTCTCAAAGAAGGTTGGAGACAATGGATTCGTCTATTGTTTTGAACCCGATAGATACAATGTTGACGAATTAAACTCTAATTCTATCCTTAATACCCATCTTGATAATTACAGTGTGCATAAAGAACTACTGTGGCGTGAAGCGGCTTTGGTAGGTTTTCAGGAAGCAGGTCCTGTCGCCTCTTCTGTTGAAGGCTGTAGAGCTATTATTGAGAAGTATAGACCCAACTTTGCAATTGCCTCCCATCATTTTGTTGATGGCAAACCCACTTATTTAAAATTGGAAGAATTTTTTAGGCAACTAAATTATCCATATATCACTAAAAGGTTTGGCTGCTATGAAATTATCAATTTAGCGGGCCCTTCATTATAAAAAGAAAGGACTAATAATATGACATTTAAGGAGTATCAAAATAGTAATGGTGAGTTTGTCATTTATGTTGGCCAACCCGATTTAGAGTTGCTTGATAAACTTTCATTAGGTGATGGAGATATTTGGCACAGTTCTTTTGATCAAGGTTATAAAAATGCATTTCAGGACATTGTTTATCAAACCGTTGTGTTTTTTTGGTTTATAAATGATTTTGATGACTTAGATGAGTGCGTAAGTTGGCGTATTAATCCGAATCATTTTGCTATTCGTAAAACTGTATGGGAACAACTTGGAGGCTTTGATTCCGATTATCAAAATAAACAATTACAAGCATTGGATTTTGGATTTAATGCACTACGGAATTCTGGGGCTATTCCTTATTATGTAAAAGGCTTATTTACAACAATTGACATAGAATCGATTAACATATCCACCAAAGATCGTTACATTTTTTACAGGAAAAATTTCAAGATAGAGCATTCTATCTTTATGCTCTATAGAAAAGGATTTTGGAAATTAAGTGAATGGGGAGGGTTGCTCTATGCTAAAAAGAATTATAAAAAGCGAACTTCTCTGCCTTATGTTGAGTCACGTGAATTAAAAGATATATCAGGAAATCCAACAGTAAGTTACATCATTCCAACCATGATGCGCCAAAATTTTACGGTACAACTTCTTCAAGATTTATTGCATCAGGAGCACCAACCCTCACAAGTTATTGTAGTCGACGCAACTCCCTTTGCAGTAAGAGATGAATCTCTTTATAACCCCAATAATTTTCCATTTGAAGTTCAATTTGTGTGGCAAACCACCAAAGGTAGTTGTAGAGCACGTAACCAAGCTATTGACCTCTGTAAAGGTGATTATATTATTTTTGGAGATGATGATCTTAGGCTTCCTCCTAATTTTATAAAAAATCATATCCGTTTATTACAAACTTATGATGCTGATGCGTGTAATGGATTAGATGTTCGTGCGGATCATCAAGAGCAAACATTAGTTGATTTATATGATAAATTAAAAGCCTATAACAATTTACAAAAGAAAGTTGGTGCAGCTCTTACTTTTAACAATGCAAATACATGTGTAAAACGTACTTGTGTGAATCAGATAATTGGCAATGATGTTAATTATGATGGAGGCTATGGAGAAGATTCTGATTTCGGATTGTCACTATTAAAAATAGGCGTGACAATTTTACAAAATCCCTACTCTGCAAATTTACATTTAAAACCAGCTTTAGGAGGTTATCGTTTCTGGGGTTCGCAAGCTAAAATAATGGGAAAAAGAAGAAAAGCACAACCTTGGGAATTAGATGTTCCCGTAAAACATATTCGACCAGTTCCGAGCCCAACAATTATGTATCAAATACATAAGCACTATACATCACAGCAGCTTACAGAATATAAGTACAAGTATTTCGCTCAATTTTTATTTAAAGGCAACATTTGGGAAATTCCTTTTAAATTTTTAAAAATGCCATATCGATTATTACAGTTTCAAAAGTCAGTATTCTATGCAGAAAAATTAATGGCATTAGGTAAAAGAACATATTGATATGAGGTTTTCATTGATAATTTGTACTTATATGCGCCCAAAAGCTTTACTAAATCTTTTGAATTCGGTAAAAGTGCAAGTCCTCCATCCTGATGAGATTTTAATCATTGATGCCTCATTGGATAATGTGACTGAATGTCTTTTTGAAAGTTATAAGTTTCATAATTTAAGCTACTTTAAAGTTGACGAGCAACACAGAGGTTTGACTAAACAACGCAACTTCGGCATTTCAAAAGTTGACCAAGCATCAGATGTCATCTGTTTTTTAGATGATGATACCATTCTCGATCCTGAGTATTTTAAAAATTTATTAGATACCTATGTGCAATATCCACAAGCATTGGGTGTAGGCGGTTATATCACTAATGAAGTTGAATGGCAAAAAGCTGAGGCGTCTCCAGACTCCAACCATTTTTATTACGATGGATGGATACGTAAAGAACCGATAAGATTTAGGGTGAGATCCTATTTAGGGTTGGCTCCAGACACGCCGCCTTGTTATTTGCCTACGTTTTCTCATGGGCGTTCTGTAAGTTTTTTACCGCCATCAGGAAAGGTTTATCAGGTGGAGCAATTTATGGGTGGCGTTTCCTCTTATAGAACCTCCGTTTTTAAAACCATCCAATTTTCAAGCTATTTTGAAGGATATGGTTTATATGAAGATACTGATTTCTGTTTGAGATTGGCTAAATTGGGCCCTTTATACGTGAATACTGCGGCGAGATTGTCACATCATCATGAACCTCAAGGGCGTCCAAATAAATACCACTATGGAAAAATGGTGATTAGAAATGGATGGTATATTTGGAAAGTGAAGTATCCAAAACCTAATGCTAAAGCCAGGATTAAGTGGTATTTAACCGCGTTTTTGTTGATGAAGCTCACTTTTATAGGCGTCTTAACCAATAAAAAAAAGACTGCCGTTTTTACTGAAGGTCTCGGACGCTTAATAGGCTTGATTAGTCTAATCTTTAATAAGCCAAAACATCAATTATGAAACTCGCCATATTTACTCTAGTACAACACAGTTTTAAAGATGGCCGTTATTACGGGTACGCACCGTATGTCAATGAAATGAATCTTTGGGGGAATTATGTTGATGAAGTGGTGGTGGTTGGTATTCAAAAATCAACACATAAGGTTGAGGAATTAGATGCCGCTTATCACCATACGCATCTGAAATTTGTACCAGTCCCCAATTTTAATCTTTTAGGTATTTTAGATGTTTTTAAAACCCTTTTTAAAGTACCCTATGTTTTTTTTAAATGCGTGCAAGTGATGCGTCAGGCTGATCATATCCATTTAAGATGTCCTGCCAATGTGAGTTTGGTAGCTTGTTTTGCACAAATCTTTTTTCCTCATAAAAAAAAATCGACCAAATACGCGGGCAATTGGGATCCCAATAGTGATCAACCCTGGACCTACCGATTGCAACAAGCTATTTTGCGCAATACGTTTTTAACCCGGAATATGCAGGTGCTGGTGTACGGGGAATGGCCAAATGAAACCAAGAATATTCAGCCGTTCATCTCTGCCACCTATAAAAAAAGTGAAAAAGTAGCATTTCAACCTAAAACGTATACAAAGACCTTAAGTTTTGTGTTTGCAGGCGCACTAGTGGTAGGGAAACGCCCTTTATTGACCCTCCAAATTATTGAAAGCTTACATCAAAAAGGGTTCCCCGTAATTTTACACATGTACGGTGATGGTCCATTAATGCCTGAATTGCAGGCGTACGTTAAATCTAATCACTTAGAATCGATCGTGTTTTTATATGGTAATCAAGATAAAAGTGTGGTTAAAGCGGCTTTGATAAACGCGCATTTTAATATCTTGCCCTCTAAAAGTGAAGGCTGGCCAAAGGCTGTGGCTGAAGGCATGTTTTTTGGATGTATTCCAATTGCCACCAATGTCTCATGCCTCAATTGGATGTTAGGAGAAGGCTCTCGCGGCATTTTGATAGCACCAGAATTGGAGGTGGCAGTGTCTCAGATTGTTAGCGCTTTAAATACTGCCGATTTAGAGGCCATGGCTAATGCAGCCTTGGTATGGTCACAACGCTATACTTTTGATCGGTTGGAAGCTGATATTGAGCGGGTATTGTTGGGTACTTATAGGTATTAGGGTTGTGGGTTGTGGGTTGTGTGTTGTGGGTTATGGGTTGTGGGTTGTGGGTTGTGGGTTATGGGTTGTGAGTTGTGGGTTGTGTGTTGTGTGTTGTGGGTTAAGGGTTATGGGTTAGCTTAGCTACGATATCTTGTAATGTTGATGGAAACCTCGTTATGATGAGACTGTATCTTGCGAATTGGCTACGTTAATCTATTGATAGCAATGTTGTTAGGTTTTAAACGACAGTATATAAAAAGGAAGAAATAATGTATAATCACTACAAAGCATAGATGGATGCGGGTACTGCAACTGATAGATAGTTTGGAGGCTGGTGGGGCGGAGCGTATGGCGGTTAATTTGGCCAATACCCTTTCTGAAAGTATTGAGGGTTCCTACCTGTGTGCAACGCGCCAAGAAGGCTTGTTAAAAGCGGCTTTGCATCCTAAAGTTAACTATCTATTTTTAAATAAACGCGCCAAACTTGATCGTCGTGCCATTATGACCTTATACCGCTATCTTAAAACAGAGCAAATTACGATTGTGCACGCCCATTCTACCTCTTTTTTTATGGCAACGCTTATGACATGGATGCTTCCGAATTTAAACATTGTATGGCACGATCATTATGGAAACAGTAGTCATTTAGAGGCACGCCAGTATAAGGTGCTTAGATTTTGCTCAGGGTATTTCTCCTTGATTTTGAGTGTAAATCATGTTTTAGAGGCCTGGGCGAAAGCGCATTTAAATTGTGATAAGGTGGCGTATGTAGCCAATTTTGCCATTACGGAACCAACAAGGGCACCAGTGACCCTCCTAAAAGGCCTTCAAGGCAAGCGCATCCTGTGTTTGGCCAACTTAAGAGCCCAAAAAGACCATCTTACCTTGATGAATGCATTTAAATTAGTTCAAGCCCACTACCCCGAATGGACGCTGCACTGTGTTGGGCAGGATTTTAAGGATGCCTACTCCCAATCGGTTTTTAATTTAGTCGAAGAATTGCACTTAGAATCGCAGGTGTTTTTCTACGGTAGTTGTCCTGATTCTACTGCCATTATCGCGCAATCTGATCTTGGGGTCTTATCCTCGGCTTCAGAGGGCCTGCCCTTGGCGCTGTTAGAATACGGCCTGGGGCAATTGCCTATGGTAGCGACCGATGTAGGCGATTGTAGCAGCGTGCTCCCAACAACTTGTCAGGAGTATCTTGTTCCGCCCCAAAACCCCGAGTTATTGGCAGCACAAATACGTGCTTTAATCGGGGATCATTCACAGCGAAAAAGCGTTGGTCATCTTATCAACCATCATGTTTTATCAGGGTTCTCTGCAACCGCCGTTAAAGATAAATTGATCGCCTATTATTCTCAACTCTAAAAAAAACTGTATTTTGCAAGCTCTTGATCATATCGCTCTATGAGAGTCAAATCCACTTATCGTTATCGATTTACCAATGATGCTTATGTGGCCTTAGTGGTGCTTCATATCCTTATGGGGATTTTTATCAATATGATCCCGCAATTTTCAAAATTGTACTTCAGCGTAGTTTGTGCATTTTTTATCTTTAAAATTATTGTGACCCCAAAACATGAGAAGGTCATCTGGGTTTTGTTTGGCGCCTCTTACCTCGTGGCGGCGGAATCCTTGTTCCGAATGACCGGTGGCGGTTTGTTTTATGAATTTTCCAAATATTTTGTGATCCTATTAATGGGAATGGGCATGTTTTATGACGGCATTTCAGGTAAAGGCTATCCGTATTTTATATATTTGATATTACTGGTGCCTGCCGTTCTTGTGGCTTCAACCACCTTAGGTTATGATCTTAATTTTAGAACGAGTGTGGCGTTTGTATTGAGTGGTCCCGTCTGCCTTGGCATTTCAGCCTTGTACTGCTATGATAAAAAAATAAGTCGAGACGTGTTGCTCCAAATTGTGGCTTTTATGAGCTACCCTTTGATTACAATGACTACGCATTTATTCTTATTTAATCCCAGTGTCAAGGAGGTTCTGACCTCAACAGGATCAAATTTTGCCACTTCAGGAGGCTTTGGCCCCAATCAAGTGTCCACTTTGTTAGGTTTGGGGATGTTCGCTTTAACCGTACGATTTTTTATGAAATCGCCGAGTTTATTTCTTAAAATTTTCAACTTAGTGCTATTGGCAGCCATATCTTTTAGAGCATTGGTCACTTTAAGTAGGGGCGGCGTTTTTGGTGCGGTGATAATGATTGCCGTTTTTTTGGTCATTTTTTATGGCGGTGCTAAGTTCCGTCAGAAACAGAAAATTATGGTCTCCATCTTTTTGTTAGTGATTGTGAGCATGCTGATCTGGACGGTTAGTTTAACACAATCAAGTGGTTTGGTCGGAAATCGGTACGCTAATGAAGATGCCTTAGGACGAGAAAAGGGCGATATTTCAACTGGTAGAGTAGATTTATTCGTTAATGAATTTGAGGGTTTTCAAGAACACCCTTTCCTAGGCGTTGGAGCCAGCGGCATGAAGCAGGAGCGTCTTGAAGAAGATGGTAATATTGTAGCCTCTCATAATGAAGTGAGTCGTTTGCTTTCTGAACACGGCCTGTTGGGCGTTTTAATTTTAGTGATATTGATATTTAAACCTCTAGATTTTAGGAGTAGGCATCGCAACAATATATTTTTCTATTCTTTTTTGGCCTTCTGGTTCGCCACAATTAATCACTCAGCGATGCGCATAGCAGCACCCGCTTTTTTATATGCATTATCGCTTTTACACGTCAAAAATGAAAAACCTCCTCTACGTCGGAAACCATCTCCAAAGCTCCCAGCGTAACGCCAGTTACAGCGCTGTTTTAGGACCTTTGCTTGCGCAAAGCGGTTATAAAATCCGTTATACCTCCCGTATTGGCAATAAGGCCCTACGGCTTATGGATATGCTATGGACGACTTTGAGCACTTATAAAACGACCGATTTGGTGTTGATTGACACCTATAGTACCCAGAATTTTTATTATGCGGTAATGGTGGGTCAGTTGTGCCGGCTCCTGGATTTGCCCTATATTCCTATTCTTCATGGTGGCAATTTGCCCCATCGTTTAAAGAACAGTCCTAAATTGTCCCAACTACTTTTTGGAAATGCTTATCTCAATGTTTCTCCTTCGTTGTATTTAAAGGAAAATTTTTATCAGTATGGCTTCCAAAACGTGGTGTATATTCCAAACACCATAACCCTTGCAAAATATCCATTCCATAAAAAAATCTTTGATGTGCCCAGACTGTTGTGGGTACGTTCCCTTTCCGGGATTTATAATCCTGAGTTGGCGGTTAAGGTGCTATATGAACTTAAAAATCGTGGGTATCATGCCACGTTGTGCATGGTAGGCCCGGATACGGATGGGAGTTTAATTAAAGTAAAAAATTTGGCCGACTCCTTGGATTTGACGGTCAGGTTTACCGGAAAACTCTCAAAAGACGCGTGGATTGCGCTCTCCAAAGCGTATAATGTGTTTCTCAATACCACTAATTTTGACAATACGCCATTGAGCGTAATTGAAGCTATGGCCCTAGGTCTTGCTGTCGTGTCTACAAATGTTGGCGGGATGCCGTATTTGATAGAAGATGGGGTTGATGGGAGGTTGGTGCCTCCAAACGATCCAGTTGCGATGGCTGACGCTGTTTGTTCTCTCTTTGATGAATCGACACGACTTGAGGCTATGGACGTAAAAGCTAGACTTAAAGTAGAACGGTTTGATTGGGGAATGGTGGAGGAGAAATGGAGTGAGGTGTTGGATGGAGAGTAGAGAGTAGAGAGTAGAGAGTAGAGAGTAGAGAGAGAAAAAATATCGAATATCCAATAATGAATAATGAATAACGAATAATGAATAACGAATGTTGAATAATGAATATAGAACAGAGAACTTTAACTATCATCTTAAATTCTCCTCCTCGTGAAGGAGGAGTGGATTCTGCTTCCGGAGAGAAGCAGAAGACGAGGTGGTTTTGGTTTGATTATAAGTAGGATAGAATAACGAATGTTGAACAGCGAACAGAGAACAGAGAACAGAGAGTAGAGAAAAAATAGAATCACGAATATGGAATATCAAATCACGAATAATGAAAGTTAATAGTGAAGCACGGTGTCATGGACGATTATTTTGTTTGCTTTATTTTAATATTTAACTACCATTTTAAATTCTCCTCCTCGTGAAGGAGGAGTGGATTCTGCTTCAGAAAAGAAGCAGAAGACGAGGTGGTTTTGGTTTGATTATAAGTAGGATAGAATAACGAATGTTGAACAGAGAACAGAGAACAGAGAACAGAGAACAGAGAACAGAGAACAGAGAACAGAGAACAGAGAATAGAGAGTAGAGAAAAAATAGAATCACGAATATGGAATATCAAATCACGAATAATGAAAGTTAATAGTAAAGCACGGTGTCACGGACGATTATTTTGTTTGCTTTATTTTAATATTTAACTATCATCTTAAATTCTCCTCCTGGTGAAGGAGGAGTGGATTCTGCTTCAGGAAAGAAGCGGAAGACGAGGTGGTTTTGGTTTGATTATAAGGAGGATAGAATAACGAATGTTGAACAGAGAATAGAGAACAGAGAATAGAGAACAGAGAATAGAGAACAGAGAATAGAGAACAGAGAATAGAGAATAGAGAACAGAGAATAGAGAACAGAGAATAGAGAATAGAGAAGAATTCCGACTCATAAATCTCATAAAATCCGATATAGTGTTGCATAATTGAGAAGACTTATTATCTTCGCCTGAAGACCTTCCCATCCATGCCGCAAAAAGCCATCCATTTTCAAGTGTCAGAGCGCAAACTCTTACTGAGAGGAGTAGATGTATTTATGGTGGTTTTTGGTCTGTATTGGCTCGGCCTCTTTTTTGATACTGCATATCTCGAAATTTCCTGGGACAATAGGGTTGCTATTCTTATACTGCTGTTTTATTTGAGCGTGTTTGGAACCGTCTTTGAAATGTACGATTTGCAGAAATCGAGTCAGCTGGACGTAACCTTTAAAACTCTCGTTTTTACAGTATCTACAACCGTTTTGTTTTACTTTTTAACCCCGATACTTACACCGTTTTTACCAGAAAAACGACTTCAGATTGTCTATTTTTACCTGACTATTGTGGTCGCTATCTTTGTTTGGCGGGTGGCGTATGTTAATTTGATGGCCTCTCCCAGATTTTACAAAAAAGTGGTGTTGGTGGGCGAAGTAGCATTTTTGGAAGCCTTTGTTAATGCACTGATCTCATCCGATCCTAATTATAAGATTGTCGGTTTTATACGTTGTAATACGCTTGAATTAGGTTCTGATCAATCTCTAGGAATTAAAGAATACCCATCTGATGCCTTATTGCAGGTTGTTAAAGATGAACATATTTCAGAAATCGTGGTGGCCAGCTATAGTTCTGATATGATTAGCGCAGAAATTTACGCAGATTTGATGCTGCTTTTAGAACGCGGTTTTACCATTAGAGAATATACTCAAGTGTATGAAGAAATCACACATCGCGTGCCGGTGCAGTTTGTGGGCAAAGATTTTTACACCTACTTTCCCTTTAGTAGAAGTAATCAGAATACATTATACCTATTTTTTAACCGTGTTTTTGATGTTTTATTTTCACTCTTTGGTCTGCTTTGCGGTTTAGTCATTTTGCCATTTATCCTGATTGGTAATTTTTTTGGGAATAGTGGCCCACTTGTTTATAGACAAGACCGTGTTGGTAAAAATGGGCGCGTATTTAAAATCATTAAACTGAGAAGTATGATTATCAATGCGGAGACTGCTGGTGCCAGGTGGGCACAAGTGGATGATGTGAGGGTTACTCCTTTTGGGAGGTTTCTGCGCAGGAGTCGGATTGATGAGATTCCCCAATTTATAAATATTATTAAAGGCGAGATGAGTGTCATCGGGCCCCGCCCAGAACGCCCATTCTTTATTGAGGAACTCGCCAGTACGGTTCCGTTCTATCAAACCCGACATATTGTGAAACCAGGCTTGACGGGGTGGGCACAGGTAAAAACAAGATACGGGGCCTCCGTTGAAGAAAGCATCGTAAAACTCCAATATGATCTTTATTATATCAAACATCGCGGCTTCTTTCTAGACCTTAATATTATGGTAAAGACCTTGAGTACGGTGTTGTATTATAGAGGACAGTGAGGAGTTGGGAGTTACGATTGAAGATTGAAGATTGAAGATTGAAGATTGAAGATTGTTGATTTGCGATTTTTGATTTTTGAAGTTGAAAATGAAAAGGTAAATGAAATTGAAATTGAAGTTGAAATTGAAGTCGAACATAATATCTTATATTGATTATAAACAGGGATAAGTAATTATGATGGTTTGTGAATGTAATAAGATTTACTTATCTAAACTCCGAACACCGAACACAAAAATGAAATTGAAATTGAAGTTGAAACTGAAGTCGAAATTGAACATAATATCTTGTACTGATTATAAGCAGGGATAAGTAATTATGATAGTTTGTGGAAAGCAGTAGATTATAACCTATTTAAACACCGTGTACTTAAAACTCCAAACTCCAAACTCAGAACTCCGAACTCCGAACTCCGAACTCCAAATTAAAACTAACCTCAAACCCCACCGAACTAACTCATTCTTGGTTTTCTAAACATGGTAATGAGAAACACAAACATCGCAACAAAAATCGCAATCCGTGCAATATAATCGCCTGCTCGGGTGTAAAACGTCAGCTTTTCATTAGCAGTTACAGCACCGGATAAGGCGCCTTGGGTACCGTAGGGCAGTGATTTGGTGATCTCTCCTTTAGCATTGATAAGCGCTGAGATTCCTGTATTGGCACTTCTGACAATATCCCGACGGGTCTCTATGGCCCGTAGTCGCGCATAACTTAAATGTTGCTTATGACCTTGCGTCTCACCCCACCAGGCATCATTAGTGATGATCGTTAAAACTGTGGCTCCGTTTCGGACATAACCGGTTACAAATTCGCCATATACAGATTCATAACAAATTATTGGCGCCGCAGCTAATTTTGGATTGGTGGTGGTGAATACTTCACGCTCTTCCTGCGTGGTTTTCATGGCCAAGGTACCCCCTAAATCGATCATAAAATCGCCGATTATTGGTTTTATAATGTCTTTATAAGGCAAGGTCTCTACGCCAACCACCAATTTCGATTTATGATAGAGTTGTACACTGTCACTTGTATTGAGCAGCATTGCAGAATTATAATCGTCATACCAAAATCCGCTGCTGTGATAATTGGATTGTGCTTTGATTTGCGATTCATCTGTAATGAAATTAATAAAAGAAATGCCACTTAAGATATTGATGCTGGGATGCTCGGCAATGTACAGGTCGAGTTTTCTTTTAAAATAAGCCTCTTCCAATTGATTGATTTTTACATGGTCAGCAAAGACCGTTTCAGGAGCCACCACCAGATCTGTTTGTGGTGTGATCTTTTCTTCGGTTAATTTTAAAAGCAAGTCTGCAATGGCTTCATTGGGCACATTGTACTTTTCAGAATACGGATCGATATTGGGTTGTAAGGCAATGACGTTTATATCTTGCTCTCCAATCTTGTAGGTGTGGTAGATGGTTAAAGAGATGAGTATGGGTAACACGATCGTGCTTAAAATGATGATGCCATCTTTTTTTAGCGGCTTTACCGATTTTTCAGCGTGATATTTAAGAACACCTTTATAGATCAGAATATTCACGACCCACACCCATAAGGTACCCCCAAAGGTCCCTGTGTATTCATACCATTGGATCCAGGTAAAATATTCTGAAAATCCGTTACCTAAATTCAACCAGGGCCAAGAAAAATCCCATCCCAAATGCAGCTTTTCAAAAGCCATCCATAAACACATTAAAAATAGCAAACTGATGTTTGTGGTGGCCCGTTTGGCGATGCTGTGGTACAAGACCATCATGAGCGCCATCAACATAGAGTTGACTAAGATGGCGAAACTGGCGCCAAAAACGTCCGCGTATTGTAGCCAATTGGTAGTGATGTAATTCCAGATGATCAATCCTACATAACTGTATCCAAACACCGTCAGTTTTTTCCAGCGAATCTGAGATCCTCGCACCTGATGTTCCATCAATAAAAGTGGAACAAATCCTATAAATAATAAGAGGGGAAAGCCGTAAGTGGGCCAGCCAAATGCTAAAAGTAATCCTGAAAGTATAACTAAAAGAAAGTTTTTCATTGCGTAAATTTACAAACTAATTGGTTAGAATGAAATAGGGAGGAATGGGAAAAAGAAAAGAGAACAGAGAATATAGAACAAGAATTAAGATACAAGTATTAAGAATTAAGAATGAAGAGACGAGAAACAACTATTGAGAAACAAGAAACCTGAAACCTGAAACAAGAAACCTGAAAAAAAATTATCTAAATACGCTAAAATCCAATTTTAATGAAAACACGTTGGAGTAAAGAGCGGCACTTTGATCGCCAATATCTGTAAACGCATAATCAATTTGAATGCCTCGGTATTTAAAGCCTACACCAAAATTAGGTTGAAAGGTTAAATTTTCAGAAGTATCCAATTGGAGTTCATTCTGAAAATTGCCCACGCCTACTCTTAAAAACACCAGTTCTGTATAACCAAATTCAAATCCTAAAGACGGGGTAACGCTGGCAAAGGAGGTGGAGATGGCATCATTATTTTGCTCAAAACGCACATTCAGGTCTAAAGCGGTAACTAGTGAATAATCATAGTGAAACACGAATTTTTTAGACATGCCCACTTGCAGTTTTGGGATGGTCACCTCCGTAGCTTCCGGCACGTCCTGGTTTTGTCCTTCTACGGCATCTTTTATAGTGGCAAGCTTCTCTTTGTTAAAGGACCAAGCGTTAAAGGTGGTCGTAATGTCTCTTACCATGACCCCGAATTTCCAATCGTTTTGTGATTCGAATTGAAGCCCCAAATCGAGTCCAAAACCCCAAGAAGATGCAAAATCACCAATAATCCTTCGGATCACTTTTGCATTCACGCCATAACTAAACCCGTCCAAAGGAATTTTGCGGGCATAGGAAAAGGTCAAACCATAATCGGCGGTCGAAAATAGGCTGATCCGGTCGTAATTGATATTGCCCTGATCGTCAATTAATTGTGTGGTATCTAAAATGTCGTCCACACCAAACCTGATCAAAGATATGCCCAGCGCGCTTTTATCGTCTAGCGGCATGGCAAAGGCTAAATAATTATAATTGGCAATATTTGCAAAATAGCTGGAGTGCATCAATGCTATCTGGTTATCCTCAAGATGAGTCAATCCGGCGGGATTCCAATATCCCGAATTGACATCAGCAGATTGTGATACCACAGCATTGCTCATGCCTAAGGCAGCAGCATCCACACCAATGTTCATGAATTCATTGGAATATTTACGAGCGGTCTGTCCGGAAACAAGAAGAGTCAATAGAAAAAATGCAACGAAGGCAGGTGTTTTCAATAGCGAAAATTTTTACAAAGATGCATAATATTTTTGGTAGTGAAACTCTGTTTTTAGAAACACTACGCGGCAACTTTTTAAAACAGATAGTTATAACAATCCCGATTTTTAGCGGGATCCTTGGGTTTTACTCCCCGACGCTCTNNTACTTGATACCTCGTACCCTTGGGTGGAGGTTGTTCATTTTTTGGTAAAATAACCATTCAATAATGCACATTAAGCATTTTCTTATAAAAATAGTTTGTTATTTTTACACAAACTTATACCATGGCTATAAAAAGACATCTTCCCAATATCATCACGCTACTCAATCTCTTTTGTGGTAGCATTGCGGTTTTATTTGCCGTTCAGAATAACTTTGTTGCGGCAGCACTTTTTGTATTTTTAGGCATCTTCTTCGATTTTTTTGATGGACTGGTGGCGAGAAAACTGAATGTCCAAAGTCCGCTGGGTCTTCAATTGGATTCTTTGGCAGATATGGTGACCAGTGGATTGGTGCCAGGTATTATCATGTTTAAATTATTGACCTTAGCCACCAATAGCAGTACTTTTATGTTTGGCGACGAGTGGGGCAGTGCGATGCATTGGATATCTATCCGATTTTCTCCACTAGCATTGATAGGTCTATTTATTACCTTGGCGTCGGCCTATCGATTGGCAAAATTTAATCTGGACGAAGAGCAACAGTCCTCTTTTACAGGCTTGCCAACACCAGCCAATGCTTTGCTGATTATTTCCTTGCCTTTGATTATGGAATTTCAAAACAGCAATGCCATCAATACGGTTATACTAAACCCTTGGTTTTTAATTATAATGACGTTTTTGAGCTGTTATTTGCTCAATGCAAACATCAAACTTTTTGCCTTAAAATTTAAGGATTGGAGTTTTAAAAACAATGCCGTACGTTATATTTTTATTATTTTATGTGTTGTCTTTATCATATTGTTCAAATTTGTTGCCATACCGATCATTATCGTTTTTTATGTCTTACTATCTTTGTTTTCTAAAACTTTAACGAAGTAATTTTATTAAAATTAGTTCATACTATAAAACAACACTTTATGGCTTCAGGATTTTTTGCACTTTTAGATGATATTGGGGTTCTTATGGACGATGTGGCTGCGATGGCCAAAATTTCCACTAAAAAAACTGCCGGAATTTTGGGTGATGATTTGGCCGTTAATGCGGAAAAGGCTTCCGGATTTGTGGCATCCCGTGAAATTCCCGTGTTGTGGGCCATTACTAAAGGCTCCTTTATAAATAAGCTCATTATTTTACCTGTCGCTTTTTTGCTGAGTGCTTTCTTACCCGTTGCGGTCACCGTGATTTTAATATTGGGCGGGATTTATTTGGCGTATGAAGGTGCAGAAAAGCTTTATGAATATTTGGTACCGCACCACGAGGGTGTTGAAACAGTGCAAACCGAAGACCTCTCAGAAGCTGATATTTTAGAAATTGAAAAGACAAAAATCAAATCTGCCATTCTAACAGATTTTATTCTGTCTGTAGAAATTGTAATTATTGCACTTGGGAGCGTTATTGGGCAACCGCTGCTTATTCAGATTCTGGTGGTGAGCATTGTGGCTCTAATTGCAACCGTGGGTGTTTACGGTATTGTAGCCCTGATTGTGAGAATGGACGATTTTGGGTACCGCTTGATCAAATTTAACGATGACGAAAAAAGCATTTCAGACTTTTTTGGCCATTTGTTAGTTAATGCCTTACCGTGGGTGATTAGAAGCTTGGGCGTAATAGGTACCATTGCGCTACTATTGGTTGCCGGGGGTATTTTTGCCCACAATTTAGATTTTTTGCATCACGTCTTAGAGACTTGGCCATCTATAATTAAAGAGTTTGTAATCGGGCTCGTTTTTGGCGCGGTAGCTTTGTTGGTCTTTACTGGAGTGAAAAAACTGATGGGTGTGTTTAGGAAATAACTTTTGCTCTAAAGCCTAGATGCCAATGTTGGTGTTTTCCAGACTGCCAATGTTGGTGTTTTTCACCAACATTGTTTTAGTCTCCGACAGGTATTTATAAGACAGGTTACGCTCTAAATTTAGAATAAAATAAGATTTTTGATGGAGAAAGAGTTGTTGGTGGAAAACACGAACAACGGCGTGAAAATAACTTTTGCTGTAAAGCCTAGATGCCAATGTTGGTGTTTTCCAGACTGCCAATGTTGGTGTTTTTCAAGCTGCCAATGTTGGTGTTTTTCACCAACATTGTTTTATGTCTACGATAGGTCGTTATAAGTCAGGTTTTGCTCTAAATTTACAATGGAATAGGATTTGGATGGAGAGAGTGTTGTTGGTGGAAAACACCAACAACGGCGTGAATGTGAATGTCCGTATTTTTCACGCTGCCAATGTTGGTGTTTTCCAGACTGCCAATGTTGGTGTTTTTCACCAACATTGTTTTAGTCTCCGACAGGTATTTATAAGACAGGTTACGCTCTAAATTTAGAATGAAATAAGATTTTGGATAGAGAAAGAGTTGTTGGTGGAAAACACCAACAACGGCGTATCAGCACCAACAACGGCGTAAAAGAAACACAACAACAGGGTAAAAGAAACACAACAACGGCGTAGCAACAACAGGACAGCGCATATACCAATTAAAAAAAAAGTGTTCATACATGGATCTAAAACCCATGACCATAGAAAATTGTCCACAATTTTATACCGCAACAATTTTAGATTGGAAGACACTGTTATTTCAAGAATCGTATAAACTTATCATTATTGAGTCGTTACAATATTTGGTTAAAGCCGAAAGAGTTATTGTATATGGCTATGTTATAATGGATAACCATATTCATATTATTTGGAAACCTACGTTGCTATATTCTTTGAAACATACCCAATTGAGCTTTATGAAATTTACCGCTCAGCGTATTAAAAGAGATTTGGAGAATAATCATAGGGATGTTTTAAAACAGTTTTTAGTAGCTTCTAAAGATCGCACCTATCAATTTTGGCAGCGGAATGCACTATGTATAGATCTGTATTCTAATGCAATTATTGAACAAAAGTTAAAGTATATCCATCAGAATCCTGTTAAAGCTGGAATGTGTGGAAGTTCCGTTGATTATAAGTTTTCTTCTGCACGGTTCTATGAAGGTCTAGGAGATGACTTCGGATTTCTGACTGATTTTAGATAGAAATAGGAAGAGTATATTGTGGGAAGAGTTGTTGGTGGAAAACTTGAACAACGGCCTGGATGCCAATGTTGGTGTTTTTCACCAACATTGTTTTATGTCTACGATAGGTTGTTATAAGTCAAGTTTTGCTCTAAGTGTAGAATTTAATAGGATTTTTGCATAGAAAAAGAGTTGTTGGTGAAAAACACCAACAACGGCGTATTAACACCAACAACGGCGAATGAACACGGAAGAGTTGTTGGTGGAAAACTTGAACAACGGCCTGGATGCCCATGTTGGTGTTTTTCAGGCTGCACATGATGGTGTTTTCCACGCTGCCAATGTTGGTGTTTTCCACCAACATTGTTTTATGTCTACGACAGGTCGTTATACGACAGGTTACGCTCTAAATTTAGAATGAAATAGGATTTTGGATAGAGAAAGAGTTGTTGGTGGAAAGCACCAACAACGGCGTGGATGCCAATGTTGGTGTTTTCCACCAACATTGTTTTCCAGACTGCCAATGTTGGTGTTTTTCACCAACATTGATTTATGTCTACGATAGGTCGCTATAAGACGGGTTTTGCTCTAAATTTATAATGTAATAGGATTTGGATGGAGAAAGGGTTGTTGGTGGAAAACACGAACAACGGCGTAGTGTTTTTGAGGGAGAAAGAGCTGTTGGTGGAAAACACCAACAGCGGCATAACGTTGAATAGGATTTTTGCGAGAAAAAGAGTTGTTGGTGAAAAACACCAACAACGGCGTACAACACCAACAACGGCGGATCAACACCCACAACGACATAACACAAGAAATAGGGTGTAAACTTCCCCCTAGAACAAGAGTTTTTTCTTCCGTAATTCGAAATTCTGGCCCAAATAGACCTTCCGGACCATTTCATCTTCAGCCAGTTCTTCAGGTTTTCCGGCTTTTAAAATATTGCCTTCAAACATTAAATAGGTTCTATCAGTAATGGCTAGGGTTTCCTGAACATTATGGTCAGTAATTAAAATACCAATGTTCTTTTTGGTCAGTTGGGCTACAATACGCTGAATGTCTTCTACCGCCACAGGATCTACTCCGGCAAAAGGTTCGTCCAATAAAATGAAGTTAGGGTTTGTGGCCAAGGCACGTGCTATTTCAGTACGACGGCGCTCACCACCTGACAATAAATCGCCTCTACTCTTTCTGATGTGCCCCAATCCAAATTCATCAATCAACGATTCCATCTTATCGAGTTGTTCTTTTTTTGACAATTTTGTCATTTGGAGAACGCTCAAGATGTTGTCTTCAATGCTCAATTTTCTAAATACAGAGGCTTCTTGGGCCAAATAACCAATACCGTTTTGTGCGCGTTTGTACATCGGATATTTGGTGATTTCCTGATTGTCTAGATGGATTTTTCCGCCATTCGGTTTAATCAAGCCCACAATCATATAAAATGAGGTGGTTTTTCCTGCTCCATTGGGGCCGAGTAAGCCCACAATTTCCCCTTGATTAACTTCCAAAGAGACATTTTTAACCACTTGGCGCCCACTGTAGGACTTCATTAAATTGGATGCGCTTAACTTCATTGATTTTGTTTATGGGAACAAACTTACAATTTTTATTTATTAAAAGATGTTAAGCTTGTTGCTCTAATGCTTCCCAGAATTCGTAGGCCTTGCGTAAATGCGGTACTACGATGGTGCCACCCACTAAGGTGGCAATGCCTAGGGCTTCATTGATTTCTGCTTTGGTAAGTCCGTGTTTATAGCTGGTTTCCAAATGGTATTTGATGCAATCATCACAGCGCAATACAGCTGAAGCCACCAAACCTAAAAGCTCTTTAGTTTTGACATCTAATGCTCCTTCTGCGTAGGCATTAGTGTCTAAGTTAAAAATACGCTTTATGATTTTGTTGTTACCATCTGCCAAAATTTTATCGTTCATTTTGGTGCGATACGCATTAAATTCTTTTACAATATCAGACATGTTTCTTGGCTTTACTCCCGTTTTTACGGGACTGATTTCTGACCACTATGGCCGAAATAAAAATACTTATTTGATATAATATTAAAATGGGAATGGCCACGATAACCTGACTCGCCACATCGGGAGGTGTAATGACGGCAGAAACAATTAATACACCCACCAATGCGTATTTTCTGTATTTTCTAAGGATTTGAGGGGTAACCAACCCAACTTTTGTTAAGAAATAAATAATTATTGGCAATTCAAATACCAAGCCTGCTGCAATAGATGAAGATCGTACCAAACTGATATAGGAACTGATGTCAAATTGATTGGTAATTTCACTACTTACAGAATAGGTTCCTAAAAAGTTAATGGACAATGGGGTGATAACATAGTAGCCAAAAAGCACGCCCAAAAAGAATAGTAAGGAGGAGATGATAATGAAACCGCGTGAACTTTGACGTTCATCGTCTAACAGCCCCGGACTTATAAACCGCCATAACTGATAAATGATGTACGGAAATGCAATGATAAATCCTGCATAAATAGAGGTCCAAATGTCGGCAGAAAATTGTCCACTCATGGTTCTACTCTGAATGGTGAACGGAAAGGATTCTGCACAGAATGTAGAATCCATATTGAAAAACGTTGATAATTGGCACAAGTATTTATAGGTTGGGAAATCCATGCTTTTTGGACCGAAAATAATCACATCAAAAATCCATCTTGAAAAAATGAATGCAACCCCTCCTGCAATAACAATGCTTAAGGTAATTCTAATTAAGTGCCAACGTAATTCTTCGAGATGGTCTAAAAAGGACATCTCATTTATGCTTGTTTTTGCCATTATATGATGCCTTCTTTAACGAGATCATGAATATGCACTACACCGTCATACTTGCCTTCATTTTCTACCAAAAGTTGTGATATTCCGTTGCTTTCCATAACTTCCATGGCATCCACAGCCATCGCATTTTTGTCCATTCGTTTAGGATTTGAACTCATAATATCTTTTGCTGTCAAATGAATAAATTCATCATTATTGGTCAGCATTCTTCTTAAATCGCCATCGGTAATGATTCCAACAATTTTGTCATCTTCAACTACCGCGGTCACTCCTAACATTTTTTCGGATATTTCAACAATCACCTGCTTAATGTTCGTGTCTAGCCTCACTTGAGGTTTTTGATTCATAGAAGACAAATCACTCACGCGCATATATAAACGCTTGCCAAGGGCGCCCCCAGGATGATACTTAGCAAAATCACTACTTGAGAAGCCTCTGAGTTCTAAAAGGCAAATGGCTAGCGCATCTCCCATAACCAATTGAGCGGTTGTGCTGGTGGTAGGTGCGAGATTATTTGGGCAGGCCTCTTGCTCAACATAGGCGTTTAAAACATAATCCGCTTGTTGGCCTAAAAACGAGGTGATATTTCCGGTTATGGCAATCATTTTATTCTTGGCGTTCTTTATTAAAGGCACCAAAACTTTAATTTCTGGCGTGTTTCCGCTTTTTGAGATGCAAATGACCACATCATCCTGTAAAATAAGTCCTAAGTCGCCGTGAATAGCATCTGCAGCATGCATAAATACCGCTGGCGTGCCTGTAGAATTAAGAGTTGCCACAATTTTGTTGGCAATAATGGCGCTTTTTCCAATACCTGTAATAATAACCCTTCCTTTAGATTTGTAAATGACTTCTACGGCGTGGGCAAAATCATCATTCAATAAATTGGCAAGATTGGAAATTGCTGAGCTCTCTAAGTCGATGGTTTTTTTAGCCGTACTTAGAATAGAATTTTTAATATTCAAAATTTAATGATTTTTCGGTTTGATGCATATAAAGAAAATTGTATCTTTAATCCTAATGCAAATGTATATAAAATACTAATAGGGATTAATGAACAAAGAAGAAATTGACTTACATGCATCACTAAAACAATACTTTGGATTTTCTAAATTTAAAGGTCTCCAAGAAAGCGTTATTAAAAGCTTAGTCTCTGGAGACAATACTTTTGTGATCATGCCAACCGGTGGTGGCAAATCATTATGTTATCAGCTACCTGCTTTAATTAAAGAGGGTACCGCAATTATTGTATCTCCGCTAATTGCGCTAATGAAAAATCAGGTAGATGCCATTAGAGCCGTGTCCCAACATGATGGTGTGGCCCACGTGTTGAATTCTTCTTTAAATAAAACAGAAATAAAACAGGTTAAGGAGGATATTACCAACGGTATTACAAAGCTGCTTTATGTGGCCCCTGAGTCCTTGACCAAAGAAGAAAATGTTCAGTTTTTACGATCTGTAACCGTGTCCTTTATGGCGGTAGACGAGGCCCATTGTATTAGTGAATGGGGTCATGATTTTAGACCGGAATACAGAAATCTAAGACATATTATAAAACGCATAGGCGACAATATTCCCATCATTGGATTGACGGCTACCGCCACTCCTAAAGTTCAGGAAGATATTCTTAAAAGTTTAGACATTACAGATGCCAATACCTTTAAGGCGTCGTTTAATAGGCCCAATCTCTATTATGAAGTACGGCCAAAAACGAAAAATGTAGATTCAGACATTATCAGGTTTGTTAAGCAAAATGAGGGCAAGTCAGGCATCATCTACTGTTTGAGTCGTAAGCGGGTAGAAGAACTGGCGCAGGTGCTTCAGGTAAATGGCATTAAAGCCGTGCCTTATCACGCCGGTTTGGATGCCAAAACCAGAGGGAAACATCAAGACATGTTTTTGATGGAAGATGTGGATGTGGTAGTGGCCACCATTGCCTTCGGGATGGGAATTGATAAACCTGATGTGCGTTTTGTTATCCATCATGATATTCCAAAAAGTATAGAAAGTTACTATCAAGAAACAGGACGTGCAGGGCGTGATGGTGGCGAAGGCCATTGTTTGGCGTTTTATGCCTATAAAGACATTGAAAAATTAGAGAAATTCATGTCAGGTAAACCTGTGGCTGAACAGGAAATAGGGCATGCGCTTTTGCAAGAGGTTGTTGCGTTTGCTGAAAGTTCAATGTCCAGACGTAAGTTTATCCTCCATTATTTTGGAGAAGAGTTTGACAACGGAACAGGCGATGGCGGCGATATGGATGACAATGTCCGTTATCCTAAAAAGCAACACGAAGCCCAAGATAATGTAGTGGTACTTTTACAAACAGTAGCCCAAACTAATGATAAATATAAATCTAAAGATTTGGTGTATGTGATTACCGGAAAGTCAAACGCCCTGATTGCCTCCCATAAAACAGATGCCATGCCATTTTTTGGTGTCGGACAGGATAAGGACAAGCGCTATTGGATGGCCTTGATCCGTCAGGTGTTGGTTGCCGGATTATTGAAAAAAGACATTGAAACCTATGGGGTGTTACGCTTAACTGAAGTGGGGAAAGACTACTTGAAAGCGCCGCATTCTTTTATGATGTCTGAAGATCATGTGTTTGATGAAACTACAGATGAAAAAATCATTACCGCTGCAAAAGGCGAAGGGGGTGTTGCTGATGTACGTTTGATGACCATGTTAAAGGACCTCAGAAAGCGCAACGCCAAAAAACTGGGTGTACCGCCCTTTGTAATATTTCAGGATCCGTCTTTAGAAGATATGGCGCTCAAATATCCGATGACATTAGAAGAACTGAGTAATGTACATGGGGTGGGGGATGGAAAGGCAAAAAAATATGGTCCAGACTTTGTGGGATTGATTGCTCAGTATGTTGAAGATAATGATATTATAAGACCAGATGACTTGGTGGTTAAAAGCACCGGAACCAATTCTGCTTTAAAATTGTATATCATTCAGAATATTGACCGTAAATTACCTTTAGATGATATTGCATCTGCCAAAGGCATGAGCATGAAAGATTTTATTAAAGAAATGGAAGCCATTGTGTATTCTGGCACTAAATTGAATATCAATTATTGGATTGATGATATTCTGGATGACGATCAGCAAGAGGAAATCCATGATTATTTTATGGAATCCAATACCGATAAAATTGATGTGGCCATAGACGAGTTTGATGGCGAGTATGATGATGAAGAATTGCGTTTGTACCGCATTAAATTTATTAGTGAAGTCGCAAATTAATGTATGCATTAGAGGTTTTCCTACCGTCACAAAAGGTACGGATGGACAAAGCAGGTTTAACGTATAAAATAGTGCGGCTGAATAAGTGTGTGAACTTAGGTAGTCTGTCAGCATATGACTAAATTAATGGTCACAATCCAGCTGGTTCAACAGTTGATATTTAACCCGACATCGGTTCTTGGTCTCCCGTTATTGGTGATCCCTGATTCTATAGAAGTGAAGACAATTTATGCATCTTCCACAGGTGTGTCCTTGTCTAAACCTTCATCTATCAATCCTTCAGTTGTCAAACCCTCATCATAACCTCCTTCTATTATGGAAAACAGGATATGATTCTTTTTTGCAATGAGTTCCATATTTTCAACAGTAGTTCTTGAAATCTTGGAAATAGCGTCCTTATCTATCTCAAAATCAATTCGGGTAAGGTGACGGTTGGAACCGTTAGTGGATTCAGATTCCAGTTCTTCCATATCCGATTTGAGCTCTAATTTAAAATCCGTTCCATTTACAATTAAGGTTGCACCCTTAAAGGTCTTAAGCTGAAATGTGCCAATAATTATGGTTTTGAAATAATGGTAACCTGCCAATTCGCTCAAACCAGCATACAATACATTGGTTTCTGAGAGAGCAAAAGGCGCACCTTCTACGTCATTAATAATGTCTTCAGTATACGTGTCTGCTTCCAATGCCTCATTGGTTTTGGTGTCACTGAAAGCAGCGCGGAGCTTTTTAATAGAAAATTTCATGGTAATGCGATTCAATTTTTGTAAAACTAAACTTATAAAATTGAAAATCCAAAGAACGGATACCTTCAGAATTCCTAAGCTATCAAAAAATGCGATTTCAAACAGGAGAAGGATCGTGGTTCTTCAATTTCGTCCCTAATTCACCATTCCAAATTGGCCAATTCCTCTGCACAATTATTTATCTTTGTGTCAAACTTGATGACACTATGATATTTATAGAGAACGAAGGCCACACCAATCCCAGATTAAATCTCGCCTTGGAAGAGTATATTTTACGGCATTTTAGTGCTGACCATGATTATTTGTTGTTTTACATCAATGAACCTTCCATCATCATTGGTCGCAATCAAAATACCTTGGAAGAAATCAATCACAACTATGTTGAAGATAATAATATTCATATTGTGAGACGGGTGTCTGGTGGTGGTGCGGTTTATCACGACTTTGGAAATCTAAACTTTAGTTTTATCACCAATCACGACGGAAAGAGTCTGAGCAATTTCAAGAAATTTACTGCCCCCGTCATCAAAGTTTTAAATAATCTGGGTCTTAACGCCGAATTGAAAGGGAGGAACGACATAGAGGTTGACGACAGGAAAATTTCCGGTACGGCCCAGTTTTCTACGGGCAAGCGGATGGTAAGTCACGGAACTTTATTATTGGATACAGATTTGAGTGAGGTTGCCAAAGCGCTCAACGTTAAAATGAGCAAAATAGAATCAAAAGGTCATAAATCGGTTAGAAGTCGGGTGGCTAATATTTCTGAATTTTTAAAGGCACCCTTAACCATTGAAGACTTTCGAAAATTAGTTTTGGAAGGTTTGTATGACGAAAGCGAACCTTTTGAGACGTACCATTTAACCTTAGAAGAATGGAGTGCAGTGCACCAATTAAAAGCAGAAAAATATGATACTTGGGATTGGAACTATGGTCGTTCTCCAAAATTCAACATACAGCGTAGCAAGCGTTTTACTGCGGGGGAAATTGACCTGCGAATTTTTGTAGAAAAAGGACATATTAAAGACTTCAAGATTTATGGCGACTTTTTTGGGAAAGAACCTGTGGAGCAGCTAGAGCAATTGCTCACTGGTGTACGCTATGATTACAATACAATTAAAACGGTATTAAAAGATACTGACTTAAAAGAATTCTTTGGAGACCTTCAAAAAGAGGAGCTGATTGATTTGATCTATGGTGAAGATGAGTAACTAGATTTTATAGTAAATGGTCTTCCGTAAACTCTCGTTTAAAACAAGTCAATAAAAAAGCCGTAATAGAAATTACGGCTTTATAATAGTATGATGGTGTTGCAATTATTCAACAATAAACTTGCCTTGCATCAATGCGTAATGTCCTGGGAAAGTACACATAAAGATATAAGTTCCTGGAGCTGGTGCTTCAAATTCTATAGTAGTGCTTTCGCCTCCACCTAGCATTTTTGTATGAACGATAAACTTGTCAGTCATGTCTGCAGGAATATAATCATTATCTGCAGCCACGGCAGCAGCTTGACCTACAGTAGCCATATCAGCATCTTTTGTAAGCAACGCCCAGTTATGACCCATTACAGCTTTGTCCATTTTACCTACATGTTTTAATGTAAGTTTCACGGTTTGACCAGCTTTAACACGTATCTCATTTTTATTGAATTTCATTTGGTCATTACCCTCAATAGTTACAACCGCCACATTGGCGTCAGCAGCTTCTACTGGAGTCGTTTTGTTCTCCACTGGAGTATCCGCATTCATTTCTGTTTTGTTTTCTTTTTTGTTCTCACCACAACTAAAGGTCACCGCGGCTAAGAATACTAAGATTAATTTTTTCATTTTATACAGAGTTTAGATTAAAATTATATTATCTACAAAATTAAGAGCTATTTTCAGCATGGCAAAATCATTCTCATCATTTTTTTCAACTATCGTCATAACTTAGACACAATTCAGGGTAATCTCCCCTAAAACGCTCTAAAATCCTCCTTTGGTTAAGGGAAAATCCGATTGGCAAATCATTTTTCCTAATCAATTTGTATCTTTGCCACTTCAAACAAAAACAAAATACAATGCAAGACGGCTTATATGCAAAATTCATCACCAGTAAAGGTGATATTTTGGTAAATTTAGAATACAAAAGAACTCCAGGAACAGTTGGGAATTTTGTGGCTTTGGCAGAAGGGGATTTAGAAAACTCTGTAAAATCACAAGGCAAACCTTTTTATAACGGTTTAAAATTTCACCGTGTCATACCTGATTTTATGATTCAAGGAGGGTGTCCACAAGGCACAGGAACTGGAGATCCCGGCTATAAATTTGAAGATGAGTTTCATCAAGATTTGAGACATGACGCACCAGGTGTGTTGTCCATGGCCAATTCCGGTCCAGGGTCTAACGGAAGTCAGTTTTTTATCACGCATATTGCCACGCCTTGGTTAGATGACAAACATACTGTTTTTGGTAATGTTGTGGAAGGTCAGGATGTTGTTGATGCCATTAAACAAGGTGATGTTTTAGAAACCTTAGAAATAGTAAGACAAGGCAAAGAGGCTCAAGATTTTAATGCTGTTGAGGCATTTAGAACTTTTGAAGGTTCACGAGAACAACGTATTGCTGAAGAACGTAAAGCTAATGAAGCTGAGATTGATAAATTGGCAGCAGGTTTTGAAAAAACAAATAGCGGATTGCGTTACCAAATTCTCCAAAAAGGAAATGGTAAAGCAGCAGCGAAAGGAAGTATGGTTTCTGTACATTACAAAGGCCAATTGGCTGATGGGACTGTATTTGACTCGTCATATAAGCGCAAACAACCTTTAGATTTTCAAGTAGGGGTTGGCCAAGTGATTTCTGGATGGGATGAAGGGATCTGTTTATTGAACGTTGGAGATAAAGCGCGTTTGGTTATTCCTAGTGATTTAGGTTATGGCGCACAAGGTGCAGGTGGTGTGATTCCTCCAAATGCTATTTTAGTGTTTGATGTGGAATTGATGGATGTAAAATAATCAGTTTATCATAATATTATAAAAACGCAACTTTTAGGGTTGCGTTTTTGTTTAAAATTGGGTAAAGAATTAAGAATAGAGAGCAGAGAACAGAATCTCTTTATCTAAAATACACTTTACTTAATTACGACTAACTTGTCCTCACTCCTCACTCCTCACTATACACTTGTCCGCGATGTGGTTTTAAAGCATCCCGTAAAAGTTTCATTTGATCTTCTGGCACCACTAAAAATGCAATGGCATGAAAATCATTTAGTGCTTCAAAACCTGTTAAGAGATTCTCGTACTTTTCAATCTCCACAAATTCCTTTAAATGGATAGCGTGGTGTTCCGCTATTTTTAGACCGTCAGGACCTTTAAAATCCCAAATTAATTTTAGTTTACGCATCAGCAACAGAGATTCCTTTTTCAACAAAGGTCTTAAAATCTTTCATGTATTGCAACGACTGTTTTTTCAATGCTCTGGGCATGACATAAATCATCAGTCGCATTTTAAAATTTAACGGAAGAAATGTATTGATGCTCGTCCATTGTGTATAATTCTCAGGGGTAGTTTTAAAGTAATTCTCCTGAATGGTATCCATGCCGTCTGTGGTGTAGGTAGCATGCCATTGGTGAGGCAGATTTTTATGCGTGATGGTCTCCATAAGCGCCATTTGGTGTTTCCCTAATAGATACTGCATTTTCATTTTTGAACCAACCGACCTTGGAGTGCCCGAGATATGTTCTATTGAGAGCAATCCGCGTTGCCAATGCTTCCTGTTGTGCAAAGTGATAAACTTCTCTGTACACTCACTTATGGGCGCTTCAATAATAATGTCTAGAGAATATGTCATGTCTTTATTAAAATAGATAATATGGATAAAGATACAAGCGGGTTTTAAAGCAAGCTATTTTAAGAGTTCAACAGTTCAAAAGGACGGTTCAGCGGTGCTTTGGGGGTTGATGTCAGGTTTTTCAAGTCGTAACTCGTGTCATAATGAGGGTCTTTTTTTACGGCTTATAACGTTTGTTCACATACTAAATAGAGATAACTCCCGTTTGAAAAAAGCAACTTGTTTAATACGCCAATTATATTATTTTTGCAGCATAACCAATCCCGTCCTACTACAAAAGGTGCGGTTGTGCTTTCAGGAAAATATAGGAATGTTGTATCTTAAACCACGGATATCAAAATAGTACATGAAAATATATGTTAGTTTAGTGCTACTTTGGCTTACTGCGTTCACAAATGCGCAAGTGTCTGCAACAGATGTTTTGTTTACTGTTGATGGCGATCCCATTAAAGCCGAAGAATTTATAAGAGTTTATAATAAAAATTTAGACCTGGTAAAGGATGACACCCAGAAGGATATTGACGAGTATCTGAAGCTTTTTACGAATTACCAATTAAAAATTAAGGAAGCCAAACGCTTAGGTCTTGATAAGGACCTGAGCTATCTCAAAGAATTTTCGGGTTATAAAGAACAGCTGACTAAAAGCTATCTGCCTGATTCTAAAGTTACAGAGGCTTTAATGAAGGAGGCTTATGACCGAATGGGTTACGATGTAAAAGCGTCGCACATTTTAATCCGTTTGGAAGAGAATGACACAGATACTTTAAAAGTGTATCAAGACTTAATGACCTTGAGAGATCGGGTGAGCGATGAAGGCTTTGACAAGGTAAAAGCTGAGGTGCACGATGGACAGCAGGTGTTTGCTGAAGCATTAGGCTATTTTTCAGCCTTTAAAATGGTTTATGAATTTGAGAATGTAGCCTACAATACCAAGGTGGGTAGTATTTCAACGCCTTTCAGAACCCAATTTGGGTATCATATTGTAAAGGTAGAGGATAAACGACCTTCATTGGGAGAGGTAACTGTAGCGCATATTATGGTCAATACAGCTGAAAACGACTCCATAGTGGATGCTGAAACCCGCATCAATCAGATTTATAAAAAAATAAAGCAAGGAGAATCTTTTGAATCGTTGGCCAAACAGTTTTCTGATGATAAAAGTTCAGCCCAGCAAGGTGGTGAATTGGCGCCCTTTACCGGCGGCCAATTAAGTGCTCCAGAATTTGAGGCCGTTGCTTTTGGTTTAAGCACTAAGGGAGAAATCTCCAAACCGTTTAAAACGGATTATGGATGGCATATTGTGAAGTTATTGGACAAAAAAGGAATGCCATCTTATGAAGAGGCCACAAATGATATTGAAAACAAAATTAAGCGCGACTCGCGTTCAAAGCTCATCAGTACAACGTTGGCAAACCATTTGCGAACTACCTATAAGGTAAGACTCAATCCTAAGGCTAAGCCTTATTTTGAGTCGATTCTCAATGACAATTTTTTCTCCCAATCATGGGTGTTGCCTGCTGATTTTGACAAATCGCAAACATTCGTTACTATTCAAGAGGACACGATTTTTTATGAGGAGTTTGCAAACCGTCTGCTTCGTATCCAACAGGTGTATGTGGGCAAAACCATCCCATTTAAAACCGTTATAGAAAAAGAGTACAAGGGGTTTGAGGAGGATGCCCTTTTACACTATCATAAAGAGCATTTGGAATTTGAAAATGAAGAATTTGGTTATATCCTAAAAGAATATAGAGATGGTTTGTTGCTTTTTGATCTCATGGAAAAAGAAGTATGGAATGCCGCAGCTTTAGATACTGTTGGCTTACAAACTTATTATAGCACCCATAAAGATGCCTATTTCTGGGATGCTCGTGTAGATGCTGTAATTGCAACATCGGCTAAGGAAAATGATATAAAAAAAGTAGAAGAGTTATGGCGTAAAGGAAACACTTCTGAAGAAATTAATAAAGAACTCAACAGCAATACCGAGCAAAAAGTTATCTTTACAGAAGGTGTTTTGCCCATCGACTATCAAGGCTTTCCTCCCAATGAAGTTTTGCAAATGGGGCTTTCCCATGTGTATTTTTACAATGATGCCTACCACCTTGTTAAAGTAAAGGCGTCATATCCTAAAACTCATAAAACCTTTGACGAGGCAAAGGGGAAAGTGGTTAGTGACTATCAAAATGTTTTGGAAGAACAGTGGTTGAAAGAACTTAACAGCCGTTATAAGATTAAGCTCAATACAGAGGTATTGCAAAAAGTAAAAGCACAAATCAGCATCTCAAAATAAAAACAAAAATTGATTAAAAACACTGTTTTAGTAGTATTGGTAGGTTGTTTTCTGGTTTCCTGTGATTTTTTCACACAGACCGATGATAGGGTCCCTATTGCAAGAGTTGGAGAATTTTATCTCTATGAAGATGATGTTGAAGATTTGGTTGTAGAAGGCACCTCCGTTGAAGACAGTACGCTTTTGGTCAATGGCTATATTACACGTTGGGCTACGCAACTGTTGTTGGTGGAGGGCGCTGAAAGGAACCTTCCAGAAGATTCACAAAAGGAATTCAACAAATTGGTCAATCAATACCGTAATGATCTTTTTACCAAAGCCTATGTAGAAGCCTTAGTAAAGCGGAATATAGACACGGCAGTTTCTATGTCTGAAGCTCAAAAGGTCTATGAAAATAACAAAGAGTCCTTTAAACTTAATGAAGAATTGATAAAATTGAGATATATCAATATGCTTCAAAATGCACTTAATAAGGAAGAGATTGAAAAACGATTCAAAAGATTTAATGAAAAGGATAGGCGCTATCTCGATTCTTTGCACATTCAATTTAAATCCTATTCCTTAAATGATTCCATCTGGGTCAAGGCTGCGCAGGTGGTTCAAAAAATTCCTGTCGTCAACGCTGATAACAAAAAAGAACTGTTAAAAAAATCTAATTTTATACAGCTCAAAGATTCAATAGGCCTATATTTGATCCAAATTAATGAGGTCCTACAGCAAAATGATTATGCACCATTAGAATATGTTAAACCGACAGTAAATCAAATCATAATCAATCGTCGAAAATTAGAACTCATCAAGCAATTTGAAAAAGATATTACAAGAGATGCCATTAAAAACAACCAATTTGAAATTTACAACTAACCTTAAGTTTGCCTTAACATTAGCTGTCCTGTTATCGTATACGTTTAGTTCTGCCCAGGACGTTATTCAAGATACCCTTGTGGAAAAGAAAACCGTTATAGACACATCTACTCAAAAGCGAGTTAAGATTGACGGCGTCGTAGCGGTTGTGGGCGATTATATTGTTTTGGATTCCGATGTTGATAAGCAATATGCCCAATTGGAAGCTTCAGGTGTCTCAAAATCTGATCTTCCTGAGCGTTGCCAATTATTTGGTAAATTATTGGAAGATAAATTATACGCACATCACGCCATACAGGATAGTATTGTGGTTAATGATTTGGAAGTCCGTAATACTATAGACCAACAGTTCAGCTATATTTTGGAACAAATGGATGGCAATTTAGATAAAATGCTAAAGTTTTATAACAAAGATAGTGAACAGAGCTTGCGAGACGAGATGTTTGAAATTAAGAAGAGTCAAGAGTTGGCAGCAAGAATGCAGCAGAAAATTGTAGAAGACATTGAAGTCACTCCGGAAGAAGTTAGACAATATTTTAACGACATTCCTAAAGAAGAGCGTCCGTTTTTCGGAACCGAATTAAAGGTGGCCCAAATTGTGGTCATTCCTAAGATTGCCCAAGCCGAAAAGCAAAAAGTTATTGATAGGCTGAAGGAATTTAAGGCAGATGTTGTAGAGCGTGGTGCCAGTTTTACCTCTAAGGTGGTTTTGTATACTGATGATGTTCAATCTCGTAAAACAGGAGGTTTGTATACGCTGAACAGAAAACGCCCGCAAATGGTAAAGGAATTCAGAGATGTAGCGTTTTCAATGCAGGAAGGTGAAATTTCTGAGCCTTTTGAAACCGATTTTGGCTACCATATTATTTATTTGGAAAAAATCAGAGGTCAGGAATACGATGTACGACACATTTTATTACGTCCGGAAGTCACCCAACAAGCAATTAAAGATGCTAAGGAGAAAATTGATTTGATCCGTAAGCGTATTGTAGATGAAGAAATTACGTTTGCCCAAGCCGCCAGGGAGTTTAGTGATGAAGATGAAACTCGTAATGACGGAGGGCAGTTGATCAACCCACGTACTCAAGATTACAGTTTTGAATTGACTAAAATAGATACGGAAATGTATACTCAAATTCAGAGTTTAAAAGATAATGAGATTACTCCAGTCCTACAGGATGAGGACCGTGAGAATCCCATCAAATTTAAGATCATGACCGTTACAGATCGAATTAACGAGCACGAGGCTGATTTTTCTAAAGATTATCTAAAGATTAAAAATCTAACCGAACAGGATAAACAATTTAAAGCTATTGAAAAATGGGTGAGTGAGAAAATTATGGATACCTATATCAATATCAATGGCGATTACAGAGATTGCGAGTTCAGCAGTAACTGGTTTAAAAAGGAAAAATAATATGTCAGATGTTGCTGCCGTAGAACAATTTGTACAACAATATAAAGCCTTAAAGAGTGAAGTTGCCAAAGTAATTGTAGGACAGGATGACGTTGTCAACCAAATCCTGATCTCTATTTTTTCTGGCGGACATGCACTGCTGATAGGTGTTCCCGGCTTAGCAAAAACATTAATGGTCAATACCATTGCCCAAGCACTGGGTCTCGATTTTAAACGCATTCAATTTACGCCAGATTTAATGCCAAGTGACATTCTTGGTAGTGAGATTTTGGATGAAAACCGACACTTTAAATTTATTAAAGGCCCTATCTTTGGCAATATCATCTTGGCCGATGAGATTAATAGAACACCTCCAAAAACGCAGGCCGCGTTATTAGAAGCTATGCAGGAACGTTCTGTGACCGTTGCGGGACAGCAGTACAAATTGAGCTTACCATATTTTGTATTGGCCACCCAGAATCCTATTGAACAGGAAGGCACCTATCCCTTGCCTGAAGCGCAGTTAGACAGGTTTATGTTTGCCATTACGTTAGACTATCCCTCTTTTGCGGAAGAAGTGCAAGTGGTTAAATCGACCACTACAGATATTAAAACAACGGTCAATCCGCTGTTCTCAGCCCAACAGATTACTGATTTTCAAAATTTGATCCGTCGCATTCCGGTAGCAGATAATGTGGTTGAATATGCCGTAACCATGGTTGGCAAAACCCGGCCAAAAGAAGCCACTGCTTCCAGCTTGGTTAAAGAATATGTAGAATGGGGCGCTGGCCCAAGAGCCTCTCAAAATCTAATTTTAGCTGCTAAAACACATGCCGTTATACAAGGCAAATTTTCTCCGGATATCGAAAATGTACAAGCTATAGCCAAAGGCATCCTTCGTCACAGAATTATCAAAAATTACAAAGCAGAAGCCGAAGGAATTACAGATGAGCAGATCATTGAGAGTTTATTCTAACCACTATTTTTCTCAAATTAGTGCACTATTTTTCTAACCGATAGTAAACTGTCGCGATCCAAAACACCAACGATTTAGAGACTCTACTCATTTTAGCCAAATGGGAAGCACTGTATAAATTGTTAATTTAATATTTTATAGACTACAAATTTATGAAATCATTGATTTTAGATCATAATTGCGACTTTCATTGAATAATTTTCAGTGCTTTTTTGATTTGACTACATATTTTTAAAAGTCTGTGAAATTTTGTAAATTTGCACACGCCGAGACCTCGGAACAATGAATAAACAACAACCTTAAAATATACTCTATGGCATTTGATATTGACATGATTAAAAAAGTTTACAAAACTATGCCTGAACGTGTGGATAAAGCGCGTCAAATAGTTGGTAAACCTTTAACATTATCTGAAAAGATTTTATACACCCATCTCTGGGATGGCGAACCGACAACAGCATTTAAGAGAGGCAAGGATTATGTAGATTTTGCTCCAGACAGAATTGCCTGTCAGGACGCGACAGCCCAAATGGCGTTGTTGCAGTTTATGCAAGCGGGTAAAGCTAAAGTTGCGGTGCCTACTACAGTGCATTGTGATCACTTAATTCAAGCAAAACAGGGTGCTGTACCTGATTTGAAGCGTGCCAATGAAACGAGTAGTGAAGTTTTTGATTTTTTAGCGTCAGTATCTAACAAATATGGTATCGGATTCTGGAAACCAGGAGCAGGTATTATTCACCAAGTAGTATTAGAAAATTATGCATTTCCTGGCGGAATGATGATTGGTACCGATTCTCACACCGTTAATGCAGGTGGATTAGGAATGGTAGCAATTGGTGTTGGTGGTGCAGACGCTGTGGATGTAATGGCAGGAATGGCTTGGGAACTTAAATTCCCTAAGCTTATCGGTGTTAAATTAACAGGAAGCCTTAGTGGGTGGACTGCTTCTAAAGATGTTATCTTAAAAGTGGCTGGTATCTTAACCGTTAAAGGTGGTACTGGTGCTATTGTAGAATATTTTGGACCTGGTGCAAAAAATCTATCTTGTACAGGTAAAGGAACCATCTGTAATATGGGAGCTGAAATTGGAGCAACGACTTCTACTTTTGGTTATGACGATTCTATGGAGCGTTTCCTAAGAGCTACTGATCGTGCAGATATTGCTGATGAAGCAAATAAAATTCGTGAGTACCTGACTGGAGATCCTGAAGTTTACGAAAATCCAGAACAATACTTCGATGAAGTTATTGAAATTGACTTAGATACTTTACGTCCGCATTTAAACGGTCCGTTTACGCCAGATTTAGCAACTCCTGTTGGAGAGCTTGGCAAACTTGCAAGAGAAAAAGGATGGCCATTAAAAGTAGAGTGGGGATTGATTGGTTCTTGTACCAACTCATCTTATGAAGATTTAACCCGTGCTGCTTCCATTGCAAAACAAGCCGTAGATAAAAAGATAAAAGCAAAATCAGATTTTGGTATCAATCCAGGTTCTGAACAAATCCGTTTTACAGCAGAACGTGATGGGATTTTAAAAGTATTTGAGGATTTAAATGCGACTATTTTTACAAATGCCTGCGGACCGTGTATCGGGCAGTGGGATAGAAGTGATCTTAAAGGAGAAGAGAAAAACACGATTGTACACTCATTCAACCGTAATTTCTCGAAACGTGCTGACGGTAACCCAAATACACATGCCTTTGTAGGATCGCCAGAAATGGTAGCTGCAATTGCAATTTCGGGACGTTTAGATTTTGACCCAATGAATGACACCCTGATCAATGAAGACGGGGAAGAAGTGAAATTGGATATCCCACAAGGGATTGAATTACCACCAAGAGGATTTGATGTAGAAGATGCAGGTTATGTTGAGCCAGTAGAAGACGGAAGTCATATTGATATTGCGGTAAGCCCAACCTCAGAACGTTTACAGTTATTAACACCTTTTAAACCTTTAGGAAAGTCTATCACAGGAGCTAAACTATTAATTAAAGCGTTTGGTAAATGTACAACGGACCATATTTCAATGGCAGGACCTTGGTTGCGTTATAGAGGACATTTAGATAACATCTCTAACAATATGCTTATTGGCGCGGTCAACGCTTTTGGTATGAAAACGAACTTTGTTAAAAATCAGTTGACGGGTGAGTATGGTGGTGTTCCTGATGTGGCTAGAGATTATAAAGCTAAAGGTATTCACTCTATAGTTGTTGGAGATCATAACTACGGCGAAGGATCTTCTCGTGAGCACGCTGCAATGGAGCCAAGACATCTTGGGGTTGCTGCGGTATTGGTAAAATCTTTTGCACGTATCCACGAAACCAACCTTAAAAAACAAGGGATGTTAGGATTGACCTTTGCCAATGAAAGTGATTATGATTTGATTCAGGAAGATGATACGATCAATTTCTTGGATTTAGATCAATTCTCTCCAGATAAACCGCTGACCTTAGAGTTTGTACACGCTGATGGTAGTAAACATGTCATTGTAGCAAACCATACCTATAACCAGTCGCAAATTGATTGGTATAACGAAGGATCTGCTCTAAACTTGATTAAAAAAGAGAATGCGTCTTAAATAAAGACCTCAACTAATTTCATAAAAACTCCTGATAGCTGTCGGGAGTTTTTTTATGGCATGTGTTGATATACATATGAATGAGTTGATAATAGCCATTCCTCTGAGTTGGCTATTTTTTATCTGGAATTCCTAAGAATTGAGTCAGAAAAGGGGTTAATCATTTAAATTTATTATGTAGTTAAAGGTTAAAACCCTGCTCCAGATAGCTATCGGGATTCATTGCAGTTACTTTAGTTTCTATAAACTTTTAAGGGTATTTTGTCATTTCGACAGAGCGAGGAACGAGTGACGAGAAATCTTATAATATGAGATTCCTCTTCGTGCCTCATTCGGAATGACAAACTATTCTCAGAAAAGAATGAAATTCTTTTCTTTAAAACTATGGATTTCAAATCTATAGTGGTTTATTTATATTCTGCGTAAATCAGCGAGATCTGCGGGATGATTTTTCCATACGTTTATTTTTGTTTCCGGCTGATTACGGAGTTGTTCGCAGTTTTTTTTTAATAATATGGCAATAAGCAGATATACAATAAATTTTTCTATAGAACCTTTGGCAATAGAAGTAAAAGCATATCTTTATTTTTGGATTGGCGAGTTTTAATTATAGGGTTGAAGACATCAATCTCTATCCTATAATCTGCATTACATTAATATATATTCCTTTCAATTAAATGGCACATTCAAGAGTCACATCAATCCTTATAATGTTGTTGTTCTCCAGCATGTCCGCAATTTATGGTCAAGAGATTAGGGGAATAATTTTAGATGAAAAATCTCAAGAACCTTTAGAGAACGTCAGTGTGTTTTTATCGAAAAACACTGAGATTGGTACCACTTCAGATGACTCTGGAAGGTTCAATCTAAGCTTGGAGTCGAAATTTTTAGAAACTGATAGTGTGTCTTTTTCTATGGTTGGCTATAAAACTTATAAAACAACCTTAGCGAATCTAAAAGGTAAATCAAGGACGATATTGTTACTAAATGCCTTAAGCGAATTAAATCAAGTAACCGTAAAAGTTGTCAAAAAACGATCTAACCTAAAATTTGATAAGGTGACCTCATTGAGGTTTAAAATGCATGCGTTCGCATCAATTATTGTTGATCATAAGCTTTATATCTCTGGCGGAGATAAGTCGGTTATAGAAGATGCGTTTACGGTTGCACTTGAAAAAGCAAGTATGGCTACAATGGAACTGACCTGGGGAGATATCTTAGAAAAATTGCAGTCTAATGGGACCTATAAGGGGTATAGTGACAAGTTGTTGATTTATAATATAGAAGAGAATATCTGGGAAAAATCAGATGTCAAATTTGAAAATAGAGCCTATCACCAAATTAATTATTATAACAATGACCTTTATATTCTGGGAGGGAAAAAATATTCAAGTCTCAATGGAAATGAATACTTGCATAACAACATAGAAATTTATGATGTTGCAAATGCATCTGTTAAAGTGGATCATACCAATCCTCATCAGGCCATAAATTTTGCATCATTTGTTTATAAAGATAATATCATCACCATGGGTGGCGCTATTCGGCTTGATAAAAGTGGCGCTAAAGTTTATACAGATAAAATTCATCAATATAATTTAAAGACAGGATTGTGGTATGAGTTAGGGAAATTAAAATCTCCAATGGAAGTCACGGGTACGATTTTAGGTGATAAAATTTATACCATAGGCGGTTTAAATCAGAAGATATCGTCAATTGAATCCTGGGACATCAATAGCGGAGAATGGGTTGTTGAAGGTAAATTGTTCTATGGATTTAAAGAGCCTGCACTGGCAAGCCTTGGAACTAACATTTATATATATCACTATGGGAAATTACTAATATACAATGTGGTTCAAAAATCTCTAAAAGAATATGCAATAGCGTTATATCTAAATGATCCAAATATGCATGTGTATAAGGATACCCTTTATATCATAGGCGGTTATAAAGAAACTGAACATACTAAAGATCCTACTTCTGGGATTTACAGTATAGAGGTTTCAGAATTTAGTAAAACTACAGTCACAAATTTCAAAAATCTTCAATAAATTTTGAGTAGCAATTAAAGCCATTTTTTTAATTCCGAAGGCCATCAACCAATCTTAACCCTAAGTTCTCATTAAAGGACTGTATTATAAAATTATGAAAATCTCAAAAAGTCAACGTAACAATATTATTTTTCTCGCCATCATTTTGATCATGATTATACCGCAAACCCGGCAACCCATCCAAGTGTTCTTACAAAAGGGCTTGGCCATGTTCAGTCCGTCAATTGTAGATAAAGAAGACCGCGTGACCTTAACAGATTACAATTGGCAACTGATAGATGAACACGGGGCGCGTTACGACTTTAACGAAGCTAAAAGCAAAGTGGTTTTTATCAATTTTTGGGCTACTTGGTGTCCGCCATGTATTGCTGAAATGCCGAGTATGGAAAAACTATATCAAGACTATAAGGATGATGTTGTTTTTCTGTTTGTATCCAGCGAACAACAAAACGTTATTTCAAAATTTAAGGAGAAAAATGTGTACGACTTTTTAGTGCATGCTTCCATCACCGTAAATCCAGCAGAACTTGAAACTTCAGCCATTCCAAGAACCTTCGTAATCGATCAACAAGGAAACATTGTAATTGATAAAACAGGCGCTGCAGATTGGGATAGTGATAAGGTAAGAGGGTTGTTGGATCAGCTTTTAAAACTTGAATAACACTTTAAAGAAGGCCTTAATAAACGCCATTGAAAACAAGGATTTCATGATGGCTAGATCTTCTGAGAATGAAGTTTCTTCATCTAAAAATCGGAACATGGTGCGGATGGTGTTTTTGGAATAGAAACGTTCAAAAATCCATACGCCTTTTTCGTTTTCATCATGCAGAACTTTCAGGAAAATCTTATCGTAAAATTTGAATTTCTTCTTGAATAAATTGTACGACGGGCGCTTTCCAGCTTTAATATTTGCGAGTAGCTTGGCAACGTTTTTTTCGGTATGTTTAAATGAATAGCCTGAAGAGCCTTTGACCCAGCCACCCCCAGTGCCAATTTTAGTAATATTTTTAGTGTGAAACTTCCAAAACGGGAAATCGGTCATCGGAATAGTGCCGACTTCAGTTTCTATAATCCTAAAATGAGCCATGTTATGTTCTTCTAAGAGATAGCGTTTAATAGCGTCTTCATATACTGCTGTCTCCACCGTAAACGGCGTAAAAAAGGTATACTCCACCAGCGCTTTTGTTTCAGAAAAAGGCAGTACATAAATAAAACTGGTCGAGTCTTTATACTGAAATCTATAGTCCATCATGGTGAAGGCTTCCGGATTAAAACTTGGAGAATCAGTCTCAATAATCCAGCCTTTAAAATGTTGATGGATCAGCGTATGCTGAAAATTGGGAGCATAAAATTTGTCAGGAACCCTACTGTCAAAAATATGCGTCGCAGAATAATTCTGTTTTTGTCCAATGACTTGGGTGGTGGAGCCTGTTTCTATGGTTTCAACCGTATCTACTATAAAGCTAATATTGGGGCAGTCTAAAAGCTGTGCTTTCGCATAGTTATAAAACTCAATAGATCTGATGGTCTTGTAGCGATAGTTTTGAAGCGGAATTTTTAAGGATACATTGGGCGATTCAAAAGTGGCGCTATGCCATATTTTTTCCACTATACTGTCCCATTTTCCTGCGCCTTGTTCCCAAAAACTCCAGGTTTTGTCGTTGGTGTCCTTTAAAGAAGGATCGATTAACCCTATGGTGTACGATTTAAAAAACGGGTCTTTAGATAGTTCTAGAGCCAACTGCAACCCGGCAAGACCATTTCCGATGATAATGTAATCAAAAGACGTCCTGTCTTGCATAACGATAACCGGCCTAAACTGTTTATTTTTTGAAGTATTTAAAAGGGACTACCAGCATCCCAAAGCATTCACCATCTTCTTTGCCTAAATGTTTATGGTGCATTTTATGTGCACGTCGTACACCTTTGGCGTACCAATTATTGGCATTTCTAAAGATTTTAAAGCGTTGGTGAATAAAGATATCATGAACCGTAAAATAGGCAATCCCATAGGCTAAAATGCCCAAGCCTAAAGGCAGGCAATACCAAATATCCTCATAGCTCCATAAGTAAAAACAGGTCATACTGATCACAGCATAAAATATAAAGAAGGCATCATTGCGCTCAAACCAACTTTTATGGTCTTTATGGTGGTGGTCTTTATGAAGGCTCCATAAAAAGCCGTGCATGATATACTTATGCGTAAACCACGCATTAAACTCCATGATGGCAAAAGTGCCAAAAAATATCAGTATCCAAAGAAAAATTTGCATGTCTAAAATTACATTAAATTGAGTTGATATTTGACGTAACTTCGAGTTAAAAGTTCAAACTTTTTATAGTTTGGCACCCTGATTCTGGCGGATTTAATATCCAGTGCGGGTGTGTTTTTTAATTTCTTGAGAAGTTGGTTATAATATCTGTAAGCCATAAAAACACCAAATTTTGCCTCGATTGGCAACTCTTTAATACCTTTCAGTCCCAAAGCAAAATCATTTTCAATATCCTCAATGATGGCTTTTTTAGAGATTTCATCTAAATGGTTCAAATTGGTATTGGGAAAATAGGTCCTGCTCAAATCTTCAAAATCGGCTTTTAAATCTCTAAGAAAATTGACTTTCTGAAAGGCAGAGCCCAGACTCATCGCACTATCTTTTAAAGCTTCGTACCTATTTTTATCACCCTTTACAAATACTTTTAGGCACATTAATCCTACAACATCGGCAGAACCGTAGATGTACATTTTATAATCCGCTTCTGTTAAATAGTCATTTTTGTGCAAATCCAAACGCATACTTTTCAGAAAAGAATCCACAAGATGCCTGTCAATATTAAATTTGTGATAGGTTTCCTGAAACGCGTTGAGAATAGGGTTCAAACTGATTTTCTGTTGAAGTGCAAGTTCTACATCTTCTTCAAACCGGTCAAAAAGCATTTGTTTATCATAGTCGTGAAAAGAATCGACAATTTCATCTGCAAACCGGACAAAGCCATAGATATTATAGATATCCTGGCGGATGCTATTGGCCAACATTTTGGTAGCAAGAGAAAATGACGTGCTGTAAGAGTTTGTTACGGCCTTACTACATTTATGTGAAACGGTGTCAAATAGCGCTTTCATAATTTATCAGGGTATGATGTTTTTTAATAAGTTCTGAAACCAATTTTCCAGAAATCAATGATGGCGGTACTCCAGGTCCCGGAACTGTCAGTTGTCCGGTAAAATAAAGATTATTTACTTTTTTGCTCTTCAATTTAGGTCTTAAAAAGGCAGTTTGCAGAAGCGTATTTGCCATGCCGTAAGCATTACCTTTGTAAGAGTTATAATCTTGAATAAAGTCTTTTACACAGAAGGACTCCTTAAATATAATATTATTTTTGACGGTTTGGGAAGTTAAATTTTCGAAGCGCGCAATAATCTTGTCAAAATAAAGGGCTCTTAATTCTGGTGTGTCTTCTAATCCTGGTGCCAGCGGAATTAAGAAAATACCCGCTTCCTGTCCTTCTGGCGCCACACTGTTGTCGGTTAAAGAAGGGAAACTTGCATAGAATAAGGGGTCTGTAGGCCATTTTGGAGTATCGTAAATCTCTTTGGCGTGCAATTCAAAGTCGACATCAAAGAACAAAGTGTGGTGATTGACATTGATTAACTTTTTATCAAAGGCCACATAAAACAGGAGTGAAGACGGTGCAAATACTTTCTTCTTCCAGTAGTTTTCAGAATATTGACGGTAGGACTGGTCTAACAATGTTTCTGTATGATGGTAATCAGCGCCACTCAGCACCCCGTCAAAAGCAATAGTTTCTCCATTGGCCCTAATGCTGGTAACGGTGTTATCTTCTACATTGATCTTGTCAACAGACTGTCCCGTTTTAATATGGACACCTAAGCTTAACGCCAATTGTTCCATAGCCAACACCACTTCGTACATCCCTTTTTTGGGATGAAACGTACCAATTCCAAAATCGGCATAGTTCATAAAGCTATAGAAAGAAGGTGTGTTATCTGGTTTAGCTCCTAAAAATAAAACGGGGAATTCAAGAATTTTTGCCAAGCGTTCATTCTTAAACTCTTTACGGACATCTTTCTTAATGGTGCTGAAAAACTGATCTAATTTTTTAATGGTCACAGGAGTCATCAATTCAAAAGGTGAGACCCCTGGCCGATACACTAGATCTTTAATGGCAACGTCATAATTATGTTGCGCATTGGCAATAAATTTTTTGAGCTTTTGGGAGCTTCCTGGTTCTTCTTTTTCAAATGTTTCGCAAATTTTTCCCAAAGTGTCTTCAATCGTAATGAAATCGTCTTTTGCAAAATAAACGCTGTAAGCGGGACTGAGTTTTTCCAACTGATAATAGTCAGAAGGATGTTTACCAAAATCCGCAAAAAAGCGTTCAAACACATCTGGCATCCAATACCAGGTTGGTCCAATATCAAAGGTGAAACCGTCTTTTTTGAGTTGTCTGGCGCGACCTCCAATGGTGTTATTCTTTTCAAAAATGGTCACTTTGTAGCCATCTCTTGCAAGATAGCAGGCTGCAGATAAAGCAGAGAAACCGGAACCGATAATAGCAATACGTGTATTCATTGTTTAACAAAAATACTAAAAAGTTAAACAAAAAACAATTTTAAAGCATTAAATCGTAGCTATTAAACTGTTTATTGTCCTAAAAATTTTGATAGATGGAGGGAGAGACTGGTGGTCGATGTGTTGGGTCATGTGTCCTAGCGCCCACAATTGGTTGGTGTTATCTGTCAGTAGTTTTGCCTTAAACTCGGCTAGATATCTTGAGAGTTCTTCTTTTTCGGGTTTAATGGTAAAATAGGAAATGAAAGTGATTTTTTGGTAGTAGGGCAGCACATCTGTCAAGCTGATAATGGGGACGCTTGATCCTAAAAGAATTGAACGGTGTCCTCTGGCAATCAGTTCATAATTGATAAACATCAAACCAATTTCATGGACTTCATTATCCGGGAGAAATAACACAAAGGCGTTGCGATGTTCTATTTTATTTTGAGCTTGCAAAATTTCAGTGTTAACCAACACTTTTTGCCTGATCAGGGACGAAATGAAATGTTCGTGCGCCGGCGTTATAGTATCTGTTTGCCAAAGCATGCCAATTTCAGAAAGGAGCGGTAAAAAAAAATCATAGAAAACCTCAGAAAACGAGTTTGTTTTGATAAGTCCGTTATAAGTTTCATAAAAGAGCTCCTGATCAAAATCCAACATGGCCAATTTAAAAGTGTTGATGGCATGATTTTTAAGCTGTCCTTCACTAGCAAGCGCTCTCACCTGTTGATGAATTTCTTGAGTAGATAATGATGCAATCTTTGAAATTTTATGACCGTTATTGTTGAGGAAACTGATGTTCAATAACTTTTTGAGATGACTTAAATTGTAGAATCTAATATTCGTGTCTGTACGCTCGGGAGTGAGCAGCTCATATCTTTTTTCCCAAATTCTGATGGTATGTGCCTTTATACCAGTGAGATTTTCTAAATCTTTTATGCTGAATATGGTCTTGATATTGTTCATTCTTTTATTAAAAATATGAAACAAAATTAAGCTATTTTATCACATGTTCTTATAGAATATGATTTTAATACCAAATAAGGAGAAAATGTAAATCTAAATGAGAAAAGAGAGCAGCGTGCTAGAAATGATATGTGATAAAGTGCGCACGAGAAGACTCGAACTTCCACGATCTAAGCGATCACCAGCCCCTCAAGCTGGCGCGTCTACCAATTCCGCCACGTGCGCATTAAATAAGTGTCAAAGGATTTAAAATTTAGCAATTTCTCAATTTTTCATTTTGGTTGGTATCCAAAATAAATCCTAACAGACTTTAGCGCTGCAAATATAAAAAATCCATTATTTTAATTCATCTATTTTCAATTTACTTTTGGGGAAAGGATAAGTTATTTCGGACTTTGAAGCTGTACATCCTCAGAACAACTACTTTAGACCTTTAGTCACAGCGTTTTAGTCGTGAATGAAGCTGATAGGACTAGGGTAATTGCATTCCTAAACATAAGAATACGGAATAACGCTACAATTAAAACGTATTGAAGCCATGTGTGTGTGGCAGATGTAGTACATTTTATCTTGTTTAAATGAGCAGCGGCTCAAGAGAACATAATTTAAATCTGTAATATGAAATCAGTTTGGAATGGAACCGTTAGTTTTGGCCTTGTATCAATCCCCATAAAAATGTATTCAGCGTCAGAAAGTCGCAACTTAGACCTCGATATGCTCGATAAACATGATCACGCCCGCATTCGGTATAAGCGTGTCAATGAAGATACGGGAGATGAAGTGGAATGGAAGGATATCGTAAAAGGGTTTAAAAAAGATGATGCCTACGTTATTCTCGAAAAAGAGGACTTTGAGAATGCCAATGTCAAAAAAAGTAAAACTATTGATATTGAGGAATTTGTTGAGGAAACTGACGTGGCCGACATGCTTTTTAAGAATCCGTATTATCTCGAGCCTCAAAAAGAAGGTGGCAAAGCCTATAACCTCTTACGGGATGCCTTAAAAAAAACAGGCAAATTAGGGGTTGCTACCTTTGTCATGCGGCAAAAAGAAAATCTAGCGCTTATTGGGGTCTATAAAAATGTGATTGTGCTGCACGTTATTCGGTTTGCTGAAGAAATTCGCGATCCTAAGGAGGTCAAAATCCCTGCAACGAAAACATCAGATAAAGAGATTGCCATGGCAGAAGATTTGATTGAGAACTACACTGAAAAATTCGATTTCAAAAAATACAAGGACGTGTATAATAAGCAACTTCTCAAAATTATTGAATCGAAAGCCGCGGGTAAAACGGTAAAGGTTGAAAAAACAAAAAGTGAACCCACCGCAGCCAAGGATTTGATGGCCAAATTAAAAGCCAGTTTAGAACAGCGCAAAAAGAAAGCCTCCTAATATGAGTTTGGAAGCCTACCGGAAGAAACGTAATTTTAAGGATACGCCAGAACCTACGGACATCCTTGATGACGCTGATAAATTTCGTTTTGTCATCCAACGCCATCGCGCTAGCCATTTACATTATGACGTACGCTTGGAGATGGAAGGCGTGCTTAAAAGTTGGGCTGTACCAAAAGGACCGTCCATGAATCCGAAAGACAAACGATTGGCGGTGCATACGGAAGACCACCCTGTGGCGTATTTAACTTTTGAAGGCGTTATCCCTAAAGGTAATTATGGGGCAGGTAAAATGACTATTTGGGATTCTGGTTATTATGAAAACTTATATCAAGATCAAAGCCTCTCTTCAGATTATGCCGACGGGAAGTTGAAAATAAATTTTCACGGAAAAAAGATGAAAGGCATCTTTACCTTGGTTCGGTCGTCTTCCATGGACAAAAAAGACCAATGGTTGCTCATTAAACACAGTGATCAATTTGCGACCCACCTCAATTATGATGCGGAAGACTTCAATTTGGAAGCCTTTTCTAAGGAGGACCATCTTACAACACCACAACTCAATTTGAAGTCCTTGGTAAAACCCATGTTGGCATCACCTGGAACGAAGATTTTTAACGACAAGAATTGGATTTATGAATTGAAATACGACGGGTATCGTGCGTTATCCAATATAGCATCAGGTACTGTGGAACTATATTCCAGAAATGGCATTTCATTGAATGAGAAATTCAAACTCATCCATGAAGAATTGAGCCAAATAGAGCATTCCGTCATCTTAGACGGAGAAATTGTGGTGTTAGATTCTAAGGGCTTGCCCCAATTTAGTGCGTTGCAGAACTACAATCCGGACACCACTCAAGGTACCCTTATCTATTATATTTTTGATGTGCTGCATCTTAACGGGCACGATACGCTTGAACTGCCCTTGTCAGATAGAAAGGAATTGTTAAAAACACTTCTGCCAGCTACCCCGCATTTGCAATATTGTGATCATGTGGAAGCTATGGGGGTAACTGTATACGACCAGGCCATTAGGATGGGGATGGAGGGAGTGATTGCGAAAAAAGCGGATTCACTATATGATCCAAATGTGCGTTCTTCCGACTGGTTAAAATTTAAAAGGATTGAAAATACGGAAACGATTATCTGCGGCTACACCCTTTCAAAGATAGCATCCCGAAAATTTGGATCTTTGATCTTAGGAATGGTAGAAGAGGATGAATTAATCTATGTGGGAACTTGTGGTTCGGGATTTTCAGAACAGCAACTCACGGAGCTTTACCATAAATTTGAAGTGTTGGAAACAGACACGCCGGTCTTTGAGATTCGGCAACACCTTAAAGGACGGGAAGCGGTTTGGCTCCTCCCGAAATTGGTATGCGAAGTAAAGTTTTCAGAATGGACGCCTTCCAATGTCATGCGTCATCCTGTTTTTTTAAGAATGAGGGAAGATAAGACCTTAGAGTTTGAAACGTCAACATCACCTTTTCAAGCTCCTAAAAAGCAGCATACTTCAGATTCAGTATTTTCATTGGAGATTGATGGTATCGCGGTACAGATCACCAATCCTGATAAATTGTATTGGCCCAATCCAAAACTTACCAAATATGATCTGCTCGATTATTACATTAAAATGTCAGATTATATTCTGCCGTATCTCAAAGACCGTCCAGAAAGTTTACATCGGCATCCTAACGGCATATTGGGGGAATCTTTTTATCAGAAAGATCATGACCATCTTCCAAAGTGGATTGAAACGGTTGAGGTCTCTTCAAAATCTTCTGAAAAGGACATCAATTACTTACTCTGTCAAAATCAGGCAACCTTACTTTATATGAATAATTTAGGATGTATTGAGTTGCACCCATGGCATTCTACCATTTATCAATTAAACCATCCTGATTACGCCATTATCGATTTAGACCCTTCGCCAGAAAATACATTTGAAGAGGTCATCGAGACCACCTTGGTTGTAAAGTCTGTTTTAGATCGTGCAAAAATAAAAGGGTTCTGTAAAACGTCTGGCGCCTCTGGGCTTCATATCTATATTCCGATGGGCGGGTTGTATACTTATGAAGAGGCCCGGGATTTTACAAAACTCCTATGTGTTTATGTCAATGAAGCCTTGCCCAGCTTAACCACTTTGGAACGCTCACTTAAAAAAAGGGGGGCAAAGATCTATTTAGATTATCTTCAAAATCGAAAGGGGCAGACCATTGTTTCAGTGTATAGTGTGAGGCCAAAACCATTAGCTCCGGTATCTACACCTTTGAGCTGGTCTGAAATAAAATCAGGGTTGCATGTCAATGACTTCACCATACAAACGGTTCCAGAGCGGGTGCGGAGTACCACGGATTTATTTAAAGGTGTTTTAGAAAAGCCAATTGATATGGAGAAGGCCATAGACCAGTTGGTGGATTCTTGACAATGATTTTTTTTGAGTTCTAATTTTGTTTTTTTGGATACTTTGGCTGTGTGGTTATTCTTTAATTTTATTTAAACTTTAAAAATCATTTAAGATGAGCACTCAAGACAAAAATCAAAAGAAAGACGCGCCTAAAAAATCAGATCAAAAAAACGATCCTAAAAAAGCGCCAGCTGGTGGAAAAACAGCAACATCTCCGAAGAAAAAATAAATCGATAATTTCTTCTAACTTCTAAAAACTCCTATCAACATATTGATGGGGGTTTTTTGTTGGGAACTATTCCCGTTGGTCATATGGAAAGCTTCACTGTGGAATAGGGGTTACCGTGTCTTTTAGCTTTCAGAGCAATCTTTTAAGCATATGAGAAAATGGATGTAACCTTTTAAGACTATTTTTATAATAAACAGCTAAACAGCTAAACAGCTAAACAGCTAAACAGCTAAACAGCTAAACTTTTAAACAAATACACTCTAAATAAAATACCCATGAAAAAACAAGCTCAAATAATCTTTGCAGTCTTAATGACCATGATCATGTCATGCGATTTTGGCAAGAACAGTTCCCCAGATCATAGTACTGAGGGCAGAACCGTTCCGGAAAACGAGGAAATAACCAACACAACCAATTACAAAAAAACTGGAAATCTTGATGCCGTCGATGAAGCTTCTATTGGAAACAACCAAATAGCTGATAGTTTAAATGAGAACTGGAACTTGGACAACCCGAAGCGTAGAGAAAATTTATATTCTCGATTTCAAATGACTCAAGAGCAGATTCAGCGCTACGAAAAAGCCTTACAAACATGGAAGGAATCCCAAAAAAATGATGCCTATAAGCTGTTGTCTGCCAATGAAAAGATAAAAGAAGAAAATAGGATTTTAAAAGATATTCTAAATGATTCACAATACAAGCAATATAGACAATGGGCCAAAGCCAATGATTTAACTCGTACCAAATATTACCTTAATGCGGTCTGTAGCCTTTTTGTTTTTTTTCCGGCCACTCATGAAATGAACAACCTCGACCCAAGGGTACGAGGTATCAAGTAGAAGTTCCTTTT
>NZ_JAEHJZ010000168.1 GCF_016469035.1 Gelidibacter salicanalis | reverse complement strand
GACTATCACATGTAGCCCGTGGAATCCTGTTGCAAGAAAAAACCTTGCTCCGTAGACTCTGTCGGCAAACCTAAATGAGGCCTCATAATACTCTACCCCCTGCAGCAGGGTAAAATAGCCCCCCAGCATTAACGTAATTCCCAGGGATGCAGACCTTTCGGTCAAATTGCCAGCTATTAACGCGTGGTGTCTCCATGTCACCGACACTCCGGAGCCCAACAGGATAAGAGTGTTTAAAAGAGGGATCTCTTCCGGGTTAAACACTTTCACTCCCAGGGGGGGCCAATTTCCCCCCAACTCCACACTTGGCCTTACACTTCTGTGAAAAAAGGCCCAAAAAAAGGAGAAGAAAAAAAAAATCTCCGAAACAATAAATAGCAATATCCCTCAGCGCAAACCTGCTTGAACAATAATAGAGTGGAAACCCGCCAAGGTTCCCTCTGAGGCCACATCCTTTCACCATTTCCCCATAATCCTAATTAATAAAACCAGAGCTCTAGCAAGCAAAATTCATCTCTTAGTAGAAAATCAG
>NZ_JAEHJZ010000167.1 GCF_016469035.1 Gelidibacter salicanalis | reverse complement strand
TTCCTCGCCCTGTGCTGAAGGCTGACAACGATAAGACAATCGAAGGTCAGTGGCAATAATCGAGGCAACCCCAAGTTTGTAAGTTTACGGACACTTTGAGATGCTTAATCCAGGGTTATTATGTTCCGTGGTCCAAGAATCTAATCAGGACAGGACACATTTGCGTTAACGTGTCTGAAGGTTGAGCAACAAAATATAAGGCATGATGAAAAGGCCACGAAAAAGATAAGTGAAAAG
>NZ_JAEHJZ010000166.1 GCF_016469035.1 Gelidibacter salicanalis | reverse complement strand
AAACCAGCTGTTGGATTAAAAACCGTATTGAAAAACCTGCATTAGTTTCTAAAGGGAAATTATACCCATAGTTTTAATAACTACATGGTCCTTCGAGCAAACAACCCTGCCCATGTTTGTTTGTTTGAATGGCCGTAGAAGGAGATCATGAGATATCATTTGCGGCGCGACGTCTCCTAAGAAACATGGTCGACCACGTGACTTCTTAAACATTTTACTCTATCCTTCGGTGACCTTCA
>NZ_JAEHJZ010000165.1 GCF_016469035.1 Gelidibacter salicanalis | reverse complement strand
GCCGGAGTGCAAATAACGGGCTATGGTGAAAGTGCGAAGATTCTCATCCAAGGAGTAAATTCCATCAACAGCAGTATGGAACCGATGCTCATGGTGGATGATATTCAAGTCAAACTAGAATCCTTGGTCACTATCCCTGTTCACGAAATCGAAGGCTACCGAGTATGGAAGGGAGCTGATACGGCGATATTTGGCGCTAGGGGATCAAATGGAGTGATTGGGTTTTACACTAGGAAAGACCTTGGTGTGAACAAAAACCCAATTCAGCAAG
>NZ_JAEHJZ010000164.1 GCF_016469035.1 Gelidibacter salicanalis | reverse complement strand
CAAGCCTTTCAGCTGTGAGTATAGACTGATCTTTACCTATTACATGAAATGCAATATCTCCATATTTTACTTGCATTCCGTCTTCAATAAATACTTCCATTGAAAGACCCTCATCTACAACTCTGAAAATATGCTTCGCCAGCTCCACACCGGCTAGTATTCCTTCATCCTTTACAATAAGACGGGCCTTGCCATTGGCGGCTTGCGGAATAGTGGAAAGTGAAGTGTGGTCTCCATCACC
>NZ_JAEHJZ010000163.1 GCF_016469035.1 Gelidibacter salicanalis | reverse complement strand
CCGACGACAAGCTTCGAGGATACAGAGAAGGTAAGATGACCTCGCCGCCTCCGACGTCCCCCACGGCGAGCGTCGAGTCTGTGGAAGGAGGTACGACGACGACGACCTTACCAGCAACGACGTCTCCCTGATTAGCGTGGAGACTGTGGGAGGAGGCGTCGTCCCCATCCACCAAGGAGCTCACCGAGCTTGGCCACCATGTCCTCTTGAAAGCTTCGCCATCGTCTCCTCCTAGGCATGTGTTGTTGCTCCGTGCTCAGGGCTCAACTCTCGGTTTGTTGCAGTTTGGTGTGTATGTTTGTTGCACTTTGATTATTT
>NZ_JAEHJZ010000162.1 GCF_016469035.1 Gelidibacter salicanalis | reverse complement strand
TTTTTGGGGGGACGGTACCCTAACTGGTGACGCAATTGGGCGATTTCTTGCCACCTGCGTGTCCATAAGGGGGGAGTCAAGTGTAGCACTCAAATCCGGGGTGTGTGGGCCGAGCCGAGGCTGAAGCTCGGGCGTTTGGCCGAGGGCCAGACTCGGCGACAGACTCGGGCGAGCGGGTCAAATACGCGGGGCTTATTTCGCAGTCGGCACAGTTGTTAACGCCGTTAACTTCCTGACGCTTGAGCTGGGGTAAACGGCTTCTTGGTTCTAAGGCGCGGCCGTCCGATGGGTTGGGGTCATGACCACGGCCGCAGGTGGGGGTCAAAGGGCACCGAGACCACTTTTTTGGCAATGGCGGTGAGATGAGGCCACGCTGTCTTATCCGGAAGTTGTTGGCGCTTAAATTTGAGCGCTGGTGTCAACTGTTGCCTAACCATGCTTTAGATCTGAGGGTGACCGAAACTGACTACCTCATGGATTGAAGTTATCAAT
>NZ_JAEHJZ010000161.1 GCF_016469035.1 Gelidibacter salicanalis | reverse complement strand
AATGCAAACTTCAAAGAAACCCAGCTTAGCGGCGTTTCTTTAGGCCAGAAAGTGACCATTATCAGTGATATTTACGGAGATGACGTCCCATATGAAGGACATGTCACCGGGATAAATATGGGAACTGGAGGTAGTTTCTCCCTCCTGCCTGCGCAAAATGCCACAGGTAACTGGATTAAAGTCGTTCAGCGCGTACCAGTGCGGGTCGCACTCAATCCAGCGCAACTGCTTGAACATCCCTTGCGAATTGGTCTCTCCACGACGGCGAAGCTCTATTCCAGCGGTC
>NZ_JAEHJZ010000160.1 GCF_016469035.1 Gelidibacter salicanalis | reverse complement strand
ACTTCAGCTTGCGCCGCTTCCGACCGTTCCTTATAGCCAACCCAAATGTGACAGTGTACACGGACCACAAGCCTCTCCTTCCCATCTTCCGCAGCACTCGACAGACATCAGCCGCACTGACCGCATAAAACTCCGTCATCAGGACATATTGTTAGTTCTACTCCACCTCAATGGGGTGTCCATCCGGCCAACTATTGGTC
>NZ_JAEHJZ010000159.1 GCF_016469035.1 Gelidibacter salicanalis | reverse complement strand
TAAAGAATTGAGTGCTCTTCGGAATTTCGCAGACAGCCCACGTGATTTTGAATGTCACCTCCCAACGCCAGCTAGCTAAACCGGTCCTCGCCCCAATGATCCGGGATTCCTCCACTTCGATCGAGGACTGAGCGAAAAACTTCGAATCGACATCTCGATCTCTTACACTGATCGTTCGCTAGTAACCGTGGCTCACCTCCGCAGATTTGCCTTGAATGGCAGGCCCGTCCTGTCGTCATTGGTGGGCATTCGGTTAGGAGCTCTCATATCTGCCGCTCTCTCTCCA
>NZ_JAEHJZ010000016.1 GCF_016469035.1 Gelidibacter salicanalis | reverse complement strand
GAAGCCTGAATAGTTACAAATATTTTATAAGTTCCAAAAGTTATTTCGGATTAATTAAGAAACATTATTATTTGTGATAGCATCTATATTTGGATATTTTACTTGTAAGATAAATTAAAAATATATTTACTAAAATGCTTAATTGATTTTAGTTTTAAAGCCAATACGCAAAATTACCAAGTTCGTCTTCTAGGCACTATAATTCCCGCCTTTAATTTCAATACATCTGACACGCAAATTTTTATAAAGAGATTTATAAATTACAATATTGATGGGATTATTACTTAATTTCAGAGGGCCTTTTTAATGCTGTTAGATTCAATAAGCACCCGTTTTGCACTTGATCTTTGTGTCATTTTTATACATGTCAGATCGGTTATCAATTAAGATATACGGCAACTGTCAACCCTATTCCATACCAAGTTCTAACTATGTAGATTTGTCAAGTACAACAAAGTTGTATTACGAAATAGGTAACTCTACTACATTGTGTGTTCAAATATTTATATCCTGATAGCAATACAATTTCAAAGCCTTTTTGCCAAAAAATTGAATTTTTTGAACTAAAATTCAAGTCTTTAGGACAAGTTGTGACTATATCTGATTTTAGAAATAATCACTTTAAAAGTCGATAATTGACAAAACTATATATAACAAGTATATGCACCATAAAATTTTTAAATATAGTAGCGTATGCTTAGGGATGAATTTGCTTAAAAACGATGTAATGAATTGATAAATATTGTATAAAAATCAGTTTTGATTGGAATGTAAAATTTAGAATTACAGTTGGAAAAAAAGAGATTTCTTGTTGTTGTTTTCATATGACGACTATTTAAGAAACATTATACGAGTCGGAATAAAAAAATTTGTGTCAATTTTATTAGTAAAGATTTATTAAAAGATGAACTTCATAAAGACACGAGACAATTTTTGTAAGCCTATTAACGCAATCCAGAACTTTAGCTGTGAATAAGCAAACAATTTATCATTATGCATTATAGTATCTGATCTACAAATTGTTACTGTATAGGCTTTAATGAATATTGTTTATAATATAGATTTTATCTAATTAATTTATATATGAAGTCGTGATAGTACAGGATGGCATAGTTAATATAGAACGTTACTTTTAAGTTATAATCATTAAAATCATATAACTACATCATATAAAATATGTCTTATTATTTCAAACGTATTAATTTAAAGTCATGGTTTTTAACATGCCTAATTAGTTTATTCGGAATTAACTCTAGTTTTACTCAATCCTATCCTTTCGAATTACCGGATTCTATAATCGCTAGTATCTCTGTAAATACAAAAATTCATGAACCATTTAATAATAAATTACTGTCGGTTAATATCGATTGGCCAGCAAAATATTATAAAAAGGAAGGCTATAATCATCCACAAGCACAGGCGTTTATAAAGGAATTTAATCCTGTTTCCATAAGGTGGCCTCAAGGTGTTTGGGCTAATTTTTACGATTGGGAAGTTGATGGCAGAAGACGTTACGATGACAATAATAACAGAGAATTTATTGAAGCCATTGAAAAACATCCAGAATTAGAATATGGTTTTGATGGCTTTAAAAAGTTACATGATGAACTTAATTTTGATGTATTATGGACTTTCAATCTCAATTATGATAGTATTGACAAAACAATCAATCGCCTTAGGGATAGGGAAGCAAAAGGTTTCAATATAAGTCATATCGAACTTGGCAATGAACAATTTTGGAAATCACAAACGGGCTCTCGAACCAATACTGCTGAGAAATATACTGAAGTTGCCCAATCTATATCTCAAGCACTGAAAGCTGAAAAATCGACGCTGAAATTAGGTATTCCATTGTCATGGAGACGAGGAGCAGATGGTAGTAGTTTCAATCATGATGATTACAACAAAACATTAACTGCAGACACCTCTTATTTTGATGCGATTATAGTACACCGTTATGTGCATCTAGATCGTGGCGAGCCTATTGTAAGTGATGCATCTTATCAAGAAATTTTAACGTCACGCGTTCAATTGCAGAAAGATGTAAACTATTGCAGAAGTTTTGCGCCAAATAAACCCGTTTGGTTATCAGAATGGGGAGTGAGTTGTGGGAAATATGCTGCTAGTTATTTGGGAATGGCTGATGCTTATTTGTATTTATTTGAAAATCAAGATGTTTATGAATACGCTAATTGGTTTCAAATAAATGGAACAAATATTTTTTTTAATACAAAACAAAGTGCAACTGGCGAGTTCAATTATACAACAACTGGTTTTGGTGCTGTTTACGAAATACTTCGTGATGTATTTCAAAATAGTACACTTTTAGAGACCAAAATAAGTACCCATCAGTTAGTTCCAGATTCAGATGCCTTAATTTCTAGAGCTGTTGTAAAAGATGAAAAAATAATAGTATTTGCTGTAAATAAAACGTCACAAAGTGTTCCTTTAAAATTAAAATTCAATAATAAAATTTATAAAAAATCATTTAAACACGAGTCTTTAAAGTTTAAAAATTTGGAGGAAGATCGGACATTTGAGTTTAATACAATTCCTTTAATTGAAGAAAAATATAAAGGAAAAACAATCATATTGCCACCATATTCCATCAATAAAATTTCTAATCTTAAGATTTAATTCATTTATAATTCATAAAAAGTAACTCTAATTTAAATTATGCAAATACGTCAAACACTTATAGCACTGCTATTTTTTACGTCAATACTTAGTAGCTTTTCTCAAAACCCAGTAATCTCTCAACGTTATACAGCAGACCCGACAGGATTAGAATATGATGGAAGATTATACCTATGGACATCGCATGATATAGATGAGCAAAAACGCTATTGGATGAATGATATTACCTGTGTCTCTACAGATGATATGCAAAACTGGACAGACCATGGCGAAGTCTTCAAAGCACCAGAAGATATGCCTTGGGTAACACAAGCTTGGGCACCTTCAGTTGTGGAAAGGAACGGGAAATTTTACCTATATACAGGTGATGGCAACAGAAGTGTAAATGTTTCGGTTAGTGATAGTCCAACAGGTCCTTTTAAAGGCGTTGGTAATCAGCCTCTAATCACAAAAGAAACACCAAATGCAGATGTAGAATGGCTTTTCGATCCTACGGTTTTTATTGACGATGATGGACAAGCCTATTGTGTTTTTGGTGGTGGACCAACAAAAATTCTAGCCAATGGTAAACGCAGGAAGAATGCTAGAATTATCAAATTAGGAGACGATTTAGTAAGTACTGTTGGTGAAGCCGTTTTAATTGATGCACCTGGTTTTTACGAAGGTGGTTATATTAGTCAACGAAAAGTCAATGGCAAAACAACATACTATTTTTCATATTTTACCAATATTGGTACAGGTATGAATATCGACTATATGATGAGTGATGACCCTATGTCTGGTTGGGAATATAAAGGCACGGTTTTAAAGCAGCCAGCTGATAACTATAACAATTCTCACGCGAGTGTATTTTCATTTAAAGATAAATGGTATTTAGGGTATCATACTCGAAAAATTGCAACAGATAGAAAAGTAGATGAAAAAATTGCTTTACGTCAACGTTCTGTATGTGTTGATGAATTGTTTTTTAATGCCGATGGTACCATCAAAGAAGTTGTTCCTACGCTTGATGGCCCAAAACAAATGAAGACCATTGACCCGTTTCAAAAAAATGAGGCTGAAACCATGGCAGCACAATCATACTTATTGCCTGGTATTGAAACAGCAACGTGTGATGACGAAAAGGGCGGTCGTATGGTAACAAATATTGAAAATGGCGACTGGATAAAAGTCTCGGGAGTTGATTTTAAAGAGGGGGCTAAAATGTTTGAAGCACGAATTTCAGCTCAAAATTTTGCAGCTATTGAAATAAGATTAGGCAGTGAAACCGGACAATTAATTGGAAAATGTGATATCGTTTCAACTGGCGGTTTAAATTATTGGGAAACCGTAAGCTGTTCGGTAAAAGACACAAAAGGAATTCATGATATATTCTTTCGTTTTTCGGGTCAAGGAGACAATATGTTGAATTTTAACTGGTGGAAATTTAAAGAAGGTGTAAAATGAAAAATATATTAATAATTATACTTCTAGTATTTGTTTTGAATCCTGATATAACATTAGCACAGTCTACAAAACAACGCTTGATTATATTAGCCGATATGGGACATGATCCTGATGATGAACAGCAAATTGTTCATTTATTGATGGGGTCTTATAAATTTGATTTGGAAGGATTAATTACAGTTACAGGTCGCTTTTTTCGAAAGAACCCAACAGAAACAGTAAAAGATTTAAGACCAGAACTTTTTTATAAAATTATAGATGGTTATGAAAAAGTATATCCAAATTTAAAACTTCATGCTGAGGGTTGGAAAACACCGGAATATCTGAAGAGTATCGTTGCAAACGGACAGGCTGGTAATGGTATGAAGGATGTTGGTGCAGGGAAAGCCACTGCTGGATCTGATTTAATTATTAATTCAGTGTTAAAAAATGATGATAGACCTCTTACCATAGTTGCCAATGCAGGAACCAATACCCTTGCGCAAGCATTGTATGATTATAGAGCATCACATACTAAAAAAGAGTTAGATGCTTTTGTATCAAAACTAAGAGTTTTTGATAATGGAGGACAAGATGAATGTGGCGCTTGGATATGTCATGAATTTCCAGAAATATTTTGGATAAGAAGTAATTATCAAACAAGATCTTTTGGTGGCCCATCTAATAATGAATTAGGACCAATAACTTGGCAACCTTTTGAAAACAGTCCCAAAGGGCAACACGATTGGGCTAAAGAAAATATTCAGACAAATCATGGAGCACTTGGTGCAGTATATCCTGATCGTAATGTAAATGATATGTTTCATTTTATCGGTGGAGGAGGCACTATTCCTTGGATGGGAGCTTTAGTGCCTGGACTTTCAGATATTTCAAACCCATGGTGGGGCGGATGGAGTGGAAGATATTCTAGGGAGAAAATTGCAAACGTGCCTGGTTATTCAATTGTTGTACCAGATGAGCTGCAATATTATCCTTATTCGGCTTTCACTGATGGTGATGGTGTATCTGAAAAATGGGTCAATCCAGAAGATGGTAAAATTTACGAAGGTAAAAACACGGCCATTTGGCGTTGGAGGCAAGCGATGTGGAATGATTTAAAATGCAGAATGGATTGGTGTGTAGAACCTTTTGAAAATGCAAATCATCCACCTGAAGCAGTAATTAATGGTAACAAGGAAGCTTCAATTAAGATGATGAGCGTAAAGGCAGGAGAGATTATATCTTTAGATGCTTCGGCATCTTCAGATCCTGATAATGATGAACTGGATTTTAATTGGTGGATTTACACAGAAGCTGGTACTTATAAAGAAGAAATAAAACTTTCTGATTCAAATAGATCAAAGATGTCTATTAAAATACCATCTGATGCAAAAGGAAAAAGTATTCATTTAATATTAGAAGTTAAAGACAACAGTGCAATAGCAAGTCTATATGATTATAGAAGAATTATTTTCTCTGTTGAATAGCTGAAATATTGGCAAATTTAATCCATTTTTTAGCGGATAGAACAAGTCAAAATGGGTTCTTTATTAACAGTACAGCACAGGATACCTAACCAGATATGTTTGGTTAGTTTCGTTTTATTCAATCTTCAACATGTATTGTATTTAATAATTTTTAACATTTAAAATTATATGAGGTTTATCCATAAAATAACGTTTCTCAATTTTCTATTGTTTTTAACTTGCAGTTCAAATTCACTGTTAGCTCAACAACATTTGGAAGTCCATAAATTAGTTTGCGAATATCATAACAATCCAATTGGGATTGACATTGATGTACCTCGATTAAGCTGGCAACTACTTTCAGGAAAGGAAAATGTAATGCAGACCGCTTACGAAATTCGTGTGGCCTATTCGCTTTCTGCATTAAATACTAAAACGGAATTACTATGGGATACAGGTAAAATTAATAGTGACCAGTCTATAAATATTGTATATCAAGGAACGCCTTTGAAATCTATGCAACGTGCCTATTGGCAAGTACGAATTTGGGATAATAAAAACAATGTTTCAAAGTGGAGTACACCCGCTTTTTGGGAAATGGGTATGTTAAACACTTCCGATTGGAAAGCTTCTTGGATTACCATGAAAGATGAAGCAAAATCAGAAACGTCTTTACCAAGCCAATATTACAGAAAAGAGTTTTCAACGAATAAAACCGTAGAATCTGCAAGAGTGTATGCAACGTCTTTGGGAATTTATCAGCTATTTTTAAATGGAGAAAAAGTAAGCAATCAGCAATTCACACCAGGGTTTACGAGCTATAAAAAACGAATTCAATATCAAACGTATGATGTCACGTCAATGCTTAAAAAAGATAACGCTATTGGTGCTATTGTTGGAGATGGTTGGTATCGTGGTTATTTAGGTTGGGACGGATTACGTAGTTATTACGGAGATACTTTAGGTTTATTGGTACAATTGCAAGTCAATTATTCAGATGGAACGAGTGAAGTTATTACAACAAATAATTCTTGGAAAACCAGTTACGGACCCATTCTGAAATCAGATATTTATAATGGTGAAACTTACGATGCACGATTGGAAATGACAGGTTGGGCTGCCAACGGATTTAATGATGCTAATTGGAAACAAACATCGGTTTTAGACCATTCCAAAGAAATTTTAGTGGCATCAAACGGATTGCCAGTAAAAATAACAGAAGAAATCAAACCAATCGAAACCATAAAAACACCTAAAGGAGAATTGGTTTTCGATTTGGGTCAAAACATTGTCGGCTGGGCGCAAATTAAAGTCCGCGGAAAGAAAGGAGATACCATAACCTTAAAATTTGCTGAGGTTTTAGATAAGGACGGAAACTTTTTTACAACAAATTTAAGAGCAGCAGAAGCTACAGACCGATTCATTTTAAAAGGTGATGGAGAAGAAACATTTCAACCGCATTTTACATTTCATGGATTTCGATTTATAAAAGTAGAAGGTGCAACACCAATGGCAGATGATATTACAGGAATGGTCATTCATTCTGATATGAAACCAACAGGAACATTTACCTGTTCAGATCCGTTGATAAATCAGTTGCAAAGTAATATACAATGGGGACAACGAGATAATTTTTTAGACATTCCAACCGATTGCCCACAACGTGATGAGCGTGTTGGTTGGACAGGTGATGCACAAGTTTTTAGCATGACAGCTGGATTTAACTTTGATGTGGCCTCTTTTTATACCAAGTGGTTAAAAGATTTAGCTTTAGATCAGCAACCCAATGGCGAAGTACCAAATGTTATTCCAGATATGTGGAATAATAAATTGGGAGGTGCCACAGGTTGGGCTGATGCTGCGGTTATTGTGCCTTGGACCGTTTACCAAACTTATGGAGATGTACGCATTTTAGAACAACAATACGAAAGTATGCAAGCTTGGGTGGGTTACATGGAGCGCAATGCAGGAGACAATTATTTATGGGATCAAAACCGTTGGCATTGGGGAGATTGGTTAGCCTATCATTCAGACAATCCGGATTATGCTGGTTCCGTTACTGAAAAAGATTTAATTGCAACAGCGTATTTTAAATATTCTACGACCTTGTTGAGCCAGATTGCAGATGTTTTAGGAAAAACTGCCGATGCTGAAAAATATAAAACATTGGCAAATAATGTAAAACAAGCGTTTATTCAGGAATACATCACACCTAACGGAAGGCTATTGTCGCACACACAAACAGCGTATGCTTTGGCATTATCATTCGATTTGGTACCCGAAGATCGAATTCAACAAGCAGCGAATTATTTTGCAGCAGATGTAAAAAAGTTTGGTCATTTAACTACTGGATTTTTAGGAACACCATTATTATGTAGCACCTTATCTTCTATTGGTAGGGACGATTTAGCATTTATGCTATTGAATAGAAAGGAATATCCTTCATGGTTATACCCCGTAACTCAAGGGGCAACAACCATTTGGGAGCGTTGGGATACCCAAAAACCAGACGGAACAATCATTGATGGTATGAATAGTTTTAACCACTACGCTTATGGAGCAATAGGTGAGTGGTTGTATAATCATGTTGCCGGTTTAAGCATAGATCCAGAAAATCCAGGATACAAGCATATACTTTTTAACCCACATCCAGGTGGTGGTTTAACCAATGCCACTGCAGAATTTAAGTCAATGTATGGAAATGTGAAGTCTGCTTGGAAAATAGAGAATGGAAACTTTACTTATCATGTTACGATTCCACCAAATACAACTGGAACTGTGACTTTGCAAAATACCAATGTTTCAGACGTAAGCCTTAATTCTGGTCAGTCCAAATCAGAATTTTTTAAAACGGAAAAAGGCGTAGGTATAAAACTTGGTTCTGGCATTTATGTAATTAGTTATCCCTTAAAATAAAAATAGTAAAAGCCGCTATGAAAAGGTGAAAAGTAAATTAAATAATATAAAAAAAATGATTATGAAAAAATTAGTATTAGCAGTATGTGTAATGTTCATTTCAGTATCAATGTTCGCACAAAACAGATTTGAAAAAGGAGCCACAAAAACAGTAGCAGAAATGACGGAAGTAATGTCATTAACAGAAAAAGAAGCAGCTGATATTTATAAGATTGAGCTTGCCTCAAATATGGAAAGAGCTGATGTGCGTAAAGAAAGCGAAGGAAAACAAGACGTCATTAGCGCTAAAATGAAGGAGTTGAATCAAAAAAATTTTCTTAGTATTAGGATAATTGTTGGTGAAGCAAGACTAAATAAATGGTTTGCTCATTTACAAGCAGAAAGAGAAAAATCAAAAAATTAATGTTTTAGCACATGAATTTAAAAGGCATAATCACAGGTATTTTAATTGTTCTATTTGTACAATTGGTGCAGTCGCAGCAGCGCGTAGCGAAAATTTTGGTGTTTTCAAAAACCCAAGGATTTAAGCATAAATCTATTCCTTCAGGAATTAAATTAATGTCCGATTTAGCCAAACAACATAAATGGCAAATCCATTTCTCAGAGGATTCTAATATTTTTAATTCAGATTCTTTAAAAGACTACAATGTCGTCGTTTTTTTAAATACCACAGGAAACATCCTTAACGATTATCAACAAAACGATTTTAAAAAGTTTATAGCCAATGGGAATGGATTTGTTGGTATCCATGCTGCTACGGATACCGAAAAAGATTGGCCATGGTATAACGAAATGATTGGTGCTACTTTTACAAGCCATCCTAAAGTGCAAGACGCAACACTTAAAATAGATACTTCCATTCAACATCCATCAATAACTCATTTAAAGGAGTCAGAAGTCTTTAATGATGAATGGTATAACTTCAAAAATCCAGTTGGAAGACACATTAATGTTTTAGCTTCTTTAGACGAAAGTTCTTATGAAGGCAAAAGGATGAATACAGAAAATCATCCCATTACTTGGTATCATCATTACGATGGTGGACGCATATTCTACACAGGATTAGGACATACTAATGAAGCTTATGAAGATGAAAGATTTAAAAAAATAATTATAGGAGCTGTGCAATGGGCTTCTGATGTTGCACCAATATCCAGACCATTATCTGATAAGTGGTCCAATCTTTTTGAGAATGACCCTTATAAGAATTGGGATGTATTTATAGGAGCACCTCATGCAACAGTTAAAAATTTAGAGCATGTTGACCCTGACAGCAATGGAAAGAATGCAGAAGCTTTAGGATTGAATAATGACCCAAAAAATGTATTCACGTTCGAGAAAGAAAACGGAGAAAATGTACTTCATATATCTGGTGAAATTTATGGTGCCTTAACCTCTAAACACGAATACGAAAATTACCACCTAAAACTTCAATTTAAATGGGGACACCAAGTTTGGGAACCTCGCTTACAAAGAAAACGGGATAGTGGAATTTTATATCATGCTTACGGCCCTTATAGAACTTTTTGGAACGTTTGGATGTCCTCGCAGGAATTTCAAGTACAAGAAGGCGATTTGGGAGACTATTACGGATTATCTGGTACGTTAATCGATATTCCTTCAAAGATGGAAGAGGGGGAAAAAGAATTCACATATGTTAAAAATGGCCACTTAAACACGTTTTCAAGTGTACAACAAGTACCACCAAACCATTGCAATAAAGGCTTTGATAATGAAAAACCACATGGCGAATGGAATACTCTTGAACTCATCTGTTTTGAAGGTACGAGTCTTTATATTGTGAATGGAAAAGTGGTGATGGCATTGTTCAATTCAAAATATAAAAATTCTTCGGGTGATATACTTCCTTTAACCAAGGGTCATATTCAGATCCAATCTGAAGGAGCTGAAGTGTTTTATAAAAAGGTTCAAATAAAATCCATAAAAAAGCTGCCCCAAAAGTTCAAAAAACAAATCTGATAAATTGGGTTTCTTGTTGTGTTTCAGAGGGTACGTATGAACTTTATTTATTGAACGCTTATTGTCTGGTTGAGCGTATTTTACATCTTCTTTCAAAAAACGTACAGTTCTCGATTTACTTTGTAGGCTACCTTAGATAAGAATATATTATCCTCTCGGCAAAGCTAAAACGGACTATAATTAGTAATCAACTTATTAATTATTGGCATTCAACTATTGACAACAAAATTATTTTCCATGTTCATTACAATATAATACAAACCTCTTTTTATTTATATGCAATTTGTCAGGACAGTACAGTATGGTTGTCGAAAGTTATATTATTAGATTTGACTTGATCATTTAAGTAAAAGCATTAATAAATCATTCAGCACATTGTATTATTTAGGATTAGATATAGGCAGCTCTTCTATAAAAGCTGCATTGGTAGAAATAGAATCAGGTAAAAGCTTGGGTGTGGTCCAAGAACCCAAAGAAGAAATGAGTATGTATGCTCAAAAAAACGGATGGGCAGAACAAAAACCTAACGACTGGTGGGTTCATATATGCCATGCCATTTCAAAATTAAAGAAGCAATATAACATTAGCAGAACCCAAATAAAAGGCATTGGTATTTCATATCAAATGCACGGATTGGTTTTAGTAGATAAGGCTGGTAACCCACTTCGTAAAAGTATTATTTGGTGCGATAGTAGAGCTGTAGATATTGGACACAAAGCCTTTGCCGAAATTGGAGAGGACATATGCGCGTCACACCTTTTAAACTCGCCAGCAAATTTTACCGCCTCAAAATTAAAGTGGGTAAAGAATAACGAACCAGAGGTTTATAAAAACATCCATAAGTTTATGTTACCTGGAGATTATATTGCGTATAAATTCTCAAACACCATTAATACTACTATTTCTGGTTTATCTGAGGGCATTTTCTGGGATTTTAAAAATAATACTGTGGCGGATTTTCTTCTGGAATATTATGGTATCGATAAAGACCTTGTTCCAGATATTGTTGACACGTTTAGTATCCAATCTGTAGTCGACGAAAAAGGGGAGGTGGAAAGTGGATTAGCGGCAGGAACACCAATTTATTACAGAGCAGGAGACCAGCCAAATAACGCATTGTCATTAAATGTTTTCAATCCAGGTGAAGTTGCTGCAACAGGCGGAACATCTGGTGTGGTCTATGCTGTCACTGGTGATTTATCTGGAAAAGAAAGCACACGTGTGAATAATTTTGCACACGTCAACTATTCAAAATCTAACCAATATATTGGCAAATTACTGAACATCAATGGCGCAGGAATTCAATACCGTTGGTTATTAAATAATCTCGACGTGTCATCCTATGAAGAGATGAACACTCTAGCCTCAGAAATTCCAGTGGGATCAGATGGTGTGTGTATGTTACCCTTTGGAAATGGTGCGGAACGCATGCTCAATAATAGGGAAATAGGTACACGTTTAGTAAATGTTAATCTAAACAATCACAACAAGGCACATTTATGCAGAGCTGCTCTAGAAGGGATAGCCTTTTCTTTTTTGTATGGCATGGAAATCCTCAAGTCAGATGGTGTAAAAGCACATGTTATAAGAGCTGGTAACGACAACCTTTTTCGTTCAGAAATATTTGCAAATACCGTAGCCACTCTCATAGAACAAGAAATAGAAATTTACAATACCACAGGTGCTATAGGAGCAGCCAGAGCGGCCAATTTACATAAAGGCGATTTTGAAACTTTTAGTAAAATCATTATGGACAACGACCACGTAATGACCTTTATGCCCTTTAAAGACAAACAACCGTATTTGAAAGCTTATAAAAATTGGAAGAAAGAATTAGAGCTCATACTCAGTAATTAATATTTGGTCGTTACCACAATCCCGATAGCTATCGGGAGGGCTTTTCACTAGATCTTTTTGTAAAAAATACAAAAAGGATGTCGATTCAATTAATTACACAGTGCAGAATTAAAAATAAGAATCAAATAAAGAAATAGATACAAGACTAAAAACTTATAAAAATGGCAAATACAGAATACTTTAAAGGCATAAATAAAATAAAATTCGAAGGTAAGGAATCAGACAATCCATTAGCGTTCAAATATTACAATCCAGACCAAATAGTAGCAGGAAAATCAATGAACGAATGGTTCAAATTTTCAATCGCTTACTGGCACACCTTCTGCGGACAAGGTTCTGACCCTTTTGGTCCGGGAACACAAAATTTTGAATGGGATAAAGCATCAGACCCTATTCAGGCAGCAAAGGATAAGGCAGATGCCGCTTTCGAATTTATCGATAAAATGGGCTTCGATTATTTCTGTTTCCATGATTTCGATTTAATTCAAGAAGGACCAACCTTTACTGAGTCTGAAAATAGATTGGCCACCATAGTCGATTACATCAAACAAAAAAAAGCAGAAACCGATATTAAATTACTGTGGGGAACTGCTAATTGTTTTTCAAATCCACGCTATATGAATGGTGCTTCTACCAATCCAGATTTTAATGTGGTTGCTAGGGCAGGTGCACAAGTAAAATTAGCACTCGATGCAACGATTGCATTAGATGGTGAGAACTATGTGTTTTGGGGAGGAAGAGAAGGTTATATGTCTTTACTGAATACAGATATGGGTCGAGAATTGGATCACATGGCGCAGTTTCTAACATTGGCAAGAGATTATGCAAGAGCACAAGGATTTAAAGGCACATTTTTTATCGAGCCAAAACCAATGGAGCCAATGAAACATCAGTACGATTTTGATTCGGCAACAGCCATTGGTTTCTTAAAAGAATATGGTTTGGATAAGGATTTTAAAATGAATATAGAAGTTAACCACGCAACCTTAGCGCAACATACCATGCAACACGAACTTGCTGTGGCAGCCAAAGCAGGCATGTTAGGAAGTATTGATGCTAACAGAGGTGATTATCAAAATGGATGGGATACTGACCAATTTCCAAATAATATTCAAGAAACAACTGAGGCTATGTTAGTGTTCTTAGAAGCAGGTGGTTTACAAGGAGGTGGCGTTAATTTTGATGCCAAAATTAGAAGAAATTCAACAGATATGGAAGATGTCTTTTATGCACATATTGGTGGAGCTGACACTTTTGCAAGAGCATTAATAACGGCTGATAAAATTATTAAATCTTCCGCCTATACAAAGTTAAGAGAGGAACGTTACAATTCTTTTGATTCAGGAAAAGGTAAAGACTTTGAATCTGGGAAATTAGAACTTTCAGACTTGTATAATATTGCAAAAGAAAATGGCGAATTAACCTTAAAAAGTGGTAAGCAAGAGTTATTTGAAAATATTATTAATCAATATATATAGTTAAAGCACTATGGGAACCTCAGCAAATTCAAAATATCTTATAAAACTCACATTAGTAGCCACTTTAGGGGGTCTTTTGTTTGGGTATGACACCGGAGTCATTTCTGGAACCGTGGGTTCCCTTGAAAGCTTTTTTGTAACCCCAAAAGGATTGGGAGAAACTGCTGCAAGTGCGTTTAAAGGGTTTTTAGTATCAAGCGCACTCATAGGTTGTATTATTGGTGGTGCTTTTAGTGGCTTTATAAGCAAGGCCTTAGGTAGAAAAAAAGGGCTTGTATTGGCGGCAGTTTTATTTTTGGTCTCAGCTTTGGGTTCTGCAATGCCAGAGATGTTTATCAAACCTATTGGTGAACTTGATCATACTTTTTCAACCATATTTATTATTTATCGAATTCTTGGTGGTATCGGGGTTGGATTGGCCTCTATGTTATCACCACTTTATATTGCAGAAATTGCACCCGCATCCAGTAGGGGGAAATTAGTTTCATTTAATCAATTGGCCATCGTAGGCGGTTTTTTAGTGGTTTATTTTGTCAACTATTTTATTTCGAGAAGTGGAGGGTCAGATGCGTGGTTAAATGAAGTGGGTTGGAGATGGATGTTTGCCTCAGAAATTGTTCCTGCAGGATTATTTTTAGCACTATTATTTTTTGTTCCAGATACTCCGCGTTCTTTAATGCTTAAAAATAAACCAGAAAAAGCATTAGAGGTCTTGACTAAAGTGAATGGGAAAGAAGAAGCTCTTAAAATTTTAGACCAGATTAAATTAACCATGGTGCAGCATTCAGGGAAGCTTTTCTCGTTTGGCTGGATGGTAATCTTCATAGGTATTGCACTTTCTGTTTTTCAACAGTTTGTAGGTATAAATGTGGTTTTATATTATGCCCCAGAAATCTTTAAATCTATAGATCCTAATACTGACGGCGCATTATTATTGACCATTGTTGTAGGTATTGTAAACTTCCTGTTTACCATCGTAGCCATTAGAACGGTAGATAAATATGGTAGAAAACCACTCATGATCATTGGTGCTTTGGGGATGTGTGTGGCTATGTTATCCTTAGGATTTGTATTTTTCTCTGGAGCAACCGGTTATTTGGCGTTAGCTTGTATGATACTTTATGTGGCCAGTTTTGCTGTTAGTTGGGGACCAGTAACATGGGTCTTGCTGTCTGAGATATTTCCAAATAAAATACGCGGACGTGCCATGGCAATAGCCGTAGCCGCACAGTGGATTTCTAATTATTTAGTGTCGTTGACATTTCCAATGATGGATGATAACAGTTATTTAACAGAACAATTTAACCACGGATTCGCCTATTGGATTTATGGCTTGATGTCATTATTGGCAATGTTCTTTGTATGGAAATTTGTTCCTGAAACCAAAGGCAAAACTTTGGAAGAAATGGAGAGTCTTTGGGAAAAATAAAAAGATTCAATTTTATTACTTTATAGCTCAATTTTCAGTGTCATTCAGAAGTTAAGCTTTAAATAAACGTGGCATATTTTCTACTGCTAATTTTAGTATTATCAATTTTCAATATTTTTATTTTTAGATATGATAAGAAGGTTTATAAGACTGATAATGAGAGGTAAAAATTAAAGTCCGCAAAGAATTTAAACTAAAATGTATTAAAACTCAAAAATGAATAAAGAAATAGATCAACAATCAGCAGACAACATCAGAGCATTGGCAGTTGCAATGGTAGAAAAAGCAAATTCAGGCCATCCTGGAGGCCCGATGGGAGGCGCAGATTTTATGCATATCCTGTATTCAGAATTTTTCAATTATGACCCGTCAGATATGACTTGGCCATTTAGAGATCGTTTCTTTATGGATGCTGGGCATTTATCAACTTTAATGTATGCACAATATTATCTTTTAGGAAATTACCAAAAAGAAGATCTTAAAAATTTCAGACAATGGGGTTCCATCACACCTGGCCATCCAGAAGTTGATGTTGCCAGAGGTATTGAAAACACGTCTGGCCCCTTAGGACAAGGTCATACTATGGGGATTGGTGCAGCAATTGCTACCAAATTTATGCAAGCGCGTTTTGGAGATTGGATGAACTATAAAATTTACGGTTTTATTTCTGATGGTGGTGTGCAAGAAGAGGTGTCACAAGGAGCAGGTAGAATTGCAGGCCATTTAGGATTAAGTAATTTTATCATGTTTTTCGATTCTAACGATATCCAATTGTCGACAGCAACAGAAGAGGTGACTTCTGAAGATACTGAAATGAAGTATCGCGCTTGGGGTTGGAATGTTATTACCATTGATGGTCATAATCATAATGAAATTAGAAAGGCATTAACAGATGCCAATAACGAAACCGAAAGACCGACGCTCATCATCGGTAAAACAATCATGGGTAAGGGTTGTGTTGCTGCAGACGGTAGCATGTTTGAAGGCCATTGTGAACTTCATGGACAACCTATTGGAAACACAGGAGCAGATTATGAAAGGACTTTATTAAATTTAGGTGCAAATCCTGAAAGTTCGTTTGATATTTTCAATGATGTTGAAGCGTTCTATAAAAATCTGTTAGAAGAAAAAATCTCCCAAGCAGCCAAAAAGAAATCAGAAATCGCATCATGGAAAAAAACCAATGAAGCGTTATCTAATAAACTGGATTTTTTCTTATCGGGAAAACTGCCAGAATTAGATTTTGAAGCTATAGAACATAAAGAGGGTTTGGCATCAAGGGCCGCATCATCTAGTGTATTAGGATATTTAGCTGAGAACGTAGAAAACATGATCGTGTCTTCTGCCGATTTGTCAAATAGTGATAAAACAGATGGCTTTTTAAAGAAAACCCAAGCCCTTAAAAAAGGTGATTTTAGCGGTTCATTCTTACAATCAGGTGTTGCAGAATTAACAATGGCTTGTATTGCCAATGGTATTGCTTTGCATGGCGGAATTATTCCGGTAGTGGCAACTTTCTTTGTGTTTTCAGATTATATGAAACCGGCCATTCGTTTAAGTTGTATTCAGGAGTTACCCGTGAAGTACGTGTGGACGCATGACGCGTTTAGAGTAGGAGAAGATGGGCCAACGCATCAACCTGTTGAGCAAGAAACGCAATTGCGTTTGTTAGAGAAATTGAAAAACCACAGTGGCGATCCAAGTTTCTTGGCTCTACGTCCTGCTGATTCAGCAGAAACAAGTGTGGCGTGGAAAATGGCCTTGGAAAATCAAAAAACGCCAACAGGTTTGATCCTTTCAAGACAGGGTATTAAAGATCTTCCTAACACTAAAGGATCAAGATATATAGAAGCCCTAGCCTCTAAAAAGGGAGGTTATTTGATAAAACAGGTTGAAAATCCAGATGTTATTTTAATTGCAAATGGTTCAGAAGTAGCTACTTTAATTGCCGCAGCTGAAATTTTGGAATCAGAGAAAGGTTTAAAAGTAAATATCGCCTCAATTATTTCTGAAGGCCTATTTAGGTTGCAATCTAAAGCATACCAAGATAGCGTCATCCCCAAAAACAAACCCTTATTTGGATTAACGGCAGGATTGCCAGTCAACCTTGAAGGTCTTGTGGGTGAAAATGGTAAAGTTTTCGGATTGGATCACTTTGGATATTCAGCACCAGCCAATGTGCTTGATGATAAGTTTGGTTTTACAGGAGAGAAAGTCAGCAAACAAGTATTAGATTATTTAAACGAATCAGTTTTAGTAAATTAAAAATAAAACACATGAAATTTTTTATTGATACGGCAAATCTTAATGAGATTGCAGAAGCACAAGCCTTAGGGGTTTTAGATGGTGTTACCACAAACCCGTCATTAATGGCAAAAGAAGGGATTACTGGTGCCAACAATATTTTGAAGCATTACGTTGAGATCTGTAACATTGTTGAAGGTGATGTTTCAGCGGAAGTTATTGCTACAGACTATGATGGCATGATTCGGCAAGGTGAAGAGTTGGCAGACCTACACCCTCAAATAGTCGTTAAATTACCAGTCACTGCAGAAGGTATAAAAGCGTGCAAGTATTTTTCTGATAAAGGAATTAAGACCAATGTGACCTTGGTTTTTTCAGCAGGTCAAGCATTATTGGTGGCTAAAGCTGGTGCTACTTATGTCTCGCCCTTTTTAGGACGTATGGATGATATTTCTACAGACGGTTTAAACCTCATTTCTGAGATTAGACTGATTTATGATAACTACGATTTTGAAACTCAAATTTTAGCAGCTTCAATTAGGCATACTATGCACGTTGTTAACTGTGCCAAATTAGGTTCAGATGTGATGACAGGCCCGTTGTCTTCTATCACCGGATTGTTAAATCATCCGTTAACGGATAGTGGTTTGGCAAAGTTTTTAGAAGATTATAAAAAAGGAAATTAAATTTTAAAAGCCTTGTTTTTGATGCACTCAAAAGCAAGGCGATTTTGGAAACGAAGACGAAGATTAAAATGGAAAAAACACTTTTTGAAATAAGCAAAATGAATTGTCCATCAGAGGAAAATCTAATCCGAATGAAATTGGAAGGAATTTCAAGTATTGCGAATTTGGACTTTGATATTCCTAATGGAAAATTGACTGTTTTTCATAGCGGAGAAATTGACCAAATCGAAAAATCAGTTATCGAACTGAATTTGGGCGGAAAGAAAATATCGAGTGAACAAACCAACCAAACTGAATTTGAAGAAAACAAAACCCAAAAAAAGCTACTTTGGTCTGTTCTTGTCATAAATTTTGCTTTTTTCATTATTGAAATGACAACTGGAATCATATCAAAATCTATGGGACTTGTTGCCGATAGTTTGGATATGCTTGCGGACAGTTTTGTGTACGGAATTAGTTTGTTTGCGGTTGGCGGAACATTGATTAAGAAAAAGCGAATTGCAAAACTTGCTGGATATTTTCAAATAACACTTGCAATTATCGGATTTGTGGAAGTTTTAAGGAGATTTTTCGGAGACGAGAAACTTCCGAATTTTTCAACAATGATTATCGTTTCGATTTTTGCACTTATTGCGAACGGAATTTGCCTTTATATTTTACAAAAGTCAAAAAGTAAAGAAGAAGCTCATATGAAAGCAAGTATGATTTTCACTTCAAATGATGTGATTATTAATTTAGGTGTAATTATCGCAGGAGTTTTAGTAAATTGGTTGAGTTCAAGTAAACCTGATTTGATTATCGGAACAATCGTTTTTATTTTGGTAATTCAAGGTGCATTTAGAATATTGAAATTAAGTAAATAAAATAAGTACTAACCACAATAACTAAGAATTCGGCTCGCCGATAAGCCAGAGCTGACTATTGTGTTGACGCATCCGGT
>NZ_JAEHJZ010000158.1 GCF_016469035.1 Gelidibacter salicanalis | reverse complement strand
CATGTTTTTTGTTGATGGCATTGAATTGTTCTTAACTGAAAGACGAGCACGCAAACCGAGACAATATGTGAAATTCTGAAATCTTCATCCTATGTAATACAATGGAATACGTATCTGCTTTATTTGTTTTAAATGTCCTCCATTATAGCCTACGAAGTGTATCAGTATCCGTAGAAGTGCAAATATGGTATTAATGAGTCCCTGGATTCTGCCTATGGACATATTCTTGATTTCCTTGTAATGTTCTTTGCCTTTCTTTATCACTTGATAAAGAAATTTGAAGCTCTCCAGGCTCACGCTAAAAGATTGAATGCTGGGCCAGAGAGACCAAGACGACAAGGAGACCTAAGTCCCCCTGTTGTTTAGGCTTTGTAACA
>NZ_JAEHJZ010000157.1 GCF_016469035.1 Gelidibacter salicanalis | reverse complement strand
CACTCCACATGGCGCCAATCGTAGTGCTCGCCCACTGGGGGGCATTAAAGAACCTTGACGCGCCAAGGGGTGCAAAGGGTCGTTTCAACCGGCCACTTGTGCCACACAAGTGACCGTCGGGTCACACCCATCTTTGGGGGCCAATCCGCCGATCATCTGGGCCATCACCCGCAAACTGCCACCCTCGCGTGTCCTACTGAGGGTCTTCCTGACCGCCCACCCATCTATGGAGGTCACACAACCGCTCAACCTCTCTGGGCCTATGGGTCTTCGACAATGAGGCTGGCCAATAACGAACCCGAGGCTGTCCAGCATCCAATCCTGGCCTTCAAGCCCCAAGCCCCAGTGCCATCAAGTCGACACTCCCTCGGTCGTCGTCCGCCATCTGCAGCTCT
>NZ_JAEHJZ010000156.1 GCF_016469035.1 Gelidibacter salicanalis | reverse complement strand
ATGAGGCTACTTAGATTTCTGGCCTTGGGCCTAATTCGCGGGAACCTGGGCCACTCCCCTGTAAGAGTAGTGGTCTTGTTGGCTATGCTAGTAGCCGAGGCGATGCTAGGGTTGGGAGTATTAGTTAAATTTAGTCGTGCGCAGACACTTCTCAATTTCGTGGCATACCGTAGATTGGCTTCAACTTGGAAAGTAGGGATAAGTGTTTCCCCGGGCGAGGGCCAAAAAGGAAAATAAAAAATGCCTTTTGCATCACGAGATCTCAAAAATAATCGAGCACCCAGAGCATAGCGAAGCAAAGCTATTTTGGGCGGACTAACCCCGCCGTGTAAATGGTGGGGCTAAGACTTCCATGGAACGATAAGTTACAATCTTTGCGTATTCAGAGGACATAGTTTTACCATAAAAACAAGGGGATTCTCAGTAATTCAGGGGGGATTAGCTCTCT
>NZ_JAEHJZ010000155.1 GCF_016469035.1 Gelidibacter salicanalis | reverse complement strand
CAAGTTAATGTCCTACAAAACAGATGAGTTGCACATAATCGATCAAATTAAAAAAAACACGACTTATTATCTCTAGGGCTTCAAATTTTAAGTTTTTACTCAAAAAGATCTTTTGACATATTTTGCCATCTTGTTAGATTTTGCATAAAATATTATTTGTGACACATTTAGACTTTTGAAGTGATCAATTAACAAATTGCTTCCTGTGAGCTTAAAATCATTCG
>NZ_JAEHJZ010000154.1 GCF_016469035.1 Gelidibacter salicanalis | reverse complement strand
TAAATTTTGCTATGAAATTAGGGATTGTTGCAATAGCATCTCTGGAATGCAGAGATCTGAGGCATTATTTTGACACCGGCGACAAAAACGAAAATTAAGGAGACCAAGTGAGGGGGAATGAGAAGGGCAAAATAGGTGTGTTCAGAAGAGCTTTGTTGAGATGCACATGATTATGGGGCGATGAACAGCCTAAAACTGAAAGAGGTGATTAAGTTGTTACAGGCAGAAAGGTGAAGTGCCATCGATGGCCAAACAATTCTACCCGCCTGGTATCAGGACCTTCCCTGCGGCCTAATCGACGAT
>NZ_JAEHJZ010000153.1 GCF_016469035.1 Gelidibacter salicanalis | reverse complement strand
AGTGGTGCAGATCAGATCAGTTTTTGCCTGAGTATAGTGTGGTCATCTGTCAATGGTTTTTTTTCTAATGACATACAGGGTTTTACAATTGGGAATTCGAAAAAGAGGGGATTTCTTGCCGTTCGAAGCCATTGCCCCCAAACCATAATTGAGGCCGGGTTCTGGCTTCAGTACACTTTCCTTAGCTCAACGGGGATGCTTGAGGGTCGCCTAGACAGAGTCCAATCATTTTGCCGCTTAAACTTCTTGGAAGTGACAAAAAGTTTTTCATCGCTAAAAGTAACGATGACCTCAAGGTTAG
>NZ_JAEHJZ010000152.1 GCF_016469035.1 Gelidibacter salicanalis | reverse complement strand
ACTGGAGGTGCGCATGTCATTTCGACCAGTTCTGTAGGGTTTGAGTGTCCGTCAACTAGTCTCCACGAACACGTGGCGAAATGTACCCGCAACTCTCGGCCGTCAATTGATTGAATTTACGGCTTTCGAGCTTCCTGAACCATGCCGTCTTTGGACACATTCTTAGTTATGTGCGACCTCCAGGTGATTCTTGTACTCCATGGCTCGGCCTTGTGCTCTAGGTAAGACAACA
>NZ_JAEHJZ010000151.1 GCF_016469035.1 Gelidibacter salicanalis | reverse complement strand
CGATATTTTCAAGGATATCGCTGAACGAACAGGAGGCGATATATATTTAGGAGTCGTTGGCGCTGTTCGTACAGGGAAATCTACGTTTATTAAAAAGTTTATGGAGCTCGTGGTGCTCCCGAATATCAATAATGAGGCAGATCGTGCAAGAGCACAGGATGAATTGCCGCAAAGCGCAGCAGGAAAAACCATTATGACCACTGAGCCAAAATTTGTACC
>NZ_JAEHJZ010000150.1 GCF_016469035.1 Gelidibacter salicanalis | reverse complement strand
TGTAGAGCTCCTGTAACAACCCAAGCTCTCCTTACTCACTTTCAACCATCAAACAGGGTGACTGGAATCTCTATTTATGAGAGCATCTAACCAAGGGTGACTACTGTAGTGAAAGTAGAAGGTGGTGAAGTAGAGTGTCAGCTATTAAAATTGGTCCCATTAAAAACTTCGGTTCTGCGATAACACTGCCATTCCCACTCCATCTTTGCTATGCTTTAACCCAACTACTTGCAATAAATTAA
>NZ_JAEHJZ010000149.1 GCF_016469035.1 Gelidibacter salicanalis | reverse complement strand
CTCGAGCTTTAGTACTTTCCCCCATGGGGCCTCGGTGGCGGCCTCGGCTAGACAGCGGGCTGCCAGGATCGCTAGGTTGTCACACCACTTGCCCAGGGGAGCCTACCTGCAGCAGCTGGCGAGGGGATTGGTTCTGGGTAAGGTTAGCTATGCCATCGGGGCGGTAGCACCCCCCAGATTGGAGGGAGACACATCCCCACCAGTAGCCAGCTACAGGGCTGCCCAAATTGCCATTAATGATGTTGCCAGATTCATTTTGGGCAAAAAGAGGACGGACCATATTAACGTATCTTCTCTATTGCAGCGGGGAGGTTTGTCCAGCCTCAATGAGCTCACTGTGCATTCAGTGGCCATGGAGGCGTGGCGAGCCTTCCAGTCAAGATGGGCCGGATGGCTCGAGGAACACCCTCGGCCAGGTTCTCTTCCCCTCCAACGTCGCTACGAGGTTGACCAGGTCGGAGACAGCAGGAGTTGTCTCACCGCATCTTCCCTACGCAGCCAACACCCTGGTGGACAACGGAATCGCCATGTGGAATAAGCTCCCAGCCCTGCGAGAAGCCAGTACCAAGCGGATGGCTTCGAACG
>NZ_JAEHJZ010000015.1 GCF_016469035.1 Gelidibacter salicanalis | reverse complement strand
GAAACTCAATTTTTAAAAGTTGCGAAGCAATGAATTAAAAATTGTTAGTTGAACTAATCCCGCTTTTTAGCGGGATCCTTGGGTTTTATTCCCCGACGCTCTGCATCGAAATAAAAAAGGAACTTCTACTTGATACCTCGTACCCTTGGGTCGAGGTTGTTCATTAATCAAACTTATTTCCTCTTATCCCCAGCTTTTGTGTCAAAAGCAATCAAGTTAAACAGTTCCCGCATCCGGCTGCGAACACGATTTCCATAGAACTCTTCCATCTCATCAGCACTAAAATTAGTGGTGGCATGCGTTTTTATTCTACGTTTTGATTGCAGATAAAGATCATATCGGGATAAAAGAAGTTCACCCATTACATTGAGATCCTTTCCATAAAATCTTCCGGGAGATTCTATTCCAAGATCATCAAAGCAGAACGATTTTGTGTTTCCATAATCCTCGATGGTCTTAAAACCGAGATGGTTAAAGCTGAAGACGATATTCCTGCATGCGATGATCTCGTATGGTCGTGGCGTAGGCTCAATATGCCGAAGTAATGTCATCAGAGCAGTCTTTCCACACCCTACAGGTCCGGAGAGAAGGATGCCTTTCTCAGGATCGATGTCATCCTTTTTGCAATTCTCGAGATCCTTGATAAAATAATGGCAGAGTTTACGGATGATTTCTTTGTCCTCATCATAAATTCTGAAGTGATTACCAAAGAGGAGCTTTCCTTTTGCATTTAAATAAATTAGAATTTTGTCAAAGTCGTAAAGAACACTTGTACCATCAAAATCGCCGAGTGAATATTCCACGTCATCTTCTATGATTTTAGAGGGGTTGTCCATAATCTTTGGTTTTAGTGGTCCGCAAGTTGTCCTTGTCCCGATATCCATCGGGATGGGACAGTTGATTTTTGTTTGAAGTGTTTTCTTGGGAATACAGCTCCGCTCTGTCCATCCAATTTGCAGCCAAGGCACGCCAATCTCTAATGGTTTTCCCATCGCTGGTTTTCCAATTCCGATTTTCATAGTGCTCGAAGAATTTTTTTCCTTCATCAGCAGTAAAACTTTTTTCTAAAAAAAAATTAATAACGGCCTGCCAGCCCTTTGGTTGTTTTATAATGTTTACTTGTTTGGTATTGTTTATAGTAGATCCCATTTTAAGTCCTGTGGTGGGACTGTAGTGTCCCATGATAGGTTCATAATTGGGACTGTAGAGTTCCGCAACCTGTTCCAATATGGGACTGTACTCCCCTGATATGGGACTGTAGAGTTCCAGAGTCGGTTTATTTTTGGGACTGTAGAGTTCCGCCACATGTTCTAATATGGGACTGTCACATCCCATATTAGCCTCATCATCTGTGCAAAGAATGGACATCTTTATTTTGCTTCCCTTATAAGGACTTTTGGAAGGAAAATATGAAAGATAATTCCATGAGTTTAGGTCGGTCACACACCTATGGTAGCTTGATTTTGAACGGATTTTGGAGGCCGTCATCAAATCCGTTCGATTCACATAGAATTGAATTGCAAACCGGCTACTGTTCCATTCTTGGAACAGTGCCATATACAGACTGATGTGTGGAGGATTTAGACGGTCATCCAAAAGAAATTTTTCATAGGCCGCATTGAGTAGTTTAATGTAATTCATGGCTTAGTAATTTAGGTTGTGCTGCACACGATTTGCAGTCAAAATTTCTTGGATTTCTTCGGCATCATAATAAATGATTCCTCCAACTTTGGTGTAAGGTAAGGTGCCATTGATACGAAGATTTTGTAATGTGCCCGGACTGACCTGAAGCAAGTCCATGACCTCAGATGATTTGAGGTATCTTTTCAATTTCCCTTTAGACTGTTTTGTTAAAAGGTTTTTAATGTCATCGAGCAGTTCCATTTTGAATTCCCGAAGATCGTCGGTGGTAATAATACTTGTTGGCATAATAACATGGTTTTGTAGAAAGGGACTATCGCATTGCTGTCAATCATTTTGATAGCCCCTGACTTGATTTGACTTTCGTTCTACAAATTTGAAATGTATTGTTGATGAATCATCAATAGTCAGTCCCAAGGTGGGGTGGTTTTTTCAAAATAAAATTTGAGTCGTTTTGGTATTGGAAGGTGAGGAAAGAGAAGGTTTTTGACGCCAAATGATCTTAAAGTAAATGGAAGGTTTGAGGGGTTTAGGATTCCCAAGTTGGGCTTACCTATGGATTATTCGTCTAAATTTTCAAACCTTCTAATTAGGGAGTCCGTTAATTTGTTAATGAATTTAGTTTTACTGGATTTCCGCGCCCTGATTTCAATAAATGTATGGTAATAGTTACCAAGTTCAATGTTGAACAACTGCTCAAACATGGAGGCCAGCTCTTTAATGTCAGCAGTGCCACTGTTGATAGCGCCGCTGCTATGCAGGGCGTAGATCAGTTCAATTAATTCTGTTTTGCTTCCTGTCCAAAAAAGTTTTGAGGATGACTGCTTCATAGGATTGTTATAAGTATCAGTATTGGTCTGTAGCTTTTCTATTTCCTGTTGTAGGTAAACAATCAACATGTCGTAGGCAATTATGGTGGCCACGGTGGTGTCCTGACAGGTAGAAAACTGTTCGTCTATAAAAAAATGGTAGGATTCAGTTGGGAGGCGTAGGTCTGATTTTCCACGGACAAAGTATTGTTCATCCAAGGTTGTCGCACCTCTGCGATAATAATGATAAAATTCTAAGTTGTCATTAAAGAAAACCTGTAGCTTATCAATGTGGTTATTTAAATACTTTATTTGAAATTTAGTACTACTCCGTGGACGTTTGCTCTCTATATTGAAGAGTCGCACGTAGTAGATGAGCCTGCTGAAAATTTGTGGCTTAACATGCTTAAAAAAGCTGATCTCTTCATTTTTTGAGTCAAACCCTTTTTCAATGACCTCATTTCTAAGGCGCTTGATGCATATTTCTGTTTTTGCGATACGATGCTCTGCTTTATATAAAATATCATCAGTCTCAAATTCCAAAGATTCAAGATTCGATTCAAATTCTGATATAAATTTTTGGTACCTCATGTCTATGTATAGCAATATCTTTTATTACTATCGGGATTCCAATAATCCCATAAGTTCGAGGGTATAATTGTCAGAAGTTTGGATGTATGCATATTTTTCTTCCACAACGGCTCCGAGTTTTCTTTTTTCAAAAGAGGCCGTCATGCCCAGATCAATGTATTGAAATTTCAATTGAATAGCTCTTTTTAGGGTTTGATACAGCAATTGGCGATAGGTCTGGTAGGTCTCAAGATTGTCATAGTCAATTCCTACCAAGGAAGGCACGTAGGTTTGGCTGCCATTATTTTTATAGCAGAACATGACCCCGATAATTTTCGTCCGATTTTCAGGTTCTCTAATGATTATGAATTCCCAGTTCGGATTTTCGGACATATTTTCAAATAGCTCAACAGGATAGGAAAATGTATTCAAGCCCAAATTATTCTTGCGTACGTTATCGTACAATTTTTTCACCTGTTTTAGTTGGTTCGTATCCAGTTTTTTTAGGAACGAGATGTCCAAAGAAGGCTCATAGGCCAAAATATCCTTTCTGAGGTGTTTTTTACTTCTTGAGGAAAGTGTCGCCGTATACTGCTCAATAGAAGCGTTATGCCCTAAATCGATTTTACAGGAATTTGGCATTTGGACCCTGACAAAGCCCTGCCCTTGGAAATAGCTGTGCAATTTATCGTTCTCTTTAAAATCTCGGAGGACAACCATTTTGGAATTCGAACTCTGTTCCAGATGTTCTAAGGTTAGCATAAACCTATTGAGGGCTTCGGTCCTTAAGGGATGTGCATCATCCACATAAAGATGGTTTCCTTCTGTAAACAGACAGCCCAAACTTAGTACATTGGAGGTCATGTGGTACGGATCTAATTTTCTTTCGGCCTCTATAATCTCTGAGGCGGTACTATTGGCGAGCATATCATCCTTCCATAATGATGCGGATATTGCAGCGGCCAACACTGGCGTTTTTTGCTGGTCAGTAATGATCAAATACCAAAAGTTCCAGTTGTTTTCTCTTAGCGGATTGTCGGAAAATGTGTTTTCGAGAAATAAAAGGCCGTCCCAATCTTGGACTCCAGATGTACCTACTAACCTGTTCCAGGTCTCTTTGTCAATTTTTGTAATGGAATTCTCCAATTGTACCGTTAAATTATCTTCAGACCTATTAACAGGTTTTATCTTGGTCTCTAAATTGAATGCCTGATACACACGGCTCATATTGGTGTGCGTATCTTCTATCGCTTTTGGCAGATGGTAGACCATGGCATCAACCAAGGCTTTAATTTCCTGATGCTGGTTATGTCTGGATATGGTTATTCTTACCCCTGTATTTTTTACGGGCACTGCGGGAAACAGACCTAAATTCACGTAAAAACCTTCCTTCATTAAGCGATTGACAAAGTTGTAGCCAGTTTTTGGCATCCCCGTACCGATAAAGAAAACTGGCGAATTATTTTTATCTATGAGCGGTAAATTGGTCTGTTGCACCAACGCGTTAAAATATTGAATTCTCTGTTTTAAATCGTTTTGGAGGCTATAGATTTCAGGGTTTAAATGAATCTCAGCTGAGGCTGTAGCAGCTGCCACGGAAGCAGGTTCCAATTGGGCCGAAAAGGTTAACGGTCCACCAAAGGTTTTGATCTTGTGGTACATTTTTTTGTTGCAACAGACCAATACCGATCCGCTAGCTCCAAAGGTTTTGCTCAGGGTTCCGAACAGCAACATATTTTCAGTAAGCTCATTGATTTCGCTCATCACATAGCCCGTCCCATTTTTTCCGATCCAGCTCATGCCGTGCACATCATCGAAATAAAGAAAGAGCTGGGGATATTTTTGTGCGAGATAGGTGAGATCCTTGATAGGTGCAAAATCGCCATACATGGAATAGATGCCATCCGCCATATACCAGATCCTTTGTTTGCTATTGGCATAATACTTTATTTTGTCTTCCAGCATGTTCAGATCATTGTGCCTGACCATAGCAACGGGAACACTTCGTGTCTTTAATATTTTTGCCGCACTTTGGACGCTCCAATGCACTTGATGGTCCAATATGATGGCATCACGATCGTCAACAGCGCTTGGGATGACACCCATATGGCCTAAGGTGCTGTTCTTTGTAATGACTACGGGATTTTGGTACATCTCGGTAACTTTCTCCTCCAACTGCCTATATAGCGGATTGGAAATATAGGATTTGGACAGTGGAAATTGCGTGCCGTACCGTTGGATGGCACTTATTGCCGCCTCTTTCAATCTAGAATCCTGTTCCAGTCCTAAATAGCCTGTAGTCCCAAAATGGAATAGGTCTCTATTGTTAAGGCCAATGGTGCGTCCTGAAAAGCTTTCTCCCTCCGCGTATAAATGGAGGACGCCTTCATCTATTGCATCTGTAAATACATCGTTTACAGTGTCCAAAAAATTGTTGTGCTTAATTTTAGCCATAATGAACTTTTGTAAAATTTTAAGACCTAATTTAAAGTAATAGAAGTCACTCTTTCAAGTTCTCCTTTAAACTACACCAAAACTGTACAATAAAAAACATACACCCCCATAAACATGAAAATAATCCCTTACAGAATAGAATTAATACCTTCCAGAATAGTTCTGTACCGGTTTAACGATATTGTTGCTCTTTTTCTGTTGAAATATGCTATATTATCCGTTATTTTATCAATAATTAATAGAAGTTGTGTTAAATAGTTTAGAAAATGATTATGCAAGCTATCGTCTAAGGAATGGTATCTTATACTTTGAGTATAAGGAAAATGTAATCGTAAATTTGGAAGAAGCTATTAAAATAGTGGATGACCGATTGAAACTTCAAGCAGGTAAATCATATCCAATTTTGTGCAATACCAGAGGGATAAAAAGTATGGACAAAGATGCTAGGTGGTATCTGGCCACGGAAGGGTCACAACTTGCCATAGCCGTTGCTTTAATCAGGAACACCCCTTTGTCCCGTTTATTAGCGGAGATGTATATGTTGGGCAGTGTACCTTCGGTGCCTACAAAAATAGTGGACAATGAAGGAGAGGGATTGGAATTTTTAAATAAGTACTCCTCCTCTTAAAAGAAACGAAAATTCTTTTCTGAATATAGTTGTTATTCATAAAAACCTGTATTATGGAACATATAGGAGATATGGAGAGGCTCCATAAAGTTTTTCAATTACTAATTGAGATAGCCCTCGGAAATTTCAGTTATCGCATAGAACGTACCGATAAGAAGGATGAATTAGAAGCATTGACGGCACTCATCAATATAGTTGCCGAGGAATTACAGAGTTCCTTCTTACACTTGGGGTATGTAAGCTTACAAGAATCCTATATGCAATTGGTGCATATGGTCTTTTTATTGGACGAAGATTATTTGGTTGTGTATATGAACCAAGATGTGCAAAGGTTTTTGAGACTTAAGGAAGACGAGCTTATTCATAGTCCATTTACTAATATTATACATGAAGACTCCTTAAAAGTCTGGAATGAACAAGTGGTTCATTTATCAAATGGTAAGGCTGGTGAAACAGAATTAAAGCTAGATTTTAAAAATAGTAAAGGACTAAAACATTCTGAATATTGCAAGGTTATAATTTTTCCAGAAGATTCTCATAGTTCAGCGCGTTTAATGATTATCACCTCCAATGTAACAAATAATAAAACAAGGCTTGAAAATAAACTAAAACAAAATATTTTACAGAAAATCCATCAGCCTGCCACAAAAAATGAACGGAGAAAGGAAGGGAAGTTTAGGTTAGAGGATATTAAGATCATAAGGGCCATTGGCACCTATATTCGTCATCATCCAGAAAAAGAAATTTCATCCCTAAGGGAACTGGCGCTTAATTTTGGAATTAATGAGTTTAAATTAAAGAGAGGGTTTAAAGCGACCTTTGGTATGACAGTATTTCAATTTTTAAAAAATGAACGACTTAAGAATTCTCATCTTTTTGTAAGGAACACCCAGGAACCTTTTAAACGAATCGCATATCAGAATGGTTTTAAGAATGCTTCCCTCTTCACCCGTGAGTTTAGGGTACGGTATGGTTATACCCCAAGTGATTTAAGAAAACTTTCCCAACAATAATTTTACAAAATATTAAGTAATCCCTTACAGAGCAGCTTTTATCCCTAACGGATAATTTGGACGCTCTATCTTTATGGTATTGAATATTACATGAATTTAATTAGCATGACATTGAGGGTTAAACATAAACGGGTATTAACAGAGATCATAAGCTTGATACTAATATTACTGTTTGCATATGCAGGGGTGACTAAATTTTTGGAGGGGAAAATGTTTTATAATAATATCAGGAATTCCCCAATTTTTGGTGGTGAGACTATAGCGACAATTGTGGCAATAGTTATTCCGGTTGGTGAAATTGTTACTTCCTTTTTAATTGCTTGGCGAAGGACTCGACTGATAGGACTCTATGGAGCATTAGTGCTTATGCTCTTATTTACAGGATACACGGTGACCCTACTTTTTTTCACCAATACTGTGCCTTGTTCTTGTGGAGGTATTATATCTCTTTTGTCATGGGAGCAGCACTTGATGTTCATCTTGGTATTGCTTCTGTTGACTATACTAAATATTGCAATCTCAAAACCCATTGAAAAATAACATTTAGATAAAATAAGAAAAATGAATAAAGAAATTTTGTTGCGCTACAAAAGCAGGGGTAAGACCGAAAACCTGAATAAGAGAGTAGGCCATTTGTATTAATTTAAATTATATATATCATGAAAAAATTGAAAATGATTTTACCGATGCTGGCCTTTTTATTGGCCATTGGAATGTCTTTTGCATTTGTGGGAACAAGTGCAGAAAAAGACTATTACACTGAAAAATTCATCTTAGTAGAAGCTCCCAATGGTTGGGCTGCAATAGATGTTGAATGTGCTCCGCAAAACGATGAATGTACCGTAATATTTTCCGGAGATCCACAATCAGAATATAGGGTTTATAATTCAAAAAATCTCGGTGACCCGGCAGAAGGAGATGGACAATCTATTTTATTAAATGGTCCAGTTCCAGATCCAGAATGATTTAATCTTTTAAATGGGAGTGTACTCAAGTACACTCCCTAAATTATTTTACTTATCTTATCCAATAATAATTACATTGACTTTAGAATGCCATTATTGTACTGCTTTGGCAGATAGCATCTTAAATTGGAAAGGGCTTACATTTAATAATCTTCGTGCCATATTTCTTAAATCTTCCCCTAAAAGGGATTTTATATATTCCTGCTCTTCTTCTATGCTATGCCATGGCCTCCCTAATTTATAATAATCATATAACTTTTCGGAGATAGCATTTTTTTCGTTCTTTTCCAATTCCAAGAAACGTATCGCTGTATTTTTATATTCGTCTAACAGCTCCGCATCAATAGTGTTGTTATTAAAGGATTCCACGAATTGTTTCACTACTTTAATTAGCCGGTCTGCATCCTCTTTGCTGCAACTAAAATCAACAATAACCTCGTTGAACACACGGGATTTTTGAAGGTTCAACCATACTGAGATGTTATAGCTTCCCCCTTCTTCAGAATTAAATCGCATCTCTTGCATTATTGAAAAGTTCATCAAAAACTGTAGTAATTTTAATTTTGCTTCTTTTTTCCAATTTAAATCTTCGGTATTGAGCGCTGAAATATATCCCAGTTGCACCTTTGCTTCTTGCATGTAACCCGTTGACGGCATGGATGTTTTAAGAGGTTTTGGTAATGTTACTCGTTTTGTTGTTAAATGGTTACATGACATTTCATCTATTTTAATAGGTAAGTTTCCTAAATACTTCTGGCTTAGGGCCAAAACCTTGTTTTCAGGAAAGTTGCCAGTGAAAATGAAAGTGAAATCTCCTGCATTGCCAAAAATTTTATTAAATATTGTGAATGCTCGATCCATATCGGTTTTCGTTACACCTTCTAATGCTTTGGTTCCCTTGGGCAAATAAGTATAGTCTCCCAATATGGTTCTAATCCTTGTTCTAAAATCATCCTTATTAATGCTTTTTAATACCAAGGATGAAGTAGCTTTAAGCTTCCAGTCTTCAAATGCTAGGCTATCGCTATTGGGGCTTGTAAAATATAAGTACACTAGCTGTAAGGCCGTTTCCAAATCTTCTAAAGAAACTGACCCCCTTATTCCTGCTTCATCATACTCAATATAAGGTGAAATCGACCCTTTAAAATCTTTACTATCCAAGTATTTTTTTAATTCAAACTTGTTTAAGCCTCCGACCCCTGAATTTCTCACGATTTCTGCAGAATTTAGAGCGGAAAAGTAATCCTCTTGAGGGTAACATCTTACTCCAGCGGAGGTAAAACCATGAAATCTTATTGAATTTTGTTGTTTAGTATTTTGATTAAAAATAGTATCCAAGGTTTTTAGGACAACTCTTACTCCATTCCCGAATAAATATTCTTTTGTCCCAGGTAAAGGAAGCGATATTTTTTGAATAGCACTTTCCTGTAAGTTAGCTAAAGTTGAAGGTTTTATTAACTCCTTAGGTGTTTTAAGTTTGCTGTAAGGAGCTACAGAAAGCTCATTAGCTTCTGATATCCAATTCCTGAATGTTTTCTCAGAATAGGATAACATACGATGTCTGGGAGGAGCCAATACTATAATATCAATATCATCAGGATCTGTTTTTAAATAGGTCGCTATAAAACGGTTAAATTCTTCAAAAGTTAAATTGGTTACTATTTCTTCTAAAAGTGTCATTCTATGGGGAGGTAATATTATATCATATACAAAATGACTAAGAATGTTATCTGCCCAATAGGGTATTTTGGTAGTGTCCGTTTTAGATAAATAACCAATCAGCTTTTTCTTACCTTCTTTAAATTCTTCTTTCGTAAAACCAGTAGTGCGCAATTGTCTTAAAGTTTGCATCGTTTTCATTAATACCATCTTCTCAGAGCCTCCCTCGATAGTGAAATTTAATTGCAACCCTAATTCCGGGGGGTGTATAAATCTAGAAATTACATTAAAATTAGTATTATAGGCATCTTGGTTTTCAATAAGCCTATCTCCTAACATCTCAATTAAAAGTTTCCTTTGTTGCTCATTTTTTAAGATTTCCAGCCCATCTTCATTCAACGTCGTCTTCTGTCTCAGATTAAGTCGCAAATAAACGGTTCTGCTTTTGGAATTTTCAATCAAGTAAGGATGCTCAAGGCTAATAAATTGTGGAGGAAGGTTTCTGTAATTACTATAATCTATGATAGCTGAACGTGGATTTTTAATTGGTTTATCTCTGGAGAATTTCAGTTTTATTTCTTTTTCCATCTCATCCACATCGTCCATATCCCCAACAACTACGATGGCCATTAAATCTGGACGGTACCAATCCTTATAATAGCGCTTAAGTGGATCAATCGAAAATGAATTTATATATCCTACTATATCTTTAGGAGTCTCTGGACTTCTTCCTATCATACCGCTTTCCAATCCATTTATAACGGCACTTGCCCTAAAACGTCCCCTATGTGCCAATTCATTATTGATTACCGATCGTTCACTATCAACATATTCTTCTTTTATTTCTAAATCCCATATGATATCTTGAAATAATTGAAATGCAATATCCCTTTTTTCCTGAGTGTACGTTGATTTTATATAATATTGCACGAAATTGAAAGAGGTGTTTCCGTTAATTTCACCCAATTTCAACCCCAAACTATTAGCTTTTCCCATAGTCATATGTTTACCTGCCTTAAAAGCTACATGCTCCAAAACATGCTGTAACTCATACTGATCTGGATCTAAAAGAGCTGATCCCGCCTTTACCACTAATCGCATATCAATTTTGGATGAGCCATCTTCTGCATCTTTAATGTAATACGTAAGCCCGTTAGATAATACTCCATGACGAATTTCAGGGTCTAAACTGACCCTACCCGTAAAAGTCGAGGAATATATGGGAGTTGAGCCCCATAAGAAGCTGTGTACGAAAATTATTAAAAGACTATATTTTAAGTTTAGATTCTTCATAGTAGTGATGTAAATTTTAATACCCATTATTTTGTGTCAGATTTGGATTTTTATTGATCTCATCTTCTGGTATAGGGTATAAGAGGTCTGTGTCCTGCCAAGAAGATTTTTTATTACTTAAAACTTCTGTAGCTATTCCTGTCCGTTTAAGATCTAACCATCGGTGTCCCCATTCTGAAAACAACTCCCGATTTCGTTCCTTACTTATTGAATCTAATAAAGCTTCCTTTCCAATATCGGGAGCACTATCTGAAATCAATTGAAGATTGGCCCGTTTCCGTATTTTATCCAAGTCTACTATGGATTCTGTTAATTTTCCCAGCTGCGCGCGAGCCTCGGCACGAATAAGATATTGTTCCGCAAGTCGCATAACCATATTATATTCAGTTATTATTCCTTGACTGTTATTTTTATATTTGAATGGATAATAAAACGCTTGGTTTTCGGTATCAAATTTCCCAATCCAGTGTTTTAATCTCAAGTCTTCGTTATCATAGCTCTCAATAATTTCAGATGATAGTGCTACCGGTTGTTGTGAATTCGGGGGTGGGCTGGTTAAAATAAATATTCGTGCCTCGTTGGTTATAAAGCTCAAAGCGCCCCTTCCAGCTGGAGAGAGCTGCCAAATACTCTCTTTGCTGTTCACAAGGAAAACTTCATTCAGATTTTCTAATAGAGTATAGTTATCAGAACTGTCGATGACCTGATTACTAAATGTTTCCGCATTCTCCCAATCTTCCACAAAGAGGTATGTCCGGGCCAATAGAGCCATGGCCGTGAATTTATTGGCCCGTAAACGCTCGCCGTTATCAAAGTTAATATCCAAAACAGCTACCGCACTTTTCAAATCGTCAATGATAAGTTCGTAAACTTCTGGCGTGGTATTTCTAGATGCCAGGGCATTTACCCGATAATCTGTAGTTTGTATTAATGGGACATCCCCATATAAATTAACGAGGTAGAAATACACGAACGCACGAACAAACCGTGCCTCGGCCATTAGCTTATCTTTCATTTTTGTTGTGACCCCTTCAGACATTTGGAGCCCATCAAGTACGGCATTACACATATAAATAATTTTATATGCACTAGACCAGAGGTCTAAATTGTAGGAGTTGGTATTCAAAATTTCATTTTCCCCAAACTCAATCATTGCATAGTTCAATGCTGTTGTCCTTAAGTTATCTCCAGATAATCCAGCAAGCATAGTAACTGAACGAAAATTACCATTGGAAAAATCAGCTTTGAATAATTCATTATAAATACCTACTACAGCACTGTTTGCTGTAATGTCATTGCTGAATACCGTTTCGCTAATAATCTTATAGTCAGGAACTTCTACGGAGACAAAGTCTTCACAAGAGGTGTGGAGTAGATACAGACTAATTAGTATAATGTATTTATATTTCATGTTTTTAGATTTTATAGATTTACTTGAATTCCGCATGTTATGGTCCTTAAAGGCGGGACGGCCCTACTTCCTCCTTGAGGGTCTAAGCCTCCATACTTAGTGATGGTAAGTAAGTTTTGTGCGCTTACGAATACCTTTGCTGAAGTTAGCTTCAGTTTTTCCAGAATATCTTGAGGTAACTGATATGACAGAGAAATGTTCTTAAGTCTTAAAAATGAGGCGTCTTCTATTGATATAGAACTGTTTGAAGCATTGCTTGAAGACACTAAGGCAGAAAACGATTGGGATACTTTCTGGATATGCTCACTGTCCCCGGGGTTTTTCCATGCATATAGGAATTCCACAGGTTTGTTTCCCAAAAATCCTGGAGGAGTTGCGCTAAAAATATAGCCCAGATTATTCTGTTTAATGTATTCGAACAGAAACTGTAATGAAAGACCCTTATATTGAAAATGGTTGCTTACCCCTCCATAGTACTGTCTGCCCATGTTCTTTATCACCACACGGTCATCATTATTATACCTACCATCTTCATTAATATCTACAACTCGATAGAAACCTGTTTCTGGGTCAATTCCGTCATATTGATAAAGCTTACGGATATTTAATGGGTACCCAACCTTGTATCTGTTGGTATATGAGGTTTGGTCGATATTATCAAACGCTACAAGTTTATTATCCGGAAAAGTCATATTTAAAGTAGTCTGCCAAGAAAAATCTCTATTTGTGAAATTGATAGAAGAGAGCTGTACTTCCCATCCCGTATTTTGTACCAAGGCAGGCAAATTGGCCTGGACCGATGTAAACCCAGTAATTGCAGGAAGCGGATAACCTACCAATTGATTGGAGGAGCTGTTTTTATACCAGCTTACTTCCAGATTGATCCGGTCTTTTAAAAAGCCAAGTTGTATGGCGGTTTCAAGTTTTTTGTTGATTTCCCAAGAATAATCTGGATTGAATAATTGTGTAGGGTATAGGCCTCCAGGACCATCTGTAGTTTCATAAGCATCTAAATAACCATAATCACCAATCTGGTCACTTCCCGTGGTTCCGTAACTCCCCCTTAGCTTTCCAAAGCTTAGAAAGGAAATATGCTCCCGAATAACTTTTTCTTTCGAGAATATCCAAGCACCTCCCAAAGCCCAAAAATTTGAGAACCGCTTATCTGGTCCAAAACGAGAGGATCCGTCCCTTCTGCCCGTGATGTTGAGAAAATACTTTTTGTCGATATTCAATCCAAAACGTCCAAATAAAGCGGAATATCTGTAATGTATATTATCGTCAGTTAAGACTCGTACGTCATCTGCCGCACCAAGATTTCCCATTAAACTCTTATCTGCATATCCACTCCCTTCTACAGCAAAATAACTATTTTTGTTATCCTGAAAAGTTGCGCCAACCAGAGTGTTGATTTCAACCTTCCCCTCAACCATATCATAGGTTATTTGGGGTTCTGCAATCCATGATTGCCTATAGGTTTGGCTTTGTATGGCATTTAGTTTTATGTAATCCCATCTACTTGGACGATTAGCTTCTTTGAAAAACCTAATTTGCTCTTCACTATTTAATTTAGAGTATCCTAAATTAGCTTTTAAATTAAGGCCTTTTAGGATTTTATAAGATAGGCCCATGTTGGCTAGAAGGTTATCCGTTTTAATATCCTGTGGCTGTTCCAAAACGGCTAAAGGATTGTTTCCAACCCAATTGTCCCAATTCAAACTACCGTCTTCTTTGTAAATAGCTGGGGCATTGGGAGGGGTAGTAAGTGCACTATTCACAAAGTTGTTTCCAAAAAATAAAGAATTGTCGTCCACTCCATAATTTACAGAAAGATCAAGTAGAAATTTATCATCTTTAGACCGGTGGTTAAGATTAAAGTTAGCCGTGAGCTTATTGTAGTTGAAATTATCTGGGAATACAGAACCTTGATTATGATAAGAGCCTCCTATAAGGTAAGATGTATATTCATTACCACCGGACAAGCCAATATTGATATTTTTCATTAAAGCCGTTCCTCCAAATAACACCTCTTGCCAATCTGTATACTGGTTTTGGTCCCATAACATCAAATCTGGTGCAGTAGCTTGAGTTGGGGTTGCCCCATCATTTTCAAAAGCCTTTTTTCTCATGGAAATGTATTGTGGCGTATTTAGCAACTTCACCTTATTGGCAACTTCAGAGACCCCGGAAAGTATATTTATTGACAAGGAGGTCTTTTTATCCATTGACCTCCTTTTTTTAGTTGTAATCAAGACTACTCCATTGGCTCCTCTAGAACCATAAATAGCGGTGGCATCAGCATCTTTCAGGACTTCTATGCTCTCAATATTGTTAGGGTCTATTGTGCTCAGTGGGTCCAATCCTGATAAGCTAGTTAATTGACCGACACTATTTAAAGGTTCAGAGTTAAGAGGGACTCCATTGACGATAAAGAGTGGATAATTACCATCATTCCGCAAGCTGTTGGTTCCACGTATGCGTATGCTAGGGGCTAATCCTGCAATTCCACTGCTTTGCTCAACTTCCACGCCAGCCATTCTCCCTTGCAAAGCTTCTAGCGGACTCACAATAGGTAGCCCCTCAATATCCTTAGCAGTAATCCGCGCAATACTCCCCGTTTTCTCACGATCCGTAGTGGTGTAATAGCCGGCATTGATCTGTACCTCGCCCAGGGCAGTAGCGTCTTCATACATGATGATATTGATGGTACTGCGGTTGTGGATGGGGATGGTAAGGGTGGTATAGCCCAAATAGGAAATTTGAAGGCTGTCCGTTGGTTTGGCAGTAATGGTGTAGCGCCCGTCAAAATCAGAGACTACACCCATGTTGGTGTTTTTTATAATAACATTGGCGCCAGAGATGGGCAATTGCCCATCGGTAACCTGGCCGGAGACCAGCAGGTCTTGGGCAGAAAGGGTCAGTGAAAGGCTTAGGAAGAAGAGACAGCAGGCATATATACGCCGCCGCCTACACAAGTTATGATTTTTTGTCATAGTTTTGTAATGGTTAAAGTGATACATTTATGTTAACTTTTGGCCTGCTCCGACGTCGTCGAAAACTGGGAGCGGGTCTTTTTTTTGGTCAATTTATAGATTGACCACTTTATTTTTTTGTAAATTTTATGTCATAGGCATCTATATTAAGTGATAAGGGAAGCGGGGCCGCCGGCATTAACCAGATCTCCATCAACCGGCAGCCCTTTCCCAAAAGACTAAATCCAATTGCTCGCCATGTTGCACTATTTGTTGTAGTGCCGCCATTTCTTAGGGATGGAGGATTGCAGTTGGCCATAGCGAGGTATTTATAGCAAGCTCCATTTGTATAGTATCAGTTATGAGGTGTAAGCATAGGCAAATGAGTTGGTTTTAAAATGTTAGTATTGTTTTGTAAAAGCCCTTTCTGTCCTATATTTTAGGTAAAACCTCAAAACATTTGGAAAACGTTAAGATTGATACTACTTTTAAGCTGTCGCGTTTTAAAATAAGCACCAAACTGGGTTTCTTCCAAAAAAATAGGGAACCTAGGGCGGTTTTGGATGTTGTGATATTTAGGTGTCACACCCTAATGTTACAGCATCCCTTGTAAGTATGATTTTTTGAAGCCATTTTTCTTTTTAAGAAAGTAGTAAAGACTACTGGCTAAAAACAAAAAATCGTTCTCACAATTGAAATTATGGAACGATGTTTCGGAAGTATGAAAATTTCTTGCATAAAAAGCAAGGAGCGGTCTCACACTTTCAATCCGTGGGTGTCCTAATACCCTACAATAATGAAATTATTGTATGCAATTGAAAGCATACGTGAAAACCACTCACATGCCAATACAAAAGTATAAAACTTTTTGACATGGAGCGATTTCACGATACTCTCGTCTGCTAAATAGGACTTTACGGAACGAGAAATCATCGTTTAATTCCCGTTTTAAGGGATATTATCAAATCGCTATTACAAATATAACAATAATATTCATTTATCCAACATGTTGGATATAATATTTTACTATGAATGGAAAAAATATTGAAATTTCAAGTTACTCAATTCGATTTTGATCTTATAAATCACGTAAAAGGACTAAGAGAAATAAAAGGGTTAACTAAAGAAGATTTAAGTATGAAAATGGGATTGGCAAAATCTTTTGTTGGAAATGTTGAATCCTACACTCAACGTCACAAATACTCCACACGGCATATTGCATTATTAGCAAAAGCATTTGGATTTGAGAAAATTTCAGACTTAATGAAGTTTGTTACCCCAAAACATGATAAGATAATAATAACTGTAAAACAGACCATGAACAAGAGTGGTTCTAAGGTTATAAGAAGTGAAGTGGTGAAGATTGAACCGTTTTGTGTAAATAAAGGGTGATTAAAAGAATATAGGGAAGGTGAGATTTTAGTATTTTGACTTAATAGTGTACTATACTTTATAAGACAAAAACCATTGTCAGGAAAACAAAATATCCGTTTGATTTTTAAGAAAATATAAAGGATACATTGAACATATGTTTGATATATCTTAAATTGGCAGTATAATGAACATAATGTTCATTATACAATTGTTAGGCATCATTAAAAAATAATGGAAGACTCAATATTTAGATTAACGGAAGAAGAAGAAAAAGAGCTTTTTGAAAAAGGTCACATTGTCTTTGACTCTTCAGCTCTATTGAGTTTCTACGGATATACCGAAAGAATCTCGGAAGAATATTTTAATAAGGTTTTTGAAACGCTGAAAGGGCGACTTTGGTTACCTGCACAGGTTATTTATGAATTTGAAAAAAATAGAGAAAAAGTCATTACCAAGCCAAAAGGAGCGTATCTAAATCTTTCTAAGAGTAACGGAACAACGGACGGAGGATATTTAGAATCAATTCAAAACGGCATTGACCTAATTAGGAAAAACACAAAATCAATACAAGGTCAAATAAAAACTCTTGCAGAAAGAACCATAAAAGATGACAAACACCCTCACATTGGTCAAAAAAATATTGGAGAATTTAAAGATATCCTGAAAACGTTTGAGTCCAATATTGAAATATTGAATGAAGGCTATGACAATCTTCTCAATGACACACAAAATCAGATAGAAGAGAAAATTAAAGAATTAGATGAGAAATCGTTATCTGATAATTTTAGAGAACGATTAGATAAATATTTTGAACACGGAAAGCCTTACTCATATGAAAAAATGTTGGAGATTATTAAAGAAGGGCGATTTAGATATGAAAACGAAATACCACCAGGATACGAAGATGAAAAGAAAAAAATAGGTTTTCAAAAGTACGGTGACTTGCTGCTATGGTTTCAAATTATTGATTACGCAAAAGACAAGAACAAACCAATAATATTCGTCACGAATGATGTTAAAGTTGATTGGTGGCAGCAAGATGGTGATGGTCAAACGAGCGATACACCAAGACACGAACTATTATTTGAGTTCAAAGACAAGAGTAAACAAAAGGTCTGGTTTTATACAATTGACAGGCTCATTTTTAAGTCAAATAAATACTTAGACACCGAAGTTTCTGATGAGATTATCGAGGAAATCCAAAACGTCAACATAAGCAACATTGACCAAGAATGGCTCGAATTACTGCAAGACGCATTAGATAATGAAGAAGACGTAAGAGCTAACCATAGATATAAATACAAAGGAAAAGCACTTGGGACTTGGCTCACTGGCACTGCTCAAAGGAACAAGGAAGGCAAAAAACTTGAAATAAGTGCTGAAATTAAAGAGATTGGATTTGATTATAATCTTAGAAAAAGGACTCCTGAAGCATCAACAAAACGATTCATAAGGCAACTAATCTCAGATGAAGATCCTTTGAAAGTGAATTATCAGAATTGGTTTAATAGTGTTATCGCACCTAAAAAAGATGATTTGAGCGTTGGCACAATCGAGCATTTAAATCAAGTTTGGGAGCTCAAATTTGACGAAGAAAGGTATTGGGATATTCCTTCAAAAATTAAGGATCGAGTTGACGATTGGAAAGAATTCAGATACGATTCTAAAGATAATCCTAGAGGCAAATGGTCAACTAATGATAGAGAAATGGGCGATTTATATACTTGGGTACTAAAAAGGAAAAAGTACTCCGACAAAATGGAACTAATTTTAGAAAGGTTTAGCCCGCAAGAAATAGAAGAATTAAAAGCAGAAGGATTTCCAATAGAATAACGAATGCCTAATAACTAAGATTCGGCTCGCCGCACCTGTCCCGCCTTAGCGGGGTAGGCCATAGCTGCATACTGTGTTGACGCATCCGGTTGGTCTGCCGTTTAAGGGCATAATGATGGATAAGAAATGGACCTTGGATTCTTTGTATGAATCAGGTACATTTGAGAAAGATAAACCAAAATAGCATGGTGTACATAGGTGATATATACGTAACTCCTCGTGTCATATGTTATATATACACATGTTCTCTACAAGCTTAAGCCAACGCTCGAAACAGCACATTCATTTTTCCCTAACGCTACAGCCAATGCTGAAAAAATAAAAGAGCTGTTTTTGCCTTTGCGCTCGGAAAGATTCCAAATTAAGTATGTTTTATTTGTATAAGTTAATATATTTGCGTAAAACACAATTAAATTTGGTCAGAGCACAAATGAATCGAATAAAAGTTGCATTAGCAGAACGAAGGCGAAAAAACAAATGGTTAGCTAAAAAATTGGGAAAGGACGAGTCCACAATTTCTCAATGGTGTACCAATTCTAGACAACCATCATTAAGTAGCCTTTATGAAATAGCTGATGCCTTAGATATTGACATAAGAGAACTTTTACATCCAAATAAAGCAATATCTAAATGAGCAGTAAGAATAAATACATTGACCTTTTTGCAGGCTGTGGTGGACTTTCACTAGGCTTATATAATTCTGGTACCTGGAAAGGAAAATTTGCAATTGAAAAAAACGAGGATGCTTTTAAAACACTCAATCATAATTTAATTATTGAGAAGAATCATTTCGAATGGCCTAAATGGCTTGAAAAGAAAAACCACGACATAAACGATATCATTAGTAAATACAAAAAAGAATTATCCTCACTAAAAGGAGAAATAGATTTAGTTGTAGGTGGACCACCTTGTCAAGGATTTTCAACTGCTGGAAAACGAATAGAAAATGATGAAAGAAATAATCTTATAAAATCCTACATTAAATTTATACGATTAGTTCAACCTAAAATAATATTCTTTGAAAATGTCAAAGGTTTCACTCAAAAATTTGATAAAAACAAACAAAAAGGAAAAGTCTATTCTGAATACGTGAAAAGCGCATTGCGCTATTCTGCTAAAAATGGAAATTATTTAGGTTATAAAGTTGAAGGTAAGTTAGTAGATTTCTCGGATTTTGGTATTCCACAAAAAAGAACAAGGTTTATTTTGGTTGGTATTAGAAAGGACATTTCAGAACAAAATAATCCAAAATCATTTTTCGAAATTCTCAGGAATGAGAGAGAACAATTTTTAATTAATAAAGGAATCGGCCTCAATAATTCATTGGAAGATGCTATTTCAGACTTACTTAGAACCAATGAAGTTATATCCCCAGATACAAAATCTTTTAAAGCTGGCACTTATAATAAGGCGAACTCAGATTACCAAAAATTTCTACGTGTTAATTGTTCAAATAAAATTCCTGACAGTCATCGTTTTGCAAAACATAAAAAGTCAACGGTTAAAAAATTTGAATATATTTTAGAAAATGCGGATAAAAACAAAACTTTATCACCAGATATTAAAGAAAAGTTTAATCTTAAAAAAAGAACTCTAATTCCTTTGGCAGGACACACACCAACACCAACTATCACAACTTTACCTGATGACTATATTCACTATTGCGAGCCTAGAATTTTCACAGTTAGAGAATATGCTAGAATTCAGTCTTTTAATGACTGGTATGAGTTTAAAGGTAAATACACTACGGGAGGAAAAAGAAGAACGCAAGAAGTTCCTAGATACTCACAAATTGGAAATGCTATACCACCATTGTTTGGAGAACAATGTGGTAGAGTTTTAAATACATTCGCGAATTTATGAGTAAAGAATATTTTAGAATTAGTTCAGGTTTAAAAAATCTCATTGGTAGCGAATTAATTACGGATAATTTTGTGGCTGTTTTTGAATTGGTTAAAAACTCTTTCGATGCCAGAGCTTCAGAAGTTTTGATAACATTTGAAGATATCAATTCAGATAACGCAAAAATAATAATCCAAGACAATGGGAAAGGAATGGATTACGATGACCTCATAAATAAATGGTTATTTGTAGCTTACTCAGCAAAAAGAGATGGAACAGAAGATATTTTAAAAAAGAATAAGGATTTAAATTATTACGCAGGTGCTAAAGGAGTTGGTAGGTTTTCGTGTGACAGACTTGGAGATTTTCTAAATCTTATTACCATAAAAAACGAACCGAAATCTAAAATCGAGAATATTTTCGTTGACTGGAGAAAGTTTGAGAAAGACCAAAATAAAGAATTTATTAAAATACCTGTTGAACACAAGATTTTAGAAAAAACAAAGTATAAGATTGCAAGTGGAACAATTTTAGAAATCAGCGGTATTAATCCGGATGAATGGAATCGTGACAGCCTTATAAAGTTGAAAGATAAATTATCCAAACTTGTTCGCCCAGACCTTAACAAAATTAAGAAAGAAAAACCTTTCAAAATAACATTAAATGTACCTGATGAAAAAGATACTGACCTTGCACTGATTGCTAAAAATAAAGCTAAAGGCGAAGGTTTTATCTATAGGAATACGGTTAACGGGATAATCGAGAATTTTGTGTTTGATGAACTCGATATTAGAACTACGAAGATTATTACAGAAATTAGTTCAAATGGCGAGGTAGTCACTACAAAATTAGTAGATAGAGAAAATATATTATATCAAATTGAAGAAAAAAATAAATTTAAGTTTCTTAGTGATATTACCATACAGCTTTATTTCTTGAATTTTTCAGCAAAGAACATTTTCAAAAGGAAAATTGGTGTTTCAGCGGTAAATTATGGAAACCTCTTTGTTTATAAAAATGGGTTTAGGATACTACCATTTGGAGAACCCAGAGATGATTCGTTTGGTATCGATGCAAGGGCTTTGCAAGGTTTCAGCAGATACATCGGTACAAGAAATTTAATCGGTCAAGTAGAAATATTTGGAGACAATAGCAATTTACGAGAAACGACAAGCCGTGATGGAGGTTTAGTGAAAACAAAATCTTATTCTCAATTGATTGAATACATATTCGAAACTTTAAAAAGACTAGAAAAATATGTCGTAGAGGTTACTCAATGGGGCGTAAATGATGATGATTTTGAAAAATTAAATACAAAAGAAATAAAGGAAAAGTTAGTTAAATTAATTTCCAACATTGCAGATGATAAAACTTTACTTAGCCTAGATTATAATTCTGACATAATCAATTTGGTGTCTGACCAACAAGAAGGAAGTGCTAAAAAATTAATCAAGAATTTTAAACGAATTGCATCAGAATCCAATAGTCCAAAATTACTTAAGGACGCAAAGAGATTAGAAAAGACACTAACATCAGCTTTAGATGCTAAAAAATCTGCTGAAAAAGAATTAGCGACTACAGTTGTTGAGAAGAATAAAATCGAAAATGAACTTGAACAACAATTAACAGAAAATCTATTTGCCAAAGCTGATAGAGGAACAGAAAAAGATGACTTATTAAGTATACAGCATCACATATATAGGCACTCTGCTCAACATATTACTAAATATATTGATGATTTAGTTACTTCCATAAATAAAGACGAACCAAAGGATAAGCTGTTGGGTTTAATCAGCAAAATTTCTTTTGAGAACAAAAAGGTTATTACTCTATCTAAGTTTGTTACGAAGGCTCAATTCGACACGACAATTACAAAAATCAAAGCCGACTTGATAACTTTCATAAATGAATATGTTATAAACGTTTATCAGGAGTACAAGCATTTGATGATGAATCATCAAAACTTAAAAATTCAAGCTGAAAGACCTAAAGATTTTGATTTTATTTTTCCATTTAGACCTATTGAGATAATTATCATTTTAGATAATATATTAAACAATTCTATTAAAGCTAAGGCAACAGAAGTTAAGGTTAATTGGAAAGTTGTTAACCAAAAAGAAATTGAGTTACATATTAAAGACAATGGTGTTGGAATAGATGACAATGTAAAAGATAAAATATTTGAGCCACGCTTTACGACAACCAACGGCTCTGGATTAGGCCTATATCACACAAAAGAAGTTGTTGAAAAATTAAATGGAAAAATAACTGTCAATAACGAAATAGATAACGGCGTTGAGTTTATAATAACTTTCAAAAAATGAAATTAAACTACAAAATACTTTGGATTGATGACCAAATTGAAGACTACATCGATATGGGTATTAAATCAGAACTCGAAATATATATTGATTCTTTAGGCTTTATTCCTACTGTAGAATGTTTTGAAAATGGTAACCTCGCAGAGCAATCGATTCAAGAAATCAAATACGACTTAATTTTATCCGATTATAATATTGAAGGAGGAGATGAACAAGGAGATATATTAATCCAAAAGATTAGAGATGGTGGTGTTTTTACAGAAATCTTATTTTACTCAGCTCAACCTGATTTTGATACAATTGCAAAAAATTTATACAGAGATAGAGTTTCTTTCTTTAGTCTAATTGGAGATGAAAGCTTTAAAGGTTTTAAAGACAAGGCATTTAACTTGATTAATCATACTGTTGCGAAATTACAAGAACTAAACAGTATTAGAGGTCTAGTAATGTCTGAGACAAGCGAACTGGATAACACAGTCGAAGAAATTCTTTTATCCTTTCTGACAGCTGATAACGAGAACTCTCAAACATTGAAAGATTATATCTCAAAAATGATAGTCGATTCTGCTAAAAGTAATTTGAAAAAAGCTGAGAAGTTTAATGAACTAGAACCACAAGAAATGATAAAAAGTCGAATTTTCGATGCCGATAAAAAATCTAGGGCAGTAAATAAAATGGTTTCTTTAGTTGGAGCAGACGGAGAAAAATTTGAGAATTTTTACACGAATTATAAAGCCGATGTTTTAGATACTAGAAATGACTTAGCACACGCAAAAAGTGATGTGATTGACGGAGTTGAATATTTAATTATTCACAGAAAAGGGGTCGAACATCCAGAAAAGTTCAATCAAGAACAATGTATTGCGATTAGAAAGAATCTACGTAAACATAGAGATTTGTTAAGAACAATTCGTGAATTAATAATCGGAAAATAAAAAGCCAACGCTACGAGCCATACACATTTACAGTCGCGCCATCCAAGCTTCACCCAAACTGTAAAAGAGTATGTCTCTGCCAACGCTCAAAACCAATCTGAACGCAGAAAGCCAGTAGAGAATAACTAAGAATTCGGCTCGCCGCACCTGTCCCGCCTTAGCGGGGTAGGCCAGAGCTGAATTTTGTGTTGACGAATCCGGTTGATTTGCAGTCTATGGGTAAAACGTTGGGTTAAGGGAAGGATACTTGGAAGTTGTGCTGTTTTGGGCGGCCAAGTAGTATTGAACCTCTTGTTCTATAACTTGTTAAGTACTTTTTCATGTGGTTTGAATTTAGGATCACTGGTTTTTACCGTTTAGTTATAAAGTTGGGGCTTATTTGGCCCCCAATTAGTTGGGAGTGCCATTTTAGATTTCAAATTTATACATTTGAGATATGAACTATAAGAAATGGACCTTGGATGCTTTACAGGAATCGGGTATATTTGAAGAACGACAAACGGAAATGGCATGGGGGTAGATAGGAGGTATATACGTCACTCTATGTTATATATACACATGTTAGCTGTAAGCTTAAGCCAACGCGCAGTCAAGCACATTTCATTTTTCTTCGTGCCTCAAAAAATAAAAAGAGCTTGCCTTTTGCCAACGCCACAAATAATATTGATAATCCATAAAATGTTAATATATTTACACAATATGCAATCTATATGAGCGAAAAAGTCAATATTAATCGGTTGAAAGTTGTATTAGCAGAAAAAAACCTGAGCAGTAAATGGTTAGCTGAACAATTAGAAAAAAATGAAACAACAGTTTCAAGGTGGTGTACAAATGATGTTCAACCACCAATAAAAACATTTTTGAAAATTGCTAACGTATTGGAGGTTAAATTAACAAATCTATTCAACGACTAATGGAGAATTTAAACACAAATAAAATTCCATTTAAAGTCTCCGCAAGAACTGCAAGATTAATCGGACGAGAAAACATTGCAACATCAAAAGGAGCAATAATTGAATTAGTTAAAAATGGCTATGATGCTGATAGCAAAGTTAGTGTTGTTTATTTTGATAATAAATACTCTACCTTTTCGAATGAAATTAATGAACAGCATTATAATGAACTTATCAATAGAGGAATTGAAGAATCTTTTATTTTAGAAATATATGATTTTCAAGAAGATGAAGAGTTGTATACGATTAAAAGTGAAGTTGACGACAATCAGAAAAGTAAGTTTAAATTATCAATTTCTAAATTTTCCACACTTTACATAATTGACTCTGGCGAAGGAATGACTCAAAATATTATTCGTGACCATTGGATGACAATTGGAACGGACAATAAAGCAAATAATATTTTTACAACCTCAGGTAGAGTAAAATCTGGAGCTAAAGGTATTGGTCGTTTTGCATTAGACAAATTAGGAGCTAAATGTGAAATGACAACTATATTTAATTCAGACCCTAATATTCACGAACCTGATACAGATGTTAACGGTAACCCAACTGGTTTTAGTGGTTACAATTGGATAGTCAATTGGGAAGATTTTGAGGGCGATTACAAAACAATAGATTCAGTTGGAGCAATATTGACAGGATTTAATGCTAATAATTTAAAGCAAGAGATTTAAGTACATGACAAAAAA
>NZ_JAEHJZ010000148.1 GCF_016469035.1 Gelidibacter salicanalis | reverse complement strand
CAGCTAGTCTTCTATAATTATGAAAAAGAAGAAGAGAAGGTCAATACGTTAGCAAAGCAATTAACGCACGTGTATCCAATATTAAGTGAACAGCGTTATAAGCTTGGCGCAACATTTGCCCTAGTTGGAGAATTTGAATGGGCCTTTAAATGGCTTTATTCTTTGTACAAAACAGGCTTTCAAGGAGATAGTACATTTTTATACTGGCTCGCAAGCGCAGCTTATTATACAGGTCACAAAACGCTTGCACAGACG
>NZ_JAEHJZ010000147.1 GCF_016469035.1 Gelidibacter salicanalis | reverse complement strand
TACGATATAAGACAACAAACGGTTGTTTCCTATGATCCGCCTCGGTCAAAAGGTAACGATTTGCAATCAGATACTGCCTTATTTCTTATCACTCTGAACCCTATCACAATGAGATGCTTTAATTGCGAACATGAAATAGTGAGTGCAATCAAAACCACAAACTCGATTCGGCAAGCCTCCGGGTATTTTCTGTTGAATTCTGAATTTCCGGAACGGAAGTGGGGCAGTAAAATAGTAGCAT
>NZ_JAEHJZ010000146.1 GCF_016469035.1 Gelidibacter salicanalis | reverse complement strand
ATCTGATGGGCATGCCCAGATATGCGCCGATCCAAGCCTTGCCACTGATTTGTAATGTCATTAAGAGGTCTTGTCGTGAGACTTGAGAAATAAGAAGAGCCGCGAGGTCTTTAATGGCTCGTAATGTGCAGGGTGTCTGGAACAGTTTGGACCACCAGAATATGTTGGTCTCCGTTCAGTTTTCCATGCTTCAAAAGAACTCGATCTCATT
>NZ_JAEHJZ010000145.1 GCF_016469035.1 Gelidibacter salicanalis | reverse complement strand
CTACAATACCGCCTGCTTTGTCAAAAATCTTTTTAACCCAACCAAATGCTGCAGAAAAACCATCACTAATAGCTTCTGCTACTTTTACAATCGGCTTTTGAATGTTGTCCTCAAACCATTTGGATAATCCATCCCATATATCTGTCACCACTTTATACGCTTCTTCGAACTTTTTCCCGAAACTGTCTTTAATGGTTCCTACGGTAT
>NZ_JAEHJZ010000144.1 GCF_016469035.1 Gelidibacter salicanalis | reverse complement strand
AAAACGAAACATCAAAGCCTTTTTGCCAATCAAACCAAAATGGTTGGCTGTGTGGCCTTTGGCTGCACTAACAGCTCCACAAAAGGATTCAAAGTGTACTCCTTTCCTACCGATCCCGAGAGGTCAAAACTTTGGGAAATAAAGGTCAGAAGAGTTGGATGGAAACCCACTCCTCACTCAAAGCTCTGTGAAGTAAGTGTTCATTATTATGTTGGGTT
>NZ_JAEHJZ010000143.1 GCF_016469035.1 Gelidibacter salicanalis | reverse complement strand
TTCGTGCACAGAAGTGCAATATCATCCAAGACTGCCTGTTGCAGAGGATCTGAATTCGTTGCAATGGGGTTCCTATATTTCTTTCTTACTTTCGTGCTCAATGCCCAATAGTTGGTATGTCTTTTGCAAGTTACTATTGGGTAGTAACAGGCTGCATATTACTAAACCTTGGAGTAAATTTTGCGAGAGTAAACTTGGCCAG
>NZ_JAEHJZ010000142.1 GCF_016469035.1 Gelidibacter salicanalis | reverse complement strand
TTAAACCATTTTAACAAGAAGAAATATCTCGTCCATGTTGTCATATTGGCTTATGTTAAGCTTGTGAAATAATCATATTGATGTATAATACAATTGATGTATGATGCACGAATTGTAGGAGGGTGACCTTTTTGAAAAGAGAAGATGCCTTAAAACTAAGAACAGATATTAAGAAAATGATTATTATAACTGGAGTTTTTG
>NZ_JAEHJZ010000141.1 GCF_016469035.1 Gelidibacter salicanalis | reverse complement strand
ATCAGTAAAGTACAATCACTTCCGAGTTAGAAATCTCCGAAGAGACATATTCGACCTTAAGACTTTCTGAGAATTTATTCAAATCCTTGGACCGAGTTCAAGATAGTCATGGTTTGACCCAGAAGGGACAGGACTACCTTGGGATTCCAGTCCAGGGATATATTGGTGCCGTCGTGAATACTAGCCCACAGACGGCAGGTTGCAGGGCAAACTGTCGCTAGATGACAGGGCAATTCCTCCGTCTTTCCGCATAAGCGACAACTTTGGCCAGCCACTTGCCCTGATATGACTGCGTTAAAGTAGTTCAGG
>NZ_JAEHJZ010000140.1 GCF_016469035.1 Gelidibacter salicanalis | reverse complement strand
TGGTCAGACCGAGGCCAATCAGCAGCAGCGTCCAGCTGACGCCGTGCTCAGATACGCCGGTGATTTGCGTCAGGATCGGCGCGATATAGGTAAACAGCGCAAACATCGCCGCCGCAAAGAAAATGGTGATCGACAGCGACAGCCACAAACCAAGGCTGCCCAGCGCACGGATTTCCTTGCGCAGATCGGTCGGTTCTTCTTCTT
>NZ_JAEHJZ010000139.1 GCF_016469035.1 Gelidibacter salicanalis | reverse complement strand
CTCAGCAGCAAGCTGGAGAAAGTGCAGGATATTCCTGCTGATCAGTCTGAAAACATTCTGGTCTGGGGAAAGGCAACATTGGGTACGGGTAGCAAAGGCATTGTTATCATCGGTGCGGATAATCAGATTGTTTCGCTGAAAGTGAATAAGCCGCAAGTGCTGCAGCAGGGAAATCATCTCTGGGTTATGCAAACTGAAGGCAAGGCGCCACAAGTCGCACAGATTTATGACAACAATGGTGTGGCGCTTCTCAATGAT
>NZ_JAEHJZ010000014.1 GCF_016469035.1 Gelidibacter salicanalis | reverse complement strand
TAGCGGGATCCTTGGGTTTTATTCCCCGACGCTCTGCGTCGAAATAAAAAAGGAACTTCTACTTGATACCTCGTACCCTTGGGTCGAGGTTGTTCATTTCATGAGTGGCCGGAAAAAAAACAAAAAGGCTACAGACCGCATTAAGGTAATATTTGGTACGAGATTTCAAAAAATGGCACCCTAGTTTTAGAGACCCATTTATTCAGGTTGATTGGGCAGTTTATTTTAAAATAACACTGGCCTCTCAGTCAGATATAATCCAGCTTTTATTCCCTATCGGCAGGCTTTTAATTCTTTATCGGACATTTGAAATTAAGTAGATTTTGACAATTAAATCATCAGTGTCCGGTAAAACAGGTAAAACGTTGGCATACCCCCTTAAAGCTGATCTGGTTCAAGAACTTAAAAAATGGCACCTTGTTTTTGAAACAAATTTCACTAAGAGTGATTGGGCAAATTTAATTTAGAATAACGACTGTTTATCACTTAGTTACAATTAAGTCTTTGTTCCCTGCCTGACCGGTAGGCAAGTTTATTCTATAAGCGCAGCGATCTTATATTCTTTATCGGACATTTAAAATTAAGTAGATTTTAACAATTGAATAGGCTAATACGCTAATTTTTATAGGCATAGAGATAGCAGTAAGAAAAAAAATGATGCAATTTTGTAAACCCCAATGAACTAAAAAACACTAAATAGTATCGTTATGAATGATTTATATAGTTTTGAGATTCGTGAGGGTCATACTAAAAATGAGCGTTATTTTAAGGGTTTCATTGAGAAACGAAAACTCACTGATAAATTGGAATATCTTGGATTTCAGTTGAAATGTATTAGTGATTATACGATCAATTTAAAAACTGAAAAAGAATCCTCCGTGTATTTATGTGTGAATTTAGCGGATAGATCGGCATTATCAATGACTTGTGGTGAGAGCTTAATTTCCATTCCGTCCTTCTCTAGTGTGTTGGTGCCTTTTGAAAATGCAGAAACCCTTGCTTTTAATTGTAAGTCTAATAAAGATTATGATTTCTTAGTATTAAAAATAGAGAAATCAGACTTAGATCAGGAGCAAACAGAATTAATCAGGGCTTTACAAGCACAAAACAAGTTGCTCGACCCCAGTAATAACCCAAAAATTTTACTCCCTAATTTAGGCATGTGCGAAATGTCCAGACTATTGAAAAGATCGGATAAGACTTCATGCGCAAATAAATTTATCGTCAGGGGGTATAGTAATATTCTTTTTGGGTTAAAATTAGAGGAACTTCTATTAGAAGAAAAATCCTCTGCAAAAACGACCTATCTCCGTAATTTCGAAATTCAGCAATTGGAAGTACTCACAGATAAGATCAAGGCTAATCCGCAACAGCAATACACCATTAAGGAATTGTGTACACAAACGGGATTGTCAGTTTCTAAACTGCAGACAGGTTTTAAGGAAATGCATAATTGTACCGTCGCTATCTTTATAAGAAATATACGCTTGGAAAAAGCATTGGATATGTTGCGAAATACAGATTTGAATGTCTCAGAGATCGTATACTCTGTTGGACTTACCAGCAGAAGTTACTTTTGCAGAATTTTTAAAAAGCGTTTTAAATGCTCTCCAAAATCTTTTCAGCAACAATTGCGCACTACAAGTACATTGGCTTCTTAATGAACGGATGGATATAATGTATTATCGATACCTCCCAGTAACTTCCTGTTGAACAAATTCATGGCTATCTATTTCAAAACTAGAAACACAAGTAACTTCAAAGGGGATCGGATTCGTTAAGAAATCGGCATACTTATTTTTAGAAATGATAAGGGGTCTTGGATTCTTTAAGTGGTATTTTGACGAGCCATTGGTATGGGTTAGGATACTACAAGATATAAAGCCATCTTCTAAAACATTATAAATTCCAGCAAAACAGAAGATGCCCTGGTTTTTTAAACTATTGAGATATGGATGCATGACATGATCTTCAATTTCAGAGGTATAAAATCCTGTGGCCACTATTAAACAGCGTCTATATTTTAAGGCTTCAAACAGCCATGAGGTTTGGGTGATGGATTCACATTCAATTTCTAAGGTATTGTAAATAGATTGAAAACTTTTCCAACTGTCTTTATATCCTTTAGGTAAAATGCCCCAGATACCGTATTGAATACGGTGTGGAGCTTCAGAAGTTACCATGCATACAGAGGCTTCTTTCAGACCGTTTATGACAGGCACTGGTTGATAGAGATAGTCATAGTCAAATTTTGAATTGAGCTGTAATTCTATCTCGTTTAGAGACGCGCTATTTGAGATTTTGCACAACATACTACGAATTAAGTCATTTGAACTGTATAAAGATTGTTGTAAAAAATTAATTTTTAACCTTCCACATTTTTATTTACGATAAAATGGGTTCCAAGGTTTTAAGAATTAAAACAACGATTTTCCATACTCTGTATGGTGAAATTTTTTTAGAGTACTTTTTTGAGATATAGGACACATGAAATTGCTGCTGAAAGTCTAATTTCATACGTCTGATGGAAAAACAGGTACTTATAGGCATACAGCACCGCTGGAAAAAAGTTAAAGCAGATTGCTATGATAATGACGATACCGTGAGCAAATGCGATATGATCAACCAACCATTGGTTGGAAAAACAAAAAGTAGTCGTGACCAGGTTATGAGGATCCAAAAACAGCCAACTAAAATACAAAAGTATTTACCGTAGGAGAGGAGGCTCAATCCATTCTCATTTTAATATCCACCACCATCCTATATTTAATAATAATAATAATAAACATCAGTGTCCGGTAAAACAGGTAAAAAGTTTGCAAACCCCTTAAAGCATGATCTGGTTCGAGAACTTAGAAATAACACCTTGATTTTGAAACCAATTTCACTTAGAGTGATTGGGCAAATTTAATTTAGAATAACAGATGTTTATCAGTTAGTTACAATCAAGTCTTTGTTCTTTTCCCGATAGTTATCGGGACTATAAGCATAAGCGCAGCGATCTTAATTCTTTATCGGACAATAATGAATAATAAACTAAACACAAAAGATAATGACTGACAAAAGCAGTACCAACGAATTCTATCCTGAAAAGGACAAAGAGATTAAAAAAGGACCACTCAAGCCAGAACATAAAAATCAATATGGTGAGAGTTCTGATAAAAAAGATCGAAATATGTCTGAACGCGTAAAAGGTGAAAACGATAAAAAGAACCAGAAATAATCAAGGTATAATAGCACAGTGCTCCGAAGTCTTCTGTCTGTTTTTAATAGGTTAAACGTATTGAGGTGTTGCTGATTTTTAAAAAGTGCCCTCACTCAGAGTTCTGACGGATTGGTAAAGAAAGTGTTAATTGTTTTTTAATGAGTTAACATCTGAACCTAACGAGCAGTTCTGTAGTTTGAAATAATCTTAATTTTAATAAAAAAAGTGCCGGATAGTATTCAGCACAGAACTAATTCTAAAAACAGTATTATGGCAGAAATTAAAATTGAAAAGAAAAAACCAGTATGGCCTTGGGTTGTCTTAATTTTGGTTGTGTTGGGAATCATTGCTTATTTCGTTTACGCAGATCAAAACGATAATGACCTTAACGATGATTTTGATGATGATTATAACAATGAGCAAGTCGTTGATCCTACCTACGATTCATCACCTGATGATACTTATGACACTAAGAAATCATATGATCAGTTCAAGGCGTTTGATGAATCCATTTCCGATTCTACGCGAGTGGCAATCGATTCTTCCTATACCAAAAAAGCGTTTGCGAATTTAACCAAAGCGGTAGTGCGTACAGCGGATGATAACAATGTGGAAGATTCAGAAGCATTAACAGATCTAAGAAATTTCTCATCACTTATTACTTCGATATCCACTACAACAAAGGATACCAAAGGCTTTAAAAATTTTAAAACTGCAAGCGATAAAGTGGTGAAAGTGATGGAAGATATTCAGAAAAAGAACTTTCCAGCGTTACAGACTCAAGTGGCAGATTTGAAACAGTCAGCTTCAAAAATTGACGGTTCTGTAACTATGAATAAGCAACAGGATCAAATTTATACGTTCTTGAGACAGAGCAGAGATGTATTACAAATGATGAACAACTAAAATTAGAAATTATGGCAGAACAGAATAAACACCTCTATTATATAAATGAATTGTCTGATTATAAAATCTCAGATGGTTACCCAGATGTTAGAGGCTGGGATGTAAAAGACATTGATAATCGTGTGATTGGTAAAGTAGATAATTTATTGGTTAATAAAGAGGCCGAGCGTGTGGTTTATTTGGACGTTGAGGTAGACAAAAGTATTATCGATTCCAAATACGATCCCTACGGAAGACCAAATCAATCGGATATCCGTGAATTTGTAAACAAGGATGGTGAAAATCATATCATCGTACCGATTGGTTTAGTGGATGTCAATCAAGATTCCAACTATATCTATACGGATAGTATTGACCATCGTACCTTTGCTGAAACGAAGCGATACCGCAAAGGCGACACTATTAATAGAAGCTATGAAAACCAAGTTTTAGGTTCTTATGGGCGTCGTCAACAAGTGTATAAAGATACGGATGATGTTAATTCAGTATCCAGTGCTGAACGATATGCAGATGATAGTCCCGTAGTGGATGACAATCGTTATGAAGATAAATCGCGGGTTCGTGATCAAAATTATTTGCAAGATGAAGACCGTCTTCGAGAAATTATTCGTGATGAAATCAGAGAATACCACCACGATACTGATAAATTAAAAACTTATGGTACCGCGGAAGATTATTATCAGTCTACTGATGCTGATAATTTAGAGACGCTATCTAATGACGAAGAGGAATTGCGACGACGAAGAGAAAATAACGATGTTTACGATGATGACAATTTTTACGAACGTCGCGAATTTGATGATCGGCGCTTTAACAAACGTAACCCGGGATTATAACGTTTTTAGGTGATGCACAAGTGATTAAAAAAAAGAGAATTTACATAACGTAAATTCTCTTTTTGGTTTTTGATAGGTTACTATTTTCGGGAATGTTAAAAAAAGTGTAATACAATTCAATGAGGTTGATTTAATATCTAAATAAAGCATTTATCTCTTGAATTAGGATTTGGCATCTCATCCTTTTCTAATATATATACCTGAACGCCGTTGAGGATGGTGCAATTAAAATAAAATAGTCTTGACTGATGATGTAAAACAAGTCAGGTTATTATTTACCTTGAAGTCTGTAGGGCGAAATTCCTGATATAAAATCAGGATGGCAATGGGAGATATTAATAGAAAATTACACACTTTTTTCAGTAATGGAATTGTTGGAAAGCATTAAACTGATCAAAAAACCACAGCCCAATAAGATAATGCCCACCATATAGGTTCTAGGACCTATCATCTCAGGAGTATTCGCATAAAAATCTCGGATAAAAGCGGCTACTTGTGGCCCAACGATGCCACCAAATGACCATGCCGTAAGAATAACACCGTAAATAACTGGCATAAGCTTGGCATGAAATACATCTAATACATAGGAGGGCATGGCACCGAAACCTCCACCGTAGCAGAGCAGAACATAGCACACCAAACCACCAAAAATCCATGGGTTAGTAGTAAACATCATCAGGATAAAAACCACTATTTGAGAACTCAGAATTAAACGAAATACTTGAATTCGACCAATTTTGTCGGATATCCCTCCCCAAAAGAAACGGCCAACACCATTACATAGTGAGCTGATGGCTATTAACGTGCCGCCCGCAACTGCAAGTGCTTCAGAGCTCAGGGTGGCATCTTGTATTTTTAATAAGTCCTGAATCATTGGCGACTGCAAGCCTATAAAGATTATTCCTGCTGAAATATTGAGGAAGAACATCAACCACATGCCCAAGAATTTTATGGAGAGGAGACTCTCTTTCACCGTTAAACGATCTTCCTGATCTCGTGTGCCAGCGTTTTTGGAAGGAGGGGAATAGCCTACAGGAACAAACCCTTCAGGTGGATTGTTCATGCTCAATCCGGCGGGAATTCCAACGGCCATTAAAATTAGAGCTATGTAAAAAAAGACCTGTACCATATGGTCATTGGTAAGACTCATAAATAGGGGTGCAATAAGCTTTGACATGAGCAGTGCTCCCAGACCAAAACCCATAACAACCATTCCGGTGACCAATCCTTTTTTATCGGGGAACCACTTTGAGACGGTGGCTACTGGAGTGACATAACCTAATCCTAAACCGATTCCGCCAATCACCCCAAAACCTATATAAAAGAGGGCTAAACTATTTGTATGCATAGCATATGCACTGATTAAGTATCCCATACCATAGAGTAGGGCGCCGATGGTAGCTAGCTTTCTAGGGCCATATTTTGGAAGTATGATTCCTCCAATCGCAGCGGATAAACCAAGAAATAAAATGGCCAGGCTAAAGATCCACATGGTTTGCACGTTGCTCCAGCCGTACTCCATAATGATTGGCTTTTGGAAAAAACTCCACGCATAAACAGTTCCCAAAACGAGCTGAAGAAGAGTTCCCATTACTGCAATGAACCACCGATTGGTATGCGCTTTAATCATGAGATAAAAAATTGACTTTTTAAAAATAGGTTTAAGGAGCTTTTTACTTTAACAGGTTGATTGGACTTTGAGTCTTGACGAGTTTGAGAGTTGATAGAAAGCATTTCTTTAAAGTATTGCAAATGGACTTTCATAATGGAGGCTACTACTTTTGATGAATTTTTCATTCCAATCCTATTTAGACTTTAAGAAATAGGTCTTTAAAACTCCTTTGAGGGTACTCCACAGGATCATTATCCTAAAGTCTTTTTATAGTAAATTATGCATGCCTCAACACTCAACAAAAGATGATTGGTGGGACAGGCACAAGACCAACCGAAGTAATGAATTTAGCCGCCAGACTCAGATAATTGGACTCTTAGAAATTAAACATTTTCTGTTGTTTTTTTGCATTTGTAATTACCCATTTTTCAAATGCTTCCATAAATTCTTTTAAGAAATCTCTTGTAGAATCGTTGGTCAGTTTTCCTTTATCGTCAAAAAGATCTGCAGCGCCACCAATGTAGGCTTCAGGTTGTGCCATGGTTGGTACGTTAACAAATATCAACGATTGTCTCAAATGATGATTGGCACCAAAACCACCAATATTACCAGGAGATACACTTATAACCGCACCAGGTTTTCCATCCCAAGCGCCTTTTCCATACGGACGGGATCCCACATCTATCGCGTTTTTTAACACTCCAGTTATTGAACGGTTATATTCAGGTGTTAGAAAAAGCAGCCCATCTACAGCCTTAATTTCTTTGCGTAAAGCCAGCCATTCTTTAGGTGTCGTTTCTTCCAAATCTTCATTATACATTGGAAGCCCAGCAATATCTACCAATTCGAGAGATAGAGATTCTGGCGCAAGTTCCATTAGAGCTTTGGCTGTTTTTAGGTTAAAAGATTCTTTACGGAGACTCCCTACGATAACTGCAATTTTGTATTTTGTCATAATGGGTTTGGTTATTTTAATTAATTAATAATTGTCTTCATTAGAATTCAAGACCCAATTTCTATACCTTTTTTGAACATTGAAAACTTAGTAAGATACTATACACGATGTTTTAAGACCAACACAGGAACACTGGATTGATACCCTAATTCTTGTACCAACGGTTTATAGAGCATTCTGGTGAAAAAGTTCCGTTTTTGATTGATAAAAGCCACCATATCGCTTTTCTGGCTATCGATAAAAGCATTAATCCCCTCATGGACTGTTGTGTCTTGGACGTCATGAAAACTATGCGTTATATCTTTAAAAAGCCGTCCCAACAAGTCTTTGTTTTCTTGTTGAGATCTGTTTAGTTGGGCTGCTTCTTTAACGTGTAGCACCCTTATTTCCGAACCGTGTAGTTCTGCAATGTTCATCAGATATTTAAGCTCTCTGCGTTTAAAAGGAATTTTAAAATCGGTTGGAAATACAATTTCTTTGGGAGATTTGAACTTAACGTCTTCTGGGATTGCTAATACGGGACAAGCGGTTATGTTTTCCATAATATCAATGGTATTCATCCCAAAAACAACGGTTCTTGAACTGGTCATGCCTTTTGCTCCCATAATGACGATATCAATATCATGTTTTGAAATGACATCGTTTACGCCATCTAACAATGTGTTGCTCGCGGCGATTGTATAATAACTGTGTTTTGGATGTTTGTCATGCAAACGCAGCTGTTCAATTAGCTTTCTGAATTTTATAGATGTCTTTGGCTGTTCAACATTATAAGCACGTTGTCCTGAATGCATATACGTATAGCCCTCAATAGAATAGCTGTCTGCATGGTAAGTATTGAGAAAATGAAAAGTGCATTCAGAGTCCGTATAAAGATCTAACGCGTACCGAGCCGCATTGAGCGCCGTCTTTGAAAAATCAGTAAGAAAGAGTATTCTTTTGTCCATAGTTATAACGGATGACGCCTATTTAGGGAGCGACTTAAATAATTTAACTTCAAATTTTATTAAAGGATAAGATAGTGATTTTAACGCTATATCTAAATGAAAAATGATATAATTAACATGGTCGTCATCGCCTGTGTTTGGATTATAATTTACAACATCCGCTACATCAACTAATAGGAGTTTTCGAGGGGTAAAAGGAAAGTTGTCAGCTAAAGTAAGAGTTTAATAATAGGGTAGTAGCTTTTGTCAAAAAGATACCTCCGATTCTGAAATTATATAAGTAAAAAACCTCGCTAATATTTAAATCAACAAGGTTATTAATGCGTGTTTAAGTATGTGACCCGACTGGGGTCAGAACCAAAGCTCTGATAACCAGTATAATAAGGTGTTTTGCTAAGTCTTTATCTCTATGTTGACGAATTGTGAACTCTTTATTTTAGTTCAAAAACTTTCGTGATGTAAATATAAATATTCAGTTTTTTGTTTATCCATTATTCTAAAAAACTTTCATAATATCATGTTTTACTTAAATCGTCAATGAGGTATGCTAGTTTCTATGGGAATAAATAATCTTGTTAATATTTGACTCAAGCTATAATGAAATCGTTTTATACTTTCTTCTGAAAATACTTACTGAACACCAAAAACAATACCCCACAGAGCAACCAAGAAGGTAAAGTCACAAATGACAAGAACACATCAAACTTAAGCGATATGAAATAAAAAAGTCCAAAACTGATTGCCCAAGCGAAAATAACGGCTTTATTGAATTTGATATCAGCCACTTCAGCATAGTTTTTTATAATTCCATATTTTTTATGGAAGAAATGTTCAAATACGATGATCGCACCAAAAGGAGCCAAAATAAAGCCGTAAAGTGCTACAAAACCTAACAACTGCATCGCAAAGGCAGGAAACAAACCTGCAATGGTCGCAATAGAACCTGCAAGAATAGTCACCCAAAATGTGGATGCTTTAGGGATTATTGCCTGAAATGCAAGCCCTGCTCTATAAATCGTTGGGTTAGCGGTCGTCCAACCTGCTAAAACCACAGCAATAATTCCAAAGATTCCTATGGCGTTATTTGCCAAAGGTCCAGGAGCTACTGGAGGTGCTTCGCCATTGGCTAAAAAATTTAAGGCTTCTGGAGATTTTAAATAAACTGCATATAACAATGCTGCGGCTATCCAAGCCATATAGTGGCCTACATACATGCCTGCTGCGGTTGTCCACCCAGAACTTGCTTTTTTAGCAAAACGGAATACCGATAAATCTGACATTCCAACGTGCATTGCTGCATTCGCAAACCAAGACCAAATAACAACATGCCAAAACGTAAATTTTATTTGTCCAGGAAAAGGTTCTGAGCCTTCCCCCCAAATATTCCAAAAATCAGAAAAACTGGCAACGCCCAATTGATTCAATGCCACAATACCACAAGCTAAAAAAGCCAATACAATCACAGGCGACATCCAATTGGCAGCCTTAGAAACCGTGTCATAACCTTTTGAAGCGATTAATGATATAACAGCACCAATTACAATTACTATAATAATCCAAGTGGCACCATTGGGCATTGTATCTGTAAGTTTTGGCATTTCCATATCAAAAGGAATTCCAACAGCCGTTGCAGAAACCGTAATCATTGCTCCAGCCAAAAAACAGAACAAAACTCCATTGGCCAAGTTATAAAACGTAACCAATTTTTTTCCACATATTTTTTCCAATTGAAAATACAAGGTCAATTTGTTTTTTACCGCGATTTCAGCGGTTAAAAAACGCCAACTCAATACGGCCAATAAATTTCCCAATAACAACCCTATAATTAAATCGAAGGCACTAACACCTGCTGTTAGAAACAGTGGCCCGATCATAAACTCTGTTCCTGCGGCATGTTCTCCAGCGTACATGCCCAAGAAACTTTTCCAACTTTTTAACTTTGATTGTGGTACAGGTTCTCTTTCGAATTCACCACCAGCAATTACTTCTATTTCTTCGCTTTCTGCACTAAATTGGGTCATGTCTCTGCGTTTTAGTTAGTTATATTAAATGATTTGGAAAATCTTCAACGCTATGGCAACACAATTGATCCATAACTTGCTGCAATTGCGTTTTAAGCATAGAAATTGTATGGTCGCCGCCCTCTGCACCTAACGCTGCAACACCATACATAAAACTGCGTCCCATAAACGTAAATTTTGCACCGCTTGCCATGGCTCTCGCAATATCAGGCCCAGATCTTAATCCGCTATCCATCATAACTTCTATTTGATCTCCGTATTTTTTGGCAATACGTTCCAAAGGTCTAATGGTAGATTCGCCTGCATCTAATTGGCGACCACCATGATTGGACACAATAACGCCATCAATGCCAAGTTTTATGGCTTCTTCAACATCCTCCTCATTAGCGACACCTTTTAAAATTAATTTGCCTTTCCACATCTCGCGAATAGGCTTTATTTTATCGGCATTTAAGCGTCCAGAAAAGGTTTGATCCATAAATTTCCCCAACTGTTTTAAATCTAAACCTTTGGGCATATAAGGTAATAAGTTGGCGAAATTAGGCTGTCCATGTTTTAAAGTTTGCATTGCCCAATTTGGTTTTCCCAAAACCTGTAAAATATTGTCCAAAGACATTTTTGGAGGCATTGCCAATCCGTTTCTAATGTCTCTTGGACGATAACCAAAAGATGGCACATCGCACAAAATAACTAGGACAGGACATTCCGCAGTTGCTGCTCTATTAATAAGATCATCACGCAATCTATCTTCAGTTGGGTGATACAGTTGAAACCAGGCTTTTCCTTCTGTAAGTTCGCTGGCGCGTTCAATGCTTGTGGTTGTTACCGTACTTAGAATAAAAGGAATATTGTGCTTAAAAGCTGATTTAGCCAGTATTTCAGCAGCATTTGGCCACATCAGACCCTGTAATCCAACAGGTGCAATCCCAACAGGTGCGTCGTATTCAATACCGAACAATTTGGTTTTCATTCTAGAACCATGATGACTTTTTAAATAGTTGGGCTTCAATTGTACTTCCCTTAATTCTGACGTATTCCGGACTAAATTCACATCTTCATTGCAACCTCCATCCAAATATTCAAAAGCAAATTTGGGAATGCGTTGCATTGCCCTGTTTCTTAAATCATCTATGGAAGGATATTTTGTATTGAAATCTAAAGCCATTTTTTCTTTTATTTAACTATAAACGGGACGTGTTTTTTGAGCGAATAATTAGTCTTTAAAAATTTGGAATTTAGTTTAGAATCTGAAATGGCAATGGCTGCCCCAAGGGCAGAACCTAATGAAGAATCTGTCGTCCTTAATTTCTTATCTCTAAAATAATGTGAAAGCAATTTTATATATACATCATTATCACTAAAACCACCATCAACATAAAGCCTTCTTATTTCATCGTCTCCAATAACTTTCTTTATACTTTTAATTTGCAAAAGCACTAACTCTGTCATTAATTGATGGTAGGCATGTTCAAATTTATCAAAGGGAATTGATGTTTCAGAAGGCATCTCCGGATCAACAATACTTTCCCATTTGAAATAATGCTGAAAGTCTTTTACGATTTCAAAATAACTGTCATAATCAAATTTTACGGATCTGTGATAATCCTCACTCACACCAAAATGTTTGTCAAGTTTCTGTACCTGAATTTTATATTCATTGCCCAAAAACAAACGTGTTGCCTTTACAGGCTTCCCATTAATCCGCATATAATTGATGGCTTCCTTGTCTTCTAGATTCTTAGAAATTGCTTCATTATCAAATGAATTAAATGCGATACTCCATGTACCTGTAGACACCAGAACAAATTTCTTTTTAATGCTTCTTACATAAGGCAATAAAGCCGCTGAGCTATCATGAATACCTACCCCAATTTTGATGCGTTTGCCATTATAATTCATATTGACACTTGTTTCTGTGGAGACAATTGGTGGCAAAATTTTGTGAATACTTTCTTGGTAAACCCAATCATGGTAATCTTTAGTTTGATAATTCCATAATGCCGTATGACAACCGATGCTTGTATATTCACTTAATGGAATGCCCGTGAATACGTAACTCAAATATTGTGGTAGGTGCAATGAATACTTAATACTCTTAAAAATTTCAGGTTTGGTATGTTTGATCCAATAGAGTTGCAAGCCCGAATTTAAGAGGCTTAAATCAGAGCAACCCGTTGTGTTGAGAAACTTTTCCCTAGGACCGTACTTATCCAAAAACCCATCGATTAGCCTTTGATCGATTTGTTTGGTGTAATTATAAAGTGGTGTTAATGGTGTGCCATTTTCATCCAAATGGACAAAACTTGCACCATAGGTAGAAAAGTTGATGGCTTTAATGTCGTACTGTTCAGCTTTAAGGATTCTATTAAATACTTTCTTTAACCATTTTTGTAACGCGGTAAGGTCTTCGGTTGGAAATCCATCTTCATCAGTTATTTCATTAAATTTTATATATTCTTTATGGACCTGTTGATAAGCTTCATCGAAAAGGAAGAATTTTTTATTTGTTTTTCCGATATCAAAAATTGCTGTTACCTTTTGTTTCATAATTGAGAATCCTTATAGACCTGAGGCAATATTATGTTTGCCTCTTTCTTTTATCAATTCATTTCTAATATCTAAAGAACGATAGGATTTTATTGGACTTAAGGCACCTCCACTCTGTAGTCTCGCACTTTCCAACAATGGTCTTACATCAGTTCTAAAGGCGTCTTGTAATAGTTCTTGGCACTTGACAACGTCATTGTTAAGCTGTGCATTTCTCAATTCATACTGATCAATTAACAACGCTTTTGCATAAGCTTCCTGAATGGCTTCCAACGATTGAATCAAATCTTCAAGTGGGTCTTTTATATTATGACTCGCATCAATCATCCACGCTAAATCTGGGTTTTGCGGATTGTTTTGTATACCATAGACCAATTCATTAAAAATCAAGAATAAGGCATAAGGCTTGATGCTGCCAACGGTCAAATCATCATCACCATATTTACTATCGTTAAAATGAAAACCTCCCAGTTTCCCTTTGAGCATCAAGACAGAAACAATCTGTTCAATATTGCTGTTGGGTAAATGGTGTCCTAAGTCAACCAGAGAATAGGCTTTTTCTCCACAGGCATTTGCCAACATGAATGATGTACCCCAATCTTGAATGACTGTACTGTAAAAATTAGGTTCATAAGGTTTATATTCTATTAGTAACTTCCAGTCATCGGGAAGTTGTTTGTAAATTTTCTTAAGACTGTCCTCCGTATTGCTCAAAGCGGTCTGAAAATTATTCTGACCAGGGAAACTCGATCCGTCTGCCAACCAAACCGTTAAACTTTTTGATCCTAATTGATTTCCAATTTTAATAACGTCCAGATTATGAGCTACCGCTTGTTCTCTTACCGCCACACTTGTATTGCTCAAAGAACCATATTTATAGGATTCCTTTGCGTTTTTTTGATCTTGAAAGGTATTAGAATTAACCGCATCAAATTTTATATCGAGTTCATCGGCCATATTTTTGATGGCTTTATAATCACTCGGTACATCCCACGGAATATGTAATGAAACGGCGCCGGCAGTTTGTGTAAGGGCATGCAACACACCTACATCCTCCAACTTTTGCTCTAAGCTTGAGGGTTCTCCATAAAAAGAAAAACGACCAAAACGTGTACCTCCAGCACCTAAAGCCCAACTTGGAATAGCAACTTGAAAATCTGATAGTTTTTTAATAAGTGCCTTAACGTCAACATTTTTTTTACTTAAATTATTGGATAAAAAGTCAAAGTTCTCTTTATGTACTGACAATTCATTCATACTCGAATCGTGAATGTGATCTTTTGAAATTCTCATAAATTTTGTTTTACAAAAAACTCCCATAGATGGTTTTAGTGGTACTATGGAAGTTTTAATGATTGAATAAAGCTAACTCAAAAAATTATCTTACAAATGCATTTGCCATGCCACCATCAACATTAATAATGTTTCCTGTTGACTTATCTAATATCCCAACAAATGTAAAAACACCATTTGCAATATCTGATGGTGTAATTATTTCGTTAAGTAAATTTCTTTTTGCGTAAAAGGCCGGTAATTCTGCCACTGTAATTCCATTGGCTTTAGCTCTGCCTTCAGCCCAAGCACCTTCCCAAATTTTACTACCAACAATAACACCATCAGGATTTACAGTATTGACACGAACTTTGTCTTTTGCCAACTCAGCCGCTAACAAACGTGCCATATGTTGTTGAGCTGCTTTTGCTGTTCCATAAGCAACATTGTTGGGTCCTGCGACCAATCCGTTCTTACTTGCAATTGAAATAAAATCGCCGCCTAAATTTTGCTTACGGGTAATTGCTGAAAATTGTTTTGCTAAATCAAATTGTCCTTTTACTAATATACTATGTAAGATATTCCAATCTTTATCAGTAGTATCTTCTATGGCTTTAGAAATGGCCAATCCAGCACTGTGCACAACGATATCAACACCTCCAAATTCAACACAGGCTTTTTTGTAAGCGGAAGCAATAGAATCGGTATTTGTTACATCACATATGGCATATGTAGAAACGTCTCTTTTATAAGTTGCGTTTGCTTCGATTAAACTGTCTTCATTAATGTCTGTCAAAACAACTACTGCGCCTTCAGCTGCTAATTTATCAGCAATAGCCTTACCTATACCACCTCCTGCGCCAGTTACAAAAGCAACTTTACGGGATAAAGGTTGCTCTTTTGGCATTCTTGATAATTTGGCTTCTTCCAATAACCAGTATTCAATATCAAAAGCTTCTTGTCTTGGTAAAGATGTATACTCAGTAATGGCTTCAGCACCACGTATGACGTTAATGGCATTTACATAAAATTCACTTGCAACACGAGTAGTTTGCTTATTTTTAGCAAAGCTAAACATTCCAATACCTGGGTAAATAATTATGACCGGATTAGCATCACGAATAGCAGGACTGTTTTCTTTTTTACAAGTATTATAGTATTCAGCATATTCAGCTCTGTATGCTTTAAATGCAGGCTCCAATTTTTTTAAAATTGCCTCAGTATTAGATAAGTCTTCATTTTTATCTAATTTTAATACTAATGGCTGAATTTTTGTTCTCAAAAAGTGGTCTGGACAAGACGTTCCCATGGGTGCCAGTCTTTCCAAGTCATTACTATTGATGTATTCCATGACGACATCGCTATCAGCAAAGTGTCCTATCATTCTATTTTCAGAAGAACATAAACCTCTCAATAAAGGCATAATATGGGCTGCTTTTTCCAAGCGCTCTTGCTTTGGTAAGCTTTCAATTTTTTGACCACCAAAAACGCTACACTTTTCTTTGATTTTATTCTCTATAAATTCAGAAGCCATTTCAATAACTTCTAAACTGTTAATATAACACTCGTAAGATGTGTCTCCCCAGGTAAATAAACCGTGAGAACCTAAAACAATCCCTCTGATGCCAGGGTTATCAGCCAAACATTTTTCTAACTGAAGACCTAAATCAAAACCCGGACGTTGCCAAGGCACCCATCCCATAGTATCACCCCAAATTTCTTTCGTTACTTTTTCACTGTCTTTAGCTGCAGCAACTGCAATTAAAGCATCAGGATGTAAGTGATCTATATGAGCAAATGGCAATAAACCATGTAAAGGAGTATCAATAGAAGGCGCTTTACTATCTAAATCATATATACAATGGTCAAATAATCCCACCATACGGTCTTCATCTGCCATTCCACCATATACATTCTTTAAATTTCGTAGTCTTTTAGTATACAAACCTGCAATGCCTGATCTATCTAAAGTTCCAATGTCTCCACCAGATCCTTTTACCCACATTACTTCTACTTCTTCATTTGTTAATGGATCTGTTTCAATAGTTTTGCAACTCGTATTTCCTCCTCCGTAGTTGGTAATTCTTAAATCAGCTCCCAAAATATTGGAACGGTACAAGAACAATGCTATTTGATCATCTTTTATTTTTTCGGCTTTATCATTATCCCAGAGATAATCAACGTATTTGAAATTTTTAGTAGGGTTCTTCATATCTTTAAATAAATAGTTCGATAGCAAAAATAATGGCACACTAAATAATTTCTATCCTGTACTGTACCGTTAAAGTATATATATTATAATTTCACCTAATCTAAATATATTGTGGTTAAAAATGGATTTTTCTCAAAATTCCATTTACTTTGTTATCTAAATCTCAACGATTATCCACTTAAAACCCTAACATATGGATATATTTAAATTTATTAAAATTGATGAAGATTCAAGAATTCCCAAATACAGACAAATTGTGGATTCCATGATTTACAACGTCTCATTAGGTAATTTTAAAATAGACCAAAAAATTCCATCCATCAACAGATTTAGTGAAGAATTTTATTTATCTAGAGATACGGTAGAGAAGGCATATAATATATTGAAAGAACGAAAAATCATTACTTCAATTAGAGGAAAAGGTTACTATATCAACAGAACACAACTTTTGTCTAAAATAAATATTTTATTTTTGGTAAATAAATTGAGTTCATATAAAATGCAAACCTATAATTCATTCTTAAATGCTATAGGAACCAATGTACATACTGATTTACACATTTATCATTGCGATGAATCCCTTTTTCTAAATCTGATGGAAAAGCATAAATCGGCCTATGATTATTACGTAATCATGCCTCATTTTAAAAATGATGAATTAAAGCATTTAAGTTTTACGGAGCCGGTGGTAAATGCCATAAAGAAAATTCCAAAACAAAAACTTGTGATTCTTGATAATATCAAGCTCAATATGGATGGTGAGATTGTTGAAATTTTTCAAGATTTCGAAAATGATATTTATGACGCATTAAAGCAAGGGCTCAATAAAATTGTAACTTATGACAAAATAATTTTAATTTATCCAGACAAAGCAGTTTATCCTTTCCCTAGACGTATTCTGCACGGCTTTAGAAAATTTTGCGCAGAATTTAAATTGAATTTTGAAGTTCTCAGTGAAGTCTATGATGAAATGATTCTTAAAAAAGGAGATTTGTTCATTACAATTGAAGAATCTGATTTGGTTAATTTGGTGAAACAAATCAGGGATGATGAATTTATTATGGGCAAAGACATTGGGGTAATTTCTTATAATGACACCCCATTAAAGGAACTTTTAGGCATCACAGTTATGTCTACAGATTTCAAGGTCATGGGAGAAACAGCCGCACAAATGATTCTCGACAAGAAAAAAGGGAAATTTAAAGTACCATTTAATTTTATTGATAGAAATTCTATTTGAGTTTATTCATGCACTTTTGTGTCAATTTATAAAAAAATAGTAAAGTTATTTTTTAATTATTGCGATGCCGTGCTTATGAAAAAGTTCTATCATTTTATGAAATAAGGCAATTTTTCAAAGAGACTATCTAATGAAACCATTTTCCTTTTGAACAAGTAAGTCAAGATTATTATAATGTCTTCTATTATTAATATTGCCACAAAGTTGTACAGGTTTATTCATTATGAAAATTCTGCTGATTTTGTGCTCACTTCTTCGTGAATAGCGTCGACAATTTTTCGAGTAATTACTCCTGTGATCTATTTTTATCTTGAGATTATCCATGTTTCTATCGATTTAACTTTCCAGAAGTAAATATTAATAATGCCATATAAGTAATTTAAGAAATTCCTCTAAAATTATTTATATAGTTTTAGTTCCTAAATACTTTCCACTATAGTGTCTATAATTTAATTGTAATATATGAATATCAGAAATAATTTTTTTCTGTTAAGTGCTTTTATCTTTTGTGTAAATTAAATTAGTTTGATAGGTTCATAGACTATTTGGATATCTTAATTAAGATAGATAATGATTTAACTTGTTAAGTTTTCTTGAAATATTATAAATCTAATTGACAAAAAATCTTATTTAATATAGTTATTCCAATTCAGCATTTATCTACCAGAGAATTCGTAAAGCAAATTACATTTTTCGAATCCTGATGTACTAAAATATTTTGATATGTAATGCTGTTGATTAAAATTACAAATTGAGAATATAAGTTCTAAGCATTGTATGAGATTATATTTTAGTCTTTTAAAGTGCCCTATTTATTTAAGATTAATATTAATGAGGCAAAAGTTATAAATCCCTTATAGTTTCAATGTTTAAGCGACATCAAAGGTTATTATTAAAAACTTAATATGTTGCACAGGGCCAGTAAATTAAATGACTTATAAATTACATTATTATTAATAATGCAGTACAGTGCAGGATAGCTTTTTTTTTTAAAAGCTTTTCATTTGTTTATATGAAATAAAAGAGATTGTCCTAATGACATCACTTTTCATCACAATCCATTTATAATTTTTAATAATATAAAAGTATCCAAATTATGGGAAAAAAAATTAGAAAGCATTCAGGAACATTACGTAACGCGTGTTTCTTTACAATGTTTATGTTTTTGGGAATCTTAGGTTTTTCGACTCAAGCTCAAGTAGGCACTGTTTCTGGTACGGTATCTTCTATTGATGGAGTGCCAATACCTGGGGTTAATGTATTACAAAAAGGAACCACCAATGGCGTGACAACGGATTTTGATGGTAACTACACAATAAATCTTACTGTTGGCTCTCAAATTTTAGTTTTCTCTTATGTTGGATTTAAATCTGAGGAAATTGCAGTTGCTAATAAAACTTTAGTAAACGTTAGTCTAAATGAAGATAAAGAACAACTTGATGAAGTTGTTGTTATTGGTTATGGCTCGGTTAATAAGCGCGATGTTCTGGGATCGATTGCTTCGGTAAAATCGGAAGAACTCAATGAATCCGCTCCTGTGGATGCTTTAGGGGCTTTGCAGGGAAGAATGGCTGGTGTTCAGATTCTAACTAATAATGGTCCCGGTAATAGTTCTGAAATTGTCATCAGAGGGATATCGACACTCTCAGGAGGGATTGGTCCTTTGTATGTGGTTGATGGGCAACAAGTGGATGATATAGATAATCTAAACCCCAATGATATAGAATCTATTGATGTTTTAAAAGATGGGGCTTCTGCTGCTATTTATGGTTCTAAATCTGCAAATGGTGTGGTTATTATTACCACTAAAATAGGGAAAGAGGGTAAACCTAAAATTGAAACAAGCATACAAACATCTTATAGTTTTTTGTCCAATAAAGTACCTGTTTCCAATACCATTCAATGGAACAAATTTCTGAGCTTAAGAACAGGGTCAACAGATAATTCTGGTACTGTACAAGATTCACTGGGTATTCGTTCTCAATTGGTGGTAGATATACAAGACTTAATTCAGCAAATGGGTTTAAAGACTCAAGTTAACGTAGGCGTAAGTGGTGGCAGTGAAACTTCAAGATTTTACTGGAATACGGGTTTCCTTAACGAAGAAGGAATTATTATTGGAAGTGGTTTTAAACGTATAAACACAACACTAAAATTAGATTTCGATATTAGTAAAGTTATATCTGCAGGAACCCGTTTAACAGGATCCTACCAAGGTCAAGAAGGGTTGTTTGAAGGTGCTGTGTTTCGTGAATTATCCTACAGACAACCGGATGTTCTCATCTATGATTTTGATGGTTCATTTATTAGAGAGCGATTTGCAAGGGCCAATCCCGTGGCACGAGCGTTATTAAGTACAAATGATAATAGGCAGTTTAGAGGCTCATCATTTAATTATATCAATTTTCAATTAACGCCGTCATTATCATTTAAGACTACGCTTGGTGTCAATTATAATAATCAAAAATTAAATCAATTTAGACCCTCCCAGACTGTAGATGCCGTAAATGGTAGAATCAATGGTCAAGAAATAACGCGTTTGTCTTATGATATGCAAAATGAAAATTACTTTTCTTATGATCATAAGTTTAATGGGGGTCATTCGGTAACTGGTTTATTAGGATTATCTATTCAAAAGTGGGAGCAGGAAAACACTACGCTAAGAGCCTTAGGATTTAATAATGATTACATACAAACATTTAATAATGTTTCAGAATTTGATGTATCCCGTACAGGTTCAGAATGGTTTAGACATTCTTTGTCATCTGTTTACGCAAGAGCTACTTATGACTATCAGAGAAAGTATTTGTTGGGAGCTACATTCCGAAGGGATGGATCTTCAAGATTTGGATCAAATAAATTATGGGGTAACTTTCCTTCCGTATCCGCTGGTTGGAGAATCTCTAACGAAAATTTCATGAAATCCTTCGATTTTCTTAGTGAATTTAAATTGCGTGCAAGTTATGCTATTACTGGTAATGAACGTATCGGTAATTATTTAAACCAAGCGTTATATGGTCCTGGTTACTTTTATGATGGTATTAATGGTTTTGCACCTTTTCAACTTGGAAATGCCGATTTAGGATGGGAAGAAACTGCCCAACAAAACTATGGAATTGACTTGGCCTTCTTTAACAGAAGATTAATGTTAACCGTAGATGGATATATAAAAACTACTACTGAGTTATTATACGATAGACCCATACCTGAAGAAACTGGTTTTTCTACAATTATAGGGAACATCGGTTCTGTTGAAAATAAAGGTATTGATATTGAAGTAAGGGGCACGCCGATTAAGACTGAAGATTTTTCATGGTCCTCAAGCTTCAACATCTCTTTTAACAAGAACAAAGTACTGGAATTAGCAGACGATGATGGGTTTGAACCTACTAATGGAGGCTATTTGGTTGAAGTAGGTGAATCTCTTGGAAATATGTATGGATTTAAGAATTTGGGAGTGTTTAGATATGACCAATCCAACGCTTACAATGATGCAGGTGTAAGGTTGACGCCTAATTTTGATGCAAATAACACTTTTGTGAACTACACCCTTAATGGTCAAGAATATACTGGTAATATAAACCAGCTTAAGTTTGGAAATAGGCTTTTAGGCGGAGGAGACGCTATATGGGAAGACCAAAATGGAGATTTTGTAATAGATCAAGAAGCAGATAGAACCATTATTGGAAATGGCTTGCCAGATTTTATTGGTGGCTGGAGAAACTCATTTGAGTATAAGAATTTTTCATTGTCCTTCTTAATTAATTTCAGTTTTGGGAATGATATTTATAGAGGTTACGACCATACTCGAGATAAGGCGGCTAATGCTGTTTTTGCGCCAGGTCCTGATAGAATTGACGGGGCTTGGGTAAATCAAGGTGATATTGCAGAATATCCAAGTCTTGAATCAAGTAGATTTCAGAACAGAACAGGCTTCGATTCAAAATATGTAAGCCAAGGTGATTTTATTAAACTGCAGAATGTTAGATTGGGCTATACTATTCCAAATGAAACATTCACGTTTATGGATTCATTTTCCCTAGATCTCATCGTAAATAATTTATTGACATTCACCAATTATGAAGGTTATAATCCGGAATTAGGCTATCAAGGTGATGCGCTTAGACCAGGGTGGGATGATTTGAGGTACCCAAATAAAACGGAAATAATTTTAAGTTTAAAAGCCCAGTTCTAAAGACTATTTCATAAATCATAATAATATAGAGATGAAAAAAGTAAAACATTTATTAACAGCAGTATCAGCATGCATGTTACTTGTGGTAATAACGTCATGTGAAGACATTTTAGATCAAAGTCCAATAAGCGAAGTTTCAGATGAAATATTTTGGAATACAAATCAGGATGCGGAACTTGGTGTAGCATCAATATATGATGCCATGCAAAGAACGTATCGTGTAAAGCATTTTTATTGGGGTGAATTTAGATCTGACAATTATGTTGAATCTGATCAACCATCAGGTGAAACTCAAGCTATGATCACAAATTCATTAACTTCAGATTATGAAGATGCACTAAGATGGAATGAGTTATATACTATGATTTTTAGAGCCAATATCGCCATTGAAAAAATCCCACAGATTCCTCAGTTTAATGAAAATTTATTGGGTGAAGCCTATGCCTTACGCGCCTATGCCTATTTTGATGCCTATAGGGTTTGGGGAGGTGTACCATTGTTTAAAGAAGCTGCGTTAACGTTTGACGACAGTTCTTTCAGACCTAGATCAACCGCCCAAGAGGTTCTTGACTTAGTGCTTTCTGATTTGGCGCAGGCAGATGAACTTATTACAACCTCTACAAGTCCTTACAGGTTTTCTAAAGCAAGTATGTTAGCTTTTAAATCTAAAATTTTTATGTTTTTGCAAAGATATCAAGATGCAAATGACGCCCTAGACCAATTAATAGCTTTAAATAGTTATTCCTTAACAAAAGATAGAGTGTCATGGAGAAACCTATTTTTAAATGATATTGCTTTTCCGGATCAAGGTCAAGAAGGTCCAGAATTAATCATGTCCCTTAAATATGATTTTGAAGAAGACGGGAATAGAGCCTCTGGGATCTATTCAATATTTTTTCAAGGTGTGCCTTCCGTATGGATTTCTCCATTAGTTCAAAATAAATGGCTTAAAAGATTTCCTATAACAGAGGAAGAATGGATGTTAAAATATCCAGGTGTGCCAGCACATATTTTCACGACAGATCCAGCAACAGGTAATGAAATTCCAATTTATGGTGATTGGCGATATTATGAAACCGTAACAGAAGTAGGTAGCCCTCAAGATATACGGGTTTCAAAATATGCCAAAACGAATTATAGTCCAGCGGAAGATGATACCAATATTGTATTGTTCCGATATGCTGATATGTTACTTTTAAAAGCAGAGGCTGAAAACCAATTAGATCATCCAGAAATTGCATTAGAGTTATTAAATCAGGTAAGAGTTTCTCGGGAATTGCCTTTAGTGAATTCTGGTACCACTCTAGATGTTGATATTAATAATAAGGTAGCCTTAGAGAATTTTATTTTGGACGAAAGACAATTAGAGTTGTTTGCTGAAGGGACACGATGGTGGGATCTTGTACGAACAGGTAAGGCGGTTGAAGTTTTAGGACCAATAAATGGACAGACCGAAGGAACCATAGATTGGCCTATTTATTTCAGGCATTTAATTGACAATCCGCTCTTAGAACAGAATGAACCATATTAATAATATTAAAAAATAAAACAGCGAGTAATGAAAAAAAATATAAAACTAAAATTAAACGCCGTTATTTTAGTGTGTATAGCTATCATAACATTTGGATGCGATTTGAAACCTCAAGAAAAATTTGAATTCGATCCAGCTACAACACCACAAGTTACATTTGGCGCAATGACCCCTTGGGAATGGATTCAGACCAATCCTAAAAATGAGTTTAACTTTCTAATTGAAGCTATTAAATTAACTGATTTACAGGAGGAGTATAGTAATACTACTGATAAACGGACATATTTTCTTCTTAAAGATTTTGGTTGGAGAAATTTTAATGGTATTAAAAGACGTGAATTCGGAAATCCTAACATCTCCTTAGCAGATGTCGATCCTGTAAAATTAAGAAAGATTCTCTTATATTACATAGTGCCAACTTATGTTGATCAAGGACCAGGACATTTATTGACCTTAGATGCCAATTATACTTTTGAAACGTTGTCTACTGACCCTTTAAATCAAATAATGACACTAAGTCGTGATTGGAATTACACTATTGGGATCAATAATTCTCCCGTTCTACCAGCTACTAAATTTTCAGCAAATGTAAAATTGCACAACTATATCTTTTCCAATGGTAACTCTGTTGCACATTTACTTGAAAATCACGTGAGATTGGCACCATTTGAATAGGAGCTCTGGTTAATTAATAGGAATTTTTGTGACTTTTTAAAAGGTTCTCCTCAAAAGCAGATGCTCAAAGACGTGGTGTTAAAGAACTTATTTTTCACCTCAAATACTTAAAAATGAAAAGTAATACTTTCTTAAAAATTATGAATCGATCTAGAATCTTGTTAGTTTTTACAGTTATTATCATGTTATGTAATTGTAGTAACAAGATTGAAAAATCAGTTGATGCAAAAGAGGAACATAAAAAGCCTAATATCATTTTTATTTTAACTGATGACCAACGTTGGGATGCTTTAGGTTATGCTGGCAACCCGTTGGCTTATACTCCAGAAATGGATAAATTAGCAAAGGAAGGTGTGTTTTTTAAAAATGCCATAGCTACTACACCAATTTGTGCAGCCAGCAGAGCAAGTATCATTAGTGGTTTGCAAGAGCGGACGCATAATTACAGCTTTACTACTGGAGATATAAAAGATGAATATATGCGAAATGCCTATCCGCGTCTGCTCAAAAATGCAGGTTATTATACGGGATTTTATGGCAAATTTGGCGTTAAATACAATCATCTAGATTCGCTGTATAATGTTTATGAAAATTATGATTTGCGCTATGACCGCAAGGATAGAACCAGTTATTATTACAAAACATTAGGAAAGGATACCGTGCATTTAACACGCTATACGGGAGAGAAAGCAATCGAGTTTATCAAAGAGGCACCAACGGACAAGCCATTTAGTTTGCAACTTAGTTTTAGTGCGCCACATGCCAGTGATAATACGGTTGAGCAATATTTTTGGGATGAAGAATATGATCATGTTTTAAAAAACACAACCGTACCAGACGGTCAAACAGCACTGAATATCGTGCCAGGTGCTGATATTTCAGAAGATGAATACTACGATAGATTACCACAACGTGTTAAGGATGGTTTTAATAGATTGCGTTGGCATTGGAGATATGATACGCCTGAAAAATACCAACACAGCGTAAAAGGGTATTACAGAATGATTGCCGGCGTAGATAACGAAATTTCCAAAATACGTAAAGAACTCGAAGCTAAAGGAATTGCCGATAATACCATCATCGTTTTTATGGGTGATAATGGTCTGTTCTTGGGCGAACGACAATTGGCAGGTAAATGGCTTATGTACGACAACTCCTTAAAAGTGCCATTAATTATCTACGATCCTAGAAATAAAACACATAAAGATATTGATGCTGTGGCATTAAACATCGATGTGCCATTCACAATTTTAGATTTTGCTGGTGTGCAAGCTCCCGCAAGTTGGCACGGAAAAAGCTTGAAACCTTTTATGGATTCTGAAAACTTTGATGTCAAAAGAGATACGATACTAATCGAACATTTATGGGATAAAAAGGAAATTCCACCAAGTGAAGGTGTAAGAACTAAAGATTGGAAATATTTTAGATACGTTGATGATAAATCGATAGAAGAATTATACAATATACAAGAAGATCCCAAAGAAATTTATAACCTCGTTAATGATGAAAAATCTCAAGAGGTGCTCACTAATTTAAGAGCAAAAACTGAGAAATTAATTGTAAAATATAAAGATCCTTATGCGCTAAACCTATCTAATGAAACCTTCAAGAATAATATGTTTAGCTGGAAGATTTCAAACAATACTCAAAAACAAACAGCATATCAAATACTAGTGTCCTCTTCAAAAGAAAATTGTGATAAGAATATTGGTGACGTATGGAATAGTGGTAAGGTTGAAAGTGAGACACAAGACGCAATAACTTATAATGGCAAAGAATTAGATGCAACTAAAACATACTTTTGGAAAGTTCGTGTGTATGACGAATTGAATAGAACAGGAAGCTACGCAGGCGCTCTAAAGTTATCAATCAAAAAGAATTAAGATTTCTAAAGAAAAAATTAAATAACATATAAACATGAATTTTTTTAAATACGTATTATTATTTATTTTGGTGAGTTTCAGCTTGAATAGCACCGCTCAAAACCCTATTGTCAAAGACTTTGGAATGGCGGATCCTCATATCTATATTTTCAATGAAAACGCCTATCTATTTTCTACAAGGGATGCAGATTCTACAGCCAATCATTTTATAATGCCCGATTGGCATATATGGTCATCAAAGGATTTGGTAAACTGGACCTATGAACTTAAGATTGACCCATCTGAGACCTATATGGGCAAAGGTTCAACACGCTGTTGGGCAACTGAAACGGTTGAAAAAAATGGTAAGTTTTATTTCTATTTTTCAAACGGGAATGATGATTCTGGAGTGCTTGTTGCAGACCAACCTGAAGGACCGTATAAGGATGTTTTGGGAAAGCCGATGTTAGAAAAGGATTTAACTAATGGAAGTGAATATGATGCAACAGTTTTAAATGATGATGACGGAAAATCGTTTATGATATTCGGTCACCTTGATTCTAAAGATAAAGATTTACGATACTTCATTGCGGAACTGGGTGCTGATATGATTTCACTTAAGGAACAGCCAAAAGTGGTTGACTTTAATAAAAAAGATGGATTTTTTAACGATAAACCAAACCTTCATAAACGCAATGGAAAATACTATTTATCAGCTGGCTCACAATATGCCATGTCTGACAATATATATGGGCCTTATGATTTTGTTGGCAATTCTGGCGATGGAAATTATGGTTTGACAGGACAGGCACATGGTAACTATTTTACGTGGAATAACCAATGGTTCCACACTTGGTGTAAGTTTTACATCGATCCAAAAATAAAATTTAGAGAATCGTATATCACTTATTTGCATTACAAGGATAATGGAGAAATGGTTGATGATGTCAATTTCTTAAAACATCATTTTGCCACAGGTGTTGGACGCTATGATGCCAATTGGGACAGAATTGAAGCCGAATGGTATATGAAATCCGAAAATTTGGATAAGAAAGAAGCGCCAATTGGCGGATTTGAAATTCAAAATGTAAAAGACGGTGGAGAACTTTATTTTCCAAATATTCAAAATCTTACCGATAAAACATTAATCGAGTTTTGTTTATCTTCTATTAATGAAGGTACCATTGAGATTCGTGATAAAAGCAAATCTGGAAAGTTATTAGGAAGTTGTAAAATTTCCAGCACTGGAGGATGGAACACTTACAAAACCTTTAGTTGTGATCTGAAAGATATGAAAGATGTAACTGATATTTACTTTGTTTTTAAAGGCAGCTCATCAGATATTCTACATTTGGATTGGTTTGAGTTTAAATAAATTTATCAAATTTAATATGAACACAACCGGTATTTTAAATCCTTTATTTTTATTTGTTATGATGTTGCTTTGTCTTATATCAACAACTTCAAATGCCCAAATAAAACACGGATTAAGGGATGATCAAGGTAGACATATTATACCCAGAGGTTTTGTGATTGTTACTAACGCTGGAGATTTTAAAAGTGATGATTATGTCAGAATGGTGCGTCTTGGTGCAAATTTTCAAGTAGTACGCTTAGAATTGGGACGTTTAAGTGAATTTTCTGGTGCTAAATTAGAGGAAAGCTATTTGCACCATTTAGAAGATTTAGTCACATTAGGAAAGAACGTTGGTGTAAAAACTGTTTTTAAAATGACGGTTTATGGTGTTGATGAGTTTTCTTGGGAGGCGTTGTGGGCCAATAAAAATAATGAGCAAACATTATATATAAACGCATGGAAAGAGGTTTGGGAGCGGTTTGAAAAAGAAGATAACGTGATTGGATATGACGTTGTCAATGAACCGAGAAAATTAACTATGGATATCTCTTATAAAGATCTTACGAACGAACATCTCATACCATTTTATCAAAAAATAATAGATGAAAGTCATAAAATTAATGCAGATAAAAAGATTTTGATTCAATCTGTATTTATGAATAAGGGAGAAAGTATTGATAATAATCAATATGCAGAAATCACGGCATCAGTAAATAGAAAGAACATTGTATTTTCTCCTCATATATATCAAAATAAAGAAGAATTGGTAAAACCAGTAATGGATCGTTTTGACAAAGAATCAATAATGCTCAACGCGCCAATTCTTATCGGAGAATGGGGTTTCCCAACCTTTGCTAGCACGGATACCTTGTTAACTGGTAATTTAGGGCAGTATAAATACAGAGAACTGTACATTAAAACTGCTGAAGTGTTTGATAAAATGGGTGTGGGAAGTATAAAAGCATGGTTTTCAGGAAACCCTAAAATGCAAAATTTTATGGCTGGTGGGCCTTCAACCTGGGCTATTTTCAGCGATAAGAATGCTGTCGGAACTATTGAAAGAAAATATATTACCGATATCATTGCACGACCTTATCCGCAGGTTATTGCAGGAGATATTCAGTCTTTTATGTTCAATTTTGCAACACGAATTTTAGATGTCAATATATTAACCGACAATAGTAAAGGTGCATCACGTGTTTTCGTTGGTGCCAATAGACATTATCCAGATGGTTTCTCAATTTTAATTGGTAATGATGTGGTGATGATATATGATCCAATTAAAAGCGTAGGATTAGAAATACAAAAATCATCTAAAAATTTTGATAGTTCAAATGTCATGTGGGATGAAGCCTATCAGCAGTTAAACATTACAAAATGGCCATATGACAAAACTATTGTAAATTTAAAAATTGTTCCTGGTATTTATAAATAAGATCTTTTAATTTTTTAGTGCAATGTCTTTATTTACCCTGTTCTGTTCTTTTTTGATACACAAATTTTTTACCAGATCGAATTTTCCCAATACCCAATCATTAAATAAAGAGGTGTGCTGGATCGTTAAATGATAATTATCATCGACACCATTTATCTGTTTTAGAGTCACGATTCCATTCATCATTATTAATAATATGACATTAAAGATTGGTATTTTTTCTTCTATCGATTTATTTAGTGAGAGTTGAAGCAAACTATTTCTACAGGTGAGGAAGTTATTTGAGGGATCGTAGTTGTTGGAGATATTAATCATTATAATAGTTAACTCATGACTTTCTATTCGGTGAGATTGTCCAATTAATCCTATTGCTTATACTATCCTAAGGATAAATACGAATTCAGAAAAAAATAATTACCTACTGTCATATACCTGATCATTAAGATAATGTTACAAATCTAAATTTGTACACAATCATTTTTAAAATGGCATAGTATAGTTTGACGCATCATGGGAACGATAGAAGCTGCATAGTATTACGAAATCTCTCATGATATTGAGAAACACAAGACTAAAAACAGTACTTTAAAGTAATCATTAAAAGAGGTAGTTTTTAGGACCTATAATGGGAGTAATTACAAAATATTCGCGAGAAAATTTATAGATTCAAAAGGTGTCTTCAGCTTTCTAAGTTTCGATAGTAAAACAAGGTTTTAATTTAAATTTAACAGGAAATAAGAGTTTTATAACAGCTTAAGGTTAAGAGAATTTTAGAAATGTTTTTCAGGACAGTGCAGGACGCCAAACTGAATTTATCAGTGTAATTTGGAGCAATAATACTTCTTGGTTATAATAGATGCCTTGCATGCTTAACATATAATAAAAAAAACCCCGTAATACAATTAAAGATATCGTTCTATGCATAAAATGTACTACAAATCATTATTTATCATACTATTGGCAGGCAGTCACATAGTAAGCTCGCAGAATAACACAAATTCTAAATCTGAAAATTCAATTATTGATAAATCAGTGGCTTCACTATTGGATAAAATGACCCTTGATGAAAAAATAGCAGAGCTCACTCAAGATGCTCCTACCAATGAGCGTTTGGGAATTCCCATTATGAATTATAGCGAATGCTTACATGGGCTTTGGTTACCTGGCGCTACCGTTTATCCACAAGCCATCGCTTTGGGAGGTACTTGGGAACCAGAACTGATAAGAGAGATGACCACAGATATAGCCAAAGAAGCAAGAGCGGCTAATTTAACTCATTGCTATTCTCCCAATTTAGATGTAATTTCTGGTGATGCTCGTTATGGTCGCGTTGAAGAATCTTATGGAGAAGATCCGTATTTGGTAACCCGAATGGGAGTGGCTTTCATTGAAGGGTTACAAGGTAAGGGTGATGAATATTTAGATGAAAACCACATCTTAGCAACCGCTAAGCACTTTGTGGGATACCCTGAAAACAGAAGAGGAATCAATGGAGGCTTTAGTGACATGTCTGAGCGCAGGTTATATGAAGTTTTTATGCCACCTTTTGAAGCGGCCGTAAAAGAGGCTAAAGTGGGTTCCATAATGCCTGGTCATCAAGATTTAAATGGGATTCCAATGCATATGGATGGCGAATTATTAACAGGTCTGCTTCGTGAACAATGGGGCTTTGATGGATTTATAGTATCCGATAATAATGATGTTTTGCGTTTAAATTCAATGCATTATATCGCAAAAAATAAAACTGAAGCTGCACTTTTAGGTTTAAAGGCTGGTGTGGATATGGATTTGGTAATTGGCAAGAGTCCAGAATATTCTTCATATATAAATCATGTGCTGTTAGATACTCTGACAAACAACCCTTCGCTTGTGAAATATGTAGACCAAAGTGTGTCTCGTATTTTAAGGGCGAAATATAAATTGGGATTATTCGAAAACATCGGTAAAACATATCCAGATTCCGTAGTTAGCAAGCCAGAAAGTCAAGCCTTAGCATTGAAAATTGCGAAGAAAGCGATTACCTTACTGAAAAATGATGGCGATTTATTACCACTGGATAGAAAAAAAATTAAAAGCATTGCAGTGATAGGCCCAAATGCTGCTGAAGTACGCTTTCCAAATGGGAAATATCCACAGTTAGGAGGTTATGCTGGAATTCCACCATATTATATTTCGGTTTTGGAAGGGATTCAAAATAAAGTTGGAAAAAATATTAAAATTAACTATGCCGAAGGCGCTCCTTTAAAAAGCACATCAACAGAAGGTTTCGCAGAAGCTATTGCGGCAGCAAAAAAATCAGATGTAGTAATTTTAGCCTTGGGTGGTTCTACTGAAACTTGTGGTGAAGGTCTTGACAGAGATAACATTGATTTGTTTGGTGTTCAAAATGAATTGGTTGAAGCTATTCATAAAATAGGAAAACCTATCGTCGTAGTATTAATAAATGGAAGACCATTGTCAATTAATTATATAGCTGAAAATATTCCAGCGATACTTGAAACTTGGTATTTAGGCATGAATTCTGGTGAAGCTATTGCTGAAACTCTATTTGGTGATAATAATCCAGGGGGTAAATTAACTGTATCCTTTCCGCGTTCTGTTGGACAAATTCCTGTTACTTATTTAGAGCGTCCTGATTTTGTGGGTTCTGGAAAAGGCCAATATAAGTTCTCTGATAAATCGCCATTATTTCCTTTTGGTTTCGGTTTGAGTTATACGAGATTTGAATATTCAAATTTGAAATTATTGAATGCCTCAATTGCTATTGATGGTAAAACTATTGTTTCTGTCGATATTAAAAACACGGGTGCTGTAGTGGGTGATGAGGTAGTACAAATGTATGTTAGGGATGACTTCGCCTCAGTCGGACGATATAATAAAATGCTGAAGGGGTTTGATCGTATCACTTTAAAACCTGGCGAAACTAAAACAGTAAGTTTTGAATTAAATTCTGATAATTTATCGCTTTATGATAAGGACATGCAAAAAGTGGTTGAACCTGGTGATTTTACAATTTCTGTAGGTTCATCCTCTTTAGAAAAAGACTTAAAAACAATAAAACTTGAAGTTAAATAGAAATATCTTGGGTTCTTTTTTTTACTGATATACAGTAAGATAGCCTCTGATTTAACTGAAATGCCCAGAGAATTCTTTAATTTAAAAAAAAATTGTAACTATTCAGCCTATCT
>NZ_JAEHJZ010000138.1 GCF_016469035.1 Gelidibacter salicanalis | reverse complement strand
AAAAAGGATTTAAAACCTGGGTTTTTATCGAGTAACTGAATTGTTGATTCTAAACTTTCGTCTACCAATGGCCCCTTTTTAACCAATCGAAGGGAATAATACAAGAATTGCTCTCCGTATTTGGTAAGAGTATGATCTATTTTAAAAAACACCTCATCCATACCTAAGTCATTCCAGAGTTTGACAGAAACATCCTGAAAGAATCCGGATTTACTGACTTGCTGGTAATACTTGCTTATTCTATCAAAATCCAGATTGACTGATTTCTTCATTAAAAACCGTTAGGGTTACCATTATTGATTACAAAAAGCAAAAGATAAAAACATTCGTT
>NZ_JAEHJZ010000137.1 GCF_016469035.1 Gelidibacter salicanalis | reverse complement strand
CGGCGATGTGGCTCTACGGCGAGGGTCGACCCACCGCCTGTTCTTCAACTGCTTCCGATGTCCCTCCATATATCTCAGTGAGTTGATTCGCCGAGGAAGATGCTGACTCGCCGGATCCCTTCATCCTGCCAATCTTCATTTTTTTTCCAGTATACAGTGCTTCCTACATGATCAATATCTCTCAAATCTCAATGAAGATAGGCAGATTGTTATTCCAG
>NZ_JAEHJZ010000136.1 GCF_016469035.1 Gelidibacter salicanalis | reverse complement strand
AACACGGCGTAAGAACGAATCCCTAAATCGTACATCAATTCGAATTTATGGAGTAGGACAGCGCGGTCCTCATCATTCCATTTGATGTCTTTACCTGGATGTACTGCCCAAACAAAATCTACATGGTTCATTTCAGCTTTATCTATTAACTTTTTTAACTGAGCTGCTTCATCCCCAGGATAAGGTTTTCTCCAGTTTGGTGAGCTGTGGTAAGGATCG
>NZ_JAEHJZ010000135.1 GCF_016469035.1 Gelidibacter salicanalis | reverse complement strand
GGGGGGGGGGGGGGGGTAGGCCTCCTGAGCACAGCGATAAAGTGACAAACATTTATATAAATCCGACAAGAAATTTGGAAGTTGACGGCGCGTCTCGGAGGTTAAGAAGTGCTTGGCCCAGGACGAAGGCCCCCTCGTTGTTCGTGGTGAAAGACAAAACAGACCCCCTAGGGGTCTTAATTATTGCAGGTTCATTAGTTCCTACCGAGGAAATTCTAATTCCCGAGCGGACATCCCTGCTTTGTGTATCATGGTGGCCCTCGCCCCCCAAAAAAAGAAAAACGAGAACAATAATTTACGTGAGATTTGTAAACAGCAAATTACTCCAGAGTTTTTGGAGACACCGGCCAGGAGGGAGAGGAGGGGGGGGGGGGTAGGC
>NZ_JAEHJZ010000134.1 GCF_016469035.1 Gelidibacter salicanalis | reverse complement strand
TATCTTTAAATCCTGTAACCGATGGGATATGGTAGGTGATATCTAAAGCATCCAATCTATCATATTGAAGCATCATTCTTTTATCAAAATCTTCTTGGTTTTTAGCATCTTTAGAACTCCATCCGGTTNNATCATCTCTGACCACAGATTAGCCTGAACGCCTAAAACTTGTTTTGCCTGATCGACTGTAAATCCTTCTGGAATCGGTTCGTAATTGTACACTTTTTCAAACGGCGTTACATTATGTTGTGCATCAAAATAATATTCAAAACACGGGGTAATTATGATGTCATTACCATTGTTGGCTGCCTTGTCAAGCATATCTGGTGCCCAATTACGCCACCACATCATAGTGGTGCCTTCAGAAAGTCCACCTTCGACAATCTCATCCCAACCCATCAATTCTTTACCTTTTGAATTCAAAAAGGCTTCAATATTTCTATTGAAAAAAGACTGCAATTCATGTTCGTTCTTTAAGTTGTTGTCCGTAATCGCTTTTTGACATAAAGGACATTCTTTCCAAGATTGAATNNTATTTTGACGGGAATAATTCAGCAATTTCAGAGAGGATATTTTTGGTAAACTCATAGGTGGTTTCTTTCCCTAAACATGCGGGAATGGAAAAGTGTTCGCCCCATCCTGCTTCTCCAGTACAGGATAAATACGGGTAATTATCAATAGCCGATTTAAAATGTCCTGGCATGTCAATTTCAGGAATCACCTCAATTTGTCGGTCAGCAGCGTAGGCAATAATGTCTTTAATTTCTTCTTGAGTAAAGAAGCCACCG
>NZ_JAEHJZ010000133.1 GCF_016469035.1 Gelidibacter salicanalis | reverse complement strand
TCTGCCTCGGGGATTATTTATATTAATTATTTATTTCTAAAGACTTATTTAAGACTAAATGTCGGAATATCTAGTATAACGTTACTCTAATTTTTAAAAACTATTTTTCCGTCTTTAGTTAATTCATAGCTGTCCCCCTTGCCCTGTAGTTGGTAATGGTCATTTTTATACCAGATTCCTGAGGCTGCTTTTTCTTCAACTAAATTTATTTGTTCGCCACCATTTAAATATGCTTT
>NZ_JAEHJZ010000132.1 GCF_016469035.1 Gelidibacter salicanalis | reverse complement strand
CTAGTCCAGGCCGTTTTTATTTGCTGGTCAGATGTTTAGCGAAATAGCCGGCGGACTAAGCTCAACAGTTAAAAGTTGTAAGCCCAAGGTAAATAGCCGGTAAATGCGCTTTTCTTAAAGCGCCCCAGTGCTTATCTTTCAGCCTCCCAAAGAAGAAGCTCTCGCGCCCAATGGTTGATCACTCCATGCAATCCTCCCCCCGCAATTCCCGTCGCTGGCTGTTCGGCCTGCTTGTGCTGCTGGTTATCGCCGGCCTGTGCTGGAAATTCTGGCCCACCGGCGCTACCCATCCTGACGCGCCAGCCGGCCGTACCGGTAAAACGGG
>NZ_JAEHJZ010000131.1 GCF_016469035.1 Gelidibacter salicanalis | reverse complement strand
TTTAATTCACTTTAAAAATCCACCTGCTTTGCAGGTGGTAATGTTCTGACGGCTGTGCCTTATATTTGCACTATGAGTAAATATAAGAAACTTAGCCATGTTGTTTATAAATGTGACTATCATATTGTTTGGGTTCCAAAATATCGTCTTCGGATTTTGAAGGGAGCAATAAAAGATTTGGTCGAACACGATATAAAAATGCTCTGTGATTGGAAAGGTTGTGATGTTCAGGAATTGAACGTTCAAGAAGACCACATTCATTTGTTGGTTTCAGTTCCGCCGAAAGTTTCTATCTCAAAATTGATGGGTACTCTAAAAGGGAAGATTGCAATAAAACTGTTCAAGAGTTACCCTAAATTGAAAACGAAGCCCTATTGGGGCAATCATTTTTGGGCACGGGGATATTTTGTCAGCACCGTAGGCTTGGACGAGGAAATGATTAAGAAATATGTAAAATATCAAGAGAAAGAAGAGAAGCGAGTTGAGGATCAGCAACAACGGTTTGATTTCTGAATTTGCCCTTGCCGCCCCCTATGGGGGCTAACCAAAGCCACCTTCTAAGAAGGTGTGATTTTTACT
>NZ_JAEHJZ010000130.1 GCF_016469035.1 Gelidibacter salicanalis | reverse complement strand
CAATTTATGGTATAGTCTTGTTAATGGCGGCAGTCGCTTTTAAGATTTTGGTGCATTGCGTCATACAAAATGAAGGTAAGGAGTCTAACGTTGGCAAAGTCTACAGCACAGATAAACGAATGAATCTATCCCTCCTGCTCTATTTTTCAGGAGTTGTGATGTCGTTCTTTTTTCCCATTATCAGTTTGGCCATCTATTTGGGAGTCGCCCTGATGTGGATTATTCCTGACAAGA
>NZ_JAEHJZ010000129.1 GCF_016469035.1 Gelidibacter salicanalis | reverse complement strand
GGTGAACCCTTACGTGGATAGTAAAAACTCCCGCTGGTTCTTTTTCAACACAGCTACTCGACCTTTCGGAATGGTGAATCTCAGCCCAGATACGGACATCGGTGGAGCTTGGGGATCTGGATACCGATATGAAAGTGACTCGATCAAAGGCCTCAGCCATGTGCATGCTTGGCAACTTTCTGCACTTTCAGTACTTCCTGTTTCAGGGATAGAATTGGAGACAAACACAGATTTTGCATCGCCTTTTTCCCATGATACTGAAATCGTACAGCCAGGCTATCACAAGTTAATACTGGACAGA
>NZ_JAEHJZ010000013.1:19440-42392 GCF_016469035.1 Gelidibacter salicanalis | reverse complement strand
AGATGAGATTTCTTTAAAGGGTCGTGGAAGATTACCACGTTGATAGGTCATAGGTGTAAAGGCAGTAATGTCATAGCCGAGTGATACTAATAGCCCATAGGCTTATTGTACGCCGTTCTTTTAACAAGTACAACCTTTTTATGTATATAGGCATCTGATGCCCTTTTTTCAATATGTCACGATATTTGTCATGCATCGCATGACGCTGTAGAGTAGCACTCGATTGCTACAGGCAGCTATGGCTTAAGGTGGTTATAGCGACGGGGCTCACCTCTTACCATTCCGAACAGAGAAGTTAAGCCCGTTTGCGCCGATGGTACTGCACCTCGTGGGAGAGTAGGACATCGCCTTTTTTAGAGAATCCCCAACATGTATTTGTTGGGGATTTTTTTGTTTATATAAGTCTCGATATCATGGAGACATCTGATTTCCATCTGCTCACATCATAAATTAATCGGCATTATTTTTAAGTATCCTCCCTGCTGCAATCTTAACGATTTTCCGTAAATTCAAATCCTCATAGAACCCGTGACATGGACACCAATAAAGAGTTAGAATTAGCCAAGGATTTTGTTAATAATACCAATCGCAGTATTTTCTTAACCGGAAAAGCAGGTACCGGTAAAACCACGTTTCTGCATAATCTCAAAAAAGATTCTTTAAAACGCTTGGTTGTTGTAGCTCCAACTGGCGTGGCAGCTATTAATGCCAAAGGCGTTACCATTCACTCCTTTTTTCAATTGCCTTTTGGTCCCATTCTTCCGGATGCTGAACTCAGTAATTCGGGAGGTTTCAACAAGAAATTCAGTAAAACTAAAATCGATATCATCAAATCAATGGACTTGCTCATTATTGATGAGATCAGTATGGTGCGAGCAGACGTCCTGGATGCCATCGATAAAACCTTGCGACGCTATAGAACACGCGATAAAGTATTTGGTGGAGTACAGGTTTTGATGATTGGCGATTTACAGCAGTTATCACCTGTAATTAGAGAGAATGAGTGGCAATTGTTAAAATCGTATTATCATACGGGATTCTTCTTTAGTAGTAGAGCGTATCAGGAAGCAAATACAATTACTATTGAACTGAGACATATCTACCGACAAGAAAACCCGAAATTCATTGAGATTCTTAATGAAATCCGAAATAATACTTTGTCTCCTTCTGCTGCGGACGAGTTAAATAAACGTTACATCAAAGATTTTAGTCCTGACCCTAAGGAAGGCTATATAGAACTAACAACCCATAATAATAGAGCAGAACGCGCCAACAGTACGGAATTAGAAGCCATTTCTTCTAAAGAGAAAACTTATCGCGCAAAAATAGAAGGGAAGTTTCCTGAATTCTCCTATCCAAATAGTGAGGAAGTCAAACTTAAAGTTGGGGCTCAAGTCATGTTTATCAAAAATGACAGCTCTCCGGAAAAACGCTATTTCAATGGTAAAATAGGAAAAGTCATTTTATTGGATAAAGATGAAGTGGTCGTGAGTTGCCCTGACGACGACTTCAACATTGTTACGACACCAGAAGTGTGGGAGAACATCACCTACACCGTTCATCCAGAAACAAAAGCCATTACTGAAGATAAGATTGGTTCCTTTACACAAATGCCTCTACGTTTGGCTTGGGCCATTACCATTCATAAGAGTCAAGGTTTAACGTTTGAAAAAGCTATTATAGATGCCCAGGGTGCATTTGCTCATGGACAAACTTATGTTGCTTTAAGCAGATGCAAATCCTTAGAAGGTTTAGTTCTGAAGAGTAAAATTGATTCCAATCAAATTATTAATGATGCTCACGTTACCTCCTTCAATAAAACTGCCGAAGCACAACAGCCTAATGATACCATACTCCATGCAGCACGAGCGGCATTTCAACTGGAAGGGATTCATGAAGTGTTTGACTTTTATCCATTTCTATTTCCTATCAACCGTTTGTTGGATGTTTTTTATAAAAACCGAGGCAGTATCACTGGTCGTATGGAAGAGCCGTTGTTGACAGTAAAAGAGGCAATTCCCAATTTATTAAAGGTAAGCAATAGCTTCTATCAGCAATTGCGACAAATTTCAGAAACAGACCTATTGCCCGAACAAAATGAAATTCTACAAGAACGTTTTGCAAAAGCTAAGGTTTACTTTAAAACTCAAACAGAACAAAAAATCATAACGACTCTTAATTCGCTTAGTTATACAACGGATAATAAAGCGATAGAAAAAGAGATTGACAAACAATTGGACACAATTGAAGAACTTTTAGCTATCAAACGATCCTATTTCAACGGATTTTCTAATGGTTTTAGAACGCATGAATTTTTGGAGTTGAGAGCTAAATCCTTGTTTCTTAAAAAAGAAGCGCCCAAAAAAGCCAAATCAACCGTTGTAGACGGTACGGTAAATATTGAATTGTTTGAATTATTGCGCGAATTGCGGAACGAAATCGCCGCTGAAAATGATCTCATCCATTATCAAATCTTTACGCAAAAGGCATTATATGAGATTTGTGAAGTGCTTCCCATCAATAAAAAGCAGCTTTTACAAATTAATGGTTTTGGAAAAGTACGGGTTGATAAATATGGCAGTCAAATTTTGGAGGTGATTAGAGCCTATTGTGATGAAAATAATATTGAAACAGATGATGCTATAGCATTTGAAGAATCTGCTCAACCAAAAAAAAAAGTAAAGAAAGGAGATTCCCCTAAAATTTCCTTAGCATTATTCCAGTCTGGAAAAACCATCTCAGAAATAGCCAAAGAACGCGAACTCGCTGAAACTACCATATTCGGACATCTTTCTAAATTTGTGACTTCTGGAGAGGTTAAAGTGAATGATTTAATTTCAGAAACACATTACAACGAGTTACTACAGCTAATTCCTGAGCATACATTCGAAAATCTTTCTGATTTAAAAACTAAGTTGGATCAGAAATACAGTTATAATGACATTAGATTGGTGTTAGAAACTCTGAAATAGGATTTGCTTTAACAAATAAGACATAAAAAAAGGCACAACCTGTGTCGTGCCTTTTATAATTTTATTTAAAAAATAATTATTCCTTTATAAGATTTCTCGATATTACGATCTTTTGAATTTCAGAAGTTCCTTCATAAATCTGTGTAATTTTTGCATCGCGCATCAATCGTTCCACATGGTATTCTTTAACGAAACCGTTGCCACCGTGAATTTGGACCGCTTCAACCGTATGCTCCATTGCCACTTTAGATGCGAATAATTTAGCCATTGCGCTAGAGACATCATAGTTATTACCTTGATCTTTATCCCATGCAGCTTTCATCACCAAATGACGTGCAGCTTCAATATCGACGTACATATCAGCAATTTTAAAAGCAATGGCTTGGTGATTACAAATTTCAGTACCAAAAGCCTTACGTTCCTTCGAGTATTTAAGAGCCAATTCATAAGCACCTGCAGCAATTCCGAGAGCTTGAGCAGCAATACCAATTCGTCCCCCAGATAGGGTTTTCATAGCGAATCTAAATCCAGCCCCGTCTTCTCCAATTCTGTTTTCCTTCGGGACTTTTACGTCGTTAAATTGTAAGGTATGGGTGTCGCTTCCTCTTATTCCTAATTTGTCTTCTTTAGGTCCAATGTCAAAACCTGGCATTCCTTTTTCAAGAATGAAGGCATTAATGCCATGAGAACCTTTGTGTTTATCGGTTTGAGCAATAACCAAGTAAACATCAGCTCGGCCTCCACTAGTAATCCAGTTTTTAGTGCCATTAATTAGGTAATGATCCCCTTTTTCTTCTGCTGTGGTTCGTTGTGAAGTGGCATCACTACCCGCTTCTGGCTCGCTCAAACAAAAGGCACCCACAAACTCACCTGTAGCGAGTTTAGTTAAGTATTTTTGCTTTTGGTCTTCATTGCCAAAAGTTTCCAATCCGTAACATACTAAAGAGTTATTTACCGATACAATAACTGAAGCAGAAGCATCTATTTTAGATAATTCTTCCATAATTAGTACGTAAGAAATGGCGTCCATTCCACTACCTCCATATTTAGGATCTACCATAATTCCCATAAAACCTAATTGTCCCATTTTTTTGACTAGCTCCTGAGGAAACGTTTGCTTATTATCGCGTTCAATAACACCCGGAAGGAGTTCTGTGATGGCGAAATCGCGAGCAGCGTCACGGACTAATTTATGTTCTTCGGTTAAGGTAAAATCCATAGGTAATGTGCGTATTGATTGATTTAAATATGACTGCAAAGATAAGGGTTTACTAGTATTTTATCAATTTGAATGATTATTTTTACAATATGGATAAAAAACACTACAACGTTTTAGGTGTAATGTCAGGCACATCCTTGGATGGGATAGATGTGGCCTATTGTACCTTTGAAAAGCATGAGACATGGAATTTTGAAATTATTGCTGCAGAAACCTTTAGTTATCCCGCATCTTGGCTCTCAAAATTGAAAGATTTAGTAAAATTGAGTCCTGAAGAATTGCTGTATTTGGATGAAGATTACACAGTTTTTTTAAGTGAGGTCATCAATGCGTTTATTTCAAAAAATAATATCAGTGGCTTAGACGCTGTTTGTTCTCATGGGCATACGGCTTTGCACCAACCAGAAAATAAATTGACCTATCAAATTGGGAATCTTCCAAAATTGGCGACACTTTTAAATGAAAAAGTAGTATGCGATTTTCGAGTAGAAGATGTCGCCTTAGGAGGTCAAGGGGCTCCGTTGGTGCCAATTGGAGACCAATTTCTGTTTCCTCAATATGATTTTTGTTTGAATTTGGGCGGATTTGCGAATATTTCTATGCAGAATAATGGAAAGCGCATTGCTTACGACATTTGTCCAGTAAACATTGTTCTTAACCACTATGTAAGTGCCTTAGGCTTAGAATATGATGATGGTGGACAAATTGCGGCCTCAGGTGTGATCCATCAACCGTTATTGGAAGTCCTGAATGCTTTAGATTTTTATAAGAGTCCATATCCAAAATCCTTGGGACTCGAATGGGTTAAAACCGAAATCCTTCCTTTAATAGATACCTATCAACTGAGCATACAAGATATTTTGAGTACTGTGGTAGAGCATGTAGCCCTACAAATTTCTAATGAAATTAATAAGAAAAGAGATGCTTCGGTATTAACTACGGGCGGCGGCGCATTTAACACTTTTTTGATGGAAACTCTTGCCCATAACAGCCACAACCAGATTGTAATTCCGGATACTGCCTTTGTCGAAAATAAGGAGGCACTCATATTTGCTTTTCTGGGTGTATTAAAACTTAGGGGCGAAAATAATTGTCTCAGCAGCGTGACCGGAGCAGTAAAAGATCATTCTTCTGGTAAAATTTATTATCCATAATATTATTACAAATTTGATTCAAACCGAACCATAGTTTTTTATATTTGCTAAGGAAATTTAGCCAACTAAAGTTGGATTTCCAGCTTACTGAACAGCAAGCCAATTTGAACAAACTCATTAGATGAAAGAACTACTTCAGAAGTACGAAGACAAGGAACCCGAAATTGTATTTAATTGGAAAGATCCAGAAACTGAAGCGGAAGGTTGGACAGTTATTAACTCTTTGCGAGGAGGGGCCGCAGGAGGGGGAACACGAATGCGCAAAGGGCTCAATTTAAATGAAGTGCTGTCCTTGGCTAAAACAATGGAAGTTAAATTTACGGTTTCGGGCCCCGCTATTGGCGGCGCTAAATCTGGAATCAATTTTGACCCTCAAGATCCTAGAAAAAAAGGTGTTTTAGAACGTTGGTATAAAGCGGTTTCTCCATTGCTGAAAAGCTATTATGGTACAGGCGGCGATTTAAATGTAGATGAACTGCATGAAGTCATTCCAATGACAGAAGAAACTGGGGTTTGGCATCCTCAAGAAGGGGTATTTGAAGGCCACTTTAAACCTACCCAAGCCGATAAAATCAACCGCATTGGGCAACTGCGTCATGGTGTTATTAAGGTTATTGAAAATCCAAAATACTCGCCTGACGTCAGCAGAAAATATACTGTGTCAGATATGATTACAGGGTTTGGAGTTGCGGAAGCGGTACGGCATTTTTATGACGTTCATGGTGATAGTGTGGAAGGAAAACGAGCCATTGTTCAAGGTTTCGGAAATGTAGGTGCGGCGGCGGCGTTTTATCTCTCACAAATGGGCGCTAAGGTGGTGGGGATTATTGATGTTGTGGGAGGTCTTATTAAAGAAGAAGGGTTTTCATTTGAAGAAATAAAAACACTGTATCTCAATAAAACAGGCAATACGCTTGTTAGTGATAAACTTATTCCTTTTGAAGAAATCAATACTCAGATATGGTCTTTAGAGGCAGAGGTTTTTTTACCTTGTGCCGCGTCACGATTGATCACCCGAGAACAGATAGATCAGATGATGGAGACTGGGTTGGAGGTTATATCTTGTGGTGCGAACGTACCGTTTGCAGATAAGGAAATATTTTTTGGTCCTATAATGGAATATACTGATAATAAGTTAAGCCTCATACCTGATTTTATATCCAATTGCGGGATGGCAAGAGTGTTTGCCTATTTTATGGAACAAAAGGTGCAAATGACGGATGATGCTATTTTTAATGACACGTCCAACAGAATCAAACAAGCCATAAAAAGAGTATATAGTAAAAATCAAAGTAAAACAGGTGTAAGTGAAACTGCTTTTGAAATTGCATTGAGCCAACTGATATAGTACCATATTAGTAGGTTAGCACCGAATAATTAAGCGCTAGGGGCTACATTAGGACGCTACATTAAGGATGTTAATTCATTTTATTACAACCACAATTACTATTAAGTTTGTAGAACCCAAATTTAAATTATACTTAAGTTAAATTTTAGACGTTTAAACACTAATTACAAAAATTTTAATCATTACAAATATGATGTTACAGAATGAAATTCAAGAAGGAGCACAAGTAGTTTCTGATGGTGAATCAGTAGAAAAAACTTTATCAATTATTGAATTGATTGGAAGCGGTGGTACCGCAGGAATGGTTATAATTGCCATTCTATTTGTATTACTAGTTTTTGCTATTTATATATATTTTGAAAGATTATTTGCTATAAAGGCTGCTTCAAAAATTGATTCAAATTTTATGAATCAAATAAAGGATCATGTGACCAATGGTAAAACAGACTCAGCACAAATTCTATGTGCTCAAGTCAATACACCTGTTTCACGACTGATCAATAAAGGAATCAGTAGAATAGGGAAACCTCTAGAAGATATTAATACGGCCATAGAAAACGCTGGTCGTCTGGAAGTTTATGAGTTGGAACGCAATGTGAGTGTTCTTGCAACTATTTCAGGTGTGGCACCAATGATTGGGTTTTTGGGTACGGTTATCGGTATGATTTTGTCCATATTTGAAATTGCAAATGCTGGAGGACAAATTGATATTAAATTATTAGCAGATGGTCTTTATACTGCAATGACCACAACTGTTGGCGGATTAATTGTTGGTATTGTTGCTTATATGGCTTATAACCATTTGGTGGTGAAAACTGATAAAGTAGTCTATCAAATGGAAGCGCATTCATTAGAGTTTTTAGATCATTTGAATGAACCTATATAAATAGGGAGCTTGTAACCGGGCATTCTAAAGAGGCTAAGGTTTTCAACTATAAATGGATGTAAGTGCGTCATGCATGTATTTAAAAAAAAAGGAATAAGAATAATTTTGAGTAATTCGGATCTATGAATATAAGAGGAAGGAATAAGGTAACACCAGAATTCAATATGTCTTCAATGACAGATATTGTCTTTTTGTTATTAATATTTTTCATGTTGGCATCAACTTTGGTAACCACCAATGCTATAGACATCCTATTGCCAAAAGCTGATGGGAAAACGGAGAACAAAAAATCAGTAGCCGTAAGCATTACCAAAGATTTAAATTATTATATTGATCAAAGACTTGTAGGTGAATCTGTTTTGGAATACGAATTAAAAGAAGCTTTGGCTAATTTAGAGCAGCCTACCATAGTCTTAAGAGCTGAGAAAACTGTATCTATAGAAAATGTAGTGAAAGTGATGGATATTGCTAATAGGAATAAGTTTAAAGTAATTTTGGCCGTAAAACCTAATTAATATTTAATAAGCAAAGTATAAGTTTACAAGTTGATGAAGATTAGTTAATGGCATATCAGCATTGAAGAACAATAACAGACTCGCATGAAGTATTTAGAGACCAAACATGAACGCAATTCAGCAAAAATTACCACCCTTATTGTGGTTATCTTGCTGTTGTTATTATTTGTAATGGGACCTCCATATATGGATCCGCCATTAGAGTATGGGGTTGCTGTTAATTTTGGAAATTCAGATGTTGGGAGTGGTGATGTACAACCTTTAAAACCTGTAAAATCGGAACCCAAAGAAGTGGTGAGTGAACCGGTCGTTAAAGAGGAAAAGGTTGAAGAAGTAAAAACCACACCTACAAAATCAGAACAACCGGCTGAAAATGTCATGACCGAAGATAATGCAGAAGCCATTGCTATGAAAAAGCAAAAAGAAGCTGCAGACGCCAAGGCATCAGCAGAAGCTATAGCGAAAGCTGAAGTGGAGCGTGCTCAAAAAGCTAAAGTAGCTGCTGAAGCTAAGAAACGTCAAGAAGAAGCTGATAAACGCGCAAAATTAGATGCCTTAATTGGTGGAGTTAAGAAATCAGACGGCAAGACTACTGGTGGTGAAGGAAATGATGGCAGGCCAGGTGATAAAGGACAGTTGGATGGAGATCCATATGCTGCAAGTTATTTTGGTCAACCAGGTACGGGAAGTGGCGGAAGCGGAAGTGGCTATGGCTTAAATGGCCGAGGTAGACCTACAAATGGTAAGGTAGTTCCCGATTGCGATGAAGAAGGACGTGTGGTTGTAGAAATACATGTTAATAGAGATGGCAGGGTAGTTAACGCTATTCCAGGTAAAAAAGGTACAACTGGCGACTTGTGCCTTTATGAAGCTGCTCGAAAGACCGCTATGACTTATAAATGGCCAGCAGACTCAAAAGCACCATCCACTCAAATAGGATTTGTAAAAATCGATTTTAGCGTAACACAATAAATGACTTATCAAGATACTGTCAACTGGATGTTTCAACAGTTACCAATGTATCAAAACCAAGGGAAGACGGCTTACAAAGCCAACTTGGATAATACACTGCTCTTAGCGAAACACCTCCAACATCCGGAACTAAAGTTTAAAAGCATCCATGTGGCCGGCACCAACGGCAAAGGGTCAACGAGCCATATGTTGGCTTCCATTTTACAGGAAGCAGGCTATAAGGTTGGCTTATATACCTCCCCGCATCTCAAGGACTTTAGAGAGCGCATCAAAATCAACGGAACTGAGATCCCCGAAATTGTGGTCGTTGATTTTATTAAAAAGCATCAAGATTTTTTTGAATCACATACCCTGTCATTTTTTGAAATGACTGTAGGCATGGCGTTCGATTATTTTTCTACAGAAAACGTTGATATTGCGATTATAGAAGTTGGTATGGGAGGCCGTTTAGATTCTACCAACATTATAACACCAGAACTCTCCGTAATTACAAATATCGGTTTGGATCACACCCAATTTTTAGGAACAACTTTAGAAGCGATTGCTTTTGAGAAAGGAGGCATTATAAAGCCGCACGTTCCTGTGGTTGTGGGGGAATCCCAGCCTGAAATAGAAGCAGTCTTTAAGGAGCTTGCAAAGGCGCGTCATGCAGAGATTCGCTTTGCCGATCAGCAATTGGATCAACAAGCCTATGACAGTGATTTGAAAGGGTATTATCAAAACAAAAATAAAGCAACCGTTATTGCTGCCGTACAGGTAATGCGTCAGAAGTCTTTTGAAATTTCTGAGGAGGCGTTGAAGAAAGGATTTTTAAATGTGGTGAAGAATACAGGTCTAAATGGCCGATGGCAAATCCTTCAAACCCACCCAAAAGTTATTTGTGACACCGCGCATAATAAAGAAGGCTTGCAGTATGCCATGAGCCAACTCTTAGATGAAGATTTTGATCAGCTGCATATCGTTTTTGGTGTGGTCAATGATAAGGATGTAGAGTCTATATTGCCACTTTTACCTAAGATGGCAGTGTATTATTTCTGCAGACCTAACATCCCGAGAGGTTTGGATGCAGAAATCCTTCAAAATGTGTTTATAAAACACGGATTTAAAGGGAAGGCTTATGGGAGCGTTTTAGAGGCTTTAAGTGCTGCAAAAGAAGGGGCTGCAAAATCTGATGTAATATATGTTGGGGGCAGTACGTTTGTCGTTGCAGAAATAATTTAATTTTTTTTCAAAAAAGCTTTTGCAATATCAAAAACTCCTTTATATTTGCATCCCGTAATAGGGCGATTAGCTCAGCTGGTTCAGAGCACCTCGTTTACACCGAGGGGGTCGGGGGTTCGAACCCCTCATCGCCCACTAAAGTTCATACACTGTATGGGCTTTTTTTATAGGTATTAGGTCCATTAACTCAGTTGGTTCAGAGTGTCACGTCGACAACGTGGAAGTCACTGGTTCGAATCCAGTATGGATCACTTTTGGTGTATTTTTTTAAATCACATAATGTGTAAGTATATGATTTACAGATAAATACATTTTAGTGGGTATTAAATGATTGCATTTAATATCAAAGTTTAGGTGACCTATTCGGTTACCTGGAATTAGTATCCTTTAGGGGTCTAAATCTTTTTTGCGTATGGTTTGGCTTTCGTTTTTAATGAATATTAAAAAAACGAACTATGCGAACATCAAATTTATCAATTACGTTCTGGCAGAACGTATCAAAGAAAAAATCTGGCAATTCACCATTATACGCCAGAGTCACTGTAAATGGTAAACGTTTAGAGATCAGTTTGGGTATTTCTATTCCAATTAAGTATTGGAATAAAACTACAAAAAGAATGATTGGAAGATCAAGCGAAAGCCAGCAGGTCAATGCCCATATTGAACAAGTTTACTTTAAACTGTTGGAATGCCAAAGACAGTTAAACCTTGAGAAGAAGGCTATAACTGCTCATGGAATAAAGACCTATTACTACAAGGATGGCAATAATCAAAAAACTTTAGTTGATTTAATAAGCTATCATAAAAGGGTTATGGCAAACGTTATCAAGCCAAGTACTCTAAGCCATTATTTTACCACAGAAAAATATTTGCTTGAATTTATGGAAAGTTTCATGAAATCGAAAAATGTGAATTTAATTGATATATCATTTGCATTCATCAGTGAATTTGAATGCTTCCTAAGAAAAAAGAGCAAGTTGAATCATAATGGAGTTATGAAGCACTTGACCAGATTGAAGAAACTGCTAAATTTAGCTATCAAATTAGATTGGATATCAAGAAATCCTTTTGTGAATTTTACAATCAGATTTTTAAAAACTGAGCGAGATATACTTAACAAAATTGAGTTGGCAGCAATTGAAGGAGCAGGCTTCGAACGTCCATGTTTAGAAATCACTAAGGATATGTTTGTTTTTTCCTGTTATACGGGACTGTCTTATATTGATATTCAAAATCTAAGAAAAGAACACATTATCACCGGTAATGACGGTGGACTTTGGATAAGAACCAAACGGGCTAAAACAAACATAACTGTCAAAATACCCATTTTGGATAAAGCAGAAAGAATCTTAACTAAATATTCTAGAAATAATCGTTTAATCTCTAGTGATGCCGTTCTTCCAATATATTCAAATCAAAAAACAAATCAATATCTTAAGGAGATTGCAAAGAAACTTAACATTCAAAAAAAGTTGACTTTTCATGTTGCAAGACACACTTTTGCCACCTTAATAACCCTATCCAATGGGGTTCCAATCGAGACAGTTGCCAAGCTTTTGGGGCATACAAAGTTAACTACAACCCAGATATATGCTAGGGTTTTGGATGATAAAATAAGTAAAGATATGAGAATGGTTCAGGAAATTTTAAATCAAAATTCGCTATAAAGTGGCTTGAGTTTCATTGTAATTAGTTTTTGAAATATAGAATGGTCAGATTTTATGGTTTTAAACTCTATTTTTCATTTTCGGATTTGTTACTTGGCTCAACTCATTACCCCTAGCTTAAGAGCGCCTTTGAGCTCAATAATTTTCAGTCTTATTTTATAATAACAGTCTTATATATTTTATATTTGGTATTGGTTTATGAATCCTTGAGAGATTCCAACGATGGATATGTTAAATATATTCTTCTATTTTTTGTCATAAAAGAAGAGATAATAATACTCAACATTTGAACTTAGAAACTTAAAACATGGACCGAATTTTCAGTTGTTTATTAATAGTCTTATCGTTGTTAATCTTAAGTTCCTGTAAAAGCACAGGTGAATCTACATCACCACAAATTTTTGATGTAAAGGCTGAAAAAGTGTCTATTATTCCCAAACCATTAGAAGTTATCTGGGGAAGTTCTTCCTTGAGCCTTGCTGGGATAAATCTCATTTGCTATAGTTCCGAGGCTGAGGAATCAGCAGAATGGCTATCAAAGTTACTTACTCAATCTAATCTGAAGGTGAAATCCATAATAGGGGATTCCTGTGGCAGCTGGAATCTTGTGGTAGATAGATCTCTCGAAGCGGAATTGGGAGAAGAGGGATATATTTTAGAGATAAATAAAAATGGATCGTTTTTAAAAGGAGCCACCAATGCAGGGTTATTCTACGCAATTCAAACACTAAGGCAAATGTTGCCTGCATCAATTGAATCAGGAGAATTTAGAGGGAAAAACATAAGGCTTCCACAAGTATATATAAAAGATGTACCGGCTTACAGCTGGCGGGGTACGATGATAAATATTGCGAGAAGTTTTTTCGACCTAAAATATTTAAAATCCCATGCGGATCGACTAAATTATATGCATGATTTATACTGCTCCCCAAGAATGTTCCTTGATCCATAAAAGCCTGCGGGTAACAACTAAGAAGTATTCGGCTCGCCGCACCTGTCCCGCCTTAGCGGGGTAGGCCAGAGCTGAATTTTGTGTTGGGTTAAGGGAAGGATATTTGGAAGTGGCGCCGTGATTGATTTGGTGAGGTGTGTACATACGTAGTGGTTACTTATGGGAAAGTGTCTTTTTTCATTTTGCTCGCATCATAAAAATAAAAGGTGCTTTGGTTAAATTGTATCCCATCTTTAAAAGTAATATGTTTGATAGGAACATAAAATAAATATAGGCGCAACTGGTTGCGTCTATATATGTGTTGGCAGCAACCTAAAAACAACCCGTTAAAAAAAACAAAATTTGATATGAAAATATTATTAGCCTTCTCTCTTCTTTTAGGTCTGACCTTTATTTCGTGTAAGAAATCATCATCTAACCACAATCAGACGAATCAAGAAACCAAGAAGGAAATAACCAACAAACCCCTAACCGACAGCTTGATAGTTTATCAAACCGAAAATTTAATAGTTAACAGACTATCAAATCATATTTACGAACATATTTCCTATTTAAATACGGATGATTTTGGAAAAGCCACCTGCAATGGAATGTTGGTTATAAATGAAAATAAAGGAATTGTTTTTGATACACCAACGGATGATAAAAGTTCGTTAGAGTTAATAAATTTTGTAACTAATGTATTGAAAAGTGAAATAATAGGGCTAATTCCAACTCATTTTCACAAAGATTGCGTTGGTGGAATAACGGAATTTGAAAACCATAATATTCAAACCTATGCCTCTAAACAAACTATAGAATTATTAAAAACGAATGGTCAAGAATTCTCTGAACCAATAAAAGATTTTGACAATAGTCTCACATTAGATATCGGAAACAAGAAGGTTTATGCGGAATATTTTGGAGAAGGTCATACAAAAGATAATGTTGTGGGGTATTTTCCAGAAGATAAAGCAGTTTTTGGTGGATGCTTGATAAAGGAAATTGACGCGAGCAAAGGATATTTAGGAGATGCCAATATTAAAGAATGGTCGGAAACGGTTGAAAGAGTAAAACTAAAATATCCCAATGCTAAAATTGTGATTCCAGGACACGGAAAATGGGGTGGAACTGAATTATTTGACTACACAATAAAACTATTTGAATAGAAAAAGACAGCTGCCAATAACTAATTCGGCTCGCCGATCACTCCCTTCGGTCATGAGTAAGTTGGCCAGAGCCGCATATGGTATTGACGCATCCGGTTGGTTTGCCGTTCTATGAGTTTTACTTTTTTTAAACATGATATTAGATTTAAAATTTAGCTACAAATTAATAAATCTATTACATTTACAGTAAGGACATCCAATCGGATCGGTTCAGGAGGACTTCCGGACCGATAGGGAGGATTCGTTCAACACGAGTATAAACGCAATAGGGGAGTTAGTGCTTAACCAAAAGTATTTTTATGAATTTAAGATTGGTTATAAACCGAAAAATTAGTGCGTCAATCTATTTTAACTTACGAACTAATAAAAGAAAGTACTCAACACTTTTTGGGAGATTTAATTGAAAATGACAAATAAACTTCAAAATACAAGTTTTTACAAGCAAGCAGTTGATTTGCTTCATTCTGCAAGACAGCAAGTGGTAAGACAAGTCAATTTGGCAATGGTTCATACTTATTTTGAAATTGGACGAATGATTGTTGAAGAAGAACAAGAAGGTAAAGACAGAGCAGAATATGGAAAACAGCTTTTAGATGGATTATCCAAAGCTCTGACAAATGAATTTGGCAAAGGTTTTTCAACAACCAATATTCAGCAAATGAGGACTTTTTACCTAGCTTATCAAAATCAGCAGACGCTGTCTGCTAATTCTAAATCTGCAATTCAACAGACAGCGTCTGCTGGATTCAAATTAAGTTGGTCCCATTACCTAAAACTGATGCGTATTGATAATGAAAACGAAAGGAAGTTTTACGAAATAGAATCTGTAAAAAACAATTGGAGCGTAAGAGAACTTGATAGACAATACGATTCAGCACTTTATACAAGACTTGTTTTAAGTAGAGATAAAGAAGGAATCAAGAAGCTATCAGAAAAAGGATTGATTCTTGAAAAGCCAAAAGATGCAATTAAAGACCCTTACATTTTAGAGTTTATTGGATTACCTGAAAAATCTTCTTACTCTGAAAACGATTTGGAGCAGGGAATTATAGATAAGCTTGAACACTTTTTACTTGAACTAGGCACAGGATTTACATTTGTTGCACGACAAAAACGAATCTCATTTGACAATAAACATTTTCATATAGATTTAGTCTTTTACAACAGAATACTAAAATGTTTTGTCTTAATCGACTTAAAAATTGGAGAGTTAAAACATCAAGATATTGGACAAATGCAAATGTATGTTAACTACTTATGACAGAGAAGTCAAATTAGAAGATGAAAATAAAACAATCGGAATTGTATTATGTCAGAATAAAAGTGAAGCAGTTGTAGAATACACCTTGCCCGAAAACAACGAGCAGATTTTTGCAAGTAAATATAAAACCGTTTTGCCAAGTAAAGAGGAGTTGAAATTATTAATAAATGAAACAAAATAGCCAACGCTAAAAGCCATACACATTTGCAATTCGCACCAGCCAAAGCTAAAGCCAAAAAATCGCAAAAGAGTATGTCTTGCCAACGCTCATCCCGAACTGACAAGAAAATTTCGGAATTGAAAAGCAGAACGTAATAAAGCCAGTTGCCAACAACTAAGAAGTATTCGGCTCGTTCATAGGCTAGAGCTGAATCCTGTGTGTGCGCCTAGCATGGGCGATAACTATAGGGTGCAAGTCCCGAACACGCCCTAGCAGCGGGAAGTGTTAGCTTAAAGTAAGGGTGTCCATCGCGAGGTGGAATCTGAAGGAAACTGGCGGCAAAGTCCTGACCTGACGGACAGAAACTACATATAGGGCCAAAGTTGTCCGGATAAGGTTGCACACCAAACCAAAGTCCAATACTGCTCGGAGACAACATGGTAAATGTAGCAGGTAGATGGGATGAAAGTTATCGTTCTTACCTAGGGAGGTCTCATGGACGTGTGAAAACAATGTACGAAACACGGAGTAAAGCTTGCCATGAGGAGTCAGCTGAGACCATAGTACTTAAGAAGGCTTCACTTAAGGAAGGGTTGAACTTTAGGGAGTGAGAAGTAAATGAATGTTACCGTATGAGCGGAAGAACGCAGAAAATCTCGAAAAATGAGACCTGTCCACAAAAGAAAGGGACGACATCCGAAGGCTATGTGACAGGGCAGACGTTCCTATGGATAACTGAAAATAACCTCACGGATACTGATCAATTAGGAGATGGAATGTTAGAATTCATTCTATCACCTTCAAACCTGAACAGAGCTTACCAACAAGTAAAGCGAAACAAAGGATCTGGGGGAGTGGACAAGATGGAAGTCGAACCATTAAAGGATTATCCTGTCGAGCATAAAGATGAACTCATAGCATCCATCTTAAAGGGCACTTATCGCCCGAACCCTGTCCGCAGGGTACTTGTTCCCAAAGACAATGGACAAAAGCGGCAGCTCGGAATTCCTACCGTAGTGGATAGGTGCATCCAGCAAGCGATTGCCCAAGTGCTCATGCCAATGTATGAACCCCAATTTAGCGACCACAGCTACGGGTTCAGACCAAGGCGCAACGCTCACGGGACATTAAGGAAATGTCAAGCGTATATCACGGATGGCTACAAGGATGCGGTAGATTTGGATTTAGAAAAATTCTTTGACACGGTAAACCATAGCAAGTTGATAGAGATACTCTCTCGTACTGTAAAAGACGGTCGAGCGGTATCACTGATACATAAATATCTTAATGCCGGAGTGCAAGTAGGATCCAAAACACGAACTAGTGAAGAGGGGGTTCCGCAAGGAGGTCCACTAAGTCCAATTTTAAGCAACATTATGTTGAACGAAATGGACAAAGAGCTAGAGAGTAGGGAGCATAAATTTGTACGCTTTGCTGATGACCTTCTGATACTATGCAGAAGTAAGCGCAGTGCAGAACGGACAATGAGCTCAATGATCCACTTTATAGAGGACAAACTGTTCTTAAAAGTGAATAGGGAGAAAAGCCAAACTGCCCACATAGGGAAGGTCAAGTTCCTTGGATACTCCTTTTACAAAAGCAAAGGAGAAGGGCGCCTACGGATACACCCAAAAAGTGTAACCAAGATGAAGGCTAAAATAAAAGAGTTGACATTCCGTAGTAATGGCTGGGGCAATGCTCGAATGAAAGAAGCCCTCCGCCAGTACATCACTGGTTGGGTGAATTACTTCAAATTGGCAGACATAAAGAAACTGCTACTTAGAATAGACCAGTGGTACCGAAGACGAATCAGGATGGTGATATGGAAACATTGGAAACGAGTACGGACCAGAGTGAAGAATCCTATCAAGCTTGGGGTTAGGAAATCCAAGGCTTGGGAATGGGCAAATACAAGGAAAAGCTATTGGCATACAGCTAACAGTTTTATCCTTAAGACCACAATCACCACGGAAAATCTGAGAAAAGCAGGCTATGTAATGTTGTCAAACCAATATCGAAAAGGTTAGTATCAAAACTTAAGGAAGCGCCCAGTACGGATCCGTACGCTGGGTGCTGTGGAAGGTCGGAGCGGGAATTAATCCCGTTCCTCCTATCCGATTGACGCATCCGGTTGGTTTGCAGTTCTATGGGTAAAACGTTGGGTTAAGGGAAGGATGGTTGGAAGTTGTGCTGTTTTGGGCGGCCAAGTAGTATAGAACCCTCTTGTTCTATAGCTTGTTAAGTGCTTTGCTTGTGGTCTGGATTTAGGATCCCTGGTTTTTACCGTTTAGTTTTAAAGTTGGGGCTTATTTGGCCCCCCAATTAATTGGGAGTGCCATTTTAGATTTCAAATTTTATACATTTGAGATATGAACTATAAGAAATGGACCTTGGATGCTTTACAGGAATCGGGTACATTTGAGAGCGACAAACAAAAATGGCATGTGGTATATAGGTGATGTATATGGCACTCTATGTTGTATATACATCTTTGTTTAGACATAATTAAAACCCACCAAGTAAATGATAGGAATATTAGTAGCAATTGCCATTTCTTGGTTGCTTTTCCATCTGATTGAAAAGAAAAATATTTTAGCATTAGGATTTCTGCCAATATCCAAAAGATTAAAACAATTCTTAATCGGATTTTTAATTACTGGAATACTTTGCGTTTTTGACCGGTTTTTGGAGTCATATCTGAAATCATCAACTTGGGTTCTGAACGAAAACATTACTGGCGGAATTATATTAAAATCATTTTGGTGGGATGTAAAATCAGTATTTACAGAAGAATTAATTTTTCGCGGAGCTTTGCTGTATATTCTTATTCAAAAAATTGGCTCGAGCAAAAGTATATTGATTTCTGCAATTGCATTCGGAATTTACCATTGGTTCTCTTATGGAGTTTTAGGAAATGTAATGGCAATGATTTTAGTTTTCATCGGAACTGGATTAATGGGATACGCTTGGGCATTGGCATTCTCGAAAACTAAATCGATAATGTTACCTTTTGGACTTCATTTAGGTTGGAATTTTATTTATAACACAATATTTTCTAATGGTCCATTAGGCGAACTATTACTAATTCCAAAAGGTGGGAATGAATTAACCAATTGGACTTCGCTTCTAAACTTTGTAAGTGGCTTAATTATAGTTCCGATTTTAGTATTAATTTACGTAAAATATTTTGTAAAAGAAGAAACTGAATAGAACACAGAAACGAAAAAAAACATTGCCTAATAACTAAGAATTCGGCTCGCCGATTACTCCCTTCGGTCATGAGTAAGTTGGCCAGAGCTGAATTTTGTGTAGACGAATCCGGTTGGTTTGCAGTTCTATGGGTAAAACGTTGGGTTAAGGGAAGGATGGTTGGAGGTCATTTTGCTCGCATCATAAAATAAAAAGAGCTTTGGTTAAATTGTATCCCATCCTTAAAAGTAATATGTTTGATAGGAACATTTAATAACTATAGGCGCGACTGGTTGGGTCTATACATGTGTTATCTGGTAATATAAAAAACGACGGGATAATCTTCTTCGACTTGAGTGATTTTCCTTTTTTTTAAAACGTATTTGATGAGGAAAAGGATAAATCCCTTTACCGTACCATACCACTTCATATAGTTCACCTATAAGCAAATGGTCTGTTTCGGCAACCCTCGAAGATAGAGTTCCATTATTTTGGTCGTTTTTTATACTCCGTGTTCCTTATGAGGACAAAAGATATTATATTTATCGGAACATGGAACACTACCAATAACACTACATATGTGTTAATATCGCTGAGGCGATACTACACATATGCACTCGTTATATGTCATTTGAAAAAAATTTCGTGTTTCAACCAACGCAACCTTTTGATATAAAGAGCATCTTAATTATTAACTAATCATTAAAAATAGCCAAAATGAGAAAATTAAATTTATTACTTTGTTTTTTAACAATTACATTTCTTTCAAGTTGTTCTAAAAATGATGACGGAGATGTGGTAAAAACAGTTGAAATGACTGTTTATCCAGAAACCGGGTATGGAGGTTATGTTTTTTCCCAAGATGTGTATGGGGAATTTTTATTATTTTCAGAAAACGATAATCAAGAAAAGAGAATATTAACAAACGGAGGTGATTTCTCTGATAATTTTAATTACGAAAAAGGATACGAATATAAAATTGAGGCCAGAAAAATATTTCTAAAAAATCCTCCGCAGGATGGCTCTTCAATCATATTTGAGTTTGTAAAAATAATTTCAAAAACAAAGGTCGTTACTCAAGATAGCGAACAACAGATTGAAATGGAAGTTGGTCCAACAAAAGTTGGATTTATTTCACGTTCACTAAACGAAATTCAAGAAGCATTGTTTGTTAAAGAAAATGGAGACACTCATATGAAGCCACTTTTAGAAATAGAAGGTTTTAATCACGAGGAAGGTTATGAATATCAACTGAACGTAAAAAAAATAATTGAAGCAGAACCATATTCCGTAAAATATATTTTGGTTGATATTGTATCACAAGAACAAATATAAAGAACCATAGCTTTTCCGAAACAATACTTTCAATCTGTAAAAAAAATATTTAGTATAGCAAATTAATCTTGAAAAACAATAAACGGCCTATAAGAAGAATTCGGCTCTCCGATTACTCCCTTCGGTCATGAGTAAGTTGGGCAGAGCTGAATACTGTGTTGACGAATCCGGTAGATTTGCCGTCTATGGGTAAAACGTTGGGTCAAGGGAAGGGTATTTGGAAGTTGCGCTGTTATTGATTTGGTCAGAATGCATCGAGTTCAATTATTTTCTAACATTCTCCGTGGTTTTTTAGTGGTTTCAATTTACGATCTCTGATTTTTATCGTTTAATTTTAAAGTTAAGGCTTATTTGGCCCCCCAATAGTTCGAAATGATTTTTTGGATTTCAAATTTTATACATTTGAGAAATAAAATATAAGAAATGAACCTTGGATGCTTTACAGGAATCAGGTACATTTGAGAACGACAAACAGAAATGGCATGGGGTAAGGTGATATATACGTCACTCTGTGTTATATATACAAATGTTGGACAACATTGAAAAAATGAATTATAACAACATAGAGATTCTGGCCCCTGTCGGTTCTTATGAATCGCTAACCACAGCTTTAAATGCCGGTTGTAACTCTGTTTATTTTGGAGTAGAACAACTAAACATGAGGTCTCGGTCATCCACGAATTTTACTCTTGATGATTTAAGAGTGATTAGCCGTACATGTAACGATCGCAATATCAAAACCTACCTCACCATTAATACAATACTTTACGACCACGATATTGGCTTGATGAAAACTATTGTAAATCAAGCGAAAGATAGCGGAATTACAGCAATCATTGCATCTGATCATGCGGTAATGTCATACTGCAAATCCATTGCAATGCCTTTGCATATTTCCACCCAAGCCAATGTTACTAACATAGAAACAGTTGAGTTTTACGCTGCTTTCGCCAACGTAATGGTACTATCCAGAGAATTGAGTTTGCGTCAAGTTGCAGAAATTTCTAGAGCAATTGAACGAAAGCAAATCAAGGGGCCGTCTGGAGAATTGGTTAAATTGGAAATATTTGCGCATGGTGCCCTTTGCATGGCAATATCAGGAAAGTGTTATCTAAGCTTACATTCAAATAATGCTTCGGCAAATCGAGGTGCTTGCATACAGAATTGCAGAAAACAGTATATCGTTACTGATAAAGAAGATGGTGTTGAACTAGAAATCGACAACGAATATATTATGAGTGCCAAGGACTTATGTACGATTGGTTTTTTGGATAAAATTTTAAAATCGGGTGTAAATATTCTCAAAATTGAAGGAAGGGGTCGTTCCCCCGATTATGTTGATACCGTTGTGCGCTGTTATAAAGAAGCCGTTACAGCCTTGCAAGAAGAAAGATATACTCAAGAGAGAATTGAAAATTGGGAAAAACAACTCGCTACAGTATATAATCGCGGTTTTTGGGATGGTTATTATCTAGGGAGAAAAATGGGCGAATGGAATGATTCTTATGGATCTAAGGCTACAGAAAAAAAGATTTTCATTGCCCGAGGCATTAAGTACTTTGATAAAATTGAAGTTGGAGAATTTAGAGTAGAATCTCACTCTTTAAAAAAGGGAGATAAAATTATGGTAACCGGACCAACCACTGGTGTATTAAAAGCCGAACTTGGGGAGATAAGAGTAAATGATGTCACTGTTGAGTCGGTTTCAAAAGGGGATGTATTCTCAATAAAAATGGATGAAATAATCCGCCCTTCTTCTAAACTATACAAAATTGTAAGTGAATAATGTTTCAAATAATATTTCACAGAGGAAAATGCATTGGCTGTAATGGTTGCGTAGAAGCAGCCCCCGATAGATGGCGTATTTCTAGAAAAGATGGCAGATGCAATCTTATTGAGGGAAAAGAAAAAAAAGGCATTTATCGAGCTTTAATTAGCATAGAGGAGTATGCCCAAAACTTTCAGGCTGCCAACAATTGTCCTGTCAGGATAATTCAGATTGCAAGAATATAAAACCAAAAAAGAACAAACGTTGTCCAACAAAAAATAAACGCCATTAAAACGGGCGTTTATTCAAACCGTTGTGCTTCAGTAAGAGCGACCCCGTAATAGAAAATATGACAGAAAGAAAAAAAGCAGTATTTAATTGGAGTGGCGGAAAAGATTCTGCGTTAGCACTTCAAAAGACACTTCAAGAAAACGAATTTCAAGTTGTTTCACTATTGACAACAATCAACGAAGAAACATTGACGTCTTCAATTCACGCTATTCCTCTAAAATTATTATTAAAACAAGCTGACAGTATTGGAATTCCGCTTTATACTGTATCACTTTCAAAGGAGAAAAAAGCCTATGAACAAGGAATGACTGAAGCAGTCACGCATTTTAAAAGTCAAAAGGTAACTCATTTTATTTTTGGCGATATCTTTTTGGCAGACGTAAAATCGTATCGGGAAAGCAAACTCAATCCATTAGGAATTGAAGTAGTGGAACCACTTTGGGGCAAGACGTCAGAAGAAATAATGAACGACTTTCTAAAATCAGGAATTAAGACGAAAATAATTGTAACACAAGCAGACAAATTGGGCCAGACTTTTATTGGTAGAGAGATAGATAGCGCGTTTGCTAAATCATTACCTGACGGAATTGACTTATGTGGAGAAAATGGAGAATATCATACATTTTCTTATGACGGAGAACTTTTTAAGAATAAAATTGACTTTAAAATTTCTAAAGCAAACCTAATATCATATGACTTTAAAATGGACAACGGAGAAATGAAAAACTATGAATATTGGCAAGCGGAGATATTGGTATGACAGAAAACCGAACGCACAATAATAAGTATTCGGCTCGCCGATTACTCCCTTCGGTCATGAGATCGCTTCGCTAAGTTGGCCAGAGCTGAATATTGTGTTGACGCATCCGGTTAATTTGCCGTCTATGGGTAAAA
>NZ_JAEHJZ010000013.1:0-19417 GCF_016469035.1 Gelidibacter salicanalis | reverse complement strand
TAATATATTTGAGAATATGGCAACAGTAGATAAAATACGAAACGGATTGATTGACAAAATTCTTTCAATAAGAAACAAAGATTTTTTAGTAGCTCTAGATAAATTAATTTCATCAAGTGAATCAGAATCAGACATTGTTGAACTGACTGATGAACAAAAACTAATGCTGGAAATGAGTGAAAAGGATATCCAAAATGGAAAACTGATTTCACAAGACGCTATGAATAAACGAAATCTTGAATGGCTAAACGCAATATAATTTGGACTAGAACGGCCGATATTCAATTCATAGGAATTCTGGAATATTGGGTTATCAGAAACAAGTCCAATAAATATTCAATCAAGTTACTGAAATTAGTTAGTGATAGAACAAATTAAATCGCTAAGAAGCCTGAATTATACAAAAGAACGGATTTTAAAAATGTACGAATAGCTTCTTTGGGAAACTACAGCATTTATTATAAAACAACTGAAAAAGAAATAATAGTTACTGCATTTTGGGACAACAGACAGGATCCGAAAAAACTACTCAAAGTTTTAATAGAAAAAAATAACGATGCTTAATAACTAAGAAGCATTCGGCTCGCCAATTACTCCCTTCGGTCATGAGTAAGTTGGCCAGAGCAGAATACTGTGTTGGCGCATCCGGGTGATTTGCCGATCTATGGGTAAAAAGTTGGGTTAAGGGAAGGATATTTGGAAGTTGTGCTGTGATTGATTTGGTCAAATCACAACTTAAATCCGAAAAAGATCATACTCATGAAAATGATGAGAAACGGTTATAAATTATTACGAACGATTATCCCTTGAATAAAAAGACACTATTATTTCTAATAGAAAATGTAAAGATAACTCGTAGAGAAGCTACAAACTTGATTGATGTTAAAAGCACAAAAGCTTATGAAATTTTGAATACAATGTTGAAAATAGAACTAATTACTATGTTTAAAAAGGGAAGAAGCAGTTATTACATACTAAAAAACCGCTAATGGACCCTACTAGCCCAGTGTGTCAGGTGTGCTTGAAAGGTTTAAAGATAGAAAACACTATCTGAACTGTTATTTGATTGATTCCGAGATTAGCTGTAAACACCTCTATGAGCTTACTGTACTGGCATATTGGCAAGCGTATCTTTGAAGAAGAGCAGGAGGGAAAAGACAGGGCGGATTATGGGATGTTTCTTATCAAATATCTTTCAGAACAACTGCAACCTGAATTTGGCAGTGGTTTTTCTGTAAGACAAATAAACCTTTATCGCCAGTTTTACCGGACATTTGAGAATGTGCCGACACTGTATGCACAATTGAGCTGGAGCCAGTACAAGTTGTTATTAAGTGTTGATAGCCAAGATAAAAGGGTTTTTTATATTGCCGGGACGATAAAAAATAACTGGACGTTACGCCAATTGGAAAGGCAAATTTACAGCCATTTGTATGAACGTCTTTTGTTGAGCTAAAAAAAGATATTCAAATCCATTCTTCAGTAAACTTCAATAGAAATTCGATCAACAATTTAGTACGAATTTAAAATGGGTTTTTAGTGTTTACATTATTCTCTTTTGAGTTAAAATATATGACCCCCGTCACATATATTTACAACTATCAATTGATTTGAAAATGCACCAATTAAAAAACCTCGCCATTATTGGCAGCGGACCATCGGCAATTTATCTTCTTAAAAATATTTATGCACAAATAGATACCCTAAAGCTCTACATCAAAAAAATCACCATTTTTGAGAAAGAAAAATTATCGGGTATGGGCATGCCTTACCGTCCAATAATGACAGACGTTTATAATCTCGCAAACATTTCATCAGAAGAGATTCCGATGTTGCAAGAATCGTTTTCAGATTGGCTACAAAAACAATCAATTGCCACTCTCAATGAACTTAACGTTGACCATAAAGATATAAACGAAAAGGATGTTTATAGTCGCGTGGCTTTGGGGCACTATTTCCATACTCAATTTGAACAACTTATCGACTTGCTAAAATTGGAAGGCATTCAAATAACCCAACATTGCAATAGTGAAGTTGTAGACATCATACCAGTGGATGACAACTTATTTAGCGTCAAGGACAGCAAACAACGTAACCAAGTCTTTTCTACAGTTATTATTGCAACTGGACATGGTTTTAATGATGCTGACAGACCTACGCAGGGATATTATGCTTCTCCCTGGTCTATCCACAAGATTTTACCAAAGCGGGACGAATTATTCGATTTCTCCATTGGAACGCTAGGTGCGTCATTAAGTGCTTTCGATGTTGTCACATCACTTTCACATCGCCATGGAAAATTCATAACATCAGATAATAAACTCAAATTCATAAAATCTGAGGCTGCACCTCATTTTAAAATTGTCCTTCATTCTGCTGAAGGGTGGTTGCCACATTTACAATATGAGCAGCAAGAACCTATAAGGGAAATTTATCGACATTTTAATCGTGAGCAACTATTGAAGCTCATAGATTCAAATGGTTTTTTACATCTAGAAAATTACTTTGACCAGCTTTGTCGCAAGGCGCTTACCACGGCGTTTGCCAAAGACAAGATGACTGAAATGGGGGAGAATTTACAACATAAAGAATTCAGCTTTAAAGACTTTATTCTGATGATGTCCGAGAAACATGACCATACCAATTCCTTTAAGGGGATGAAAACTGAAATGCTCAAGGCACGACAATCCGTTGAGAAAAATATCCCGATCCATTGGATGGAAACGTTGGATGACCTCATGTATAGCTTAAATTATCACGCCGAACTGTTACCAGCTGAAGATCACCAGTTTTTTCATAAAGAAATCATGGCATTTTTAATGAATGTTATTGCGGCCCTGCCATTACAATCGGCTGAAATTCTCTTAGCACTGTATGATGCCAATTGTATAGAATTAAAAGAGGGATATGTAACTATCGATGAAAAAGATACAGAATCAACAACAACCAAAATCACCTTAAAACCGAAAGATGGTAAAGAAAAACAGCTTGACTATAAACTATTCATTAACTGCGGTGGTGAAAAGAAAATGGAATTGGACGATTTTCCATTTCCAAGCTTAGTAAAGCAAGGAATGGTCAGGAATGCCACTGCAAGATTTCACGCTTCAGAGTCTGCTGAAAAAATGGAATTGTCAGGCATAGATATTGACGGAGCTTACCGTACAATTGACAAAAATGGCAAAGCCAATAATAATTTATACGATATTAATTTCACTCATACTAGTGGTCTGCGTCCATATTCCTACGGTTTGCAAGCTTGTAATGCCACAAGTAAAATATTGGTAGAATCATGGCTGGCGGATACTATTGAATTCACCAAGGAACCTCAGGACATTTCAGAAATGACAAAACTTTACGAGGACACTGACGAATTATAACAACTGTTTTTCAAAATTAAAAAATGAGAATACATATGCTATCTGTGTTTGTACTTTCCTAAATCAGGTTGACTAAAATTTAGCCATTTTTGGTGTTTTCCACCAACAATTTTTCTCTACTCTATAAGCACCAGCTAGGTTTCCGTAGCTTCGGAGCTGACCCAATCAAAGTCTAGTAAAAAAAAACATGGTACTTGGAATTCGTCCTATGAGCTAAGCTTCTTATTGATCATTCCGCTCATAAATGGCAACCTGAAGCGAAAGGATCTTTTAGTTAAAACTTCTTTGTATACAGCTGTTCTCACCCAATAAAAAACGGATAATTGGAACAGAAGTTCCACTTATCCGACAAATAAATGGTGTAAATGTGTATATGTTGTTCCACATATAACGAGTTGGCCACAAGCTAAATTGCACGTGTTAAAATAAAAATATTCACACGTGTTTGAAAATTATTTTGTAACTTTGTGGGCAGTAACTCCTAAACTCATTATTATGAACACAAAGTTGACATTAACAATCGAAAGAGAAATAATTGAAAGAGCAAAAAACTATGCGAAAGGAAAAAATCGGAGTTTGTCAGATATCATCGAAAACTATTTAAAAACACTTACCAAAGAGGAACGAAAAAATAAAAATAAAAAACTTAATCCAGCAGTAGAATCTCTAAAAGGATCATTTAAAATGCCAAAAGATATGGATTATAAAAAAGAGCTTAAAAATCGATTGGAAAAAAAATATATTTAAATGGATAAAGTTCTAATCGATACAGATGTATTACTAGATTTCTTTTTTGATAGAAAACCATTCGCAGAATATTCCGCAGGAATTTTAAATCTTTGCGCAGAAAAGGAAATAAAAGGATATACAACTCCTGTGATAATTTCTAATGTTTACTATTTGCTTAGAAAAACAGCAAAACATGATATTATAGTTGAGAAGATAAAACAACTTCTAAATATAATCGATATTATTAAAATGGATAAAAATGCTGTTTTAGATGCTTTAAACTCTGAATTCAAAGATTTTGAAGATGCATTACAAAATTTTTCCGCAATGCAAAATGGACAAATAAAGATTATTTTAACTAGAAATCTAAAGGATTTTAAAAAGAGTGATTTAGCTATTTTAACACCAGAAACATATTTGAAAGGAAAAGCCAGTGGCTAATAACTATTCGGCTCGCCGCACCTGTCCCGCCTTAGCGGGGTAGGCCAGAGCTGAATACTGTGTTGACGAATCCGGTTGATTTGGCGTTCTATGGATAAAACGTTGGGTTAAGGGAAGGATAATTGGAGGTTGTGCTGTGATCGATTTGGTCCAAATGCATAGAGTTCAATTATTTTCTAACATTCTCCGTGGTTTGTTAGCAGTTTTAATTGACAATCTCTGGTTTTATCAATTAATTTTATAGTTAAGGCATAGCTGGGCCAGTCCGCCTTTGCAGAATATTTTTTAGGTACTCCTATTTAATTTCTCCTTTTCCAGCTGCTGCTCAAAATACCATAATGCCGTATCCTGGTAAATCTCTTGGGCAGTACATGCAGGGCAAAGCGTCTGACAAACTTCCGGCTCGACAAGGTCAAATTGACTTTCTTTCCTGCCCTACGATAATCTTTGGCAGTAAAAGCCACACTTCTGTTTTTGCTGGCAGCATAAAATAAAAAGCGCTTTGATTAAATTGTATCCTAACCTTAAAAGTAATATGTTTGATAGGAACATATAATAAATATAGGCGCAACTTGTTGCGTCTATACATGTGTTAGCCAGAACACTTTATAATATTTCAACATGGGATCTACAATATTCGCTACGGTTGTAATTATAAATTAACTTTAAATGGAGGTAGGGAAAAAAGACTTATTGTATAAAATTAGATGGATTTCTAATATTATCAAGAATGGGCTTTTTTGTCATGGCATACGCAACAGATTGGCCAAAATTGGATTTGATTTTATGCCATATTTTTGGGAAATAGGTTCAATCGATATAGAACCACCTCAAATTAGAGATGATAAATCCAAATATCAATTATCTGTTTTCGGAGTGGAGGAAATAACATTTATTATGAATAATGTCATAGGAATTGACCATAAAGATTTAATGAATGATTTTAAAAATGGTAATACATGTTTAGGTATTAAGTATGAAGAGAAAATCTCAGTTTATTCTTTTATAAATCATCAAAATTTTTCTTTTAGAGGCAGGAAGTTTGTATTAAAACCTTCAGAGAGTTACGTACATAACACCTATACATTCGAAAATTTTAGGGGAAGAAATTTGGCTCCTTATTTACGTTATCAAAGCTATGAATATTTTAAAGGTAAGGGGATTGATAAATACTATAGTATAAGTGAGTATTTTAATAAGCCTACAATAAAATATAAACAGAAGCTAAATGTTAAGCCTCTCAAGTTATACCTAAGCGTAATATTATTTAAAAGATGGGTGTTTAATTTCACTCTAAAATCATATTGATATAATATTTTTTAATCCTGAAAGGAGATCTCTATTAGTCAGATACAAAATAGTTGCTTAGATTTTTTTTCTACTTAAATTTAGCTTTGTGACGTCTTTAAGCACTTTTTTTATACGTACTTTTTTTAATAGAAAATTACCGATAAACCTGTTTATATGTCTTGGAAATAAAGGTAACGGACGTAAAATATCAATAATTAACACCACCCTTTCTTGATTCGACTTGTTAACTACTTCGTGTTCCCAAGTGTCATCAAATAATAGACTTTCTCTCTCTTTCCAATGATAAATTTGGTCTTTTATTCTAATGTAAGGAGGTGAAGTTTTTGGCACTTTAAGCCCTAAATGGTACCTAAGATAACCTCTATATGGACCATGATGTGCAGGTATGGATTTACCCGGCTCTAACACCGAAAAAAAGACTTTATAGATATTGGGGATTCCCTTTAACAAGGCACAAGTCTTAGGGCATAATTCTTTAGCAAGATCTGGTATTTCTCCAGAATAATATAATAGAAACACCTTCCATTTTAAATTAGGTTCAACTCTATTAGAAATTGCATATGCTCTTTGTTCTACTTCATGGTAAGCTGGGATTTCGAAATGTTTATTTACAATTTCAAATTCAGCTTTAACAGTATCAAAATTTTGTTCTATTATAGAGAGCTTAGGAAAACTTGATTTTACATCTAAAATGATAGGCCGATTAAGTCCCCCATCATATTGGCTGATGATGCGATTACCTATTTTCATTATCAAATTGATGCTTATGGCACGAAAATTCATATAAATAACTCTAATGTATATTTTTTTAAAAAAAAGTTGCGTAATCTTATGAAAGCATTAACTCCATAATTATAACAAACAACTTTATCAAATTTACAAAAGAATGTTGACGAGTTGTAGAAAATATTCTCAAGCGAATACTGTGTTGACGCATCCGGTTGGTTTGCCGTCTATGGGTAAAACGTTGGGGCAAGGAAAGGATATTTGGAAGTTGCGCTGTTTTGGGGTGGCCAAATCGTATAGAACGCTCTTGTTTTATTTAGCCATTGTTGGTGCTTTCCACTAATAATTTTTCTCTGCACGAAAAGCATCAACTTGGTTCCCGAACTGGCCAACACACTTCTCCATCGCGTACGCTTCCCATCGCTGCGGGGCTGACAAGTCAAAGTCTAGTAAAAAAACACATGGTACTTTGAATTTGTCCTATGAGCTAAACTTCTTATTGAACATTCCGCTCATAAGTGGCACTGGCGCGAAACGTTCTTTTTTAGATAAAACTTTTTTGAGTACAGCTGTTCTCGCCCAAGTAAAAAACGAATAATTGGAACAGAAGTTCTACTTATCCGGTAAATAAAAGGTGTAAATGTGTATATTGGGGAAGCCTACAGTTCCACATATAACGAGTTAGCAACAAGCTGAAAAAAACATTGTGCAAACAACAGCAATCCTATACCAAGAAAAACTTCCGCCAATTAAAGGAGGAATTCAAAAACCAATGAAACCAGGTGGATATTCCGATAGCGGAGCAGATATCGCTTACGAATTGAAAAAAAATGATATAGGTATAGTTACACCAGTTACGAATCCAGATATTGAAAATGATTTGCATTGGGTATTTCCAGACACAAAAAAAGGAATTCAAAGTGCAATAAAAAAAGGAGCAAACACATTTTGGTTAAATACAGTTTTATACAAAAACCACAAAATAGAAAACTTCTTTGACCGAGATTTTCAATTTATAGGACAATTACCAAGTCAAGTTGATATTTACGATGACAAATATTTCACGAATGAACTTTTAAGAAAAAATAAAATTCCTATTCCTAAAACGAAATTAATTTCAATAGAAAATCTGAACGATTACTCATTGGATATCGATTTTCCGATAGTGGTTAAGCCAATAAGCGGAAGAGGAAGTCAAGGTGTTTCATTGGTCAGAAATCAAAAAGAATTGGACGGCAAACTAAACGAAATATTCTTGAATAACGAATATGGAAATACAGTATATGTCGAACAATTTTTAAGCGGTCAAGAAATAACGGTTACTGTGATGCCATCTGGTAATTATTTGATTGACAATCAAGAAAAGATTTATAAAAATCCTTGGTGTCTTCCTGCTGTAAAAAGATTTAACCACAAAGATGGAATCGCGCCTTATAACGGAATTGTAGCAATAATGAAAAATAGTTCAGTTCTCGAAAATAACGAACTAAATTCAAGAAAAATAATTGAAGTTTACAGACAATGTGAAAAAGCGAGCGAATTGTTAAATATCAAAGCACCAATACGAATAGATTGTCGTGCAGACGAAAAAGGAAATTATTTCTTGTTCGATTTAAATATGAAACCTAATATGACTGGACCATCAAGACCACATAGAGAAACTCAAGATAGTTTGACCTTATTGGCTTCGAGAAAAATAGGCTGGAATTATATAGATTTATTAAGAAATATGATTAGACAATCGTGGAAAGCCTGTTGCTAACAACTAAGAAGTATTTGGCTCGCCGATTACCCCCTTCGGTCATGAGATCGCTTCGCTAAGTTGGCCAGAGCTGAATACTGTGTTGACGCATCCGGTTGATTTGCCGTCTATGGGTAAAACGTTGGGTCAAGGTAAGGATATTTGGAGGTTGCGCTGTTTTTGGGTGGCCAAATGGTATAGAACGCTCTTGTTCTATAACTTGTTAAGTGCTTTGCTTGTGGTATGAATTTACGATTCCTGACTTTTATCGTTTGATTTTAAAGTTAGGGCTAATGCAACCCCCCCAATAAGTTGGGACTGGTATTTTGGATTTCAAATTTTATACATTTGAGAAATGAAATATAAGAAATAGACCTTGCATTCTTTACAGGAATCGGGTACATTTGAGAAGGGCAAACAGAAATAGCATGGGGTGCATAGGTAATATATACGTCACTCTATGTTATATATACACATATTAGCAAACATATAAAACATCATAGAGTAACAACTAATGTACGATAAGCTACTAGATCATATCAGACAAAATGTTCCAGCTACCAGCATTAAGAAGCAAATTATAGAAGAATATTTTACACCAAAGCTTTTTGAGAAAAAAGAACATTTCTTAAAGCAAGGCTACATTTGCAAATTTGCCGGTTTTGTCATTGAAGGTTGTTACAGAAATTACATACTTTCTACTGAAGGGAAAGAAGTGAATACCGGGTTTGGTTTTGAAAATTGGTGGCTTGGTGATGTGAGTAGTTTTGTGAACCAAACGCCTACACTGATTAATACACAATTTCTAGAAGACACTACGCTGCTAACAATTACGGCAAAGAACCATTTAGATTTATTAGAGAAATCTCAGTGCTTTAGAGAATACACGAATAAGTTACGTTCAACAGCAACGACGGCTTCAGTATTAAAACTTTCCGGATTATCTGAATCTGCCAGCACCCGCTATAAAGTATTGCTTGAAAAATATCCAAAAATTCAACAGAGGATTTCACAAAAACAAATAGCATCATTTCTCCAAATCACCCCAGAGGCACTCTGCCGTTTAAGAAAGTCCGAAATTCCATAAAAGTCTTGATGTAGGTCAACGATTTTATGTTCTAAATGAATGTCCTTTGATATTCATTTAAAACAATACGATCATGGAAACATTAACAAAAGTACAAGTAGACCCTTCCAAAATAATGCAAATTGGCATGGGGTTTTTCGCATCTAAAACAATGCTGACTGCAGTAAACATGGGGTTGTTCACACATCTGGCAAAAGCAGATTTAACAGGGCAATCCATCAAAGAAAAATTAGGACTACACCACCGCGGTCTTTATGATTTCTTAGATTCGTTAGTTGCTTTAGGTTTTTTGAAAAGAACAGGAATAAAGGAAACTGCCATCTACAGTAATGCCGAGGATACGGATCTATTTCTCGATAAGAACAAACCAAGCTACATTGGTGGAATGCTTGAAATGGCAAATAATCGTTTATATCCTTTTTGGAATAATCTAGAAGAAGGTCTAAAAACCGGAAAACCTCAAAATGAAACCAAAACAGGTGATGCTCCCATTTTTGAAATAATATATGCGGATCATTTAAGGTTAAAAGAATTTTTAAGTGCCATGGGCGGTATACAAATGGGCAATTTTATGATGTTTTCCAAAATGTTTGATTTTACCGATTACCATACACTTTGTGATGCAGGAGGTGCGGGCGGATATCTTGCCGCACAAGTAGCCATGAATAATCAACATATGCGTTGTATTACATTTGACCTGCCACCGGTAGAACCTGTTGCCAGAGAAAATATTAATATGATGGGATTAAGTAATCGGGTATCTGCACAATCAGGTGATTTTTTAACCGAAGACCTTCCTAAAGCTGATGTCATTACCATGGGAAATGTACTACATGATTGGGGAACAAAAGAAAAGAAAACACTCATCAAAAAAGCATATGATGCGTTACCACAGGGCGGAGCATTGGTCGTTATTGAAAATATTATTGATGATAATAGAAGTAAAAATGCTTTTGGTCTAATGATGTCATTAAATATGAATATAGAAACCCCCGAAGGGTTCGACTTTTCCGCAGCAGATTTTAATGGTTGGGCAAAGGAATGCGGTTTTACACAAACATCCGTAATGTCATTGACTGGGCCATCAAGTGCCGTAATAGCTATAAAGTAAAAACTTTTGCTAATAACTAAGAAGCATTCGTGTGGTCGGTACGACCCAACATGAATGCCGTGTTGACTGAACCGGTGCTGGTCGGATAGCCAGTATGGGGATTGATCGGATTTAAGGTGGATTTTTAGGATTTGGTTTTTCCAGTTTGGGAGTATTTGCATCCCTTACCATTGCAGATTAGAAGTCCAAGATAGGTTTTGTAGTTCCCCTTTCCTGTTTTTCAATTTTTTCACTCAGTTTTCTACTTTTTTGGCCATAGCTGTCCCGTTATACTGAGAGTGCGTTTTTTATATAGGTCGATTTATTTGATTATTGATCTGCTCCCGCCAATGGTCTGTGCTGAACTTCCTTTCCCAAGGGTTAACGGTATATTCTTCCATGAAAAAAAATATGGAATTTTTCAAAATTACACAACATCTTGCAACGGTCATAATCTGCGCCCGATTATCGACAGACACAACAAATATTCTCACATCAGACTTATAGTTTACCAATATCAAATGTTTGTCTGTGTTAAAGAACATCTTTTCACCTTCTAATGCTTCGCTTAATCCAAGCCAACCCAAGCTGCATTGTGTTTGTCACTTTCAACAGCAGCGTGAATAAATTGCACCCCTCTAACACCATCGGACACCGTAGGGTAATCTGGAGTTTCAATTTCTGTTTTTGTCATCAATGCGTTTAAGTGTGTCGCAAAGTTTTTATAGACATTGGCAAACGCTTCTAAATAACCTTCGGGATGACCAGCGGGAATTCGAGACGCAGCTAAAGAAATTGGAGATAGCGAATTCCCGTTTGGAGTGAAAATTATTTTTGGTCGGTCCAACCATCTTGTCGTCAGTTCATTTGGCTTTTCTTGATGCCATTCCAAACTACCTTTCTCTCCATAGACCCTAATAGATAAATTATTTTCTTCTCCTACGGCAATTTGAGATAAAGACATCGTTCCTTTTGCCCCATTTTCCAAGCGTAGCAAAATATTGCCATCATCATCCAGCACACGGCCTTTGCCTAATCTACCTAAATCTGCAGCCAGTTCTTTAATTTGTAATCCTGTAATATACTCTACCAAATTATGGGCGTGGGTACCAATATCTCCCAAAGCTCCGCCAACTCCGGATTTTGAAGGATCTACACGCCAAGAAGCTTGTTTATTGCCTGAATCTTCCACGGCAGTAGCCATCCAGCCTTGTAAATATTGGACTTGTACTTTTCTGATAGGTCCAAGCTCACTATTATCAACCATGGCTTTGGCTTGTTTTACCATTGGACTTCCTGGATAATTATGGGTCAGCGCAAAAAGAAGCCCGGTCGATTTCACTAATTTCTCCAATTCTCTTGCTTCATCCACGGTTAAGGTCATCGGTTTGTCGCACACCACATGAAAACCATTTTCTAAAGCTAATTTTGCAGGCGCAAAGTGCATATGGTTTGGGGTCACAATCGTCACAAAATCGATACGCATATTTTCAGGCAATTCCTTTTCTTTAAGAATCATTTCTTCAAAACTGCCATAACATCTGTCTTCAGGTAATAGAAGCTCTTTTCCCGAAGCTTTTGATTTTTCTGCGGTGCTGCTGAATGCGCCGCATACTAATTCTATCATGCCGTCAAGGGTTGCCGCTTTTCTGTGTACATCACCAATAAAAGAGCCGATGCCTCCGCCGATCATTCCCATCCTTAATTTTCTCATGTTTTTACTGTGATTTTGATAGTTTACTATGATGTTGATAGTTGTTTATAAAGAAATTCCTTGTGCTTTAGAATGGTTTATTCAGAGACACGAGGAATTTCAATTAGAAATGTTGTGCTTAGGTTTTAAAAAAGACCTAAGATTACAATTCTTTAATCTTAATATTTTTAAACCAAACGTCGTCGCCATGATCTTGCAAACCAATATAGCCTTCATTGGCAACTTCTGCCCAATCTTTATTTAGGCTCGGGAATTTACTTCCTGCAACCAATGCGTTCCATTCTGGAGTCCATAAGTGGTACTCCACGACATTGACACCATTTTGTTTATGGACAACAGTGCCATTGTAAACCGTAATTTCCACTTGGTTCCATTCGCCTACAGGTTTTGCATTTTGGGGTTTTGCAGGAATTAAATCATATAATGATCCCGCTTGCCTGTTACCCTCTACACCTAGTTTTGCATCAGGATGCTTATTGTTGTCCAAAACTTGCATCTCAGGTGCCGTTTTCCAGATATAATCAAGGTCTTCCTGTCCTAGATAAAAGATGCCTGAATTACCTCCTTCAGATATTTTCCATTCTAAACTCAAGGTGAAATTTTTGAATTTTTTATCATAGATAATATCGCCACCATCTTTACTACCTGCTTCGCCACGTCCTGATCCTACGCAATGAATTGTACCATCCACTATTTTCCAAGCTTCAGGAAAGTGGTCTTTTTTATAACCTCGCCATCCTTCGGAAGAAGTACCATCAAACAGAACGATCCAATCGTTAGGGTCTTCATTTTCAATCATAGTTTTCTCTTCGGCCTCGGTTGTTTCTTTAACGTTTTCATTCTTTTCCTTACAGCCCGAAATCAGAGGCATTACTAATAAACTAAAAATTACAAGTGCACTTAATTTTTTCATTGCTTTACTGATTTAGATTTATATGTTGCTTTTTAAATTATTTAAATCCTTAATTTTTTTGATTAAGACGGCATTTCTGGTAACGACCAACCCTCTCTATAGGTATGTTTAATAAGTTCCTGGGAATATGCAATCGCATTCATAGGCTCAGTCCAATCTTTATCAAAAGTGGGGTGTCCCTCTTTAATTTTAAAGCCGTCTTTGATGACCGTTCTAATTTCTTCGTTGGCCCCAATATTGGTGAACCTCATGTTTTCTCCATCCCATTCTAAAATCTTATTTAATGCCTGAAGTCTTACCGCAAGTACACCCATGACGACCATTTCATTAAAAGGCCCAGCCTCAGCAAAATCAGACGTTGTAGGTTTTCTGTTTTCCGGATTTTCTTTACATGCACGCACCCAATCCATTTCGTGTGCACCTTTTCTCCAAGACAATCCGAACTCCTCTTCTACACGTCGTTCAGTTTTTGGGGCAGCAATTTTTTTGCCCGACAATAATTCAGGCTCTATACCATAACAGCCCACATGGAGTATGTCTTTTGTGCCATAGAAAAAAGTCCCGCCTCCTTCTTTATTTGGATTTTTTCCTGCTGGCCAATTATCTGGCAACATCGGTTGGATACCTCCATCGTACCAATGGACATCTACTTCGCCTAAATTCATTTTACCTTTTCTACCTGCTCTTTCTGGGAACGTCAATTTCACGGCCTGAGAAACCGGAGCAGAATCACTTAACAATAATGACGAACTCGCCTGAACTTTACTTGGAGATCCTAATTGAAGTCCTTCAAATACAGGATGCAAAACATGACAGGCCATATCGCCCAAGGCGCCCGTACCATAATCCCACCAACCACGCCAGTTCCACGGGTGGTACACTTCATTGTAAGGTCTCATCTTAGCGGGACCTGTAAATAAGTCCCAATCTAAAGTTTGTGGCACCCAATCGCCTCTTTCAGGCGTATTTAATCCTTGTGGCCATATCGGACGGTCTGTAAAAGACTCCACTCTTTTAACATCGCCAATGGCGCCACTCCAGAGTATTTCGCACGTTTTTGCAACGCCTTCACCTGAAGCACCTTGATTGCCCATTTGCGTAGCAACATTGTGTTTCTTTGCCAATTTTGTCAATAACCGCGACTCATAAACGGAATGGGTCAAGGGTTTTTGTAGAAATACATGTTTGCCCATAGTCATGGCATGTGCAGCTATAATGGCGTGGGTATGGTCAGCAGTGGCGATAACAACAGCATCGATGTCTTTGCCCATTTCGTCAAACATCTTACGCCAATCCCAGTATTTTTTCGCATTGGGGAATGTGTTAGCTGCACCACTTGCATATTTCCAATCCACATCACAAAGTGCTACGATGTTCTGTGATGACAGATTTTTAAGGTTAGTTAGTCCCATCCCGCCAACTCCAATTCCTGCAATATTCAACTTGTCGCTTGGCGCCACGTGACCTAGACCACTCACCGCAAATGAAGGTACTATACTAAAAGCCGCAGTTGCCGCCATTGACATGCTTACAAACTTCCTCCTGGAAATTGCATGATCTTTATTAGTTTTGCTCATAATTTGGACTGTTTAAATGCGTTAAGATGTGTTTATTTGGAGAGGTCTTTTCCTATTTTCAATAATAAATCCCGTGTCAATTCAATTCCTTTTTCTTCACTTATTGTGCTTCCTTCAAATTCTACACCCACAAATCCAGTATATCCGGAATCTTTCACAATTTTCAAAAGTCGAGGATAGTCAAGTGTCGTTTCATTACCGGCAGCGTCAAAATCATAAGACTTGGCACTAACCCCCTTAGCATACGGCATCATTTCTTCTACACCTTTATACTTATCATATTCATCAACACATTTGCCGTCCCAATTCCCCGCACCTTCACGTTTCATACAAAAATTCCCAAAATCAGGCAAGGTTCCACAGTTATCCATATCTATATTTTTAATTACCCTAGACAAGAGTTCGGCATTTGAAGAAAAACCTCCGTGGTTTTCAACGATGACATTAATGCCTTTAGATTTACCGTATTCTGCCAATTGTTTCAAACCTAGACTGGCATTTAAAATCCATTCCTCCTCATCTTTAGAACCGAATAAGTTGACACGTATGGAATGACAGCCCAAAAATTGCGCAGCATCTACCCATTTTTTATGATTTTCAACGGCCTGATTTCTTTCTTTCCCATCGGATGCAGCCAAATCACCTTCACCATCTATCATAATCAATACATTTTGAACACCATGAGTATTACTTTTCACTTTTAAAGTATCCAGAAGGGCTTTCATCCCCATAGATTCGATTTTTTTTGTATATAAGCCCGATACGTATTCAACCCCCTCAAAACCCATTTCTTTTGCTTTTTCAGCAAAGTCCAATGGATCCAATTCATTATTTCCAATGGCTCTGTGTAAGGACCATTGTGCTAGTGATAACTTAAAAAACGGTTCCTTGTCCTCAGTCGGAACTTGCTCTTGGTCAGACTTTGTTGTATTTTCTTTACATCCTACGACAAGTGTTGTCACAAGAAAAGATAAAATTAAGGGAAGAAAAATCTTTTTGATCATAATGATTTTGGTTTAATTAGTTCAATCTTAATATTTCTTAAAAAATAGTGGATGATGAAAATACTAAAGTTTCGTCAGAATACTACTAAATTGATTAAGTTTAGACTTTAAAAATATGCAACGCTTAATTAATTATGATTATTCCTTCTATATGAATAGGCGATCATAGGATGAAAATGAAAGTATAATATGGTAAAAGAACATTACGACGCTATAGTCATTGGAACAGGAGTTAGCGGCGGCTGGGCGGCGAAAGAACTATGTGAGGCTGGATTAAAAACCTTAGTTCTCGAAAGAGGACGAATGGTAAACCACGGGGAATATCCTACCATGCACGATGACCCTTGGGACACGGAATTGCGTGGCGGCACCACAATAGAAGAGCAAAAAAGACAAGAAAAACAAGCCAGAACAGGCTACACCACCGCTGCAGAAAGCAAACATTGGTTTGTGGATGATATTAAACATCCTTATAATGAAACCAAGCGTTTCGACTGGATGAGAGGGTACCACGTGGGAGGACGATCTCTAACTTGGGGGCGTCAGAGCTACCGATTAAGCGATTTAGACTTTACGGCCAATATTAAAGATGGCCACGGTGTGGATTGGCCCATCCGTTACAATGATCTCGCCCCATGGTATGATTATGTAGAAAAATATATCGGAGTTAGTGGCGAAGCACTCGGAATTCCGCATTTGCCAGATGGCATTTTTTCTCCGCCAATGGAGTTGAATTGTGTCGAAGAAGAATTTAAAACCAAACTTGCCAGCAACTACGAAGATCGGTTGATGACTATTGGGAGGGTTGCCCATATTACGGGCGATCATGACCATAAAGGCAGGAGTAATTGTCAATTTAGAAATAGATGTATTAGAGGTTGTCCTTACGGCGCCTATTTTAGCAGTAATGCTTCAACATTGCCAGCTGCTGAAGCCACCGGCAACATGACTTTAAGGCCACATTCCATTGTGCATGAAATTATTTATGACAATACACTAAAAAAAGCAACTGGTGTTAAAGTTATCGATACTGAAACTAAGGAAACTTATATTTTTAGTGCGGATATTATCTTTTGTTGTGCTTCTACAATAGCCTCGGCTTCTATATTAATGCAATCCAAATCAGAGCGGTTTCCAAATGGCTTGGGCAATGATTCGGGTGAATTGGGGCACAACATTATGGATCACCATTTAGGGGCAGGTGCCCACGCTAAAGTAGATGGCTACGATGATAAATATTATAAAGGAAGACGCCCGAACGGCGTCTATATTCCACGATTTAGAAATCTGGGGGATAAAGCGACAGAACGAAAAGACTTTGTAAGAGGCTATGGCTATCAAGGTGGTGGCGGCAGATACGGAATCTCGGAGCACGTTGCGGAAATAGGCTATGGCGATAAATTTAAGGAGGCCATTTTAGCACCGGGACCATGGAGTATGGGGATCATGGGTTTTGGAGAATGCTTACCTTATCATGACAACAAAATGACTTTAGATTATGAACAGTTAGATGATTGGGGCTTACCAACGATTACTTTTGATGCTGAATGGAAAGAAAATGAACTGATCATGCGTGAAGACATCAAAAATCAAGCCGCCGAAATGCTGGAAAAGGCAGGTTTTAAGGAGATTACCACCTATGATGTCAGGCATGCACCAGGCATAGGCATTCATGAAATGGGTACCGCACGTATGGGTAGAGACCCAAAAACATCAGTGCTTAATGCCAATAATCAAGTGCATGGCGTGCCTAATGTATATGTCACAGATGGCGCTTGCATGACCTCAGCGGGCTGTCAAAATCCGTCGTTGACTTATATGGCTTTAACGGCCAGAGCAGCACAACATGCAGTCGAACAATTCAAATCAAATAAAGCGTAATGATGAACAGAAGAGACGCACTCAAAAACTTGGGTTTATCTTTAGGATATGTAATTGCAACGCCTACAATTTTAAGTATGCTTCAAAGTTGTACAGCTCAACCCGAAAAGTGGACTCCATTATTTTTTTCAGAAAAACAAGCGTATGTATTACATAATTTAGTAGACCTGATTTTACCAAAAACGAAGGATGCTCCAGGAGCGGTAGATGTTAATGTACCCAAGTTTATTGACCTCTATACCTCCAAAACGGCAACCGACGAAGAAAAAGAAATTTACAGAACGGGATTAGATGCTGTAATTGAAGAATTGGGAATTCCAAACGAGGACCCCATCACTTTAGAAACGAAGAAATTTGATGCCATATTATCAAAATATTTAAGACTCACAAAAGCCGAAAGATTAGCCTATGTCGAACAGGAAAATATAGTTTTTGAGACCTTAATGAAGATACGGGATCAATCGGTTTGGGCCTATAGATCAAGCAAGGAGATTGGCAAGAACGTGTTGGCTTATGATCCAATTCCAGGTCAGCAAAAGGGATGTATTTCTTTAGATAAAGCTACCGGCGGTAAAGCTTGGTCCCTTTAAAATCAAAAGTATCATTCCCCAAGGGTTTTTTGTAGAATTTCGGCATGGTTATCTAATAACCTTTGAGATACGGTTGAAAGATTGACTTAAGATGAAAAGACGTAATAAGAGATTAGACGTTAGATGTTCAATTTATGTGAAAATATAATATTAGAATGAAAAGCTATTGTCCTTTCTCCTACGTCATCTAGTCCTATGTCATTAGTCGTATGTCCCAAACCGGTTTCTGAACAATAACGCATCAGTATTCCATAAAAACACTTTAACTAATCATCATGAACAAAAGAACCAACCAGATTTTAATTGCTTTAGTTGTTTTATTAACCGTTAGCTGCAAATCAAAACCCGAAGCTGAAAATCCTGACGCTAATATTGAAGAAAAAGTTACGGAAAATTGGATATCCTTATTTAATGGTAAGAATTTAGACGGTTGGACCCCTAAAATTAAAGGTTACGATTTTGGCGACAATCTTCATAATACCTTTCGCGTAGAGGATGGTGTCATTAAAGTATCCTATGATGGTTATGATGGCAAGTTCAATGACGCCTTTGGTCATCTTTTTTATAAAACTCCATTTTCCAATTATAGATTAAAAATTCAATACCGTTTTACCGGAGATCAAATTTCGGACGGTGCTGGCTGGGCAACCAGAAATAGTGGCGTCATGATTCATTGTCAAGACCCTAAAGAAATGGCAAAAGACCAAAACTTCCCCTTGAGTATTGAGGTTCAAATGCTGGGCGGAATTACAGAAGGCCAAAGCAGGTCCACGGCAAATTTATGTACACCGGGTACCAACGTAGTCATTGATGGCACGCTAATTACACAGCATTGTACCGAATCAAATTCTGAAACTTATTATGGAGATCAATGGGTCAATTTGGAAGTTGAAGTTTATAGCGATTCTTTAATTATCCATAAAATCGATGATAAAGAAGTGTTGCGGTATTCAAAACCACAATATGGTGGCGCTGATATGAATGAATATAATGCATCCTATAAAGATAGAATAGGCGAAACCATTAAAGGAGGTTATATATCCCTACAAAGCGAGAGTCATCCCACTGAGTTTAGAAATATTGAGTTGTTTGAGTTAATGCCATAAGCGCACAACAGCAAAAATCAAAGATGAGGAATAACAAAACGTTTACCTTTAAATGATTTCTAAAGAAAACCCAGACTTTCATCTGGGTTTTTCAATGATTGTAATTAGTCGACCCTTAAAAAGGGGC
>NZ_JAEHJZ010000128.1 GCF_016469035.1 Gelidibacter salicanalis | reverse complement strand
AAACAATTGAAGCTGAAGCTGCCCATGGCACGGTTACCCGTCATTTCCGTGTTCACCAGAAGGGAGGTGAAACCAGCACAAACAGCATTGCTTCAATCTTTGCTTGGACCAGAGGACTTGCACACAGGGCAAAGCTTGACGACAATGCTAGACTTCTTGACTTTGCACTAAAACTTGAAGCTGCTTGCGTTGGAACCGTGGAATCTGGGAAGATGACCAAAG
>NZ_JAEHJZ010000127.1 GCF_016469035.1 Gelidibacter salicanalis | reverse complement strand
AAGACACCAGAGCATTTGTTGGGCTCTGGAGTCAAGACACCCTTGGACTTGCTCGCTCACCCTAGACCAAAGACCCAATTTTAACCACAATATTTCCCCGCCTGACCTTGCATTTGTCTCATCAAAAAGGTAGTCTACTGTACCTTATCCTTACAAAGAACTGTGCAGTCCTCGAGCTTCCAGGAAAAGTAAGATTGTCGCCTTATGAGCATCATTCAATAAATAATA
>NZ_JAEHJZ010000126.1 GCF_016469035.1 Gelidibacter salicanalis | reverse complement strand
TCTGTCCTATAACCTTCATAGATTGGGAAACCTGATAAAAAAGGAAAAAGAAAAAAAGAAGACAAAAAAGAGACAAAAAGTAGCATAAAAAAGTTGGTTTGGTCCTTTTATGGGACAATTATGTTTTAAAACTAATTTTTAGACCCTAAAAAGAGGTTTCTGTCGATTTTAATAGCTAGACATTCAAAAAACGTTAAATCACAAACTTTTTTAAAATTAATCAAAAAAAGCTGGATCCAAAAATTGAATTTGTTAGCAAATTGCTCCACTTACCGACCAGACACTA
>NZ_JAEHJZ010000125.1 GCF_016469035.1 Gelidibacter salicanalis | reverse complement strand
TAGATTCGATAAAAAATGATGCTATGCGTAAACGATTTGAGTTATCTCCAGTACTAGGAAGCCTTGCTATTTCTGAGGTAACAATTCCCATAAAAAGCAGAGATGAACTTCCGCCCGTATTGCTGGCACTCCAGACTATTTTTGTCAGTGGACAGTACCATCAAAAAATGTTTTCGATTGTAGAGCCTGTGATTTTAAGGGATAAAAAGCAAACGGGCCGCGAAGGAATGAGTATATGGGAAGTAATTGTTCTGTCGGTGATCCGTTTAACGCTCAACACCAAT
>NZ_JAEHJZ010000124.1 GCF_016469035.1 Gelidibacter salicanalis | reverse complement strand
GGAAACCAGCTCGAGTGAAATGAAACCAAAAAGCCAACAGACAAAGGCAATTTCTGCGAAACAAGACACTAATTGCTGCTCAATTGGAGTTGCAACGACTGAAGAACAATTAACCCGCCAAGATCTGGTGGCCAATTTATGCATCCAACTACCGGTAAATTATTCCCACATGGATGGACCTGGGGCCTCATGTGTTCCCCAGGAGCAA
>NZ_JAEHJZ010000122.1 GCF_016469035.1 Gelidibacter salicanalis | reverse complement strand
TTAAAACTTTGGATTTCAAATTCAAGTGGTTTATTTTACGATGATCTTAAGGTTCTCAATTCTACCTTCAAGAGTGTGTTTAGCTGTATTGGTAATACGAATAAATTTTACCGTTTGATTTGCCGAAGCTTGTACCGCTTCTTTATCTTCTTTTGTGTCAATCAGTTTCCAGTCAGTACCGTCCGTTGACACTTCCAATTTTAAATTAGCATAGACGGAAGCAGGCGTCAATTTGTATGAAATTCTTTCTACGCGTATTGGTTCTTGTAATTCAAATCCGAAATACCCCTTAGGTTCCAAGCGAATCACTTCCAATGGCGGATTTAACGCTAAGGTTCTTTCACGTAATGTTACTTGTTGGTTTTGAAGTTGCGCCACGTTGGTGTATAATTTGTGCGGATTGTAATTTGCTTCTACTTCAAGTGCTTTATCAAATGTGCTGTTGTAGGAATTGGTCAAATATGCAAAACTCTTATCAATAAAAGGTTGCACCACCAAACTTCCGGTCACAACGCCTGGCTGGTAAGGGTTTTGGTTTTCGTTGCGGTCTATCTCATACATTTGTGCTTTGATCGCATTTAACGCTTGATAACTTCTTTCAAAATCACCAGTTTGTTTTGCCTGTAAGGCGGTGTGCATGTTTAAAAGTGTAAGTGCGGACTGTCCTAAAAGTTGGAANNAATTTTTTGCCCAGCTTCCAATTGTTTCAAAAAAGCTTCGGTTGTTGGTGCAAATTTTACCGATTCATCGCGTCTGTAACGGTGGCCATTCGGACCTAAATCGCTGTTATGACGCGCAAACACTTCTAAGGCATTGTAACTTTCTGGCATCACAACTTTCATCGCATCCGACCAATTTTTCTCTGAATCGTATGCAGACATATTCCAAGTATAATCTCCAACACCGTAAATGGCAATTTTAGAAGCTTCGGCATGTTCCATCGGATTGGAAACAAAACCTGAAATCATACTGGCAATATCTTTTCCGTTGCCATAAGTTGGCCCCATAAGCAGATGGTTTCTTACATAATCTGAAACGGGGAAGTTCCACCAGATAAAAGCTTTACGCTGAATTTGATTATTGATCCAGGTCATAGTCTCTTCATTAATATCAGAAACCACACTATTACCTGTCCACATAATTCGGATAGATGGATCTAATTCCTTGCCTAAGGTTGCTAAATAGCCGCCTTCTACATTGGCCCAGCCCTTATTATATTCCGTAGGGCACATGATCAATGGCTTGACATCCTTTTTTACAATTACGAATTTGTTGTGTAAGAAATTTAATAATTCCGCTTGTTGCGTCGGATTGGTGCCTTCTCCTGAAATATCATCGAAAAACACGGCGTAAGAACGAATC
>NZ_JAEHJZ010000121.1:628-868 GCF_016469035.1 Gelidibacter salicanalis | reverse complement strand
GTGCTTTGGAGCAATGATTCATTGACCGAAGTCAATACTAAAATTTCAGATTTCAAATCGGATTCGGGGAATAGCTTACCATCATCTATTGCAGACATCAATTTTGTAAAATACGTGATCACCGATGTATTTGGTGACGGTTGCGGATACAGAAAACCAGAAGATTTCCCATCATCATTAGCAGCCGATGCGCTAGATCCTGTCACGTCTTACGCCATTAAAGCACAAGAAACCAGACCT
>NZ_JAEHJZ010000121.1:0-623 GCF_016469035.1 Gelidibacter salicanalis | reverse complement strand
AAAGGACAAGAGTCCAAAACAATAGAACTCTCCATCCGCGTTATCGATAAAATATTACCAGCAGTTGCCGATTGGAAATTCCATTTAGACTTATGGCAAAATCCTTTTGCAGTTGCACGTTTTCACGATGTCGAACTTTGGTCACCAGAACATTGGAATTTATTAGAACCAATCATGAAACGTCTTGCCGATGCTGGACAAAAAGTAATTACCGTATCACTGAACAAAAGACCTTGGGGAGGACAGACTTTTGATCAGTTTGAGACGATGATTGAATGGCGAAAGAAAGCTGACGGCACATGGACTTATGATTATGCCGTTTTTGATAAATGGGTACAAATGATGATGGATTTGGGTGTGAAAAACCAAATCAGCTGTTACTCTATGGTGCCTTGGGGCAATGAATTCTATTATTTTGATGAAGCCACAAACCAAGAAGTAAAGCTTAAAGCAGCTCCAGGAACTGAAGCGTATGAAGACTTATGGAAGCCTTTCTTAATACAATTCAAAGCACATTTAGAGCAAAAAGGTTGGAATAAAATCACCAGAATTGCCATGGATGAGCGGGGCCCAGAAGAAATGAAAGCCATGCTAAAATTGCTCAACCAACATGCACCAGAATT
>NZ_JAEHJZ010000120.1 GCF_016469035.1 Gelidibacter salicanalis | reverse complement strand
GGGGAGCGCAGCGCTCTTTTACGTGTTTATCATTGATAATTACTTAAGGTTAGGTTTGGAGATTTTAAAACAGTCTCATAGCTCAGCTGGTTAGAGCGCTACACTGATAATGTAGAGGTCGGCAGTTCGAGTCTGCCTGAGACTACTAAAAAGATTTGAGATTTTAAGACGTTCATTACAAATTGAAAGGAAATTTTAGAAGTTGAGTCACAATCAACAATCGTTAATCGTAATTCAGCAATCTGAAATTCATTAATGGGGGATTAGCTCAGCTGGCTAGAGCGCCTGCCTTGCACGCAGGAGGTCATCGGTTCGACTCCGATATTCTCCACCAAAGTCCCCGCGGAAGCGTGGGACCTCATAAGGGAAGCTGTCAATTTAATTGAAACAGGCCTAAAATGGGATCTCCAATCAAGTTGGAGATTGCAACGTTCATTGACATATTGAAAAAAGATACATAAAAAATATTACTGTTACGGTCTTAGGACTGTAATAAAGTAACATTTAGATTGATTAGGGTTTACGAGCTTTTAATCAATCTAATAAAGTTTGGTTTATGGGATTAACGATCGGATATCGGTACTTGTACCGAAAACTGAGAGTAAAGACTGTGAACTGAATAGTAACTCATTAA
>NZ_JAEHJZ010000119.1 GCF_016469035.1 Gelidibacter salicanalis | reverse complement strand
CTTCAATTTCATTGGGCACTGCGTTTATTTTTATATCAATTCCAATTTCTTTAAGATATGTCAAGACCTTTTTATAGCAGCTTGACACTTTTAAGCTTTCAAGGTCAAAGGTTTTCTTTTCGTTGTCGCTCGAAATAATTTCTAAGCGGTGCTCTAAAAAGTTGAGTATGATTTCAAGCTGCTTATCTTCAGCAAAGATAGGGTCACTTGTTAATCCGTTAGTGGTCACTTTTAGTGTAGAATGCCATGAATGATTGATCCACGGATTTAAGGCCAATTTTATTTTACCAATAATTTGCGTCCATAGGTGTATCGTTTCATAGGTATCTTTTGATTTTTCAAAGGACAATTCCGGCCATTTAGTATGTTCCATAGTTGACAGTTTAAGTTTTGTTAACGAGTTAAATTTTCTAAATATTCCTAAAAGTTAATCAATTTACTGCTTTTGCAGATGATTTTATAAAGGTTTTAACCATTCTTAAAGCTTGTATCCCTNNACTTGTTAATTTATAAATATTAAGGCTACCATACATTTTAGGAAGTATGTCTCAGTGAAACTTTTCAAGGTCTTTTTAAGTTTTTGTCAGTGTTCCAATAAAAAGTAGTAATGCCGTTAATCTTCTAAATAGCCAAACTTGCCAATATTATAATCGTTGAAGGCTTCAATTAACTCTGCCCTTGTGTTCATTACAAATGGGCCT
>NZ_JAEHJZ010000012.1 GCF_016469035.1 Gelidibacter salicanalis | reverse complement strand
CCGTTCAACCAGTTCCAGCTTAAGTTCGATAAATTTGACAGGCAGTTCCTTACAGAGCGTGAACTCGAACTGATTGAGAATACGCATTATACCAATGCGCGGTTGGAACGTGTAAAGGATTGTTTTATTTTCTCCTGTTACACGGGACTTTCCTATGTAGATGTCAGGGAACTGACCCTGGACCATATTACCCGGGGCATCGATAACAACTATTGGATCTTTACCAAACGTGAAAAAACAAATGAAACGGTCAAAATTCCTATTTTGCCCAAGGCCTTGTCAATTATAGAAAAATACAGGGATGAAGCCGAAAAAACAAAAAATAAAAGAATCCTACCTCTCAGCTCAAACCAGAAGACCAATAAATACCTAAAGGAAATAGCAGGGGACTGCGGAATCCATAAGAGCATCTCGTTCCATGTTGCCAGACATACTTTTGCTACAACGGTAATGCTCTCCAATGGGGTTCCCATTGAGACCGTATCAAAGCTCTTGGGGCACAACAAGCTATCGACCACACAGATTTACGCCCGGGTGGTAGAGTCAAAGATAAGCGAGGACATTGGCAATCTGCTGCTAAGGTTTGAAACTAAAAAGTCAGTGCCAGGACCACAGACCAAACAAACATTTTTTTAGACTTAAAATGAATTTCCTTTCAATGCGCTCCTCACAAGGTTACGGGAGTGTATTGAAAGGAAATTTCAGTTAATATTAAATTTCAAAAACACAATTTTAGTTTTAAGGACTCGTACTATTCAATTCAAACGGCCTTGGCCAAAATACAAAAGAGCTTTTGGCTGGCTTTATGTTTTTTAAAAATTTCAATTTTTTAGTAATTTGGAGTTCATAAGTAAAATGAAAAACTCCATCTACAATAAGTTTAACTTTAAAATCATTCTTGCCTTTCTGAAAATTTTCCACGTTTTCACTTTTTTCCTTATAGTGATAATTGCTATTGAAAAGAAAAAAAAACATTATAGCCGTTACGACACTATGTGGATTGAATAGTTTTCTGAAATTCTTAAACACTGTTGGACATTATTAAACTTCCCCATAAAGACTCGATAATTCATCAATTGACGCAAATTCTTCCCTATTTACAGGCGGTTTGAGACCATTTGACGCAAATCGATGAAATTTTAAAAAACAGTATATTTTTAACTAATTGATAATCAATAAATTGTACTGGAATGGGAATATGTAACGTGGCTTTGCCCGTTACCCTCTTGCTATTCCATCCCTTACTTTAATTCATACCTTTAGAGGAATTTTTTGTGCCATGTGAAATAAAAATCCGCTTAACTTAAAAATACCTTACAAAACTTTTAATGCATTCTCAGCTTCTGTTTTTATTAATTTGTTAGAATGCTTGCTAAGTACCACTATTTTCTCTCTTGCTTTTAACGACTTCAATTGACCTAATGCTTTGATAGCTTGCACTACAACTTCATCATCGTCAAGTAAATCAATTAATACATTTTCGACATTTTGCAAATTGACTTTTCCTAAGGCTGCAACAAACATTTGCCTAGATATACCATTCTCTTTATCTTTTATTATTGGTATTATTCGATCGACATCATGTTTGGTAATTGTTTTAAATATGGCATTTCCTATGGTCCAACGCAATATTGTTTGATCTTTCGACAATTTCATATATTCATCGATTAAAGTTGGTGTCGCTTTTCCAATTGCTTCTTTTACCGTCAGAGCTCTTACTATGCCTTCTTTATTTTTTTCACTATAATCTTTAACTAAATGTTTTAATAAAATACTTATAGCTCTGGGGTATTTTTTCCTCGTGTTAACCAAGTCCCATATTGAGGATATATTTAAACCGATACCATTGAGTTCATCCACTAACGTTGAAGCTTCCTCATTCAATGCTATTTCTAATTTAATTCCAATCTCATTTTGCAATTCTAATTCTTGCCTTGATTTCTTGGGCTTTTGAATTAATTCTTTGAAGTTTTTAGACAATTCATTTAAGTTCATGTTCGCGATTATTTAAATGGAATAGGTTGAACAATAATACTACCATTATTTATTAAATTTTGCAAAGGTTGAGAAAAAGTTGTAGTTGATCTAGTAAATAAATTAAATTGCAGCCCATTTTGTTGTGAAAACAGATGAAAATCTCTTAATTGTCTAGTTAAACTTAAATGACTGACATTCTTAATTTCGCCTAATGCAGTAGAAGATAAGTGATCAGGAACTCTGTAGGCTGCCGTATTAGTTAAAGAGGGTATTCTTGTTTTTGTCCCCACTCCCACAGCACTTTCTCCTTGCAATCCTAAAGCTCTAGAATTGGCAATTCCAAAATTATTAGTTTCTACATTAACCAAATCAAGTGGATTTTGCACTGGTCTAATATTAACTTCCACGACACCCATACCATCCTTTATTGGCGTAGTGGGTGCTGGCGCAACTGACGGGCTGGTTGATGGAGCAGGACTGGCAATTTTTGAGGTTAGAACTTCGGTTTTTATACTTGCGGCATCGTCTATTGTTGACACTCCCGTTGCTTGGATGGTACTTACAGGCGCAACGGCTGCGCGAGGTGCAGCACCAGTCCAAACGTTATGACCCTTCGGGGTCATAAGACCTCCAATAGAAGCACCCAAAATCCCTCCAGTTATAGCGCCCATAATAGCGCCCTTAACTACTCCTCCCCAAAAATTGCCACTTCCACCTGGAAGAATATTACTAAAGCCCCCTGAAAAAGCTCCAGCGGCCGTACCAGTAGCAATGCCCGTAATAGCTCCCCCCAGAATGCCCCCAGTAATACCTAAGCTAGCCAATGCTGGAGTGATTGCGGCCGTGACAGCAATTCCTATTCCTGCGGTAGCAATACCTATTGCAGCACCACCCGCCATACCAATCCATGTACTACTACTTTTATAAATCCATTTAAGCGGATTCCAAGTTCCATTCGCCTGTGCTCCACCCATATATGCACCCACCAATGCCGCGCCAATTATTAATAAAGGAATAATTTCACCGCTTGGGTCGGAATATAATAGTGGGTTATTCAATACATACCCATACCTATTATAAGACTGGGTACTGTACGGATCCTGAACAAAATTATCGGGCATCAAAAACCTATGTACTATTGGATCGTACAAGCGTCCGTTCATGTGCACCAGTCCAACCCCCAACAAATGTTCGTGGCCTGTATAGCCTCTATCACTTACGGCAAATTTGCGAGGCGCAACTAATTTTGTTTTTTTCTCTTCGGGAATCCCTAATAGCCTTTTTTAATTTGAAAAAAGTTCTTTTAATATGACCTTATTCTTTTTTAAACCATATAGGTTTGCGGTGATCTCTTTATTGTCGAACGATTCAATGATTAAAGGTACTTCGTCGTAACCAAGATTTAGCCATAATACTTTGTAACCATCAATGTCAACAAAAGACCATCGATCTGAACTATTTGAAGTCATATTTCTATAACTATTCGCAGTGCTGAAAAATATGGTATCATTGTTAAATTTGGATTTTAGAACAAATTTTTTATTCTTAAAATAAAATTTATCAATTTTTATTTTATTGTTCTCCTTATCTAAAATTCTATAAATAGATTTTACATTAGAGTTTGAAATCTCCAATATGTTTTCTGTAAACTTGAAGGTCAAACCATCAAGGAGAAATTCGGACTTTTTTTTTGGAATTTCGCCCATAAAAGTTAATGTCTCAGGTTTATATAAATCTCTAAAAAACACCGAATCATTCTTAAGATGAATAAATGAATAATTCGGAGATTTTTTTTGGCCGTTTTTTTGTACCAAGGAGCTACTAATATACGTTACTTCTGCCTGATTATGAATTTGACAAGAAAGCGCAATTAAAAAAAGGAAGTATATATTATATTTCATTTTCATGATTAAGATTTATTTATAAATATAATCTCTTATATATTGGTAGTTCGCATTATTAGGAATACTTAGTCTAACAACACTACCTGAACCTGTGAGAGCAAACGAATTTACCAAAACCTGGCCAAATATAGTGGCTCCGGAACCAATATGTTTAACGTAAGTTACATAATTTTCCGGTCTTGCCCGATAGGTGGCATTAAATTCAATTTTCCTACCTCCTATGGTCATTCTCCCTGAAAGATTTGCGTATTCATTGTCGGCTAAAATACCTGATCTATAAGGATATTCACTAAAATTGAAGTCTATAGCGTTAAAACTATCATGAACAGGATTGAATGGATCCGAAGCTAAAAATCTTAACATCGCTTCTCTTTGAGCTTCTATTGCTTGTTCAATTTTGGAAATTAATTTACTTGAGGCAGTTTTTTGCTGTATTAAATGCGCTGTATGATTCAACCCGGAACTTATAGCACCTTGGCGCACCCCGTTCCAAAAATTGCCACCACCAATTACACTACCGACGCCTCCAGAAACAGAACCGGCACCTACTATTCCAACCGCTTTCCATACCTGGCTTGCATTCTTTAGCAGGCCTCCCGCAAAAGAACCTATTCGGGAACTAATGCCACCTGCCAATGCCGCGCTTAAAAAACCCCCACCTTGGGCGACAGAGAGGAACCCGCTTGTGTAGAAATGGGCAGCGGATTGAAAGGCCGCAGACCCTAGGGTCGATGCAATATTTGCAGCAACTTGGCCTATTCCAAAAGCTGCTGCCCCGCCAATAGCTCCAAAAAAAGCTGCTTTTCCGGCCCCTTTAAAAAAACCTTTACCATTTATGGAGTTATTTATTCCATTGGTAATAATACCAATGGCTGCTCCTATTAGAGCTGCTATTATGAACTCCCCACTTGGATCTGTGTACATCAACGGATTGTTCAACACATATGCGTATCTGTCAAAGTTTTGGGTGTTTAACGGATCCTGAACAAAATTATCAGGCATCAAAAACCGATGCACTACAGGGTCGTACAAACGTCCGTTCATGTGCACCAGTCCAACGCCCAATAAATGCTAAGGGTTCAATAATGTTAATGATATTTCAAAGAGCTTTTCCTTTAGGCATATCTATTGTATAAATTGCTGAATGTTACATGGGTGACAATTACTGGATTAATTTTCAGCAATGAATTTGTAATAATATACTCTCTTATTAATTGATATTTTTACTTTTAAGGTATCATTTTTCCAATAATTAATAAAATCAACTTTTTTAAATCTCCGCTTTGGATAAGCAATTACATCAAGACGCATAGTGTCATGTGCCCCTAATTGAACAATTACCTGATCAAATCGATTGATTTTAAAATCTTTACTTATGTCAATATTTCCAATAAAAGTGGAGTCGTACTTAATATTCTTATAAGAATATTCAAAGTCTATAGGCTCTACTAATATAGGGTCCAATCCACTGTTGATTATTTTTAGTTCTCCCCAAAGATCTATGTATGTCTGTCCTGCTGTGGTGGAGTGGATCTTCAATTTTAAATTAACTTGATCTTTTTCAAAGCTTGGACATTCTATACATTTATAACCAAAGAATTTAGGTGGAGGTGGCATAAGGCACCCATTAATGATAACACAACAGGTTAAGAAATAAGAATATCTTAAAATTTTCATAATAGTTTAAATTAAATTATTACCATTTTGGTGCCTTTCCATAATCACGTGCGAAGACTCTAGCTTCATATTCGTTGCTGCCAGGTCTATCATAAACACTTTGACCTATAAATATTTGCTCAAAAATACCTCTGCCTTGGAATGTTGACCAACCTTGTTGTCTAGCTTGTATAATATGACCAAACTCATGAGCAAATATATCTGGATCTGTATTACTAAATGTAGCAACGCTATTACCCCAAGTTACCTCTCTTTCATTATCGATTAGCGATTGAATTGCTTGATATGCCCCACCTTTTCTCCATGCTACTTTGTCAGTTGAGAGTCCAAAGGCATCAGCCATTTTATTGGCGTATTTTAGTTGTTCGGTCCCAGGCTTGTAGGTTGCCCCGAAAGTGCCTATCATCAATGCTGATTGGCTAAAAGCACCTATTGCACCATTTTTTGCTCCGTTGACTATAGCATTTTTAATGTTATCTCCATCAAGTCCTGCACCTACGGCGCCTGCTACTGCGCCCCGGACAGTGCCCTTAAATGTGTTAAAGCCAAGTTCGCCAATCCCATTTTTCAACCAACTGCCTTTAACTCCTTTCCAGTTTCCTATTCCTGCTCCAGCAAAACCACTGACCGCACTGCCAGCAATTGTGCTCAACGTTATATTATCGCCCATTATTGCACTAGTTCCAACCTGAGAGGCTACTTCCGAAAGCATATTACCCGTTGCACTTTGCAAAAATGATGATACACCAGTACTTGCAATGGATGCCGCTGCACTAAGTCCACCCGATATAGCTCCTCCAATTGCTCCAAAAAGTATTGACGTGCCAAACCCACTCAAATTCCAATTTCCTGTGACTGCTGCGCTTATTGTATAGACTGCTGCAGAAATTGCTGCACCCACTAAAGCTCCATAAGCCATTCCTATAAGAATAGGGATGAAAAACAACTCTCCACTAGCATCGGTATACAATAAAGGATTATTCAATACATACCCATATCTATTATAAGACTGGGTATTGTACGGATCCTGAACAAAATTATCAGGCATCAAAAACCGATGCAATACCGGGTCGTAGAGCCGTCCGTTCATGTGCACCAACCCAACACCCAATAAATGCTCGTGACCTGTATAGCCTCTATCAAAGACTCCAAATTTGGTCAGCGCAACGTTGTTGCCATCTGTTAACTTTAACTCCCTCGCACGCCGCCTGGCTCCATCGCTAAAAAGCCAAACCCTTGGCTTTTTTTTAACGCTCGGCCCTCCCACGCATCAAAATGCCGCTTTTCTTTAAAAGTGCCATCCTTATCGGTAATGCCAATAATACTGCCTAAATATTCACGGTGCAAATATAAGTATTGCTCACTGGTGATGGTAAGCTGTTCAGAATGAAATATTGATGGAGCACAACATAAATCCCAACTCCTATAATTTATGAAAATATTATTATTGGTGTATTCTTTTTCATATTGTCTTTGTTGTTATTTATTTTAGTCTAAATTGATAAATCTAAAATTGATAAAGCATCTTTAATTGTATAAAATTTATCATGAACCATTTCGTTCTGTTCAAAATGTTCAACCAGATCAACAATAATTTTTTCGCTCTTTGAAAGTTTACGATCAATTAAATACCTGGAAAACATCATTGCTTCGTGTCCTAAATCAATCCACTTATCATCTTGTTCGATTTTTCCTGATTCGATTATTTCAAAACCAGAAAAAAAAATTTTGATGATATGATTGAAATCTGATTCATAAAAGCAAGATTTTTTTATAAACAAATTAACTATACCGGTAGGGTGCCGTTCTCGAATTTCCACCTGCCAATTTATCTTCAAATCGTTCTTTTCAACAATTTGATTCAATTTTTCTCGCAATACTTGATAATATGTACGATTCTTTTTAAAGAATAGAGTTATATCTTCCGTCATTGAGGCACTACGTCCAACAGATAGACCGAATTGCCTAAGCACTAACGCTAGTAAAATAAAGCTTCTTCTATCTAAACAAACTAATTTCATTTACCAAAATTTTAAATTTATATAGTACTGAGCTTGGTTACCAGGATTTATTACAAAATTACCTCCACCACTATTTACCCTAAAATAGTTTGAATAAGCTGGATGTGGACTTTGATAGGGTATTAATATGTCATTTGAAAGTCTCATTTCAATGAAAGCACCGTTTTGATAGTTATCGAAATTTTGATTTCCATTGAAATTTGGACTTCCCTCGAAATCTGTTCCTTTAAAACCATATCCAGAATCTCTTGATGGTGTAATTTCTTGGCTGTTTTTAATAGAAGCCATAGCTTGGGGGCTAGTATGATGCCTAACAACAGTTGAGCCTTCTTTAGGTATAAGTTTTCCAGAGAAAGGATCTAAACCGTTGGTTTTTGCATATTTTAAACCTTGTGCTCCACCAATAATACCACCGACAGCCATTCCCATCTTGAGGATATATTTAAACCGATGCTATTAAGTTCCTCCAACAGTGTTAAAGCCTCTTTATTCAATGCAATTTCTAATTTAATTCCAATCTCATTTTGTAATTCTAATTCTTGCCTTGATTTCTAGGTTTTTGAATTAATTCTTTGAAGTTTTTAGACAAATCCATTTAAGATCATAAATATTGTGATTTTAAAAAATAAGTTTTACTTTCTAAAATCACTTACTTTATGCGAATATCCTTTTTTATCTTTAAAACCAACAAAATTAATTCCTTCACAAAAGTTTAAATTTCCGTCCAAAATTGTAGTGTCCCAAAAACTTAAAAAATCGAGATTCTCCAATTTTTCAATGAAATCTAAGCTTTTAATTTCACCACATTCTGTTATAATTAGTTTCCTTAAGGACTTAACTTCTCCCAATAGATGTAGATCATCTATATTTTTACATTTTTGAAGTCGAAGTTCTTTAATTGAAAACAATGAAGTTAAAGAAGCAATTGTTTTTAGTTTATTCGCATCGAATATTTCCAATTTTTCAAGCTTTGATAAAGCTTCAATACCTTTCAAATCTTTAATGCCAGTCTTAAATAAATTTAACTCCTTGAGATAAATTAATTGTGATAATTCAGATAAGTTATCATGTTTAGAGTTAAATCCTGTCAATGTTAAATTGTTTAATGTTATACAAGTTTCTAATCCTATTAATCTACTAGAATAATTGGTTGCCAAAATTTCAATTTTCGGAAAATTGGATAGATCTATGGTATTCTTTTTATTGTCAGCAAATCCTAAAAACCTTAATTTATGAAGGCTATTAATAATTTCAATGTCGAATTTGGTTTCTGGTAAGTGTAATCCTTCTATAACTTCTGATATTTCTTTTAAAAAATCTATGTTATCCAATGAATATCCTTGAAAACAATTGATTGTAATAGATTTTGTATTTCCATCTAAAATATATTTTATGCAATCCTCTAATCGTGAAGATTCGATTATTAATTTTTTTGAACCGTCTATTTCATTTTGAAATTTAAATCTATGCATTATATGAAGTTATTAACACATTGTTTAAAGAAAAAAATTATCCTATGCAAACATTTATAATTTCATCTTTGAAAGTGACATTTAAAAAGTTAAATTTCCAAATTATTCAACAACCAATGCAATAGAGTCACCAATTAAAGTTGCGTCATCTTTCCCCATACCTATAAATGGCATTTCATAAATTAAACCGGTTTTGCGCTCAATTGCGAAAGCCGTATCAGCTCCATCACTACCGAAGATAAAAAATTCAGGAGCATAAACATCTACTTGGTAAGCATGGTTTAACTCCTCCATTTTCTCAAGACTCCATAGAATGATATAACCTTCATCTTTTTGAATTTCTAAATTGTTAGAATTGATATAAAAATCAACAAACCCCTTTGGTAATTTAAAATTGAATTTATTTAATATCTCTTGTTTGTTCATGGTTTCTTATTTATGTTTCTCATAAGAGAATTCCATAATTTGGATATATCGCTTGCCTGCATTCTTCTCAAAAAGATCTTGGTTGAAACCAAGAAAGTCAAAGTTATTGCCACACCCGACCCGATAGCCCTGTTTGCACCGCTCTCCGCAGGGTGCGAACTGCAGTAAATTCTTGCAGACCTTCGCAGCTCTAAAAATCAAAAGCCTATATAAAAGGGCGTTAGATTTTACTGGATGTGTGCAATTTCAAAGTCAAACCCGCTTAGCATCTCTTCTTCTACCATTTCTCTAAAAGCAGGTGAACAAAAGTATAATGGCTCAGGTCGTAGTAAGCCCCTCTTAACACCTATCTGCTGTTTGCTTGAAAAAAAATCATTCTCAGTGATTGATTGGCTGTTTAAAACATATGCTTCTGATAACAAATTTAAGCCTAGAGTATGCCCCTTCGGGCATTTGTAAATTTCTCTTTCACTACTGGCTGACAAGTCAAATGGATTAATACCTGCGACTGTGCTTTGTGATAACTCAATTTTTGTCGAAGCAACTAACTGGTAATAATTAGAAGCTCCTTTATCAAAAACAACGGGTTCAAATATTAATCCTTTTAATCCTTTTTGTTTAAACGCTGTTGCGAACTTTTCGGATACCACTACTTCTCCTGCTATCGTTCTAGCTATATCCTTTTTCGGAACAGAACCATATTTTAATCTTAATGGACTTCTCTGTTTTCTTTTTGCTCCACATATTTCGCAAGCTACTGTTTCATCATAAAGCGTTCCGCATTCTTCACCTGCAGGTTCAAACGTGGACTTAATTTTTATGTGCAATAATGGGGCGGTATCTAATTCTTTCTTACTGTACTTCCGTTTGATTTCCCAACCAAAAAAAAACACTTCATCATATTTCTGCTTGACCTTCTTTGCAATTATTGGAACCTGATTATATCGTGGGTCATTTTTTAACAACTCAACCACTTTTACAGAAGTTCCTAATTTTTTTCCTTCATCTGCTTTAAAAAGCAAATTGGCATAATCATAATTTATTCTAAGCTCAATTGTTTCTTTCATTGTCGATTGTTTTTAATAGCCTGGTGGCAATGGATTTTTAGAATAAACTTGTCTCATTATGTTCTGTAATATCAATCGAAAAGGCTTGGTTTTTTTTATTACTTATTATTCCCACTCCCTAATATTTCTTATTTAGCGTATTTGTCACATTTCGATAATTTCTTCCTTGCTCCAATACTGTAATAAATTCCAAAGATATTTCCCTAATGCTCCTTTAGATTTAAGATCCCTTTTAACTTCGGATTCGGATAGAGCTTTTTTAGCATATAAAATCATCTTTTCTTTATTGTCTGATTCTCGCATATCTAAATTCCTATAGTTAGCCCACTTATAAAGGGTATAATTGGGTTTAAGCTCTAATGCTCTATGCATCATGCTTTGGGCTTCTTCAATTTCAATATCAAAATACCATTCAGATATACAGGCTATTTGTCCTATATAAAATAGATATTCTGGGTCATGGGAAAACTTAGAGTAGGATTCAAGAAAATACTTTTTTAATAACCCCGCATAATAATCATGATTCCTGAGTTCGTATTGTTCTTCAACTAATAAATTCATAAGTAAGTAATTCATACTTAAATAGGCATTTATTGTATTATTATTTCCATCAATAGTTTCCTGTATTAAAGCAATAGCCGATTCCCAATCTCTGTTTTGTTCGAATTTTGATAACTGTTGTTTCCAGTTCATAGTATTATTTTTTTAAGGGATAAACATTGTTCCAATTTTCGGAATTCCATTGACAACACTGCCTCTTACAATAACATTGTAACCTCCAACATCTAAAAACACATTATTAAAAACACCACTCGTCGGAAGTTTTCCATTTGCAGCATTTAAAACAGATCTAAAGGTGTTTTCTTGTCCACCAAGACTTTTTACTAATGGGTCAAGATTATGAGCAGAATTTCCAAAGACGTGAGAAATTTTATTTTTCATTGCATACGCTACACCATCTTCAATAGCACTACCTGAAAATTGGGATATAGTTTTTGTTCCCGTATTGACGGTAGACAAATCAAGCGATTTCTGCACAGGTCTAATATTAACTTCCACGACACCCATACCATCCTTTATTGGAGTAGTGGGTGCTGGCGCAACTGACGGGTTAGTTGATGGAGCAGGACTGGCAATTTTTGAGGTTAGAACTTCGGTTTTTATACTTGCGGCATCGTCTATTGTTGACACTCCCGTTGCTTGGATGGTACTTACAGGCGCAACGGCTGCGCGAGGTGCAGCACCAGTCCAAACGTTATGACCCTTGGGGGTCATAAGACCTCCAATAGAGGCACCCAAAATCCCTCCGGTTATAGCGCCCATAATAGCGCCCTTAACTACTCCTCCCCAAAAATTGCCACTTCCACCTGGAAGAATACTACTAAAGCCACCTGAAAAAGCTCCAGCGGCCGTACCAGTAGCAATGCCCGTAATAGCTCCCCCCAGAATGCCCCCAGTAATACCTAAGCTAGCCAATGCTGGAGTGATTGCGGCCGTGACAGCAATTCCTATTCCTGCGGTAGCAATACCTATTGCAGCCCCACCCGCCATACCAATCCATGTACTACTACTTTTATAATTCCATTTAAGCGGATTCCAAGTTCCATTCGCCTGTGCTCCACCCATATATGCACCCACCAATGCCGCGCCAATTAATAAATAATCCCCGAGGCAGAGCCGTCGGGGTATTCAACGGAAGAAAGTTTTAACATTTAATGAAAACCATCCGTTTTCAAACTTTCCTTTAAAACCTCCGAGGCAGAGCCTCGGGGAATTCTATAGATTAATAAAGGAATAATTTCTCCGCTTGGATCTGTATATTTCAACGGATTCTGCAAAACATACCCATAACTATTGAATGACTGTGTATTGTAAGGATCCTGTATAAAGTTATCCGGCATTAAAAATCGGTGGATGACAGGGTCGTATAATCGACCATTCATATGTAATAGACCTACGCCTTGTAAATGTTCATGATTGTAGCTCCCTAACCCCCAATACTTTGACTTACTTCGACTTACTTCGGCTGCCCTCAGCACAGGCCGCTCAGCACAAGCGGGGGAACTCTAATCGCTATTTCAAAGAACTTTTATAGTAAACTTAATTGTAATTACTGCATTGGCACAAATGTAGCTCTTGCCCTAGCGAGAGGTATATTCATTTAAAAGTATTTTTTACAATAGCGGGTATTTCAATAGGATTTAATTCTACTTCCATAAAAATGTAATCTTCATTTACGAAATTTTCTTTTCCGTCTTTTAAAAAAAAAACTCGGTTGAAAGTTAGATGGTCATTTGGATCTTTTTTGCCGGATCTCTCCGTTAAATAATAATTACCTAGATAGTTAGAATAATACCTTACAAAAACCTCATTATCCTTTACCGTGTATTTGCCCCAATTGTGAATTATAGATTTACGATTTATGAAGTTAATACCTTGATTGAAAAAAGCATCATAGTTCTCAATTACACATTTCGCATTAGCCAATGCCGATGACAAGGTATTTGTCAATTTCAAATCAGCACATAGTTCATCAATTTGCTTACCATAAAGATAATTTGACGATGGTATTGCGCCTACGTTCAAAAAGTACCCATTCTCGAAAAATAGAATAACGTGAATCCATTTTTCTTGGTTGATGGTTCTTTCGAAATAATAAAAACCATCTGTTTTAGGTCCGCTGACCAGACTTATTTCATTGGGTTTAAACTGTTCTCTTTTGTTGTTTATACTAACACAGGAACATAACAAAAATGTAATTAGCAGGACGATCTTTCTTACCATAATGTATAAGGATTATAAGATTGATATTGGAAATAACCAGAAACGTTTCTGCTCAACATATTAAACCTAGGCTGGGGAGAAGCAATATCATGTGCAATTATATTCTGGAAAAAATTTCTTACATGTTCCGAATTCACTCCGGAACGATAACCCTTAAAGCCAAACGACAAGGCTCCCAAACGATAGGAATCCGCTCCTTGGTTTTTCCAATATCCGTTCTTTCCTCTAGTAAAATCAACAAGGTCGCCACTTTTAATCGCATCTTCAAAAGGGAGGCCACTTTCATCTGTACCTGATTGACCAGTAAATAAATTTCCTCGAAGTGAAAAATCGCCTATCGAAACTTCGAATGCTGTAGTTCGATACATATCCGTGTTTCCACTAGTTATTTTACCCAATAATGTTCTGCCATCATTCTCATACCTAAATCCAAAATCTCCTTTTTTGAAACTAAATCCTCCAACCTTTTGTGAAGTTTTTCCGCTATCAAAGGTAGTGCTGTAAAGTCCAAAACCACTCTTTCCATCGTTCCAATTGGCTCCCCATGATTTTCGATATTCCCATCCGCTAGATCCAGTCCCATGTGCACTGCCTACATAACTAATTCCGTAACCTCCTGAAATGCTAAAATTGCCGTCGTTAAAACCGACGGAAAAATTTGCTCCGAATGAAATACCTTTACCAAATGCGATAGCAGGAGATATACTAAAATTCCAATTCCCCAGACTAAAATTAGCATTAGGCAGAAGACCAGCAACAAATGCCCCACCGACAGAATTTAATAAAGCGGTCGTCGTTATGGTTGTCACGGATGCCGCGATACCACCACTTATGCCTCCGATTAAAGCACCGCTAACTATGGATACGGCGAACTGGCCCCAACTCCAGTTGCCAGTACTAATTGCGCTTGCAATATATGCGGCAGCCCCAGTAGCCGCACCAATTATGGCGCCAATCGCAAAAGCAATCCACAAAAACTCTCCGCTTGCATCAGTATACATCAAAGGATTATTCAGAACATAGCTATACCGGTTATAATTTTGGGTATTGTACGGATCCTGAACAAAATTATCAGGCATCAAAAACCGATGCACTACAGGGTCGTACAAACGTCCGTTCATGTGCACCAGTCCAACGCCCAATAAATGTTCGTGGCCCGTATAGCCTCTATCAAAGACTCCAAATTTGGTCAGCGCAACGTTGTTGCCATCTGTTAACTTGACAAGATTGCCCCAAGCATCAAAATGGCGCTTTTCTTTAAAAGTGCCATCTTTATCGGTAATGCCTATGATACTGCCCAGATAATCACGGTGCAAATATAAGTATTGTTCACTGGTGCTGGTAAGCTGTTCGGATCGCCATATTGCGGGAGCGGAATAGGCATCTCCGGCCATATAGGTTATAAATGTAGTCTTACCGGTGTTTTTTTCGTAACTAATTTCCATAGTCCCATCTGCAGAATAATGTTTTCGCATTGGTCGCAATAATTTATCGCTATTCGTGTTGCCATAAAACATATTGGATCTGCCCATTGCGGCATTATATTGGAAACTCACCTTATCCTTTCCTGCCTCCGTGATCTCTACCGGACTTTTAAAAGACGTGTAGGTAATGTCCTGTCTGGTAGTTGGTGCATAAAAGGCCTGACCGGGGGTGTTGAGTATTAGCTCTTTCAATTGGTACGATTTGCCCGTGTAGGCATAAGTGCCCACATTGCTGTTATTGGTAATGCGGCCTTGGGTGTCGTAGGTATGGCTTTTGCTGCCTGCATTATCATTAAAGTTGACCAATCGATCGAGGTTATCATAGGTGAAATTTTCATTCCATCCAAAGAGACTATTTGTCCTGCTGTTTAAAAGCCCTTTTTGGGTATTGAATGCAAAGGTGAGCTTTACAAGTTCCAAAGGGGTTGCATTGATATTTTTCTCGCTCTTAAACTGGGTCAGATAGCCATAGGAGTCGTAGGTATAGGCCTTACGCAGGTTGTTGCCCATTGTTGATGTGGTGACCTGGCCCCGTGCATTAAGCCCCGACACATTCCACAATACTTCCAAAGTGCTGTTATCTGTAATGGATTTTAGACCTCCATTCTGGTAATTATTTTTAATAGTCTTTGAGCTGATCTTATTGTTTATGAGTAATTTAGCTTCACTTTTCTCTGTAGCCACTTGTCCAAAAGTGTCATAGGTAAAGATTTTTGTAAATTGGGCATAAGGATTTGTTTCTATGGAAGAGAACAAGCGTTTATAACTGTCATAGGTATATATATAGTTACTGTTGTTGCCATCGGTATTGACCAATGACATGCTATTGATTAATTTGCTTGTGTTATCGTAGATATAGTTTATAACCATGTTGGTCAAATCTCCCACGATCTTTTTTTGTTCCAATTTCCCCAATGAAGAATACGTATAGGTCGTAGTACCTTTTGGGGTTGTTTCGGTCAGCATTTCACCAAATCCATTGTAGGTATAGGTATAAGTGCCCGCTGCCGGGTCAGTAGTTTTTGTTTTACGGCCCCAACCATCTTGCTCGGTCGTCAGTATCACGCCGTCATAGTTGGCAGTCTTCATGGTACCGTTACCATAGTATGTGTAATTAATAGTTCCCCCCGGATCGGTCACCTGACTGATTTGTCCAGTAGGATTCTTGGTGGTCACTACCGTTTTTGTGCCGTCATTGACGGTCGAGGACAGTCCAGAATAGCTGATAGTGGTTGTTTTTCCGGTAAAGCTGGTCAATTTGGTTGTCCGGCCATATACATCAAACTCTGAAGTATTCCATTGACTCGGTGCACCGCTATAGGGTTCGCTCACTTTCCACGCCCTATCAAATTTATCATATTGATAACTTTTGCTTATCCACTGGCCCAATACATCCTTGTTTTTTTCTGTGATCAACCGTTTTAAAGGATCATATACTTTTATACTGCTGGCACCATTATCTGCGGAGACCGTAACGGTATATAAATAGCCGGACTCAACATATGTAGTGTTGGCGTTTTTTGACAAATAGTCCGTAACCTTGGTCAATCGGTTCCATCCATCATATAGATAGTTTGTGGCAAGACCATAAGGGTTTGTCTCTTTTTTGAGAGTTCCAGTGCTTGGATTGTAATCAAAAAGGGTTATCAAACCTTCAACATCTGTAGCTTTAGCCAGATATCGACCTGAAATATCATATTCAAAATTGACTATTCGAGGGGCGGTGTTATAAGGTGTGGTCGTTTTTTGGGTTATATTCCCGAAGCTATCATACAGATAGGTTTCTGTTTCAAACTGTGTACCATTACCTTTTGATTTTTTGTTAGCTATTAAATTATTGTCATAAACGTATTGTTCTTCAGAACTGAATGAATTTCCGTTGATTGTGTTGGTCTCTATTTTGGTCAATGGTCTACCAATAAAATAGGGATTGGCAGTGCTGTTTGCATAAGTCAAATCCAAAACCGTAGTCCCCTGTCCTGAGTAAGAGGTAGTAGATTTGGTCAGGTTGTTGTAGCCATCGTACAAAAAGGACTGCGTGGTTACAGTACTCTCCATCGCATTTTGGGTTACCATGGAACTGTTGGAAATTTTAAAGACCTTATTTCCTAGCAAGGTACTTGAATAATTGTAGGTGGTTTTTGAAATATACGAACTTGATGGGACGGTATAGGTATAGTAGCCCAACATTGCATAATTATTGGATACCGCCCCCCTCAATGATATATCATGCTTTGAAATATTCCAGATGATATCTTCGGGACCCGTGTTCCAATTGGAGCGTGCGACCCCCTCGAAACCCATAAAACCCAATCCTTCAACATTTGATACAGCGCCGTAATAGTTGAAATTTTGTTTCAGTGTCGTGGTGCCTGAGGAGATGCGCTGCAATTGACTGACTACTTTTAAGCCCAAAACTACTCCTATATCTGCATAAGGATAAACTTGGTCATAAGCCATGGTATAAATTGGGTTATAATCATGCCCTGATTCACTTGGGTCAAGGTTCTTATAATCGATGCTTTGGGTAAGTCCGTTATTGGTAACAGATCTTAAAAGCATATCTTCCCGATTGTCTTGGTTAAAAGCAAACGAAGTAACCCAGTTATTACTGATAGAGGCAAAGTTTAAGTTGCTGTTAGGTTTGTCCGGGCTCAAAAAAATAGGGATTGGGAAGTGTTTTAGATTTCCTGACTTCGTAATAGTTGTAGTATAGCTGAAGGCGGGCAAGGCCGCAGCAGAAGTCGAAAATGTGTTATTATATTGTATTATAGTCTGTGAGCCATTGCTACTATCATTATAAGTTGTGGTCTTGTACTCTAAAATGTCCGTTTTTCCATCGCCATTGACATCTACGGGCAATAAGTTATATGTATTTGTAGTTGATCCCAGTGAACTTAATTTATAAGCGAAGGGGTAGGTGTTTTCGCTCTTTAACAACGAAGTACCAGATGATAAAAATAGAGCAAATAGAGTACTGTTATTTGCGGTCGGATACATAAAATCCATTTTACCGTCCCCATTGAAGTCACCAATCATAGGCTGGTATTCAAGTTTTATTCTAGAATCGGAAGTTTCCCAAAGTAAGGTGAGATTGTCCGTGCTATTCAAAGTGTATACGCTTATCTTCCCTGCTGCAATACGGACAATATCAGTTTTGCCATCGCCGTTCATATCGAATGCCATTAACTGATCGGTGCTTTTAAGGCCTCCTGACAAAAAGCCTACCGATTTCACAAAATTAGTGGTCATTCTTCTGTCCAAACTTATCAAGTTGACTTGAGTTGACGTACTATTGGCAGTTTCACATACACAACAACCTTCAATTGTGTTAGCACAGTTGTCACCTGGTAAAGGAAGATAGGCAATACAGTTTTGATAAGAGTAATTTTTGGATACTGCAATAACATCGGATAGACCATCACCGTTAAAATCGCCAGAAATGTATTCTTGTGGAACCAAATAAGTGTTTACATTATCGTTACAAGAAGTCCGATTTGTGTAAGTTGGTGCATTCCAAATTTTTTCATATTGGTAGTAAATGGGAGCAGTAGTACCATTGGAATAGACCTTGAATTTGATTTGATTGGTCGCAGTCGAGTTTTGTACAATAGCGATGCCCTGACTTGAGTGAAGCTTATTATTGTGCGTCAACCATGACACTGGAAAAATAGCCTCAAAGGCACCTGAATTGACCGTAATTGGATAGTTGAAACTACCGGTCTGCAATTCCTTAAAAACCCAAAACTTTGTTCTTAAGCTCTTGGTTTTTGGATACACCAAAAAATCCATTTTACCATCTCCATTCAGGTCTAAAGATACTGTTTCTGCATTTCGCTGTTCAATATTTCCTATACCCAATTCAGTAACAATATTTCGGTCATTGGTAATGGTTGCGGCAGAAGTAGAATAATTAAAAGTAATTGGTGTGTGCGCCAAAGTGTTGTCTCCATTTTTCTCTTGTACGCTAATCAACCTCTCATAGCCCAAAGAATTGAATGCATGGGTTAGAACGTAGTTTTTATAACCAACACCGCCAGCAATAACTTTTATCTCTTTCAGCAGGTTTTTTCTAATGAAGGAGTTTGCCACTGTTGGACTTTCTCCAATATAAGCTTGTTCAAATCTTTTTCTTGGTGCATATACAAATTGAACTTCATTGATTGGCGTATTCGTAGTTCGAGATCCATATTTAATTCTGCTGATGCTTAAACTATTATCAGCTAATATATAAGAATAACTGATACGCACTCCCTGGGGATTTTCCCAATAAGTTATGGCATAATCAGTTCTTGATTTGGAATCGGGGCTATTGCCATAGTGGGCAAAAGAACCATCTGGATAATATACAATAAAATATGATGGCCCGTAATTAGCCCCAAAAGTGGAGATTCCATACGAAACTATTTTTACATTTGAATAATTTTCAGTCTCATATTGGGCGCCATGAGCACCATAAGTTCCAGCTTTTAAAAGGAGTCTTTGTCCATCAAAGCTGAACCTGTCAAGTGCATCAAAGTCCACTGGATCAATATGATTGTCATGAAATTTTGTGGAAGGAATCCTGGTGATTACCGAAACTCCTGTCATATTCCAGCCATAACCTGCAAGCCCATTTGCGCCTTGACTGCCATAGGATAAAGCTATTGATGGGACTACACCGTTAATCCCGGGAGGAACGGCAATGGGCACTGTGTAATTTGCCCCTCCAGTTAAGGAGACAGACAGTTCACCAGTAGTTTCCCCTATACCTAAATCAGAGCCGCCCATCATGGCATTCGCTATGTCAGGATCTGGCAGGGAGTTGAATAATGATATAGATTCATTACTTGTTGCAGTTGTTTTTAATGACGAGTATGTAAATTCATCTAATGGGTTAACACCTTGCTGTCCGAAGAAAAGTGACGAGTACAATAACCCAAGTGCCAAAAGTAGTTTTTTATCCATAGTCATTATTTTTTAATAATCTTAAATGTTTTTTTTGAGTGGTTTGTATAATGTATGACTACATTATAAATCCCAGCAGGAAAATTTGAAAAATTGATTTGTTGTTCTCCCTGTCTGTCATTAACATTCATATCATACAGGAGCTGGCTGCTAATTGAAAATAATTGGATTTTAGCCACTAACATTTCAGGGTTGTTGACCCACTCTACATAAAGTTCATCCACAACTGGATTGGGATAGGATTTTAATTGGAACTCAGTGACAGTTTTGAGATCATTATCGGCAATGCCAAGGGAATCAGACTCTGTAGTTGCAGATCGCGATAGGGGATTACAGTTTAGACATATCCGCTCTCTGGTAATTTGATTTCCAGCTGTGTCGTATTTGAAAGTTAATTTGTCCTGCGCATATATTGAAATTGAACACAAAAAAAATGTTAAAGTAACTATAAATGTTTTCATATTTAAGTATTTTGTTGTATTAAAGCTAAGTAATATTTCAATTGAAAAATTAAACGCTATACGAAAAATACTGTTAATTTTTTGTTAATACTTTATTATAAAATACTGTATTTCAGTTTGTTAATTTTTAGTCAAAAAGACTAATTAAATTTTAAGATAATTGACTTATTATTAAATTTTCAATCAAAATCGCATGATTTCTTGATTTTTTATTGTTTTATAATTAAAATATCGACATACTACATAGCCATGTTAACATTTATTTAACTAAAAATCGATTATTGCTCTAATAATGAAGTATTTGAATAATTCAAAAAAGACGTCAGTTGTTTATTAGTATTTCAAAAAATTCTGAAATTTTTAAGATCTAATAGTTTTCTACTAATATTGACTTGTGATACATTTTATGGTAAATTCAATAAATTTCAGATATTCTTAATACATTTTGTATCTTTACAAAACCAAAGACAAACAAAATTTGTTTTTAAACCGTTCTTTTTGACTTTAGTGTACAATCAGGTGAACAACTACAGTTAATAGTGTTTTAAAAGTTTGACATACAGGGTGTTATGATTACTTAATTAGTCCTGCCACCCCGACAAACCTAGTAATAGGTCAAACTAAAACACTGTTAACGATATGATTATCAGTGTTTTTAGTAACATCACTTGATATCATTTAATAACAACTAATTCTGAAAAAAATACCAATCCTTCAAATCCAATCTGGCGGACTTCATTAAAAATTTCTGGATGCAGTAAAGCTCTTTTCCCAGAATGAAGCTTTTTGCAAAATGTTGGTAATGTGGTGTGCGGCTGAGTAAGTTATTATATAAAGTGGAATATGAGATTTTGAAAGTTATCTGATAATGAAAATTTCAAATTCAATTGACTGGACGGGTGTTTATTGATTCTTCAAAATAGCCACAATGCGAAGTGGCCCACCACTTCCACCTTTGATCTTCATAGGCAAGGCGATCACACTAAAGTCGTTTAGGGGCAGTTTATCCAGATTTGTCAGATTTTCGAAAGCGGGGACATTTTTAGACAGCAAAGCGACATGGGTTTTAAAATCTTGGGATTGGCCATAATCAATGCTGGGCGTATCGATCCCGATAGCGTTAATGTTTCTATTTTCCATCAACCATTTGGCAGCGTCTGGTGAAAGGCCCAGAAAGTGGAGATCTTTAACCGCCTCCTCACCGCGCTTATCGGTGCCCAAATATTTTAATTTATCTGGGTAATATTTGGAGATACCAGTCTCCAATAACACAATACATTCCTCTGGGATTTCTATTCCAGACTCCTTTTCCCAGTTTTTAAAATCTTCAATTGTAATTTGATAATCGCGGTTTTTTTCTACTTCTTTTTTTATATCAATTTTTATGGCCTTTCCCATCAGTTTTTCAAGTGGAATCTCATCTACAGATTGTGTTCCCTTTGCAAAATGTATAGGTGCATCAATGTGCGTTCCCCCATGTTCAGCTGTAGAAAAATTATTGGCTGCATAAAAGTAGCCCTTCTCGGTATCCCCATAAGCTACCGTATCTAACTGAAATTCTTTGGCTGTTACCCAGTAAATGGTTTCACGGGAATAATCGTGGGATAAATCAATGATTTGGGTATCAGCAAAATAATCGAGCTCGATATTTCCCTTTTCAGTATAGTCCTCCGAAACTTCTTTGCAGGAAGTAAAACAGAGTATCGGCAAAAAATTCAGAAGCAATAAAAATTTTAGTTTGAAAATTTTAGAAGTAATTGAATTCATAATGCAACAGTTTTATATGTTTTTTTATGGGGAAACGCCCATTATTCGCCAATATCCTCGTTCCATAATTCAGGTTTTTCAGCAATAAATTGATTCATAAGGTCTATGCACTCTTGGTTTTCTAGCACAGTGACATCCACTCCACGGGATGTAAGCAATTCTTCTTCGCCCATAAAGGTTTTATTTTCAGCAATAATAACTTTGGGAATTCCATATAACAATATTGTTCCTGAACACATAGAACAGGGAGAAAGCGTAGTATATAAAACGCATTCTTGGTAAACCGAAGCTGGTTGCCTTCCTGCATTTTCCAACGCATCCATTTCCCCATGTAAAATAGCACTCCCGTTTTGAACCCTGCGGTTATGCCCACGCCCAATAATTTTATTGTTATGCATAATTACCGAACCTATGGGAATGCCACCTTCAGCGTATCCTTTTCTGGCTTCTTCAATTGCTGCTTCCAAAAATTTATCTGGCTTCATATTATTTTTATGTTTCATTATATTCATTTTCAAAAACTTATTCTACCAGCGACTTTCATTTCTCCTTTGACACGATCTCTATTCTACTATTGTTGGCATATTGCAACGGAAGAAATAGCTTTTACATTTTCTAAAAGCGTGTTATCGCTATTCTGTTTATGGTTAAGATAACTAAGTGAAAACTGGCTGCACGATAGCCCCCCGCCACTCATCGATAGGGCAATGCGTTCTAATGGCTTCCATGAAATTTCTTCATTAAGTTTTATAAAATCTTCCTCCACAGTATGAAGTTTTTATAAATATAAGTAATTAAAATTCAAAATTTTAAAGACTAAAAGCTAATTTGACCTAATGTTTGCTAGTAAAAGTAGAATTGATTTTAGGTAAATAACACAGGAACGACTTGATTTGGTCAAACAGTATAATACAATGTTCTGAAAAATAAAGAATAGATTATTTATTGGCTGACAGAGAGTTAGTTGGTGACAAAAGTTTGGAATTTTTTGAATGAAAATAATATTAGCTATTATATTAGGATCAGGAATAATTTCAAAATTTATTCCTATCAAAAACAAAAATAGTATCACTCCAGGGCCAGAAATTTTATCTGTCCGGCAGTGAAATTTTTGACAGAGATGGCCAAATGGAGTTCTTGATCATTGTTTCATTAAAAACCCCGAGCAGGCAATGGTTTATCATAAGCAAGGATGGCAAATAGAAACGCTTTTAGAGGACTGAAAAGGAGTGGCTATGACATTGAGGACACTCATGTAACGGATTTGGACAGGTTGGAAAAACTCTTTCTGTTAACAATAATTGCATTTGTCTGGTGTTACAGACTCGGTGATTTTGTGGATCAGTACATTAAAAAAACAACAATAAAGAAACATGGAAGAAGGGCTGTGAGCATATTCAAATACGGATTTGATTATTTGTCAAAATTCCTTTGACAGGCAATAAGCCATTAGAATACAGTCTCTTTAGTTTTCTGTCATGTACTTAACTAATTATTCTAAAAATTTATCTTGGGCATACCACTTTTTGAAGACTGTAAAGGCTTGCTTTAATAAATTAACCTTCTATTTTCATATCATTTAATACAATTTGTATCGTTATAAAACCTAAGACAAATAAAATTTATTTTTAAACTGTTCTTTTTAACTTTAATGTACAATCAGATGGCCATCTACAGTTAATAGTGTTTTAAAATTTTGATAAACAGGGTCTTACAGTTTTTTAATTAATCCTGCCACCCGACCATTAAAAGCCTAATGAATCTGTAAGATTTGTTAGGCTTTTTTTATTTTTCCGAGTTGCCAACGCAGTTGAGCAAAAAAACAGGGATCAAAGTATAAAAGTTGTGGGATTTTAGGATTATGCGAAAATTGTTGTTCTTCAAAGTTGAATACAAAACTATCCGAACTACGAAATGTGATAAAAGTGGCCTATTTAATAATTAATCAATCTATGGAACATAGGAAAAACAGGGAGCCCACTTTTATACAGGAAATGTTGACGCTGCAAATATTTTAGAAAATGATATATCATTAAATATTTGATAAAGCCCACTAAACAATCCTTTTCTTTAGAAGAAAATTTGTGCTTAAGCATTCTCGCAGATTTTAAACAAATGTCTTTTTATGGAAGCACCCGTGCAAATTACGAGGCAGAGGAATTTTTATCTTTGTATCTCAACTCTCCCAACTCAATACCAATTGCCGTTTTTGCAAGTATGGTAAATACAAATGCTCCCAATGCCCAAATACCTAGAGTAACTCCTATTTCTATGCCAGTTGGCAAGTATTCCACTATTTTTCCATAAGGTCCAGGAATAAATCCAGGGACAATTAGACCAAAACCTTTTTCTATCCATATGGCGACAAATAGAATAAAACAACAGAAGTATAATACCTTGAGATTGTTTCTTAGTTTGCCAAAGGTGAGCATAATTGTTGCAAGCACGTTCAACGGAATAGCAGTCCATATCCAAGGTAACAGAGCATTTTTGCCGTGCAACCCAAAGAAAAGATAATAAGCACTCTCGCTGTGATGAGTGGGTGCATAGAATTCCTTAAACAATTCTGAAACTAGCATTATCAAATTTATCTGAGCTGCTACAGTAACAATCAGTGCGATTTTTTTGATGGTCCTATCTTCTATTCTAAAAGCAGTAAAAGAACGGATAACAGCTAAAACCAAAATAATCAAAGCAGGTCCGGCAGCAAATGCAGATGCAAGGAATCGAGGTCCTAACAAAGCATTGTTCCAAAAAGGTCGTGCCTGTAATCCTTGATATAAAAAAGCGGTTACCAAATGGATAGCTACCGCCCAAAAAACGGACAAAATTGCCCCGGGCACATACACTTTTTTCATTGCCTCTTTTCCTTGGTAGTGTCTGAATAGAATATAAAAAGGGATACTAATATTTATAAAAAGATAGACATTTAATACAATAACGTCCCAAGTAAGCATTGAGTTGGGAAAATTAAAAACACCAATTCCAGGAATCATATGCCAAAGGACAGATGGACCACCCATATCTGCCACAACAAAGGCTAAACACATAATCAAGGCGGCTACAGCTAAGCCTTCTCCTATAAGAACTGCTTGTTTAAAATCTATATCTTTAAGAATATACGTGGGCATAACTAGCATAACGGCCGCCGCTGCTACTCCTACTAAAAAAGTGAAATTTGAAATATAAAGCCCCCAACTAACACTGTCAGACATCCCTGTAACACTGAGCCCTTCATCGAGTTGAATGAAATAACAATACATACCTATAAGCATCACTAAGGTCAACCCCCCCATCCAAATATGATACTTTATAGATCCTTTAGTAATCGTATCTAAACTATCGATCACCAAACTTTTTAATACTTTAAATTGACTCATTATATATGTGTTTAAAACCGATCTTACGAGACACTTTCACACTCGACGTCTTGACTTATGCTTCTATATTACGTTTTTCTGGTTGCTAATCCATAAAATACCAGAACTTTGGTTCTGTTCCCAAGTCTTCTTTAAGTCTAAAGACTTTTTTGTTTTCCAATACCCATCTAATCGTACTGTTTGGATCTAAAAGGTTTCCAAAAATTCTAGCCCCTGTTGGGCAAGCATCTACACAGGCTGGGTTTTTTCCTTTACGAGAGCGTTGCACACAGAAAGTACATTTTTCCATTACGCCCTTTTTACGCATCCTGTTCCCTAAGTAGTGCTGGTTTTTATTTATTTCATTTGCTGGCACTTCAGGTTTGCTCCAGTTAAATCTTCTTCCATCATAAGGGCAGGCTGCCATGCAATAGCGGCACCCAATACACCAATCGTAGTCTATTACCACTAGCCCATCTTCTTCTTTCCAAGTCGCTTGTACTGGACATACTTCAACACAAGGTGGATTATCGCAATGGAAACACTGCGTACCCAAATAAAAATGGCCTTCTGCTGGAACTTCATGATAGTAATTATCATCTGCCTTATCAAACTTGAACCCTTCGCCATCTTTCATCTCGTGTATGCGTATATATTGCATTTGAGAATTTCTATCTTGATTATTCTCTTCCACACAGGCACTCACACAGTCCATATAACCTTGACACTTCGAAATGTTGAAAGCATACCCGAACAGTACATCTTCCTCTGCATTTTCAGCCGTCATACTAATATTCTTACCTGTACGTAGTTCATACGAACGCATAAGCCTATTTATGGTGCCTTGTTTCTCTTCATCGTTCATCAGCTTATAGTTTCCTTTAAACTGTTCTTCCCAATCAATTTGTGCTTTTTCTTTAGTGTCATCTCCCGCTACAACGCTACAAGAAGTACTAACGGCCCCAGCTCCAATGAGAAGACTTGCCGTCAATTTTTTAAAAGCAGTTCTTCTGTCCATCTTAACATCAAAGACTTGCTCAAAACCATCTCTTTGTCTTTCATCACCTATTGATGCATTGATGGCAGCCTCGTAAAATTCATCGGCACTAAGTTCTTCTTCCTGGCTATTGCAACTTCCTTGAGACTTCCCGCATCCACAAGCTCCTGATGCTTCTTTTTTCTTATTTAGACCTAGGTCTAGAGAGTGCCATTTTTTATTTTCGCTCATACCTTTATTTTTAATGATCTAAACCTTCTTTACGCTCTATACCCTTTTGAGTATTAAACTGTACTGGCCATCTTGTTTCATAACCCGGACTGTGCGGGTTATGACAATTTACACAAGTCATTGAGGCGCGTGGTGGGGCCCATCCTGCTACTTTTTTACCGTGAGCACCTCCTTTCCAGTCTTCGAACTGACTAGAGTGGCATTGTGCACAAAGTTTATAGCTAAGGTTAAAATCTATGTTTTTACCAGTCAAGCTATTCAGGTTATTCATATCCTTCCCATTATGGCAGGTGGCACAATTTATTATTTCACTATTGGCGTGATTCATTTTTATGTCCCAGTGCGCTTTTTGTCCGTCTAAGCTCTTCATCTGTGTAACAGGTTTGCTATGGCACTCTATACAAGCAAATGACTTTATTTGTCCTTTTCTTTCCAGTATCAGGAATGTATGTTTTCCTTCGGTAATTTCCATTAGCTCACTTCCGGCCAATAATTCATCAGATGTAAGCTTGCCGTGGTAAGGTTTACTTTCTGCTTCAATTTTGTCAGTAATAGAGTGATATTCTCCTTCTTTTTTGCAAGAGAAAAAGGATACTGCTAGAAGTATTAGAAAGTAATATGTTAGGTTTTTATTTTTCATTTAATTGATCGAATTGTCTTAGAAAAGTGCTAGCGTCATAATTTGGCTGCACTGTGTTTTTTGGCAAATGACATTGTCTACAGTTTACCCGTTCTGGGTGTGAAACCCTTATTTCTTTAGGTGCGCTTGGGCCAGCATGACAAGAAATACAACTTTCTCTCATCTGTAATTGGTGCGGTATCATAGGTGGACTTCCCGGCATTGCATTGTTTACACCCTCTCCCACTTTGGGTGGTAGTGCTTTCGCAAAAGCGAAGTCTTTAAAAGTGGTATTTGTGTTTTTGGTCACGTGACACTGACGACAGTTCACCATCTCCGGATGTGGGGTTACAGGGGCATAGGCATTAAATTTTTCTACAAACCCACCATTCTGGTGACATTGTATACAGGTGTTTCCTCCCATACTTCGCTCCTTTTCTACAGGATGTGGAATACTTGGAGGAGCTCCCGGATAGGCTCTATTGTCATAATAGTCTTTAAGTGTTCGCTGGTGGTTTTCGTCTACGGGCATATTTAGATAATCCATACCAACCTCATCAAATCGCTTAAAAACACCACTTTCTGAAGGAATGAAGTTTCCAGTAGGAGTTTCTATAAGCGGTGTATAGGCGTCTTCTAATCCCTGCTGATAGCTATAGCTCCAAATTACGATAAACACGATGAAGATGACTACAAAAAACGATATGATTCCAAGTCTCTTTTTCATAGCTTATACTCTTTCAACTTTTACGGCACACTTTTTATAGTCTGGTTCTTTAGAAATAGGACAGAAAGCATCCAGGGTCACATCATTGATGAGCATATTCTCATCGAAGAAAGGAACAAACACCTGTCCTTTGGTAGGTAAACCTCTTTCGTTGATGGATGCAGGTAAAATACAGGAACCACGGCGGGAGGTTACTTTAATATTTTCTCCATTTCTTATTCCTAAAGACTTTGCGTCATCTGGATGAAACTCAACATAGGCATTTGGCATTGCCTGATGTAATATGGGTATTCTGCGAGTCATAGATCCCGTATGCCAGTGTTCTACAACACGTCCCGTATTTAACCAGAATGGATATTCTTTATCTGGTTTTTCTGGAGCCTCTTCAAAAGGGCGTTGCCAAATGACAGCTTTACCATCTGGTTTTCCATAAAAATGAAAGTCTTCACCATTAGAACAAGCAGGATCATATTTAGCATTAAAGCGCCACTGTGTGGACTTGCCATTTACATAAGGCCAGATTACCCCAGACTCTTTTTTAAGAACTTCTAGTGGTGCCATACCGTGTTTTGCGCCTTCGTGGAATTGTTTGTATTCGTTGTATATTTCCTCTACGTGATTTTCTTTGCTATAAGGGAATAAATCACCATACCCCATACGTTTTGCTACCTCAATAGTCATCCACGCATCGGGAGTAGTTTCTCCCGGGCCTTCAACCATTTTGTCCCAATGTTGGGTTCTACGTTCAGAGTTACCATATAGACCGCCCTTCTCAATATGCCAGGAGGCTGGGAGAATAACATCTGCAACATCCGAAGTAGGGGTTGGAAAAACATCTGAAACAACAACGAAACAGGATTTTTTTTCCATGGCTGGGCGGTAACGACCTGTTTTAGGTAATGATACCAATGGGTTTGTTACTTGTGTCCAAATAAATTTAATATCCCCTCTATCTACTGCCCTAAACATTTCTGTAGCGTGATAGGTAGGTTTAGACGGAATTCTTTCCACAGGAACTTTCCAAATTTTAGCAGCCATTTCCCTGTCTTTCTTATTCATTACAACGCCGTGCGGTAGTTTGTGCGTAAAAGTTCCTACCTCACGAGCCGTACCACAAGCAGAAGGTTGACCTGTTAATGAAAACGGACCATTTCCTGGCTGCGATATTTTACCTGTGAGTAGGTGAATATTATATACAAGATTATTTATCCAGGTTCCGCGGGTATGCTGGTTCATTCCCATACACCAGTAAGAGACTACTTTTTTATTTGGGTTTCCATAAATGGAAGCTAGATATTTAATGTCTTTTACCGATACCTTAGAATATTTAGAAACTTTCTCAGGACTGTAATCTTTTAGAAACTCTTTGTAGGCTTCAAAATCTATTTTCTCCGGCTTATCAGTAAAGTTAAACTTGTCCTCTAAACCATATCCGATATTTGTGAGCCCTTTACTAAAATTGCAATGCTTCTCAACAAAGGATTTATTTACCCATCCATTCTTTATAATCTCATAGCAAATGGCATTTGCCACCGCTAAATCCGTTTGGGGTTCAAATAAGATGGATCTGTCAGAGGCAGTACTTGAACGGGTAGTCCTTGTAGCAAAATCTATAATTTTAGCACCCCGTCTTGATTTTTGTTCTAACATTCTTGAGAACAGTACAGGATGCATTTCTGCCATATTGTTCCCCCAAGTAATAAAATAATCGGCGTAGTCAATATCCTCATAACAGCCCATAGGTTCATCTGCACCAAATGAGGTTAAAAACCCTGTAACCGCACTTGCCATACAAAGGCGTGCATTACAATCCAGGTTATTTGTGCCAATGGCACCTTTCATAAGTTTAGATGCTACATAGCCTTCTGGAATTGTAGATTGTCCGGAGGTATACATTGCAACAGAATCTTTACCATGCTTTGCTATAGTTTCTTTCATCTTATTAGCAACAATATCCAAAGCCTCATCTAGAGGGGTTTGAACATACCTGCCATTTTTCTTAACTAGAGCGTGTGTAAGCCTGTCTTTGGATTGTATGCACATAATTTGATGGTATCCTTTTACACACAATAATCCTTTGTTTACTGAACAGTTTGGATCTCCCTTAACAGCAACTGCTTTTCCATTTTCTGTGCCTACGAGTATGCCACATCCCACACCACAGAATCTGCAAGGACCTTTTTTCCAATCTAAGTTTGCGTCTTTAGGAATTCCTTTTTCTTGCTCGCTTGCAAACAGAATTCCTGGAAACATAGATGCCGCAGCTGTCATTGCAGATAGCATCGCCATTTTCTTAATAAAACTTCTTCTATTCGTTACAGATTTGTACATAGACATATTAATTTTGAGGTGTGTTAAAACCAGAAACCAAAGACAATAATTTTAGGCTGCTTATGGCCTCAATTTTTTCTTTTAGTATTTCCTCTTCCTTTTCGTTAGGTGTATCGGTCACTAATGCCAAAATATCTTGATTCTCTGCCGGAACAACTTCACATTGATCCAAGCTTACCAAAGCTTTCATTAATTCTTCTTTCTTTCCTTTTATAGCGTGGGCTAAGTAGCTTTTAATTGGCATTTTAAATCGTTCTTTTTATTAGTATGGCGAGTTAGTATTGACTAATTCATTAACAATTTAACAAAAATCCGAAAACACCACTTAAAAAAAGATGACAAAAGTCATCAAATGGGTAAAAAAAGAAGCGCTATATTTGACTGGAAATAACGTTTTTGTATATTCATAAAATAATTTAAATGGAGAAGAATTTGACTTTGACAGAGAAACAAATGAGAGATTTTGGCTATCGTGAGTTATATGCAGCTCTTAAAACACCAATTTATTTATGATAGATGTAAAGACAGCACAAGATCTAGTGTTAAAACATAGTTCGGTTTCTTCTAAAATATTAGAAGTGGATCTCAAAGATTCTCTGGATTTCGTTCTTGCAGAAGATGTTGTTTCCAAAATAGATATGCCTCCTTTTAGACAATCTGCTATGGATGGTTATGCATTGCAGATTAGTGGTGCCATAAATTATAATGTAATAGGTGAAATAAAAGCGGGCGACAATAATAATCCAATGCTAAATATCGGTGAGGCTGTAAGGATATTTACTGGCGCTCCAGTACCTGACACGGCAAATGCAGTAATAATGCAAGAGAAGGTACAGGTTCAAGGAAGCAAGATTATCACACAAATGCCTTTGGCGATGGAGATGAATATTAGACCCATAGGAGAGCAAATTAAAGTAGGCGATATTGCTTTAACCAAAGGGACTGCTATTAAAGGAGCACATATTGGATTTCTGGCTGGCTTAGGTGTAACAAAAGTTGCTATTTATGATAAGCCATCTATTGCTATTGTGGTTACCGGAAACGAACTTAAGGCTCCTGGAAATGTTTTGTCCTTTGGTGAAATATATGAATCTAATGGAGCGATGCTCACCGCCGTATTAAACGAGTTGGGCTATAAAAAGACCTCGGTTATAGCTGTTAAGGATGATTACGATAGTACTAAAAAGACCTTGAAGGAAACCATAGGAAATCACGATGTAGTTATTATATCAGGTGGTATTTCTGTGGGTGATTATGATTTTGTTGGGAAAGCGCTAAATGATATAGAAGTTGAAGAGGTTTTCTACAAAGTGAAACAAAAGCCAGGGAAACCCTTGTTTTTCGGAAAAAAGGATACCGTTTCCATATTTGGATTGCCCGGAAATCCTGCTGCGGCGCTAAGCTGTTTTTATATCTATGTGTATCCGCTTTTAAAAAAGAGTGAAGGAGCTTTAAATACACAGCTTCTAAGTATTTCCTTGCCTTTGTTAACAGATTATACCGCAAAAGGAGATCGTGCTCAATTTTTAAAAGCAAGAATGCACGGAGCTGGTGTTGAAATTTTAGATGGGCAGAGTTCTGCTATGGTTAGAGCTTTTGGAGATGCAAATGCACTTGTATTCCTTCCAGAAGATTGCATGCAAATAAGAAAAGGACAGAAAGTTAAAACAATACTGTTACCCTCTAAATAAATTTTTAATGATGAGCGATTATAAAATTAAAAGTAGAATTTGGATCGAAGAAGGAGATAATGTTTTGGTGGGTGAAGGCAGGGTAGAATTACTCAAAGCGATAGAAGCAAAAGGTTCTTTATCTAAGGCTGCAAAATCCATTGGAATGTCTTATAAAAAAGCTTGGACGCTGGTTGATGCGGTAAACAAATCTGCAAAAGAAGCGGTAGTGACCAAAACTGTTGGTGGAACAAACGGAGGAGGCACGATTATTACACCATATGGCAAGAGGCTCATTGCAGCTTTTGAAACTATTAATAAAAATTGTTGGGCATTTTTAGACCAACAACTTAAAGTATTGGATAGTATATGATTTCAGATGTACCATATTTCTGGGTTTTTCTCTGTTTGTTGCCCGTAATTGCTTTTTTATATGCAGGCGTAGGACACGGTGGCGCAAGTGGGTACCTCGCTTTAATGTCCTTGTTTTCTATGGCCCCAGAAACGATGAAGCCAACAGCTTTGCTGTTAAATTTATTCGTAGCAGGAACCGCTTTTTATTTTTACTATAAAGAGGGTTATTTCAACAGAAAACTCTTTTTATGCTTTGCAATTACCTCTATCCCAATGGCCTATTTGGGAGGTAGTATAGATGTAGAAACTGGAATTTATAAAATCATACTGGGCGTATTATTGATTTTTGCCGTACTGAAAATGCTGAATGTTTTTGGCAGGGAAAGTGAAGTGATACGAGAGGTTAAAATTTGGCAAGGTTTAGTTGTAGGTGGGATAATTGGTTTCTTTTCTGGCCTTATTGGAATAGGAGGAGGAATTATTTTAAGCCCAGTAATCTTGTTGCTGCATTGGGGCAAAATGAAAGAAGCCGCAGCCGTATCGGCACTGTTTATTTGGGTTAATTCTGCTGCTGGTCTGGCAGGTCAATTCAATAATGGGGTTGTTTTAAATAGTCAGTCCATTTTAATGGTTGCTCTTGCGGTTTTTGGCGGTCTTTTAGGGAGTTACTATGGAAGCAAGAAGATGAGCAACGAAAGTGTTCGCTATATCCTAACAATAGTGCTAATTGCAGCATCTATAAAATTGATATTTTTGTAATGCTAGAAACAGTCAACATAACAGGAATTATACTTGCCGGAGGAAAAAGCTCTCGAATGGGTATGGATAAAGGATTCATTCTTTGGGAAGGAAAACCTTTTGTCAATCATATTATTGATGCCCTGAAACCATTGGCAAAAGACATTCTCATTGTGAGCGATCATCCACAGTATGATACTCTTGGCTACAAACGGATTAAAGATATATTACCAGAAGCAGGGCCATTAGCTGGTTTGTACAGCGGCTTAAGCGCAAGCAAAACCGAATTAAATGTGGTGCTGAGTTGCGATGTGCCGCTAATTACTTCGGAACTATTACGGGCATTACTACTGTCATATAACAAAGAAAATGATGCGGTGGTTTGTAAAGTAAATGATAAACTGATGCCACTAGTAGCGATATACACCAAAAAATGTGAAGTAATGTGCCTTGAATTATTACAACAAGATGAACGAAGAATGATGCAGTTAATAAAAAAACTAAATCAGGTTCAGTTTTTATCGTTAAATGAATTCGAAGCAAATCAAGTGAAGAACATTAATAGTCCAACAGAATTAAAGCAGATATAAGATGCATATTGAAATCAAATATTTTGGAATGCTTGCTGAGGTGACAGGATGCTCATCAGAAATTTTAGAGCTTTCGGTTACTCCTGTTTCAGGTTTAAAGGAATTCTTATTTAAAAAACACCCAGGGCTTCAACAGAAAGATTTCAGAATAGCTCAAAACCAAGAGTTAGTTTCAGAAGAAACAATGCTTACAGGGCAAGAAATAGCAATTTTACCACCCTTTGCTGGAGGTTGATCATTAAATAAAATAGAGTGAGTAGATATAGTAGACATATTGTTTTAGATGAAATTGGGCAAGCGGGTCAAGACAAGATAAGTGCCGCAAAGGTTCTTGTAATAGGTGCTGGTGGACTTGGGTGTCCTGTACTGCAATACCTTGTGGCTGCTGGTATTGGGAAAATAGGTGTTGTAGATTATGATACGGTAGACGAGTCTAACTTACAACGTCAAGTTTTATATAACACCGCTTCTATTGGACAAAAAAAAGTCATTGCGGCTAAAGAAAGATTACAACAACTTAACCCTACCATTACTATCGAAACCTATCCAGAAAAATTGGTTTCAGAAAATGTTATAGAGATTTTTAAAGATTACGACATTATCGTAGATGGGACTGATAATTTTTCCACCCGCTACCTTATCAATGATGCGGCCATTATCCTAGATAAGCCATTGGTGTATGGGGCTATTTTTAAATTTGAAGGGCAAGTTACAGTATTTAATTATAAGGGAGGACCTAGTTATCGCTGCCTATTCCCCACTCCACCTCAAAAGGGTTCAGTGCCTAATTGTTCAGAAATTGGGGTTTTAGGTGTATTGCCAGGCATTATTGGCACTATGCAGGCAAATGAGGTTCTTAAAATTATATTGGGTATAGGGACGCCGCTTTCTGGAAAATTGTACTGCTTCAATACCTTGACGAATCAATCAATGACTATTGGAATTAACAGAGAGGAACCAACAATTGCAATGGTAAAGCAACGTGGTTTAAATTTTGAAAATATTGAAGAAACTACTTTCTGTTCTAATAATGCTTTTGAAATAGGGATCGAATCGATTATTTCCGAAGATGATATTCAATTCATAGATGTGAGAGGGCTATCAGAAATGCCACGGATAGAACGGGAAGATATTTTGGAGATCCCTTTGCCGCAATTGACTAAAAGATTAGAACTCATCTCAAGGAAAAAGAAAATTATCATTTTCTGTAAATCTGGAATACGCAGCGCACAGGCGGTTGCTATATTAAAAGAACAAAACATTACTAACTGCTGGAGTTTGAAAGATGGGGTTTCCGCTTTCACGAAAGCGTTATCAAAAACAACTTAAGCTATGAAAACAACCTATAAAAATGTATTCAAACAAGGGCCAATATCTTCTGAATTTATTGGAGCATCCATTGCAAAGCATCAATCAAAAACAGGAATTGGTGCACATAACATTTTTTTAGGCCAGGTGCGTGCCGATGAAATAGACGGAAAAGCAGTTGCTGCCATTGAGTACACTGCCTATGAAGAAATGGCAAATAAGAAGTTTCACGACATACGAGAAACTACCTTTGAAAAATTCAACTTGACCTGTATGCATATCTATCACAGTTTAGGAACAGTAAAAACAGGTGAAATTTGCCTGTTCGTATTTGTGTCTTCACCACGACGAAAAGATGTATTTAAGGCACTGGAATATGTTGTAGAAGCTATTAAAAAAGAAGCACCCGTTTTTGGAAAAGAGATATTTGAAGACCAATCACATCAATGGAAAGTAAATTCTTAAAATTGTGTAATCGTGTAAATGGTCAATTGCGTAATCGTTTCAATCATAAATAAATCAACAATAAAAAATGTCTTATATATTTTCCATTTGAAAAATTAACTGTTTGGATTGATTCTAAGGAATTAGTCAAAAGTATTTATTCAGTTACTCTTAAATTTCCTAACGATGAAAAATTTGGTTCAACAAGTCAACAAATCAACATAAAAAATGGTAGATATCACGCATAAAAGCAATACGTTAAGAACGGCAATAGCACAGGCCATTGTAAAAGTAAGTAGTCAAGAAACTATTGACGCCATTCAGAATAAAACAGTACCTAAAGGCGATGTTTTTGCGATGAGTAAGGCTGCTGGACTTTTAGGGGTTAAAAAAACACCTGATCTACTTCCAGATTGTCATCCGCTACCCATTGAGTATACAGGTATTGAATATAAGATTGATGGGTTGGAGATAAAAGTGTTGGTTACCGTAAAGACGATTTACAAAACGGGCGTTGAGGTAGAAGCGATGCACGGTGCAAGCGTTGTTGCACTTAATATGTATGATATGCTGAAACCAATAGATAAAGGAATAGAATTACATCATATCAAACTGCTAGAAAAAACAGGAGGTAAATCGAGTTTTAAAGATAAGTTTAGACGTGATTTAAGTGCGGTTGTTATTGTGTGTTCAGATTCTATTTCTGAAGGCAAAAAAGAAGATAAGGCAGGTAAAGCCATTATAGCAAAGTTGGAGGAGTGTGAGGTAACTATTAAAGATTACATCATCATTCCGGATGAAAAGGACATTATTCAAGAGAAAGCAAAGCATTATCAGGCAAACGGAGCAGATTTAATTATTTATACAGGAGGAACAGGCCTATCGCAGCGTGATGTTACGCCAGAAGCCTTAAAACCACTTTTAGACCGTACAATACCTGGGATAGAGGAAGCAATCCGCAAGTATGGGCAAGACCGTATGCCCTATGCAATGCTTTCTAGAAGTTTAGCTGGAACGATAAAGAACACCTTGGTTTTGGCATTACCAGGATCTACCAACGGCGCACGTGAGTCCATGGATGCTATTTTTCCTTCGCTTTTACACGTTTTTAGAATTTTAAAAGGCGCAAGACACGATTAATATGGAGAATCAAAGAAGCATACTTAAAGATACTTTTGGCAGAGAACATACCTATTTGCGCATCTCACTTACAGAGCGTTGCAATTTGCGTTGCACCTATTGTATGCCTGCAGATGGTATTCCGCTTTCACCAAAATCCCATATTATGACCTATGAGGAAATCTATACGATCGCAAAAGAATTCGCAGCTAATGGAGTTACCAAAATTCGGCTTACAGGTGGTGAGCCACTTGTGCGAAAGGACGCTGCCTTGATAATGGAAAAACTGGCTTCACTTCCCGTAGAACTGGCAATCACTACCAATGGAGTGATTGTGGATAGGTTTATAGAACAATTTAAGAAATGTGGGATTCATAAAATTAACGTGAGTTTGGACTCATTAGATACCGACAAGAATACCTTTATCACACGTAGAGATTATTTCAAAAAGGTGTACAACAATATCCAGTTATTGGTAAAGGAAGGTTTTGAAGTAAAGGTAAATTGTGTCTTGATGAAAGGCTTTAATGAAAACGAAATCATTGACTTTATAGAATTAACAAAAGAACAGCCATTACAAATTAGATTTATTGAATTTATGCCATTTGATGGTAATAAATGGAATATGGAAAAACTTGTTTCTCTTGAAGAAATACTTAAACAAGTCTATGCACATTACGATTTAAAAAGTTTTATAAGGCTCAATGATATGCCTAACGATACCGCTAAAAACTATCAGATTAAAGGATATAAAGGCACATTTGCAGTCATTAGTTCTGTAACGAATCCTTTTTGCGATAGTTGTAATAGAATACGGTTAACAGCGAATGGGCAACTTAAAAATTGTTTATTCTCAACAACAGAGTCAGATATACTCACACCACTTCGTGAAGGAAAATCCATAGTAGCTGTAATTGAAAAAGTAGTGCTTGCAAAGAAAAAAACACGTAATGGAATGGATACCCTTGAAAAATTCAAAGATCCAAATTCACATAATAACCGCAGTATGATTGCTATAGGAGGATAAGAAAAGGTGCAATCGTTTAGATAGCACCTTCATCTTATCAATATAGTCCCTCTTTATTCTTAATTTACTAATTTGCTTAGGTCAGTTTTAAGGAGATTGGGATTAATAATTAGCCGTACCCAACCCCAGTTATTTGTATTATCGTTAGGTCTTCCCCCTTTTACCAAACTCATACTTTCCGAAGCAAACATATGAGAATATCCTACGTTCAGTTTTACAAAAGGCATGAGTGTTTGTGTATACACTAGGTCTATTTCTGTGCCTAAATACTTATCGGCATCACCGGTCAAGTCAGCATTTGCAACAAAGTAATGCCCTTTTATAAGTAGGTTTGATTTCTCACCAGTGGTAAGTACGGCCTTCGCATAGACATCATTAAGGCCAACGTTATTGGCGTGATTGCCCGCATAGAAATAGTCCATAAATCCATTAAACTTATGGTTTGTTCCATATAATGGGAAGAAAGATTTGTTTTTTGAATCCCCATCTTGGTCCGTACCACTTAGCAATTCAAGACCCAGTCCGTATAATATCTTATCTGTTTTATAGGTTCCTTCTAAAGATGCTTGGTATGCAGCCAGATCTGTAGTAGCATTTGCCTTGCCAAATTGATAGTAAGCACTACCAGCTATGTTTACATTCTGTATTGGGAGTTTAAAGTAAGTGCCTGCAGTTTGCCGATACGATACACCATTTGCAACATCATTAGCATCTCCCGTAAAATCCTGGAAGCCCGTGTTTAAAAAAAGAAAACTTGCAGAACTCTTTTCCCAAGTTTTCTTTAAATAGGCATACTGCATTGATTTATAGGTAAAAAAGCCCTGGATATTAAATGTATTGCCTTCATTTCTTGGTTGTTCTTGACTAAAGGCACCTCCTATATCAACCATAAAACTATCTTTTTTATATTTTAATATCGCCGCATCGTGAAAACGCCCTTGCATGGCCCAGTCCAAACCACCAAAAATGCGCTCATCATCATAAGAAATAACTTGTCTCCCTAATTTTGTGGACCAGTTTTCATTAAGGTGCAATTGTGCCCAAGCTTGGAATAATGAAAAAGAATCATTACCATCAACAGCAAGTATCTGGCGTGTATCTCCCCAAGTACTTACATCTTGAACGGCAATAAAAAGTTGAAGCTTTTCAGCTTTGTACCCAATATTTAGCCGTGTACGTTGGTTTACAAAAGCAGCTGGTTCTGCATTATCAGGGAAGAGGTTGTTATATCCATGACGGTATTCAAAACGGGCTCTTACATCTGCATCTATATCAAGAGTTTGCGCTGTGAGATTAATTGCCGTAAAAATAAATAGAAAAAACAGTAAACTTGAAATTTTTTGGTTAACCATAATAAATGATATTTAAATATCCAAGCACAAAGATTACACATCTAATTAGCAACAAAGATGACTTTAGTCACCTATATAAAAATAATATTATGACCTATCCCCATTAGGATTTGGGAGCTGTAGCAATAAGACATGTTATAGTTTAAACTCCAGGATTCCAACCAAGGGCTATTGCCACTTGTTTATTTTCTTTGATTATAGACCGTATCATATAGGGTCTGTCAATACCTACTTTTTCTATGGTGTTCTCAATATATTCACCGTCGATTTGGACAGTACCCGTGAAGTTTTTTTTGGGCTGGTGTCCTAGACCGTATCTATTATCTTCTACTAATAATAACATCAACATCTTTTCTGGGTCTGGGCTAGAGCAATAAATGCCTAGATCATCCCATAGATACACTTTGTTTTTTGTTTGTTTAATAGATTCAATACGTGTGGCATCACCAAATATGGTTTTTAGGACATTATAGTTTGTAGGAAAACTAATAGATGAATTATTGATACGTATTTCTTTAAGATCACACTTTATAATAATAGTGCTTGTCTTTTTCTTTCTTTTGTTTGGATCTCTAAAGTCGAATATTCCCATAAGATGCAAGATATTTATTTTTTTGAGGATAGCAGATAATTTGAATTTTTTATCCAAGATTCTGTGAAAAATAGTATTGCTTTCATCCACGCGTAATGAAAATCAACATATTAATTTAAAAAGAACACCCATCACAATTGATTAAGAATTATAATGAATGTTTTCAATAGTAAGAGACATTTAAGCTAGCTCTTACCCTAGCCTTAAAGCCGAAGGAAAGAGACTATTATTTTCTAGATAAATGTGTAAGTATAAATATTTTTCGAATTCATAAAGCATAGAAAAAGTCACTTTATAGAAAAGAGTTTGACTCCAAGCTGAAATTACAATACAGCATATAAAATCGTTTATAGCGAGAATCTTTTGTAATGGATTTTAGTTCAGTTACCTTTATAAGGTTAAATAGACAGGAATGGAAAATCATCACGACGGTAGGTGCGAAAATTGTATTGTAAGGCAGCTTAATTCTCTCAAAGTACTGACCAGAGAGGAATTGAAAAAAATATCAGACAGTAAGGTTACAAAAAAGATAAAGAAGGGCGATGCGCTCTTTCAAGAGGGAGAACGCTTAAATGGCGTTTTTTGTGTGAGAAATGGCGTTTCAAGATTATCTAAAATGAGTGAAAATGGGAAAAATCAAATTGTAAAAATAGCTGGAAGAGGAGAAGTGTTAGGACAACGCTCTGTAATTACAGGAGAGAAGACTAATTTAAGTGCAGTAGCACTCAATGATATGGAAGTGTGTTACATTCTAAAAAACGAATTAGTAGATAATATTAGCCACAACATTGAATTTACTAAAGCCGTTCTTTTGCATATTGCAAATGATTTAAAGTTTGCGAATGATGTTATTGTAAATATTGCACAGAAGACTGTAAAACAGCGTATTGCAGAAACATTATGCTACCTTGATAAAAATTTTGGTACCGATAATGATGGTTACATTGCAATGACTCTTACACGTGAAGACATAGCAAACGTGGTGGGTACGGCCAAAGAAGCCTGTATACGCACTTTGGCAACCTTTAAAAAAGAAGGTTGGATAAGTACTGATGGTAAACGCATTAAGATAGAAGACCATAAAGCACTTTGTAGGCTCATTGAAGATATGTAAAATAAGTTATTCTGCTTTATTTCAAAATTATCCTAATTCATAAAGAGCTTTAACAATATGAAGAGCTTTTCCATTTTAATTGTCATATATTTTTTCTAATATTAAGCTTATTGCATTTTTAATTCTTTTCATTCCTTCAGGTTGATTGATGTCAATCTCACAAAATAGCGTATCAGTAGATTTGGCATGCAATACCATATAATAGATTCCAGCGACCAATAACGCTGATACAGCCCTTACATCAATATTTTTGCCCTCCAACTCTCGATCAACTAACTCAAAAACTTTAGAGCCAAGGCGCTCTCTATCATTACATACTTCATACATGACCTTGGTTTTTTTACTGATTTCCCATAAAATTATTTTTTGCATTTCAGGGTTATTGTAAAAATACTCAAGTTGATTTTGCAAAAGATAATCAATGACTTTTCTGGTGTCCCGACCTTTATTTTCTACAATTATCTTATCAGCATTTCCAGAAGCAGCACTCCAATAGTCCTTATTCCTGACGTAGGTTTCCACTAAATCATCAACAGAATCAAAATAAATCGTAATGAGGCGACGGCTTAGACCAGCTACTTTTGCGATATTGGTTGCTGTTAATCCCGTATATCCTTCAGATTTCAGCACTATACCAACTGCGTTAATAAGTTTCTGTTTTGATCTCTCCTTATCATTAATTTCTCCTTGGTACCTTTTTTTTGCCATTAATCTCATATCTATTATATCAAACTTATACATTTTTATGTAAATAGATTGTTTCTGATTCACTTATAGAGGATTGAACTCAGAGCAAAGACACATCACAATATTCCCACTATTGAGAAAATTGTAATATATTTGTGTTAAATTTTGTGCAGTCGTACAACAAATTTGATGCAACCTTTTTAAGCAGAATACATCTAAAAATAAAACAAACTCTGAAACAGATGAAAAAAATTAGACACTTAAAAGAAATAACATGTCAACCCTCCGCTTGCTTTTTGCTTATAATAGCATTGCTCTTAACAGGTTGTCAAAGTGATAATATTGATCCCTTAGAAAACAACCAACCTTTAGCAAGTGCATATTCAATTTTCATCAATGAAGGGAAATTATTGATTTCGGGCTTTGCAGCTCGGGACGGTCAGTTAAATACTCAATATTGGGTTGATTCAGAAGTTGTGAATCAAACAGATTTTGAGAATTTAGTGAATAACAGAACGCTTTATCGAGAAGCGGTTGATGATAAATATAGAACTGTTTATGCTTATAAAGATGAACAGGGTGAACTTCAAAAACACCAATTTGATCAAGGAAGTCTATCTGAGGACGGAAGAGTTTTCTTTTATAAAAATGACGTAATAAAGAAGTTGGATACCGTTTCCTTGGGGACAATTTCAGCTTTAACATTTTTTGACGATAAACCCTATTATATTGGATATTTTGGGACTATTGAACCTACAGAAGCTGGAAATTCTTTATCTCGAGAAACCCCTTTTATCTGGAAAGAAGACTCCACTTTCAACGAATTACCACTGCCTCCACAAGTCAACTCCTTTCAAGGCACGACTAATTTGTACGTTCATAATCAAAATGAATTCTATGTTGGGGGGCTGGTATCCTTCCCAATGTATTGGAAGAATTTCGAACCTGTAGTCCTAGATAAGAGGTATGGAGAGGTTTGGCAGATAACAAAATCTGGAACAGATGTTTATGCTGTAGGTTTAATCAATAAGAGTAATTCAAATAGCACAGGACATACTGCCTGCTACTGGAAGAATCAGGAGCTTGTTGAGCTGGAAGATGATGCTCAGGCTTATGGTATATTCGTTGAGGGCGGAGATGTATATGTTTCGGGTGCTGTTGGCCATAAACCTGTCAACTATAGACCCTGCTATTGGAAGAATGGAGTTCGGGTAGATCTAACTTTTTAGATAAAAAATCAATTAAACGAAAAAATAGATAATCAGTTATTACCAAGAAATATCCAGAGGATTCAGGTGACACACTTTGAAATCTGATTTTATTTATCTATTTTTAAACAAGTAAAAAGTTAATGCCATTTACGCCTATTTACCGGATAAATAGCAAAGCGGTGCAATGCGTTAAATAAGCAAGATACGTGGCTGACTATGAGCGAATTAAAATTCAATAAAGCATTCTACCACCCGACCAATAAAAGCCTAATGAACCTGTAAGATTTGTTAGGCTTTTTACGTCTATGATAGGGTCATCGGCATCCATGAATTGTAAGCTAAGCTGGTTACGTTTTTAGTTAAAAACATGGACATTCCCGAAATTGAGCATACTTTATCCCGGGATGTGCCAAAGAAAATGATAAAGAGGCACCCAATGAATATTAGACTCTTTTTCAAATTTTCCATAATTAACATCTCCCGAAAATTTCGGGAGATTTAGTGAAAAATTTCTGCTTCTATTCATCCCAGAAAATTCTGTCCAGTAAAGAAACATCAGGAACATTTTGTCCATTTCTACTTCTTTCTGAATCTGGATAGGCAAATCTTCTTATAAACTGACCATTAAGATCGGGATTAAGATTTTCGGGAAGATCAAAACCTTCATATTTATAATCATATCTTCTTGCATCTACCCAAGCTTCAGGATTTAAAAACATTGCTATATATTTTTCCTCAAAAATATCGTCCATGGTAAAAGCTGCTTCGCCCATCCCAACTTCCGGACTATTGAGATAGGTCTGAATCTCTCCTTCAGGCACTCCAACTTTTCTCATATGAGCCATAATCCCATCAATGTAAGCCTGATAAGATCGTGATTTGTTTATATTGAAGGCTGCTTCAGCCTCTATGAATTTTTGCTCAAAATAAGTGGCGATCAATACGGGTCCTGTTTCCGTTGTATAAAACTGGTCAGGTATCAATGTAGATCTTGCTCCTGCTTCTGGCGCACTTCCACGACCAGCTCCATTTACGACGCCAACATACTGCCCATCATCTGTTGCTCCTACCAATAAAAACAACCTCGGATCTGCAGTCCCAAAAGTACCATTGGTTGCCTCTATAAATTGCTGAGATATCCAACCACCAAGAAAAAGATTCTCATTACGAATGGCGACATTTGCCCATGGGTTTCTTTCCTCATCAAAATATTCCACTTGTGCATCATCAGCATTACCATCAAAACCCATATCAATGGCTGTTAAAACAGCCGCGGGATCATAAGATCCGGTTCCACTTAAATGGTTGAGATATCTCGCTTTAAGCATATATGCAAATTTCACCCAACGCTCTGCATCCCCTCCATAAATAAAATCATCATCGTCCACAGGTAAAACCGTCTCTTGAGAAAGATTTACAATTCCCTGGTCTAGTAGGGACAACACTTCTGTATAAAGTCCATTATCCTCATCATATGCTGGTGTAATTGTTTCAAAATTAAATGATTGACTGAATGGAACATTTCCAAAGGAATCTACAGTCATAGCAAGATTGAGCGCCAAAAGGATTTGGCCTGCGCCCTGATAATGATTTGCCCCGGTCTCTTCTGCCTTTAAGATCATATCATTAAGATCTGTCATTACGCCATAAAGATTTTCCCACAAGTTATCAAAACTGGACTCCTCCATAGTATCTGATGAGCTAGCTGGGTTAGGAGATGCCAAGTATTGTACATAATTGGAAGTTATATCCCCTAACCTAAACACATTTTGTGCGGTTTCAAAAGTCGAATTGGTCATTAATCCGGCCAGAGGAGCCTGGGTGGGATTATTTGGATTATCGTTGATGTCTAAATAATCATCACAGGAAGACGCAAGAAGCATAACTCCTATAATTAATGAACATTTATAAATGAAATTTATATTTTTCATATGTAGATATTTATTGTTATTTGATGGTCACCCGATAGCTATCGGGAGTAATTTACATATACCTCTCGGTCGGTAGACAGGTTTATTGGTGTTTGTAGCGTATGCCCGTTTGATTTTTTCATAATGATTTTTTTTTAGAAACCAACCGTAAAAGTAAAAAATACACTTTGAACACCAGGGTAGCCTAAGCCTGAAAAGCCCGTAGCATTTCCACCGGCACCAGCACTAAAGGATTCCGGGTCAAAGCCATCCCATGGAGTGTACAGGATGATATTGTTTGCAGCAACAGATAGTCTTGCTGATTTCACAAACTCTACGACACCTAAAATATTATCCTGAAAGTTGTATCCCAAAGTTATGTTTCGCAACTTTATGAATGCAGCATCCTGGATAAAATTTTCAGTGAGCCTTCGGTATGTATTCCTGTAAAAACCTGCGCCATAGTTCTGGCCATCAGGCCCTGTTCCCTGTCCCAGCCAAACTTCCTTAGTATTTGGAGTTCCATCTGCCAATACCCCTTCAAATACCCGGGTTTCATTTCTATCCAACGTTCTCTCTGAAATACCAAAAGCTGCAAAAAACATATCATATTGATTGTATTGATCAACTCCTGCCCTAAAATCTATTAAAAAAGAAAAATCAAAAGCCTTATATCTAAAATTGTTACTCATACCACCTATCCATTTTGGGGTAGAATTTCCTAAAATCAATAAATCTGTATTTCTTACTGGAAAACCATCTGCGCCAATCACTATTGGAAGATCTTCATTTAAATGTGTCCCGTCTTCAGATGCTCCGAACCGTTGGTAACTTGTACCGTACAAATTACCATAAGCCTCCCCCTCAGTAAGTATCATATAAGCCCTACTTCCTGAATAACCAAATTGATTTCCCAATTCAATTTGCTCAATACCTTCCCTTATGGAAACTATTTCATTTTTATTATAGGAAGCGTTGAAAGTTAAATCCCATCGGAAATCTTCATTCTTAATAGGAGTTGCCCGTAAAATCATTTCCACCCCACTATTTTCTATTTCTCCGGCATTTGTGATGAACGTAGTGAAACCAGTAGTATTGGAAACCGGCACGGGGATAATTTGATCCTTACTGTTAGATTTGTACCACGTTACATCCAGTCCCAATCTGTTTTCAAAGAACCTTAAATCTGTTCCCAATTCAATCGCAGTGGTCCGCTCGGGTTTTAAATTCAGATCTCCAAATTGACCGAACCTTGTAAATCCTACTTGTCCTCCTAAAGGATAGATATCTGGCGAAGTATAGGTTTGACCTATTAAATAGGGATCGGTGTCTTTCCCTACTTCAGCATAGGAAGCCCGTATTTTTCCAAAAGTGAAAAAATCTGGGGATTTAAAAGCTTCGGTAAATACAAATCCCAAATTAACTGAGGGATAGAAAAATGAATTATTTCCTATTGGCAAGGTAGAGGTCCAGTCATTTCTGGCCGTGACATTTAAAAACAACATATCAGCATAGTCTACGGTAAGATCCCCGTAAACACCCACCAATCTTTTTTTCCGCTTATCCTGAGAATTCGAAATTTGACTTGCATAGCTTAAATCATAAAACTGAGGAATCACAAAATCTGTACCTGTGGCATCTACTCTTTCAGAGTCTCTCTCAAAAACATCATTACCCAAACGAAGTGTGGTATTTAATTTTTCATTCCAATCCTTATTTATTGTAACAAACAGGTTGGAATTTAAATCCCTACTATTAATCCGGGTTTCAGTAATAAAGCCCGTAGAAGATAAAGGCTGTTCCCCTTCAATCCCCAATGGGCCGGGAGTAATAGATGTACGCGAATCACTGTAGTAATCTGTACCTATAAGGTAGTTCAAATTCATCCAGTCTGACACATTGTAGGTAAATCTTAGATTTCCTGTAATCCTGTTTACTTCATCCTTAAAAGTGCTAAAACGTGCATCGTAAATAGGGTTGGTATTACCTCCCCTGCTTTTCATGGTTCCGTCTTCATTTATATAGTCATTAATATCGGCGTTTGGAGTATTATAAACCAGTCTCTCCATAAACCTGTCATGCGGAACCCTGTTTCCTCCAGATACAACATAGGATATATTTGCGGCAACAATAAATCTTTCGTTTAACCTTAATTCTCCGTTGAGCCTTGCCGATGTTCTTCCCCAGTTACTAAAGGGAATAATTCCTTCCTGATCAAGGTTACTGATGGACGTATAAAAATTGGCGTTTTTATTACCTCCTGAAATATTGAAGGAATTGTCATACTGTGTTCCGGTCCTCATAGCATCTCTCCAGATATCATAGAATTGCGCATTTGGATCAATTTGCCTTATGTCATCCATGGAAGGCCCCCAGTTTGGCCAAAAGGAATCTGGATCATAAACGCCACCAAAACCCTGGCCGTATACTTCCTGAAATTTTGGATATTGATTCACTTTTTCAAATCCCACACTGCTACTCACATTTACTCGCACAACACCTTCTTTACCTTTTTTTGTGGTAATTATAACAGCACCGTTTGCAGCCCGGACTCCGTAAAGTGCAGTAGCCGCGGCCCCTTTAAGGATGTTCATGGATTCAATATCGTTTGGGTTAAGATCTGCCGCCCTATTTGAGAGGCCACGAGGAGTACCTCCAGATTCAATAGTAGAATTATCTATGGGTACCCCATCAATAACAAATAACGGTTGATTGTCTGCATTGGGATCTAAGGAATTGACACCTCTAATTATTATCCTTGCACTTTGCCCGGGTGCACCACCTGAATTGGTGACTTGAACCCCTGCTGCCTGCCCCTGCAATGCACTTACAACATTTTGCTGTTTTGTCCTGGAAATGTCTTCAGCATTTATTTCCTGAACAGCATAACCTAAAGCTTTTGTTTCCCTTTCGATTCCAAAAGATGTTACTACTACTTCATCCAGATCCTCAAGGTCTTCTATCAGAGTTACATTAATCACCAATTGGTCTGTTACCTTCACCTCCCGATTTCCAAATCCAATAAAAGAAAATACCAACGTGGCACCTTGAGGAACAGAGAGCGTATAATTTCCATCCATGTCTGTCACTGTACCTTGGTTTGTACCTTTAACAATAACATTTACCCCGGGTAGGGTCATATCATCTTCGGCACTGGTCACTTGCCCGGTTATATTCCTTTGCTGCGCAAATATTGCCGAAACCTGAAACAAGACTAAAATCACTAGAAGAATAATTTTGTTTTTCATACATTAATGTGTTAAAAATTTATGAAATCTCATTAAATGTAATTAAAATTATGGCGCACTCCAAAGGTCTATATCATAAATAATTATGAAAAAAGATTATTTATTCACAATTATTTAACTAATACAACGATGAAGTTTCCTGTTATTAATGGAATTATATGCCATTTGACACCCAACACTTCCACCTTGAATTTGGGAAAATTTGGAATTCAAAACCAATATTTAATCATGGATTTACATTTCTTGTAATCTATGGACATCTTAAGAAAAGAAAAGAAAATATTGCAGATAATTGGCAACACAAGCGCAACACTTCCATAGAATTGAAAATCAGAATCTCCTCTTTTTTGTGAACAAAACACTCTTCACTTCTCAATCCGACGCTAACTAACTCCGGAATATATAAGCTCTGAAAATGCCGAAGTTATTATCTATTCCTTACCATAATGAATCTTCTTTGGGATCGACTTTAGGCACGCCATTAGTATTCGCCACCGTTTTATTCTTGACAAACCCTACTTGTCCAAAGAATAGCAAAAGATATGTTAAGAATCCTGCAGTTTTAAATTTCATAGCCACCTAATTAAGTTGTTGAATTAGCAATACCACCTCAAGTTTTAGACTTTATTAACTGAAAAATATGTTAATATTAATTAAATATAGGAATTATTTTAGAATACAACATACTAGTTATTAGAAATATAACTTATCAAAACACGTGCGTTTCACTATTTGATTTCCGCTGATTTGTGTTCACACATTTATAAACCACGTTTCTATTTTTAAAATTCTGTTTAAATCTTTATTATATTTGTTAGAAAGGTGTATATATCATCGCTTTTAAAATCTCAGCCCTATGAAATATTCCTTTGTTTTAATTTATTTGTTAGCCCTAACAAGTGTGAGCTGTGACCAAAAAACTCCTTATGAGAAAAAAGAAACGATTTCCACAGAACATCATCTAAACGATACGCTTATAAATGAGGTTGACATAAAGACAAAAAAGGTCTATGTGCCTGTCTATTCTGATATCTACCAACGCACACGCAACGAAAGAACTTTACTGACCTCCACTTTGAGCATTCACAACACCAGCGAAACCGATACCCTTTTCATTAGTCGGCTCGATTATTACAATACCGAAGGAAAGTTGGTCCGAAAATATATAAACTCTTCCATTTTTCTAAACACCTTTGAAACTATTGAATACGTGGTCGATCAAGACGACAATACTGGTGGTTCTGGCGCCAATTTTATTATCGAATGGTATGGCAACGAAAAACTTAACCCGATTTTTCAAGCGGTTATGGTTGGCGGATTGGGTAATAAATCATTTTCTTTTACCACAGATGGTGTTGAAATCGATTAATTTGAATAAAAACCTTCACTCACTTCTCTATCACCTTGTTAAATCTCATTGACGCAGCTCTTAAATTTCTATTTCTTAAGCCCATTTTTGATATAACGGTTCAATCTACCATTAAAGAACATCGTTCTCCGTAATAAGCCTTGGCTCTACCCCCAACTCAAAGGAATTTTATAAATTTAGCATCTTTATGATCATCACATTTCTTAAGATATGAAATACAGGTTTTCTTTAGCAATCACATTTCCAATTCTAAACAATCAATTATGAAAAAGGCACTCCTAATTATGAGCTTAATAGTAAGTGATAGCACAGTGCATGCGCAACAAACAATGACCCCCCGAATTATTATGGAACGTGCAACGCGTTAGTGTTAAGGGACTCGACAAAGAAGGTTCGACCATCTTTTTAGAAATAAAGACACCTAATATTAAAGAAAATAACTTAGACTCCAAATATTATAAAATGCCGGCTACAGGAGGTGCAATGGTCGAAATTATAAAAGAAGACCTTGCTGCACGTGATAAAAACGTTTCGCCAGATGGACTTTATTAACTATTTCATGATGAAGTAGCTATTGAGAGCATAAAAGGAAGTGACGTTTATAAAAACTTAAGTAACATGAAAAATATAATGTCGTACTTTGTAGGTTTTGTGCAGTAAAACAGCTATTTTTATCTCGTAATGAGATATATAAAACTAAAACCAAATGAGATTGAAGCGCTCGAAAAGCTTCACAGAAACAGTCCTGACAATACCGTTCGAAAACGTAGTCATTGTATGCTTCTGTCCTATCGAAAACGTACGATTACTGATTTATCCGGCATTTTTGATGTTGACAGAAGAACCATCGAGCGATGGTTTAGCGGCTGGGAAAAATGTGGTATTGAATCTCTTTCGATTCAGCCCGGCAGGGGAGTCAAAACAAAATTGAAGGGACTTGAAACAGTGGTTTCCGAGCAATTGGACGGGCACAGCCGTAACTTGAAAAATGTGTTGGCCCATCTAGAAGAGGAACACAATATTATCATCTGCAAAAAGACTTTGCAGAATTTTTTAAAAGATACTGGGCTATAGCTGGAAAAGAGCCCGGCTATCTCTAAAAAGCAAGCGCAACCAAATGGACTTTGAATTTAAACGGCAACAAATAGAAAGTCTCAAAGAATTGGAAAACAATGGATATATAGATCTTTATTATGGTGATGAAAGCCATTTTGGACTTACGCCAAATGTTCCATACGCCTGGCAAACAAAGTCAAATCCGGTATTGTTACCTGCTGCCAAAGGAAAATTTTTAAACGTTGTGGGATTGATGGGCCGTAAAAACCATTTGTTTTTCGAAGTGGATGAAACAACATTCAATTCAGATAAGATTATCAGTTTTATGGACAGATTCAATAAACAAATAGTAAAAAGGACAGTGGTAATACTCGATGATTCACCAATACATAAGTCTAAAAAATTTATGGCAAAAATTAAAGAATGGGAAGAAAACGATCTGTTGATCTACTTTCTTCCTCCATATTCGCCAGAGCTAAATCTTATTGAAATACTTTGGCGAAGAATGAAATATCGATGTTTGCCTTTTGAAGCAAATTTTGGATTTAAAAACCTCAAAGAACACGTATCGGAAGTATTGAATAACTTTGGCAGGAAATACGACATTATATTTTAGCCACTACTTAGCTATATGTACCCATTTTAAAGTTTCTTTAGTGGTTTGCTCGTTTGATTTTTCACTGATGTGTATCTCCACATAATCAGCGATATTGATATAGGAAGTACTTTTATCAGTAAATACAATGTTTTGGTCTTCGTCAATGGCGTTTTCAAAGGTTTGGTCTGTTCCCTCAGCCTTATGGTCATCCAACACTTTAGCTTTAAAATAGCGACATTGTCTGTCTACTTTTCCTGTTTCTATATCCTCAAGTACGGTGCTTTCTGCCATAACATTTTATTTTGTCTTACTGCCCCGACCTGCTTTTTGTGCCTTATGTACTAGCCCTGAAGCTTCTATGGCAAAGTAACCTTCGTCCATTTCTATCATGCCCTCTAGAGTATATCTGTCATCTCGCTCTCCCATGGCCTTGCGTAATTTGTGAACCATTGCCCATACAGGCTCATAACGTTTTAAGCCTAATTGCCGTTGTATTTCTTTGGACGAAAAACCTTTCTTGGTCGTGCTTAAAAGAAACATTGTCTTATACCAAATCAAAAATGACAGCTTGGAACTTTCCATAATAGTGCCACTTCGCAAAGACTGTCTGGACCTGCAGGATTTGCACTCATAACTGCGTTTGCTTTGCAACCAATAGTGGTCTGTGCCTTGACAACGATTGCAAATAACACCAATCTTATCACGCTCAGACTTAAAATGTAACCGACAAGTATCTTCATCTGTAAAATGAACTCCAAAAGAAAATATATTCACAAGTAAATATTCGAAATAGTTTTTATTTTAGGGATGTTTACGGATATACAATTTAAATTAATAAATAATATAAAATATTTGTTAAAAAATAAAATTACTTGTATCTTGAACTCGCTATTAATCAAACACATACAATATTCATTTTTATTAATTTATCTTTCTATAACAATTAAGTACTTCTAAATCTACTTAATTAATCAGAAAAACCACGAGTGTTGAACAAACTATTTTAATTCAATATTTATTAGATATTTTATTCCAATTGTTTATCGGTTAAGGCAAAATTTTAGTGAGAGCCTCTTCTCTACACTTCCTTATTTACTATTTCTTTTATAGGATTATGTTTTGGTGTAATGTTAATTAATTATATAGCCATATAACCAATGAAACACTTCAACTCACCAACATTCGGTATCCGGACCCTTTTACTTAAAAAATCTATTTTATTCTTTACTTTTTTCTTAGCCTCGTTAAGTTTGTTAGCCCAAACGGTGACTACCGACAAATTAGATTATTTGCCAGGAGAGACAGCCTATGCGACCGGATCAGGTTGGTTGGCAGGTGAAAATATTGTTATTAATATACATGAAGAACCCGTATATCACCCAGATGTAGTGACTAATATTACTGCAGATGCCAATGGTAGTTTCACGGATTTTGCCGTATACGACTTTGAGCAGCATGATTATGGTTCAAGTTTTACATTGACCGCTACAGGACAAACCTCAGGTAATGTTGCTTATGCATATTTTACAGATGGAGCTCAGTCACTTTGGGCTTGGCGTAAACGAGGACCTACAGCTAACACATGGAATGATGGTACTACAATACAACAAGCTAACTCAATTTATGCTGAAGACGAGTCAATTCCCTTCCGTTGGACGATCAAAACTGGAAATCCAGCGCCCCAATTAAAGGAAGGTGTATTTTATATTGTTCGTATCGAATGGGATTTTGCCGGCGGTACAACAAGTCCAACAACATTTTTTATCGACTATCTAACTACCTGGAATGATACAGAAACTGCTGCTACTGGACCTTTCTCTGATTTTTTTACAGGCGGAAATATCACTACTACGCCGATTCCTAATGACCCTCAACTATTACCCGCAGTTCAAGCACAGGCCGTAGGTGGTTTATTTCATTTATACAATATCGATGCAAGCACCTTAACGTTTGTATCAGGAACAGCATCTGATCGTTATGTTGAGACACCGGTCAACGCGAACCAAACTCGAAAATACATTGAAGTCCGATTCACCCCCAATGATGGAGATGCGACAGCGGGTGAATTTGTTAATGTCGCTATTGCATGGGGTGGCCATCTTGGTGCCGAGTCGGACTACGGTTTGAATAAAGGTGCCAATAACTTTCCAGGAAGTTCGCCACAGATGCTGGTCGATTTAACGCCAACAGCTTCAGGTGATCAATCAAATCTTAACATTAGTCCAAGTGCTGTTGTTCAGCAAGGTAAAATTACAATTGTAAAGGATGCTGTTCCAAATTCTGCTCAAGACTTCTCTTTTACAAGTAATCTATTAGGAAACTTTGTACTTGATGATGATACAGACCCAACTTTATCTAATCAAAAATTATTTTTCGGTCTCGCTGAAGGCACCTATACTTTTACTGAAAACTCCACCTCCGGATGGATGGTAACAGGTGTTACAGGAACTGAAAATGGTGCAGAAGATACAACGCCAGCTGATATTTTCTCGGGAGATATAGCTGCAAGTAAGGCAACAGTTACCATTGCAAATGGCGAAGCATGGAATATTAAATTTGTTAATGAGGTTTCCTTAATACCTAGCTTAACAGTTGATAAGGTTGTAGACCTAGAAAACATATCAGCACCAGGCACATTGACCTATGCTATTACGGTAGATAATACCGGAGATGTGAACATTACAAATGTACTATTGAGTGATGATCTGGCAGGCGTAGCGACTTTAGATAGTGGTGATACAGTAGATCCAGGTGTGTTGAATGTAGGCGAAACTTGGATATACTCTGCGACGTATGATGCAACTCAGGCAGATATCAATGCAGGTACTCCCTTAGTGAATACAGCAAGTGTTGAAACTACTCAGGTTCCAGGTCCAACAACGGATTCTGCAACTACAACCATTGCCCAAAATCCATTGATGACCGTGGTCAAAAGTTCGACCACTACCGAAGTAACCGTAGCCGGTCAGGTAATCACGTATTCTTACTTAGTAACCAATACAGGAAATGTTA
>NZ_JAEHJZ010000118.1 GCF_016469035.1 Gelidibacter salicanalis | reverse complement strand
TTAGATAGGCTGAATAGTTACGAAGTTTATTATAAGTCCTCCCTCTGAAGTATACCCATACAAATAAGAAAAAGAAGAAGAGTTCTGAATAAAGCCCTTCTAGCACTACATCCTTTCAATAAAACAATTTAACTAATAGCTAATGGACCTGTTGTATAAGGTTTAAGCTATAGGTCGTCTTGCCTTTGGTTGAAACTAGTTGATCTAAGGTGTAACTAATCAGGAATTCAACAGAAATATAAACTTTTAAAAGACCAAAATGGCACGGTTTGGAGATCTCACAACGCCAATATATTCATATATAAGATTATAATTAATATATGATCCAGAATTGTATTGATTCTAAGATCATGACCTATATAAACAAAAAAATCCCCAACAAATACATGTTGGGGATTCTCTAAAAAAGGCGATGTCCTACTCTCCCACGAGGTGCAGTACCATCGGCGCAAACGGGCTTAACTTCTCTGTTCGGAATGGTAAGAGGTGAGCCCCGTCGCTATAACCACCTTAAGTCATAGCTGCCTGTAGCAATCTAGTGCTACTCTACAGCGTCATACATAGGTATGACAAATATCTTGACATATTGAAAAAAGGGCATTTGATGCCTGTATACATAAAAAAGTTTGCACTTGTTAAAAGAACGGCGTACAATAAGCCTATGGGCTATTAGTATCACTCGGCTATGACATTACTGCCTTTACACCTATGACCTATCAACGTGGTAATCTTCCACGGCCCTTTAAAGAAATCTCATCT
>NZ_JAEHJZ010000117.1 GCF_016469035.1 Gelidibacter salicanalis | reverse complement strand
AAGAAGGTGTGATTTTTACTTTTTCCCTGATAATATTTTCACCTTCTGGTGGTGTATAGATTACTTTATTCGTCACAGGATTTTTCAACTGTGTGCCGGGAGCGTTTCTTATACCGGAATTATTTTTCTTGATTATCCGCATGATGGCGATGAAAAGATTGGTGGTGAGCATAGGTCTTCTCCTTATTTCTTCCATCCCATACCACAGCGCGTCCTTATAGTGCATTACTTCCTTGGTCGCTGGGTTATCATTTTTTTTCTCTGCAATTGAGGCCTTGAACAATTCATCCTGCGTGGTTATTATATTCTCAATGGCAGAACTTGCCCTTGCTTCCTGTAAATTGATGGTGTCAATGAACAATATAGGGTTTGGCAGGTTGGTTATTGCTCCCTTCAGTTCAGATAATGCCCTACTTGCCGTAATGGTTTTTTTGAGAATGGTTATGCTTTCAATGTCTTTTTGTGGCGGCAGAAGTGGTAGGCTATTATATGGTATACTTGGATTATATGAGGTCTTATTTTCCATACTTTGGTTGTTTTTACGAGGGCGCAAAACACCTTCGATATTAATACAGGTGTAAATATAGTTAAAAATCGCCCTCGTTTTTTAACTAAGGATAATTATTGCCCCTGATGATATTCTTGCCAAACCTCTTGCAATAACTTGATTGTATCGTCTGGTTCTGTCGGGAGGGCAATGTAGGTGATCAGCACAACGGTAACTATGATTATGCCAGTCTGCCAACATGTAGAATTGATTTTGATTTCCTCGATTTTAAATTTTAAAATCACAATTTTAGTTTTAAGGACTCGCACTGCTCAGGTGTCAATTTTAATTAAACGGCTTTGGCCAAAAGGGCTTTTGGCTGGCTTTATGTTTTAAAATTATTTCTATTAGATTTTGTAGTAATTAGGAGTTCATACGTGAAATCAAAAATTCTATATGATAAAAATTTGTAACTATTCAGGCTTCAATATAGCAATAGTTTTAAAAGCGCCGAATATGTTTTGTCCGTTTTTAATACAGGTGTCAGTTACTGATCGTATGACCGCATAGACTTGTGCACCATTTTCAGTTTTGAACTGACCGGATACTTTTTGTTTCACTTTCACATTCCTAATTGCTCTTTCCGATGCGTTATTGTCAGCAGGCACATGGAAATGATACAGAAAAGTAAGAATATATTCTTTGTGCTTTATCATTCGCTTATGAAATGCACGCAGTTTCTTTTGATTTTCCGGTAGTGGGTTTTCTAATAAAATTTCCAAGGCAATTTTTATTCT
>NZ_JAEHJZ010000116.1 GCF_016469035.1 Gelidibacter salicanalis | reverse complement strand
ATAGAAATCATCACCCGTCATCTGACATCGGTCATCCGTCATAAATCTCCAATCTCCAATCTTAAACGCTTGTAACGCTGAGCGCAGTCGAAGTGCTGTTTTAGGGGAATTCAGTTGGCAGTGTCCCGTCTTCAGTTGGCAGTGCTAATGTAAATAGAAATCATCACCCGTCATCTGACATCGGTCATCCGTCATAAATCTCCAATCTCCAATCTTAAACGCTTGTCACGCTGAGCGCAGTCGAAGTGCTGTTTTAGGAGAATTCAGTTGGCAGTGTCCAGTTTTCAGTTGGCAGTGCTAATGTAAATAGAATCATCACCCGTCATCTGACATCGGTCATCCGTCATAAATCTCCAATCTCCAATCTTAAACGCTTGTCACGCTGAGCGCAGTCGA
>NZ_JAEHJZ010000115.1 GCF_016469035.1 Gelidibacter salicanalis | reverse complement strand
TGAGTTGGTTTTTGGCGTCTCTGAGCATCTTTTCAAAATTTTCAGGTTTTGAAGTCACGTTGAATTGCGCGACCACTTCGTTCAAATGATCAAGTTTATCCAACATGTTCTGTTTTGTAAGATCTGCTCTCAACACTCTGATTTTTTCTGCATCTTGAATCCCTTCTCTAAGGGTTTCAAAACGGATGGAAGTGCGGTTATCAGGATATACGATATACGTATCGCCAGCGGGCCACGCTCTAAAACGGGAATCTTCTAGTGGTTTTTCAGTCCAGCTATTGTAGGACCAACGTAAGAAGCCATCAAAATCGGCAGCGATGCTATACCAACCAA
>NZ_JAEHJZ010000114.1 GCF_016469035.1 Gelidibacter salicanalis | reverse complement strand
CAGCGATGCTATACCAACCAATAAACACACCTTCTGCTGGTGGTGAAAACGTAAATGTATTTGGGAATTTATCGGTACAACAGACATAGTGCGTACTGATATAACCGTTTTCTTTTCTTTTGATCAGATCCTCTTCATCCACCGGATGACCAAAGGCAACGGACATGTCTTTTAAATCGTCTGGATACAGTTTGTAACTTTTATGATTATCGGCAAAGGAAACTCCAAATTCTGGTG
>NZ_JAEHJZ010000113.1 GCF_016469035.1 Gelidibacter salicanalis | reverse complement strand
ATGTTTTTGTCATGTACTAAAGCAAGAGATATTAAAAATACTTCCCGAAACATTTTTTTCACATATTAAATCAGAAACTGAATTTGAATTCGGAACTATTTTAAAAATCAACGACCTGAGAGATAATTGGGAAGATTATTTTGTTGACCAAGTATATTCAGATTTGGAAGTTTTAGTTCCGCCAAAAGAAAGCGGAGGCTTTGAAATTTATGTTTTTAGTTCTTTACTTCCCAATAAATATGGAGAAGTTTTGGGCTCAATTTGCGATGATTTTGATTATAAATTAGTAGCAACGGCTGATGAAAATCAAAATGTAAAAATAACTGTTTACAGAAATGAATATAACGTTGAACTGATTCCAAATGGTTTCTTCGAAAGAGAGGCTATGCAGAAAGAAAATTACAAAAAATCAGATTTCATAAAGGGATATTGGACTAAAACAACAACTTTTTCAAACTTACTAAAAGGGTTTAAAGAAATTGATGAGGAAAACATTTTTGATAACATTGGTCTTTTTGATTTTACATTTTACTTTTTGAAAAGGTCAACTAATTCTAGTGATGCAAAAAGGTTTTTTAATAGAAACTTTATGTCTCATAATAGAAAGGATTGGTTGAATAAATTTGGAGGAATTAAACTTTTTAGAGATAATTTTAGAGTTAGACCTTATGGCGAAGTTAATAATGTAGCTTTTGATTGGTTAGGCTTAGGTAATAGAAAGTCAACAAGTCCAGCTGGTATAGCAAAAAAAGAAGGTGGTTATAAAGTTGAGCCAGAAAATGTTGCTGGAGCTATAAGTATATCTAGACTTACCAATGTGAATTTTGAGGATAAATCAAGTCGTGAAGGTCTTCAAGAAAACAAAACATTTAAAATTTTTACTTTATTAATTGCAGAAATCATTTCTGAATTTGAAAAAGACAGGGCTTATATAGCCCGAGAGATGGATGAGTACGATGATATTTTGTATGGCCCTCAAAGAGACAGAGAAAAAGCAGAAAAACTTAAAAATGAAATAATAGCAAAAAGTAGGGCAAAAAAAGAATCAAGAGATAACAACACTAATGATGATAATTCTCAAGAAGAGCCTCAAACAGAATCAGATAAAGAAAAAGAAATTCTAGCAAGTGAATTAGAAAGACAAGAAGAAGAAATTGAAAAATTAAAAGATGAACAAAAGATTTTGAGGGGTTTAGCTAGTAGTGGAATAGTGCTTGCTTCTTTCAGTCACGATTTGAGTAAATTGAATGATGTATTAGCTTCTAGGACTGAAAAACTCAAAAATCTGATGTTAGAAAAAATTTCAGAATCAGATTATTCAGAAATTAGAGATAGTAAAAATCCATTCAAACAAATTGAGAGGATAAAAAAGCAAGATGTAAAACTTCAAAATTGGTTAAACTTTTCTTTAGGAGCTACAAGGAAAGATAAGAGAAAAAGAAAACAATTATTCTTAAAGCCTTATTTCCAAAATCTTAAGGACGATTGGGATACAGTTTTTAGTGACAGAGGCATTCAAATGGATGTTAATGAAATCGAAGAACTCGATATGAGAGTATTTGAAATAGATATTGATAGTGTTTTCAATAACTTATTAGTGAACTCTATTGATGCATTTATAATATCCAAAGAAGAAAGAAGCAGGTTAATCAAAATTAAGGTTACAAGTAGTACTAGAGGAATTATCCTAGATTATTACGATAATGGACCAGGATTATCAAAAGACATTAGTGAACCAGAAATCATTTTCGAACCTCTTTACACAACCAGAAGAAATCAGCATACTGGAGAAGAAGAAGGAACTGGTTTAGGGATGTGGTTAATAAAATCAATAGTAGAAGAAAATGACGGAAAAACTCAACTTCTATATCCAGAAATTGGATTTGGTATAAGGATAACATTTCCAATAAAATATAAAAGATAAAATATGTATAAAATACTATTCATTGATGAAGAAAAAGATACTCTAGAAGACTTTGAAGATTTTGTAGAGAATTTTACTGCTAAAGAAGAACTTAAAGCTATTACAAAATTCCCTTTAGCTGAAAAAGAGGAAATGATTGAACTAATAATAAAGTTAGCTCCAGATGCACTCATCGCAGACTTTCGACTAAATGAGATGAAGACCGATATTGATTACAATGTTCCCTATAATGGTGTTGATTTAGTTGAAGGATTTCAATCAATTCGCAATAATTTCCCTTGTTTTATTCTTACTGCTTTAGATGATGAAGCTGTAAACCAAAGTGATGACGTTAATATAGTTTATGTAAAAAATATTCTTCATAATAAAGAAGAGGGAAACGCGAAAGCAAAATTTTTAGATAGAGTTGTTAGTCAAATTGAACATTATAAACGAAAGATAGAAAACGCAAAAAATGAATTAACAGATTTAGTTAAGTACATGACAAAAAAC
>NZ_JAEHJZ010000112.1 GCF_016469035.1 Gelidibacter salicanalis | reverse complement strand
TATTGATTACGATTTTATCAAGAAGTTTGAATTATTCTTAAAGACCGTTCGTAATTGCAATCATAATTCCACATTGAAATACATCAATAATTTCAAGAAAATTATCCGGATTGCCTTGGCCAATCAATGGATGGAAAGAAACCCTTTCTATAACTACAAAGTTCAATTTGAGTCGGTAGAACGTGAATATCTAACTACCGAAGAAATTGACATTCTTTACAACAAAGAATTACATTTTGACAGGCTCAAAGTGGTTCGCGACATGTTTGTGTTTTCCTGTTACACAGGTCTCGCCTACTCGGATGTTGAAAAACTCTCCAAATCCGACATCAGTATCGGGATTGATGGTAAGCAATGGATAAATATCAAACGCACCAAAACGAATACTCGAAGTAGCATTCCATTATTGCCTATTGCAAAGGAAATCCTGAGCCGATACGCATACGATCCGCAAGTGATTAAAAGTGACCGATTGATTCCTGTATTCAGCAATCAGAAATCCAATGCCTATTTAAAAGAGATTGCGATGCTCTGCGGCATAACCAAACCATTGACCACCCATTTGGCACGACATACTTTTGCCACGACTGTCACGTTAACGAATGGGGTACCTATTGAAACCGTCAGTAAAATGCTTGGACATAAATCATTGAGGACAACTCAGCACTATGCTAAAATTGTTGATCGTAAAGTGAGCGATGATATGAATATATTACAGGAAACGTTGGCTACTGAAAAGAAAAATAGAGACAGCTTAAAAATTAAGTGATAATTTAAAGTTACAAGTTTATTTTGAATTCATTTGCCCAAATATGAGACATATAAAGGATCACTACTTTACTACCAATTGATCAGTAATATATCGTTAAAATTCCAAAGTGGACGAACTTTGGGATTTATTAATAACCATTTAGAGACAAAACAAATGAATAAAACATGCATTTGGGTCACCCAACAACAGCACAACTTC
>NZ_JAEHJZ010000111.1 GCF_016469035.1 Gelidibacter salicanalis | reverse complement strand
CTTACCAGAATTATTCACACCTTCGACAAACTTAGGGTACAATCCAATAAGAAGTTTCGGCTAATGGCAACGCTTCTCCTGTCAGATATCCAGGGTTGGAACTCAGTGAACGGTTGCAATCAAGGATTTAGTGCGGGAGCTCAGAGGTGTGACATCAAGTGATCGCAAGAGGGAAAATATGGTACCCACTTAGCCATGGAGTTCCCCACATCAGGATGAATCACTGTAATTCGAGGTCCCGTGAATGTCCCCACTATGGACAAGTG
>NZ_JAEHJZ010000110.1 GCF_016469035.1 Gelidibacter salicanalis | reverse complement strand
TTTTTAATCTTTTTCTCTAAAGTTAGTGCTTTTGATCTGTTTTCTACCTTTTGAGTAAAAACCAAATTCCACGGTGCGCCAGTTTTAGTTGATGGAACCAAACTTTTGTTGAGTCTTATAAATCTCTTTGCGATATCATCCGTTTGACCGACATAATATCTTGAACGTTTTTGGCTATACAATATGTAAACCGTATAATCCATAATTTTCAGTTTGGGTGGTCACGCCTCAAGCGTGACGACCTCCGCGTCCCAAACACGGCGCAATAACTTCCGGAGACCTGTCA
>NZ_JAEHJZ010000109.1 GCF_016469035.1 Gelidibacter salicanalis | reverse complement strand
TTTTTAATCTTTTTCTCTAAAATTAGTGCTTCGGATCTGTTTTCTACCTTTTGGGTAAAAACCAAATTCCATGGTGCGCCAGTTTTAGTTGATGGAACCAAACTTTTATTGTGTCTTATAAATCTTTTTGCGATATCATCCGTTTGACCGACATAATATCTTGAACGTTTTTGGCTATACAATATGTAAACCGTATAATCCATAATTTTCAGTTTGGGTGGTCACGCCTCAAGCGTGACGACCTCCGCGTCCCAAACGCGGCGCGATAACTTCCGGAGACCTGTCA
>NZ_JAEHJZ010000011.1 GCF_016469035.1 Gelidibacter salicanalis | reverse complement strand
TTCGGAATGACAAATTATTCTCAAAAAAGAATTTCATTCTTTTGTTCAAAACTATGGACTTCCAGTCCATAGTGATTTAGTTTTATATAATTAGTGAGAAAGCGTCTATTCTTCAGAAGTTTCTTCCATTGTATGGTATACGTTCTGAACATCATCATCTTCCTCTAATTTTTCTAACAATTTCTCGACATCTTCAGCTTCTGTAGGGGTCAATATTTTAGTGACTTGCGGAATGCGTTCAAATCCTGATGATAAAATTTCAATCTTTCTGTTTTCCAATTCTGCTTGAATGGCTCCAAAACTTTCAAAAGGACCATAAATTAAAATGCCGTCATCATCTTTAAAAACTTCCTCAGCGCCAAAATCAATAAATTCCAATTCCAATTCTTCCGGATCTAAACCTTCTGCATCAATTCTGAAATTACAAGTATGATCAAACATAAATACCACGGATCCTGAAGTGCCCAAACTACCATCACATTTATTGAAATAACTGCGCACGTTCGCTACTGTCCTTGTATTGTTATCGGTTGCGGTTTCAACCAATATGGCAATGCCATGAGGTGCATAGCCTTCAAAAAGAACTTCCTTAAAATCGCCCAAACTCTTGTCAGAGGCGCGCTTAATAGCACGTTCAACATTATCCTTAGGCATATTAACTGCCTTAGCATTTTGAATCACAGCTCTCAATCTGGCATTGGATTCAGGATCTGGCCCCCCATCTTTTACTGCCATTACAATGTCCTTACCAATACGCGTAAAGGCCTTGCTCATTGCTGACCAGCGTTTCATCTTACGTGCTTTACGAAATTCAAAAGCTCTTCCCATTTTAAGTTCTAAGTTTAAAAGTTCAAAATCCTGGGTCTCAGACGGTTTTGTCCAGGCCACAGGTATGGTAATCAGCAATTAGCCTTCCCACAAACCAAATTCTTAACAAATTTAAAAAAATACAGTTATGAGTTGGTATTTGTACGGTCAAAATTGTGTTCATGACGTTATTATTTTGACACTGACAGCGTATTGTCTGTTGTATTATCCGTATCAATCAAAAAACAGCCTTAGGAAAGGCTGTTTAAAATACAAAATGTTATGGTTTTTAATGGATATTAATCTTGAACTTCCACAATGGCTTCAATGGCTTCGGCTAATTTAAAATCTTTTTCCGTCACGCCTTTCGCACTATGTGTGGACAAAGAAATGGTAAGCATGTTGTAAACATTCTTCCAATCTGGGTGATGATTTTGTGCTTCACACTCAAAAGCAATTCTGCTCATCGCACTAAAGCAATCCTTAAAATTGTCAAATTCAAACTCTGCATGTAGTGCATCGTCATAGTATTCCCAATCAGGAAAATGCAATAATTTTTTCTCAATGGTTTCTTCAGATAATGGAGACATAATTTAGATTTTTAAGTTGCTTAAAATTATAAATTATAATTGACAAATTCTAAGACTAAGAGTTATAATTGATGTAATTGTCCAATTCTTCAAGTAGTTCTGTGCTGCTGATTTGAAGATGCTTGGGCAAGGCATTCAATTTGGGCATCACGGCCAAATAACGGTCTTCATTAGTGGTGTAAACTTGCTTGAAAAGAACGTTTTCTAAAGTAATTAAAGCCACCATTTCCGTGATAAAATCGTCATGGTGTACTAAATCTGAACTTCCCAAATGGAACACGCCATATTTATCTCGGTTGATAATGTAGTGGATTTGTTGCGTCAACTTAAAATCGGTTGTGACATTCATGATCAAGTTTGGAAACACCTCAATAGGCGTTTTTTCTGCAATATGTTGCTTGATTTCCTTGAGACGAGGGGAATGTGTTCCAAAAATCATAGGGAGTCTGACAATGGCCACTTTCTTTTTTGGCAAACGTAAAAACATATTTTCAATCTTAATCTTGAAATGCCCATAAATGCTATCACTCAAAGTTTTGTCGTCTTCATAACTTGGATATTTGCTATACGCATCAAATACATTTGCGGAGGATAAGAAAATAATTTTACAATCGTGAGCCACCACATACTCCGCCATATGCTGATGGGCAATAACCTGAGCATGGAAATCTCCACGTAAACACGAAATAATGATGGAGGGTTTGACTGCTTCTAAAATTTCAAAAATATCATCCTCTTCTACGCGGTATTGAAAAAAGTGCTTGTTATTATCAAATGCAGAGTTTGCCAGATGATAGGTGCCAAAGGTTTTAAAATAAGAACACAGTTCTTTGTACAAGGCATTACCTATAAAGCCACTGGCTCCTAAGATAAGGATGCGATGTTTGTTATCTGGTGTCATCATAAATTTGAGGCACTTTCTTTAAAAAATAGAGAGTTTGGTCATAGAGGTAAATTGCTCCAAAGCTTTCATTCCTAACAAGGAATTGCCTTGCTCATTCAATCCTGGAGACCATACTGAAATTGTAAAATGATTGGGTAAAAGCGCTACAATACCACCGCCTACGCCACTTTTTCCTGGCAACCCAACTTCAAAAGCAAATTCTCCAGCTTCATCATAAAATCCGCAAGTGAGCATAATGGCATTGATACGTTTGGCCTGGCTTTCAGAAATAAGTTTGTTCTGTTGACAACAAGCCCCGTGATTCGCAAACATAAAAAATGCCTTTGTGAGTTGTTCACAGGTCATTTCGATGGCACATTGATGGAAATAAAAATCCAACACATCATCTACATCATTTTTTAAATTGCCGAAAGCCTTTAATAAATTGGCCGCAGCATAATTATTATAACCAGTCAAACGTTCAGAATTGGCAACAGTTTCATTAAAATTGATGGTAGGATCATTAACTACAGTACGGACATAATTTAAAAAATCTTCTTTTGGGTTTTCAAGAAGCGATACCAAAATGTCAGCTATAACTAGTGCGCCGGCATTAATTAATGGATTTCTGGGAATGCCATTTTCCAATTCTAAAAGCGATAAATGGTTAAACGGATTTCCTGAAGGCTCCACATCTACACGTTGCCACAAATTTGCAGGATACATTGGCAATACCATAGCCAGTGTTAGCACTTTTGAAATACTTTGAATGGACAATTTCTTATCCCAATCGCCAGTGGCAAAGGTGTCTCCGTTAATAAGTCTCAGATGAATTCCAAAATTTGTAGCATCAACATCAGCCAGTTCAGGAATATAGGAAGCCACTAAACCTCTATTGACCTCGTCCTTTAAACTTTGATGTATGGTAGTGATGACATTTTGGAAATCTATCATGTATTATGCTTTATAAAATGGCGTTTTTACAACAGTTGCAGGAACGGCATTTTTACGAATTTGAATATTAATTTTACTGCCAACTTCTGAAAAGATTGCTGGAACATATCCTAAACCGATGCCTTTATGTAATGAAGGAGACATGGTGCCAGAACTTACTACACCAATGGTTTTCCCATTGCCATCCACAATGTCGTACCCGTGACGTGGGATGCCTCGGTCATCTAACTCAAATCCTACCAATTTATTTTCTGGACCGTGTTCTTTTTCAGATTTTAAAGCCTCACTATTGGTAAACTCTTTGGTGAATTTTGTCACCCAGCCTAAACCCGCGGCAATAGGAGAGGTGTTTTCATCAATATCATTGCCGTAAAGGCAGTATCCCATTTCTAAACGCAAGGTATCCCGTGCGGCCAATCCGATAGGTTTGATGCCGTAAGGAGCGCCTGCTTCAAACACTTTATCCCAAATTTGTTTCACTTCTGAATTCTTGCAGTAGATTTCAAATCCGCCACTACCGGTATACCCAGTGGCAGAAATAATCACGTGTTCAATGCCTGCAAAATCACCCACCACAAAATTGTAGAATTTAATTTCTGAAAGGTTATGGCTCGTTAAGCTTTGCATGGCTTCAACCGCTTTTGGTCCTTGAATGGCCAATAAAGAGTACTCCGGCGAAAGATCTCTCATAGTGGCACCTACATCATTTTTGGAGCTGATCCAGTTCCAATCTTTCTCAATATTTCCTGCATTAACAACCAATAAATAAGAGTTTTCTTTTATCATATAAATGATCAAATCATCTACAATACCACCAGTTTCATTTGGTAAATAGCTGTATTGTGCTTTGCCGATAGTTAATTTAGAAGCATCGTTACTGCACATTTTTTGAATTAATTCTAGGGCATGCGGACCTTCAATTAAAAATTCACCCATGTGCGATACATCAAATACCCCCACGCCCTTTCTTACGGTTTCATGTTCTGCGCTCACGCCCTCATATTGCACAGGCATGTTGAAACCTGCATAGGGAACTAATTTTGCTCCTAGAGCTTCGTGAGTAGATGTTAATGCTGTACTTTTCATAAGATATATGTTTGGTTTCTGCAAGCGCAGAAGTTGTTTTAAAATAGTTGGTTAAAAAGTATAGTTTTCATACTTGCAGCACAAAAGTATCGAAAATTATCTGTTTTAAAAATGAATGATGCCGATTAAAATTTGTCAAAATAGAGATGCTTTTCTAATTGTAAATCAAAAGACATCTACGTTTATAATCGTAAAGAATTCCCCGAGGCTCTGCCTTGGGGTTTCCGTTGATCCCGATAATTATCGGGAGTCATTCCCGTGAAAACGGGAATCTAAATACAGAATTTTGGTTTTTGATCTTTTTCAGGTCATAATGAAACCAGCGAAATACCTCTATGGCTCTGCCTCGAGGATAGTTGGTTTCAAAAAATTCTTTATTTCTCTTTCCAAATTGATAAACTTAAGTTAAAGACTCCATTAAAATTGTTCAGAAGAAAAAATATATTAAATTATAGTTATGGAAAATGTATTAGTAGCCGGTGCAAATGGCACCACAGGAAAACAAATTGTAAAATTATTATCAGAGACACAGTATTTTAAGCCTGTGGCCATGGTGAGATCAAAAGATCAGATGAAGCAATTTCAAAAAGATGGGATAGAAACCGTTTTAGGTGATCTAGAAAAAGATGTCTCCCACGCTGTTAAAGATATTGATAAGGTTATTTTTGCTGCCGGATCTGGTGGTAAAAATGTCATAGGAGTAGATCAAGACGGTGCGAAACGCTTGATAGATGCTTCAAAAAACGCCAATATTAAGAAGTTTGTAATGTTAAGTTCCATGGGTGCTGATGCGCCTGAAGAAGCTGATGAATTGAAAGATTATTTAAAGGCGAAGCATAATGCAGACGAGCACTTAAAAAGTAGCGGACTCAACTATGCCATTGTCAGACCAGGAAGTCTCAACAATGACAAACCAACAAATCATATTCAATTACAGACTAAATTATCGCAACAAGGAGCAATCAGTAGGGCAGACGTAGCCCAAACCTTGGTGCGTGTGCTTAATGATGATACCGCCAACAAAGTATCTTTCGAAATTTTAAATGGTGATATGTTAATCGGCAAAGCACTAGCACATGTTTCCGGATAATAAGATTGATATTAGAAAATAAAAAGAGGCGTTTGCCTCTTTTTTTTATCCAATAGTATTTAAAAGCACCGTTTTTAAATCTTCGTAAGTGGTGATAGAAATGGATTCTTTTTCTTTATCCATTACGGCTTCAATTTGTGGTGGCAAATCAATTTTCTTATTGATTGCAGCTTCTACTACGTCTAAAAATTTGGTTGGGTGTGCGGTTTCCAAAAACACACAATGCGCGTCTTGGCCAGTTTGTAAATAGGCTTTACAACCTAAATAACCTACAGCGCCATGAGGATCGGCAACATATGAGAAATCAGTATACAGTTCTTTTAGAGCCTCACGGGTATCATCATCAGAAAAACTGTAGGAGGATAAGTTCGATTTTAGGGACTCAAAATCATTCTTGTAAATTTCCTGAATTCGGATAAAATTACTCGGGTTACCAACATCCATAGCGTTGCTGATGGTTTGAACGGACGGTTTTGGTTGGTACAATTGTGTGGTGAGATATTCAGTTACCACATTATTTTCATTATTTGAGGCCACAAAATGGTGGATTGGTAAGCCTAATTGCTGTGCCATCATTCCGGCGCAAATATTCCCAAAATTCCCACTTGGTACAGAAAACACAATATCTTTATGCCTTTTATGCAATTGTTTATAAGCAAAAAAGAAATAAAACATCTGTGGTAACCAACGCGCCACATTGATCGAATTTGCTGAGGTCAATTGCATTTTAGACGTCAAATCTTCATCCATAAACGCACGTTTCACCATGTCCTGACAATCATCAAAAACACCATCTACTTCTAAGGCAGTGATATTTTGTTTTAAAGTGGTCAATTGTTTTTCTTGAATATCACTCACTTTTCCACTCGGATACAGAATCACGACATTCACGCCTTTAACGCCTAAAAATCCGTTTGCAACCGCACCACCGGTATCGCCTGAAGTCGCGACCAAAACGGTAACTTCTTCAGTGTTATTCTGGTTAAAATAACCCAAACAGCGCGCCATAAACCGTGCACCAACGTCTTTGAAGGCCATGGTTGGACCGTGAAATAATTCTAAAGTTGAAATCTGGTCATTTACTTTCACAACAGGAAACTCAAAAGACAAGGTCTCAGCTATAATCGTTTTTAAAACAGGTTCAGGAATATCAGGAGTTACAAATTGCTTGATGGCTTCAAAAGCTATCTCTTCATAAGAAAAGTCATCAATGTTTTCAAAGAATGAGGTAGATAAAGGTGTGATGCTTTCCGGAAAATAAAGCCCTTTATCAGGCGCGATACCTCTAACGACTGCGTCTTTGAATGTGGTGTTTGGGGCTTTTTTGTTTAAACTGCGATACTTCATTTTAATTGACAGATGACGGGCGACAGATGACCGATGTCGGTGTTCTTAGACCCTTATTATTAAATGATTTTTTTTCTAAATGCACTCATCATATTCATCAATTCATATGATTTTTCATATAAATCATCGAACTGAGTATTCTTAATATAATTTTTTTTTTTTGATTTATACAGACACGTCACGACTTCTGCTAATGAACGTATGGCGTATCCAATAAATTTCTTTTGCTCAGGATTACTTTGTCCTATCGCTCCCTCTGATATATTTAGAGCAATAGAATCTGCTGCTCTGCGTATTTGAGAAGATAAATTATACTTTTCTTTATCAGGAAAAGTTTCTGTTAAGCTATTAATATCTTCTCCAAAATCCATGGATTTTTGCCAAATAATAAGCTTTTCAAATTTGAATTTATTCATAATTAGCAAGTTTAGCTACAATCATCCCTCGGTCATCTGTCTTCTGTCAGCGGTCTAATTTATAAAATTATAATCCCTTCTGTATTAATCGTCATACAGATTTTAATTGTATTTAGTGCTATACTAAAATTTTAGAATTTCATATGTATTGTTTTTTGCCACGAATTCACGAATGTTTTACGGATTCTCTGTGGAACTCTGTGCTGCTCTGTATACCTCTGTGGTACAACTTCACAATTTAAATTTCTCTAATGCCTTCGGTATTAATCCGAGAAACATATGTTTCAAACGCAATAATGGTATTAGCATAGACATCACGCATCGCTTTTTCAACACGTTTAGCATTCTCAATTCCTTTTGATAATGTATAAATAGAAGGTCCCGCCCCTGAAATACCAGCACCTAAGGCACCATTATTAAGGGCCGCGGACTTAACTTCTGCATAGTGAGGTATTAAAATGCTTCGATGCGGTTCTACAATCACATCTTGCAAGGCTCTTTTTAATAGCTCATAGTCATTAGTGTGTAACGCATGCACAAAACTCCCCACATTGGCCGACTGCGTTATAACATCTTGTAAAGGAAATAGCTTGGGCAAGATGGCTCTAGCATCAGCTGTTTTAATTTCTATTTGCGGATGGATGATGGTTGCATAAAGATCATTTGGCGTTGGTAACTGTAATACCTCTAATGGCGACGAACTTTTTACCAGCGTAAATCCTCCAAAAATTCCAGGTGCTAAATTATCAGCATGTTCACTGCCACTTGCCAAGGCTTCACCTTTCATAGCAAAATCAGTCACTTGGGTTTTATTGTATGGCCTACCTAAAAGCTCATTAATAGCAAACACACTTCCCGAAGCACTTGCGCTGCTGCTGCCAATTCCACTACCAGGTTTAATTCGCTTATAAATTTCAATTTCAAATCCGAAGTCGGGTTTCGCATCAGCAATCATTGCCAAAGCAGAAACGCCTGCCACATTTTTCTCTGCATCAAAAGGGAGATCAAAACCTTCAATCTTGGTTATAAAAACACCTTTCTTATTTGTCTTTCTGATAATCATCTCGTCACCAATGGTGTCTAAACAAAACCCGAGGACGTCAAATCCGCAGGATACATTGGCTACCGTTGCCGGTGAGAATATTTTTATTTCGTTTTTAATCACAAGTACTCTATTTGAATTCCTAATCTAATTTTTTTGACACGAATTGTCACAAATCTCTCCTAATCAGCTGCCTACTGCCTACTGAAAACTGCCACTTTAAATCTAATTCCCAATCCTAATAATATCCGCAAACAACCCCGAGGCCGTCACATCTGCACCAGCACCAGCACCTTTAATAATCATTGGCTGTTCTGGATAACGTTGGGTAAAAAACATGACAATATTATCCTTGCCCTGTAAATTATAAAACGGATGGTCTTTCGGAATTTCTCTCAGTCCCACTTTAGCTTTTCCGTTATTAAATTCGGCCACATATTTCAGTTGGCAATCGTTCTTTTTGGCCGACGCATATAATTTCTGAAAATGTGCTTCACCAGCAATCAACGTCTGATAGAAATCTTCAACAGAATCACTATTTAAATTCTCTTCAGTTAGAAAAGAGGTGTTTTCAATGTCTTCCAAATTCATTACTGTGCCACTTTCTCGAGCGAGGATCAGAATTTTTCGGGCCACATCTACACCACTTAAATCAATCCGTGGGTCAGGTTCTGTATAGCCTTCTTTTTGCGCTTGTTTTACTACGTCGTGAAAATTTGTTGCGTCATCAAAATTGTTGAATACAAAGTTTAAACTTCCTGAAAGCACCGCTTGAATAGAGGTTATTTTATCGCCAGAGGCAATTAAGTGATTTAAAGTGTCAATAACAGGTAATCCTGCACCAACATTGGTTTCAAATAAATATGGGGCGTTGTATTTAACTGACAGTCTTTTGAGGTTGCTATAATTTTCGAACGCACTAGAACAGGCTATTTTATTGCAGGCTACTACGGCAATGCTTTCTTTTAAATAATCGGCATATATTTCAGAAACCTCCTCATTTGCAGTGACATCCACAAAAATACTGTTGCGTAAGTTGAAGGTTTTGTTGCGCTCTAAAAACCCTTCTATAGAGGCTTGCTCTCCTGACGCCAATTGGTCTTTCCAATCTTTTAAAGACAATCCCGATTCGTCAAAAATCATGGTTCTAGAATTGGATAATCCAATTATTCTCAAGTTGATTTTCAATTGTTCTTTAAGATATTTCCGCTGCTGTTTGATTTGTTCCACTAGCCGTTCGCCCACATTTCCAACCCCAGTAATATATACGTTCAGCTGTTTGGTTTGGTCCTCAAAAAAGCGTTCATGTATGGTGTTGAGTGCTTTTTTGACGTCTTTTTGTGCAATAACTGTGGAGATGTTTTTTTCCGATGCTCCTTGAGCAATGGCTCTAATGTTGATATTGTTTTTTCCTAAGGCACTGAACATTCTACCGCTGATTCCTTGGTGACTTTTCATGTTATCTCCTACAAGAGCAACAATGGATAGGTCCTTTTCCACAATAATAGCGTCAATCTTTTTTAAAGCGATTTCATTTTCGAATGTCAAATTGATGCTCATAGCGGCAAGTTTGGAATCACTTTCATCAATACCAAAACAAATGGAGTGTTCCGAGGATGCTTGGGTAATAAAAATCACATTAATTTTTTCCTGAGCCAATGTTTCAAATAAGCGCTTAGAAAACCCTGGGATACCTACCATTCCATGACCTTGCAGCGTTAACAACGCAATATTATTAATATTTGTAATGCCTTTAGCGGCTTTTGAGAAACCATTGCTCTTGTCATTGGTAATGATGGTACCCCGTGCTTCTGGGTCTGTAGTGTTTTTGATATGAATTGGTATACTTAAATTTAACACCGGCTGAACGGAAGGCGGATAGAGTACTTTTGCGCCAAAATGGGACAGTTCCATCGCTTCCTGATAGGACAGTTTTTCAATAGGGTAGGCCTGTTTGACCAGTTTAGGATTTGCCGTAAACATGCCGCTCACATCTGTCCAAATTTCCAATCGGTTAACTTTTAGAGCTGCGGCAACAATGGCTGCGGTAAAATCAGAACCGCCCCTGCCCAGGGTAGTAATTTCTCCAGATTCCGATTTCGAAATGAACCCAGGAAGGATGGTTATTTTTTGAGTTGCATTCTTAAAGTACTCTTGAATGTTTGTATTGGTGATGTGATAGTTGACTTCCGCTTTTGTAAAATTAGCATTGGTTACTACGAGATCCTGACTGTTTTTCCGCACGGCATTTAATCCATGGCTTTTCATGGTTTCTGCAATGATATAGGAGGAAAGGAGCTCCCCAAAACTCACTAACTTATCCTTGGTTTTTGGAGATAGCTCATTAATAAGATATATGCCATCCAATAAGCTTTTTAAACTCGCCAATTTGCTCTCCACATATTCTTTTGCCGACTCGTTTTGAGTTGCCATAAGTTCAGATAGAAGATTGAGATGAATTGTTCTAATTGTTTTAAATTCAGAAAGATAACTTTCGTTTTTTTGTTGCGCTAATTCTCCCGCTTTTAGCAATTTATCTGTAATCCCACCTACGGCAGAAACCACACAAACCACAGGTTCGGTTTGCGAATAATTATCTAGAATTTTTATGACTTTATTTATGTTTTCTGAGGAACCGACTGATGTGCCTCCAAATTTTAATACGTTCATGGTGGATTGTATGTTGGATTAAAATAACTGATTTAATAATAACATGAGATGGAAAAGATATGACGAGATAAAATATAAGATTAACCCCAAGGGGTAATTCTAATAATAGACGTAGTGCCTTCAGAAGAAATAAAGATGCTAAAAACGTTTTTAATGTGTTGTAAAGTATACATATCTTGGTCTATACCTTTCAAATGTATTATTTTTACTTTAATAAAAAAATTTACCATCAACTTTTGGAGGCAAAAGCCCCATTATTAAATATATCATAAAAAAAGACTCTTAAAATGAAGATATTCTCAAAGGAACAAATTTATAAAGGCGATCAAATCACGGCAAAAAAACAGAAAATTAGTTCTACTGACTTAATGGAGCGCGCGGGGATACAAATCTTCAATTGGGTCCATCAGCGGATGCAAGGCGCGCAAGTACCTATTCATGTGTTTTGCGGTATAGGCAATAATGGAGGCGATGGGTTAGTGGTGGCAAGGCACTTAATCATTTACGGTTATAATGTGCATACTTATGTGGTTAATTGTAGTGACAAACGGACCGAAGATTTTTTGGTGAATTATGATCTTATCAAACAAACCACTAAAAAATGGCCGATCATGTTGAATTGTGAAGCTGATTTTCCCGCCATTGGTCCCGACGACATTATTGTAGATGCTGTTTTTGGAATTGGGCTAAACAGGCCGCCCAATGAATGGGTAAAGGGTCTTTTTCAGTACTTTAGAGCCTCAAAAGCCTTCACCTTAGCTATTGATCTTCCATCAGGACTGTACCCAGATAAAGTTCCCGAAGATGAAAATGGTGTGGTTTGGGCAGATTACACCCTGAGTTTTCAATCGCCAAAACTAGTGTTTTTCCTTCCTCAAACCTCAAAATACACTATGCAGTGGGAAGCGTTAGATATAGACATTGATCCTGAGTTTTTGCAAAAAACAGAAACTGAAGTGGAGTTGATGGGTAAATTGGAAATGCTTCCCATTTATCAGCCGAGAGAGAAGTTTTCGAACAAAGGAACTTATGGCCACGCCTTGATTATTGGTGGCAGTTATGGCAAAATAGGAGCCGTAATGCTTTCAGGTAGAGCGGCATTGGCATCGGGTTCTGGTTTGGTAACTACATTTACCCCAAAATGTGGTTATATCCCTTTGCAAACGGCTTTTCCTGAAGCGATGACTATCACAGATTCAGACGATGAGAAAATTACAGCAATCAAATTTGATATAGAACCTACTGTCATTGCAATTGGCATGGGGATGGGTACCCATAAAGACACACACCTTGCGCTTCAGGAATTTTTAAAAGGCAATACAGCACCATTGGTTATAGATGCTGATGCTCTCAATATATTATCAAAACACAAGAGTGACCTCAAATTATTAAAACCACAAACCGTTTTAACGCCACATCCAAAGGAGTTGGAACGACTTATTGGCAAATGGAAGGATGATTTTGACAAGCTGAAAAAAGCGAAAGCGTTCTCCAAAAAATATAAGAGTATTCTTGTGATTAAAGGCGCCCATACTATTACAGTGTTTGAAAATAAATTGTATGTCAACTCTACAGGCAACCCCGGATTGGCAACTGGCGGTACCGGCGATGTGCTTACAGGAATTATCACCGGACTTATCTGTCAAGGGTATGAACCCTTAACAGCCAGTATTTTTGGAGTGTATCTCCATGGGAAATCGGCTGATATTGCCGTAGAAGATTATGGGTATCAAAGTTTGACGGCAAGTCATGTTATTGATTATATGGGCAAAGCATTTCTCAATCTTTTTGAAAAACCACAACTGCCACAAGTCACTAATGATAATGAAGAAGCAAACAAATCTTAAATAAAAAAGCCGCACTTATAACGTGCGGCTTAAATTTTTAGAAGAATTACAACTATTAGATACTTAAGCTATCAAACAATTCTGTAAGTTTTTTACTAGAAGGTCTCGGTGCATTTGCATCAACCACATTGCCATTTGGATCGATAAGAATAAATCTCGGAATTCCGTTGATATTGTAATTTTGCACAAAATCTGACTGCCAGTTTTTATCTGAAAACAATTGAATGCCTCCCAAATCCTGATCTTCAATCATGGTTTTCCACTTTGTTTTGGCTACTTCTAAATCTCCACCACCACTTCTCATGGCATCGTCAATAGAAATGCTTACAAACTGAATATTTTTATCTGCATAGTCTGCTTCAAGTTTCTTCAAAGAAGGAATTTCCGCGATACAAGGACCACACCAAGTTGCCCAAACATCAACATATACATATTTACCTTTCAAATCTTTTAAAGAGGTTGTTCCACCTTTAAAATTTTCGTAATTTTCAAATGTTGGAGAAGGAGAGCCAACGGGAAATTGTTCTCTTATGGCAATGGATTCTGCAAAGTAGTTTTGAAACATATTAAGCATCGGATTCAAATTTGACTTGGCCATATTAGTCACCGTACTATCAATATTTTTATCATGCTCATAAAATGCCAATAATTCTTTTCTGATCTTCTCCATTTCAGTTTTAAGACCTTCTGAGCTTAAGCTGCTCAATTTATCCTGATCCAATAAATCTTTCTCTAATCGCATTTGTTCAATTAAGAAATTATTGTGTTCAGCTCCAGACCCTGAGAACTCCAAGGTTTCTTCAAAGTTTTCTCCATCGGCATTCATCGTCATGTCAAACCCGTTCTTTAAGAAGATTGGCGCAGCAATTGCACCGTTAAAAAAACCAAACACTTCCGGTTGATCTATAGTAAGGGTGTCAGAAAAGTTCCCGTCAGCGTCCAAAGCTATAGTTTTCATCATCGTTCTGTTTCTCAACATAAGAGAATCTCCTGTTTTGTTTGAGATTTTTCCTGAGAAAGTGACATAATTCTTTGGTTCTTCTTTACAAGAAACAATAGTTAAGGCACATAAGAGAATAAATATATTTTTCATTGTTATCAATTTAAGTTGCCAAAAATAAGAGTTTGACGAGACATAAGAGAATCTTTTATTAATTATTAACATTTGTTGCATAATGCAGATGTATTGTTGATTTTTGGGTCTAGAAATGATAATAATGAATTTAGTACACACTATATCTTCAAAGACTTTAGAATTGTCTGAAATCAGCGATATTCTTTTTTACGATAAAAAAATTGAGCTTTCAGAGGGGTCCATTTCTAACATCAACAAATGTAGGGACTATCTCAACAACCGAATGCTTGAGCAGGACGAACCTATTTATGGTATTAATACTGGATTTGGATCGCTATATAATGTAAAAATCTCTAAGGACAACTTAACCCAATTGCAAGAAAACCTGGTCATGTCCCATGCCTGTGGGATGGGAGAACAGGTACCAAATATCATTGTCAAACTGATGTTATTGCTAAAAATCCAATCGTTAAATTATGGGCATAGTGGTGTCCAATTAGATACTGTGCAACGTCTGATCGATTTTTATAACAATGACGTTCTACCTATTATTTTTACCCAAGGCTCTTTAGGCGCTTCTGGAGATCTTGCGCCCTTGGCACATTTGGCATTGCCGCTGATAGGTAAGGGAGATGTGTTTCACGATGGAAAAGTAAAGCCGGCTACAGAGGTTTTGGAGCAGTTTGATTGGAAGCCAATAATCTTATTATCCAAAGAAGGCTTAGCCCTATTAAACGGAACGCAGTTTATGAGTGCATATGGCGTGCATTTACTCCTGAAATCTTATAAGCTCTCTTATCTGGCCGACTTAATTGGCAGTATTTCTCTAGATGCTTTTGATGGTAGAATTGAGCCATTTAATGAATTGGTGCATTTGGTCCGCCCTCATAATGGGCAATTAAAAACGGCGCAACGTGTTCGGGAGTTTTTGGAGGGAAGTCAGTTGATTTCTCAACAAAAACAACATGTTCAAGATCCGTATTCATTTAGATGCATTCCACAAGTACATGGGGCTACTAAGGATACTTTGGAATTTATCCATAAAACCATAAAGACCGAAATCAATTCTGTAACTGATAATCCAAATATCTTTATTGGTGAGAATGAAATTATTTCTGGCGGTAATTTCCACGGGCAGCCATTAGCCTTAGCTCTAGATTATTTAAAGATTGCCATGGCAGAACTTGGAAACATTTCCGAAAGACGTATCTATCAATTAATTTCTGGCTTACGCGGATTACCAACATTCTTAGTGGATAATCCTGGGTTAAATTCCGGATTTATGATTCCGCAATACACTGCCGCTAGTATTGTTAGCGCAAACAAACAATTGGCAACGCCTGCTAGTGTAGATTCTATTGTGTCCTCAAACGGTCAGGAAGATCATGTCAGTATGGGTGCTAATGCTGCAACTCAAGCGTATACCTTAGTATATAATGTAGAAAAGATTTTAGCAATTGAATTGTTGAATGCTTCACAGGCCATTACCTTTAGAAAACCGACAACGTCGTCACCATTAATAGAAGCATTTTTAAATAGTTACCAAAGCGAAGTGCAATTTGTGACTCAAGATTTAATATTTCATGAGCTTATGCAGAAATCGGTGCAGTTTATCACTGACTTTTCAATAGAAAATGAGTTGCTGTTTGATTAATCTTTTACGCAAGCAAGGTCAGTTCGAGTGATTTTTGAGGGACGAGAAAATCGTATCGAGAACCATGCAATAATTGAGATAGATTCTCGGTACAAATTCCACTCATTGCAATCGTAGAATTCACTCGAATTGACAACTATTAAGCAATGTCAGTTCGAGTAATTTTTGAAGGACGAAAAAATCGAATCGACAACCGTGTTATAACTTAGATAGATTCTCGATACAAATTTCACTCATTGCAATCGTAGAATCCACTCGAATTGACAAAGGTTTATCGCAATTGTCAGTTCGAGTGATTTTTGAGGAACGAAAAAAATCGTATCGAGAACCATGCAATAATTGAGATAGATTCTCGGTACAAATTCCACTCATTGCAATCGTAGAATTCACTCGAATTGACAACTATTAAGCAATGTCAGTTCGAGTGATTTTTGAGGGACGAAAAAATTGTATCGAGAACCGTTCAATAATCGAGATAGATTCTCGATACAGATTCCACTCATTACAATCGTGAAATCCACTCGAATTGACAAAGGTTTATCGCAATTGTCAGTTCGAGTGATTTTTGAGGAACGAAAAAATTGTATCGAGAACCGTTCGATAACCTAAAAAATGCTGAAATTTCATATTGAATTAAGCATGAATAGTGGCTTCCGCCCATTGCGTAGCCTCTTCTAAATCGTCAAAGATTTTAAAAGGTTTACTGAAAAATAGCATTTCAACCTCTGCATTGGCCTTGGCCTTAAAATCTTTGGAAACAACCACGAAAGCTCTGAGGTTTTTGATTTTCGAGGTTTTAAAATAGGTGGATGGATCTACAGCGTAAGAATTGACGCGGTGGGTGATATACACAAATTCTTTATTACGAAAATAGGTGTCCACCACATTTATAAGCACAATATTGTGTTTGGGCAACACCGTAACACCCTCATTGATTGTTACAATAACATAGCCCACATAAATTTCAATATCGCAAAAATCGAATTTTAAATGATCAATCATATTTAAAGTTAGAAAATAACTAATTCTAAACAAAAAAAAGCATCTATATAAAATTACAGATGCTTTCTTCTTTGGAGTATTGAAATCTTTTAAGATTTCGTCTCTTTTTCTGGTTTTACAATTGAAATGACCAATTCATTTGTTTTAGAGTCTAAGTCCATGGTAATCGTATCGCCTTCATTAATGTGGGCGGTAATGATTTCTTCGGCCAAAGTGTCTTCAACATATTTCTGGATAGCACGTTTTAAAGGACGGGCACCATATTGCTTATCGAATCCTTTTTCAGCGATATAATCCTTAGCTGCCGAGGTCAGCTTAAGTTCGTATCCTAAATCTTTAATACGAAGGATCAATTGCTCCAATTCAATGTCAATAATCTTATCAATATCTTCTTTTTCTAAAGCATTAAACACCATCACATCATCAATACGGTTTAAAAACTCAGGAGCAAATGCTTTTTTAAGAGCATTTTCAATAATACTTCTAGAATTGTCGCTTGCTTGTGCCACCTTTGCAGCCGTTCCAAACCCAACACCTTGCCCAAAATCTTTCAATTTACGAGCCCCAATATTGGAGGTCATGATGATTATCGTGTTTCTAAAATCAATCTTACGTCCGAGACTGTCTGTTAAATACCCATCATCCAAAACCTGCAACAACATGTTAAAGACATCCGGATGTGCTTTTTCAATCTCATCCAACAACAAAACAGCATATGGCTTTCGTCTGATCTTTTCGGTCAATTGTCCGCCTTCTTCATAACCTACATATCCTGGAGGAGCCCCTACAAGCCTTGAAATGGCAAATTTCTCCATGTATTCGCTCATGTCAATCCTGATCAGGGCATCATCGCTATCAAAAAGCTGTCTAGCCAACACTTTGGCCAACTGCGTTTTACCAACTCCCGTTTGACCCAAAAAGATAAACGACCCAATTGGCTTATTAGGATCTTTAAGTCCCGCACGATTACGCTGAATAGCTTTAACCACCTTAGCAACCGCTTCATCTTGGCCAATAACTTTTCCTTTAATGAGGTCTGGTAATTTAGCCAGTTTATTACTTTCGGTCTGTGCAATTCGATTAACGGGAATCCCAGTCATCATGGACACCACATCAGCAACGTTGTCTTCAGTAACTACCTCCTTATGAAGTTTGGTTTCTTCTTCCCATTTTTCTTGAGCGGTGGCCAGTTCTTTTTCTAAACGTTTTTCATCATCTCGCAATTTGGCAGCTTCTTCATATTTCTGCTTCTTAACTACGGTGTTTTTGGTTTCCTTAACCTCTTCTAACTGCTTTTCGAGCTCTAGAATTTGTTTAGGCACGTTAATATTGGTGATGTGGACTCTTGAGCCCGCTTCATCTAGTGCGTCAATAGCTTTGTCTGGCAAAAAACGCTCCGTCATATACCTATTGGTCAACTTTACACAAGCCTCAATAGCTTCTGGGGTGTAGCGCACATTATGATGTTCTTCATATTTTTCTTTGATGTTTTCCAAAATCTGAATGGTTTCCTCTACCGTAGTAGGTTCTACAATTACTTTTTGGAAACGACGCTCTAAAGCTCCGTCTTTCTCAATATATTGTCTGTACTCATCCAAGGTGGTGGCACCAATACATTGAATTTCGCCTCTGGCTAAAGCAGGTTTGAACATGTTGGACGCATCCAAACTTCCTGTAGCACCACCGGCTCCAACAATGGTATGGATCTCGTCAATAAAAAGAATAATATCATCATTCTTTTCCAACTCATTCATAACGGCTTTCATACGCTCTTCAAACTGTCCTCTGTATTTGGTACCGGCAACTAAACTTGCCAAATCCAAAGTGACCACCCGTTTGTTAAAAAGGATTCTGGACACTTTACGTTTGATGATCCTAAGTGCTAAACCTTCGGCAATGGCCGATTTACCAACACCGGGTTCTCCAATAAGCAATGGGTTATTCTTTTTACGTCTACTCAAAATTTGTGAGACACGTTGTATTTCCTTCTCTCTACCCACAACAGGGTCGAGCTTTCCTTCTTCGGCCATAACCGTTAAATCACGACCAAAATTATCTAGAACAGGTGTTTTTGATTTCTTAGCACCTTTAGCGGTGGATTGACTGAACGGATTTTGCTTTGTTCCATCCTCTTCATTCATGTCATCATCAGAAAACGATTCTGCCTTAGGAGTTTCGGTATAGTCATCATTGTTAGTTATCATAGATTTGAATTGTTCTTTTACGTTATCATAATCCACCTTAAGCTTATTTAAAAGTTTGGTAGTAGGATCATTTTCATTTCTTAAAATGCACAACAACAGGTGTGCTGTATTGATAGCGGTGCTCTGAAATAACTTTGCTTCTAAAAACGTTGTTTTCAATGCACGCTCTGCTTGCCTGGTGAGATGCAAGTTTTTCTTTTCATTTGAGGTTGCGGTATTGCTAAGGTTTGCCGGACTTAAGATTTCCACTTTACGTCGTAAATGGTTTAAATCAATTTCTAGCGCACTTAATATATCAATAGCTTTGCCATTGCCATCTCTTAGCAATCCTAGCATTAAATGTTCTGTTCCAATAAAATCATGTCCCAACCTTAAAGCTTCTTCCTTGCTGTAGGCTATAACATCTTTGACTCTTGGGGAAAAATTATCATCCATAGTAAAATCCTTTCTGCATTAAAAATAGTAAAAACAACTGTATTAGGGCAAAAACTATTCCTTAAATGTTTTATAGTTGCTAAGTGACAAAAAAAACTTCACAATTTCAAAAGAATTGACCAGATACTTATCAAATAAAAAAGATACCGAATTGTTAATAAAAATCACCAAAAAATCATCATTAAAGTGGCATTGCAACTCACAAAATGGTTATCTTAGCACGATTTGAAAACCTACAAAAAATCTAATTAATTTATATATGGCAGAAGGAGAAAAATTGATTCCTATCAACATTGAAGATGAAATGAAATCGGCTTACATTGATTATTCAATGTCGGTCATTGTGTCACGTGCGTTACCGGATGTTAGAGATGGACTAAAACCTGTGCACCGACGTGTGCTTTTTGGCATGCATGAACTTGGTGTAAGATCTAACACAGCTCATAAAAAATCAGCTAGAATTGTTGGTGAGGTCTTGGGTAAATTCCATCCCCACGGAGACACCTCCGTTTATGATGCGATGGTACGTATGGCCCAAGAATGGAGTTTACGTTACATGTTAGTTGATGGTCAGGGGAATTTTGGTTCAGTTGATGGTGATAGTCCGGCAGCAATGCGTTATACAGAAGCACGTATGCGCAAGATTTCTGAGGACATGTTGGCAGATATCGATAAAGAAACTGTAGATCATAAACTTAACTTTGATGATACCTTACAAGAACCAACAGTATTACCAACACGTATTCCTGGACTCTTGGTCAACGGTGCGTCCGGTATTGCAGTAGGAATGGCTACCAATATGCCGCCGCACAATTTAAGTGAAGTTGTAGATGGTATCATTGCTTATATTGACAATCACGATATTGAAATCGATGAATTGATTACGCATATAAAAGCGCCTGATTTCCCTACAGGAGGAACCATCTATGGTTATGATGGGGTTATTGAAGCCTTTAAAACTGGTCGTGGCAGAGTTGTGATGAGAGGAAAAGCGACTATTGAAGAGGTGCAAGGGAAAGAGTCCATTATTGTGACTGAAATTCCTTACCAGGTCAATAAAGCCGACATGATCAAGAAAACGGCTGATTTGGTCAATGAGAAGAAAATAGATGGCATTTCAATGATTCGTGATGAATCAGACAGAAACGGTATGCGTATCGTTTATGTGTTGAAGCGTGATGCCATTCCTAATATTGTATTGAATACGCTTTACAAATACACAGCATTACAGTCGTCTTTTAGCGTCAATAACATTGCCTTGGTTAATGGCCGTCCGCAATTGTTGAATTTGAAAGAGATGATCCATCACTTTGTGGAGCATAGACATGAGGTTGTGGTCAGAAGAACGGTTTATGAACTTCGCAAAGCAGAAGAGCGTGCCCATATTTTAGAAGGTTTAATTATTGCCTCAGATAATATTGATGAAGTAATTGCCTTAATCCGTGCCTCTTCTAATGCAGATGAAGCTCGTGAAAAATTGATCACACGTTTTGAGCTTTCTGAAATTCAGGCCAAAGCTATTGTTGAGATGCGTTTGCGTCAATTGACCGGACTGGAGCAAGACAAATTGCGTTCTGAATACGAAGAGTTAATGAAAACCATTGAAGATTTGAAGGATATTCTTGAAAGAAAAGAACGTCGTATGCAAATCATCAAAGATGAGTTGGCTGTGGTAAAAGATAAGTATGGTGATGAGCGTCGTTCTGTAATTGAATACTCAGGTGGCGATTTAAGTATTGAGGATATGATTCCTGATGAGCAGGTTGTCATTACAATTTCTCATGCAGGTTACATTAAGCGTACGTCATTGACCGAATACAAAACTCAAAATAGAGGTGGGGTAGGACAAAAAGCATCAACCACACGTAATGAAGATTTCTTAGAACATTTATTTGTAGGCACCAACCATCAATACATGTTATTCTTCACCCAAAAAGGAAAATGTTTCTGGATGCGCGTGTATGAAATTCCAGAAGGCAGTAAAACATCTAAAGGTAGAGCCATCCAAAACTTGATCAACATTGAACAAGATGACAAGGTAAAAGCGTTTATTTGTACGCAAGATCTTAAGAATGAAGAGTACATTAACAGCCATTATGTCATTATGGCAACTAAAAATGGTCAAGTTAAAAAAACCTCTTTAGAGCAATATTCCCGTCCAAGAACTAATGGTATTAACGCCATTACTATTAAGGAGGACGATATTTTATTGGAAGCAAAATTAACTACTGGAAACAGTCAGGTGATGTTGGCGCTTAAATCTGGTAAAGCCATTCGTTTTGAAGAAGCAAAAACACGCCCAATGGGTAGAAATGCTTCAGGTGTTAGAGGAATAACTCTAGCCCATCCTAAAGATGAAGTGATCGGCATGGTGACTATTGAAAATCCGTTGGAAGAATCCGTATTGGTTGTCTCTGAAAATGGCTATGGTAAACGTACTTATATTGACGATCCAGAAGATGGTGAAGCAGTGTATAGAATTACAAACAGAGGAGGAAAAGGTGTCAAAACCATTTCTATTACTGAAAAAACAGGAAGTCTTGTGGCCATCAAATCTGTCAGTGATGATAGTGATTTAATGATTATTAATAAATCAGGTATTGCTATTCGTATGGCTGTGGAAAACCTTCGGGTTATGGGGCGTGCTACACAAGGTGTGAAATTGATTAATTTGAAAGGAAATGACTCTATAGCCGCGGTGGCTAAAGTGATGAAAGATGAAGAGGATCCATTAATTGAAGAAGCCTTAAACGATGCTGTTGACAATGATGCTACTGATAGTGAGGACACTAACAACAATGGCACAACTCTTGATAATACAGAAAACGAAAATCAATAATCAATAATTAATCCTTAATATTTAAATAACTAAAAATGAAAAAAGAAGTCACGATCGCTTTCGCACTTTTAGTAGGTTCTTTCACTTTTGCACAAAAGAGCGAGCTAAAAGATGCTGAAAAAGCAATAAAGAAAAGTAATTATGCAGAAGCTAAATCTGCAATAAACGCTGCAGAAGCACTAATTGCCAATGCCGACGATAAAATGAAAGCTAACTTTTACTTTTTAAAAGGACAGGCGCTTTATGCTAACGGTACAGGATCAAGTGCTGACATGGATGCCGCTATGGAAAGTCTTAATATGGTAGAAAAAGTAGAAGGCAGCAATGGTAAATACGCTCAGGATGTTCAGGACATCAAAGAACAAATGTTGTCTTCGTTTTTAACTAACGCAAACGCTGCTTTAGAAAAAAAGAACTATGCGGCATCATCTAGCGGATTTGATAAAGCTTACAGAATGTCAACCAAAGACACCTTGTATCTTTATTATGCAGCTGCAACAGCTGTAAATGGTGAAGATTATGACAATGCGTTAAAATACTACGAAGAACTTAAAGATTTGGGATACGTAGGTATTGAAACAGATTATGTTGCCATTAACAAAGAAACTAGTGAAGAGGAATCATTTCCTTCAAAGAGCTTGATGGACATTTCAGTAAAAGCTGGAACTCACATCAAACCTTCTACGAAACTGACAGAGTCTAAGCAGGCAGAGATTGTTAAAAATATCGCATTGATCTACATGAGTAATGGTGATAATGAGAAAGCTATTGCTGCCATGCAGGAAGCAAGAAAAGCGAATCCGGATGATACTACATTAATTATTTCTGAAGCTAATATGCAATTGCAAATGGGCAACAAGGAAGCGTTTAAAAGTCTTATTGAAGAGGCTTTAGTGAGCGATCCGAACAATCCAGAATTGTTGTTCAACTTAGGAATTGTTTCCGCTGAAGGTGGAGATGCTGAAGCTGCAAAAGGATACTATGAAAAAGCATTGCAGCTTAAACCAGATTATACAGACGTTCATAATAACATGGCGGTTTTAATATTGAGCCAAGAACAAGCACTTATTGAAGAAATGAATGCGCTTGGAAGTTCTGCTGCTGACAATAAGAAATACGATCAGTTAAAGGAACAAAGATCGAAACTGTATGCAGATGCGATTCCGTATTTGGAAACAACACTTAAATTAAGACCGACAGATTTACAAGCTGCTAAAACGTTGGTAAACATTTACAGTGCTTTGGGTGAAACCGAAAAGATGAAAGAAATGAAAGCTAAAGTGGAAGCTTTAGAAGGCGGTCAATAAGACGCTAACAAGTGTAATTTAAAAAGGCTATCTCACAGAGATAGCCTTTTTTTTATATGATTTTTTTAATGACCCTCAGCTTATGGGTGTGCATATTGGTATCTACATTATAAATACCAGAATGGTCCAATCGGTCAATACGCACTTTGCCGTAGGCATGTATAATATAATTGTCTGGCATGATAATGCCAACATGAATAATCTGGCCTTCGTTATCGTCAAAAAACGCCAAATCACCAACCTCGCTTTCTTCTATAAAGCTTAAAGCTTCGCCTTGTTTGGCTTGTTGTGCCACAGCACGAGATAAGGTATAGCCGTTAAGTTTATAAACCATCTGCGTAAAACCTGAAGCATCAATACCAAAAGGTGTTTTTCCACCCCATAAGTAAGGCGCGTTGCGATACAGAAACGCCGTGTCTATAATATTTGATTTTGGCTGGACACCATCTATGGTGTGACCGTCAAAAGAATGATTCAAAAATTCGAGCGGCGCCAAGGAAGATCCTAACGGAATTGTAATCAATTGGTTTTTCGTATCCTGAACAAATTCAAGTAAATCTGCCGAATTCCTAGTTGGCAAATCCACCAAGGACTCATAATCAGATTCAGAAATTTCTAAGTACTGGGTATTGTCAATCCAACCTTCAAATTGATCAGACGTCAACCTGATTTTACTCCATTTTTTTCGACGTTCAACAACTTTAAAAATCTCACCATAAAGTACTTGAGACAACAGCTCAGTAGTATCAGAAGGTTCAATTCTTAAAGGGACGATGCTTAAATTGGCAATTCCGTATGGCATAAAGGTGAAATGGTCTATAGACTATTTTTATGAATTATTGGAGCCTAAATACCCAACAATCTTAAATTATAAAATGTTGTATGAAAAGGTGACCCAATACAAATCGGTCTTTTTTAAGAACGTTCAATTACAATGGCTGAAGCACCACCACCACCATTACAAATGGCTGCGGCTCCAAGCTTAGCATTATTTTGTTCTAAAACATTCAACAATGTTATAATAATTCTCACCCCAGAGCAACCTAATGGATGGCCTAAAGAAACAGCACCTCCATTAACGTTTACATTACTATCATTAAGACCTAAGAGTTTCATATTTGCTAACCCAACCACAGCAAAAGCTTCGTTGAATTCAAAAAAATCAATAGCATCTATTGAAATCCCAGCTTTATCCAATGCTTTTGGTAATGCTTTGGCAGGGGCAGTCGTAAACCATTTTGGTTCTTGTGCTGCATCAGCATAACCTCTAATGGTTGCCAACGGTTTCAATCCAAGTTCGTCAGCTTTTTCTCTACTCATTAAAACAACAGCTCCAGCGCCATCATTAATTGTTGAAGCGTTCGCAGCCGTTACCGTACCATCTTTTGAAAAGGCAGGTCTCAACGACGGAATTTTATCCATCTTCACATTGGTATATTCCTCGTCTTTTGATACCACTACAGCATCGCCACGACGTTGAGGAACTTCAACAGGCACCACTTCATTATCAAATTTTCCTGCATCCCAAGCGGCTGAAGAGCGCTCATAAGATTGAACGGCATACGCATCCTGATCTTCTCTGCTAAATTTATATTCTGTAGCACATGCATCTGCACAAACACCCATGGCATTTTCATCATATGCATCTACCAAACCGTCTTTTTGCATGCCATCAATTAAAGTGGCTGGGCCAAATTTCGTTCCAGTTCTGGCGTGCAAATAATGCGGAATTAAACTCATGTTTTCCATACCACCGGCAACAATAATGTCAGCATCTCCCAAGGCAATTGCTTGGGCAGCTTGCATAACCGCTTTCATGCCAGAGGCACATACTTTATTTATAGTAGTACAGGGTACGGTATCAGGAATGCCAGCATAAATAGCTGCCTGACGTGCAGGGGCTTGTCCTGTTCCTGCCTGTACCACATTACCCATAATCACTTCTTGTACCAAGTCAGGGTTTAGGTTGATTTTATCCAATGCCCCTTTTATGGCAACGGCCCCTAATCTTGGCGCTGTAACTGTAGATAAGGCTCCTAAAAAACTGCCTATTGGAGTTCTTGCTGCTGCTACAATAACGACTTCTTTACTCATTTTAAATGGGTTTTGATTTGATTAACGCAAAATTAAACATTTTTTAATTGATTTCTGAATGAAACCTCACGTTAAAGCCACAAATCCTTTAATATTTTATTACTTTTGAAGGACAATTGAGACGACTTTGATGAAAAACATTATTAACAAGTGGTACAAGAATCATGCACTTATTTACAAAATTCTCCTTTTTATAGGAACTACTTTTTTAATTGTCTATCTCTTTCCTAAAAGTGGCAAATTCAAATATAATTTTGATAAAAATAAACCGTGGCAATCTGAAAACCTCTATGCGCCATTTGATTTTGCCATTCAAAAATCACCAGAAGAATTAGAGAAGGAAAAATCGGCCATTGTAGAAAACAGTGCGGTTTATTTTGATCTCATAGAAGAAGTCAAGGATTTTGTATATGAAGATTACAACAAAAAGTTTAATGCCACCTTTGACGATTCTCTTGGTCGGAAAAAGACGGAGCTTTATAGGATAGGTAAACTTGTATTGGATGAAATCTATAAGAACGGTGTTTTAGAGGAAGATTATAATTATCCTAACGACAAAAACGTCATTTTGTTGAATGGACAAAACCAAATAGCTTCAACTACCTATTCTGAACTTTCTAAAATTGATGCGTTTAGAAAACTCCTGGAGAAGCAATTGGAAGATAAAAACGACTCTAATTTTAGTGCTGTTTTTGTATCTCTCTTTTTCGATTTAATTGAGCCCAATTTAAAGGTCAATAAATCCATAACACAAAATGCATTACAGGAAGAACTTGATAAAATATCAGGAACTCGCGGAAATATAGAACGTGAAACCCTTATCATTTCTAAAGGTGAATTGGTGGAAGGCCATAAATATGATGTTTTAAAATCTCTGGAATCAGAATATGAATCGCAAGTTTGGAATTCGTCCAACTACACTTGGGTGGTTATTTCCTATTCAATTTTAGTGGCCTTGACGCTATTAATGCTGCTTCTGTTTTTAAGAAAATATAGGATAGATGTCTTTTTAGACAACACCAAAGTGACTTTTATATTTTTCAATATTCTTTTAATGGTCTTACTCACAACACTTATTGTTAACTACAATGCCAAGTATGTGTATGTGGTACCTCTGGCTGTACTACCATTAGTATTGAAGGCGTTTTTTGATGCCCGATTGGGCCTGTTTTCACACGTTTTGACCGTGCTGTTATTGGGTTTTATTGTACCCAATAGTTATGAATATATGTTTTTGCAGATTATTGCAGGAATCGTCACCATACTCACCGTTTCAGAATTGTATAAACGTGCCAATCTCTTTATTTCAGTAGGGCAGATTACCCTAATTTATATCATTACCTATTTTGCTTTTTTCGTGATTCACGAAGGCAGCATCATTGATCTGACTTTTGAACCGTTCGGCATGTTTATTTTATGTGGGTTGGCCACACTGTTTGTGCAACCGCTCATTTATATTTACGAAAAACTCTTCGGATTGGTGTCGGACGTGTCACTATTAGAGCTTTCAGATACCAATGCTAAGCTTTTAAAGGAAATGTCCAATAAGGCACCCGGCACATTCCACCACAGCTTAAATGTCGCCAATTTAGCGGAAGCATCAGCCAATGAAATTGGAGCAAATGCCATGTTGGTCAGGGTAGGAGCCCTGTATCATGATATTGGAAAAATGAAAAACCCGACTTACTTTACAGAAAATCAATCAACAGGGATAAATCCGCACGATGAACTGTCTGCTCAGGAAAGTGCCACCATTATTTTTTCACATGTGTTGGACGGGATCGAGATCGCTAAAAAGAACAATTTACCTGATCGGGTGATCGATTTTATAAGGACACATCACGGCACAAGCCTAGTGTATTATTTTTATATGAAGGAGAAAGAAATGGATGATGCCACAGATGCTGCTGATTTCAGGTATCCAGGTCCAAAACCGTTCAGTAAAGAAACTGCAATTTTAATGATGTGTGATAGTGTAGAGGCAGCTTCAAAAAGCTTAAAAAACCCTTCTTCGACAAAAATAAACGATTTTGTTGAGAATATTATTAACAAGCAAATGGAAGACGGGCAGTTTTTAAATGCGAATATCACCTTCAAAGAGATCGAATCCATAAAGAAAATATTAAAAAATAAATTAGCTAACATCTTCCATCTCAGGATAGAATATCCGGAATAAAAAAATTACAGTAAAATTTTTAAAAAATAGTTGCGTTGTTTGAAATGAAGGGCTACATTTGCATCCGCATTTAAGGATGTTCTTTAACACAATAGGAGAGGTGCCTGAGTGGCCGAAAGGACTTGTTTGCTAAACAAGCGTACCCTTGCGGGTACCCGGGGTTCGAATCCCCGTCTCTCCGCAATTTTATTGATAACCATTCGGGGTGTATCACGCTAAGGCGTGACAGGTCTCCGGAAGTTATCGCGCCGTGTGTGGGACGCGGAGGTCGTCACGCTTGAGGCGTGACCACCCAAACTGAAAATTATGGATTATACGGTTTACATATTGTATAGCCAAAAACGTTCAAGATATTATGTCGGTCAAACGGATGATATCGAAAAGAGATTTATAAGACTCAACAAAAGTTTGGTTCCATCAACTAAAACTGGCGCACCGTGAAACTTGGTTTTTACTCAAAAGGTAGACAATAGATCCGAAGCACTAACTTTAGAGAAAAAGATTAAAAAGCGAGGAGCCAAAAGATATATT
>NZ_JAEHJZ010000108.1 GCF_016469035.1 Gelidibacter salicanalis | reverse complement strand
AGATAACCAATTCGGGGTGTAGCGTAGCCCGGTTATCGCGCCGCGTTTGGGACGCGGAGGTCGCAGGTTCGAATCCTGCCACCCCGACAAACCTAGCAATAGGACAAACTAAAACACTGTTAATCGTATGATTATCAGTGTTTTTCGTTTTTAGTGGTATCACTTGATATCAATTAATTACAACTAAAAGGTGTGCAATTCGGTGCGCACTTTCTTACCAAAATTGTCGTAGATTTAAAGGACTTTAAAAACGATTTGACTTTTGTCTTTAAA
>NZ_JAEHJZ010000107.1 GCF_016469035.1 Gelidibacter salicanalis | reverse complement strand
CTGGCCGCCACGAAACACCTCATAGGACACCACACCCACATTATCCGTAGAAGCGGACCAGGTCAATTGCGCACTGTTGGTTGTAATATTGGAGGCCGCCAACGTAGTCACCGCGGAAGGCGATTGTGTATCAGGGTTGGAAAGTGTGGTAACATTAACGGTATTGCCCGCCAGTGAGGCATTGCCCGCAAGGTCATTAGCCAAAACCGTAAATGAATATGTCGTATTAGATGTAAGGCCTGTCACCGAAAAAGAAGGC
>NZ_JAEHJZ010000106.1 GCF_016469035.1 Gelidibacter salicanalis | reverse complement strand
CTGGCCGCCACGAAACACCTCGTAGGACACCACACCCACATTATCCGTAGAAGCGGACCAGTTCAATTGCGCACTGTTTGTTGTAATATTGGAGGCCGCCAACGTAGTCACCGCGGAAGGCGATTGTGTATCAGGGTTGGAAAGTGTGGTAACATTAACGGTATTGCCCGCCAGTGAGGCATTGCCCGCAAGGTCATAAGCCAGAACCGTAAATGAATATGTCGTATTAGATGTAAGGCCCGTCACCGAAAAAGAAGGCTGA
>NZ_JAEHJZ010000105.1 GCF_016469035.1 Gelidibacter salicanalis | reverse complement strand
TAGCAAACGAATGCTAGTCAATAGTGTTAGGGCCATTTATAAGTATATACACATGTTAGTAGTAATGAAAAACAACGTTATAAGAACCTACTATACTGTAAACTGTACTACAAAACAAAAGAACAGAATAATGGAGAAATATAATAATAAATGTTAACAAGGCTATAAATCAATAAATGTGCACAGAACTAAAAGAAACACAATGAATGTTAACACGACATAACAAAGACACCTAACTTTAACCTTTTCGTGGTCTTGAAATATCGGAAGACACCGTTTTGAGTTTTCAACGAGGTTTAAGTAATTGACCGTCCTTACATTATGTCTTAATCCAAGTGGCTTATCTTTTCATGGATGATGTAGGAAGGAGATTTCTCCTAAATTGAGCATAACGAATAGTTTTTTGCATCACGGTAACAGAAAAATGCCATTTCTATGGCACGAT
>NZ_JAEHJZ010000104.1 GCF_016469035.1 Gelidibacter salicanalis | reverse complement strand
CGAGCCGAATACTTAGTTATTGTGTGTAGTTTTTTTATTCAATTCGTACAAATCCACTTCCAATTCCGTCATAATTATTGTCGGAAATATCAAGTTTATCTAATTCGTACGTTTTTATTATTCCTCCCATTACAATTCCGGTGTATTGTTGGTTTTCAGGAAATTGTATAAATCTTTCTAGTTCGCCCGAATAAATAGATTTTTTACTAATTAACTGGTAATTTCCACTTGATATCTCATTCTCATTTTCTGTTATTGAATAAGTATAATTTTCCATTAAAGTCAGATGAATAGTTTTTCCAGACGTTTCTGCTGTTTCTTCAAAATAAATTAGTCCTCCAGAAGTACCTGTCCAGTTCCATTTTCCAATCAAATCCGAATTGTCTATTTCTTTCACGTCGTCTGAACTGCAAGAAATTATTCCTAAAGTCAGAACGAAAAGATAAATCAGTTTTTTCATAATTCTATTTTATTTCTAGATGTTCAAATCCGAGTTTGGTTGCGTTAAATTACACACAACATGCGTATATAT
>NZ_JAEHJZ010000103.1 GCF_016469035.1 Gelidibacter salicanalis | reverse complement strand
TGAATCATTGCTCCAAAGCACTAACTGAACTGCCGTACGTTCGCCTTTCCAAGCAGCACCTTTCCAGGTAGATTGTTGCTCAATTTTAGGGATCTCACTTCTTACAAATCGAATGTCTGTTGAGGTTACTGATGCTTGAAGTCCTTTTGGAACTGCAGACCAATTCTGACCAGAGCTCGGCGCAGGATCTTGAGGCTCGTCGTAGGTTTGGGCTACGGTGAAGTCTTTTTGACTTTGACAAGAAACTGTCAATAGCATGGAAAAAACTAAAAGGGATTTAAAAAATAGTTTCATTGGATGTTTTTTTTTATTTCTTTAGACACGGATGACACTGGATTAGCAATAGGAAAGTCTGTAAATTATGTTGTTACTTCTACAGTTTGCCCCTTAAATTGCCCGTAGATGTTTATCATTCTAATACGTTTTTCTTAAATTTTTTGGCGTGAATTCCTTTTAATTTTAAATAGTTTTTTAGTTACCAATAACGTCACCTTCCAAAATTGTCTTTTCACCATTTGGTGCAGTGTACCATGCTGTTAATTGGCCGCCACCAGTGGCTTCATGGAATTTGACGGTAAGTGGATGCCATCCTTTTTTAAGCGCCACCATGCCGTCTTTTTCAATTGCTGAA
>NZ_JAEHJZ010000102.1 GCF_016469035.1 Gelidibacter salicanalis | reverse complement strand
GTTAAATTGACTTTCTTACCTGCACGACGGTAATCCTTGGCAGTAAAAGTGACATTCCTGTTTTTATGGTCAATATCAACAATCCGATGGTTGCTGATCGCTATTTTATGGGTATATCTGCCCAGGTATTCAATTACATATTTTGGACTTCTAAAAGGTTGCTTGGCATAGACCACCCATTTTTTACCGAACACTTCATTGTAAATTTTCTGAGGGATCTTTAAGTCACTTTTTCTAAGCTCTGCGATATATTTTGCCCTAAACACTTGACTCATGGATTTTACATTGAACAAGTAGTTGCCTTTGTTCTTTGCAGTTTTCCATTGTCCCGATTGGCTCA
>NZ_JAEHJZ010000101.1 GCF_016469035.1 Gelidibacter salicanalis | reverse complement strand
ACTTCTCACTTCTCACTTCTCTGATTTCTAAAACCAATTAATAACCGCTTTACTTCCAACAACACACCTTCAAATTCTTTATTTATACTACAATAGTTTAATCGAACTGCTATCAAATAGTGCGTCTCCAGTTCTGCCAACGAACCCAATGCAATATGCAAAAATTGAATCAATTCTTTATCACCCTTTCTCCCTGCCCCTTCAGATATATTTGCAGGTATAGAAACAACTGCTCTCCGAATTTGATTTGTCAAACCAAATTTTTCATCACTAGGAAATTGTGAAGATAGCCGATAAACTAATTCCACCAAATCCATACTTTTTTTCCAAACGTCTAAATCCTTATGATCCATCCT
>NZ_JAEHJZ010000100.1 GCF_016469035.1 Gelidibacter salicanalis | reverse complement strand
AAAAACAATATTCAGACTATGAAGGCAATAGAATGCGTAATATATTTGAATTTACAATGAGCAATTTCCATACTAACATTACTTTAGAAGCGGTGTCTGAGAAAGCAAATATGACAAAAAATGCCTTCTGCAAATACTNNTAAGAAACGGACAAACAAAACGTACTTTCAATTTTTAACAGAATTACGGGTAGAACATGCTACCAAGTTACTACTATCAAAAAATAAATTCACCGTTGCTGAAATCGCCTATGAAGCGGGATTTAAAAACATATCTAATTTTAATAGACAATTTAAAGAAATCAAGAAAAATACACCCTCTGATTTTAGAAGAAAAAGAGCCTAATACTATTTAAAATTACAGATAGAAACTCGAGTATTTCTTAAATGTCTCACTTTATAAATTGTCAAAATTTAAACTGGATTGTTATAGTTTTTCTATATAACATTCATCCCCATATGAAACAGCAATTCCAACAACACTGTTTTTGCTGAGCTGGTTAACGCTGCAAAACGATAGCCAAAATTTTAAAAGCATAAGGGTAAATCAGTCTTATTCTTATTAGGAAATCAGCATTTCAAAGATAATAATTTTCATTCTACATGTCGCTAAACTATATAATAAAGACTACCCACAAACCAACAGCCTAAAATTGGTTCTGTTGATGTTGAGATCAGGGACAAAAGCCAAGCCAGTAGCTGCACGAATTACTTTGGTAATACTATTCTATTAAATGAACACCTAAAAACCACGACATCGTGAAAATTCTAGGGTTTTTGCGATTTTTAATAAATTTTCTGATATGACAGTAACACCAATTCATCCCATTTTTACAGTTTGGACAGCGGTTAATCGCATATAGAGATCTGGAGCAGTTATTAACGAAGAGGTGAGAATTAAAAAAGAAGTTGAACAGAAGGTA
>NZ_JAEHJZ010000099.1 GCF_016469035.1 Gelidibacter salicanalis | reverse complement strand
GTGTTCCATAAAAACCTTCAACCGTACCACGTGCCGTAACATCTGGATAATCTGTGATTTCTCCTAAAGGCAATTCTTCTGATGCTAATAATGCAAGTAAAGTTCTTACGCCATAATAGGTGCCACGTGCATCTCTACCAATAACTGTAATGTTTTTATTGCTGCTATTGATATAATAACCTTCCNNTTGAAAAACCTGTTTTGGAAGTGTTCTCCGCATTAAAAAATGTAGCGAGTAGATTTTGCGTGGCTTTATCTGTGCTTTTTTGCTCTATGCTAAACGTATTAGGCAGTGCTGTAAAACTAGAAAATGATACCTGTTGCGGTACGGGATGAATGTCGATCGTTTGTGCAAAACCAATAGTGGTCAGCAACATAAATAGTCCTGAAAGTAAAGTGTTTTTGAGAC
>NZ_JAEHJZ010000010.1 GCF_016469035.1 Gelidibacter salicanalis | reverse complement strand
CATTCTAACCGATGGACTTCAGGAACAACGGACAAAAGGTACTCCGCAGGGAAGTCCTCTAAGCCCATTACTCTCCAACATTGTTTTAGATGAACTGGACCAAGAATTAAGCCGCAGAGGTTTGAATTTTGTCCGCTATGCCGATGATGTACAAATACTTGTAAGCAGTCAGAAGAGTGCCGAAAGAGTACAGGCAAGCGTCATGGAATTTATAGAAAACAAGATGAAACTAAGGGTAAACCGAGAAAAGAGCGGCATAAAACCGTGCTATAAGGTGAACTTCTTAGGACATAGTTTATTGCACGGAGGTAAATTGGGTTTGAGTAAATCAAGTGAACAACGTCTGAAAGACAAACTCAAAACGATAACCCACCGAAAACGAGGTGTCAGTTTTGAGCAGGTCTTGAAAGAACTAACGGTTGTTGCACAAGGATGGTTGCAGTATTTTCACTTGGCACAAATGAAAAGTAAACTCATAGCAATCGAAGGATGGCTACGAAGACGGCTCAAATGTTTTAGATTAAAACAATGTAAGCGGGCCATTGGAGCAGTCAGATTCTTGCAAAAGCTAAAAGTAGCAAAGACTCTGTGTTGAACGAATCCTCCCTACCGGTCGGAAGCCCTCCTGCACCTTTCAGATCGGATGTTGTTTTTGTAAATGTAATAGATTTATTAATTTGTAGCTAAATTTTAAATCTAATATCATGTTTAAAAAAAAGTAAAACCATTGCTGAACGTGCTTTTGAGGAGGTAGCGGGTTTCAGTACACTCCAGAACAGATTGGAGCAAAGCTTTTCCATTAACGGCAAGGCCAAAAGCACCCTGAACAATTACCTCCGATGTCTGGCACATCTTGCCCTGCACTATAAAGAAAGTCCGGAAAAGCTTTCGGTGGAAAACATTCAGTCTTACCTTTATTACTGCCAAAAACTCCACAAAACGCCTTCTGAAAGTTTCTTCAAGCATACCATTTTCGGACTCAGGGCCGCCTACAAAGTAATGGGAATGGAGGCCAAGCGCGTGGCCCTGCCGCAGATCAAGCGCGATTTAAAACTGCCAACGGTCTTGAGCCAGGAGGAAGTGAAGCGTTTTTTAAAAGCACCCAAATACCTCAAGCACCGTTTGATCATTGGAATGCTCTATGGCTGTGGACTTCGCAGCTACGAACTTTGCAACCTCAAATTGGCAGACATCGATTTTGATCGCAGAACGGTCTTTATCCCCAAGAAAAAAGGGAAGATCGACCGCTATGTCCCCTTGAGCAAATATCTGGCCAGAGGGCTAAAAAAGTATATCAGAACGGAAAACCCTCAAGGCTATCTTTTCAACAGTCAGGTCACCAAAGATGGAGTAGCTCGGGGGTTGACCACCAATGGGATCCGATGGGTCATCAAGGAAAACCGCAGCAAAATAGGCAGTTCCAAAAAGATAACCGCCCACACCTTGCGGCACACCTTTGCCACGCATCTGTTGGAATATGGCGTTGACATTGTCAGCCTAAAAGAACTTTTGGGCCATGCGCATATCGAGATGACCCTGACCTATCTGCATGTGGCCAATCTGCCCAGTGGTTCGAAGTTCTCTCCACTGGACAAGCTCTACGACTGATGCGCCCCAAACATACGGTGGCTGATATTTTAGAAATGGAGCAGCTACAGCTCAAAAACTTGAGCCTGACCTCCTGGCATTACCGTGCTTTGCAGGCCATAAGGAGATGCCGAACCAAAGCTATGGGCGGGCATATTGATAAATGCGATTGTTGCCATGCGTTGCACATCAGTTACAATCCCGATAGCTCGGGACAGGAACAGGCATTGCCCAACCTGTCAGGGACACAAACGCGAAGAGTGGATCAGGGCAAGGGAAGGCGAACTCTTGAACGTTCCCTATTTTCATGTGGTGTTTACCCTTCCAAGCGAGTTTAACAGTTACGCATTGAGCCACGGCAAAATAGTGTACGGCAGTCTGTTCAGGGCTGCTTGGCAGACCTTACAGCAGTTTGGTGACAATCCCAAGCACCTTGGTGGGAGAATGGGCATGATTGCGGTGCTGCATACCTGGGGCCAGAACATGAGTTTGCACCCGCACTTGCACTGCATCGTTCCGGGAGGTGGTCTGAGCAGATCGGGGCAATGGAAAAAAGCAAAGAACAACGGCAACTACCTGTTCAACGTAAAATCCATGAGCCAAGTGTTCAGGGCAAAATATATCGCAGAGCTCAGAAAAAGTGGATTAAAAATCCCTCAAAAAATTTACAATCAAGTGTTCGGTAAAAAATGGGTGGTCTTTGCCAATCAACCTTTTAGAAGCCCAAAATATGTAATTGAATACTTGGGCAGATATACCCACAAAATAGCCATTGGCAACCATCGGATTACGGATATTGATCGTAAAAACAAGAGTGTGAGCTTTACCGCCAAAGATTACCGTCGTGCAGGCAAGAAAATCAATTTAACGGTATCTAGCGCGGAATTTATCAGGCGCTTTGCCCTGCATATTCTACCCAAAGGATTTACCCGAATACGGCATTATGGTATTTTGAGCAGCAGTTGGAAAAAAGAGAAGTTGCCAAAACTACAAACCGAATTGGCTACGGTAAAGAGGGAACCTCTAAAAACAAAAGAACCGCTTTTGCACCGCCGATGCCCTGTCTGTAAAAAAGGGAGACTGCATACTATTTTGTTGTTCAATGATCGTGGGCCTCCCGAGAATTGGCAAGTTTTACTGAAAGATAGAAAATTGAATAGAAGTAATTAAAAATTATCTGCACATGCGGACTGGCCCTGCTATGCATTAACTTTAAAATTGAACGATAAAAACCAGGGATCGTAAATTGAAACCACTAAAAACCCACGGAGAATGTCAGAAAATAATTGAACTCCATGCATTCTGACCACATCAATCACTGAGCAACCTCCAACTATCCTTCCCTCAACTCAACGTTTTACCCATAGACGGCAAATCAACCGGATTCGTCAACACAAAATTCAGCTCTGGCCTATCGGCGAGCCGAATTCTTAGTTATTGGCGACTGGCATTAAGCGGAAAAGGGTGGTGGCGATTGTCAAACAGCCCAGCTTCAAATATAGGAATGAATAATAACTGGTTTGTAGAACAAGGCTTTTACAGCCTCACATCCAATTATCAGAAGTTATTTTGTAACCCACTTTAAGGAAACCGCCGTACACGTAAGTACATACGGTGGTGTGAGAGGACGACAAAGTCAAGGTTTAAACTTAACTTTGTCTCCTACTTTAATTTTTTGGGTTTCGAAATTAATCCACTTCGAAAGTTATTTTTAAGTTGACTCTAAACTCAGTTACTTCGTTATTTTTAACGATGGCACTTTGCTCTTTTACATAAACAGATTTAATGTTTTTAACGGTTTTGGAAGCATGTTTTACTGCTTTTTTGGTAGCGTCTTCCCAGCTATCATTTGAATTTGATAAGATCTCTACAACTTTTAATACTGCCATTTTCTTTGATTTTTTTAATTAATAATTTACTATATCCTTAAAGATAAGCATTATAAATTAAAATTAACCATTTATGGCTTCTACAGTCAAGGCCTTGTCTTTTAGCATCTCCTTAAGCATTGTTTCAATACCATTCTTTAAAGTATAGGTAGATGATGGACATCCACTACAAGCACCCTGTAAAATTACTTTCACTGTTTTCGTGTCAGGGTCATACGATTGAAATTCGATATTTCCCCCGTCACTAGCGACAGCAGGCTTAACATACTCTTCAAGTATGATGATGATTTCCTTAGAAATATCATCATAGTTCTCAAATGAGGCAGTGGCCTCTTCTTCCGTCTGTCTCATTGCTTTTGGAGCATTGGCAGATACAATCTCCTTTCCGCTTTCAATATAGTGCGTCAAGAAATCTCTTAATTCTGTGGTAATCTCATTCCAGTCTGCAACATCGTGCTTGGTGATGGAGATAAAATTCTCATCAAAAAACACACTTTTCACATATGGCAAATGGAATAGTTCAGTGGCTAAAGGAGAATGTTTAGCATCTTCAATAGACACAAATTCGTAGGTTGTAGGAACCAATTTTTTGTTCACTACAAATTTCATTGCCGTAGGGTTTGGAGTGCTTTCAGCATAAACGGTTACCGGTACGTGTTTTGGAGAAGTGGACTCAGTGACAACCTGCTTCCCATTATTGATATAATTTGCTATTTGTTCAGCAACTTCCTCTTGTACATCTTCCCAGTCTACAATATCAAAACGCTCTAAGGCAACAAAATTTCCTGAGATATAAACTTTTTTAATAAAGGGCAGGTAAAATAATTCCTGAGCCAGCGGCGAGGACTTTGCTTCGTCAATAGTGTTGAATTCAAAGCTTTCGTGATTGGTTAAAAACTTATCAGCTTCAAACTTCAGTATGGTAGGGTTACTTGTTTTTTGTATTGAAATTGTGGTCGTTTCCATAGGTTCATTTCTTTATGCAAAAATAAGAAAACTAAAGGGTAAAAGAGACCTTTTTTGAATATGGATATATTGTCTGCCAATTTGCAGATAATTATAATTCTCCTTCCGGTGATCTGTTTAATGGAGATATCTTAATTAATAGGCCAGAGACTTGCTAATCTTATGTTTTTTAGATGAATCCTGCTCAAATGGATGTTCTTTTCAATGTTGTGGTGATAAGGTAACATATTTTAAAATTTGACTCTTGTGCGAGACAGATTTTTTTAAATACTGAAACATTATTGTCCGATAAAGAATTAAGATCGCTGCGCTTATAGTCCCGATGGCTATCGGGAAAAGAACAAAGATTTAAGTATAACTAACTGATAAACAGTGGTTTTTCTAAATTGAATTTGCCCAATCACTCTAAGTGAAATTGGTTTCAAAAATAAGGTGTCATTTTTAAGTTCTCGAACCAGATCATGCTTTAAGGGGTTTGCAAACTTTTTACCTGTTTTACTGGACACTGATGATACTGAAGTAAAAAATATCGGTGTAATGAATATTTTTCGGACGAATGACCAATTAAGCGCAAAAATTTATATATTTGACTGTTGTAGAATTAGCGTAAGAGAATCTATAACACACACCTAAAATGGGATTATAACTTTAGCGGTAATGCCCTTGAAAAGTTGGGATGAACCCATTTACAGTGAGAATATAAAAAACATATGATGTTTAAAAAGTTTTGGTTATTGGTAGTGGTAGTAGTTCTAGGGCAGTTTAGTAAAGCCCAAGAAGGATTGCCCATATATTCTGATTATTTAACCGATAACTATTATCTGATTCACCCTTCTATGGCGGGTGTTGCCAATTGTGCCAAAGTCAGGCTTACAGCACGTAAGCAATGGTTTGGTCAGGACGATGCGCCTGCGTTACAAACCATGAGTATCAACAGTAGGATAGGAGAAACCCAATCAGCCATTGGTGCTATTGTATACAATGATAAAAATGGGTATCATTCTCAAACAGGGGCTTACTTTACCTATGCACACCACTTGCTTTTTTCCCGTAATGAGATTGATCTCAATATGCTTTCCTTTGGATTGAGCGCCGGAGCCATTCAATACAAGTTGGACGAATCAACGTTTTTGAGCGAAGGTTTTGACCCTATAATTTCTGGAGTAGAACAAAGTGCGACCAATTTTAATATCGACTTTGGATTCTCATATCATTTTATAGATTTTTATGCGCATGCTACGGTTAAAAATATCCTGAACAATGATGGCATCAACGTTAATGCCAATGGCATTTTTAAGTTCGACAATTTAAGGACTCTTTTGTTTAGCGCTGGGAATGTGTTCAATAAATTGGGCAGCGATTGGAGTTATGAGCCGTCCATCATGTTTTTGTATAGAGATGGTACTAAGGAAGCCTCAATAGATGTTAATGGTAAAGTTTATAAAGACGTGGAATTTGGCAAACTATGGGGCGGGATGTCTTACCGACGAAGCTTGGATGGTGCCGAATTTACAGATGGTACTGGCGTCAGCAGTCAAAAATTACAATACATCACTCCGTTTATTGGAGTGGATTATAAAAACTTTGTGTTTGCTTACACCTATTCCTATCAGGCCAATTCCGTAGTGTTCAATAATGGTGGCTTTCACCAATTGACCTTGGGTTACAACTTTAACTGTCGCAAGAGAAAGTATGAGTGTGCATGTCCTGCAATTAACTAGTACATAGTTTTGTTCAGCGTAAATCTGTGAAATCTGTGAAATTTGCGGGATAATTTTTCCAGACGCTTATTTTTGTTTCCCGCTGATTAGGGAGATGTTCGCTGATTTTTTACTCGTATAGCAAAAGCCATATACATAGCTGTTTTTAAGATGATTTTAATGCTATAACAATCCCGAATATAATACCAACACTATGCCAATCATAAAACAAATAAACGGAAAACACCCGCAAATAGCAGCCGACTGCTATATTGCTGAAAATGCTACAATTGTTGGTGAAGTATGTATAGGAGAACAGTGCAGTGTGTGGTTCAATGCCGTCATAAGAGGGGATGTGCATTATATAAAAATTGGGAATAAGGTGAACATTCAGGATGGGGCGGTCATACACGCCACCTATCAAAAGTCGCCCACCACCATTGGAAACAATGTGTCTATTGGTCATAATGCCATTGTGCATGGCTGCACCATTCACGACAATGTGTTAATTGGGATGGGAAGCATTGTGATGGACGATTGTATTGTAGAAAGCAATAGCATCATCGCTGCAGGTGCCGTAGTCACTAAAAACACCAGAATCGAATCCGGTAGTATTTATGCCGGTGTGCCCGCTAAAAAAGTAAAGGATATTAGCCAAGAACTCATTTCAGGTGAAATCCATAGAATTGCTGAAAACTATGTGACCTATTCGAGCTGGTTTAAACAAGAGTAAAGCGCAAAGACGGCACCGTGGCAAGAGAAAAGAGCCTAAATTAACTTTAAGCAGAGCTTTCTAAAACTTTAAATAGTTGACGTCATACGGAGCATCTAAAATAGCCTTCAGAATAGCAACAGTTCCGTTTGTGTAAAATTCATTCTTAACAGTTGAAGTTTGTTCATTTAAGAGCTGATTTTGTACTAATACAGCCTTGGTCTGTCGGGCGACCGCTTGTCCCGAATCGATAATTTTAACGTGTTCTGGCAGTATTTCTAACAATAAGGGCATCAAATATGGATAATGTGTACAGCCTAAAACCAAATAATCAATATTAGCCTCTAGCATGGGCTTGAGGTAGATTTGCAGCAGACTTTTCATGTCTTCACTTAAGGTCCTGCCTTCTTCAATGAGCGAAACAATCCCATTACCTACCTGCTCTATGACTTTAATATTTTCACTATATAAGTCTACACTTTTATGGAACAGTTCACTGCTTAGAGTGCCCTTGGTGGCCAAGATGCCAATGGCCTTGGTTTGAGTGCTCAGCGCCGCAGGTTTTATGGCTGGTTCAATCCCAACAAATGGAATGTCAAATAAGTCTCGTAGCTCTTTAATGGCGTTGGTGGTGGCCGTGTTACAGGCCACTACAATGAGCTTGCAATCTTTTGATATTAAAAGTTTGGTGTTTTTAATGCTCAAGGCAATAATCTCATCTTTAGATTTGTTGCCGTAGGGAGCGTTAAAACTATCGGCAAGGTACAAAGTGTGCTCATGCGGTAATAATGCCTTTATCTCCTTAAAAATGGAGGTGCCGCCAATACCGGAGTCGAAGATGCCAATAGGTTGTGTGCTCATAGTACAAAAATAGAAAAGCCACTTATTAAAAGTGGCTTTTTGTGTTAAATAGTGATGATTTTAAAATGAATTAGAATCCTAATTCCTTTTTAACGTCAGCCATAAGGTCTTTACCGTCAGCTAACAGAACACCTGAGCCTTGAGTTGAATCCAATACATATTGAAACCCTTGAGCTTTAGCTACTTTTTTAATGGCTGCTTCTGCCTTATCAGTAATTGGTTTCAATAAATCAAATTCTTTCTTTTGAAGATCTTGTTGTGCAGTACCTTGGTATTCACGGATACTTTGTTGCATTCCTTGAACTTCTTGAGATCTTTTAGCATTTTCTTCGTCAGTCTTGCTTTCTACCTCTGCTTGGTATTGCTTCATTTTATTTTGAAGCTCAGTAGCCATGGTTTGAATTTCAGTCTCGTATGTTTTTTGCAATTTTTCTAGTTCTGCTTGAGCACTCTTCATTGCTGGCATCGCTTTAATAAGCTCTTGCGTATTAACGTGGGCAATTTTACTTTGAGCATTAGAGAATGTAGTTGCTCCAATAAAAAGTAGTCCTGCAAATAAAATGGTCTTGAAATGTTTCATTTTTAAAATAGTATTACGTGTTATAATTATTAATTGTTTCTAGTTATTGTTTTCTGGAATTGAATCCTTTTGTTTTGATTTAGCTTCGCGTGCTTCTTTGGCTTTTCTGCGATTCTCCAATATTTTTTTTCTGCGTTCGTCAAGCTCCTTTTGTCTGGCTTCACGATCAGCAATGTCTTGTTGTTTTTTTTCTTCAGCGGTTTGTGCTGCTGATTTTTTGATGTTATCTTCAGTGTTTACTGAAGTGCTATCCTGAGGATTATTTTTGTTTTCTCTTTCAGCTTTTGCCTTAGCGCGGTCATCCAAAATCTTTTGGCGTCTTGCTTCAACAGCCGACTTTAAAGAGTCTCTAGTTGCCTGCTGGTCTGCCCTGCGTTGCTCAGCTTCAGATAAACGTTCTGATCGTTTATCTTCCAAAGCTTTTTCACGCGCTTCCTGTTGCTCATTATATACAGGAACTACCTCTTCATCTGAAGCAGCCCTTCGTTCAGCCTTGTTAGTGGCTTGCGTGCGATTGGAAGATCTGGTGATGCCTCTTAACACCAATTCACTAATGTCAAAGCGTTCTGCAGAGTATAACATGACCACATCAGCCGATTTGTCAAAAATAAAATCATACGCTCTACTGCTAGCAATCTCTTGTACGGCGGCAAAAATCTGATCTTGTATGGGTTGAATCAATTGTTGTTTTTGAATCATCAAATCGCCATTGGGGCCGAAACGCTTTTGTTGGTAATCTAAAATTTCCTTTTCTTCAAAGCTGATATCTTCAAAGCGTTCTTCATACAACTCCTTGGTCAAAAGTACGCGCTCATTATTGAGTTGCGATTTCTTTTGATCCAACTCCGCCAACCGTTGTTCTACATCAGATTTCCATTGGAGAACTTTAGTGTCTAACTGTGCGGTAGCGTCCTGATATTCTGGAACATTTTGCAAAATATATTCTGTGTCAATATACCCTATTCTAACACCTCTTTGTGCATAAGAAGAAAAGCTTAAAAGACTTATGACTGCCAATAAAAAAAGAACTTGATGTTTCATCTGGATAAAATTTATCATTTACGAGTCACGCTATAAATTCTAAAAAGGACAGATTTACTTGACGATTCTGCCTGATCAGCGTTTTATTTTTCAAATTAACGAAATATATTCTAAAAAATTTTAACACTCGTATTAAATCGTCATAATGTATCCTTAGAAAATATCGTGCCAAACTTAAAACTGCTGCCCGATAATAAAGTGGGTTTCCCAACCATTTTTGGTGTTCAGACCCGGTAAAGGATCAAAACCATGACCAAAGTCAATTCCTAATAATCCAAATGCAGGCATAAAGATTCGTAACCCTATACCAGCTGAACGTTTGAGGTTAAACGGATTGTAATCTCTGAAATTGTCAAATGAATTACCTCCTTCCATAAACCCAAGTGCAAAGATTTTTGCTTGGGCACCTAATGAAATTGGATAACGTAATTCTAATGAAAATTTATTGTAAATAGTCCCTCCATCTTGTGAAGAAAGTGATTGGTTAGGATACCCTCTCATTGCGATTGATTCTCTTCCATCTAAAGAATAGTTTCCTAATCCATCACCCCCAACAAAGAAACGTTCAAAAGGAATGACCCCTCTGTCATTGTTATAGGCCCCAAGGAAACCGAGTTCCATACTCGATTTGATAATCAATTTATTGGCGATCACGTTGGTGTACCAGTCTCCTTTAAACTTAACCTTATAAAATTCCAACCATTTGTAACGCTCTTGGTCAATTTCTCCCATACGTGTCTTATCATCCGTATCAAATGGGTTTAAAAGTGCTCTTTCGTCTTTTAATGCAGTATAATCTACACTATTTAAAAGAGAATACGGAAGCGACAATTTGGCGGTAATACCAAAACTAGAACCCCCCGTTGGGTAAATAGGATCTGTGTGCGTGTTATTTCTGCTCAAGCCTATGGTATAAGATAAGTTGTTAGAATATCCATTTCCAAAGGTAAAGAGACCTGTGTTATAATTTTTTAAATCGTAGTGCTGAAAACTCACTGCCTGAGACAAGGTAAAGTAATCATCAGGAGAGGTTAAACGCTTGGCAAGACCCACAGTAATACCTGTTATGTTGAAACGCTTACTTTTATCAGCATCTCTCTTCACAGGATCGTATAGAAACTGTTTGGTATGGGATAATGACGTTGAGAATTGGATTGGACGTTCGCCACCTAACCATGGTTCTGTAAAAGAGAAACTGTAGGTCTGATAAAAACGACTGGCCTGTAAACGCAACGCTAAACTTTGTCCATCACCGGTAGGAACAGGTTTGTAAGCTTCTTTCTTGAAGATATCTTTAATGGCAAAGTTGTTGAAAGATAGTCCTAGTGTACCAATAAAGCCACCACCGCCGTAACCACCTTGCAATTCAATTTGGCTGGAGCCTTTTTCAACTACAGCATATTCCATATCCAAAGTACCTTCATTAGGATTGGCGTTCTTAAAATTAGGACTTAATTGTTGTGCATCAAAGAAACCTAACTGCCCTAGCTCTCTAACAGTTCTGACCACGGCGGTCTTGCTATAAAGCTGTCCTGGCCGTGTTCTTAATTCTCTATAAATAACCCGGTCATTGGTTTTATCATTTCCAACTACAGTAACATTATTAAAATAGGCTGGTTTGCCTTCAGAAATACGGATTTCCATATCTATAACGTTGCCATCTGCACTTACTTCTACGGGGTTGATGGTTGAGAATAGGTAGCCTCTATCTTGATATAAATTTGTGATGTCCAACGCGTCAGGTCTTGAGTTGTCAGCAATTCGCTTTTTAAGTTCAACGCCATTATACGTGTCGCCTTCTCTGAGTCCTAACAGGGAATTCAGTTGTTGATCAGTAAAGATGGTGTTTCCAACAAAAGCAATTTTTCCAAAAGTGTACTTTTCGCCCTCTTCAATATTAACGTGGATGGATAAGGTGCCGTCTTCATTATTAAATATAGAATCAGAGGTTACACGCGCATCTCTATAGCCATTTTCTTTATAGGTATCAATAACACTTACTAAATCTTCCTTGTAGCTGTCTTTAACGTATTTTGATCGTTTTAAAAAGCGTAAGAGGTTTTTTTCTTTGGTATTCTTCATGGCTTTTCTTAGCCTTTTATCGCTGAGTTTTTCATTGCCAATAAAGTCTATCTCCTTAATTTTTACTTTATCATTTTTATCAATATTAACCACCATGTTGACTCTCGTTTTTTCTATAGAATCAATTACGGGTGTCGTAGTAACGGTAACCTTGGTATTGTAATACCCTTCTTTCCGGTATTTATTGGTGAGGTAGTTTTTTGTAGTGGTAATCAAGTTCTCAGTGACTTTTGCGCCTTTGGTCAGCTTATTGTCTTTTATGAGCGCTTCTTTTTTTCCTTTTTTAACCCCGTTAATGACAACGGTGTTAAGTTCAGGTAAATCTTGCAGGCTGATCTCTAAATAGGCCTGATCATCTATGGTTTTGGTAAGATAGATGTCAATATTGCTAAACAGATTGGAGCCCCATAATTTTTTCAGGGCTTCACTGATGCGTTCTCCTGGAATGGCAATCACTTCTCCTTTTCTTAAACCCGAATAGGTGACAATTGTAGCTTCGCTAAAGCTTGTATCGCCAGTAACGACAATTTCTGCGATTGTATATTTTTCACCTGAATTGAATGGATTTTCTTGCGCTGTAGCAGCCACTGAAAATAAAAGAAAAAAGGCACTAAAAAGGGTATTAAATATTGTTTTCAAAAGCGTGTTGTTAGCTAAGTTGTTCACTTGTTTTTCCAAATCGTCGTTCTCTATTTTGATAGTCTATCAAGGCGGTGTATAAGTCATGCTTTTTAAAATCGGGCCACAAAATATTGGTGAAATATAATTCGGCATAGGCAATTTGCCACAACAAGAAATTACTGATACGTTGTTCTCCGCTGGTCCTGATTAGCAAGTCTACATCTGGCAAATTTTGCGTGTAAAGATGCTTATTAATAATGGATTCGTCAATAGAATCGCTGGAAATTATATTATTTTTAACTTTATTGGATATTTTTTTAACCATGCTTATAAGTTCTTCACGTGAGCCATAACTGAGCGCTAGGGTCAAAACCATTCTACTGTTGTTTTGTGTTTTTTCAATAACTTCCTGAAGCTCTTGTTTTGCTTTCTTTGGCAAATCGTCTAAACAACCTATGGCGTTGAGCTTGATGTCATTATCCTGAAGGGTCTTGATTTCTTTCTTCAGAGATTTGACAAGAAGTTTCATCAAGGTCTGAACTTCAATCTTCGGGCGGTTCCAGTTTTCAGTAGAAAATGCATAAAGGGTCAGGTGTTTAATGCCTATTTCGGCACTGGCTTCAACAACTTCTCTCACTGATTTAGTACCGTTTTCATGACCAATAACTCTGAGAAGACCTTGCTGCTTTGCCCAACGGCCGTTGCCGTCCATGATAATGGCTATATGATTAGGGAGTCGGTCGGTATGTATTTGTGCTTTTAGATCCACTTAATTAAAACAATAACAGGGTTTGTTTCCAAAGGTGTAAGTTAAGGTAATCCCTGAAAACACATACCAATCATTGCTATTTATATTTCCAAATTGGTGCTGATTTTTTCTAGTTGGGTTATCTGGGCTACTGCCGTCAATTTCATCTGAGAAAGTGTATCTCACTCCTATTTCAGCACCTATAATGAGTCCCTCAAGTGATGTTGTCTTAACACCTAGCACCATGGGGATGCCATAAGCCCAGCTATAGGTGTTTTCATAAATGGGACGTATAGGGGCTCCTGGGGGAGGGGAGGTCTTGGTGGTGTTGAAATAATAATTCTTATGTCGTGCGGTGGAAATTCCAGTATATAAATATGGGGTAATTTGGTGGTAAGGACTGTTGAGGTCAAAATCCCAAAATGTAAATTCCATACCGGCAGAAAGCTCCATAATTGTATTGCTAATCTCATAGTTTCGCTTTACACGTCTTGGATCGTCGGAGTTCTTGTCCCGAGCTTCTAAATTTGTAAACAACACAGATGCACGAAAGGAGTGGCGCGTACTCCTATTCCATTTTACTAGGAGTCCAGCCGCTGGTCGTACCGGTGCAATATATTTAGTACTACCAACATCGCCAATAAAGTTACTGTTGCCTAGAAAAAAACCAACTTCGTATATTTGAGCTCGGACGTTTGGGACGAAACAAACACTAAATAAGAATAAAATGATATACCTCATAAATTTTAAAAGTTTGCAAATATAATAAATAAGATTAGCCTATAACAATTTGAATCAAATAGTATTACAGGTAAACAGTATTTGCAAGGTTTTATTGTCTAATTACGTTTATCTTCTCCCCACAATAATTTTTTTCGTAAGGTGTCAATAAAGCTTTCACTAGGTAGTTCAATCATCTTAATTTTAAAGGCTGCTTTTTTTATGGTTACAATGGTAGAATTATGCAAGGTAGCAATTCTGGAGTCTAAAGAAATGAGATAAAAGTCTTCACGTCCATCCACCTTTAATTGAATTTCAGTGCCGTCAGGAATTACCAATGGTCTGGCACTCAAATTATGAGGTGCAATAGGGGTGATGACAAAGCTTTTGGCCGCTGGAGAAATTACAGGGCCTCCGCAACTTAGAGAATAGCCCGTGGAGCCGGTAGGTGTGGAAACAATTAAGCCATCTGCCCAATAGGTTGTTAGATATTCACCATCTAAATGGGTGTTTACCGTAATCATTGAAGTGGTGTTCTTCCTGCTCACCGCTATTTCATTAAGCGCAAAATTCAGTTGGGCGAGATCTTTGTTCTTGGGTTCGGTTTCAATACATAGCAGGCTGCGTTCTGAAATTTTATACTCGCCTTTAAAAATACTATCGAGGGCGCTTTCAATTTGATTGTTCTGAATGGTAGCCAAAAACCCTAAACGTCCAGTATTGATGCCAATTATAGGAATAGACCTGTCGCTCACATAAGTAATGGCCCTTAAAATAGTACCATCGCCTCCAATACTTATAAGTAAATCGAAGGAATCATCTAAAGTCTGGAAAGTTTCAAACTGCTTAAAATTAGTCTTAAGGTCTAAATGTTTGTCCATAAGGCGGTAAAATTGACCCTCAATAAAAACGTCTGCTTCCTTATGGGATAAATAATTTAAAAGCACCCCTGCGGATGCTTCATTACCTTTGTAATATTGACTATAGATGGCAATTTTCATAATGCTACATATTAAGGTATTTGTTCAGGTAATCTGAGCGCTCCTTTAAATTCTCAATATAGGTGTCTTCTTCATGACCAGAAATAACATTGTAACTATACCTTCTAAAGGTTTGAATCACATTATTAAGTCCTGAATCTCCAATTTTAAGTGTTACCTGTACCACATCGCCGTCCATTTTAGAAATAAAAGCCCCTAATATTTTAGCGTCATTGGATTCCACAATCTGGCTAATTTCGCTAAACGAATAATCCTGAATTCCTTTTTCAACAATCAACGTGCCACCCGGTTCAGAGAAAAATGGGGTGTCATTGAAGCGGCCAATAATATCATTGAGCTCATAATATCCCAAATAATTATTTTGCTCGTCCAATACCGGCATAATATTACAGGAATGTTGTGCAAAGGTTTCGAGAACATCCAACCAATTGGTGTCTGATCTTACAAAAAAGCCTTCCAATATATGGTTGCAATCTAAAATGGTTTCCTTGCCATCAAAACAATGCACATCAGTCTCAGAAATACAGCCTAAATACACTGAATTGTTTTCTATAGGAATATGGGAATAGGTCAATTCATTAAACATCATTTTAAGGTCGCTTACCTTATCATTTATGTTTAGCGGTTTGATGTCATTGATGATGTATTCTCGTAACGGCATGGTCTTAATTTTGTTCTTGCAAAATAATTAAAAATAACTACAAAAAGCATCATGTACTTTGTATTTTTGTTCAATAAAACAAAAGCTATGACAAAGTTGAGCGTTAATATCAACAAGATTGCTACCCTAAGAAATTCTAGGGGTGGGGATGTTCCAAATGTGGTTCAATTTGCAAGAGATGTTCAAAAGTTTGGCGCCCAGGGCGTCACCATTCATCCCAGACCAGATGAACGCCATATTCGTTACCAAGATGTGTATGATTTAAAGCCGGAAGTGTATACAGAATACAATATTGAGGGCAATCCTATCCGTCAATTTGTAGATATGGTTTTGGATGTGAAACCTACACAAGTTACTTTGGTGCCAGATGCTGAAGATGCCATTACCTCAAATGCAGGATGGGACACCATTAAGCATAAAGATTTTTTGGTGGATGTCATTAAAGAATTTAAACAAAACGGAATACGGACGTCAATTTTTGTAGATCCAGAGTTGAAACAAATAGAGGGGGCGAAAGCTACCGGAGCTGATAGAATTGAACTTTATACGGAGGCTTTTGCGCATCATTACGGATTAGGTAATGAAATGGCAATCAAACCTTATACGGACTGTGCTGTTTTGGCCAATGTGTTGGGATTGGGCATTAATGCAGGCCATGATTTGTCTTTAGATAATATTAAATTTTTTAAACAGCATATTCCAGACTTATTAGAGGTTTCTATCGGCCATGCATTGATTTCAGAGAGTTTGTATCTTGGCATTGAAAATGTGATCAATATGTATTTAAGGCAGCTGAAGTAGGTATTAGGTATGAGTCTTGAGGGATGAGTGCTTTGGCTATCCGTTATCTTTCATTTGTCCTTCGTCATAAATCAACAATCACCAACCCGCCCGTACCGAAAAGGCACGTTCGGGCGGGTCAACAATCAATAATCACCAATCATGAATCTTTATTCAAACATATTAGGCGAAGGCCAAGCGTTTATTTTTCTCCACGGATTTTTAGGAATGGGTGACAATTGGAAAACACTCGGTACTACCTTCAGTGAAGAAGGGTTTGAGGTACACCTGATTGATCAGCGCAACCATGGCCGAAGTTTTCATAGCGATGAATTCAATTATGAGGTCATGGTTGAAGATCTAAAACGTTATTGCGATCAGCATCATTTAAAAGACATCATTCTCCTAGGGCATTCTATGGGCGGCAAAACGGCTATGTTATTTGCTGTTGAATATCCGGACATGGTGTCCAAATTGATTATTGCAGATATTTCGCCGCGGTATTACCCAACGCATCATGACGCTATTCTGAAAGGTTTATCGGCATTAGATTTTGAAACTATCAAAAACAGGGGAGAAGCCGATGATGAGCTGAAGGGTTATGTTCCAGATGTTGGCACAAGACAATTTTTGCTGAAGAACCTCTATTGGAAAGAAAAGGGCGTTTTGGCATTACGCATCAACCTTGATGTTTTAAAAGAACAGGTTAATGAAGTTGGTGAGCCGTTGCCAATGCACGTCAAGTTTGAAAAGGAAACCTTATTTTTGCGTGGTGACCGTTCAGAATACATTTCAGTACAAGATGAGAGTTTGATCCAATCGCATTTTCCAAAAGCTAGGATCGTAACCATTGCTAATGCTGGACATTGGTTGCACGCAGAAAACCCAAAAGATTTTTATAAGGAGGTAAAAGGGTTTTTGGGCAAAAAGTAGTATATTTTACCTAACACCTAACACCTAACACCTAACACCTAACACCTAACACCTAACACCTAACACCTAACACCTAACACCTAACACTTTAAAACCAAACCTATGAACTTAATAATCAGATTACTCTTAACAGCTGTTGCCGTAGTGGTATTGGCTAAATTCCTTCCAGGAGTGGAAGTTGCGGGGTTTACATCGGCTATTGTTTTAGCGATTGTATTAGGGCTACTTAACATGATTTTAAAACCGATATTGGTTATTTTAACCTTGCCTATCACCATCCTCACCTTAGGCTTGTTTTTATTGGTCATCAATGCCTGTATAATCCTGTTGGCAGATGAGTTTATGGGCGGATTTGAGGTAAACGGTTTTTGGATTGCATTGCTGTTTAGCTTGCTCTTATCATTTTTACAATCTGTACTTTATTCATTATTGGACAGAGACTAAAACGAGTCTCTGAATCAAGTGTTTAAAAACTTTGTTGGGATTTAAAAATTGCTTAATTTTGCGTCCCGATTTTTTACTAGTCAAACCAGTGTATTGAGAAGAGCTTTTAATGCAATATTTGAACTAATTCCACAGAAAATAGGAACCCTTGTAGGTTTAAAAAATCGTTAAACATTAAAACGCCTAAGGCTTTATTAATTAGAATATGAATATTACAAGAGAAAACATTGACGCATTAAATGCTGTTGTAAAAGTAGATATCGCTAAAGAAGACTATAGTGATAAAGTTGAAAAAATTCTTATAGATTACCGTAAATCGGCTAACATTCCTGGATTCAGAAAAGGGCATGTGCCAATGACAATGGTAAAAAAGCAGTACGGAAAAGCTGTTTTGGTTGATGAAGTCAATAAGCTATTACAGGACGCTCTTAAGAAATATTTGACTGAGGAGAAATTGGATGTTTTAGGTAACCCATTGCCAAAAGCTCAGGATGATTTAGATTGGGATGCTGATACTTTTTCATTCGAGTTTGAATTGGGCTTAGCTCCAGAATTTGAGGTTGACCTTAAAGGCAAAAAGGCCATTACCCAATATGCTATTGTTGCGGACGATAAAATGATTGACGATCAAGTGGAGCACATTCGTAAGCAATATGGCAAATTGATCTCTCAGGATAGGGTTACTAAAGACTCAGAAGTTACTGGTGTTTTTGTAAACGAAGAAAAGGAGATCAATAACAAAGCAACCCTTACTTTAGATAAGATAAAAAGTAAAACCGCTGAAAAAGCATTCATTGGTGCTAAAGTTGGTGATGTTGTCACTTTAAAAACTAAAGGACTCTTCAGTGACGATCATGATTTAATGAACTTTTTAAAAGTAGCTCATGATGATGCCCATGGATTGGATGTTGAAGTTGCCTTTACAGTCGAAGAAATCAACACGAGAGAATTGGCAGATTTAGACCAAGAGTTGTTTGATAAATTGTTTGGTAAAGACGTTGTAACTTCAGTGACTGAATTGAAAGCTAAAATCAAGGAAGATTCTGAAAAACAATTCGGACAGCAAGGCGATCAAAAATTCTTGAATGACGTTACTGAATATTTGGTTGAAAACATAAAATTTGACCTTCCGTCAACCTTCCTACAAAAATGGATGCAAACGGCAGGTGAAGATCAATTGAATGCAGATCAGGCTAAAGAAGAGTATGAAAACTCTGAAAAAAGCATGCGTTACCAATTGATCGAAGGGAAATTGATCCAAAAGTATGATTTACAAGTTACTTTTGATGATCTAAAGGATTTCTCTAAAGAAATGATAAAAGTGCAAATGGCACAATTTGGACAAATGGACCCTCAAGACAAAGAGTTGGAGGATATCGCGGCACGTATTTTGTCCAACAGAGATGAAGTAAAACGTTTGTCAGAACAATTGATGAGTCAAAAGTTACTGGAACTTTATAAAAAAGAAGCAAACATTAAGGTTAAGGAAATTACCTATGATGAATTTGTAAAAGAGTTTTACAGCTAATACTTATAATTTAAATCGTTATATTTAGAGCGTAAAACTGTTAGGTTTTACGCTTTTTTTTGACTCACTGATAGTCATCAAATAATCCCCAGTAATTCTGGGGTTTTTACGAATTTAAGAACTAAAAAATATTTATGGATTACGGAAAAGAATTTGAAAAATTCGCAATAAAGGATCAAGGCATCAGCAGCACCTATTACAATCAAATTATGAACAGTATGTATCCTGTTGGTTTGACGCCAAATATTATTGAAGAACGTCAAATGAATGCAGTAGCAATGGACGTATTTTCTAGGCTGATGATGGATCGTATTATTTTTATGGGTACAGCTATTAATGACCAAGTGGCCAATATTATTCAGGCACAGCTGTTGTTTTTGGAAAGTACAGATGCAGCTAAAGACATTCAAATATATATCAACTCTCCAGGAGGCAGTGTATATGCAGGTCTTGGTATTTATGATACCATGCAGCTTATCAAGCCAGATGTTGCAACTATATGTACCGGAATGGCGGCGTCCATGGGGGCTGTTTTACTATGTGCTGGGGCAAAAGGAAAACGCAGTGGATTGACCCATTCTCGTGTCATGATTCACCAACCATTGGGAGGCGCTCAAGGGCAGGCCAGTGATATTGAAATTACAGCTAGGGAGATTTTGACCTTAAAGGAAGAACTTTATAATATCATTGCAAAACACACAGGTCAGAAGTATGATAAAGTGTACAATGATAGTGATAGAGATTACTGGATGAAAGCAGATAGGGCCAAAGAATATGGCATGATTGATGAAGTTTTGTCAAGTACTAAAAAATAGTAATTTCAAGAGTTATCGATAGTGATAAAAATTGAAATGTAAAATATGAGGAATTAAAAGAGTTATGGCAAAGGAAGAATTAGAATGTTCGTTTTGTGGTAGAAAAAAGCCAGAAACCAGTATATTGATTGCAGGATTGGACGCGCATATATGTGACAGATGTATTGAGCAGGCCCACGGCATTGTTTTGGAAGAATTAAAACAAAGTGGTAATGCTGAACTGTCGTCGGAAATGATGCTCAAAAAACCTAAAGAGATCAAGAAGTTTCTTGATGAATATATCATAGGTCAGGAATACTCCAAAAAAGTAATGTCCGTTGCGGTGTACAACCACTATAAAAGATTGTTACAACCCGCAACTAACGACGATATTGATATTCAAAAGAGTAATATCATCATGGTAGGGCAAACGGGTACTGGTAAAACCTTGATGGCAAAAACCATCGCAAAAATGCTCAACGTGCCTTTGGCTATTGTGGATGCTACGGTATTGACAGAAGCAGGGTATGTAGGTGAAGATGTAGAAAGTATTTTGACACGGTTGTTACAAGTGGCAGATTACAATCTTGAAAAGGCAGAAAAAGGAATTGTATTTATTGATGAAATCGATAAGATTGCACGTAAGAGCGATAACCCTTCAATTACCAGAGATGTTTCAGGAGAAGGTGTACAACAGGCCTTATTGAAATTGCTAGAGGGAACCACTGTAAACGTACCACCAAAAGGCGGTCGTAAGCATCCAGATCAAAAATTTATTGAAGTCAACACGGAGCATATTTTGTTTATTGCGGGTGGCGCGTTTGACGGTGTGGAACGTATGATCTCAAAACGTCTTAATATGGCAGCTATTGGTTACAAAGCAGCTTCTCAAGAAGATGTGATAGATACAGATAACTTGCTGCAATATATCATTCCAAAAGATTTAAAAGATTTTGGTCTTATTCCAGAAATTATTGGTCGCTTACCAGTATTGACCTATATGGATCCTTTAGATACAAAAACGTTAAGAGCTATTTTGACCCAACCTAAAAATGCGATCATCAAACAATATCAAAAATTGTTTGAGATGGACGATATAAAATTCACCATTACGGACGGGGCTTTAGATTTTATTGTTGAGAAAGCGATTGAATATAAACTGGGCGCTAGAGGATTGAGATCTCTTTGTGAAGAGATCCTAACAGACGCCATGTTTGAATTGCCAAGTGGCAAGGAAACCAAGCTTCACGTTACTAAAGAGTATGCTGAAGACAAATTGGATAAAACCACTTTAAAGCGATTGAAAGCAGTTTCTTAAACGTTTAGAGTCATATTAAAAAAACAAAACCACTCTTTTCAGGGTGGTTTTTATTTTTCGGATTTAAAAAACTAATATTGCGGAAGCAATGCTTAAAACATAGGTGTACTAGCACTTATGTTGTATGTCTTTTTAACTTCATCAACAACTGCTTTGGCCGTGTTTTATTGATGGCTATGGTGTAAATATAGCCGCAAATATGTAATAATAAAACGCTTGTACTCCTTTTTAGATAAACTCGGGCTTATTCTCGATATCAGAATAAAAAATGTTGTTTTTTTCGATGAATTACCACTACACATTCAAGATTAAGAGGGCATCCATATAATGCCGCGTATTGGAAAGCCGTGGCACTTTGTGTTGACCACCTAATTTGTCCTGTTGCTTTAGCCAGTCGTAAAATAACTGGTGTCTTGCAATGTTTATTTTAGGACTATTCAGGGTGATGTTGTTGTAGCGCTTGGCTTCATAGTCAGAATTTAACGATTTTAGGGCATTGTCAAGCAGCTCACTAAAGTAGTCTATGTCTTGGGGTGGGGTTTTGAATTCAATCAACCATTCGTGGGCGCCCTTATCTCTACCGCTCATAAAAATGGGTGCCGCTGTATAGTCTACAATTTGCGATTTTGTTTTCTTACATACTTTTCTTAAGGCGTCTTCTGCATTTTCAATAATCAACTCTTCACCAAACACATTAATATGGTGTTTGGTGCGCCCGCTCACTTTAATACGATAGGGTTGCAATGAGGTAAACCGTATGGTGTCTCCAATTTTATAGCGCCACAGTCCGGCATTGGTTGTAATGACCACGGCGTAATTTTTATGCTTTTCAACCTCGGCTAGAGGGATGATGCGTTGTTCTGGAGTACCATAAGCATCCATAGGAATAAATTCATAGAAAATACCATAATCCAACATGAGCAAGAGTTCACTAGAACTGTTTCGATCCTGTATGGCAAAAAAGCCTTCTGAAGCGTTGTAAATTTCATAGTACCTGAAATCCCGACGTGGTAAGATGGCTTTATACTGATCTACGTAAGGTAGGAAACTTACACCCCCGTGAAAATAGACTTCCAAGTTGGGCCAAATATCAAAAATGCTTTGCTTATTGGTGGTCTCCAAAACGTTATTCAAAAGCACCAACATCCAAGAGGGTACACCCGCCAGGCTGGTTACATTTTCGTTTATGGTTTCGTTAACTACAGCTTGCATTTTATACTCCCAATCGCTCATTAAAGAGACCTTGTTACTCGGTGTACTGCTGTATTCTGCCCAAAACGGCATATTGTCAATCAAAATGGCGGATAAATCACCAAACACCGTTCCGTTTTTTCTATAAAGTTCTTTACTACCACCAAGCCTTAAACTCTTTCCTGTAAACATCTGTGAGTTTTCATTATTGTTGAGGTACATACACAGTAAATCTTTGCTTGCCGCATAATGGCAATCTTCCAGCGATTCATAGCTTACAGGAATAAATTTGCTCTTCGCATTGGTAGTACCGCTCGATTTTGCAAACCATTTGATGGGTGTTGGCCAAAAAATATTGTTTTCACCCATACGCGAACGTTCAATAATGGCCTGATTTTCTTCGTAAGAGGTGATGGGAAGTCGGTCTGCAAAGGTGCGGTAATTGGTGATGCTGGAAAAATCATAGGTTTTGCCAATTTCTGTATCTTTTGCTGTAATGAGGAGATCTTGAAGTAATTCGTTTTGGACCTCATTAGGGTATTTTAAAAACAATTCAATCTGATGGAATCGCTTTTTTAAGAACCATGAAGCAATAGAATTTACTAATGGAATTGGCATATTTGTAGTATCTTTAAAGACTAAAAATAATACTTTTTTTCAATATTGTCTGGGAAAAGAATCAAGACCGCTTCGCTGTTAGAACCAAGAACCGAGACATCACTCGTTGAGTGCTGAAAACATAGGTGTTAAGATTTATAACTATCTGGAATTATATTGTTTTGTTAATATTTTCAAAAAAAAATAAAAATGAGCACATTAACGAACAAAACACAGAAAAACTTCTATTAGTCTATATTCTTAGAAGGCGGATGAAATTTTAATCGGACAATAATAGCTTTATATATATTAATTCTTCTAAATAAAATTTTAAATAAATGACGTACCAAGGGGTCTTGACCAAAATGGCAACGGAGTTTTCACATCCTATCCAATACTATCTTATTTTTGAAAATGACTTTATCAACATGAATCAATTGTTGGATAAAACCATCACCATTCAATTTGTTGGTTACCAATGTCTCAACTGTGGATTGAACAAGCCAATTTACAGACAAGGTTTTTGTAAAAGTTGCTTTTTTGATATTCCACAGGCTGCAGATTGGATCATGCGCCCAGAATTGAGTACCGCACATTTAGATCAAGAAGACCGCGATTTAGATTATGAAAAAAGAGTGCAACTACAGCCTCATGTGGTGTATCTGGCCAATTCTAGCAACGTTAAGGTTGGGGTAACGAGAAAGAGTCAAGTGCCTACCCGATGGATTGACCAAGGGGCGCATGAGGCTATTGAAATTGTAGAAGTGCCCAATAGATACCTTGCAGGAATTACTGAAGTTGCCCTAAAAGCCTTTGTGGCCGATAAGACCAATTGGCGCACCATGTTAAAAAATGATATTGTAGATGAGAATTTGGTAGAATGGCGCGATCGCTTAAGACAATCAATCCCTGAGGAAGCCGCAGCGTATTATATTGCCAACAATATCGAGACGCATATAGAATTTCCTGTGATGAAATATCCTGAAAAACCTAAGAGTCTTAATTTGGCAAAGACACCCGTATACCAAGGTGTTTTAAAAGGCATCAAAGGACAGTATCTTATTTTTGAAGATGATACGGTATTTAATATTAGAGGGAATGAAGGCAGTGTGGTTGCTCTCACAATCGCTTAAGACTCTAGTTAACACTAATTTGGCAGTATATATTTTCTATAATCTCTGTTTTTTCGTAATTTAAGGTTAACCTTTTTAGAACGTCAGGTTAGGCGTTCTGATAACCCTTAAATACAGAAATGATGAAGATTCCGGCAATGCTTTACGTTGTGATAACCACATTAATGTTGGTGACGCTAACCATTATGGTGGCGATGGACATGCCTTTTAATTGGGTGTTTTACGTTACTTGTTTAGGGCAAGTATTCGTAGTGGTCATGGTTTATAAAGTACTCAGAGATCAATACACCACAGATAAGACTTTTGAAGATTTTTACGAAGATCATCCTATTGGAAAACAAAAAATCACGTCATAATAACGTGATTTTTTGTTTTGAGAGGTTAAGAAGACTACATTTCTTCTTGATCCCTTAAATTTTGTATATAGGCAGCTTTTTGTAATTGTCTTCTCTTTTTCACTGAAGGTTTAGTGAAATATTGATTCTCTCTCAAATTCTGCATCACCTTTACATTTCGGTGTTTACGTTTGTAACGTTTGATGGCGCGTTCGATGTTTTCGCCTTCCTTAATTTCGATTCTTAACATAGATAATTATTAGAGTATATAATGTATTCGAGACTATCCCAAATACGTTTTTAAAATTTTACTTTTTGAAGTGTGCTTCAGTCTTCTGATTCCTTTTTCTCTAATCTGACGGACACGCTCTCTGGTTAAATCAAAGGTTTTACCAATCTCATCCAAGGTCATTGGAGGTTGATTGGAAAGTCCAAAATTCAATCTAATCACATCACTTTCCTTTTGGGAAAGCGTGTTGAGTGCTCTGTCAATCTCCAAACTTAATGACTCGGTCATTAAATCTCTGTCAGGATTTGGAGAATCTCCAGAAGAAACCACATCATATAAACTTGAGGTTTCACCTTCTTTTAAAGGTGCATCCATTGAGATATGACGTCCAGAATTCTTCATGGACTGCTTAACATCCTTAACGGTCAAGTCTAATTCAGTCGCAATTTCCTCAGCACTGGGCGGGCGCTCATGCGCTTGCTCCAAAAATGAATAGGCTTTATTGATCTTATTGATCGAGCCAATTTTGTTCAAAGGTAATCTAACTATTCGAGATTGTTCTGCTAAAGCTTGAAGAATTGCTTGACGAATCCACCAAACAGCATAAGAAATAAATTTAAAACCTCTGGTTTCATCAAAACGTTTCGCTGCTTTCACCAAGCCAGCGTTGCCTTCGTTAATTAAATCGGGTAATGTTAACCCTTGATTTTGATATTGTTTGGCAACTGATACGACAAAACGAAGATTGGAGGTGGTGAGTTTGTCCAAAGCTTCTTGATCTCCTGTTCTAATACGTTGTGCCAATTCTACTTCTTCATCTGCTGTAATCAATGGCAGTTTACTGATGTCTTGTAAATACTTGTCGAGAGATTTGGATTCTCTGTTAGTAACCTGCTTGGTGATTTTTAATTGCCTCATCTAGTCTCTTTTATTTATATACGTTAACTGTAACTCTACAGTATAACTTTTTAATCCACAAAAGCAAATAAACTCACATTACTTTAACATAATTGGCTAAATTTTTTTACATTGCAGGTTGTTTACGTTTGTTTTAACCTGACATTTCTGTTTTTTGATCACAAATAGGTCGAGTTTCAGACGCTTTAATTCACGGTATCCTTTTTCTTCTTTTTAGAATTAAAAATATCCTTCAGGGTATTCTTGATCACTTCACTTCCCGTTTTTGTACTGTCTTTTATGATAGAAGGGGTTTGCGTATTGGTTTTGGTCGAGTCCTTTGAGGTTGTAGAGGGCGTCTGATTGGTAGTTCCGCCCAAAGCACCGCCTATTAAATCTTTAATCTTATCCGTGCCCTTTCCAATTAATTTCTGTTTTTCTATCTCAATCAGCTGTTTTGTTAAATTGGTAACACCGCTGGTTAAATCTGTGGATACTTTTGGGTTGCTGAATGATCCGGTAATATGAGCGAGTACAGGAATAGTAATTTTATTGACCTCGTTGTCATTGATTTTTCCAATTAGTCTATTAACATCACTTCCCAAATATTTTGCAGGAACATTAAACACCGCATTATAATTCATTGTATTGTCAAAACCATGTGCACCAGATACTACAATGCCAATATCTTTGTAGGCTAAGTTAAATGGCTTGACCGTTACTTTTCCGTTGGCAAATTCTAAATTGGCCTTCAGGTCTTTCAAATTTAAATCACCAAAGTTGATAAAACTTAATGCGCCTTCCAATTTTGATAATAGTGGACTTGCGCTTTCGTCAATATCTGTAGTGAGCAATTCTGCTATAGCACTCCCAGTAATGGTATTTAGATTAGGAGAGAACTCTTTGTCTAACGTCCCAGATATTTTGATGTTACTGTTTAGTTTGCCTTTAAGGGCCTTGGCAATAGGTGCCAAATTTTGTAATAATTCGAGATCAGTAAAAGATTTTGAGATGTCAAAACTGCTGGCGTCCAAATTTAAGTTGAATGAAGGTGTGTCTGCTTTGGTACTTACATTTCCTGAAACCGCTAAAACGCCATCAAATATACTTGAGCTTAAATTGTTGATTGTAGCCTGTTGGTCCTTAATAGTTAAAACACCTTTTACATTTTTTAATTTTAGGTTGTCATAAATGACCGTGTTGGCATTGGCCGTAATGGTAGATTCCAAAAATTGCGGAATTTTCAACCCTTCAGTTGTTGTAGCGGCTTTTTTAGAGGTTGCTGCCGTAGTGCTTTCCGTTTCTTTGCTCATAAAATCATTGAGCGCCAATGTATTGGAATTCAGGTTAAAGTTTCCTTTTAAATTCACTTTTTTGCTCAACATAAAACCAATCAAATTGTTGATGGTTCCGGTTGCAGTGAAATCACTCTGTCCAGTTTTCGCGCTAAAACTATTTAACGTTACGGTAGAAGGGTTAAAGGTCATATCGGCTTTTGAAATATGCAGCGGTTGGTTCATCGCATCTGAAGTAAACACCAAATTAGTAATGTTCGCATTTCCTGAAGCTTTGATTCTATCATACGCACTCGTTTCAATGGCATTCATATCAAACGCAGTATTCAATTTTGCCCTTAAAATTCCGCTCAATTCATTTTCAAGTTCTAGGGGATAGGCTTTGGTGAGGTTGGCTAAATTTAAAGTGCCATCTATATCAGCATTTACCAGCATATTACCCGTAAGATTTTTAATCATCGCTGAAGATTTAAACACATCGCTATCAATTTTGAAATTCAGGGTGTTAATTGCTACATAGGTGTCATCGGCATTTCCTGTATCATTTTTAATTTCTGTATCAATCACAATATTTTCAACACGCTTAGGCAAATCTGGATATTTAAATGAAGCATTGTCAGATTTGATGCTAATGTCTAAAGTAGGAATGGTTGTTTCAGTCATCTTACCTTTAATGATACCGTTCACATTAAAATTCCCCGTTGTTTCAACATTGTCTAAGTTTTTTGCATAGGTTGCTGGCATCACGGCTAAAAAGTCTTTAAATGATGAGCCTGTGTTTTTAAATGATAAGTCAATAAGTTGTCCTTCTTCAATAATTTGAACAAATCCACTAAATTCAACCGGCAGTTGATTTATGAGTGCTTTGTTTTCTTTAAACGTATATTTCTGTGCGTTTAAATCCATATCAATCAACGCATCCAGCTTTACATGGTTATTGTTTAAATAATTGATGCTATCCATGGTTAAGCTCACGTTGGCTTCAGATTTTGTGTCCAATTCTGAAATATTGCCTGAGAACCTGCCTTTTCCGGTATGGTTCAATTCCGTGACGTAAAATTGCATCTCAGCAGGAACGTCAATATAGGTCAGTGCGCTTCTTTTAATGCTGTAATCTTTGATGTCAAATGAAAAACTTGCAGTCGAATCTTGTACGTTCTCGCTTTCCTTTACAATATCGTAATTGACGTTTCCAAAAGCATCCGTTTTTAGAGTCAATAATGCTTCATTAATAGTAATTGAATTAATTATGATCGGTTCGTCAGAAGTTTTAAAAAGTTCTTTGACTGACATGGTGAAATTGATGTTTTTTGCGGTGGCGAAAGTTTCGTCCTGGAAGGGTTTAAAATTGGTAATCACCAAATCACTCACTTCTACGTGGGCCTGCGGAAAACCTCTGAACAAACTCAAACTTACATCGCTAAACTCCACGTTGGCGTTGAGGTTTTGATTGATAAAGTTTTTGACCATACCTTTAATTTGCGATTGAAATACAAAAGGCAGCACCAATAATAAAACAACTACTATTAGTAAGGTGATTCCGGTAATTTTAAGAAACTTCTTCATTGAAAAATTTAGTTATTACTTTTATAATTAAGATAGATAGTTCAGTAAGTATATATACGTAATGTTTATTTTAAAAGATGGGTTAGCCTTAAAGTTTAATAAAACTTTAGCGGTTTTCAATTGCTTAAGTGCTCATAACCTCAAATTTTAAATGATTGAAAATGATACCACAAAACAGCATAACATATAATTTTAACACTACAATTTTGGTCTAAAAACAAACATAACAACGGCGGTAGCTCTAAAATTGTCCCAATCAAGACTTTAGAATAGACAAATATAGTTGAAGTAAACGGTCGTAAAAAAAAATATAAATTTAATTTGAATTTTTCCACGAGGTATGGTTTTTAAAATGATTTTTTAGCCTTGAATTTATTACAAAGTGATTTTGTTTTCTTTATTTTTGGCGGTAATTATGGATCAACCTCACTTAGTTTACATTGCACTTGGTAGTAATAAAGGCGACAGATTGAAGCACCTGCAAGATGCTATTGACCTTATTTTTAAAACTATTGGAAAGATAAATATCATTGCCCGTGTTTATAACACGCCGGCATTGGGTTTTGAAACCGGTAGTGCTACTGAAGATTTTCTGAATACCTGTGTTTTTGTAGAAACGCAATTTTCTGCGGAACAGGTGATGCGTAAGCTTCTTGCTATTGAAACCAGACTTGGCCGCACAAGACATTCAGGTGCAGGTTATGAGTCGCGCACTATTGATTTGGACGTTATTTTTTATGATGATGAGATTATAACATCAGAATTGATCACAGTACCACATCCACAAATGCACAATCGTAAGTTTGTCTTGCAACCCCTCAATGATATTGCTTCAAAAGTGGTGCATCCCAAGTTTGAAAAATCAGTGGTTGAACTTTTAGAAGGCTGTGAAGACGACAGTAATATTGAGGCCATGAACATTTGGTTGAAAAACCCGATGAAAAATTACTGTTTTGGTAATTACAATTATATTGCCATAGAAGGAAATATTGGGGCTGGTAAAACAAGTTTAGCGCATCAAATTTCTAACGAGTTTAATGCCAAACTGATTTTGGAACGTTTTGCGGACAATCCGTTTTTACCGAAATTTTACGAAGAGCCACAACGGTACGCCTTTACTTTAGAGATGTCTTTTTTGGCCGATCGGTACCAGCAAATCAGTGATGATCTATCACAATTGGATTTGTTTAAGGATTTTATGGTGAGTGATTATGATATTTATAAATCGCTGATTTTTTCGAAGATTACGCTGCCTGAGGATGAATTTAGATTGTACAGGAAGCTATTCTATCTGATGTATAAAGATATTACAAAACCTGATTTGTATGTGTATCTGTATCAAAATACAGAACGTTTGCAAGCTAATATCAAAAAGCGGGGTCGTGATTACGAACAGAATATTGAAAACTCCTATCTCGAAAAAATCAATGCGGGGTACTTGGAATTTCTAAAAAATCAAACAGAATTCAACGTCAAAATTATTGATATTTCAGATCGTGACTTTGTAGAGAATCGCCAAGATTATTTATGGGTGCTGGGGGAGATTTGTCGTTAAGTACAGAGTATTAAGTACATAGTATTAAGTAGTTAGAATTAAGAGGGGGAATCCTGAAAAATTTATTAAAAACATTTCGTCCTTGCGTTTTAAAAGCATTTTCAAAGCTTTAATGCCCAACGTTCATCTTCGCAAAAATATCCCAAACTACCACCCCACAACTCACTGAGATGTTCAACGAGTGTTTGGTTCCGAATTGCGGAATTTCTAAAATGACATCACTGGCACTGACCACTTGTTGAGCCACACCCTTAACTTCGTTCCCAAAAACCAAGGCGTATTTTTGATTTCGTTCAGGTTGGAATTCGTTAAGCATGGTTGCGTTTTCAGCTTGTTCTATAGCGGCAACAATTATCCCTTCGGATTTTAATTCTTCAATAACCTCCATGGTGTTTTCTGCATATTCCCAAGCTACCGTTTCTGTACTTCCCAACGCGGTCTTATGAATGTCTTTATGAGGGGGTGTTGCTGTAATGCCACACAGATAAATTTTTTCAACCAAAAAAGCATCGCTCGTTCTGAAAACAGAGCCAATATTGTTTAAGCTTCTAATATTGTCCAAAACAATAATAAGTGGTGTTTTGTCCTTACTTTTAAATTCGTCAACGCTTAATCGGTCGAGTTCGCTATTTTTTAGTTTTCGCATGTCAGTGATTGTTTTTGCCCCAGATGCACGAATTTCATGTATTGTGACTCTTATTTTTGTATTATTTGTAAATCATGAGTGTTCGATGAAAAAAATAAAAAGTTTACCAATCCTATCAAAGCAAGATGTGCTACGAGATTTTAAAAATGATACCTTGCTTTTTGAAACCAATGTTACTTAGAGTGATTGGACAAATTTCTTTTATAATAACGATTGTCAGTCAGTCAGTTATAATTAAATCTTTGTTCCTTTCCCGATAGCCATCGGGACTATAAGCGTAGCGCCTGCCTGCCGGCGAGGCAGGGTCTTAGTTCTTTATTGGACAATACCAATTGTAAATAAATATTAAGGTCTCCATTTTCCAAACCTTCAAATTATAAGTACCTTAGCGATCCTGATATTTAGGGCAAAAATACCACTTAAAACAGAAATCCATTGGCTAAGAACGTAAAAAAAGAAACCCCGTTAATGAAACAGTACAATGCTATTAAAGCAAAGTATCCTGACGCTTTATTGCTTTTTAGAGTGGGCGATTTTTATGAAACCTTTGGGGAAGATGCGGTAAAAGCCTCCAAAATATTGGACATTATTCTAACCAAACGAGGTGCAGGAAGTGAAAGTGAAATTGAATTGGCAGGATTTCCACACCACTCTCTGAACAACTATCTACCTAAATTAGTAAAGGCAGGATGCCGGGTCGCTATATGTGATCAGTTGGAAGACCCTAAGCAAACCAAAACCATCGTAAAACGGGGTGTTACAGAATTAGTAACGCCAGGTGTCGCTTTAAATGATGATATCCTGCACTCCAAATCCAACAACTTTTTAGCAGCCGTCTGTTTTGGTAAAAATCAAGTTGGCGTTGCCTTTTTAGATGTTTCAACAGGCGAGTTTTTAGTGTCTCAAGGTAATTCTGAATATATTGATAAGTTGCTCCAAAATTTTAGGCCTAGTGAAGTGTTGGTGTCAAAGCCTAAGCGGAATGAGTTTAAAACTATGTTTGGTAATGAGTTCCATACGTTCTTTATGGAGGATTGGGTGTTTCAGGACGATTATGCTACAGAAACCTTGCTCAAGCATTTTCAAACCAAATCGTTAAAGGGGTTTGGAATTGAAGATTTGTTTGAAGGCATTGTCGCGGCAGGAGCTGTTTTGCATTATTTAAGTGAAACACAGCACCATAAATTACAACATATTACCACCATTCAGCGCGTTACACAAAATGACCATGTGTGGATGGATCGCTTTACCATTAAAAACCTGGAACTTTACCAATCGTACAATCAAAATGCTGTAACGCTGATAGATGTTATCGACAGGACCATTTCACCTATGGGAGGCCGTTTGTTGAAACGTTGGTTGGCATTGCCACTCATTAGCATTGATAAGATCAATCAGCGGCATGAAGTGGTGCAATATCTTTATGATGATGCTATTGTTTTAAAGAAAATTCAAAATCAGATCAAGCATATTGGCGATATTGAGCGTCTTATTTCTAAAGTAGCAACGGTTAAAATTAGTCCAAGGGAAGTGGTACAGTTAAAAAACGCATTGGAAGCGATTGTACCTATAAAAACACTTACGCAAAACACTAATAATAAGGCACTGCAGCATATTGGGAACAGCTTGGAACTTTGTGAAGAATTGCGCCAACGCATAAAAGCCACTTTAAATGAAGAAGCGCCGGTCAATATTTTAAAAGGAAATACCATTGCTTCTGATTTTTCTGCAGAACTAAAAGACCTGAGAGCGTTGTCTACATCAGGTAAAGATTATTTGGATGCCATGTTGGATCGTGAAAGTAAGCTAACGGGCATCACCTCGCTTAAAATAGCCTCCAATAATGTGTTTGGATATTATATAGAAGTGCGCCATACCCATAAAGATAAGGTGCCAGCGCATTGGATCAGGAAACAGACTTTGGTAAGTGCAGAGCGTTATATTACTGAAGAGCTGAAAGAATACGAAACCAAAATACTAGGCGCTGAAGAGCGCATATTGGCGATTGAGCAGCAATTGTTTTCTGAATTGGTACTGTGGATTGGTCAGTTTATCAAACCTGTACAAAAAAATTCGGCCCTTATAGCGCAATTGGATTGTTTATGTGGCTTTGCGCAATTGGCGTATGACAATAAGTACGCACGTCCGGAAATTAACGAAAGCTATACGCTGGAAATTAAAAACGGAAGGCATCCCGTTATTGAAAAGCAATTACCACATGGCGAGCCTTATATTGCCAATGATCTTTATTTAGATAGGGAGCAGCAGCAAATCATTATGATTACGGGACCTAACATGTCTGGTAAGTCGGCTATTTTACGGCAAACTGCATTGATTGTCTTATTGGCGCAAATGGGAAGTTTTGTTCCTGCGGATGCTGCTACAATAGGATTGACTGATAAGATTTTTACCAGAGTAGGGGCCAGCGATAATATTTCGATGGGCGAATCGACCTTTATGGTTGAAATGAACGAGACGGCTTCCATTTTGAACAATATTTCTGACCGCAGTTTAGTGCTGCTAGATGAAATTGGTCGGGGTACAAGTACCTATGATGGGATTTCTATTGCTTGGGCCATTAGCGAGTATTTGCACGAGCATCCAAGTAAGGCAAAAACCTTATTTGCGACACATTACCACGAGTTAAATGAAATGACCGAAACCTTTTCGCGCATTAAAAATTTCAATGTCTCTGTAAAGGAGTTAAAAAATAATGTACTGTTCTTAAGAAAGTTGGTTGAAGGGGGTAGTGAACATAGTTTTGGTATTCACGTTGCTAAAATGGCAGGAATGCCACAACAAGTCATCCATAGGGCGAATAAAATTTTGAAGCAGTTGGAAAAATCCCATAGCAGTGAAGAGTTGACCAATAAGGTAAAAACACTCGAGAATGATATGCAGTTGAGCTTTTTTAATTTGGATGATCCTCTTTTAGAACAAATTAAGGAAGAAATTGTAAATCTTGACATTGACGTATTGACGCCCGTTGAGGCCCTCATGAAGTTGAATGAGATTAAACGTATGTTGCTGAAAAAGAAACGGGCATAAATTTTTTATCTTTTTTTTGCTTAAAAGGCTTTGCATATCTAAGAAATATATTAAATTTGCCCTCGCAAACCGATAGACCTCGGGAGCAAAGTTCTTAGTTTATTAATTACAACGCGAAAATAGCTCAGCTGGTAGAGCGCCACCTTGCCAAGGTGGAGGTCGCGGGTTCGAATCCCGTTTTTCGCTCATACCAAAAGAAAACAAAAGTATGATTCCGCTGCTGCGGAACATTGTTTTAACAATGAATACTTTGTATAGCTGCTCAAGTGGTGGAATTGGTAGACACGCCGGACTTAAAATCCTGTGTCCATTAGGACGTGCGGGTTCAAGTCCCGCCTTGAGTACTAAACCCTGATAATCAAATGATTGTCAGGGTTTTTTGTTTTAAAAAATACTACCAAAAAAAGACCCAACTAAAAGTTAGGTCTTCATATGTTTAACTACGCATTGAATTAGTTATCGTCTCCAACAACTTCTTTTGCAGCTCCGTCAATAGCTTTTCCTGCTTCTTTAACTTCATTTGTTGCATTGTCAATAGCTTTCCCCGCTTTCTCTAAAGCACCTTCAGTTTTGTCAGAAACATCATCAGCAGCGTCATCAATAGCTTTACCAGCATCGTCTAATGCGTCTGCAGCATCATCCGTTGCGTTTTCAATAGCGTCATCCATATCGTCTGCTTTGTTTTCTGTTTCTCTACATGAAGTGAAAGATAAACCTAGCGCGACAACCAAGACAGTACTTAATAATAATTTTTTCATTGTTATTGTTTTAGTGTTAATGTAATTGCAAATTTATAAAACTTCAGGACGTCTCCAACAAATGCTTTAACATTTATTTAAGACCTTCGTGTCGTTTCGCATTCTATGTACGTATGTAATCCATAATTTGGATGACAGCACCCCGATGATTTTTTATATAAGTAGCGTTTAAGCAGCCTAAATCGTGCCGCCTCTGAGTGTTTTCAATCAACTCATCAAGTGTGGACCTTAATTCTAAACTGTTGTTGACTGCAATAACCCCGCCATGAGCAATCATTTCAAAAGCTTCTGGAAACTTGCTGTAGTTGTTCCCAATAAGTATAGGCGCCCCAAATACTGCAGGTTCTAAAATGTTATGTAAACCAGTGTGCCCCATAGCCCCACCCACATAAGCAATGTCAGCATAACTGTAAACTTTGCTTAATATGCCAATCGTGTCGACCAGGAAGACATCATACTCTGACAGATCCTTGCCATTTTTTTCTGAAAACAACACAGTTTTCTTCTGTAGTTGCTCTTTAAAATTATCAATCTGTTGACTTTTGATATTATGGGGGGCTATGATGAATTTGACGTTTTTTGACTTTACAGAATTGATGTACGCCACAAAGAGCGACTCATCTTCGGGCCAAGAGCTTCCTATCACCACACATAACTTACCATCTTTAAATTGCTCAATAAAAGTTAAGGAATTGTCTTGTTGCAACTGATCTGAAACGCGGTCATAACGCGTGTCTCCCGCCACTGTAACATCGTTGAAATTTAGCGACCGTAATAAGGTTCTCGAATGTTCGTTCTGCACAAAAATATGTTCAAATGTACTTAAGGCATCGCGCATCATGCTGCCGTAAAACTTAAAATAAGGCTGCTCCTTCCTAAAAACAGCAGATACCAATAGGGCTCTTAAATTCCGTTTTTTTAATTCGCTCAGATAATTGGGCCAAATATCATACTTCACAAAAACAGTCAGCTCAGGCTTTACCATGTCTACAAAATGTTGTGCATTGGTATTTGTATCCATAGGAAGATAAACAACAACGTCAGCAACCGGCGTGTTTTTCCGAATTTCATAGCCTGAAGGCGAAAAGAAGGTCAGTACAATTTTATGATCTGGGTATTCCTTTCTAAGATGTTTAAAAATGGGCAAACCTTGTTCATACTCACCCAGAGAAGCGCAATGGAACCAAAAGGTTTTATCGTTGGCTGAAAGCTGTTCGTTTAAAATACGAAACGTGTTACGACGCCCTTGGACACCTAATTTAATTTTATCATTAAATAAGGCGAGAATCTTAAGTAAAAATTCCGTGCAATAAAGTGCTATGTTGTAGAATAATTTCAAGAAAAATGATTTGCGCTAAAATACATTTCTTTCTATTATTTTGATCGAAAACGGCCTTCAATTTCAATTCTGTTGGGTGTTTCGTCCATTCAGGGGAGGCCTAATAGTGAAATTAAACCTATAGGAATGATTGGTATAAGCCACGCAATTTCGTAATTTTGCTCGTTATGACACCTTAGGGTTTCAATTATTCATTACTACAAATAATTAGATGAAAAATATACAAATGGTTGATCTTAAGGGTCAATATCAAAAAATCAAAGACGTTGTTGATGCGTCCATTTCTCAAGTACTTGATACCACCGCCTATATTAACGGTCCACAAGTGCACGGATTTCAGAAAAAATTAGAAAACTATCTTGATGTAAAGCACGTCATTCCTTGTGCGAATGGAACGGATGCTTTACAAATTGCCATGATGGGCTTGGATTTAAAACCAGGTGACGAGGTCATTACTGCCGATTTTACATTTGCCGCTACCGTTGAGGTGATTGCCTTGTTGCAATTGACCCCAGTGTTGGTTGATGTAGATCCGAAGACTTTCAATATTGATATTGACGCCATTAAAAAAGCGATCACTCCTAAAACCAAAGCCATTGTTCCGGTACACTTATTTGGACAATGTGCCAATATGGAAGCCATTATGGAAATTGCGGAAGCACACAATTTATTTGTGATAGAAGATAATGCGCAAGCTATTGGAGCCACTTATACTTATAGTGATGGTAGAAAAGCCAAGCTAGGAACCATTGGACACGTGGCCTCAACTTCATTTTTTCCTTCTAAAAATTTAGGATGTTATGGTGATGGTGGTGCTATTTTTACCAATGATGATGCTCTGGCTCATAAGTTACGAGGCATCGTTAACCATGGTATGTATGAACGTTACCATCATGATGTGGTGGGTGTGAATTCACGTTTGGATTCTATCCAGGCCGCAGTTCTCAACACAAAATTAACCCATCTAGATAACTACAATGCAGCGCGATTACAAGCTGCGGATGCTTATGATAAAGCGTTTGAAGGTCATGGGAGTATTGTAACTCCTTTTAGAGAAGGTGGGCAAGATAATCACGTCTTTCACCAATATACATTGAAAGTTAAAGATGTGAATAGAGATGCCTTGGTAAAACATTTAAATGAAAAGGGTATTCCATGTGGCGTGTATTATCCAATTCCGTTGCATCTTCAAAAGGCATATAAGGATTCTAGATATCAAGAGGAAGATTTTACGGTGACCAATCAATTGGTCAAGGAGGTTATTTCTTTACCAATGCATACGGAGTTAGACGATGATCAAATTGAATTCATCGCGTCAACAGTTATTAATTTTATAAATTCAAATTCATAGATGAAAAAAGTTTTAGTTACCGGTGGTTTAGGTTTTATTGGATCCCATACCGTAGTAGAGTTACAGGAAAAAGGTTATGAAGTGGTTATTCTTGATGATCTTTCCAATTCTTCAATTGATGTATTGGCAGGAATTACAGCAATTACAGGAAAAGCACCAATTTTTGAAAAATTGGATTTAAAGGAAAAATCGAAAGTAGAATCCTTTTTTGAACAGCATCAGGATATTGTTGGTGTTATCCACTTTGCAGCAAGCAAAGCGGTTGGAGAAAGTGTAGACAAACCATTAATGTATTATGAAAACAACATCAATACCTTGGTGTATGTCTTAAAATCACTATTGCAGTTACCAACCCAAAATTTTATTTTCAGTTCGTCATGTACGGTCTATGGCCAAGCAGAGCAAATGCCTATAACGGAATCAGCGTCAATAAAGGTAGCTGAATCTCCATATGGTAATACCAAACAAATTGGTGAAGAAATCATTGCGGATACCTGTAAGGTCAATACTTCTCTTAGTGCTATTGCATTGCGCTATTTTAATCCGATAGGCGCTCATAGCAGCACAAAAATTGGTGAATTACCAATTGGAGTGCCACAAAATTTAGTGCCTTTTATCACTCAGACTGCTGCAGGATTACGACAAGAATTGTCGGTGTTTGGAAATGATTATCCAACTCCAGATGGTACATGTGTAAGAGATTATATACATGTGGTCGATTTGGCAAAGGCGCACGTGGTAGCTTTAGAGCGCTTAGTAGGTGGCAATAACGCTACTAACTATGAAACTTTTAATGTGGGTACAGGTACAGGAAGTACCGTTTTGGAAGTCATTCAATCTTTTGAAAAAGTATCGGGCAAGAAATTGAATTACAAATTTGCGCCAAGACGTGAGGGCGACGTCATTCAAGCCTTTGCGGACACTACAAAAGCCAATACAGATTTAGGCTGGAAAGCAGAACGCAATCTGGATGAAGCACTCTTGTCTGCCTGGAAGTGGGAAAAGCACATCAGAAACATTTAAACTAACACTATCATGAAAAAATCATTCCTTCTGTGCTGTCTTTTAGTGACGGCATTTGCCTTTGGGCAAAACACCTATTTACATTGCGGTAAATTAATCGACACCAAAGAGGGGAAGATTTTAACCAATAAAACCATAATTGTTTTAGGAAAGCAGATTTTGGCTATTGAAGATGGATTTTCAACTCCTAAATCTGATGAAGATATGGTGGTAGATTTGAAGTCAAAAACCGTGATGCCAGGTCTCATTGACATGCACGTTCATATTGAAGGCGAAACAAATCCGAGAGCTTATCTTGAAAAGTATACGCTTAACGACGCTGATATTGCCTTTAATGCCCAACATTTTGCCAAGGTGACGTTGATGTCTGGTTTTACAACTGTGAGAGATTTAGGGGGTTCAGGGATTAATGTGGCGTTGAGAAACGCGGTCAATGCAGGAAAGGTGGACGGGCCGCGGATTTTTACCGCTGAAAAATCGTTGGCAACCACAGGTGGACACGCCGACCCTACCAATGGTGCCAAAAAAGGACTTTTAGAAAGTCCGGGTCCCGAAGAAGGAGTGGTTAATAGTGTTGAGGACGCTAAAAAAGCAGTGCGCCAACGTTATAAAAATGGTGCCGATTGGATAAAAATCACCGCTACTGGTGGCGTATTGAGCGTTGCTAAAAGTGGATTGAATCCGCAATTTACTGTAGAGGAAATTAAAGCCATTTGCGAAACCGCTAAAGATTATGGTATGGAAGTCGCAGCACATGCGCATGGCGATGAAGGGATGCAACGCGCCATCCAAGGCGGCGTTAAAACCATTGAGCACGGCACCATGATGAGTCAAGAAACCATGGAACTCATGAAAAAACACAATGTGTATTTGGTGCCCACCATTACTGCTGGAAAATCAGTTTCTGATAAGGCCAAAATACCTAATTATTACCCAGAGGTCATTGTTGGAAAAGCCTTGGATATTGGCCCGAAAATTCAGGACATGTTTGGAAGGGCTTATAAAAGTGGTGTTGGAATAGCTTTTGGAACAGATGCCGCCGTGTTTGCCCATGGCGATAATGCCAAAGAATTTGGCTATATGGTGGAAGCTGGAATGCCGGCAATTAAAGCCATTCAGAGCGCGACCCTTACAAATGCGATGTTGCTGAAAATGGAAGATCAATTAGGGCAATTAAAAGCAGGATATTTGGCAGATATTGTCGCTACAAATGAAGATCCTACTGAGACTATTGGTACTATGATGGATATTGTATTTGTGATGAAAGAAGGAAAAATATATAAAAATTAAGGTTTTTTGCGTTTCACATCCCTTAACAATACACCTTTTCAATTGCTAATATGATAATTAAAACGCCTAATGCTTGAGGGTGTCATAATTAAGGTGTTGATTAACATGGTTTTAGCTTTTAAAACTTGTCTTTAAGCCTCTAATGTTGTTTCTTTGTAAGCAATGAACCCTGATAAACAATGGTTATGAGGAGGTCATCAAACTTAAGTTTTGTTTTGAAAAGCATATTGTTTTGATGTCAAATTCATTTCACATTAACAAAAACAGAAAGGACTTATGAAACTGATTAGTATTAAAAGAGAAACGAAACCTGAAGGAAGATTTACACCAAAAATGGGATCTTTACTAACAAACGTCACCTACATTAAAAAGCAATTTTTAAGTATTCCTTACAAAACCTTACACAAATACAGAGAAACGTATTACGGTGAGATTAAAGATTGTGAAGATTGCAACCTTGCTCATTAAATAAATACACAAAAGTAAAAAGCCTCATGCATTATGAGGCTTTTTTTATGCGTTTACTTTTTCTAATTTCTTTTGTTGAAAACTGGCAATAACCAGTAGAATCATTCCGAAACTGACGGACATGTCTGCGACGTTAAATATGCCTGTTCTAAACACACCACCTAAATCGATATGAAAAAAATCAGTCACAGAACCATACATAAATCGGTCAAAAACATTGGCAATTCCACCGCCTACGATACAGCAAAAAGCAATCAAGCTTAATCGGTCCAACGTTTTATTGGTCAGGATATAATACACCACCCCTCCCAAAACAATTACAGGTAAAATCAGTAATAGCACCCACTTTAAAGCAGGGCTTAAATCACTTCCCATGCCTAAAAAAGCACCTTCGTTTTCTACTTTGGTGAGTATAAAGGTGTCTCCAATAAGCTCAATCACTTCGTATTGTGCTATTTTGGCCCTTACGATAAATTTTGAAATTTGATCTATGGTAATATTGGCAACAATCAATAAGATGATGCTTATGGTTCTGGATAGTTTCATCTGTTATAAATTAGGGGTAAAAGTGGCTGCTGCTGTTTGCGCGTCTCTGTTTATTTTTTTAACCAATCCTTGCAGCACATTTCCAGGACCGACTTCTGTAAACAATACAGCGCCATCTGCTATCATTTGTTGTACAGACTGTGTCCAACGTACCGGTGCCGTCAATTGTGAGATTAGATTTCGTTTTATGTCATTTTCATTAATAACTGCAGAAGCTGTCACATTTTGATAAATTGGGCAGTTAGGAGTGCCAAATGGTGTGTTTTCAATGGCCGCCGCTAACTCTTCCCGAGCGGGTTCCATTAAAGGTGAATGAAAGGCACCGCCAACAGGCAGTACCAAAGCGCGTTTGGCACCAGCCACTTTCATCGCTTCACAAGCGCGATTGATGGCATCTACTTCACCTGAAATAACTAACTGTCCTGGGCAATTGTAATTTGCCGGTACAACAACACCTTCTATTGTTTTACAAACCTGCTCCACAATAGCGTCTTCCAGTCCTAAAACGGCAGCCATTGTGCTTGGTTGCAATTCACATGCTTTTTGCATGGCCAACGCTCGTTTAGAAACTAGTTTTAAGCCATCTTCAAATGATAAAGCGCCATTGGCCACCAAAGCCGAAAATTCGCCTAAAGAATGCCCTGCTACCATATCGGGTCTAAAGTTGTCGCCTAAGGTTTTGGCTAAAATGACCGAATGCAAAAAAATAGCCGGTTGGGTTACTTTGGTTTCTTTAAGATTTTCAGCAGTGCCTTCAAACATCACGTCCGTGATACAGAAGCCCAAAATATCATTGGCTTCTTCAAAAAGTTTTTGGGCTATCGATGATTTTTCGTAAAGATCCAGTCCCATGCCCGTAAATTGGGCACCCTGACCGGGAAATATATATGCATTCATTGTATGTTCAATTTAGTTTGCAAAAATAGGAATATTTTTTAGATGGAAATTGATATGTGGGGGATCGAATTTTCCACGCTAGAATTGCGCCAAAGTATTAAATACTTATTGGTTGTTGATCGTTTTTATAATTTTTGCAGGATTGCCAGCCACCACAACATCATCAGGAAAACATTTAGTCACAACAGATCCTGCGCCGACCACTACATTATTGCCAAGGGTAACGCCTGGACAAATGGTAGCGTTACCACCAATCCAAACATTCTGTCCTATAACGATTGGTTTTGCGTATTCTACGCCGCTATTTCGTGCTTTATATTCTAAAGGATGTGTGGCCGTGTAGATCTGAACGTTAGGGCCAAGCATGGTATTGTCGCCTATAGTAACCAGACTCACATCTAAAATGCAACAATTAAAATTCATATACACATTGGCGCCCAATTGAATATTGTAACCATAATCACAATAAAATGGTGGCTCAATGTAGAGGTTTTCTGTAGGACTCTCAAAAAGCTCTTCAAGTACAGCTTTTCGATGTTCAATCTCATCTGGATGTGATTGATTATAAGTTCCAAATAAAAGTCGCGAGCGTCTCCGGTCTGCAATCAATTGCGGATCTGCTGGAGCATATATTTCGCCAGCAATCATTTTCTCTTTTTCACTTTTCATTTTAAAAATATAAACAATTAAAAATCATGGCTTTGGCTATACTTCTTGAGTTGTATACTGGTTTTATCATCTGTGTCGGGTAAAACAGTTTGCAAACCCCATTAAAACATGACCTGGTGCGAGATCTCAAAAATGACACCTTGTTTTTGAAGCCAATTTCACTTAGAGTGATTGGGCAAATTTAATTTAGAATAACGACTGTTTATCATTCAGTTACAATCAAGTCTTTGTTCTTTTCCCGATAGCCATCGGGACTATAAGCGCAGCGATCTTAATTCTTTATCGGACAATAATGATAGAGTTTATAACCCGATTATTGCAGCTTCTGCGCAACGTTCGCCATCCATAGCCGCCGAGACGATACCGCCTGCATAGCCACCACCTTCGCCACAAGGGAACAAATTTGAAATTTGGGGATGTTCTAAACGTTCATTTCTGGGAATGCTAATTGGAGATGAGGTGCGAGATTCTACACCAATAATATTTGCCTCTTCAGTATAAAACCCTTTCATTTTTTCGCCAAAGGCTTTAAATCCGTTACGTAGGCGGCCACCAATCAGTTTTGGAAGTAAGGAATGTAAGGGCGCTGATTTTAATCCGGGCTGATAGGAGGAAGGGTTGAGGTCTGATGAGAGTTTACCATTTACAAAGTCTGTCAGACGTTGCGCGGGGGCGACTTGACTTCTGCCGCCTGCGGTAAAGGCCAAACGCTCTAAATCTTCTTGATATTTCAACGCTTTCAGCACCCCAAAATGCTCGTATTTGTATAAATCTTTATCGGCATTGATTTCCACCACAATTCCGGAATTGGCAAATTGATTATTGCGCTTTGAGGGCGACATCCCGTTGACCACAACTTCACCATTGGCAGTTGCAGCGGGCACAATAAAGCCCCCTGGGCACATACAGAAAGAATACACGCCGCGTTCATTTACTTGTTCCACTAGGCTATAAGCCGCAGCGGGAAGTAAAGCGTCGCGCTCACTGCTACAGCTGTATTGAATGGAGTCAATAATATGTTGCGGATGCTCTACCCGCACACCCATGGCAAAGGATTTTGCTTCGAGAGCAATGTTTTTATCGTGTAGTAAATAGTAAATATCACGAGCTGAATGTCCCGTGGCTAAAATTACCCGTTCCACATCCATAGTTTGACCATTTTGAAGGACCAAGGCTTTGATTTCCACTTTTGAAATGATGAAGTCTGTAACTCGCGTTTCAAAATGTATTTCGCCACCGTTGTTAATAATAGTTTCTCTGACATTCTGTACCACCTTTGGCAATTTGTTAGTACCAATATGAGGATGGGCATCCACTAAAATTTGATCTGTAGCCCCGTGAAATACGAGGTTTTCAAACACCCTACGCACATCACCTCGTTTTAAACTTCTGGTATATAATTTTCCGTCACTATAAGTTCCGGCACCACCTTCTCCAAAACAATAATTGGAATCTTCATTGACAAAATGATCTTGATTGATGGCTTTCAAATCGCGACGTCTATCCTGAACATTTTTACCCCGTTCCAAAACAATCGGCTTAAAACCTAATTCGATACAACGCAAGGCAGCATACATTCCTGCTGGTCCGAATCCGATGATATGAATAGGTTTGGCGTTAGAAACATCTTTGTAGTCAAAATGATATTCAGAAGTTTCAGGCAATGGTTCATTGATGTATACAGCCACCTTATAATTGAAGACAATTGATTTTTTACGTGCATCAATAGATTTGCGCAACACTTTAATTCCTATGATATCATTGCTAGATATATCCAGAAATTGAGCCGATTTACGAGTTAAAATATCAGATTGCTTTTCTTCTTGTAGTGTTACACGAAGTTGAATGTCTTTTATCATAAACCAGTTTTAATAATAATATAAATTGAGAGTTTAATGCACACAAAATTTAATTGTTAAAGAGTAAAATTAAAGAGAAATAAATTTGAATATTAATCCTATTGAAAATTCAATATCCGCAAGATCTTTTAACTCTTTTAGAAAAAAAGATCCTCCGCCATTGAAAGACAGATCAACATGGAATAAGTTTGTTCTAATAAGTTTTGACTTCAGGCCAATTGAACCCCCTATACTATGATAAGCAAAATAATAACCATTGTCAAATACACCTGACTTCTCACTTTCAATTTTTTCACCATAGGTGTTATAAAATAACTTTAAATGGCTAAAAATTATGCCGCTTTTATTACTAATATTGTTTTTTTGATGTAAGCTTAATGAAGTAGATATTATTGCAGGCCCCTCAAAAATGTAATCTTTGTACTTAATTGTATGTGTGTTAAAAGGAATTGTGACTGAAACTGAAATATTCTTTAATATATAATAATTAATAGAAAATTTCTGAGTTATTAATGTTTCATTAATTGAGGTTGAATCACTAAGTATTTTAGTTTCTTGATCTTCTGAATTATCAAAATTTTTGTATTTAAAGATGAAATTTAGATTTGTGGATGTGCTAATTCCTAAAATGAAAAAACTATTAAATTTATGAATTATCTGTTGTGGTTCACTTACGAAATCGTTCTTATCTTTTATATATAAATAGTATGATTTTATTCGATCTTCTAATGTAAAAGTTGAATTTAACTTTAATAATTTAATTTTTGGTTTTTTATAAAAATTAGCTGAATCTAATTGGAAATCATGAAATATATATTTTTCATGTAATTTGTTATCAAATTTTAATCCTATTTTTTTAGTTGTTATTAAAATTTCATTTTTTACAATAGAATCTCTGTAAATAGGAAAAAATTGTGACTGGTTTAGAGAATTTAATGTTTCTTTATTAAGTACACTAAAGTTGTGCTCTGAATAAGTAATACTATCATAAAGAACTAATTTTGAGGGTTTTTCAATCGTATTAACCACCACCACTATTTCATTTGAATTTTCAATGCCATCAAATACTTTAAATCCTATCTTGAAAATTCCATTTTTATGTATTTCAATTTTTTGGATAGGCTCATTTTCAATAAATGTTATTTTATCATTTAATTTTATGTCAGCATTGTTAGAGTGAATATTGCGCCAGTGATAAAATATTTCCTCCGTATCTTCATCCACGGAATTAATGCCATTCAATTCAACTGTTGAATTTAATGGAACTAAAATTGTATCTCCAGTTTTTAAATTTCTTTCGAAATATTTTAAAATAGTTCTAGGCTTAGAGTTAGATTCTTTAAATAATCTTTGTAATGCATTAGTAATTTCTTTTTTATAATTTTTGTCCTTGGGATTAATAAAAAGATCTTCTGTTCCTACTAATTTGGCATAAGAAGTATTAAGGTTATTAAGACTATCTTTGGGAATAAATAATTGAAATTGAAATTCTATTAATTCGAGTAAAGTGATTGTTTTTACAACCAACAAATAACTGCTTTTATTAATTTGATTATTAATTTCTTGCATTCCAGCCATTTCAGAATCAGTCAGGTTGAAATTACTGTTTTCAGGATTGAAATATATTTGGAGGAGTTTTTCTTTTTCGGATTCAATTTTATTTTGAAGTTTTAATTGATTTAAACTAGTTGAATTAAAAAGATAATTTTGTGTTTTGTTGTTTTTTAAGCTATCAATTGAAGCTTCAATGAAAGGTTGTAAATAACCTTGACCCTCATAATAAACTGCAATTTTCTTTTCTTGTGAAAATAAGAATTGTGTAAGTAACACAAATACGAATATCCAGATCCTTTCTATAAACATCCTAAAATAATATTCTGAATTTTTTGAAAATTTTTAATTGCTAAGTCATCAACTCTTCTTTGCAGTTCGTCAAGAATTGTATTTTTTGGATTGGAACTGATATAAGGCAAATACATCTCATTAAATGTATGGCATAAGACGCCGTTATATTTTAGGGTTAAAAATCCACCGTTATAAACATAAATTCCTGAATCCTCATGTATTTCAGAAAGCTCACCGTTATAAGTTAACTCTATGACATTCTTTGAACTTTGATTTATTTTTATTTTTTTAGAATCACTTATATATTTAAATAGCTCAATACTACCTTTTATGGCGTAGCTGATTGTATTATTGTTTTCATTTGCGTTTATAATAGTTGGATTTCCGGTGTATATGGTTCCATGATTGACTCCTACATTAGAGTTGGTTACAGCACCTTCATTAGTATCTATGTTTGTTACTGTTTCTAAGTCTTTATTATTATATATTATTGGAGATAAGGAGTTATCATCAGAATATTTACTGTTGATGTATGGAACAATTATCGCTGCTAAAGCTCCGATTAAAGCAATTATTATTTCATTCTTTCTGTTTTTATTTCCTTCTTTGGTCATTCAATATTAAATAATGTAACTAATATAATCTTTTAATTACAATGCATACCTAAAGTTCGAGAATTATAAAGCTCTAAAAATCAACTTTCTGTGTTTAAAAATAATAGGCTGTTTTTCCTCATGAAGTGGTACACGGTATAGAATGTCTTTTATCATGATGCAATATTACTTAAAAACGGCTAAGAATAAACTCCAGCAAAGTAATTATTTGTTGTTTATAGGTTGCACGACACATTAAATTCCGCAGTTTATTTTACCCTAACCAATTGATGTGGTGGCTTAATTAGGGCTATTTTCCATTTGCGAAGAAATAAACGGAATTCTTGGCGCTAAGAAATACCCGGTCAAACTAGCGAACAGGATGGGGATAAAATAGGTGAAACCAGTGAGGGTAGCTAACAAGATAGTGGTACTCATGGGCGTCCTAGTTACACAAGCATTTATGGCGGCCATACAGCTTACAATGGTAAGGGACAAGCTTATAGAGGGAAGAAACTGATGGATAATCAGTCCCAAGGTTGCGCCACAAAAGAATAGTGGGATGATGAACCCACCACGCCAACCTGAGGTTACGGTAATAGCGATTGCAATAATTTTAAAAACTAAAATGGCAATTAAAAGCTGCACTGAAAAATCGCCAATAAGCAATTGACTGATTTCATGGTGTCCAAAATAGCGGGTGATGGGAAGGTAAAATACGATAATTCCAAGCATAATTCCACCAAGTGTAGTTTTGATGTAAATAGGGGCCTGTAATTTTCCGAATGCAGATTTAAAGAATTTTGTACAAAATATAAATAGCCAACCGACAATGGTTGCGGCAATGGCGAAGAGTACAGCATATCCAAAATCGAATTTATCCTGCATTTCATAAGTAGGCAAGTCCCAAATAGGACCAATACCGAGATGAACAATGATGGCAAAAATGAGATAACTAAATGAACTGGCCACAAAGGCAGGAATGATGGCTTTATAATACTCAACAGCGTATTTGTGGTGCAAAATCTCCAAAGAGAATAAACTTCCGCCCAAGGGTGCGCCAAATAAGGCTGTAAATCCTGATGCCATACCGGCAATACTCATAGAGCGAAGTTCCTCGCCTTTAAGTCGGAACAGTTTGCCTAGCCAAGTCCCCGTAGACCCGGTTACCTGTACCAAAGGTGCTTCCGGACCAAGACTTCCTCCTGAAGCGATACACAAGAGGGAAGACAACACCATGGAAGGGTTGTTTTTAGGATCCAGCTTTCCTTTATTAAACCTAATGTTGTTGACAATGAGATGGATTTCACCAGGATCGCCTATAAAATGGATGATTAATCCGGCCAATAAGCCACAAACAGCCATGGTAGGGATGACCAGCCACCCTTCAAAAAAAGCAAGTTGATGGGTTAAAAATTCTAGGATTATCCAATATACACTCGCAATGATGCCACCAAACAAGCCCAGTACTGCCCAAAGTATAAATTTCCTACTAAATACAAAGGGGTTAAATTGAATGGGTTGGTCTAAAATGTTGAGATAGGTAACTAACTTCCGTCTTCTCTTAAGCTTCACTGGTTACGTTTTATCTTCTTTGATAGGTAATAAATGAGAATGCGTATGGATGTTGCGCGTCCTTTTGGTTGTGTCTATTCTGTGTTTCAACCCATTCCGAACCTTCAATTTTTGGAAAAAACGCATCACCTTCAAAGGTTTCGTGAACTCTGGTCAATTCAATTTTATCTGCATAAGGCATCGCTTGTCTGTAAATTTCACCACCTCCAATGATAAATGGTTGAGAGTCATTTTTAGCTGCATCTAAAGCATCTTCAATATTGTGGACCACTATAACACCATTAGGAACCGTATAGTTTTGTTGACGTGTAATGATAATATGAGTTCTATTAGGAAGTGGTTTGGAAAAACTTTCGAAGGTTTTTCTACCCATAATGATACAATGGTTGGAAGTTAAGGCCTTAAAACGCTTTAAATCGTCACTCAGGTGCCAAATCAATCCATTGTCTTTGCCTATGGAATCATTTTCTCCAGCCGCTGCAATCACGGTTAGATTTTTATGAATTCGTGTTTTTTTTTCTGGGATTGCAGGCGTTGCAACAGGCTGCGTTTGTTCCACTTCGGTTTTAAGGATTTTAATACGTGCCTTCTGTTTGGATACTAATTTGCTGAGCTGTGCTTCTTCCCAATCTTTACCCATAAACTTGTGCGTTACAAACACATTAAATAAATGGAATACAAACAGGAATAACCAAGCTAAAATGGCAAACACAAACCAATCTAATCCGAAAATTTTTGTGAATTCGCCCACTCCCAAAACGGTGTTCAAAATAATTAAAAAAATGGCGCCAATTAGAAAAATGACAAAGTGAAAATACAAACGTTTTTTTTGTTTAATTCGGCGTTGGGCATTTTCTATGAGCTGTAACTGCTCTTTATCAATATGTGTGACTGGTTTCTTTTTTCCGAACATCGTGTTAAAATTTTATGTAAAGTTAGTTTTTTTTGATGACATCATAATTGAGAACCACAAATCTTTGGAACGGTCGTTATTCTACCCGCAGTGATAATGTGAACCTGTTGGAAATTAGCACAAAAGAAGTCCTTAAGTTATTTTATTGTTAAATAAACTGTGTTTCATTCTCAAGTTGAAATATTTTAGAATCCGTTTTTATGAAATTCATAAATATTTGATTTGTGGGCAGTTAAACCATAGCCACTATAAAATTGTTTTATACATTTGCTACAAAAAATAATTCATTTCTATTATGGCAATTACAAAACAATATTTAAAAAGTAAACCTATTTGCAAAGTCACCTTTTCAGTGTCTGCTGCAGACGCTTCAAAAATAACTGTATTGGGAACTTTTAATGAATGGAATGCGGAACGAGCGTTGGAGCTTAAGAAGTTGAAGAACGGAACATTTAGAGGCACTTTGAATTTAGAAAAAGACAACTCCTATGAGTTTAGATACTTAGTAGATGGCACATTCATCAATGATGAGCATGCAGATGCTTATAAAACCAATGAATTTGGTGGCGAAAACGCCGTGTTGAATTTGTAATCACCTTTATCAAATAACATTATTGTCCGATAAAGAATTAAGATCGCTGCGCTTATAGTCCCGATAACTATCGGGAAAAGAACAAAGACTTGATCGTAACTGACTGATAAACAGCCGTTACTCTAAATTAAATTTGCCCAATCACTCTAAGTGAAATTGGTTTCAAAAACAAGTTGCCATTTTTAAGTTCTCGAACCAGATCATGCTTTAAGGAGATTTGCAAACTTTTCACCTGTTTTACCGGACACTGATGATCAAATAATTAGAAAGAGCGTTTTCTCTTCGGGAAAACGCTCTTTTTAATTCTAAATTTACGTGAAACAAGCATATTAAAGTTACACTGCAACGATGCCTTTAATATGGGGGTGTGGATTGTAGTCTTCTAGAGTGAAATCTTCAAATTTGAACTCGAAAATATCTTTGATCTCTGGATTTAATTTCATTTTTGGAAGCGGTCTTAACTCACGAGATAGTTGCAGTTCTAATTGTTCCATATGGTTGTTGTAGATGTGTGCATCACCAAACGTATGAATGAATTCTCCAGGTTCATAGCCGCATACTTGCGCCAACATCATGGTAAACAGTGCGTAAGATCCAATATTAAAAGGTACGCCCAAAAAGATATCAGCACTGCGTTGGTACAACTGGCAGGATAATTTCCCGTCTGCTACATAAAATTGAAAAAAGGCATGGCACGGTGGAAGTGCCGCTTTACCATTGGCCACGTTTTCTGAAAATGATTTTGAGGTGTCTGGTAATACAGAAGGATTCCACGCAGAAACCAACATACGTCGGCTATTTGGGTTAGTTTTAAGCGTCTCTACAATATCCTTAATCTGATCTATCTCATCGTTATTCCAGTTGCGCCACTGGTGGCCGTACACCGGGCCTAAATCGCCATTGGTATCCGCCCATTCATTCCAGATCCTAACCCCGTTATCGTTGAGATAGTTGATGTTGGTATCACCCTTCAAAAACCAAAGCAATTCGTAAATAATCGATTTTAAATGGACTTTTTTGGTGGTCACCATTGGGAAGCCTTCGCTCAGATCAAAGCGCATTTGATATCCAAACACACTTTTGGTTCCAGTTCCAGTGCGGTCTCCTTTTTGAGTACCGTACTCTAATACGTGCTTTACTAGGTCGTGATATTGTTTCATGGCAACTTCCCACGAACGTGGGAATCTCATTAAATTAAACTTTCATTTTACTTCGGGAGCAAAATTAAAGAAAGTTAAGAACTTCTCGAAGTTATATGTGCATTAAAGTTAGAAGTGAAGTAAGTTACGTGTACTTAAGTTGTAGGATATTAAATTTGAACGTTCATTAAAGTTAGCAACAAGCCACGTAAGATTCCTGCCTTCGCAGGAATTACATTACCCAATAATCATCCCGGCAATCGTGGCCGACAATAGAGAGGCTATGGTACCGCCTATAAGGGCTTTCAATCCAAATTCAGATAAGGTTTTACGCTGTCCCGGTGCTAAAGAACCGATGCCTCCAATTTGAATGCCTATGGATGCAAAATTGGCGAATCCGCATAACATATAGGTGGCCATAATGATTGATTTTTCAAATTTTAAATGGGTTGCACTGGCTACGTTTTTCAGCTCTGCCAATTGGATATAGCCAACAAATTCACTTGCAGCCAATTTTATACCCAATAATTGTCCCATGAGTGCCATATCTTCCTTTGCAACACCAATGAGCCACATTAACGGCGAAAAGATGTAGCCTAATATAAATTCTAAGGACAAGGCCAAATAAGGTGTGTTATTGGCAATGAGCGTATTTAAACCTGTCACGCTTCCCAGTTTACCAAAACCATAATTGATCATGGCTATAAAAGCGATAAAGACCAAAAGCATGGCGCCTACGTTTGCGGCTAATTTTAAGCCTTCAGTAGTTCCGTTTGCAATAGCATCTAAAACGTTAGAGCCAATATTATCTTGTGTAACGTGAATTTCAGTGTTGATTTCTTTTTGTTGTGGATACAACATTTTTGAGATGACAATGGCACCAGGAGCCGCCATAACAGATGCAGTTAACAAGTGCTTTGCATAAAATAGTTTTAGCGCTTCATCTTCACCACCTAAAAACCCGATATAGGCGGCCAGTACACCACCTGCTACTGTGGCCATTCCACCAATCATGACCAATAAAATTTCAGACTTGGTCATTTTCTCTAAATACGCTTTGATCATTAAGGGGGCCTCAGTTTGACCTAAGAAAATATTACCGGCAACACTTAAACTTTCAGCTCCTGATATTTTTAAGAGTTTTGTCAGTACCCAAGCCATACCCGCGACGACCTTTTGAATGACTCCTAAATAAAACAATAGAGAGGTTAGGGCTGAAAAGAAAATGATGGTTGGCAAGACTTGAAATAGGAAAATGAACCCAAAGCTGCTGATATCCATCATGCCTCCAAGTAGAAATTCACTTCCTGCCTGGGTGAATTCTAAAACTTTTACGAACATTTTTCCGACAACCTCAAATGTTTTTTGAATGAAAGGGATTTTTAAAACCCCAATGGCCAATAGCAATTGCGCTGCAAGCCCGAAGCCTATGGTTTTCCAATTGATGGCTTTTCTGTTTTGACTCAGCAGATAGGAGATCAACAACAAGACGAACATCCCCAAAGCGCCGCGTAATAAACTGGACGTTGAAAATCCCTGACTTGGTATGATGCCGCTAGTAGCCGCTTCAGTTACCGCTAAGACCTCTTTAGGAGTTGAAAAAATATAATTAACCTCTTTGTTGTCTTGAAGTACCAATGTTGAATCTGTGAGTGTTTCAACAGTAAAATGCTTGATTGTTTCAGAAGGGGTGTCGTAATAAAGAACCAGTAATTTGTTTTGGGTAATATAGTTGCCTTCCGTATGGCTGCTATCTTTTGCGGCTAAGAAGAAGGTGAAATCGCCATCTTTAAGAGATAGCCCATCTGTATTTTTATTAATGTTGTAAAGATTGACACCTTGATCATTTTGAACTGCTTCAAATTGCCATTTCTTCTCTATGCTTTGCCCTATTAGTGTTGTTATTCCAAAAAAAATAGCTGTAAAAGCTAAAAAGAAATGTTTCATTTGGCAGATCGTTTAACGTTTTGAAATTTCATCTCTTATTTTTGCTGCCATTTCATAATCTTCACTTAAGACGGCCTGTTCCAATAAAGAATGCAGTTCTTCAAGCGTTTTGTTCTTGTAATTATCCTGAAAGGTGGATTCAATTTCTTCAGCTACCAAATCATCCAAAAGGATGCTATCCTGTTGCTCGTCTTCTTTTTGCGGATTGATCTTTAAGTAGATTCCTGCCTTATCCAAAATATTTTTATACGTAAATATTGGGGCTTGAAAACGAAGTGCCAACGCAATGGCATCACTAGTCCTGGCGTCTATAATTTCTTCAATTTTATCACGCTCGCAAATGAGACTGGAATAAAATACCCCATCTACCAATTTATGGATGATGACTTGTTTGACAATAATGTCAAAGCGATCAGCGAAATTTTTAAAAAGATCATGGGTTAAAGGACGCGGCGGACGGATTTCCTTTTCGAGTGCAATGGCAATGGATTGCGCTTCAAATGCACCAATTACAATAGGGAGTTTGCGATCGCCATCTACCTCATTCAAGATCAAGGCATATGCGCCATTTTGCGTTTGGCTATAGGATATTCCCTTTATGTTCAATCGGACTAAACTCATATAATTTAAAAGGCAAATAACTGTTTAAATTGGGACTTTACCAACTGTGATCCACATAATTTTTTGGGAAGTTCCCGATAGAAAATAGAATTTTGAAAATGTTTGCCACAAATACATGAATCCTGGATTGGATTTTGGTCATGTATTTGTGGCAACAATTTTATGTACCAGTCGCGTTGCTGCTACAAGTTAAGAAATTTATGCGTTTTGTGCCTTAAATTCTTTTAATTTTTCTATGAGTTTAGGAACCACTTCAAAGGCATCGCCCACTACACCGTAGTCTGCTGCTTTAAAAAATGGGGCTTCAGGATCAGAGTTTATAACCACCTTAACTTTAGAGGCATTAATACCTGCTAAATGTTGAATGGCACCTGAGATGCCTATAGCAATATATAAATTAGAGGCTACAGGTTTTCCTGTTTGGCCAACGTGTTCGCCGTGAGGTCTCCAACCTAAATCAGACACTGGTTTTGAACATGCCGTGGCTGCTCCTAAAACTTCTGCTAATTCTTCAATCATTCCCCAATTTTCAGGACCTTTTAGGCCCCGTCCGCCAGAGACTACAATCTCAGCATCTGCAATAGTTACGGTGTTGGTTGCTTTGTCCACAGATTCTACATGAACGCCATTTTCAGGAATAGACGGGGCGAAATCTTCAGCAGTAGCACTGCCTGAATGCTCTTTTAAGCCGAAAGCATTTTTTGAAACACCTACAATTTTTACATCCGTATCAATGGTTGAAAAAATAAATGCTTTATTGGTAAAAGCAGTGCGTTTAACAGTGAAGGGAGAGGCGCTTGTTGGTGCTTCTACTACATTAGATGCATAGCCCGCGTCTAAACCTACGGCCAATAACGGCGCTAGGTATTTACTGTCTGCACTTGAACTGACCACCACCACTTTGGTGCCTTCTTTTTCAGCGGCTTGCTTAATAATGTTGGCATAGGTTTTGGCGTTAAACATATCCAATTTTGAATCGTTAACCTTTAACACTTTATCAACGCCATAGCTTCCCAATTCTGAAACATCACTGGCATTTATAGTAATTGCAGTAACCGTCGTACCCATTTGGTCAGCAACGGCTTTTGCGTAAGATGCCACTTCAAAAGCGACTTTCTTAAATTTTCCTTGTTCGGATTCTGTATATACTAAAACTGACATAAAATTTTGTTTTTAAAATTTTTCCTGAACTAGATTCAGGAACTCATTGTTAATTTCTGAAAAATTTCGAAAGATCCCAAATCAAGTTTGGGATGATTTAGTCTGCAACTAAATCACTTTCGCCTCGTTATGAAGTAAGCTCACTAATTCGTCCAGATTATCAGGAGACACCAATTTAACGGCGCCTTTAGGTTCTGGTTTTTCAAACTTCACCGTTGAGGTTTCTTTGGTAGCCTCTACCGGCTCTACCACGTTTAATGGTTTTTGACGCGCCTGCATAATACCTCTCATGTTTGGAATACGCAAATCACTCTCTTCCACGATTCCTTTTTGTCCCCCAATAACTAAAGGTAAGGTTGTGGATACCGTTTCCTTACCACCATCAATTTCTCGCACTGCTTTGGCATTGGCGCCATCTACTTCAAGACTGATACAGTTGGTTACAAAGTTAGCACCAAGCAATTCGGCCAACATGCCGGGAACCATGCCTCCATTGTAATCAATAGATTCACGCCCAGCGATAATTAAATCGTAACCCCCATCTTTAACTACGTTTGCCAATTGTTTTGCTACGGCAAATCCGTCAGTTGCAGGCGTGTTAACGCGTATGGCACTATCAGCTCCAATCGCTAATGCTTTACGTAAGGTCGGTTCGGTTTCAGGTCCACCCACGTTGATCACATCCACGGAGGCACCTTGTTTTTCTTTAAACCACATGGCACGGGTCAAACCAAATTCGTCATTTGGGTTGATTACAAATTGCACACCATTGGTGTCAAACTTAGTATCACCATCAGTGAAATTAATTTTTGAAGTCGTATCAGGTACGTGACTAATACATACAAGTATTTTCATGTTTTATAATTTATTATATTATTAGTTTTTTAGCATAATGAGGTTCGAAATCAAAATTGAACCTCAATTGACCACTGAAAACTGTATTCTATTCAATAGGATACGAAGTTAATTATTTTAGACGACATTTTTACTATGCATGCATAATAAATTTTAAATAATTCTTTTCGTTTTAGTTTTTCTTTTATTCTTACTTTTGCTAATCGATTTAAATTTTAGAAATGAAGACAATTCAATTTAGAGAAGCTATCTGTGAAGCCATGAGCGAAGAAATGCGCCGTGATGAGACCGTTTATTTAATGGGTGAGGAAGTTGCAGAATATAATGGTGCCTACAAAGCATCCAAAGGAATGTTGGACGAGTTTGGTGCCAAACGTGTTATTGATACGCCTATTGCAGAGCTTGGTTTTGCTGGTGTAGCCATCGGCTCGACCATGACGGGATGCCGTCCAATTGTGGAGTATATGACCTTTAATTTCTCTTTGGTAGGGATTGATCAAATTATAAATAACGCTGCAAAAATCAGACAAATGTCTGGTGGGCAATTTAATTGTCCTATTGTTTTTAGAGGTCCAACAGGTTCTGCAGGTCAGTTGGGAGCAACGCATTCTCAAGCTTTCGAGAACTGGTTTGCCAACACGCCAGGACTAAAAGTAGTGGTGCCATCTAATCCTTACGATGCAAAAGGCCTTTTAAAATCGGCTATTCGCGATAACGATCCTGTAATTTTTATGGAGAGTGAGCAAATGTATGGTGATAAAGGTGAAGTGCCAGAAGGAGAGTATACAATTCCTATAGGAGTTGCTGAAATTAAACGTGAGGGCACAGATGTGACCATCGTATCTTTTGGTAAAATTATTAAGGAAGCTTACAAAGCTGCTGATGAATTAGAAAAGGAAGGAATTTCATGTGAGATCATTGATTTGAGAACCGTCCGTCCTTTAGATAAGGAAGCGATTTTGAAATCGGTTAAGAAAACCAATAGGTTGGTGGTATTGGAAGAAGCATGGCCATTTGGAAATGTTGCTACAGAGATCACTTATATCGTACAATCAGAAGCGTTTGATTATTTAGATGCTCCAGTTGTGAAAATTAATACAGCAGATACACCTGCGCCCTATTCTCCAGTTCTTTTGGCAGAATGGTTGCCTAATAGCGATGAGGTCGTGAAAGCTGTCAAAAAAGTAATGTATAAATAAATCGCTCCCGATAGCTATCGGGATTGCGTATCCAAACTTCATTGACAATGGTGTCAATGAAGTTTTTTTGTCTTATGAAACTAACTCTACGTCTCCTGTTTTTTTTCTTCGGAATGTGTTCCGTCTTCGCTCAAACCAAAGTAAGCGGTGTTGTGTTTGATGAGAGTAATGTGTCTGTAGCCTATGCCAATGTGTTTTTCAAAGGATCTACTGAAGGCACGATTACTAATGAAGAAGGCCGGTTTTATCTAGAATCTGACAACACTTATGAGACGCTTATGGTTTCCTTCCTTGGGTATGAAAGCTTAGAGATTCCGTTGCCAAAAAAAGTCAACTACGACCTCAAATTCATCTTAAAGGAAGCTGCAGGGCAATTGGACGAAGTGTATATTGTTACCGGAAAACAATCCAAAAAAGAGAGTGAAAATCCTGCCATTGCCATCTTAAAGAAAATTTGGGAACGCAAACGTCAAAACGGATTGCGCCAATTTAAGCAATACGAATATGACAAGTATGAAAAGGTAGAGTTTGACATCAACACCATTGATAGTGCTTTAATTAAAAGCAAGTTGTTTAAAGGGATGGAGTTTGTTTTTGATCAAGTAGACACGAGTAAAGTGACCGGAAAAACCTACCTGCCTATATTTATCAATGAAGCGCGCAGTAAGGTGTTTGGTGATAATCTTAAAAGTAAGGAAAAGGAAGATGTTAAGGGTAATAAAAATTCAGGATTTAGCAACAACCAGATGATCATTGATTTTGTGGATGATCTCTATTCTGACTTTGATATTTACGATAATTACCTCAAATTTTTCGATAAAAGTTTTGTGAGCCCACTGTCAAAAACTGGCGTCAACACCTATAATTATGTGCTTTCTGATAGTGCTTTTATTGATAACAAATGGTGTTATAACATTATTTACTATCCACGACGTAAAAATGAATTGACCTTTAAAGGCGATTTTTGGGTTAACGATACCACCTTCGCTATTAAGGAAATCAATATGCAGGCGTCAAAAAGTGCTAATATTAACTGGGTAAAGGAAATTTATATTGAACAGGAATTTGAGGTCCTAAATGATTCTTTATTCTTGATTAAGCGCGATTACTTTATGTCTGACTTCGCTTTTAATAAAAAGGAGCAATCGCGAGGCATCTACGGAAAACGGACCACCCTCTATGATAATTATGCTTTTGATATTCCTAAGGAAGACAAGTTTTATAGCAAGGAAGTGTACAGTTATAATGAAGACGTTTATAATAGAGACGATGAATTTTGGGATCAGAACCGAATGGAATCCTTAAGTCAGGATGAAAAAGGCGTCTATAAAATGTTGGACACGCTTAAAACCGTCAAAAAGTTTAAACGTTTATATAATGTAGGGACTATTTTGGCGTCAGGATATGTGGAATTTACGGATATCAATTTTGATTACGGACCCATTTTTTCCACTTTTGGCTATAATGAAGTTGAGGGCATCCGAATAAGAACCGGTGGTAGAACTTATTTTGGACCTAATGATCTTTGGCGTATGGAAGGCTTTTTGGCTTACGGCTTTAATGATGATAAATTTAAATACGGCATCTCAGGAAAATGGCTTATCGATAAAAAGAACCGATTTATCATCTCCGCAGGAAATAGACGGGATGTAGAACAAATAGGCGCCAATTTAACTTCGTCAACAGATATTTTAGGGCGTAGTTTGGCCTCATCCTCTCTTATTGGAACCAGTACCAACGATAAATTGACTAACGTCAATTTGACAACGGTAGCGATGGACTTGGAGCCTGTAAGGAATCTTGTGTTTAGGTTAAGTGGTACCTATAGAACCTTAAGCTCAGCTTCAGAAACTTTTAGCTTGGATTATTATACAGATGAAACGCAAACCACCACTGCGTCAGAGATTGAACAGTATGAAAATGCCTTTTCAGTGTCCTATTTTCCCGGTCGTAAAATGACTGGGTTTGGAGTAGAACGTCGACATGCTAATGACGGGTATCCAAGTTTATTTGCGCAAGTCACTAGAGGCGACAAATCGATTTTAAACAGTGATTTTGATTATACCAAAGTTCAGTTTTCTTATATTCAACCTTGGCAGGTTGGTGGTTATGGCAGATTAACCACGACAATTGAAGCGGGAAAAACATTTGGTGAGGTACCTTTGGGCTTACTCAATGTTGTACCCGGTAACCAGTCTTATTTTTCCATTTACAACACCTTTTCACAACTGGATTATTATGAGTTTGTGACCGATACCTATGCCTCATTGCATTTGGAACACAATTTTAATGGACGCTTCTTTTCACGAATTCCATTTTTGCGAAAATTGAATCTTCGTGAGATTGTGGGTCTCAGGGGTGTTTGGGGAGAAGTTTCGCAAGCCAACCGAGCTTTAAATGCCTCAGGGTTAACCTATCTAGCACCAACGGATAAAATGTATTATGAATATAGTGTGGGCGTTGGTAATATCTTTAAAATCTTCCGTATTGACTTCAACTTTAGAGGTAATTATCTTGAGAATCCAGATGCGCGTTCTTTTGGGGTTACTGGTAGTTTTGGGTTTAATTTTTAGAGTCCACCGCAAGCTCGATTGAGAGTGTTATTTGAGGGTTTCTGGTTAATTGGCCACATAGTATGCCACAGAGACCAACTCTATTGCTGTTGGGTTTTCCTCTTCTGGTTTTAACGCATATTCTTGGTCAAATGTTAGGGTGCAGCTTGAATTGGCAGCAATCTTATTACAAGAAACCGTAGCGAGTTTTGAGTAATTGCCATAATATTCAAAACTGTCTCCATCTACTCTTGTGGTCAAAAAGGCTAAGCCCTCAACAGCATAATTATTGGGATTATTAAGTTTAATCTCAAATTTTAAACGAGAGGTCTTATGCCCTGTATCAGGAATAAATGTAAAGTACAATACTTCATAAGAAAAGTTTTGTAATTCAGGCGGACCAGAATTTTCCGGTTCAACAAAGTCGCAAGCAACTTCTTCTGTCACATTATAAGCCTCAAATTGATTGTTTACAACCTTATAATGTGGTATAGCTATCATTTTAGTACATGTATCATCATCTTCTGATCCACAGCTGCTAACCACGAATAAAACCATTAATGACAGAACAAGAGAGAAACTTTTTTTCATAAGTTTAAGGTTGATTTTATTACTGTAAGGCTTGATTATTTGCCGACTAATGTAGGAAAAAAAACCAAATGATTTTTACGCTTTAAAAAAACAGAGAAAATAAATTGAACCTGAGTCCTATCGTGGAAAATTTTAAATATTAAAATCCATAAATAGGAGGTGATGCGCGCGAAAAACCCATTATACTAGAGTTGTAATATTCTTATTGAGGCTATCTAATTGCGTTTTGATTTGATGGTTCTTAATAATCCAGTCCCGAAGTCCTTTAAATTTCCAGCCAATCTCAAATGTGGACTCGGAATTTTTTCGAGGATCATTTCTAACTTTCCGAGTGCAGAGTCCACATTTTGTTCATTCAGTTCACTCAATTTAATACGTTCAACTATTTGAATGTGTGGGTCTAAACTTGGAATGCCTTTGACAAATAATCTGTAGATATATCCAATTTCTACCACCTGACTGTTTTGAAAATAGCTTTTTTTACCGTTCATGTTTTTATACGGCTCCACATGAATGATAAAATCAGATTTTTCAGCTCCTGAAACGTAGCCCTTTTCAAATTCTGACTGTTTTTCGATACGCATTTGGTCAAGAATCAGATTTTTTTCTTTCTCAAATGCCATTTCTTTTGCTCTTAAAGCACTCATGCCTTTTTGTTTTTGATGGGCAATAAAAATCAAAAGTATAAGGATCCAAATGAGTGATGAACCTAGTATTCCTATTAAAATATCTTGTGTCATATGAGAGTTCTAGTAATTCAGATTATTAATCAATTCGGCAAATTTTTTTGAAATATAATATCGTTGTGTTTAAATTGAGGTTGAATTAACCACTACCAAAATACAATGTTTTCATCAAAGGCACAATAATTGCGTCAAAGCGTTTATGGTTGGCAAAAATTACAAATTGAGTCCTTTATCCTAAATATAATAAGGTTGAACGAGACGCCTTAAAATAACTCTCACCTACAATTGTTTATCACAAAGAGTTGCATATCTTTGCACGCCGAAAAAATGAAGATTGAATAACATAAGCCGCTACTAAAAAGGCTACTAAAAATAAATACTATGAGTCCTAAAGGAAAAAAAACTTTTGATGTATTAATCGAAATACCAAAAGGAAGCCGTAACAAATATGAATACGATTTTGATTTAAAAAAGATCCGTTTTGATCGTTTGTTGTTTTCTTCCATGATGTATCCTGCTGATTATGGTTTCATTCCGGAAACTCTAGCTTTGGATGGAGATCCATTAGACGTTTTGGTGTTAGGTACTGAACCTACCTTTCCTATGTGCGTTGTTGAAGTAAAACCTATTGGTGTGTTCCATATGGCTGATGAAAAAGGAAACGACGAGAAAGTAATCTGTGTACCAGTTTCTGATCCTATTTGGAATAGTCTTAACGATTTATCTGACGTGAATGCTCATCAAATTAAAGAAATTGAGCATTTCTTTCAAGTGTATAAAGATTTGGAAAAGAAAAAAGTTGATGTAGGTGGATGGGGAGATGCACAAGAGGCCTATGACATCCTTAATAAATGTGTTCTCCGTTACGAAAACAGTGAGCATAAAACCAACGGAAATTTTACTATTTAATGTAATTCCTTTCTTATAAAAATTCGGAACCTCTTATATAACATAAGGGGTTCTTTTGTTTATCGGTGAATTTAATTACTTTAGCAACCGTTTAACATTAATCAATCTAAAATAATGATATGGGATCACTAATGATTTATATGCCTATTGTAATGGCGGCCTTAGGCTTAATTTATATGCTTGTAAAGAAGTCTTGGGTCATGAAACAAGACGCTGGAGATGGTAAAATGAAAGAGATTTCGGATCATATCTATGAAGGCGCCCTTGCTTTTTTAAATGCTGAATACCGTTTACTGGCAATTTTTGTGGTGGTTGTTAGTGTTTTGCTTGCTATTGTATCAGTAGTTGTACCAACAACACATTGGCTAATAGTAATCGCATTCATTTTTGGAGCAGTGTTCTCGGCTTTTGCAGGGAATATTGGGATGAAAATCGCAACTAAAACAAACGTTAGAACCACTCAAGCGGCGAAAACAAGTTTACCAAACGCTCTAAACATTTCATTTGGAGGTGGAACTGTAATGGGGCTTGGCGTTGCTGGATTAGCGGTATTGGGATTAACATCCTTCTTTATATTTTTCTTTTGGTTCTTTATGGGTAGTGCCTGGACCAATACTATGGACATGACCATTGTTCTAGAAACGCTGGCTGGCTTTTCACTTGGGGCAGAATCTATTGCATTATTTGCTCGTGTTGGTGGGGGTATCTATACCAAAGCAGCCGATGTGGGTGCCGATTTAGTGGGAAAAGTGGAAGCTGGTATTCCTGAAGATGATCCGCGTAATCCTGCAACTATTGCAGATAACGTGGGTGACAATGTTGGTGATGTTGCGGGTATGGGTGCTGATTTGTTTGGTTCTTATGTAGCCACCGTTTTGGCAGCTATGGTTTTAGGAAACTATGTAATTAAAGATATGGGCGGCGCCATTACTGACGACTTTGGAGGTATTGGCCCGATATTATTACCAATGGCTATTGCTGGTGTTGGGATTATCATTTCCATTATCGGAACATTTTTAGTTAAAATAAAAAGCAACGATGCCAAGGAAGCACAAGTTATGGGCGCCTTAAATCTTGGTAATTGGGTGGCTATCGCTTTGGTTGCAGTGTCCTGTTTCGCCTTAGTAACATGGATGTTGCCAGAAACCATGCAAATGAATTTCTTTGGTGAAGGGCTTCAAGATATATCTTCTATGCGTGTGTTTTACGCCACTTTGGTAGGATTGGTTGTTGGTGCTGTAATTTCATCAATTACAGAATTCTATACAGGACTGGGTAAAAAACCAATCTTAAAAATTGTACAACAATCAAGTACGGGTGCAGGAACCAATATTATTGCAGGTTTAGCAACGGGGATGATCTCCACATTTCCATCAGTATTGTTATTTGCGGGGGCTATTTGGACATCTTATGCCTTTGCTGGGTTTTACGGTGTAGCTTTGGCGGCTTCGGCAATGATGGCTACTACCGCTATGCAATTGGCTATTGACGCTTTCGGACCTATTTCTGATAACGCAGGAGGAATTGCTGAAATGAGTGAGCAAGACCCTATTGTAAGAGAACGCACGGATATCTTGGATGCGGTTGGAAACACCACTGCAGCTACAGGTAAAGGGTTTGCGATCGCCTCTGCAGCATTGACCTCTTTGGCATTATTTGCCGCTTATGTAACTTTTACAGGAATTGATGGAATCAATATTTTTAAAGCACCGGTTTTGGCCATGTTATTTGTTGGCGGGATGGTGCCTGTAGTATTTTCGGCTCTTGCGATGAACGCCGTTGGTAAAGCAGCAATGCAAATGGTAGAAGAAGTGCGTCGTCAGTTTAGAGAGATTCCAGGAATTATGGAAGGCACGGGGAAGCCACAATACGATAAATGTGTGGCCATATCAACCGAAGCCTCATTAAGAGAAATGATGCTCCCAGGATTATTGACTATCGGATTTCCGTTGCTGATTGCATTCGTCCCGATGATATTCGGAATGAATAATTTGGCCATTGCGGAAATGTTAGGTGGCTATATGGCTGGTGTGACCGTAAGTGGTGTGCTATGGGCGATTTTTCAGAACAATGCTGGTGGGGCTTGGGACAATGCCAAAAAATCCTTTGAGGCTGGGGTGTTAATCAATGGTGAGATGACCTATAAAGGCTCTGAGGCGCATAAAGCGGCAGTAACGGGTGATACGGTTGGAGATCCATTTAAAGATACTTCAGGACCATCCATGAATATTTTAATTAAGTTGACCTGTTTAATTGGTTTGGTAATTGCGCCAATTTTAGGCGGACACACCCTAGAAGGTACAGTTACAAGTACGGAGTTTGTTGAGGTCACTAATGGCGTTACGGATGCTCTTGATATTGAAATGGTAACGGTTGATGCAGATAATGCAAAGGCGGTTGTGACAAGAACCTATACTGAAGATGGCAAAGTAATGAAAGAAGAGCGTGTTTTGGAAGGCACTTTAGAAGAAGTAAAGGCTGCCATTGACCATCTTAAAAAAGATATTTGATACACATGATTTGTCGTCATGACTGTCCGGTTAAATAAGTGAGGAGTTTACAGTCTGTTCAAGCAAGATGTGGTGCGAAATCTTAAAAATGATACTATGCTTTCTTTAACTAATCTCACTGAGAGTGATTGGTCGAATTTAATTTTGTATGACGATTGTTTATCGGTTAATTATAATCAAATCTTTGTTCTTTTCCCGATAGCTCGGGACTAAAACCGAAGCGCCTGCCGGCCGGCGAGGTAGGATCTTAATTCTTTATTGAACAAACATAATTTGTAATATAATTCTTAATAAAGGCTACATCGACATGATGTAGCCTTTTCTATTTTTTGTTAACTTAGTATTTATGAATTATGATGATTTAACCACCTTGGGTATCGCTTTTGGTTTGGGCTTATTGGTGGGCTTACAACGTCAAAAAAGCAAAAGTGAAATGGCTGGTGTTCGGACATTTACCTTGATCTCCATGTTAGGGGTCATGGCGGGTTTTCTTTCTCGGGAATATGATAATCCTTATATCCTGCCAATTTTAGGTTTATGCGTGGCCGCCATGTTAATGATGGCGAACTACATTAAAATTAAGAAATTTGATCAGGCAGACGTGGGCCAGACCACTGAAGTTGCGGCGCTCTTAATGTTTGCCATTGGGGCTTACCTGGTTATGGGCAGTCAGTTGGTAGGGATTTTTGTAGGCGCTACTATGGCTGTACTACTCTACATTAAAGAGAAACTCCATGACTTTATAGACAGCTTAAGCAACAAAGATTTATCGGCTATCATGACCTTGGCGGGAATCAGTTTGATCATCCTTCCCATTTTACCAGACCGAACTTTTGGTCCTTTAGATGTCATCAACCCAAAAAATATTTGGCTCATGGTCACGCTTATCGTAGGAATAAGTGTTGTGGGCTATTTTATTTATAAATTGGTAGGGAAGAAAGTAGGCATTATTTTTAATGGCATTTTAGGCGGATTGATCAGTAGTACGGCCACCACGGTAAGTTACGCTAGGAAGACTAAAGACCAAAGGTCCATTAGCAAGATGGCCGTTTTTGTAATTACTACGGCTTCAATGGTATCAATGATTCGTGTTCTTATTGAAATTGCGGTGATAGTTCCAGAAAAATTGGGGGCACTCTTTTTACCAATTCTTGCAGAAATAATTGTAGTGGCACTCTTGGCTATAGGTCTATTTTATATCGTAAATAAAGATACGACAGATGAAAAAATGCCAGAACCTGAAAATCCAGCACAATTTAAAAGTGCCATTATTTTTGGTTTGTTGTATGGTTTTATTTTACTACTGGTGGCTTTTACCAAAAAACAATTCGGGGAAAATGCGTTGTATATCGTTTCCATTATTAGCGGACTTACTGATGTAGATGCTATTACCTTGTCACTTTCGCAAATGATGAAAGCAGACCGACTAGAAACGGATTTAGGTTGGCGTTTGATCTTATTAGCGACAATCTCAAACCTTGTTTTTAAAGGGGTCATGGCAATAGTGATAGGCGCAAAAGAAATGGCCAAATGGATTATGATGGTTTTTGGAATAGCCTTAACTTCGGGATTATTAATACTCTGGCTTTGGCCTGATACTTGGCATTTATAATATGGGATTATTAAAAAAAGACCCTTTGCAGGTCATCGTTTTTCAAAGTTATGGAACCGCATCACATTTGTATGTGCGAGGACGTGCACTGGAAGACGAATCTATCAATTTGGAAGGGAAGCATCCCATAAAGCTTTTGATCAATGCCTATAAGCGTTTTGAAACGGATGAAATAAAGCATACTATCTTACTCCTGAAATTACCTAACGGAAAGATTTTTGAGACGGTTACAGATAATAAAGGTTATTTTCTGATTGATTTGACAATACATGGTTTGGATGCTTTGACCAATGAGGAAGGGTGGCTATCTTTTGAATTGGCTTATAAAGACTTCACATCTACCAGGATTATTCAGCTAGAAAACCGATTTCCTGGTGAGATGCTAATACCTTCAAAAGATATTTCATTTGGTGTTGCTAGCGATATTGATGATACCATTTTACATACGGGCTTGGTATCTACACTCAAGTGGCGAGTAGTCTATAATACGTTTTTAAAGCGTGCTTCAAAACGCTCGCCGTTGGAAGGTGCAGCAGAATTTTATCACCTCTTACATCGCGGAAGCACGGGTAAAGAAGCAAACCCGATATTTTACGTCAGCCATAGTCCTTGGAACATGTACCGATATTTAGAGTTCTTTCTAACAAAGAACAATTTTCCTAAAGGACCGATATTACTTCGTGATTTTGGTAATTTTATGAACCGGAAAAAAAACAAGGAAAAACCTCAGAAACAGCGCGAAATTTTAAATATACTTAAAACCTATCCGCAGCTGAATCTCATCTTGATAGGCGATAGTGGAGAGCATGATGCTGACATTTATTTGGAAATTGCTGAAGAAAACCCAGACCGGATTTTAGCCATTTATCTTAGAAGTGTAAAACATAAAAAGAAAATGTTGCGTGTAAAAGGATTATATGAAAATTATAAAACTATTCCGGTGCTTTTGGTAGATAGCAGTAAGGGGGCGATGGAACATGCTCGAGAGAATGGATTTATTAGTGAAACCCTGCTTTGAAAAATTGCGAAGCAATGCATTCAAAACAGAGAGTTGAACTAATCCCACTTTTTAGCGGGGTCTCAGGTTTAAAACTTGGCCAAGGAAAAAGACCTCACAGGTTTCTAAAACCTGTGAGGTCTGAATGGCCGCGCCAATCAGCTATAATCAGCATCATCAGCGTTCCATCGAAATCTACGATTTCATCATCTTGAAATATTCGTAAATCTCATATTGTGAGCGTACTTCAGGTTTCTTGCCAAGCTTTACATACTGGTTAGTCTGTTCTGCATCAATAATACGAGCCTTGACGGTATCGGCCAATTGGATGTCGATAACATCTCTTATTATTTTAAAGTTGTCGGGATCCAAAACGGGCGTTACCACCTCAATACGATGCGTTAAATTACGTGTCATCCAGTCAGCTGAGCCAATATACATTTTTTCATCGCCTGCATTGCCAAAAATATAGACCCGGCCGTGTTCTAAAAAGCGATCCAAAATACTGGTCACCTTTATGTTTTTACTCTGCCCTTTGATGCCAGGTACCAAACTGCACATGCCTCTTATCAATAACTGGATTTTCACCCCTTTGTTGCTGGCCTCATAAAGTAGCTTGATCATTTTTTTGTCTTCAAGACTATTCATCTTCAAAATGATGTATGCTTCTTTACCTGCCTGGGCTAAGTGGATTTCCTTTTCCACCAAACTCACAAATTTATTACGCATGGTAAATGGAGATACCAATAGTTTTTTTGCTTTTGGAACTAGGAATATTCCTTCAAGTACTAAAAACAATTTGTTAAGATCCTCTGTGATCTTTTTGTTGTTAGTCATCAAACCAAAATCGGTATAGAGTGTAGAGGTTTTTTCGTTAAAATTACCCGTTCCTATATAGCAATAGGGTTTCAGCTCTTCAGCTACTTGACGTTCTATATACAAAATTTTAGAATGCACTTTAATGCCTGGGTAACTGTACAATACCTGAGCGCCATTTTCTTTAAAAATTTCACCCCACTTCAAATTGTTATGTTCGTCAAAACGGGCTTTCACTTCAATGAAAATAATCACTTTTTTGCCGTTTTTTGCGGCTTTGGCTATAGCATTATTTAAACGTGACTCTTCAGCTACACGATACAATGTCATTTTTATGGTGGTCACCTGCGGATCGTCAGCAGCCTCTTCCAACAATTTAATCACGGGCTCAAAGGTCTGATACGGATAATGCATCAGTTGGTCTTTAGTGTCAATAGCCTCAAACATAGAGGCATACTTAGATGTTACCGGATGGTCAAGAGGAGGAAGGGGTTTAAAAGATAAATCCTTATCTGTAGGATTTGGAAATCCGAAAAAATCTTTAAAATTATGGTAAGTACCACCTAAAACCACATCTACATGCGAAACGTCCAAAGCCTTTTTTAAGACATTTTGAAAGTTCTTAGGCATGCGTTGGTCAATTAAAACTCTTGTTGCCTGACCTGTTTCTCGCATTGGAAGTGATTCCTTGATCTTTTCCATCAAGTTGCCAGAAAACTCATCTTCAATATAAAGTTCAGCATCTCTTGAGATTTTTATTGCATAATAAGACAAATCGAGTTCTGGCTGTGATTTGTATAAATTGTATTTGATAATATCATCAATAAAGGTGATATAATGTTGGCTATCTTCCGAATCGGAATCAGCTGGAAACACAAAAAAGCGAGGTTCATCTTTAGGAATCTGAACAACTTGAAAGGTGTCTTCAGAGACCAACGCTGTGATGTAGGAACTTTCATTTTCTACAAACACCTCATCCTTGATCGAAAACATAGAATTTTCTAAGTCGATTTTCGCTTTTAAAGTAGCTTCAAAATAGTCTTCAGCCACTTTTTTCTGACTTTCTGAAAAGTTTATATATTTTATCAAATGGATGCCTTCCTTTTTTAAATCAGGAATGATTTCATTTTGAAAAAGCTGTCCAAATTCTTCCTGAAGTAAATTGACTTGCACCTTAATTTCGGCGAGAACGCGATTGGGTTTAGTAACCAATTTTTTACGAAGCGATTTGTCCAAATCCTTAACTTGTCTAATATCTGAAACTCGAACCCTAAAAAACTCATCTAAATTAGATGAAAAAATGGCCATGAACTTTATACGTTCATACAACGGATTCCTCTTGTCTGCAACCTCTTGTAACACACGGTGATTAAAGCGTAACCAAGAGAGATCACGATGGTAATATTTAGAATTATAAAGTGGTAATGCCATAAATTGTGTCGCTATACTATCTCCTTTTATGGAGCTGTTAAATTTTTTTTAAAAGTAATTTAAGGATGGAAAATTACAATTTTAAGAACAGAAAAATGTTAGAAAAATGATAAGGTCTTAAAATAATCCATTTATCTCGGCATCAATGGTATTGATAATGCTACCCAGATCTTCAGGATTTGATACAAAATCTAAATTATCAACGTCAATAATAAGAAGTTTCCCTTTCTTGTAGCCATGAACCCAGGCTTCATAACGTTCATTCAATCGGCTTAAATAATCTATACTGATGGAATTTTCATAGTCACGGCCGCGGCTATGGATTTGTTTTACCAAGTTAGGAATTGAACTGCGTAGGTAAATAAGCAGGTCAGGACCTTGTACAAAAGACTCCATAAGTTCAAATAATGAGCGGTAATTTTCAAAATCACGGTTGGTCATTAAGCCCATGGCATGAAGATTAGGCGCAAAAATATGGGCGTCTTCATAAATGGTTCTGTCCTGAATGATATCCTTTCCGCTTTCGCGAATTAAAGAAATTTGTCTAAAACGGCTATTCAAAAAATAAACTTGTAAGTTAAAACTCCAACGTTCCATTTGATTGTAGAAATCGTCCAAATATGGATTGTCAACAACATCCTCTAATTGGGGTTCCCATCGGTAATGTTTGGCTAATAATTTTGTAAGCGTGGTTTTCCCTGCACCAATGTTTCCGGCTATTGCAACATGCATATTTATTTCAGTTTTAGTTGGAATTGATAAAGCGTTTCATCGGCGTAAATATACAAGCTTTCATTGGTTACTAAAAACTGTTTTATCAACATTTCAGGCAGTTGGATGGGTACGGGTTGGTCTGTATTTTTGGGGAGATAAAATAGTCCCTTTTTAGTTTGGATGATCAAATTGCCATTGTCTTCTGCTATTTTTAAGAACTTTTCATTTTTCATTTTTGCAACCGTACTTCCAAAATAGTTGTAGGTATACAGGAAGTTTTCCGTTAACAACCAACTGTAATTGTAATTGCTTTTCAAATCCAAGACTTTGGATTGTACGGGCATGGTTGTTGCTCTTTGTTGGTTTAATCTAAAATCAAAAAGTTCTAATTGTTGGATATCTTGATTAAAAATCCAGATGGTGTTGTCATATCCCGTAGATACATGTGTTATGTTTTTGTAAGGCTGAATGGTATTGAAGTCGATTTTATAAATTTCAGATAACCGATTGTCTAGGATCATTACGGTATTAAAATTTTTGTAAAACACATTGATTTTTAGCGGATTGAAAACATTGGCTGAGGTGATTGGTCCCAACTGCACATTGCTATACGTATAACTGTGTTCTGGTGATGTTTTATAAAAGGTGTTGCCTAAGGCGTAAAAAAGCGTCCCGAAATTGTCAATGGTGATCAATTGATCTGCCTTTAGTGGAACGGTTTTCAAAGCAGTAGTCGCTATCCTTTCTTGTGAAAGGAGTGATGTTGAAACAAAAATCAAAACGTACATTAGATTTTTCATAGTGTGCCGATAATGAGACTCGATATCCTTAATTATTTATCTCCATGGAGATAATTTGAGTCTCGAATATGATTGTTTATGATTTTCGTTATTAAATATTTCTGGTATTCGCTTTCGTAAAAAATAAACCAAGTGGTTCTACTATTAGATTTATAGAACATATACTTTGAACCAAAATGATGTAATTTTTGAGGTGTTTTTTGTGAAGGAAAAGTTTCAATGCTTTCTTTAATGAAATCAATAATTCTATCGACATAGACTTCGGCTGATTGTTTCGGAGAAAAATAGTCTTTGGAATAGAGGTCGAAAATCAAATCATCAAATTCTTTAATGACATTGTCTTGAAAAATAATCATTTATTTGAGCTGTAATTCTGTATTCGCTTCTTGATTTCACTTCTGAACTCTTCTAATTTGAGACCAGTCTGGAAATTATTTCCAAAATCATACGTGTTCTGTTTCTTTAATTCGTCTATTTTATCTAAAATCACGTCATTTTCTAAACCCATCAACCACTCAATAAGTTCTTTCTTTTTTGCCAACTGTTCCATTTTAATTATGTATTTGTTATCAACTCGTTACAATTTACAAAAATCAAACCATAATTAGCAGATTAACTTATAACCAAACCCCCTAACATTTAAAATTTGAATTTTTTCATCGGCGCTCAACTTCTTACGGAGCTTAGATATAAAAACATCCATACTTCTGCCGTTGAAAAAATCATCATCTCCCCAAAGCTTATTAAGAATAAGCTTGCGGTCTAAAACCTGATTTTTATTTTTTATAAGATGAAACAATAACTGTGCTTCCCGATGTGTAAGTTGCGTAATCCCATCATTTCTCAATTTAAGCGTTTGTTTTGGGAAATTAAAGGTGTAATCGCCTAGCGTTAATATTTCTGTTGTCTTTTGAAGATTGGTTCTCTCTAACAGATTATTTATTCTAACGATCAACTCCTCCATACTAAAAGGTTTTTTTAAATAATCATTGCCACCAATGGTAAAACCTTCAACGACGTCTTTGGTTTGTGATTTTGCAGTCAAAAAGATGATGGGAATGGTGCGGTCCAAGGTTCTAATTTCCTTGGCTAAGGTAAAACCATCTTTTTTTGGCATCATCACATCCAGCACTAAAAGTTCGGGTTTTTGCTCTTGATAAACGTGTTTTGCTTTTTCGCCATTGTCGCAAAGCAGAACCTTAAAGTTTCGTGTTTCTAAACTCTCTTTTATGATATGCCCTAAAGCAGGTTCGTCTTCGGCTAAAAGTATAGTGATTGGTTTATTCATTTGGGAGGCTGATTTTAAAAGTGGTCAGTTGATTATCTAAATTCAACTGGATGGTGCCGCCGTGATTTTCAATAATTTTTTTGGAGTAATATAATCCTATTCCGAAACCTTTAACATCATGTGTGTTTCCTTTGGGTACACGATAGAATTTTTCAAATATCTTATCTTTGTTGATGTTTTTTAAGCTGTTACCATTGTCAGCTATAGAAATTGCGGTTGCAAATGAATTTTGCTTAAGCTCAATTGTAATTTTCTCTCCACCATACTTAATCGCATTGTCGATAATATTATTGATGGCGTTTTCAATATGAAAAGTATCGACGTTGGCAGAAATGGTATCATTAGCATTATGAAAATTAATCTTTTTTCCTTCGTTTCGTAAATCGTGTTTTTCAACTAATTGTTGAATAATCTCAACCATATTTATGTGTTCTTTATGCAATTCTAGGTTGTCACTATCCAAGGTTGCCGTTTCCAATAATTTTTCGACCATCACATTGAGCTTCTCCAATTGATCGTTGGAAATACTCAAATAGTTTAGTGTTTTAACCTTATCATCTAGTGCATTAAAGTTCTTTAAGCCTTCAAGCGCCACGCCAATTGTTGAAATAGGCGTTTTAAACTCGTGGGTGATATTGCTGATGAGATCATTTTTAACTTCTGCCACTTGTTTTTGGTTTCTGATGATGTTGAGTAAATAAAACAAACAGGATATGATGGCCGCGGCAAGAAAGAATGAAATCAAAATGCCAGTAAAACTTAACTTTAAAGCATCTTTCAGCGGATTTTCGAATTCTAAAACGACAAGCTCCTTTGGTTTTAGGTAGGTCGATTTCGAACTGACCGACATTAGTTCTTCACTATTTAAGTCTGAATTTAAACTATAAACAAGTGAATCACTTTTAAAATGTTTAATATTATAATTAGGAGAAATATTCTTCTGTTCAAACTGGATTTTCAATAAAGAATCCACCTGGGCATACTCCAAAGTATTACGATCCATTGAAATCATAATGGTATTTAATCTTTTGAGCTTAGTAATGCTGTCATATACTTTTTTACCTTTTAATATCTGAACGACTTCGCCCTGCTTCCCTTTTTCAACATGATATCCAATAGTATTGTCGGATAACTGCGTAAAACCAGAAACACTGTCTAAAAGTGTCTTACCTGCCGATAGTAGTGTTTTGTTCATTTCTTCTTTCACACTCAAAATCATTGAATCAATATTAGTCTGAGATTCAAATTTAAGGGAAGAAATTTTCATGGATTCGAATTGGGTTCCTTTCTTTAATAAATTTGATAGGTTGGAATTTTTAACAGTGGTATCAGCTTTTGAGGATGTGTCAGGCTTTATGATGGTAAAAAAGCTGGATTTGGCAATTTCGGCATAATATTCCTCCAAAGCATTATCAATGCTTAGCTGAATTTCATTGGTTACGCGTTGCTTATTCAGTTCGTAATTAGTATAGTTCCAATAAACTTGCACACCAATTGTAATGACGATGGTGGCCGTAATGGCATATAAAATCCATAAATAATTCTTTGTCGTCATAGATCAAAGGTAATGAGTTGGGTGTGATCAGTGTATATCGGTTAACACTCGTTAACACTCATTAACGCAATTTGATTGAGATATGATCAATCTTTGTAATCTGTAATATAATTAATCAAAACGTATAGAATGATGAAATGCACACAAAAAGTAACACAAAAAGTATTAGTAGTGGCAGCCTTGTTTATGGTTTTGCTAATGAATGCTCAAGATTTTCAAGGCGTCGCCACCTACAAATCTCATCGTAAAGTTGACTTTAAAGTCAAGGAAGGCAATGAAAACAAAGAAGTTCAAAAACAAATTCAAGAACAATTAAAAAGACAATTCCAACAGGAATACACATTGACCTTCAATAAAAATGAATCGCTATATAAGAAAAACGAAAAATTGGAAGCGCCAATGCCTTCAAGCAGCGGTATTAAAATTACAATTTCAGACGGTTCGGACATCATTTACAAAAACATTAAAGAACAAAGGTTTACCAATCAAACAGAAATTTACGGAAAGCAATTTTTAGTTAAGGATTCTTTAGCAGGAAAAACTTGGGAACTACTCAACGAAACCAAAAACATTGGGCAGTACACCTGTTTCAAGGCACAGTTTAAGGCAGAGGTAAAAACACAAACGCTTACTGAAGATAACGGTATGGAAACAATAACGAAAGAAGTTATAACTACAGCATGGTACACGCCACAAGTGCCTATAAGTAATGGGCCTGCACGGTTTTTCGGACTTCCAGGGTTAATCTTGGAAATAAATGATGGTGATTTAACTCTGGTTTGCACTAAAATTGTAATCAATCCTGCAGAAGAAATCGCCATTGTTGAACCTAAGAAGGGAAAGGAAGTCACACAACAGGAATTTAACGAGATTCTAGAAAAGAAAAACAACGAAATGATGGATCAAATGAATTCTAGAAGTAAAAACGGGAATACGGTGATATTTAGTTCAGGCGGATAGTTTTAAGATAAATTTAACGTTTAGCCGTTTAACTATTCAATCTTTAGAGAGTCAAACGGCAACGGTATGTCATCTGAACAGCACATCCCGTTATTAAACTTTAAAATATGAAATTAGTCACAATTACATTTTTTTCATTTCTAATGCTTTTAGGTTCTGGGAGCTTAATGGCGCAAGAATTTCAGGGAAGGGCAATTTATATGTCCAAAACCAGCATGGACATGAGCAACTTTGGTGGTGACCAAATGAGCGAGCAACAGAAGAAAATGTTTGCGGAACGCATGAAGAATATGCTAGAGAAAACTTACGTCTTAAGTTTCAATAGGACAGAGTCCATTTATAAAGAAGAAGAAAAATTAGCAGCTCCAGGCGGTGGTGGCGGTGGCCGAATGGGCGGTATAATGGGTAGTTTTACCGCGGGTCCTCAATATAAAAATGTAAAAGATCAACAACTCATTCAAGACCAAGAGTTTTTTGGGAAGCAGTTTCTAATTAAGGATTCGATCCCGCAACTGGAATGGAAAATGGAAAATGAGTCCAAACAAATTGGTCAGTATTTAAGTTTTAAGGCAACGGCCGTTAAAAAGGGGAATGATTTGGATGTCACTAATATGAGTCGTCGTAATAGAACTGATGAAAGCAGGAAAGATTCTACTAAAACGAATTCGGCCGATGCCCTTGAAGTGCCAAAGGAAATAATAGTTACCGCTTGGTATACGCCACAAATTCCGGTCAACCAAGGTCCTGGTGAATATTGGGGTCTTCCGGGTCTGATATTAGAAGTCAACGCAGGTCGTACTACAATTTTGTGTACGAAAATTGAAATCAATCCAACAGATAAACTGGAGATTAAGGCGCCATCAAAAGGCAAGGAAGTTACCAAAACGGAATACGAAGCTATCGTAAAAGAAAAAACAGAAGAAATGCGGGAAATGAACGGCGGTAGAGGTCGTGGCCGTAACTAACTTCCCTGATCTAACTTAACTAACCACATCAAAATTTTTAGAATGAAACATTTCATTACACTGGCGCTACTTTTAGTAGTAGGCACGGCTGTTGCTCAAATAAAAGTAGAAGGCGTTGTAAAAGATAGTATTGGCAACCCATTAGAGCTTGCTAATGTTATCGCCATAAATCAAGAAACCAAGGGTTTGGAGTCCTACGGTATTTCTAATGCGCAGGGCCAGTACAAACTCGCTCTGACCAAAAATAACACCTATACCATTCAAGTGAGTTACATAGGGATGAAGACTTTTGAAGAGGTTTTAGCGATAAAAGAGGCGGATCTCACCAAGAATTTCACTTTAAAAGATGACAACACGCTAGATGCGATTCATCTGACCTATGATATGCCAGTAACCATTAAGGGGGATACACTGACGTATAATGCCGATTCGTTTAATAAAGGCACAGAACGAAAACTTGAAGATGTTTTAAAGAATTTGCCTGGCGTAGAAATTAATGCCGATGGGAAAATTGAAGTAGAGGGTAAAGTGGTCAATAAATTAATGGTCAACGGAAAGGACTTTTTCGATGGCGATTCAAAATTAGCCACTAAAAATATTCCATCAAACGCTGTAGACAAAATACAAGTACTGCGCAATTATGCTGAAGTTGGTCAGTTGAGCGGGGTGCAAAATAACCAGGATAATGTGGCCATTAATATTAAATTAAAAGAAGGCAAGGAGAACTTTTGGTTTGGTAATGTAACCGTTGGGGGAGGTGTTGCGCCTTCGCCAAATGACGAGTTGTATTTGGTACAGCCCAAATTGTTTTATTACAGCCCCAAATACAGTATCAACGTTATTGGTGACATCAATAATACTGGCGAGGTTGCACTTACAGGACGTGACATTAGAAATTTTGGAGGTGGTTTTAGACGCCCAAGCAGCAATAGTGGCACACGCATTAATTTAGGCGATAATGGTTTGGGGAGTTTAACCAATCTTGGGAATGCCCAAACCATAGAATCAAAATTAAGTGCCTTTAATTTTAGTTACGCACCAAACAAAGATCTGGATATTAGCGGATTTGCAATATATAACAGCAACAGACTAAAAACGCGCCAAGAGAGTTTTGTGCGTTATACGGATTCAGATTTGGGGATTCCGGATGAAGAAAAGGTAGAGATTGGGAGGGAAGCAACAAGTCAAGGGTTGGGGAAATTGAGTCTACGTTATAAACCTAATGTAAATAATCAGTTGGATTATGATGTATTAGGTCGAATTTCCAACGATTCTGAAGCCAACGGAATAGTTTCATCGGTAGTTGGAAATACCAATCAATTAGATGAAGCGAAACCCTTTAGTATCAATCAAAATATCAATTACTATTACACTTTAAATGAAAAGCACATTTTTGCTTTTGAAGCCCAACATTTATTTAAGGACGAAGATCCGTTTTACAATGCCCTTTTGGTGAATGATCCTACCAATAATGATGGAGTACCAAATGAACGTGATGCTTTTGATAATACGGCAGCTGGTTTAGGGTTTAACAGAGATCAATTGGCTTATAACTTAAATCAGGAACGACGTATTAAATCCAATCAACTGGATGCCAAGCTAGACTATTATTATATTTTGAATGCAAAGAGTAATATCAATTTCACCTTAGGTACGATTTTGAGCAATCAACAATTTGATTCCAATATTTTCCAATTTTTAGATGATGGTTCCTACTTTGATCCTGAAGCAAACATAACCGATAGTGACGGTAACGTGTTGCGCAATGAAAACGATACCGAGTACAGTTTTAGCGATGTCTATTTAGGGGTGCATTACAGATTGAAATCTGGAATATTCACCTTTACTCCTGGGTTCTCTCTTCATGCTTATGGAAATAATAATACGCAATTTGGAGAAAGGTATGAAGATAATTTTTTCAAGATCTTACCAGATTTCGAAACGCTGATTCAATTTAAGAAGAGCGAAAGTTTAACCTTTCGTTATAGCATGCAAAACTCATTTACAGATGTTACAAAGTTAGCTGAAGGTTTAATTTTGAATAATTATAATAGCATTCAATACGGTACACCAGATTTACAAAATGCCTTATCGCACAATTTAAGTTTACGCTACTTTAGTTTCAATTTGTTTAATTATACCAACATTTTTGCTGTTTTAAACTATAATAAAAATATAGATCAAATTAGATCCATCACTCAGTTTGACAATGTGATTAGAACCAGTACCTATTTCAATTCAAATTTTGCGGATGAAAGTGTATCAGCATTTGGCCGTGTACAACGCACCTTTGGCAAGTTGAGAGCGGGATTTGGTGTTAATTATAATTATAGTAAAAGCAATCAATTTATACAGGACAGAAGATCGGTTAATGAAAGTTTTTCTCAAAGCTATACCCCAGAATTAAGAACTAATTTTAAGACCGCTCCTAATATTTCTCTAAAATATCAATACCGAGTAACAAACAATAATCAAGGCACTAATGATACGCAGTTTATTACTAGTGCACCGTCTGTAGAATTTGACGCCTATATTTGGAATGCCTTCACCCTTAGAACGGATTATTCTTATACAAAGCAAACTAGTGATATTGGTCCGTCAGATTCTTACCAAACCTGGAACGCAAGTTTAGCCTATAGAAAAGATAAGGATGCTAAATGGGAATATGAGCTAAGAGCGTCCAACTTATTGAATATTGATTCCAATATCAACAATGGATCTAATAATATTTCAGTTTACAGTTCAGAAACCTTTGTCTTGCCGCGTTTTGTAACTTTTAGAGTTATTTATACATTGTAAGCAAAATAAAAATTCACCAATTCAAATCGGCAATTTCATATGAGATTGCCGATTTCTATTTTTGGAATAGTAGGGTCTGCTTATAATCAACTGGTGTTAAAACAACATTATAGATTCCCAATGAAAATTTCAATTGAAATCCTCGTCTTGAATAGGCACGAGAGCGAAGGTTATATAAGATTCTCAAAACAATGGAAATCTTAAATACTTCTGCGAAAAATATCAGTATTTGAAATTCTTTTATCAAGTGGTTTGGGACACTATCTTAAATAATAGTTGTATTTTCAGTCGCTTAATTTACTATATAAAACTTCTAGAAATGAAAAGACTATTTTTAGGCCTATTCCTTTTGTGCGCTATGCTAACTGTAACCGCTCAAGAGAAAAATGCAGTTATTGAAAACATGATTAAAGAAGCCACTGAAAATTCCCAGTTGGAAAATTTAGGGCATGAATTACTGGACGTTATTGGTCCGCGTTTGGTGGGCACACCTGAAATGAAACAAGCTCACGATTGGGCTGTGGCAACGTATGAAAAATGGGGAATCCCAGCAGAAAACCAACAGTATGGCGAATGGAAAGCTTGGCAACGTGGTATCAGCCATATCGATATGGTATCACCTCGTATTCAAAGTTTGGACGGTATGCAATTGGCATGGAGCCCAAGTACAGGTCCAAAAGGCATAACTGCTGAGGTGATTACCCTTCCCACCGTAAAAGATTCAATGGAATTTAAAAATTGGTTGAAAAATGCCAAGGGTAAGTTCGTAATGATTTCGGAGTACCAAATTACAGGAAGACCAGATTATAACTGGGAAGAATTTGCAACGCCAGAATCTTTTGAAAAAATGAAAAAAGATCGCGATTCGTTGTCTAAAAATTTTCAGGATAATATGCGAAGAACAGGATACAATTCTCGTTCTATCATTGAAGCTTTAGAAAATGTAGGCGCTGTAGGTATTGTATCTTCGTATTGGTCAAAAGGATTTGGAGCGAATAAAATATTTGCTTCAAGAACCAAGAAAATCCCAACCATTGATCTGGAGCTGGAAGATTATGGCATGCTGTACCGTTTGGCAGAATATGGTGATAAACCGAAAATTAAAGTGGTAGCGGAGTCTAAAGATTTGGGCGTAGCACCCACATTTAATACAGTGGCACAAATAAAAGGAAGTGAAAAACCAGACGAATATGTGATTCTTTCAGCACATTTTGACTCTTGGGATGGGGCTACAGGTGCAACAGATAACGGCACTGGTACTCTTGTGATGATGGAAGCCATGCGTTTATTGAAGAAATTTTACCCTAACCCAAAACGTACCATCTTAGTGGGGCACTGGGGAAGTGAAGAACAAGGTTTAAATGGTTCTCGTGCTTTTGTTGAAGATCATCCTGAGATGATAGAAAATATCCAAGCGGTATTCAATCAAGACAATGGTACAGGACGTGTGGTAAATATGAATGGTGCAGGATTTTTACATTCTTATGAGTATTTGACCCGTTGGTTAAGTGCAGCGCCTAAAGAAATCACAAAGCATATTGAAACGCATTTCCCTGGCTCTCCAAGTGGCGGGGGTTCAGATAACGCCTCTTTTGTAGCGGCTGGCGCACCTGCATTTAACTTGAGTTCCTTAAACTGGTCTTATTGGAATTACACCTGGCACACCAACAGAGATACGTATGATAAAATTGTATTTGACGATGTGAGAAGCAACGCCATCTTAACAGCTATTTTAGCGTATATGGCTAGTGAAGACGATACCAAAGTTTCAACTGAAAAAATCATATTACCGGTAAGTGAACGTACAGGAAAGCAACTAGAATGGCCAACACAACGTTCTCCAGAACGTAAAGGCGGATTGGATTGATTTTCAAGAATAGAGTTCATAAAAAGAAGGAGTCTCAAAACTAAAACAAGTCCTTGAGAATTGCATATTTGAGATGTGTTCTCCGGTAGGAGTCCGAATGTAAAACAGAAAAAGAGGCTATTTCATGAGTTATGAGACAGCCTCTTTTTGTTTATAAGTCTTAATTCTAAAAGCGCAGCGGTCTTAATTATAGCAGCGCAGCGGTCTCTATTCTATTCAGAAATTCCAAACGCAGCCTTCACTTTCTCTACATAATCCAATTTCTCCCAAGTAAACAACTCTACGTCAAGAGTGACAGTTTTCCCATTAAATTGCTCAAAAGTTTTAGAAACTGTTTCATTAACGCGTCCCATATGGCCATAAGCAGCCGTTTCACTATACATGGGTTGACGTAAATTTAAACGTGTTTCAATGGCGGCTGGACGCATATCGAAAATTTCGAAAATTTTCTCAGCAATCTCTCCGTCCGTCAAGTTAAACGGGCAGGTGCCGTAAGTGTCCACATATATAGAAGTCGGTTTTACAACGCCAATGGCATAGCTTACCTGAACCAAAATTTCGTCACATAAGCCTGCAGCTACTAGATTTTTAGCAATATGACGCGTAGCATAAGCAGCACTTCTGTCTACCTTACTCGGGTCTTTTCCGCTAAAAGCACCACCACCATGGGCGCCTTTTCCGCCATAGGTATCTACAATAATTTTGCGTCCTGTAAGTCCGGTGTCGCCATGTGGTCCTCCAATAACGAATTTCCCTGTAGGATTGATATGGTAGGCAATATCCTCATTAAATAACACCTGAATATGTTCAGGAAGTCCGGCAACAACTCTCGGGATCAAAATATCAACGATATCTTTTCTGATTTTTTCTAACATTTCAGTTTCAGCGGCATCAACATCAGCTTTAGAACTTGATTTGGGTTTTACAAAATCGTCATGCTGGGTAGAAATCACAATGGCATCAATGCGCTGCGGCACGTTGTCATCGCTATATTCAATAGTCACTTGACTTTTGGAGTCGGGACGTAAATATGTAATGACCTTTTCTTCTTTACGTAAAGCTGCCAATTCAATCATCAACCGATGTGAAAGATCTAAAGCCAGAGGCATATAATTTTCAGTTTCGTTTGTGGCATAGCCAAACATCATGCCTTGGTCTCCAGCGCCTTGCTCTTCTTTATTAGCTCTGTCCACACCTCTATTGATGTCTTCAGATTGTTCATGAATTGCAGAAAATACGCCACAAGAATTGCCATCAAACATATAGGCACCTTTGGTGTACCCAATTTTATTAATGGTATCTCTAGCTATCTTTTGAACGTCTATGTAGGTGTTAGACCTTACTTCTCCAGCAAGAACAACTTGTCCTGTAGTGACTAAGGTTTCACAAGCTACTTTTGAGTCTTTATCAAAAGCTAAAAAATTATCGATTAAAGCATCACTAATTTGATCTGCTACTTTATCTGGGTGTCCTTCAGACACACTCTCTGAAGTAAATAAATACGCCATAACCTTTTATTTATTATAGGTTTACGGAAGATTTGACGTTGCGCGTCGAAGGTAGTTTACACTGCCTTTAGCATTTTTAATCTCCTACTTGATAGGGGATCTCGTCCTCGGATTTTCCGATTCAGAAGAGGTTGCAATCAGTCAAATCTTTCCTCTCAATTAATATGAGGCAAAAGTAAAAAAATTAAACGGATGGCAAATCCTTTTAATTTTATTTCATTTAAAATTAACGTTTGGATTTTTTTTGAGTGAGAATTGTTTTAGATAAAACCCTTGTATGCCCTAGGGTAATGCCTATTTTTTTGCAAAGTCTAGATTGCTTTTTTTAAAATTAAACCTTAATTAATTTGGAATTGTAACATTTGTGTTGCAATATTTGCGTTCACAAAGTTCAAAACTTATTGAAGTGTTATCAAGAAAGGCAGAGGGATTAGACCCGACGAAGCCTTAGCAACCCTCTAGCAATAGAGAAGGTGCTAAATTCTACTTAATTGCTGATTCATTTATCGGGCAATTGGATAGATAACTAAACATAATTACTCATCTGTAATTATAATTTTCTTTTTAACATTTTTCTATTTGGTACGTCAGTGATGATGCATTTGTCCCGATAGCTCGGGATTGTTTTAATTCATTTATTAACTCAAAAAACTAGAAAAATGAGTACACACAAATTCGCAACCCAAGCGTTGCACGCAGGACACGATGTTCAAGCAAATGGAGGCACCAGAGCAGTGCCTATTTATCAATCTACAGCGTATGTTTTTAAAGATTCTGACCATGCAGCAAACCTCTTTGCATTGGCAGAACCAGGAAACATTTACACCAGAATAAACAACCCTACAAACGACATTTTAGAGCAGCGCTTAGCAGCACTCGATGGCGGCATTGCAGCCGTGGTTACCGCTTCAGGAACCGCAGCTATTGCCACAACCTTATTAACACTCTTGAGAGCTGGAGACCATATTGTGGCGTCTAGTAGTTTGTATGGTGGAACTTACAATTTATTGAGCGTGACATTGCCAAGACATGGCATTACCACTACTTTTGTAGATCCTTCTGATCCTGAAAACTTTAATGAAGCTGCTCAAGAAAACACAAGAGTGTTCTTTATTGAATCTTTAGGAAACCCAAAATTAGATGTTTTGGATATCAAAGCCATTTCTAAAGAAGCTAAGGCGCATAAAGTGCCCTTGATTGTAGACAATACCATTGCCACATCATACTTGGTAAAACCTATAGAGCACGGTGCTAATATTGTTATTCATTCCTTAACAAAATATGTAAACGGTAATGGGACAGCCCTTGGAGGTGCCATTATTGATGCCGGAACTTTTGATTGGGCCAATGGTAAATTCCCTGAGTTTACAGAGCCATCGGCAGGATACCACGGTTTGGTATATACTGATGTTCTAAAAGAAGCCTCATTTATTGCAAAAGTACGTATTGAAGGTTTGCGTGATTATGGTTCAGCGTTGAGTCCGTTTAATGCCTTTCAAATTATTCAAGGGTTGGAAACTTTAGAATTGCGTATCAAGCAACACAGTAAAAGTGCTTTGGAATTAGCCAAATGGCTACAGGAACAAAAAGAGGTAACTTGGGTCAATTATCCTGGTCTTGAGAGTAGTCCGTATAAACCTTTAGCAGAAAAATACTTGCCTGAAGGTCAGAGTGGATTAGTGACTTTTGGAGTTGTTGGTGGCTATGAATCTGCAAAAACTATTGCCGATAAAACGGAGTTATTCTCGTTATTAGCAAATATTGGTGACACCAAATCGCTAATTATTCATCCAGCTAGTACGACGCACCAACAATTATCGGTAGAAGCTCAAGAAGCTACTGGAGTCACAAAAGATTTGATCCGCTTGTCCGTTGGTCTAGAGCATATTGATGATTTAAAAGCCGATTTAACACAGGCATTTAAAGTAGTTAAGGAAAATTTGTTAAAAAATTCATCTAACTAATACATAAGATAATCATGAGCGATTTAATATTTAGTGTGCAAGGAGAAAGCTCGTCAGCGGCGAAATTTATTGCTAAAACAAGACAGTTTAAATTAGTTGTCGATGAACCGGAAGATTTAGGAGGCACTGATGAAAATGCAAATCCAGTAGAATATTTATTAGCTGGTTTAGCGGGGTGTATCAATGTGGTTGGTCACTTAGTTGCCAAAGAATTGGGGTTTTCAATTAAGAAGTTAACTATTGAAATTTCAGGAAATATAAATCCCAATAAATTATTTGGATCTTCTAATGATGAACGAGCAGGCTTTAAGAAAATTGATTTAAAGTTAATTCCAGAAACAGATGCTTCAATAGAGATCTTGGCAGAATGGTTGAGAATTGTTGAAGACAGATGTCCTGTTAAAGATAACTTAACCAATATAACACCTTTAAATGTGAGTGTAGAAAAACAATTTGCAATTCAATAAATGTCAGAATTAAATTATATACAAATTCAGAATTTCAAATTAGAAAGTGGTAAGACAATCTCTTTAAAATTGTCTTACCAACTTTTTGGTCAAGCTTTAGGTACGGCACCTATTGTATTGGTTAATCATGCCCTGACGGGAAACAGTAACGTGGCGGGAGAGGGCGGCTGGTGGTTGGACCTTATTGGTCTTGATAAAGTCATTGATACTAATGTGTATACCATTTTGTCATTCAACATTCCTGGAAACGGTTATGACGGATTTGTGATTGAAAACTATAAAGATTTTATAGCACGAGATATTGCCAAATTATTTTTAGAAGGCTTGAAGCAGCTCAAAATCAATAAGATTTTCGCCTTGATTGGTGGATCATTAGGTGGCGGAATTGCTTGGGAAATGGCATTTTTGGCTCCAAAATTGGCAGAACACCTCATTCCTGTGGCAACCGATTGGAAGTCGACCGACTGGCTCATTGCTAATTGTCAAATTCAGGAGCAGTTCTTGGTCAATTCAAGCAATCCTGTGCATGATGCCAGAATGCATGCTATGTTGTGTTACAGAACACCAAAATCATTTAAGGAACGTTTTCAACGTAGCAAAAATGACGCTTTGGAAATCTTTAATGTAGAGAGTTGGTTGCTACATCATGGTAATAAATTACAGGAACGCTTCCAATTATCAGCTTATAAACTAATGAATCAGTTGTTGAGAACGATAGACGTTACCAAAAACAATGGCGATAATGCCGACATTTTAAATACCATCAATTCTAACATCACGATTGTTGGCGTCGATTCAGATTTGTTTTTTACAGCTGAAGAAAATCGAGAAACCCAAAAGCAATTGGCGTTAATACATCCGAATGTGACCTACAGTGAAATCAATTCAGACCATGGACACGACGCTTTTTTAATAGAATTTGAACAATTGGAAAAAATTATAGAGCCCATTTTTAGGCCTAATACAGCAAACAAAAAGATGAAAATATTAAAGTTTGGGGGAAAATCTTTAGCAAATGGTGAAGGTCTGCAACGCACCATTGCCATCATAAAGAAGAAAGTAGAAGAGCAAGAGAAAATTGCGGTTGTGGTTTCCGCTCGTGGTAGTGCTACTAACGATTTAGAAACTATTTTGAACAAAGCGTCTTACAGAGAAACCTATCAAGATGATTTTGAGGCTTTTAAAGCTTACCAGTCAGAGCCTTTAAGAACGGTTGATTTTACTGCAGAGTTTTCAGCGTTGGAAAACATATTCAAAGGTGTGACCCTTTTGGGGGATTACAGTGATAAAATAAAAGCCGAAGTTTTAGCCTCTGGCGAAATTATTTCGTCTAAAATGATTGCAGCTTTATTAAAAGCTGAGAACATCAATGCCAACGCGACAAATGCTACAACGCTTCTTAAAACAGAAGGGGATTATCTCAATTCGCAACCTTCTGAAAAAATTTCCCGAGAAAATGTTCTGGCACATTTCAAAAATTTCAATGGCACAATTGTTAATGTAGTGACCGGTTTTATTGGTTCAAATGCAAAAAATGAAACCACTTTATTGGGAAGAAATGGCAGTAATTATTCGGCTTCTTTATTGGCCAATTACTTAGATGCGGAAGAGCTTCAAAATTATACGCATGTCAATGGTATTTATACTGCCAATCCAGATTTGGTAGCCGATGCACAAAAAATAAGGGAATTGTCATTTGCCGAAGCCAATGAGCTTGCCAATTTTGGAACCACAGTTTTACATGCAAAAACCATTATTCCCTTATTGGAAAAAAATATCAAACTCCGAATTTTAAATACGTTCAATTCAGATGATGAAGGGACGTTGATTTCGGCAAAAGCCAATTCTAAAGAAGTGACGTCTTTATCCGTTTTGGACAACGTGGCGTTGTTAAACCTAGAAGGACGTGGCTTACTTGGAAAAGTAGGTGTTGATGCTAGAATTTTTAAGGCTTTGAGCCAGCATAATATCAGTGTCAGCATCGTGTCTCAGGGATCTTCAGAACGAGGGATCGGTTTGGTAATTGATGCTGATAAAGCCACCCAAGCGGTGATCGCTTTAGAACGCGAGTTTGAAAATGATTTTTACTCGCAAGATGTCAACAAAATTGAAGTAATTGATGACGTATCAGTAATTTCCATAATTGGGATTGAGTTGGGGTCGTTTCATAAACCGTTCAATGCCCTGATCAAAAATCAGATCACGCCGTTATTATTCAACAATACCGTTACTGGCAGAAACGTTAGTTTGGTGGTGCGTAAAAAGCATTTGCACAAAGCCGTTAATGTCATGCATGGTGAAGTTTTCGGGATTTCAAAAAGAATCAATATTGCCATTTTTGGACACGGTGGCGTTGGCGGTGCCTTGATCAATCAAATTCTGAAGTCAACGAATGATATTGAAAAGCGAAAAGGCATTAGCTTGAATATTTTTGCAATTGCCAATTCCAAACAGGTACTTTTAAATAAAAAAGGTGCAGATGAGAACTGGAAAAACACTTTAGAAAACACGTCAAAAGGCTATACCGTTGAAGATATAATCGACTTTTCAAAAGCACATCATTTGGAGAATCTAATTGCTGTGGACAATACGGCCAGCGCTGAGTTTTATACTAATTATATCCCATTGGTAGAGGCTGGTTTTGATTTGGTGTCTTCCAACAAAATTGCCAATACCATTTCTCATGATTTTTATACAGAACTCAGAAAGAATTTAGATCAAAATAAAAAGAATTATTTATACGAAACTACGGTTGGTGCGGGTTTGCCGTTGATTGATACCATCAAATTATTGCACGAGTCGGGAGAAAATATCACACGTATTAGAGGGGTGTTTTCAGGCACCTTAAGTTATCTGTTCAATAATTTTTCAGTTCAGGATAAACCGTTTAGTACCATCATTAAAGAAACTATTGACAAAGGCTTTACCGAGCCAGATCCTCGTGAAGATTTCTCAGGAAATGATGTAGCAAGAAAACTGCTGATTTTGGCGAGGGAGCTCGATTTGCAGAATGAGTTTGCGGATATTTCTGTTGAAAATCTCATTCCAGAAGCTTATCAGGAAATTCCGACATCACAATTCTTAGAACAATTAGAGGTTTTAGATGATAAATTTCAAGCGATAAAAGACCAACAAAAAGAAGGTCATGTGTTGCGCTATGTAGGCGATCTATCAGGAGATTTATCGCAAGATAAAGGGAATTTGGAGGTCAAATTGGTATCCATTCCTCTAGATAGCACTTTAGGTCATATCAAAGGTTCTGACGCTATTTTTGAGATCTTTACAGAATCTTATGGTGAGCAGCCTATCGTCATTCAAGGTGCTGGTGCAGGAGCAGAAGTTACCGCAAGAGGTGTTTTTGGAGATATCTTGAGATTATCAAAACATATTAATTAATACCCTGTCCCCTCGAGCGTAGTAGAGAGGTTTTAAACTAGAGATCTCGACTGCGCTCGATCTGACCAATAGAATCATATGATGAGTAGAGAAAACAAATTTGAAACCGACGCGATCAGAACACAAATGGAACGTTCAGAATTTTTGGAACATTCCACACCACTACATTTAACTTCCAGTTTCGTTTTTGAAGATGCTGAAGACATGCGTGCTTCTTTCGCTGAAGAAAAGGAACGAAACATTTACAGCAGATTTACGAATCCGAACACCTCAGAATTTGTAGATAAAATGTGCAAGCTTGAAGGGGCGGAGAGTGGCTATGCGTTTGCAACGGGAATGGCCGCAGTGTTTTCAACCTTTGCCGCCTTATTGAATGCCGGGGATCACATTGTGTCGGCGCGCAGTATTTTTGGATCTACACATACGTTATTCACCAAGTTTCTACCCAAATGGAATATAGAAACGAGCTATTTTAAAGTGGGTGAGGTTGACAACATTGAAAGTCTGATTCAGTCCAACACCAAGATTTTATATGTGGAAAGTCCCACAAACCCAGCAGTAGATATTTTAGATTTAGAAGAATTAGGACAGATTGCCAAAAAGCACAATTTAATATTCATTATTGACAACTGTTTTGCGACACCTTACCTTCAGAATCCCATAAAATTTGGTGCCGATTTGGTTATTCATTCGGCCACAAAACTAATTGATGGGCAAGGACGTGTACTAGGAGGTGCCACCGTCGGAAGAGCAGATTTAATTCGAGAAATTTATCTGTTTTCAAGAAATACCGGTCCAGCATTGTCGCCATTTAATGCTTGGATTCTTTCCAAAAGTTTAGAAACTTTAGGAGTTAGGGTAGATAGACATTGTGAAAATGCACTTAAAGTGGCTGAGTTTTTAGAAACGCACAGCAAAGTAGCATTAGTGAAATATCCCTTTTTAAAATCACATCCACAGTATGCCTTGGCTAAAAAACAGATGAAACAAGGTGGTAACGTTGTTGCGTTTGAAGTGAAGGGTGGGATAGATGCGGGACGCCAGTTTTTAAATCATCTCAAAATGTTATCGCTTTCAGCAAATCTGGGAGACACCAGGTCAATAGCCACCCATCCTGCAAGTACCACCCATAGCAAATTGAGTGAAGCAGACCGATTAGAAACTGGAATCTCTGACGGACTGGTGCGTATTTCAGTGGGATTGGAACATGTGGATGATATTATTGCCGATTTAAAACAAGCTTTGGCATATGTATAAAAAAAGTATCTTTGCGGCATGCTTTCAAAAAAGACGAAATACGGAATTAAGGCCCTAACCTATCTGGCCAAACGAGAGACAGGCGTTCCAGTATCGATTGCGACGATCTCTCAAATGGAAAATATTTCGCTTAAATTTTTAGAAACCATCCTACTGACCCTTCGTAAAAGCGGACTGCTAGGGTCTAAAAAGGGAAAAGGAGGCGGTTATTATCTCCTTAAGGATCCTAAGGAAATTAAATTGTCAACGGTCATGAGAGTTTTGGAAGGTCCAATTGCCATGATACCCTGTGTAAGTTTAAATTATTACGAAAAGTGTGCTGATTGCCCTGATGAGGCGGCCTGTGCCGTACATCATCTGATGATTCGGGTGCGGGATAGTAACTTAAAAATTTATGGAGAAACATCCTTAGCTGATTTAATCAAATATTAAATTCGCAAAAAAAACCTATTATTTTTATTGAATTCGGGTTGTCCTGTTTAAAATTAATCTCTAGGTTTGCATAATGCCCTACTAGTTCTATAGGACTATAATAAAGTAATAAAATATTTTTAAGAATGGAGACAACTTTTGAAACTCATATAACAAAAGAACACAACGAAACTATCACGAATACGAACGTGGAAACCAAAGAAAACATCAAAAGAACCTTGCTGAAAACCATCAGCTGGCGCGTTGTAGGCACCTTGGCAACCGTGGTCATTTCTTATGTGATTACCGGCACTTTAGCCTTGGCATTTTCAATAGGCGCTATAGAATTGGTTTCAAAAATGATCTTATACTTTTTTCATGAACGCGCTTGGAATACTATAAAATGGGGAAAATAATGGAGATCAATTTAAAACATATCAATAAGGAGTTAAGCACTAAAACACCATCGGAAATCATCCAGTGGGCAGTTGGGTTTGCAAATAACCCGGTGGTAACTACCAATTTTAGACCTTACGAAGCGGCTATTTTGCATGCCGTCATCACCGTTAAAAAGGATTTGAAAGTCATATGGTGCGATACGGGTTATAACACCCCACAAACGTATAAGCATGCTGAGGTGGTTATAGCACAACTGGATTTAAACGTCCATTTATATGTGCCCAAACAAACCACCGCACATCGCGAAGTTGTATTGGGGATTCCTCATGTTGATGAACCAGAGCATAAACTATTTACGGAGCAGGTAAAACTAGAACCTTTTAAAAGAGCAATGGCAGAACACCAACCTGATTTGTGGTTTACAAACTTGCGCAAAGGACAGACGGCTTTTAGAGATAGCATTGATATTGTCTCTCAAGGGGCTGATGGAGTTATCAAAGTCAGCCCTTTTTACAACTGGTCGGATGAAGCGCTTGATAAGTATTTAACTGATAACAATCTGCCTAATGAGTTCAAGTATTTTGATCCAACAAAGCAATTAGAGAATAGAGAATGTGGCTTACATGCCTAAAAAATAGACTTATGACAAAAGATACCTCAAAAGTTAATCCGTTAGAAAATGAAGCTATTTATATCATTAGAGAAGTGGCTGCGCAATTTGAAAAACCCGTCCTATTATTTTCTGGTGGAAAGGACTCCATCACTTTGGTAAGATTGGCGCAAAAAGCCTTTTATCCTGCAAAAATACCGTTCCCCTTAATGCACATTGATACCGGTCATAACTTTCCTGAAACCATCGCGTTTAGAGATGCGCTGGTAAAAGAATTGGGATTGGAATTAATTGTGAGAAATGTTCAGGATTCTATTGATGAAGGAAAAGTAAAAGAAGAATCTGGCAGATATGCCAGCAGAAACAGTCTTCAAACCACAACGCTTTTAGATGCTATTGAAGAATTTAAATTTGATGCCTGTATTGGAGGGGCCAGAAGAGACGAAGAAAAGGCGAGAGCTAAAGAACGTATTTTTTCTGTAAGGGACGATTTTGGACAATGGGATGAAAAAAATCAGCGCCCAGAATTGTTTGATATGTTGAATGGTCAAATTAATTTGGGACAAAATGTACGCGTGTTTCCTATCTCCAACTGGACCGAGTTGGACGTGTGGTCTTATATCGAAAGAGAAAACATTGAAATTCCGTCCATCTATTTTGCCCATACCAGAGAAACGTTTTTAAGAGATGGATTGATTTGGTCTTCAGATGATGAGGTGGTATACAGAGATGAAAATGAATTGGTTGAAGAACGATTGGTACGCTTTAGAACGGTGGGCGATATGAGTTGCACCGCTGCAGTACTCTCAGATGCAGCTGATATTGCTTCTGTAGTACAGGAAATCAGAGATTCCACCATTTCAGAACGTGGTGCGCGTATTGACGATAAACGCTCAGAAGCCGCCATGGAGAAAAGGAAACAACAGGGATACTTCTAAATATAAGAAGTTAGTACAAAGCATTGAGTACTAAGAGTATCATCGCATTATAATAAACATATAAGTATAACCAAGGTAAATTCTTAATTCTACCTACTTAATACTTAATACTAAACAAAAATGGAAGTTTTAAAAATAGCAACAGCAGGAAGTGTAGATGACGGAAAAAGCACCTTAATTGGAAGAATCCTCTATGATACAAAATCATTAACGAGCGATAAGCTCGAAGCCATAGAAAAAACCAGCAAACAAAAAGGATACGATTATCTTGATTTTTCATTGGCGACAGATGGATTGGTAGCGGAAAGAGAACAGGGCATCACCATTGATGTGGCGCACATCTATTTCTCCACACAAACCAAGAGTTATATCATAGCAGATACCCCTGGTCATGTAGAATATACAAGAAATATGGTTACAGGTGCTTCTACTTCACAAGCAGCCATCATTTTAATTGATGCCCGAAAGGGGGTTATTGAGCAAACCAACCGTCATTTTTTTATCAATAATTTATTGCGTGTCAAAGAGGTGATCGTGGCTATCAATAAAATGGATTTGGTTGACTTTTCAGAAGACATTTATAATAAGATCAAGGCTGATTTTGAAACCTTGATGGAGAAACGCGATTATCAAGATCAGAACATCACCTTCATTCCGGTAAGTGCATTAAAAGGCGATAATGTCGTGCATAAATCTAAAAACACGCCATGGTACAAAGGACAAACCTTATTGGAACACTTTGAAGTGTTAGATACTCAAGATGTTTATAATGTGGGTACTCCAAGATTTCCTGTACAATATGTCATCAGGCCCAAAACGGAAGAATTTCATGATTTTAGAGGCTATGCGGGCAAAGTATATGGTGGTGAATTAAGTGTTGGCGACGACGTGGTCGCTTTGCCATCACAAACCAAGTCAAAAATAAAAGAGATTTATCTGTATGATCAATCCTATCAAACTGCTTCAAGACGCTCTTCAGTGACCATCACATTGGAAGATGATATCAATGTGAGTAGAGGGGATATGTTGGTAAAAGTTGACGACTTGCCAACTATTGACAAACAGTTTACCGCAACCATTTCTTGGATGGATTCTCAAAATTTAGTCACGGGCAACAAATATGTATTGCAACATGGCGTGAATAAGGTCTTGGCAAAGGTAGATGCTATTCACCATAAGATTCATCCAGACTATTCAGGCATTGAAGAAAATATAAGTGCCTTAGGGATGAATGATATTGCCTCCGTCACTTTTAAGTTGAACAAGCCCATTTTTTTCGATCGTTTTAAAAACCATAGAACCAATGGCTCCTTTATTTTAATCGATTCACAATCCAATAATACCGTTGGTGCGGGCTTTATACAATAACAATCATGCAAACGTTTAGATCAGAAATAGAAAATCCAATCGTCGAAAAGGACATAATCGATTTAGCCCAAAAAATTGAGCTTTTCAAATATGGCAAGATTGATGACGATCAATTTAGAAGTGTGCGTTTGGCACGCGGTATTTATGGGCAAAGACAACCAGGGGTGCAGATGGTACGAATCAAGTTGCCTTACGGGAAAGTGTTGAGTCAACAATTAAAGCGGATTGCGGATGTCTCTGACGAATATTCCCGCGGACGTTTACATATCACTACCCGGCAGGACATTCAAATTCATTATGTGGATGTTGATAGAACGCCAGAACTCTGGTCTGAATTAGAAAAAGATGCGATGACCATACGCGAAGCCTGTGGCAATACTGTAAGGAATGTCACGGCTAGCGAAACTGCCGGGATTGATATTAATGAGCCTTTTGATGTTTCGCCTTATGCCGATGCTGTTTTTAACTTTTTTCTGAGGAACCCGATCTGTCAAGAAATGGGACGGAAATTCAAGGTGTCATTCTCGGCTTCCGATGAAGATTCGGGTTTGTCATACATGCACGATTTAGGGTTTATTGCAAAAACTGAAAATGGTGTCAGAGGTTTTAAAGTGATGTTAGGTGGCGGATTGGGTTCGCAACCACGACTTGCAGATGTGCTTTATGAATTTCTACCAACTGACAGAATAATTCCACTCATGGAAGGCGTGTTACGAGTCTTTGATCGTCATGGCGAACGTAAAAGTCGCGCTAAGGCCCGTATGAAATTTTTAATTAATGCTATTGGATTAGAAGAATTTAAGCGTTTGGTTGATGAAGAACAAGAGGCAATTGCGCAGACTTCTATTCCTATCGATGTTAAAAATTATCCAGTTTCAGTACCAGTCGAAATTGAAGCACCAAGAGTAGCCCTCAAAAATAAAGAGGCTTTTGACCTGTGGAAATCAACCAACGTCATTCCTCAAAAGCAGGAAGGCTATGTGGCAATTGGAATTAAAGTATTGTTGGGCGATTTCTATACCGATAAAGCACGTTTATTGGCTGATTTGGTTGAGAAATATGCCGCAGGAGAAATCCGATTGACCTTACGTCAAAATATTCTTATTCCGTTTGTGAAGGAGGAATTATTGCCATACTTCTATCAGGAATTAGATAAGCTCGGTTTTACGGAAGTGGGCTATAATAAAGCGGTTGATATTACGGCATGTCCTGGTACAGACACTTGTAATTTAGGCATTGCCAGTAGCACGGGCATTGCGGCAGAATTGGAGCGTGTTATCAAAAGCGAGTATCCACACTATGTCAATAATACTGATTTGGTCATTAAAATTAGCGGCTGTATGAACGCTTGTGGCCAACACAACATGGCCAATATCGGGTTTCAGGGCATGTCTGTAAGAACCCCAGATAAGCTTGTGGCACCTGCACTTCAAGTGTTGCTTGGCGGCGGAAACTTGGGCAATGGGAAAGGGGTGTATGCGGATAAAGTGGTAAAAATTCCAAGTAAAAGAGGGCCAGAGGCCTTGCGCCGTATTTTAAATGATTTTGAAGCTAATGCCAATGGTCAAGCTTTCTTGGACTATTATATAGCCCAAGGCGAAAAGTATTTTTATAATCTTTTAACCGATTTGTCTGACGTTACCAATTTATCTCAGGACGATTTTATTGATTGGGGTACCAATGAAGCCTATATAAAAGCCATAGGAATTGGCGAATGTGCGGGTGTAATGATTGATTTGATAACCACCTTGTTTTTAGAAAGTGAAGAAAAAATAGAAAGGGCCAATGAAGCTTTAGGCCATAAAGTATATTCTAACGCCATCTACTTTGCTTACAGTGCTATGGTAAATACGGCAAAAGCGCTCTTAATTTCTGAAGACATCACTACAAATACCCAAGCGGGAATTATTAGTCAGTTTGATGAAACGTTTATTGATTCCAAGAAAATAAGTTTGGAAACATCCTTTTCAGAAGTCATCTATCAAATTAAAGAAAACGCGCCAACACAAGCATTCGCTAAAGCATATATCAAAAATGCATCCGTGTTTTTGGATACAGCAAGAGCTTATAGAGCGCAAAAAAAATCCGTTGCAGTTTAAAATCAACCTGTGAAGTTTTCAAGACTTTGTGGGTTACAAAAAACAAAAAAAATGAAAACTCCAAAATTAACAGTCGTTGGTGCAGGGCCAGGAGATCCAGAACTCATCACTTTAAAAGCTATAAAAGCTATTGCATCTGCTGATGTCATTTTATATGATGCCTTAATCAATGTGGCTTTGTTAGATTATGCTTCGCCAAATGCAGAACTCATTTTCGTAGGCAAACGTAAAGGGTGTTATGCCTATCAGCAAGACCAGATCAACGATCTGATTGTGGCACGGGCAAAATCTCACGGACACGTGCTCCGTCTGAAAGGAGGAGATCCTTTTATTTTTGGTCGTGGCGCGGAAGAAATAGATGTTGCACGCCAATACGGTATAGAAACGTATGTGGTGCCAGGAATTTCATCAGCCTTAGCCGTTCCTGCCTATCAGGGTATTCCATTGACAAAACGGGGTGCTTCTGAAAGTTTTTGGGTTATTACCGGTACCACAAAGTCTCATCAATTATCCAATGATGTGAAGCTTGCTGCCCAATCTACAGCAACGGTCGTAATTTTAATGGGTATGGGTAAATTGGCTGAGATTATGGAAGTGTTTTCATCTGAGGGACAACAAAATACACCTGTGGCTATTATCCAAAATGGCACTACTAAATTCGAAAAATTCGGTGTGGGGACGGTCTCAACAATTTGTGATGTCGTAGAAAAACAGAACTTGTCCAATCCAGCAATTATTGTTATTGGAGAAGTCGTCAATCAGCGTGTTCAATTGAATTCTATAAAAAAAGAAGTCAACCATAAATTAATAAGCGCCTAAAATGGAAAGAAATAATTTATATCCCATTTTCTTAAAAATGCATAACATTCAAACTTTGATTGTTGGTGGCGGCAATGTCGCTTTAGAAAAACTCACGTTTTTATTAAAATCGAGCCCTAATGCCAATGTAGAGATGGTGGCACCTTTTTTTAGAGATGAGGTCAAGGATTTGGCGGAACAATTCAATATTCGATTAATTTATATGGCCTATGAAGATTCATTTTTATGCGATAAGGATTTGGTCATTGCAACAACTGATAATTTGGACGTTAACAAACAAGTCTACAAGGACGCGAAACAACGAAATCTATTGGTCAATGTTGCCGATACACCTGAGTTCTGCGATTTCTACTTAGGTGGCATTGTCACAAAAGGCAACGTTAAAATAGCAATTTCTACCAATGGAAAATCGCCAACAACAGCTAAACGACTGCGTCAGTTTTTTGAAGACGTCATTCCGGAAGATGTGAATGAGATGGTAGAAAATTTAAATCAGTACAGAAAAACAATAAAAGGAAATTTTGAGCAAAAAGTACAGGCGCTCAACAAAATAACCGAAACCTTAATTAGTAAATAACATGATTACAACAGACATTTTAATAATAGGAGCAGGACCTACAGGACTCTTTACCGTTTTTGAAGCTGGATTGTTAAAACTCAAATGCCATTTGATTGACGCATTACCACAACCTGGAGGCCAGTGTTCGGAATTATACCCTAAAAAACCTATTTATGATATTCCCGGCGTTCCTGATATATTGGCTGGAGATTTAACAAAAAATCTATTGGAACAAGGCAAACAATTTGAACCGGGCTTTACCTTAGGTGAACGAGCAGAAACAATAGAAAAACAAGAGGATGGTAGTTTTATTGTCACGACAAATAAAGGCACCAAACATCATGCGCCAATTGTAGCTATTGCTGGTGGTTTGGGTTCGTTTGAGCCGAGAAAACCTTTGATTGATAATATTGCATATTATGAAGATTTAGGGGTGGACTATTTTATCAAAGACCCTGAAGTGTACAGAAATAAAAAAGTTATCATTTCTGGAGGTGGTGATTCCGCCTTAGATTGGAGTATTATTTTGGCTGATATTGCTGAAGAAGTTACACTCGTACATAGACGTAGCGAATTTAGGGGCGCTTTAGATTCCGTAGAAAAGGTGCAGGAATTAAAACTGTTAGGAAAAATCAATCTTATCACACCATCTGAAGTCACAGCATTACACGGTAACAAAAGGTTAGAGGGAGTTACCATAGAACGCGAAGGAGAGCACATTTTATATGAAGCTGATCATTTTATTCCTCTTTTCGGATTGTCGCCAAAATTGGGACCGATAGGAGATTGGGGATTAGAGATTGAAAAAAACGCCATAAAAGTGGATACGTTTGACTACCAAACTAATATTCCAGGGATTTTTGCCATAGGCGATGTCAATACATATCCAGGAAAATTGAAGTTGATTCTCTGTGGCTTTCACGAAGCGACACTAATGTGCCAATCAGCATATCAAATCCTTAACCCTGGTAAAAAGTATGTGCTTAAGTACACAACAGTCAGTGGGATTAATGGTTTTGATGGGTCACGAAAGGAAGCGCCAAAAGCAGTTGTGCAAGCTATTCATTAGATGGCAGAAAATAATTGCTTAATTTTGATATTACAAACAAGAATATCGTGTAATATTAATATATGAGTAAAGTGTCACATCACCTAAATCAGTTTCAAACCTATAATATCTGTTTGAAAGATCCTGTCGAAACCTTCACAAAGGCCCTATTTTATATGCTGTTTGATGAAGAATATCGAAATCTTAACTGTCAATTTGTAAAGGATACCTTTCTTAAAATTACAACAAAACTGAAATTGGATGACGGTGAAGAAACATGGTCACAATTTGAAAAACAATTCAGTCATATTCGAGAGAAACTTGATCTAGATGCCATTGCTATCGAGAAAGGCGATCCTGCCGCTAAGAGTTTAACAGAAATTTATTTAGCGTATCCAGGTTTTCACGCGATTGCCATCCATAGATTAAGTCATGCCTTATACAACCTGAAATCATTTGTTATTTCTAGAATGATGAGTGAACATGTGCATGGGGTAACCGGAATTGACATTCATCCCGGGGCGACCATTGGTGATTCATTTTATATAGACCATGGTACGGGGATTGTTATCGGCGAAACGGCCATCATCAAAAACAACGTGAAAATTTATCAAGGGGTAACCTTGGGTGGTATTCAAATTAAAAAGGAATTCTCAGAAACAAAACGTCATCCTACCATAGAAGACAATGTGACTATTTATGCAAATGCTACGGTTTTGGGAGGCGATATTGTTATTGGTGCCAATAGTATAATTGGTGCTAACGTTTGGATTACAGTATCGGTGCCCCCAAACTCACTGGTCACCTATAAAACAGAAATTAAGATTAGTACGCGTAAAATATGATTAAAAGTCAATCCATAATAGATCAAATTGGTAACACGCCACTTGTTGAGGTCAAGCATATAATTTCTAAAAAAGGGGTGCGTTTATTCCTAAAATTGGAAGGTCAAAATCCGGGAGGAAGTGTGAAAGATCGTGCTGCGTTTAATATGATTTCAGAAGCCTTGCATCGCGGAGATGTCAAAAAAGGAGACACCTTAGTGGAAGCTACCAGTGGTAATACGGGTATTGCTCTGGCATTTATAGCGCAATTATTAGGCTTGAAAATGGTGTTGATCATGCCCGAGAATTCAACTGAAGAACGCATCAAAACAATGCGCGCTTACGGTGCAGAGTTAATTTTAACGCCAGCCGATGATGGTATTGAAGGGGCAAGGGATGTCGCTGAAAAACTGGAGAAGGATAAGGGTTATTTTAGATTAAATCAATTTGGTAATGACGACAATTGGAAAGCCCATTACAAAACCACGGGACCTGAAATTTGGAAAGATACCAACGGCGAAATCACACATTTCGTGTCGGCCATGGGAACCACAGGAACCATTATGGGCGTTTCTACATTTCTAAAAGAGCAGAATAAGAACATCACTATTGTTGGGGCTCAACCTACGGATGGGGCTAAAATTCCAGGAATTCGAAAATGGCCTGAAGCCTATCTTCCAAGTATTTTTGATCGTTCAAAAGTGGACGAGGTCATTGAAGTGAGTGAAGAAGAGGCCACTGCTATGACCAATAGATTGGCAAAAGAAGAAGGAGTTTTTGCCGGCATGAGCAGCGGCGGTTCAGTTGCTGCAGCTTTAAAAATCGCCGAAAATTTGGATAAAGGGATCATTGTCGCCATCATCTGTGATATCGGCGATCGGTATTTGTCATCAAATTTATTCGACTAAAAGTTGGTAAACCATTTTTTATGACTTAATTTCGTCCACAGTTCATATTATTAATATTTGTTATCACGAAAGGCAGAGGGATTAGACCCGTTGAAGCCTTAGCAACCCTTTACTTATAAAGAAGGTGCTAAATTCTACTTTATGCTGAATTTATTTCAGGATTTAGACAGATAACCAAAGTGTATTTTCTCTCACTTTCCTGATGACATTTTTATTTTTTTACAAGAATGTCAGATATAAAAACCGCATTACAACACCGTATTTTAGTTTTAGATGGCGCCATGGGCACCATGCTACAACGCTATAACTTCTCTGAAGACGATTTTCGGGGCGAGCGTTTTAAAGATTATCCAAGCTCCGTTAAAGGCAATAATGATTTGTTGTCTCTCACCCAACCCCAGGCTATTGCTGACGTGCACCGCAAGTATTTTGAAGCGGGGGCCGATATTGTGGAAACCAATACCTTTTCAGGGACTAGCATCGCCATGGCCGATTATGACATGGAAGATTTGGTGTACGAACTGAATTTTGAATCGGCTAAAATTGCGAAGCAAGTTGCGGAAGAGTTTACCAAAGCCAACCCTGATAAACCACGTTTTGTGGCGGGTAGCATTGGGCCAACCAATAAAACGGCGAGTTTATCTCCAGACGTTAACAGGCCAGAATATCGTGCTATTACTTTTGACGAATTGCGCATTGCCTATAAACAGCAAGTGGAAGCATTGATTGATGGTGGCGTTGATGTCCTATTAGTTGAGACCATTTTTGATACCTTAAATGCAAAAGCCGCATTATTTGCTATTGAAGAAGTCAAGGAAGAACGGCACATTGATATTCCTATCATGGTATCCGGAACCATTACAGATGCTTCGGGGAGAACCTTATCAGGACAAACCGTGGAAGCATTTTTATTGTCAATTTCCCATATTCCGCTGCTCAGCGTCGGATTTAATTGTGCACTAGGCGCAGATCAGTTGCAACCTTACCTGCAACGCCTATCCAATGAGACAGAATTTTATACGTCAGCACATCCCAATGCAGGCCTGCCAAATGCGTTTGGTGAATATGAGCAAACTGCTGGTCAAATGAATGTTTTAATAGAAGACTATCTTAAAGATGGTCTAATCAATATTATTGGGGGCTGTTGTGGTACCACCCCAGAACACATTAAGAAAATTGCGGACACCACTAAAAATTACCAACCTCGCCAAATAGAAATAATTATTTAAAATTCCTTCCCTTTTTTCCAAGGGAAGGTGGCTTCATTTCTAGTAAAGGAAATGAAGACGAAAGGGTAAAATAGAAAGAACATGAGCAAGACAAATAAATACCTATCACTTTCAGGACTCGAACCATTAATCGTCAGCCCTGAAAGCAATTTTATTAATGTAGGCGAACGCACTAACGTTACAGGATCGCGTAAATTTTTACGTCTCATAAAGGACGAAAACTATAGTGAAGCTTTAGATGTGGCCCGTGATCAGGTAGAAGGCGGTGCGCAAATTATTGATGTCAACATGGATGAAGGCATGTTGGACGGGGTGTACGCGATGACCAAATTTTTGAATTTGATCGCTTCAGAGCCCGATATTTCCAGATTGCCCATTATGATTGATAGTTCCAAATGGGAAATCATTGAAGCAGGATTGAAAGTAGTGCAGGGGAAATCTGTGGTCAACTCAATAAGTTTAAAGGAAGGCGAAGAGACCTTTATACATCAGGCTAAATTGGTAAAGCGCTACGGCGCCGCGGTAATTGTGATGGCATTTGATGAAGACGGACAAGCGGATACTTTTGAGAGACGCATCCAAATCTGCAAGCGTTCTTACGATATTTTAGTAAATAAAGTAAAATTTCCAGCTCAGGATATCATTTTTGACCCCAATATTTTTCCGGTTGGAACCGGGATGGACGAACACCGTTTGAACGCTTTGGATTTTTTCAAGGCTACCAAATGGATTCGCGAAAATCTGCCCTATGCTAATGTTTCGGGCGGAGTGAGTAATGTCTCCTTCTCTTTTAGAGGGAATGATGTCGTCAGGGAAGCAATCAATTCTTCATTTTTGTATCATGCCATTCAGCACGGCATGAACATGGGCATTGTAAACCCGACCATGTTGGAGATTTACGACGAAATTCCTAAGGATCTTTTGGAGCATGTTGAAGATGTGTTGTTCAATAGACGTGAAGACGCTACAGAGCGGTTATTGGATTTTGCCGAAACAGTTAAAGGTGATAAAAAGGAAGATGTTGCTAAAATTTTAGAATGGCGAAATGATCCGTTGCAAGATCGAATTACCCATGCTTTAGTAAAAGGTATTGAGACTTTTATTATTGAGGATGTGGAAATAGCGCGTCAAGAAAGCGCAAAACCCATTGAAGTCATTGAAGGCCATTTGATGAATGGGATGAGCGTTGTTGGCGATCTCTTTGGAAGTGGAAAAATGTTCCTGCCCCAAGTGGTCAAATCGGCGCGTGTGATGAAAAAGGCAGTGGCGTATTTACAACCCTTTATTGAAGCCGAAAAAGATGGCAAACAATCGTTTGCAGGGCGTGTATTAATGGCGACGGTAAAAGGTGATGTGCATGATATTGGTAAAAACATTGTCAGCGTAGTATTAGGCTGTAATAACTATGAAATTATCGATTTGGGGGTGATGGTGCCGCCAGAAAAAATTATAGAAACAGCTATTAGAGAAAATGTCGATATCATTGGATTGAGCGGATTGATTACCCCGTCTTTGGATGAAATGGTATATGTATCCAAGGAAATGGAAAAGAAGAACATCAATATTCCGTTACTGATTGGAGGCGCGACAACTTCTAGGGCGCATTCTGCCGTAAAGATCGCTCCTAATTACGGACATACCGTTATACATGTCAACGATGCGTCTCGGGCTGTAACCGTTGTAGGTAATTTGCTTCAAAAGGACAATCGCGTTTACAAAGAGCAAATCCGTGAAGAATATGAAAAGTTCCGCGAACAATTTTTAAAGCGTGGGAAACAGAAGAATTTCGTAACTATTGAAGAAGCTAGAAAACGGAAATTTAAAATCGATTGGAAATCCACAGAAATTGGCAAGCCTAACAACTTTGGCGTTCAGGTCATTCAAGACTTTGAGCTTAAAAAATTAGAGGAATTTATTGACTGGAGTCCGTTTTTTAGAAGTTGGGATTTGCATGGGAAATATCCCGATATTCTCACAGATGAGGTGGTAGGAGAACAGGCCACCGAGTTATTTGCAGATGCGAAAGCATTGTTGAAAAAAGTATTGGATGAGAAGCTCCTGAAAGCAAAGGCAATCTTCGGATTGTATCCAGCAAATACTGTCAATGACGATGATATTGAGATTTACGATGAATCGGGCAAAACGAAAGTCACCTTTTTAACCCTTCGCCAACAACTGGACAAACGCGAGGGGGTTCCCAATATCGCTTTAGCCGATTTTATAGCACCAAAGGATTCTGGAAAACAAGATTATATGGGTTGTTTTTGTGTGTCTACAGGTTTTGGAACAGCAGAATTGGCAAAGCAATATGAAAAAGATCTGGACGATTACAATGCTATTATGATTAAAGCACTGGCAGATCGACTTGCGGAAGCTTTTGCGGAATATTTACATAAAGAAGTTAGAATCAAACATTGGGGTTATGATACCCATGAGAATTTATCTAATGATGAATTGATACAAGAGGGTTATAAAGGCATCCGTCCAGCGCCAGGCTACCCCGCATGTCCAGACCATTTGGAGAAAAAAACAATTTGGAAACTGTTGCAGGTCAAGGAAAATATTGGTGTGGAAATTACGGATAGTTTGGCTATGTGGCCTGCAGCCAGCGTTTCAGGCTATTATTTTGGAAATAAGGAAGCCAAGTATTTTGGATTAGGAAAAATTACCCAAGACCAATTGAAAGACTACGCCAAACGGCGTGGGGTGAGCAATGAGGAAGCGGAGAAATGGTTGAATCCTAATTTAGCGGATTAGAAAACACTCAGCATTTTGACAATAGCGATGTCGCAGAGATGCACAGAGTTTGCGCAGAGCTACACAGAGGAATTTAAATATTAATAAAGCTGCCAAGAAAACATTCGTGTATTCGTGGCAAAAAAAAAATCCCACCTAAGGGGAAATTAAACATGAAAGTAACTGATCACATCAAAAAAGCCAACGGAAACACACAGTTTTCATTTGAAATATTACCACCATTAAAAGGGCAACATATCCAATCTATTTTCGATAATATTGACCCGTTAATGGATTTTAACCCCCCTTTTATTGATGTGACCTACCATCGGGAGGAATATGTTTTTAAAGAACAGGACAACGGATTACTTAAAAAGCAGGTGGTTAAGAAACGCCCAGGAACGGTCGGGATTTGTGCAGCTATCCAAAATAAGTATAAAGTGGATGCCATTCCTCATATTTTATGTGGTGGGTTTACCAAAGAAGACACCGAGAATTTTTTGATAGATCTCGATTTTTTGGGCATTCAAAATGTAATGGCATTAAGAGGAGATGCGGTTAAAACGGAAACTTATTTCACGCCAGAAAAAGAGGGTCACGAATACGCCAATGGTTTGGTACAACAAATTCATGCCCTTAATCAAGGGAGTTATTTGGACGAGGAACTTCTAAATACATCAAAAACTAATTTTTGCGTTGGTGTTGCCGCTTATCCAGAAAAACATATGGAATCTCCAAGTTTGGACAGTGACATTCATTTTTTGAAAAAGAAAATTAAAAATGGCGCGGAATATGTCGTGACTCAAATGTTCTTTGATAATCAGAAGTACTTCGATTTTGTAGAAAAATGTCGAAGTGAAGGCATCACCATTCCAATTATTCCAGGATTAAAGCCCATTGCGACAAAAAAGCAATTAAACTTATTGCCACACCGTTTTCATGTGGATCTGCCTGAAGCCTTGATATCTGAAATTATAAAATGCAAGGATAATTCTGAAGTCAAACAAGTGGGTATTGAATGGTGCATTCAACAATCAAAAGAGTTGCAACAAGCAGGAATTCCGGTATTACATTATTATTCTATGGGGAAGAGTGATAATATTCAAACGATAGCTTCGCACATTTTTTAGCGACAGTGGTGATTTTTAAACATTAATATCTAAAGATAGATTATCGCAAGCATCTCAATTTTAATTATTGCATTAAATTTGCTTCATAATTTAAATAAATGAAGTATTTATTAGTTGCTTTACTGTGTTTAATAAGTTCATTGCTGTGCGCTCAAGAAGATCCTGATGTGTTCACTTTAGATGCCAATCATTTCTACGGAACTGTATTGGAGCATAATCCAAGCATCTCACATCTTATTACCGATCATCCTACAGGATTAATTTTGAGTTATAACAAAAAAACCTACGGGTTTCAGCCTTGGGAAAGTCGTTACAACTATCCTGATTGGGGATTTTCTTTCGTTTACCAAGATTTAAAGAATACCTATTTAGGCGATAATTACAGTCTGTATGCCCATTATAATTTTTATTTTTTAAATCGGAATGTCAATTTTAGAATTGGTCAAGGTCTTGCCTACACCACCAATCCGTACGATAGAGAAACCAACTATAACAATAATGCTTTTGGTTCGCATTTGTTGAGTTCAACGTTTATGATGCTCAATTACAAAAAGGAAAACGTGTATAAAGGTTTGGGGTTTCAGGCAGGGTTTTCAATCATTCATTATTCCAATGCCAACGTCAAGGCGCCAAACACTTCTACAAATACGTTTGCTTTTAATGTGGGTGCAACCTATATGGTAGGTTATAAAAAACCACAGGACTTTCAGCCATCCACAGAAGAGAGAAAGTTTACCGAAAAAATAAAGTACAACATTGCCTTTAGAACGGGTGTCAACGAGAGTGATATCGTGGGCACGGGCCAATATCCGTTTTATAATTTATCGTTTTATGCCGATAAACGCATCAATAGAAAAAGCGCTTTTCAGCTCGGAACAGATGTGTTTTTTGCTGAATTTTTAAAGGAACTGATTTATTTCTATTCCGTGGCGTACCCAGAACGCAACATCGATGCGAATACAGATTACAAACGACTTGGTGTTTTTGTTGGCCACGAATTGTTTATCAATAAATTGTCCTTTATCACCCAATTGGGGTACTATGTGTATTATCCGTACGATTTTGAAGGACGCGTGTACAATAGGATCGGTTTAAAACGGCATTTTGGAGAACAGTTTTTTGGAGCAATCACGCTTAAATCTCACGGTGCCAAAGCGGAAGCTGTAGAATTTGGTATTGGCGTACGATTATAAAGTTACAACCATGAAGAAATTTATTTACCTCTTAATCACCTTCGTATTGCTTTCTTGCAATAGCAAGAATGTACCGGATTGTTTTCAAAACTCAGGCGATATCATTCAAAACGAAGTGGTCGTATCTGAATTCAATAAAATTATTGTTTTTGAACGGGTACAGTTGATTTTAAAAGAAGCGCCTGAGCACCAAATTATTGTGGAAACTGGCGAATATTTGAGAGAGGATATTGAAGTGAGCGTTCTCGAGGGTCAACTTATCTTGCGCAATACTAATAGCTGCAATATCAGTAGAGATTACGGAATTACCAAAATATACGTCAGCGCCCCCAATATTACCGAAATCAGATCTAGTACCGGATTGCCGGTGTTGAGTAATGGTATTCTCAATTATCCCAATTTAACCCTGATATCTGAAGATTTTGGAGCAGAAGAAGATTACCATACCGACGGCGATTTTAACTTGGAAATTAACTGTAAGAATTTGAGTGTGATCAATAACAACCTGTCCAATATGTTTCTAAGCGGAACGGTTGAGAATTTGTTCATCGGGTTCTATGCCGGAGATTCACGTTTTGAAGGACGGAACTTGATAGTCCAAAATATCCAGATTTTTCAGCGTAGTAGCAATGACATGATTATAAATCCTCAGCAATCTCTTACAGGAGAAATAAGAAGCACTGGCAATGTAATTATGGTCAATGAGCCCCCAGTTGTAGATGTGCAAACCTATTATACGGGCCGTTTAATTGTAGAATAACAGTTATTGGGCTGTCAATTCTCTAAACAAGCTTTCTAGATTTTTGTTTTTTTGATTCAGCTGTAAAATTTTAAGACCATTATCATGCGCAAAGTCAAATACTGTAGATCGCATATCCGCTTTGGTTGAAAAGGTCAATTCGTAAATAAAGTCATGTGTATTCTTAACGCCCTTAACATGTTTTAAGCGGTTCAATAGCACATCTTCAACACGATAGTCAAATTCTACTTCTACGATTTGTTCCTGATCGGCTTTTAATTCGGTAAGTTTCTTATCGGCAACAATTTCCCCTTTATTAATGATGATCACGCGGTCGCAAATGGCTTCTACTTCTTGCATAATGTGCGTAGATAGGAATACTGTCTTTTCCTTGCCCAGTGATTTAATTAACTGACGGATATCCACCAATTGGTTTGGATCCAATCCTGTAGTAGGTTCATCTAAAATCAACACCTCAGGATCGTGTAATAAAGCATTTGCCAAACCAACCCGCTGACGATAGCCTTTAGAGAGTTGTCCAATTTTTTTATGGGCTTCAGAAGTTAAGCCAGTAAGCAATATCACTTCTGTTATCCGTTCTTTGGAAACATGATACACATTGGCATTAAACATCAAATATTCTTTAACATACATGTCCAAATATAACGGATTGTGCTCAGGTAAATAGCCGACCCGTTTTTGAACGTCGAGCGCATTTTTTTGAACATCAAAGTCATTTACTTTGGCTTCACCTTCAGAAGCATCAATATAGGTGGTCAATATTTTCATCATAGTGGATTTCCCGGCACCATTAGGTCCTAAAAACCCTACAATTTCACCTTTATTAATTTTAAAGGAAATATTGTTGAGTGCCTTTTGGTCGGCGTATAGTTTGGTGATATTAGTGACTTCAATGGACATGATTCGAAATATTTACTCAAAAATAAGCATTTTAAGTACGCTAAGAATCAACGAAATCGTTGTAATGTAAAAAGAATTAAAAAAATATTTTGTTTATAAAATTAATTATCTACTTTAGCAAAATCAAATTATGAAAACAATAACTAATACATATCATAACTCGTTTTATTTCTTTTTTAGCAGAAAAGACGAGACTTCGTATGTGTAATTTATAAACTATAAATTTAATGTAAAAGTCTCGATGAAAATCGGGACTTTTTTTTGTTAGTGAAACGTTCATTTTAGAAGTTAGAAGAACGAAATAAAATGAACTAGTTGAACTAATCCCGCCATAGGGCGGGATCTATAAAAAGTTCGAGGCTATTGAATTCAAGTCAGAAACAAGCTTATTTTATAAGTTAGAAGAACGACATAAAATGAACTAGTAGAACTAAACCCGTCAAAAGACGGGGTCTATTAAAGCGTAAAGTGTTTGAGTTCATAAATTGAATTCACCACGGCATAAGTAAACTAATCAGTAGAAAGTAAAACTGAATCCCAACAGGGAACATATAACATAAACAATGATAAAATCTGTTGCCATACAAGGAATTAAAGGATCGTTTCACCATATCGTTGCCATGCAATACTTTGAAACGCCTGTAAATGTTGACGAGTGTATGACGTTCGATGGGGCAGTGCAAAGTGTACTGACCCATAAAACAGATGCTGTAATTATGGCTATTGAGAACTCCATTGCAGGCTCAATTATTCCTAATTATGCGCTCATAGATAATAATCATTTGCACATTATCGGGGAACATTATTTAGATATTCAACATCACTTAATGGGCCTGTCAGGACAGTCCATTGAAGATATCCAGGAGGTGTATTCCCATCCTATGGCACTTTTACAGTGTAAACAATTTTTTAAACAATATCCGCATATCAAACTGGTGGAAGATAAAGATACCGCTGAAGTTGCGCAGCGTATTCAACAAAAACAACTGAAAAATGTGGGTGCTGTTGCAAGTCGCTTAGCTTCAGAATTGTTTGAATTGGAAATTATCTCAGAGAGTATTCAAACCATCAAACACAATGAAACTAGGTTTGTGATCGCTAGGACATCCAATTTTGATGTTGACGAAGTTAAAATTAACAAGGCCTCACTAAAATTTGAACTTGATCATAAACGGGGCAGTTTAGCGTCTATTTTAAATGTGATGAGTGATTGTAGATTAAACCTTACCAAAATTCAATCCTTACCAAAAATAGAGACACCATGGAAGTATGCTTTTTTTGTGGATGTCACTTTTGAAGCGTATCAAGATTATCAAAAAGCAAAATCAATAATGGAAATTATGGCACAAGACTTTAAGGTTTTGGGCGAATATAAAAACGCACGACAATGATCACTTTTGCAAATCGATTAAACACAGTAGAAGAATACTATTTCTCCAAGAAATTGAGAGAGGTTAACTTGCTTAAAGCTCAGGGAAAGCCTATTATCAATTTAGGAATTGGAAGTCCAGATCTGGAGCCTCCAACACGCGTTATTGCAGCAATGACAGAAAGTTTGAATGATGCCGTAGCGCATAAATACCAAAGTTATCAAGGTCTGCCAGAGTTAAGGGAAGCCATGGCCGGGTTCTATAAAGAACATTTTGGCGTATCTTTAAGTCCTTTGTCTGAGGTGTTGCCTTTAATAGGAAGTAAGGAAGGCATCATGCATATTTCAATGGCGTTTTTGAATGAAGGTGATGAAGTCCTGATTCCAAATCCGGGATATCCAACTTATGAATCGGTAACCAAACTTGTAGGGGCAACACCTGTGTTTTACGACTTGTTAGCAGAAAATGATTGGTGCCCAGATTTGATAGCCTTAGAAAAAAGCGACCTGTCTAAAGTAAAATTGATGTGGATCAGTTACCCGCATATGCCAACAGGTGCTACGGCAAGCAATAAAGTTTTTGAAGACATTATTACGTTTGCAAAACGACACAATATTTTAGTGGTAAATGACAACCCCTACAGTTTTGTCCTGAACAAATACCCACGAAGTATTCTAAAATACAAAGGCGCCAAAGACGTCTGTTTAGAATTGAATTCTTTAAGTAAAACCTTCAACATGGCCGGATGGCGCGTGGGCATGGTCTCGGGACGTTCAGAATATATTGATGCCATTTTAAAAGTGAAAAGCAATATGGACTCTGGCATGTTCTATGGCATCCAAAAAGGCGCTATTGAAGCTTTAAAGTGCTCAAAAATGTGGTTTATAAGTTTAAATAGCGTCTATGAAGAACGTCGTCAAAAAGTGTGGGATTTGGCAACCGCATTAAACTGTACTTATGATAAAACTGCCACAGGGTTATTTGTCTGGGCAAAGTTACCATCACATAAAACAGCCGAAGCCTATATTGATATGATCTTAAAGGAGCACTCCATATTCGTGGCCCCCGGAACCATTTTTGGAAGCAATGGCGAAGGGTATATTAGGTTTTCATTATGTGCGACTGTAGAAGAATTGGATGAAGCGATTGCTAGAGTAAAATAATATGAAAAACATATACATCATAGGTGTTGGATTGATTGGCGGTAGTTTGGCGCTCGATATTAAGAAACATGATTCCAGCATAAAAGTATTCGGCATTGATCATAACGATGCACACTTGGAGGATGCCCTTCAGCTCAACGTAATTGACGCTAAAGCTACGTATGAAGAGTTGAAGCATGCCGATTTGGTAATTCTATCCATCCCTGTAGATGCCGCAGTTACTGAAATTTTAAAAATATTGGAATTAGTTTCAGATGATACTTTGGTGATGGACGTCGGTTCTACAAAAGCCGAAATTTGCAAAGCCATCGACCAACATCCGAAGCGTCGTAATTTTTTGGCCACGCATCCTATTGCAGGAACTGAATTTTCAGGACCTAAAGCAGCTATTTTGGGGTTGTATAAAAACAAGACCAATATTATTTGCGAAGTGGAAAAAACAGCCTTCAAACTTCAGGAAAGGGCATTGCAATTGTTTACGGATTTGGGCATGCGCATCCGCTATATGAATCCTGAGGCACACGACAAACATATTGCCTATGTGTCGCATTTATCGCACATCAGTGCGTTTATGTTAGGAAAAACAGTGATTGATAAAGAGAAAAATGAACGCGATATTTTTGATATGGCGGGCAGTGGATTTGCATCAACGGTACGTTTGGCAAAAAGTTCTCCAGAAATGTGGACACCAATCTTTAAGCAAAACAAAACCAACGTCCTTGAAACTTTGGATGAATATATCAACAATCTCACAAAATTCAGGACGCTGATGCATGCTGATGATTTTGAGGCCATTTATTCAGAAATGAAGGATACCAATCATATTAAGGAGATTTTGAACGGGATTGAGTAAATAGAAAATAGTAAATAGAAAATAGAAAATAGAATAGAGAGAAGAGAGAAGAGAACAAGAAATTGATTGTGAAGTTTTCTCGACAAAATAAAGAATCAAAATAGTAATTTAAGAATAACATGGAAAACAAGAAAGAGTTAAGAACATGGTTGGATGATTTAAAATTGGATCATCCATTGGTCATTGCAGGCCCATGTAGCGCAGAAACAGAAGAACAAGTCTTAGGTATCGCCCATCAGTTAAAAGATACGGATGTGAGTTATTACAGGGCTGGAATATGGAAACCACGTACACGCCCTGGGATGTTTGAAGGTGTCGGTGCTTTAGGTTTAAAATGGTTGCAAAAAGTGAAGCAAGAAACAGGCATGAAAACCGCTACGGAAGTGGCCAATAGAGCGCATGTGGAGTTGGCTTTAGAACATGATATTGACTTGCTTTGGATTGGTGCACGGTCTACCGTAAGCCCCTTTATTGTTCAGGAAATTGCAGATGCCTTAAAAGGAACCGACAAAATTGTATTGGTAAAAAATCCGGTCAACCCAGATTTGCCGCTTTGGTTAGGTGCCATTGAGCGCTTGGCTTCTGCAGATATCAAAAGATTGGGAGCCATACACAGAGGTTTTTCAACGTATGACAAAACAAAATATAGAAATAACCCGGAATGGCAGTTGGCCATTGAATTGCAAACCAAATTCCCTGATTTGCCTTTAATCAATGACCCATCGCACATTACAGGAAAACGCGATATGATTTTTGACGTGTCTCAAACAGCCTTAGATTTGAATTTTGACGGACTTATGATTGAAACACATACGGATCCGGATGCGGCATGGAGTGATGCGGCGCAACAAGTTACACCAAAAGCGTTGATTCAAATGATGAAAGATTTGAAAATCAGAAAAGAGTCCGATCCTGAAATGGAATACAATACCAACTTAAGTAATTTGAGAGCTCAAATTGATGTTGTAGACAATCAACTTATTGAAATGATGGGCAAGCGTATGAGGTTCTCTGACGGCATTGGTGTCCTGAAAAAACAAAAAAACGTTGCGGTTTTACAAAGTAAACGTTGGAATGAAATTTTAGGCAATATGGTCTTGGAAGGTGAGCAAAATGGATTGAGTGAAGAGTTTATTCTTAAAATGTTTAAAGCCATTCACCAGGAATCCATTAATCATCAGGAGAAGATTATTAACGGGTAAAATAAAAAGAGGCTGTCATGAAATTGTGATAGCCTCTTTTATATTTAGTATTGCCGTCATGTAATTTTAAAAATTATATGCTTCTGTTGTTGCGCTTCCTGAATTTAACTTTTAGTATAGCTTAATCTTCTTGAAGCTTTTCTCATTAATACATTGATTAAATCTTCAGAACTGCTTCCCATGCCACCTTTTACTTTTTTATTGTAATTCCATAATAAGATTCCATCTTCGGCATTGTGTACACTCATATTTATAACTGCGCTGTTTGTAGCGCCCCAAAATCCGGCAAGTAATCCTAAAGCAATTGAAGCGCCTTCTGACATTGGTTTGTCAGTTTCAAAGGCTCCAGTTATTATGGCATCTACGCCAAGAATTTGAGCTAACTCTTGCGGCGTGTAATTTGAAATGTTCATATAATTAATATCTTTTTTATTCAATAGGGCAGTTGTTGCCTTTGGATCTTGAATTTCGATAGTTTGCATATCACCTCTTTTTTTACGTTTTAAAAACCAAGAGTACATTGCCGTTTGGATGCCCTCGCCTTCTGATTTCTCAATACGATCCAATTGTTCATTAGTCATATCTTTCATTTGTTTAGGTCTCAGTTTTACTTGAGTTTTAAACGGTGTAATGGCTATGCTTTTATGTGTTTTAGCAATGTCATCAAATTGAGGGTTTTCATAGAGGTTTGTTTGCGCTTTCGCATTAAAGATAAATGCAATTAAGAAAATAGCGGGTAATAATTTTTTCATAATTTTAAAGCTTTAAAAGTGAAACAATTGTTAAGCCGTTGTTTTATCATTAATGGCAGGTATCGTTGTCGCGATACCTGTTTATTATGTGTTAAGGAAAATTGGTGTACATTACCGTATCCCATTTTAAATCAAAACGTCCCTCGGTAATTTCAATACGATCTGAAGGGTCATCTCTATTTTGTACTGTACAGTTAAATGTTCCAGAAACAATCCTGTTTTCAAAATCATATCTGGTAATCGTTAATGTTCCTCCATTTTCTACAGAACAGTACCATTTCAGATTCCCTGAAGCACTATCTAACCATCTAGTAGTTATATTAATGTTTTCTTTGGCATCAATTCCATCCTCGCAATTACTATTATAGATTGTGTATGATCCTTTTCCGTTTTTATGTAAATCAACAATATGCAAATTGAGCAAACCCCAATTACCGGTTTTAAAATCACGTACTGAGATTTCATTGTATTCAAATTGATTAGGGGATCCCCAAAAAGACACCCCTTTATCTTGGGTATGAAGCGTTCCAGTACCATCTCTCGGTATCAATAATTTGCCATCCACATAACAACCAAAAGTATTTTCACCAGTTTGGGTTATTGGTGGTAAGGTTGGTCCAAATTCATCATCATCACTACATGAGCCAGAAGTGAACAAAACAAGAACTAATAATAGCATCATAAATTTTTTTAGACTCTTCATAATTTTTTATTTTAAATTACTTTATAAAATTAGTAAGTTGAATTTTAAAAAAAGACCGAAAGCATCCAATTTGGATAATAATAGGACAACCTTTTTTACAATTTATGGCAGGTATCGTTGTCGCGATACGTTTTTTTTGTTATGAGAAGTTGGTGTATGGCAAAGATTTCTAGTTGATGTCAAAACGCCCCCTTGGTAATTTCAATTCGATCCAAAGGATTGTCCTTGGATAGTGCGGTTAAAAGGACCTGACACAATCCTTTTTTCATAATCGTAGCTCGTAATGGTCAATATGGCTCCATCTTCCACCGAAGAATACCATTTAAGATATTCTGAATTTTCTTCCATCCATGGGATACAAACATTAACAGATTCATTAGCGTTTATAACGTCTTCACAGTTTGCTTTTAATTTTAAATTATGTCAGAAATTACATTAAAAGGTAGCTTTTTTTAAATGTGTTTAACATGATATATATCATGTTATTGTGAAATTTTTAAAAATATACATGTAATAAAGCTAAATATATAGGTGGTCAGTTTTACAAATTTTAATTAGAAGATATACTTTTGCTCAATTTAAAAATTGTTATTTTGTTGTTTAAACTTGATTAATGACAGGAATTGTTTATAAATCCACAGGAAGTTGGTACACCGTAAAAACAGAATTGGGTGTGGTGTATGACTGCCGGATAAAGGGAAAGTTCAGACTACAGGGCATCAAAAGCACCAATCCCATTGCCGTGGGAGATGTGGTAGGATTTGATGTGGAAACCTTAGACAATGTGACTACCGGAGTTATCCATACCATTCATGATCGAGAGAACTACATTGTTCGAAAATCGGTCAATCTTTCTAAACAAACCCATATCATTGCGTCCAATATTGATCAGGTTTTTTTGCTCATCACCATAAATAATCCGCCTACACTCACCAGTTTTATAGACCGCTTTTTGGTCACCACCCAAGCTTATGGTATTAAAACTGTTTTGGTATTCAATAAGATGGATACTTATGAAGAGGATAACGTGATGGAAGTAAAATATCTAGAGTCTGTTTATAGAAAAATAGGATATGAGTGTATAGAAGTATCTGCGGTAACGGGACAGAATATTGATCAGTTAAAGAGATTAATGTTGAATAAAACAAGTATGTTTGCGGGACATTCAGGGGTTGGGAAGTCAACTTTGGTCAATGCTATTGAACCCAATTTGGATTTGAAAACAAAAGAAATTTCCATGCAGCATATGCAAGGACAGCATACCACTACTTTTGCAGAAATGTATGATTTAAGCTTTGATGCAAAAATTATAGATACGCCAGGAATTAAAGGTTTTGGTGTGGTAGATATGGACAAAGAAGAAATTGGCGATTATTTTCCAGAATTTTTCGCCTTAAAACAAGAGTGTAAGTTCAATAATTGCCTACATGTTGAAGAGCCTAAATGTGCTGTAAAAGATGCTTTAGACCGAGATGAGATTTCTTTTTCGCGCTATAGAAGTTACCTGCAAATTTTAGAAGGAGATGATGAGCACTACAGGACGGAAGAATGGATGAAGTAAGTCTTCAGTTTTCAGTTGGCAGTTTGTACTCGAGTGAATTTCAAAACACAGTAAAGAATTAAATGCATCTTTTCGGAGATTTAAAATAACATGAAAGTAGTCGTTCAAAGAGTTTCTAAAGCGAGTGTTACTATCGAGACTGAAAAAGTGGCTTCTATTGGTAACGGACTTGTGATTTTGTTGGGTATTGTTGAAGATGATGCTCAAGAAGATATCCAGTGGCTTACCCGAAAAGTAGCCAATTTGCGTATTTTTGAAGATGAGCAAGGCGTCATGAACACGTCGCTGGTAGATGTTGACGGAGAGGCCATCGTCGTCAGTCAGTTTACCTTGCATGCATCTACCAAAAAAGGTAATAGACCTAGTTATATCAAAGCGGCGAAACCAGAAGTCGCTATCCCGTTGTACGAGGAGTTTATAAGGCAATTGGAAGGGCAACTCAACAAGAAAATTCAGACAGGCCAATTTGGTGCTGATATGAAGGTTGAACTTTTAAATGACGGTCCTGTAACGGTTATTATAGATTCTAAAAATCCTGAATAACTACTTTAATATTTGTTAAAAAGTTATATTTTAGCTTTTTAACAAGCTCCCATGATAAAAATTTACCGCTTAATTTTTCTTCTGGTTTTTCCTGTTTTGAGTGTCGCACAGCAAGAAAAACTATTGAGCTCCCACAACATTCCTTCTGATTTAAGAGAAAATGCAAATGCTGTTGTAAGACTGGATGATATCCATATTGAAGTTAAATCTTATAATAAAATGGTGTATACCAATAAACGCATTGTTACAATTTTAAATTCTTCCGGCAACTCCCAAGTTGGTACTTCAATGGGGTATGATAAGAATGTTTCAATTAGAAAAATGGAAGCTCGAATCTATAATTCTAGAGGGAAGGAAATAAAAAAAATCAAGAAAAATGATTTTGAAGACGTAAGTGCTGTTGCTGGTGGTACACTTTATTCAGACAGTCGTGTTAAATATCTGAGATACACCCCAGTTGATTATCCTTATACGGTGCTTTTTGAGACCGAGGTTGAATACAATTACACGGCATATATAAGAAGGTGGAGACCTATAGAAGGGTTTTCAATAAGTACTGAAAACAGCCGCTACGTGTTTCGTTATGATCCTTCTAACGAATTGAACAAATCTGAAAGCAATTTTGAGAAGTTTGGCATAATAAATCAATCCAAAGCGGGTGAAATCCACTACGAAGCCAACAACCTTAAAGCCATCCTTTATGAAGAATACAGCCCGAGCCTAAAGGATATAACCCCCTATGCTATGCTCAATTTGAAAAACTTCTCCTATGAAGGATATGTTGGTAATTCAAACGATTGGGAAGGTCTAGGGAAATGGATGCATGAGCAATTGTTGCTAGGGAGAACTCGAGTTTCTGAAAAAACCAAGAATGAAATCATGACTTTGGTTTCAGGACTTGACGATCCCATCGATAGGGCCAGACTGGTGTATCAATATGTTCAAAATAACACAAGATACATCAGTGTACAAGAAGGTATTGGAGGAATCCAGCCTATTGAGGCCTTAAAAGTGGATGAAGTCAAATATGGCGACTGTAAAGGACTTACCAACTATACCAAAGCCTTGTTGGACCTTGTTGGTGTTGAATCTTATTATACAAGGGTTTATGCGTCTCCTAACAATATTGTGGATATCAATAAGGATTTTGTCTCTTTTCTTGGACAATCAAATCATGTCATTTTAAATCTTCCTTATGAAGGAACGAATATCTGGTTGGAATGCACAAGTCAAACCTCGCCCTTTGGGTATAACGCCAATTTTACTGACGACAGGAATGTGTTTGTTATCAGGCCTGATGGTGGTGAAATTGTCCGTACTAAAATTTATACTGCTGCGAAAAACCTATTGGATGCCAAGGCAAATATCGTCTTGACAGAAGATGGCGATATCGAGGCTAAAATTAATTTAAAATCCTACGGCACTCAATATGGGCATCGGGAGGGAATTCAGAATAGTGCCTTAAAAGAACAAATCCTTCATTACAAAGATTACTGGGGTTATATCAACAATGTAGACATACTTTCAATGAGCTACAGTAACGATAAAGACACGATAGTGTTTACTGAAAACATTCAATTGTCCGCAAAGAAATATGCCTCCAAAACAGGGAACCGATTGCTGTTGAGTCCAAATTTTTTCAATGTGCTTTCAAATGTGCCAACGCGTTATAGAGACAGAAAACTACCATTTGAAATAGAGCGTGGATTTCATGATATGGATGAATATGTGATTTTAATTCCAGAAAACTTTGAGGTTGAAGCACTTCAAAATGAAACGCTTATCGAAAACAAGTTTGGCAAATACAGTTATACCATTACTGAAAACGGAGATAATACCTTACTATTCAAACGAATTTTTATTTTGAATAAAGGCGATTATGCCAAGGAAGACTATGAGGATTTCAGAAATTTTTATTTAGAAATTGTTAAACAAGATCAATCAAGGATTATACTCATAAAAAAATCTTAGTCTCATGAAAAAAATTATCTACCTGTTTATTGTTATTGCATTTAACTGGTCCAATGCCCAAGATTACAGATTCGGAAAAGTATCCATGGATGAACTTCAGGAAACGGCATATCCTGAAGATCCTGAAGCAAATGCTGCAGTTTTATATCTCAATCAAAAAACTTACTATGATTACGTGCAAAGTGAGGGTTTCATGCAGATTACAGAAGTATACAAGCGTATAAAAATTTATAATAAGGACGGTTTTGAATGGGCTACTGAAGAGATTCAATTAAGAGATAATGGATCGAAACGGGAAACTATCAGTAATTTAAAGGCAGTAACCTACACCATGGAGAATGGGAAGATAGAGGGAGCCAAATTAAAGAAAGATGGCGTTTTTGATGAAAAAAACAATAAATATTGGAAAACTTCAAAGCTCACCCTGCCAAATATTAAAGATGGATGTATCATAGAATTTGAATATAAGATAACTTCTCCGTACATAAGTATTGGTGACATTATTTTGCAATATGGTATTCCAATAAAGGAATTGGATATGTATGTAAGAATTCCTGAATTTTATAATTTTAATAAATATGTTAATCCAAGAGCTGTCTATATTCCAAAACTCAATGAGTCTCAGGTTAACAGAACTGAAGAAATTCGTACTAGGAGCAGAGAGGGCTTTGTGTCTACAAGTACAAGATTTTCCGCTAGGAAATGGGAATTCAAAGAGAACAAGACTGACATAAAATTATCCAATATTCCTGCACTTAAAAATGAGAGTTATGTCAGCAACCTAAATACCTATAGGACCAAATTAATATGGGAATATGCATTTTCTAAAGATCCTAATGGTCAAATTACAAATTTTGCATCCACCTGGGATGAGGTGACTAAAACAATTTTTGATGACAGCGAATTTGGAGCACAATTAAAACAGACCAATTATTTTGAAGAGGATGTGTCTGCATTGATTAAAGGTGTAACCGGTGATTCTGAAAAAATCAACCTGATTTATAATTTTGTAAAATCCAAAGTTAAGTGGAATGATTATAATGGTTATACCACTGATAATGGTGTGAGAAAGGCCTATAAAGAAGGTGTTGGTAATGTAGCCGACATTAATTTAATGCTCACGGCTATGTTACGTTATGCTAAAATTAATGCCAATCCCATGTTGATCAGTACACGAAGTAATGATATTCCGTTATTTCCTGCAACCGGTGGTTTCAATTATGTTGTTTCCGCAATTGAAGTGTTCAACGATGTGATTATTCTGGACGCAACGGATAAATTCGCAACACCCAATGTGCTTCCTATACGAGCAATTAACTGGCAGGGCAGGATCATAAGGGAGGCTGGTAGTTCGGCGTGGTTTGATCTAAAACCAAAAGAGATGGTTAAAGAGAACACTTCATTAAATGCAAAAATTAATGATGATCTATCTATTGATGGCAGGATAAGAGGTCATATGACCTCATTTGCTGCCAAGAATTTTAGAAGTAAATATCAAAATTATAATGCCGAAGAAAAATTGATGGCTATTGAAAAGGATAAAGGTGAAATAGAAGTGTCAAATTATGAAATTACTGATATGGAGGTTTTGAACAATCCAATAATTTATGTATATGATTACAATCTGAAGAATGGGATAGAGCAAATAGGCGATAAGGTGTTTTTAACCCCAATGTTGTTTTTTGCGCCAAAGGAAAATCCATTTAAGCTAGACAAAAGAGAGTATCCAATTGATTTTGTGTACTCATTTAACGATAAATACACTATTAACGTGATCATTCCGGACGGCTATGTTGTGGAGTCCCTGCCGGAGAATTCCGTGTTGCAGTTTCAGGGAAATGCAGGTGAGTTTAAGTATATTGCGAAGGCAAATGGAAAAATGTTACAATTTTTGGTTTCCTTAGACATCAACCAGTCCTTCATTCTTCCAAATGAATATGATGATTTCAAGCAATTCTATCAACTGATGACAGAAAAGCAAACCGAAAAAGTAGTACTTAAAAAAATATAAAATGAAACTTCAAAACTCCCAAAAAATAGTAGATGAGTGGATCAAAACCCACGGCGTACGCTATTTTAATGAGCTGACCAATATGGCGCAACTTACAGAAGAAGTTGGTGAGGTTGCGAGGATTATTGCCCGTCGTTATGGCGAACAAAGTGAGAAGGAAAGCGATAAAGACAAGGATCTTGGTGAAGAATTGGCCGATGTTGTTTTTGTGGTATTGTGCTTAGCCAACCAAACGGGTATTGACCTGCAGGAAGCTTTCGATAAAAAAATGGATAAAAAAACCAAGCGAGACCACGATAGACATCATAAGAATGAGAAGTTGAAATAGTCTTTTTTGAGTTATAAGTTATAAGTTATGGGTTATGGGTTATGGGTTGTGGGTTATGGGTTGTGAGTTCAATCAACAATCGTCAATCGTAAATCATCAATCGTCAATCATTTTAGGGTTTTCTTTGTGAAACTTCGTGATTCTTTGTGTCACTTTGTGGAATAGCTTTTCTATTTTCGCAAATCGCAAATCGCAAATCGCAAATCGCAAATCGCAAATCGCAAATCGCAAATCGTCAATCGTCAATCGTCAATCGTCAATCAATTTAGGCTTTTCTTTGTGAAACTTCGTGATTCTTTGTGTCACTTTGTGGAATAGCTTTTCTATTTTCGTAAATCATAAATTCGCCTCCGCAAAAGCTTTGTACGGGCAGGCGTAAATCAAAAAATCAAAAATCGTATATCCAATGTTGTTAACTCTCCATAAATCTACCATAATAGCACATCCCCCAACAATTATCATTACCGGTTCAAAAAGCGAGTCCAATAGACTCTTGCTTTTGCAAGCATTGTATCCAGAGTTACAGATTGAAAATGTGTCCAATTCTGACGATTCTGAAACGATGCAAAAAGCATTGAAGTCATCGTCAAATCATATTGACGTGTCTCATGCAGGTACCGCAATGCGATTTTTAACGGCATTTTTTGCTACCCAAGAAGGTAGAGACATTACTATAACGGGTTCTGCCCGAATGAAAGAACGGCCTATTCAGGTGCTGGTCCAGGCTTTAAACGCATTAGGTGCAGACATTTCATATCTTGAAACAGAAGGCTGCCCGCCATTAAAAATTAATGGAAAACCGCTCACTAAAGACCAAGTATCACTAAAAGCAAACGTTAGTAGTCAGTACATTTCGGCCTTATTATTAATTGCTCCAAAATTAGAAAATGGCTTGGAATTAACCTTAGAAGGTAAAATTACTTCAGTGCCCTATATCAACATGACTTTGGATTTGCTGACTCAAATTGGTGTAGAAACAAGTTTCAAAAACAACCTCATAACGGTCAGACCCCTCCAAAAGTTATCTCCGCAGCAACAAGTGTTAACGGTGGAAAGTGATTGGTCTTCCGTATCTTATTTTTATAGCATTGTAGCGTTAAGTCCGGTTGGTACAACGATCACCTTATCCCATTATAAAAAAGACAGCCTCCAAGGAGATTCGGTGTTGGCTAGCATTTATACTGATTTTGGTGTGACCACGACCTTTGGCAATAACACAATAACCTTAGTAAAGACAGATGAAGCACAATTGGGGTCTGTCAATTGCCAACTTCAAAATGCACCAGACATTGCACAAACTATTGCGGTAACCTGTTTTGGTTTGGGTATTGGATGTCATTTGACTGGATTGCACACCTTAAAAATCAAAGAAACGGACCGATTGGTGGCCTTGAAAACAGAATTGGAGAAATTAGGTGCTCAAGTAGACATCACCAATGAGGCTTTACTATTACACTCCTCTACACAAATTAACGATAACGTCAGTATTGCTACTTACCATGACCACAGGATGGCTATGGCCTTTGCGCCTTTAGCATTGAAAACAAATCTCCAGATTGAAGACGCCATGGTGGTGTCTAAATCCTACCCAACCTTTTGGGAAGATCTTAAAACGATCGGATTTAAAATATCAAAATAATAATCGGTCATTTACTTGACAACGCCTACTTTGAGATTGTATATTTGCAGCTTGCAAAAAATCTATACAAATCGCATTGTGAAATACTTATAACTGAGTAGAGGCATTCGGGTTGGTAGAAAACGTAGTCCTGAGATTTATTGGCAGATAGATCTGATCAATTTGAATAAACACATTTAAACATGAAATTATCCCATTTTAATTTTAAACTTCCTGAAGAATTATTAGCTGAACATCCTTCTGAACATAGAGATGAAGCCCGTTTGATGGTCTTAAACAGAAAAAATAAGACGATTGAACATAAATTGTTCAAGGATATTATTGATTATTTTGATGAAGGAGATGTCATGATCCTTAATAATACTAAGGTTTTTCCGGCACGTTTATACGGTAATAAGGAAAAAACGGGAGCAAGAATTGAAGTGTTTTTATTGAGAGAACTAAATGAGGAGCAGCGCTTGTGGGATGTTTTAGTTGATCCGGCTCGTAAAATACGTATTGGTAACAAATTATATTTTGGAGATGATGAGACCTTAGTGGCTGAGGTGATTGACAATACAACTTCTAGAGGGCGTACATTGCGTTTCTTATACGACGGTTCTTATAAAGAATTCCGTCAAAAATTGACTGAATTAGGTGAAACGCCACTTCCTAAATACATTAAAAGAGATGTAGAGCCAGAAGATGAAGAGCGCTACCAAACCATTTTTGCAAAAAACGAAGGTGCCGTTGCTGCACCAACTGCTGGTTTGCATTTCTCTAAACACTTATTAAAGCGTTTGGAAATCAAAGGGATCAATTTTGCTGAGGTAACACTTCATGTTGGTTTAGGAACATTTAATCCAGTTGAGGTAGAAGATTTATCTAAGCATAAAATGGATAGTGAAGAGGCTTTTGTAAACCAACAAGCGGCTGACATTGTCAATTATGCCAAAACGAAGAAAAAGAGAGTGTGCGCCGTAGGTACAACCGCAATGAGAGCTGTTGAAAGTTCAGTATCTTCAAGTGGGACATTAAATGAATTTTCAGGATGGACCAACAAATTTATTTTTCCTCCTTATGAATTTAGCATTGCAAACTGCATGATTACCAATTTCCATACGCCAAAATCGACCTTATTGATGATGGTTTCGGCGTTTGCTGGTCATGATTTCATGAAACAAGCTTACGAAGAAGCAGTTAAAGAAAAGTACCGTTTCTATACCTATGGAGACGCTATGTTGATTATTTAAAAAACAGATAATATACTTAGGGCCTCATTCTTTTGGATGGGGCTTTTTTTTAGTCTGCAGTTTTCAGTTTTCAGTCCTCAGTCAATTTTTTCAGTGAATTATCGCATAGAAGATATTTAAGGTTCAATTTAGACTTCACCTTCAACTTCAACTTCAATTTCAATTTCAATTTCATTTTCACCTTCAAGTAGTTTCCTTTCATTATTTTTGCATCAGCAATGGAAACAACAAAAAAAGACATACGCGCACTATCAAAAGAACAACTCCGTGAATTTTTCGTGGCACAAGGCGATAAGGAATTTAGGGGGAATCAAGTTTATGAGTGGCTATGGAACAAAGGTGCCCACAAGTTTGAGGACATGACCAACATCTCCAAAGACATGCGTCAGGTGCTGGAGGACTATTTTGTGATCAATCATATTGAAGTAGACCAAATGCAACGTAGCAATGATGGAACAATTAAAAACGCCGTGCGCTTACACGACGGGTTGATTGTGGAGTCTGTATTGATACCTACTTCAAGGCGGTCTACGGCCTGTGTGTCATCTCAAGTAGGCTGTAGTTTGGATTGTAAATTCTGTGCTACGTCGCGTCTTAAACGCATGCGTAACCTTAACCCTGATGAAATCTTTGATCAGGTGGTGGCCATTGATAAGGAAAGCAGGTTATATTTTAATAGACCCTTAAGCAATATTGTGTTTATGGGCATGGGAGAACCACTCATGAACTACAACAATGTGTTGAAGGCTATTGAGAAGATAACTTCTCCCGAAGGTTTGGGCATGTCTCCCAAACGAATTATTGTGTCTACATCAGGAGTGCCTAAAATGATCAAGAAAATGGCAGATGATGAGGTCAAATTCGGCCTTGCCGTATCACTGCATTCGGCTATTGATGAAGTCCGAACGTCTATTATGCCATTTAATGCTACATTCCCTTTGGCTGATTTAAGAGAAGCCTTAGAATATTGGTATGCCAAAACAAAAAATACAATTACCTATGAATATGTGGTTTGGGATGGTATTAACGACTCTAGAAAGGATGTGGAAGCTTTGATTCAATTCTGCAAATTTGCACCCAGTAAGGTGAATTTAATTGAATACAATCCCATAGATGATGGACAGTTTCAACAAGCCGATAGTGCGGCCTTAGATATGTATATCTCCATGTTGGAAGCGAATAATATTACCGTCACAGTGAGACGCTCTAGAGGTAAAGATATTGATGCGGCTTGCGGACAGTTGGCTAATAAGTCCTAAAAATTTTAGTGACTAATTGTTTAGAAGTGATTTTGCTGAATTAAAAAAACCGAGACGGTGGAAGTCAAGTTGATGAATGTGATGTTTTTTTACACTAAGCACACGTCTTTCTAAATTTAATAATAGCATATCATGGCCATTTTTAGTACGTTTGTTGTCAAATTCTACAGGACGACATTCACTTGAAAATTGTTGAACAAATAAAGCAGCCCATTGCATATGAAATGGAACTTTTTGAACAAAAGTTTCTACTTTCTATGTCTTCAAAAGTGGCGCTTTTAAATCGGATAACAACCTACATCGTAAACAGAAAAGGCAAACAAATGCGACCTATGTTCGTGTTTCTCGTGGCCAAGATGGTCAACAATGGTAACGTAAGTGAACGCACCTATAGAGGTGCTGCCGTAATTGAACTGATCCACACCGCCACCTTAGTGCATGATGATGTTGTGGATGATAGTAACAGAAGGCGAGGGTTTTTCTCCGTAAACGCCTTGTGGAAAAATAAAATTGCAGTTCTTATTGGTGATTATCTACTGTCTAAAGGCTTATTGCTTTCCATCGATAATAATGATTTTGATCTTCTTAAAATCATCTCCGTAGCGGTAAGGGAAATGAGTGAAGGCGAGTTGCTTCAAATTGAAAAAGCACGTCAATTGGACATTACAGAAGAGATTTATTACGAAATCATCCGCCAAAAGACAGCCACGCTTATCGCGGCTTGTTGTAGCCTTGGTGCGGCATCCGTAAAACCGAACTCACCCGATGTAGAAACCATGCGTAAGTTTGGTGAGCTGATAGGAATGGCCTTTCAAATTAAAGACGATTTATTTGATTATGGCAATGAGGCCATCGGTAAGCCTACCGGGATCGATATCAAGGAGCAAAAAATGACCTTGCCGCTTATCTATGCCATCAACAATTGTTCGAAAAAAGAAAAATCTTGGTTGATCAATTCGGTTAAAAACCAAAATAAAAATAAAAAACGGGTCAAGGAAGTTATTGCTTTTGTTAAAAGTAAAGGCGGACTCGATTATGCGGTTGCCAAGATGAAGGCGTTTCAAGAGGAAGCTCTTCAACTCCTCACTACCTATCCTGAATCTGAATTTAAGGCCTCCCTATTACTGATGGTCAATTACGTAATTGACAGGAAGAAATAGGCGTTTTTAAAGCTGCTATATTCCACAATTAGTGTCTATATTTAATTAGGCGACTTTTTTTTACTCCCCCAGGCAACCTTTTGCATTAGATTGACGTCTTTATAAATAGAAGACTTAATCAGACCAATTTTTGAAAGTTATCCAGTTACATAATAACAACATCCAACTCATTAAAAAAGCGGTTAAAAATAATCGTGAGGCACAACATGTGCTTTATGAAACACACGCGCCAAAAATGTTGAGTATTTGTCGCTATTATATTAAGGATCTTCAACATGCGGAAAATGTGATGCTCAACGGTTTTTTTAAGGCCTTAACCAATCTGAAAAACTTTAAAAATGACGGCAGTTTTGAAGGATGGCTTCGGAAAATTATGGTTAGGGAAGCGATTTCGTTTTTAAGGCAACAAAAGACTCTTGAGTTTTCAGTTGAAGATGTTGAAATTGTGCATCAGCACGATAACACTATGGAATCGGAATTTGAATTGGAAGAGATTCAGCGGCACATTGATGCCTTGCCTGAAGGCTATAAGATTGTGTTTGTAATGTATGCTATTGAGGGCTATAAGCATCATGAGATTGCAACCTTACTCAACATTACGGAAGGCACTTCTAAATCGCAGTTATTTAAGGCAAAGCAACTGCTACAGCAAAAGATTAACACATCAAATAGACAGCACAATGAAACAAGTGAAATGGGAAGATAATATAAAACAGGTGCTTGAAAAGAGAGTGATGACGCCCTCTGACGCCTCCTGGGGCGCCTTGTCTGAGAGATTAGACGCCTCTGAAAAGCATAGTATCAAACCAATGTTTTGGTGGATCGGTATCGCGGCCAGTGTCACGACGTTACTATTTATAACGACACTGTTTTTTAACGGAAACACTCCTGACCTTCAAAATCAAATTGTTGTTGAGACACAAGAGCAGGTTGATGAGCAATCCTTAAAAATGGAGCAAGCACCACAGGAACATCAGTTGGTAGAGCGTAATGAAAAGAGTGATACAGCTGCTCAAGTAGAGAAGAACGATGTTACAAAGCAACCGATAAAATCACAGGATATTATAACATCAGCAAAACAACAAAGAACTGAAATTGTTAAAAATAATCAGGTAGCACCAGTCTCGCCTATGGTCCCTAATAGTGAAATGGAAACCTTGGAAAATATAAAGATTACAGAAATTGTAGCCCAAATTCAAGATTTAACAAGTAAAGGAGAAACGGTAACAGATGCGGATATTGAAGCGTTATTGGTAAAAGCCCAAAAAGAAATGAATTACCAATCAGCTATCCGCGAAAGTAATTATGCTGTTGATGCCAACGCTCTCCTACGAGATGTCGAAACAGATTTGCAGGAATCGTTTAGAAATAAAATATTCGAAGCACTCAAAAATAGTTATGAAACACTAAGAACTGCGGTTGCCGAACGTCATAATTAAAGCGCGATAAATAGTGTCATAATTAATAAAAAATGCACTCATAAAGTTGTAAGGATTCTCAATTTTAATAGATCACCAATCACCAATCACCAATCACCAACCCGCCCGTACCGAAAAGGCAAGTTCGGGCGGGTCACCAATCATCAATCAATATACATCAATCAAAAATCGAACACTATGAACACAATTATCAAATGTATTGTGCTGGCAAGCTTATGCTTAATTATGGATAAAACGCAAGCACAGGATACGCTACAAAAAGCCCAAAGCCAAATAAGAATTGAAAAACTTCAGCAGTACAAGGAAACCATTGCAAATAAGGAAAAAGCCTTTTTAAAAGCTGAGGTAGAGGCGATTAATCAACGTCTTGAAAATGGTGAGATTACGAAACCTCAAGCTGAGGAGTTGAAACGAGAGTTGGCAAAAAAACGTGCCTTAAATATTGAAAATCGGTTGACCATTGTAGACAGCCAAATAGAGCTTATAAAGCGTAATCCCGAGTATTACGCGGCAAAACATTCTACAGATACTAATTTCGTGATTTCGATTGGCCAAAAGAAAATCTTGTCCTTTGCTAAGGATTCCACACCAAAATATGACATCCGTACCGGTAATAAATTGTTGTTTGCCATTGGGTTCAACAACACCATTACGGACGGCCAAAGTTTAAACGATTCACCCTACGAAATTGGAGGATCTGGATTCGTGGAACTGGGTTGGATTTGGAGTACCAGAGTACTCGAAAATTCAAATTTTGTCAGAGTTAATTATGGCTTGTCCTTGCAATGGAATAAGTTAAGCATCAAGGATAATCAATACTTTGTTGAGAATGGAGACGATACCAGTTTGGCAACCTATCCTTTAAATCTTAAAAAATCAAAATTGAGAACCACGAGTTTAGTTGTTCCTGTCCATTTTGAATTTGGACCGTCTAAATTGAAAGATTATGGAGACCGCATCAGATATTTTAATGATAATCAATTTAAGATTGGAATAGGTGGATTTGCTGGTCTAAATTTAAACACGATGCAAAAATTAAAATATGAAGTAGACGGCGACAATCAAAAGGAAAAAGTAAAATCAGATTTTAATACCAACAGTTTTGTGTATGGTTTAAGCGGTTATGTTGGCGTGGGAGACTTTAGTGTCTACGCTAAATACAATCTGAACACGCTATTTAAAAATCAAATGGTTGACCAGCGTAATGTGTCTTTAGGATTGCGTTGGGCATTAGATTAAGAAGTAAAATAATGAATTCATTAATTTGTGTTAGTCAAAAAAGGTCTTGAAAATTTTTCAAGGCTTTTTTTTTCTAAACCCATTAATTTTCTGCCTTACGTTTTTCACGTTCCTTTTTGCGCTGTTCTTTTCGTTTTTCACGTTCTTCCCTTCTTTTTTCCTTATCCAAAGCTTTATTGGCATCATCTTTAGCCTGCTGAAATGCATCTTCAAAATCGATATCGTCATCAACTTCACCCTTAAAAGCCTTAATCCACGCATTGCCAAAAATGTTTATTACTGTTGGCCAAACTCCAGATTCAACATGGTTTAAGTCGCCCTCAATGGGCACTTTTGTCGCCAAAGTGTCCGTACGCTGATTTTTCAGAACGAATTTAAAAAAGCCAACAAAGCCCTCCCACAACACCCCTAGAAATCCATCCTCTTTTCCAATTAATTTTGAATCTGTAATCATCGGTTTAATATAGCCTTTCAAGTAGCCATTGGCAATGGCTATTTCGCTATAGAGTTCAAATGTTCCTTTTTCAAAATCAATACCTGCATAATGGCGCGTCAGATCATTTAGGGCAGTAGCATTAGACCCTTCCAGCGCAAACTCTAAATTCATATCAGGAATTTCCTTAATCAAATTAATATCTCCATCTAAGGTCATGTTTCCATTTCCAAAGGTTACTCCGGTGGCATGAATAGGCGAAGGTAAAGTGCCTTCCTTAGAGATGACATTACGTAAATTATCGGCGTACAACTCTATTTTTGAAATATTCAAATCAATATTTGGTTCGGCTTGTAACTGCACAAAAGCAATTTTACCATTGTGGACCTCAAAGTGGTTGATATCAATAGGAACGATTTCGGTTAAAGCTTTTGTCCAGTCGTCTACATCTGCAGTTTTACCTTCAGAGGGTGTCTTCTGATCTTCAAAAATGTAAATGACTTCAGGACTTGTCATAATAATCTCGCTCACAATTTTCCCTCTAAAAAGAGATTTCCACTCAATGGAGATATCGTTGTTTGGAAAGTTTAAAAAAGGTATCTGAGTTTTGGCGTTCACCTTGTTTAAATACATACCATTTATAACATAAGCACCACGTATTAAAGCAATATCCACATCTTCAACCTGACCGTAATAGCCCGGGATGTCAGCAAGAATTTTATTGAGATTGTTTTTGACCAATGTTGGTAAATAGAGTCTAAAAGCCACCAACACTACAACAATAATAATTAAAATTGTATACCTTTTCTTTTTGTAGGCGCTTCGTCTTTTTGTTGTACCCATGGATTTTCTTTTTTATTAAAATTACGAAAAACTCGATGGTTTCAAAATGGGTTGAGTAAATTAATTTGTTTACACTATTTTTACAAAAAATTATAACTCTCCTTTGATCTCAAGATTCTCCATAGAACAAGTATTTGAAACCGCCCGTGTTGAGGAGGTTATTGGCGATTTCGTCAACCTGAAAAAATCGGGAAGTAACTTTAAAGGCTTAAGTCCTTTTAGTGATGAACGCTCACCAAGTTTTGTAGTGAGCCCCGTAAAGCAAATATGGAAGGATTTTAGTAGTGGCAAAGGTGGTAATGCAGTGACGTTTTTAATGGAGCACGAGCATTTTACCTATCCTGAAGCCATTAAATATTTAGCTAGAAAGTACAATATTGAAATAGAAGAAACTGAGCAAACCAACGAGCAGAAGGAAGAAGCCAATGAGCGCGAAAGTCTGTATTTGGTGAATGAATTCGCAAATACCTATTTTCAGAAAATCCTTCACAAAACCGATCAAGGAAAATCGATTGGCCTCAGTTATTTTAAGGAACGTGGGTTTACAGATGACACCATAAAAACTTTTAATCTGGGTTATTCTCTGGATGAGTGGCAAGGGTTTACAGATGAAGCCTTAAAAAAAGGATACCAAATTCAATTTCTCGAAAAGACAGGACTGACCATTGTTAAGGAGGAGAAGCGTTTTGACCGATTTAAAGGTCGGGTGATGTTTCCTATCCACAGTATGAGTGGCAGAATTTTGGGCTTTGGTGGCCGCATTTTGGGTGCCGATAAAAAAGCGGCAAAATACATGAACTCGCCGGAAAGTGAAGTGTATCATAAAAGTAAAATTCTCTATGGCTTGTTTCATGCCAAACAAGCGATAGCCAAAGAGGACAATTGTTATTTGGTTGAAGGCTATACTGACGTGATTCAATTTCATCAAACGGGAATCAGAAACGTAGTAGCGTCATCAGGTACGGCGCTATCGCCCGAACAAGTTAGGTTGATCAATCGGCTGACCAAAAACATTACCGTGCTTTTTGATGGGGATGCTGCCGGCTTACGAGCGTCAGTTAGGGGGATTGATTTAATTTTGGAACAGGGCATGAACGTGAAGGTGTGTTCGTTCCCTAAAGGAGACGACCCTGACAGTTTTGCAAGGCAAAATACTTTGGAAGAACTTTCAGTGTATCTTGAAGAAAATGCGAAAGATTTTATTCAGTTTAAAGCGTCGTTATTGGTCGAAGATGCTAAAAATGACCCCATAAAAAAAGCGGATACCATCCGGGAAATCGTCAATAGTATTGCGAAAATTCCTGATCCAATTAAGCGTGAAATCTATATTAGAGAATGTTCTAATATCATGGATATTAGTGAGCAGGTTCTGTTTACTACCTTGGCACAAATCAATAAAAAGGATACTCAAGACCCCGGCAAACAGCAGAGACCGGAACAACGCGCTTTTGACGTAGTGCGTACGGAGCAACCTAGTAAAAAGATTAACCACCAATATGAGCTGGAACTGAAAATCATTGAAATTCTTCTACTTTACGGTAATGAAACCGAACAGTTTGAAGATTTGGTGATGAAAGAAGATGAAAAATCAGGCGATTTAAAATTAGAGCCTGTGATCCATGAAGCCAAAGTTTTTGAAAAAATTTATTTGGACTTGCAGGAGGATGAAATGCAATTTTCTGATGAAGGGTTTAAAAATTTATATTATGTAATTATAGACGCCTTGCACCAAGCGAAAGAATTTCAGTTAAAAGACTTTATCAATAAGCTTGATCAAAATATGGCCAATGAAGTCACTACCATTTTGATGAATGATGAGCGTTATAGTTTGCATGATTGGGAACGAAATCATATTATTCCTAAAGAAAAGAAGGAGACCATTGCGCAATTGGTAACCCAAACAATCTTAAGTCTCAGATGTTTTCTTATTGATCAAAAAGTTGTGGAATATCAAACTGATATAACAAGGCCTGATGTCAACACAATTAGTATTATGGAAGACGTTAGAGATTATTTAAGATTAAAAACGCTCTTGTCCAAAAAGCTTGGAAAAGTTGTTGGAGGGTAAGTTTTAAATTGTGCCCATATGTCCCGCCTGATGGATTAAATCTACCAGATTATTCACATTTAGTTTCTTAAAAAGTCGCGCTTTGTAAGTGCTGACCGTCTTTTCATTGATATCGAGTTCAAGAGCTATTTCCTTGTTTTTCTTACCCGAAGACAGCAATTTCAATACTTCAACTTCTCGCGTAGAGAGGCGTTTATAAAGCTTACTCTTCTTATTTCGGGTGTCATTATAATTTAAGTGCTTAGCCATGGCATCACTTAAATAGATGTTACCACCATGCACTTTGATAATTGCGTCTTTGATGGTTGCGGTGTCTACAGTTTTAGAAAGATATCCTGAAGCGCCTGCCTTTATAGTGCTAATGGCGTAGATTTCTTCAGGTTGGTGACTGAACATGATGACTTTCAAATCTGTATTTTCTTTTTTGATGGCTCTTAATGCAGTAATTCCGTTGAGCTCAGGAAGATCAATTTCAGAAATCAGTACATCTACTTGGTGGCGTCGTATAAATTCAAAAATCTCTATACCTGTTGCCACTGTTCCTACAACTTCAATATCCGGATCTTTGTCAAACAGCAGGGTTAATCCTTCTCTTACTATGGGATGGTAGTCCACAACCAGTACCTTAATCATGATGTCTTATGTGTTAATTAGTTATGTTGGTCGCTATACTTGAGATTTGAGGCTCAATCTGTGGAGATGTGTTACGTAAATGTATAAAAAAAAACATAATTTCCACTGAAATTTTCTAAGATTCAGTGAATTAACTTACAAATTTTATGCGTATTTTAAGTTTTTGGGAATTTCGCAGACAGGAATAGGAACCATTTTGTGTTTGTTGACCGCATTTAATCTAGAAAAAAGTTTGAAGACTTCTTGTTGGCGTCCTTTAAAATCATCAGCAGTCTTCCCGTTTTCTTTCATGGTCATCGCCCATTCCAATTCAGGGTAGGAAGCTCCAATTTGATCTTCATCAGTTCTGTCATCGCCAAACAACCCATCGCTAGGAGCAGCATTTATGATGGCATCAATAACACCTAAGGCATTTGCAATGGCATACACTTCTGATTTCATTAAATCCGCAATCGGACTTAAATCCACACCGCCATCGCCATATTTGGTGTAAAATCCAACTCCAAAATCCTCGACTTTATTTCCAGTTCCAGCAACCAATAAACCATGCAATCCTGCATGATAATACAATGTAGTCATTCTAAGCCGTGCACGGGTATTGGCCAGTGCCATATCAACCGTAGCTTGTTTACCATCTAAGGATACTTCAGTTTTAAACTCTTCAAATACAGGCGTCAAATCTACTAAAACCTTTTTCACATTTGGAAACCTCGATTGTAACTGCTGAATATGCTCTTGACCCCTGGACACATGACTTGGCGGCTGATGAATGGGCATTTCAATGCACCACACATCCAGTCCCGTTTTAGCGCATAAAATTGAGGTGACCGCAGAATCAATTCCGCCAGAAATACCGATGACAAAACCATTTACATTGGCGTTAGTGGCGTAGTCTTTTAACCAGTTTACAATGTGATCAATAACTTTTTCTGTTTGCATTTTTTGGAAGATTTAACACAAAGAATACTACCTTTGTACAACAAAAATAGAGTAATCACCCAAGTAATAAAAATTAAAGACCTTTAAAAATTGCCCATGAAGAATGCTAGTTTTCTAATAGTCCTGCTGCTTTTTTTTAGTGCTTGTAAAGAAGACAATCAAATAGAAAATGAAATTTCTAAAATTGATGTTGCGGTTACTATAGAACGTTTTGATTTGGCCTTTGCCAATGCTGAGCCAAAAGAATTGCCCAAATTAAAAAAAAGCTATCCATTTTTGTTTTCTGAACGCATTCCCGATTCTGTTTGGGTGGAGCGCATGAATGACTCTTTGCAGCAAGAATTGGAGGCCGAAGTAAAATCGACGTTTTCTAATTTCAATAAAGAAGAGGAAGCCATCGCGTCTCTTTTTCAACATTTAAAATATTACGATAAGAGCTTTACAGTGCCACGTGTTATTACAGTAAACTCTGATGTAGATTACCGTAACAAGACGATTGTGACCGATACGATTGTGTTGATTTCCTTAGACACCTATTTGGGAGTAGACCATCATTTTTATGAGGGCATCCAAAAGTTCCTGACCCAAAATATGAAACGTTCGCAAATTGTGAGTGATTTGGCAGCCAATTATTCCGAGCAGTACATTCTTCAAGATAAGCCAAAAACCTTATTAGATGATATGGTCTATTTTGGAAAGCAGCTGTATTTTAAAGATAAAATGATTCCGTTTACATCAGATGCTGATAAAATAGGGTATACTGAATATCAGTTAGCTTGGGCTGGTGAAAATGAAAGTGAAATATGGCGCTATTTTATTGAGCGCGAATTGTTGTTTAGTACAGACAACAGTTTGGCAAGCCGATTTATTGCCGATGCTCCTTTTTCAAAATTTTATTTGGAATTGGACAGCGAATCTCCAGGAAGGTTAGGGCAGTATATAGGTTGGCAAATAGTCAGAGCTTATATGAACAACAATGACGTCCCCTTGATGGAGATGCTTCAAAAGAATGCTGACGAAATTTTTAACAACTCAAAATTTAAACCTCGTAAATAATGTCAAAAAATAAAACCTCTACCATTGAACTCCATGTGGAATTAGATGAAAATAAAGTTCCCGAAAAATTGAATTGGACGGCACAAGACGGTGGCATAAACAATGAAGAAGCCAAAGCGATGATGCTTTCGGTCTGGGACAGTAAAGCTCAGGAAACCTTGCGGATTGATTTATGGACGAAAGATATGCCTGTCGATGAAATGAAATTGTTTTTCCATCAGACTTTGGTGGAAATGAGCAACACCTTCCATCGTGCAACCCAAGATGAAAAAATGACCGCAACTATGAAAGATTTTTGCGATTATTTTGCTGAGAAGTTAGAACTTAATAAGTAACCCTATGATGCGTAAACTCCTCTATGTCCTAATTTTAGTTATGGTAGTCATGTTTGGCTATCGTTATTTTTTTAATGATAGTGAGAAAACTATACTACAGGAAAATTCTGCGCTCATTCAAGAACAGATAAAGAATGTCAGCAAGTTAGTGGTTACTGAAGGGCATTTCAGTCAGGTATTTACCTATAAGAATTCGAAAGCCATTTTTGCCAATTTGGTGAATGTCGAAAAGAAAGCTTTGGTGGTGGTCAATGCCGACGTTACCGTTTCGTATGATTTGAGCCAAATTGAATATGAATTGGACGAAAAATCTAAAACGCTTAAAATTTTAAGCATCCCTAAAGAGGAAATTAATATCAGTCCTGATTTTGAATATTATGATGTGACGGCCGATTTTCTGAATCCGTTTCAAGCGGAAGATTACAACAAAATCAAAAATAAAGTGAATGCACAACTCATGAAAAAGATTGAGGCGTCCAACTTAAAGAGCAACGCACAAAACCGACTGATCAGTGAACTGTCCAAATTCTATATTTTGACAAGTTCATTAGGGTGGACACTCGTATACGATGGCAATTATATAAAATCATCTGACGATTTGCAGACTATCAAACTATAATTTCTTTTTCAAGCTCAACCAGCTTCCGGCATTGATGGATTCAATGTCTTTTGATTTTAAAATTTGAGCGGCTTTGGCGGAACGCATCCCACTTGCGCAACAGGTAATGATAGGCTTGTTCAGTTTTTTTAATTTTTCTACTTGGTTTTGCAAATCATCCAACGGCACATGTTTGGCGTTGGCAATATGGCCATTATCCCATTCCCTTTTGGTTCTCACATCCAATATAATGGCACCTTTGCCCATCAGTTCCTGAACTTGCTGTTTCTTACCCGTACCAAATAAAAAGTCGAAAAATCCCATAGTTTATTTTTATTTAAATTCATCAGTGTCCAGTAAAACAGGTGAAAAGTTTGCAAAACCCCCTTAAAGTATGATCTGGTTCAAGAACTTAAAAATGACACCTTGTTTTTGAAACCAAATTCACTTAAAGTAATTAGGCAAATTTAATTTAAAATTACTACTGTTTATCAGTTAGTTACAATAAAGTCTTTGTTCCCCGCCTGACGGCAAGGGCAGGTTTATTCTATAAGCGCAGCGATCTTAATTCTTTATCGGACAATAATGATTTAAATTTACAAAATATCCATCACTCAAAGAATCTTGAGACTTAAATTTTAAATAGTGAATAGTACAGGCCAAACGCGCAAAGAAGAAATCATAAAAACTGCTGCTAAACTTTTTAAAGAGAAAGGATACAGTGCTGTCACTATGCGCGATTTGGCAAAGGCCGTCAACATTAGAGCGGCAAGTCTTTACAATCATATTGATTCCAAACAGGATATTCTCAAATCCATCATTATTTCTTTGGCGGAAGAATTTACCCGTGGCATGGAGACTATTAAAAACTCAGAAGATGTAACGATCAATAAATTAAGAGCAATTGTGGCACTGCATGTCAACATTACCATACATAACACCTACGGCATGGCATCGTTGAATAATGATTGGATGCATCTGGAAGATCAATTGGACCATTATTTGTCCTTGAGAAAAAACTACGAACAGGACTTTGTGGAAATTATTAAATCAGGAATAGAAGCTCAGGAAATTCGTGATTCAAATCCTGAAATTATTATGTTCTCTATCTTGACCACCTTGCGGTCCCTATACCTTTGGATTCCTAAAAAAGAAGATTTAAAAGGGCAGGAGCTTGCTAAAAATTTGGGAGATGTGCTTATTAATGGTATCAATCCTAAAAGTACAAAAGCGTAAATTCTTTCTTTTTCCAAAAATTCTTCCCCAGCAGTCATCCATTTTTAACAAAAGTTATAGAATTAATTTTGTAGTTTTGTCAGTAAACTAACGGTTGTTAGTTTGGGTCTTTCCGTTTTAATAGAAACATGAGGAGGCTGAGAAACAATTAAAGTTAACACCAATTCTCGTATTAAAAGAGGGTCGAAAACCATTATGGCAGAATTCCACAACATTAAAGTGGCAGATATTTACAAGGAAACGAAAGATTGTGTTGTGATTGCTTTCGATGTTCCTGATGCGCTTAAAGATAAATTTAAATACCGCCAAGGGCAGCATTTAACCTTGCGAAAAGAACTAAACGGCGAAGACATTAGGCGCAATTATTCGCTATGCTCAAGTCCGTTAGATGGCGAATGGAAGGTTGCGGTTAAAACCATTCGCGATGGTGTGTTTTCAAATTATGCGTTTAACGATCTGAAGATAGGAGATACTCTTGAAGTGATGGCGCCACACGGTGAGTTTACGGTAGATGTAGATGTTGAGGCGAGCAACAATTATATTGCCTTTGCTGCGGGAAGTGGTATTACACCATTGCTGTCTATCATCAAAACACATTTACACGAAGAGCCCAACAGTACCTTTAAACTGTTTTATTTGAACAGGACTGTAAAATCCATTATCTTTAAAGAAGAAATAGAACAGCTTAAAAATGAGTTCTTTGAAAGGTTTCAGGTTTTTTATTTTTTGACCAAGGAACAGCGCGATATTCCATTTTTAAATGGCCGTTTTGATAAGGAAAAATTAGCCATTTTGACCAAATCATTCATCGATGTGCCTGATACTAATCATGCGTTTATTTGTGGGCCACAAGACATGATTTTCCTAATTCGTGACGAATTGCAAGCTGCGGGAATGCCAAAGGAAAATATCCATTACGAACTGTTCTTTACAGGAAGTTCTGAAGAAGAAAACAAACAAATAGCCGAAGTTCTTGAACAAAGAATTGAAGGCACACAAGTGACCATAATCGATGGAGGGAAGGAATTCCATTTCATTATGGATGATGATTTTGACAACATCCTAGATGGCGCGTTGGCTGCAGGAGCCGACTTACCTTTTGCCTGTAAAGGTGGCGTTTGCAGTACTTGCAAGTGTCAAGTGAAGGAAGGATCAGTAAAAATGAAAAAGAATTACGCATTAGAAGATAAGGAAGTGGCACAAAATTATGTGTTGAGCTGTCAAGCCGTCCCAACCAGTAAAAAGGTGGTGGTTGACTTTGATGTGTAGCTTTTAACACTTAATAATTTTGAGTGCTGTTAATAAAATAATTTGGGCGTTACCCTAAAGGGTCAGGCTTTCGGCAGTCGCTCTCTGCGAGGAGCTCCGACAATGCCTCAATCCTTAACGCAAATCTGAATACAAAATAATAGTTCACTAATACAGAATAAGATGAGTGAAGAACAAATCACCCGCCCGAACGTATCGTTGGGTAAGGGCGTGGAAAATTTAGAAACCCAGTTCGAAGAACGGATCGCAAGAGACGAAAAAATCGAACCTAAAGATTGGATGCCGGAGAAATACCGTCAAACCCACATCCGTCAGATGTCGCAACACGCGCATTCTGAAATCGTGGGGATGCTTCCAGAAGGCAATTGGATTACGAGAGCCCCTTCTTTAAGACGAAAAGTCGCATTGTTGGCGAAAGTCCAAGACGAGGCAGGCCATGGTTTATACTTGTATTCAGCTTGTGAAACTTTGGGGATTTCTCGTGATGAGTTGTACGAACAATTGCATTCTGGCAAAGCAAAATATTCTTCCATCTTTAATTACCCAACAGTCACCTGGGCAGATATGGGCGCGATTGGCTGGTTGGTAGATGGCGCAGCCATTATTAATCAAGTGCCGTTGTGTAATACGTCATTCGGACCTTATGCGAGAGCGATGGTGCGGGTTTGTAAAGAAGAAAGTTTCCATCAGCGTCAAGGGTATGAAATCATGATCAAGTTAGCGAATGGAACACCAGAACAAAAAGATATGGCACAAGATGCACTGAACCGGTGGTGGTGGCCAAGTTTAATGATGCTCGGTCCTACAGATGCGGAATCAGTGCATACAGAGCAATCCATGAAATGGAAATTAAAGCGTAAATCTAACGATGAATTACGCCAACAATTCATTGATCAAACCGTGCCACAGGCTGATTTAATCGGACTCACCATTCCAGATCCAGATTTAAAATGGAATGAAGAACGCGACAGCTATGATTTTGGTGAGATTGATTGGGATGAGTTTTGGCAAGTGGTCAAAGGTCACGGCCCAATGAATAAAGAACGTATGAAAGCCCGAGTAGGCGCATGGGAAGGTGGCGCATGGGTGCGAGATGCAGCCATGGCACACGCAGCCAAGAACGCCGAACGAAAAGAAAAAGAAGCAGTATAAAAAAGAATTTTGTCAGTTCGAGTGAAATTGCATTTCGCAATTTTGTATCGAGAACCGAGTGAAATTGCAATTTCGCAATTTCGTATCGAGAACCGAGTGAAATCAAATACTATTCAAATTCAATTTCAAATTAACAGAAATAATTATGTCAACAAAAAATTGGCCACTTTGGGAGGTCTTCGTCAGAAGTAAAAACGGATTGGAACATCGCCATTTTGGAAGTCTCCATGCCGCTGATGCGGAGATGGCGTTAGAAAATGCCCGCGATGTTTACACTCGAAGAAATGAAGGTGTCAGTATTTGGGTAGTAGAATCTAAAAACATCACGGCCTCCAATCCTGAACACAATGGCGAGATGTTTGAACCGGCTCAAGATAAAGTCTACCGCCATCCTACATTTTATGAGTTGCCTGATGAGGTGAAATACATGTAAATAGATTAACGATTGACGAGTTAAGAGTTTTGATTTCAGAAGTTCAAAAATCAGCAATCACAAATCATCAATATTATAGATAGAATGAATAATACTAACCTGTATCACTACATCCTCGGCATCGCCGATAACTCCCTTATCCTAGGGCAGCGCATGGGCGAACTGTGCGGTCACGGGCCAAGTTTGGAAACGGATATTGCCTGCACCAATATTTCACTCGATTTATTCGGGCAGGTGCGAAGCTATTATCAATATGCCGCTAAAATTGCCAATGACGGACGTACGGAAGATGACATTGCGATGCTTCGTAAGGAGCGTGATTACGTCAATGTGCTTTTGGCAGAACAGCCGAATACCGATTTTGCCTACACGATGGCGCGTCACTTTTTATTTGATGTGTATCACTTTTTGTTCTTGACAGAATTACAAAAAAGCAAGGATTTAACTTTGGCAGCCATCGCTACCAAATCACTTAAAGAAGTAAGTTACCACCAGCGATTTTCTACAGATTGGATCAAGCGCTTAGGAGACGGCACAGAAGAAAGTCATCAAAAAATGCAAAACGCCATTAACGATATGTGGACCTATACGGACGAATTATTCCATCAAACAGATGCTGACAAAGCTATGTTTGCAGAAGGTATCGGTGTTGATGTGACCAAATTGAAAGCTGTCTACTATGATAAAGTGAATGCAATTCTAGAAGAAGCAACCTTGTCAATTCCCGAATCCAAATACTTTCAAAAAGGAGGTAAAAAAGGCATTCATACCGAGCATATGGGCTTTTTATTAACCGAATTGCAATACATGCAACGCGCGTATCCTAATATGGAATGGTAGAAGAATAATGAATAACGAAGTTCGAATAACGAATCATGAAGTTTTTAATAAGCACAACTTCAGCATTCAATATTCAGCGTTCGATATTCGATTTTAAAAAATGATAGCAACCCAACAACATATCGACCCAAAACTGATCGCGATTCTGGAAACAGTGTCTGATCCAGAAATTCCGGTGCTTTCCATCATGGATATGGGTGTGGTGCGTTCCGCAATAATTCAGGATGACTTTGTAAAAGTTCAAATCACTCCAACTTATAGTGGTTGCCCAGCTATGGATGTTATCGGAGATGATATTAAAAAAGCATTACAGGAAGCTGGATATAAATCAGAGGTAGAATTAATTTTAGCTCCTGCTTGGACCACCGATTGGATTACTCCGAGAGGCAGAAAAGCCTTGGAAGATTATGGCATTGCTGCACCATTAGGTGCTGAAGCAGACAAAGATGTATTGTTACACGGCAAACGCATGGTAAAATGTCCACAATGTGGATCGATAAATACAAAAATGGTGAGCCAGTTTGGTTCTACAGCCTGTAAAGCACAATTTCAGTGTGAGGAATGCCTGGAACCTTTTGATTATTTTAAATGTTTGAAGTAAGTTGACATTACCGAAAGGGTACCAGTTATATAAAAATAGAATTGCAATATGAACGAAAGTATAGTACTCAAAATAGAAAATAAAGTCGCTACAATCTCATTGAACCGACCGGAAGTCTTCAACAGTTTTAATCGCGAAATGGCCTTCAGGCTACATGATGTTCTAGATGAATGTGAAGCTAACAATGAAGTACGAGCAATCATACTCACTGGAAACGGGAAAGCATTTTGCGCGGGCCAAGATTTGAAAGAAGTAACGTCACCAGAGCTAAACCCTGGGTTCAAGAAAATTCTTGAGGAGCATTACAATCCAATCATCACCAGACTGCGTTCTATTAAAAAGCCAATCATTGGAGCTATCAACGGTGTAGCGGCAGGCGCAGGAGCAAATATTGCTTTGGCTTGCGATATTGTGGTAGCTCATGAAAAAGTAAGTTTTATACAAGCCTTTAGTTTGATCGGACTTGTTCCTGATAGTGGCGGAACCTTCTTTTTACCGCGACTAATCGGATTTCAAAAAGCATTAGCATTAGCCATGTTGGGTGATAAAGTATCGGCTGAAGAAGCGGAAAAAATGGGAATGATTTATAAAGTCCTTCCTTTAGAAAGTTTTGAAGAGGACGTCAATCAGCTAGCTATAAAACTCGCAAATATGCCTACAAAAGCATTAGGCATGATTAAAGAATTATTCAACAATTCCATGACCAACGATTTGGAAGCGCAATTAGCTCTAGAGTCTAAATTCCAAATCGAAGCTGCGCAAACTAAAGATTATCTTGAAGGCGTTACTGCCTTTGTCGAAAAGAGGAAACCAGCGTTTAAAGGCAAATAAATATCGAATATCGAACTGAAGAATAACGAATATTGAAGTTTAAGCATGGCGATTCATAAATATGATTTGGAAGAACGTTTGATTCAGTTTGCAGTAAATGTTATTTTAATTTCTGGTAAGATTGATGGAGGTTTCGCGTCTCAACATTTGTCAAAACAACTCATTCGTTCTGCAACCGCTTCTGCTCTAAATTATGGAGAAGCTCAAAGTGCAGAGTCTTCCAGAGATTTTCTTCATAAAATGAAATTGTGCCTAAAGGAATTAAGAGAATCTCTGGTGAATTTGAAAATTCAAAAAGGAGCTGAATTAATTCAAGATTTAGAAAAAGTAGAAGTCATATTGAAAGAAAATAATGAGCTTATAGCCATTTTCGTTTCAAGCATTCGAACTTCAACAAATAAGAATAAATTATAAAAATATGAATCTGATAGAGAAATTAAACTTCGATATTCAGTATTTAAAATTCAATAGTCGTTATTCATGAAAGTAGGAATTATAGGTAGTGGCACCATGGGCAGCGGCATCGCACAAGTTACTGCAACTTCGGGATGTCAAGTTAAATTATACGATACGAATCAACAGGCACTGGATAAAGCAAAAGTTGCTTTAGAAAACATCTTGTCAAGATTGGTTGCAAAAGAGCGGATTGATGAATCCGAGAAAACTCGAATTCAAAACAATATTTCCTACGTCGACACTCTTAAAGATTTGTCCGATTCAGATATAACGATAGAAGCGATTGTAGAAAATTTGGAGATTAAGAAAAAGGTGTTTTCAGAATTGGAAACTTTTGTGTCTGATGATTGTATCATCGCCTCCAATACCTCAAGTTTATCGATTGCATCCATTGCGGCGTCCTTAAAAAAGCCAGAGCGTTGTATTGGAATTCATTTTTTCAATCCCGCACCACTAATGAAACTGGTTGAGGTGATTCCAGCCATTCAAACTTCTAAAGAGGTATTAGAGATGTCAACAAAAATTATCACCGATTGGAAAAAAACAGTGGCCGTCGCAAAAGACACACCGGGCTTTATTGTTAATCGTGTAGCACGTCCATTCTATGGTGAGGCCTTAAGAATCTACGAAGAAGGTATTGCTGATTTTGTAACTATAGATAACAGTCTAAAAACAATAGGTGGTTTCCGTATGGGGCCCTTTGAATTAATGGATTTTATTGGGAATGATGTCAATTACACCGTCACCGAAACCGTATTCACCGCTTTCTATTTCGACCCACGCTACAAACCAGCTTTTACTCAAAAACGATTTGCAGAAGCAGGTTATCTCGGGAGAAAATCAGGGAAGGGTTATTATAATTACGATGAAAAAGGGGCTATTGTAGTACCGAGTTCCAAAGTCACTCAGAGCGCAGTCGAAGAGTCTAAATTAGCACAAAAAATTTTTGACCGTGTTTTAGTCATGCTGATCAATGAAGCTGCTGATGCCTTGTTTATGAATGTCGCTTCCGCTGAAGATATTGACAATGCCATGACCAAAGGGGTAAATTACCCAAAAGGTTTACTCGCTTGGGCAAATGAAAAAGGCATTGATTGGTGCGTTTCCAAAATGGACGAATTGTACAATGAGTATCATGAAGACCGTTACCGTTGCAGCCCTTTGTTGCGGAGGATGAGTAGAGAAGATTTGAGGTTTTTTGATTAACGATTGCAGATTTTTGATTTCAGATTTTTGAAGTATTGATGATCACTTCAAAAATCAACAATCGTTAATCGACAATCTAAAATAATTGTAATGAACGGCGAAAAAATCCCCTTTAAAATGTTAAACCAAGATCCCTACAGCACCTGGCTAGGCATCGAAATTTTAAAATCCGAAATCGGCAGATGCAAAGTCGGGATGACCATTCGTAAAGAAATGCTCAACAGTATGGGGAAAGCACATGGTGGCATCAGTTACGCATTAGCAGACACCGCCTTTGGTTTCGCAGCCAATACCCATGGTAAATATGCCGTGTCCATTGAAACCAGCATTAATCATATTGAGGCATTAAATGAAGGCGATTATTTAACAGCGGAGTCTGTAATTGAGAAAGTGAAAAACAAATTAGGATTTAATATTATTGAAGTCAAACGCCAAGAGGAAGTGGTGGCGCTGTTTAAAGGCGTCGTATATAGGACAAATAAAGAATGGATAGAATAACCAATATTGTTTAATTTTATAAAAATATATACTAACACTAAAGACAAAACAATATGAAATGGCAAGGTAGAAGAAAAAGTGGGAATTTGGAAGACCGTCGCGGGATGAGCGGTAAAGGTAAATTGGCTGCTGGCGGTGGTATTATAGCAGTTGTTGTAGTACTGCTTCAAATGTTTGGAGGTGATACGGGACAAGTATTGGCACCAATTCTTGAAGGTGTAACACAATCACAATCCGTATCAGAAGGCGGAGAGCAACGCGAACTGACTGAAAAAGAAAAAGAACTCGGTGCCTTTATGAACGCTGTCATAGTAGATACTGAAGATATTTGGAGTGAGATATTTAGAGAGAATAATTTAGGGACTTACAAAGAACCAACTGTAGTGTTGTTTACGGATGCTGTGAGAAGTGGCTGTGGCACTGCGAGTGCAGCGTCCGGACCATTCTACTGTCCTGCTGACCAGAAAGTGTATATGGACTTGTCCTTTTTTGATCAGTTAAGAACACGGTTTGGGGCCAAAGGTGGTGATTTCGCAATTGCTTATGTTACTGCCCATGAAATTGGTCATCATATCCAAACCATTTTGGGAACATCTCAAAAAGTCAGACAATTACAACAACAAACCAATCAAGCGGGAGCTAATAAGTTGTCTGTGGCACAAGAACTTCAGGCGGATTTCTACGCTGGGGTTTGGGCGCATCACAACAGAGATTATTTAGAAGAAGGGGACATTGATGAAGCATTGAGTGCGGCAAACGCTGTTGGTGATGATGCTATTCAAAAAAGAACCCAAGGCAGCGTTAAACCTGATAGTTTTACACACGGAACTTCTGAACAACGCAAGTATTGGTTTTTGAAAGGCTATAAAACCGGTGATATCAAGCAAGGCGATACCTTTTCTGAAATCATGAATTAAAATTTAATAACAATAATTCGAAATTGAAGTTTCAATTTTCAACTTCAATTTCGACTTCAATTTCATACATGGAAGCATACATTATAGACGGTATTAGAACACCAATTGGAAGTTATCAAGGCGCATTATCAACTATAAGAACTGACGATTTAGCGGCATTAGTCATAGAAGAACTCGTCAAACGGAATCCAAACATCCCAAAAGAAGCTTATGAAGATGTCATTTTAGGATGTGCTAATCAAGCGGGAGAAGATAACCGAAACGTGGCAAGAATGGCGTCGCTATTGGCAGGTCTGCCGGTCACAGTTCCGGGTGAAACCGTTAACCGTTTATGTAGTTCAGGACTTTCTGCTATTATTCATGCTAACCGCGCGATTAAAGCTGGCGATGGCGATTTGTTTATTGCGGGTGGTGTTGAGCACATGACTCGTGGACCCTATGTGGTTGCGAAACCTTCAAGTGCGTTTGGAACGGATGCTAAAATGTACGATTCTAGTTTTGGATGGCGATTTGTCAATCCGAAGATGCAAAAACTATATGGTACCGATGGGATGGGCCAGACTGCTGAAAATTTAGTAGAGCAGTACACTATTTCGCGTGAGGATCAGGATAAATTTGCCTATTGGAGCCAGATGAAAGCTGCAAAAGCGCAAGAAAATGGTCGATTAGCAAAAGAAATTGTGACGGTCGAAATTCCGCAGCGCAAAAAAGATCCTATTCTATTTTCTAAAGACGAATTTGTAAAGCCAAACACGTCAATGGAAGTTTTAGGGAAATTGCGTGGCGCATTTAAAGCTGAAGGCGGAAGCGTGACCGCTGGAAATTCTTCAGGTTTAAATGATGGTGCCGCTGCAACCATTATCGCTTCAGAAACTGCTGTAAAAAAATACAATCTAAAACCATTAGCACGCATCGTAAGTTCTGCAGTAGTTGGTGTAGAGCCACGAATCATGGGTATCGGTCCTGTTGAAGCTTCTAATAAAGCCTTGGCGAAAGCCGGATTGACTATGGATGATATGGATATTATTGAGCTCAATGAAGCCTTTGCGGCACAGGCATTAGCCTGCACGCGAGCTTGGGGATTGGAGGATAATGATCCACGGTTGAACCCGAATGGCGGTTCCATCGCTATTGGTCACCCGCTTGGTGTTACTGGAACCCGATTAGCGTATTCTGCAGCTCTAGAATTACAAGAAACAGGAAAAAGATATGCGTTAATTACGATGTGTATTGGCGTTGGTCAAGGCTACGCCGCCATCATTGAAAACGCGGATTTGTAGTAATTGGGCGCCTGCCTTGCCTCAAATGCGAAACATTCACGAACTCCTATTTAACAAATAGAGATTGGTGAATAATCCCTAGCGCAGTCAGACATGATAGAACAAGTTGCTACATTAAAATTAGAGTACATAATTTAATAATAAGATATCCACTTTTGTGGGCATTACTATGAAGAAATTACAAAATTACGTCACAGGACAATGGATTGAAGGAAAAGGAGAAGGCGTTCCTATGTTTGACGCCATCACAGGCGAAGTCGTGGCGCTTTCTGATACTGAAGGATTAGATCTTGCTGAAATTTTGCACTACGGACGCACCAAAGGCGGCGAAGTTTTGCGTAAAATGACTTTTCAGGAACGTGGTAATATGTTGAAGAGCCTTGCGCTTTATCTCACCAAAAGGAAAGAAGCTTTTTACGAATTAAGTTATCGAACAGGTGCTACTAGAGTGGACAGCTGGATTGATATTGAAGGCGGATTCGGAAATCTATTTGCCAATGCGTCGTTAAGAAAACTCTTCCCAAATCAGTCGTATCACGTAGAAGGAGAACCTATCGATTTATCTCGTGGCGGACGCTTTATGGCGCATCACATTATGGTGCCAAAACGTGGTGTCGCCATTCATATCAATGCGTTTAACTTCCCAGTTTGGGGGATGTTGGAAAAATGTGCCACTAACTGGATGGCAGGTGTACCAGCAGTAGTGAAGCCTGCAACCAATGGGTCCTTCTTAACGGAAGCTGTCGTGCGTGAAATCATCGTCTCTGGAATCTTACCAGAAGGTGCTTTACAATTAATTACAGGCTCTGCAAGAGCAATTTTAGATACAGTCGAATCTCAAGATGTGGTCACCTTTACAGGTTCCGCGACTACCGGGCGACTTCTAAAATCCCATAAACGCATTATCGAAGAATCAGTGCCTTTCAATATGGAAGCCGATTCCTTAAACTGTTCCGTTTTGGGTGAAGACGCACTTCCGGGAACACCTGAATTCGATTTGTTTATCAAGGAAGTCCGTAACGAAATGACCGTCAAATGTGGACAGAAATGTACCGCCATCCGTCGTGTTATCGTTCCTGAAAATCTTGTCGAAGATGTGCAAATCGCCTTAGGAAAAGCCCTAGATAAAGTCACTATTGGAGATCCTAGATTGAAAGAGGTACGCATGGGTGCTTTGATCAGTAAAGATCAAGCGAATGAAGTAAGAGATCGTGTTCAAGAATTGGCTAGAACAGCAAGCATTGTCTACGGACATCTCGATAAAATTGAAACGATTGGTGCGGATGCCAAAAAGGGTGCTTTCTTAAGTCCAATTTTACTTCGCGAAGATCATCCTTTTATAAATTTGGCAGTTCATGAAACGGAAGCTTTTGGTCCGGTAAGTACTATTATGCCTTATAAAAATTTAGATGAAGCCATTACTTTAGCCCATATGGGGAAAGGTTCTTTGGTCTCCTCAATCGCAACCTACGATGATAAGATCGCAAAAGATTACGTCATCAACGCGGCAAGTCACCACGGACGTATTTTAATCATCAATCGTGAAATGGCCAAAGAAAGCACCGGTCATGGGTCGCCATTACCAAATTTGGTACACGGTGGACCGGGTAGAGCAGGCGGTGGCGAAGAAATGGGCGGTGTGCGTGGTATCAAGCATTACTTGCAACGTACCGCTATCCAAGGATCGCCAACAACCTTAACTGAAATCACTGGCATCTATCAAGCCAATGCAAAATATAAAGAAGCGGAACAGCATCCGTTCAAATACCATTGGGAGGATATTGAAGCAGGAATGTCATTAAAAACCCATAAACGGACCCTGACGGATACAGACATTATCAATTTCGCAAACTTGACTTGGGACCATTTTTATGCCCATACCGATATCACGTCTCTTGACGGCAGTATTTTTGAAAAACGAACTGCTCACGGCTACTTTATCATTGCCGCCGCTGCAGGACTGTTCGTTTATCCAAACAAAGGTCCAGTGGCTGCCAACTACGGATTGGAGGACTGTCGATTCCTTCGTCCATTATACCATAACGACACCATTTATGTGCGTTTAACCTGTAAGCAGAAAGTTGATAGAGACGTCGCTTCAGCTGAACATCCAAGTGGGATTGTCAAATGGTTTGTTGAGGTGTTTGACAGTGCAGACGAATTAGTTGCCGTTGCCACAATTCTGACCATGGTTCAGAAAAAACAAGAGGTTTTTGTTGAAATGACGAACGACACTATCAAAAACTATCTCTCAAAGTTAACGCCGGACCTGAAGCCGAAATGGGGCATCATGACGCCACAACACATGTTGGAGCATCTAGAATACACCTATAAAATTGCCGCCGGAGAAATTCAAGATTTTGAAGTTGCTACCCCAGAGAAAATTTTGGAAAAGGTACATGCGAGCCTGTATAATTATGAGAAATTTCCAAAAAATACCCATTTCCCAACACTCGAAAAAGGCAAATTGGAGCGTTTGATTTATCCAGATTTAGAGACTGCAAAACAGAAGTTTATTGAACAAAGAGAAAAGTATCTGGAGTTTTATAAGGAACATCCAGAAGCTAAATTGAAGAATTTGGTGTTTGGGGAATTGAATAAATATGAAGCCTATTTATTGGAACGAAAACATTTGAATCATCACTTTGAGCAGTTTGGGTTATTATAGAAAGTCACTGCGCACTCGTTGCGCAGTCGCTCATATTGAAGTTTAAATTATGATTTTAATAAGTCATCATGATGTCCAGAGAATATTATACTTACATCCTAACGCACGAAAGAAATCATATCTTTTATGTTGGTGTAACAAATAATATGGCTAGACGGATGAGTGAACATAAGGCAGCGACTTTTAAAACTCACGTTGGTCATTATAATATTAAGAAATTGGTCTACTATGAAACCCATACTGATATTAGACTAGCCATAAGAAGGGAGAAGACCATTAAAAAGTGGAAACGAGATTGGAAAATAAACATAATTACCCAAATGAATCCCAAATGGAACGATTTAAGTGACGGTTGGGATTTATCTAAATATTGAAAAAGAACAAAACGAATGCGCAACAAGTGCGCATTGACAAATTAAGAAGCATGACACAACCCTACGTAAAACAAACCATAGAAAACGAAGTCGCTTACATCGAATTTTTTCACCCAGCCCACAATTCCCTACCAGGAGATTTGTTGGCAGAATTAACGGACACCATAACCGCTGCAGGCAAAAATGACGCCATAAAAGTACTAGTCCTTAAAAGCGGCGGCGAACGCACCTTTTGTGCAGGCGCGAGTTTTAAAGAATTAATCAATATCAATGATGAAGCTACCGGGAAAGTATTCTTTTCAGGATTTGCAAACGTCATTAACGCCATGCGCAAATGTCCAAAATTCATAATCGGACGTATTCAAGGCAAGACTGTTGGAGGCGGCGTCGGATTGGCATCAGCAACCGATTATTGCATGGCATCTAAATTTGCCGCTATTAAATTAAGCGAGCTCAATATTGGTATCGGACCATTTGTTGTTGGGCCTGCTATTGAGCGTAAAATGGGCTTGAGCGCCATGTCGCAAATTGCTATTGACGCCAATACCTTTTATCCGGCCGATTGGGCAAAAGAAAAAGGCCTGTTTACCCAAGTTTACGAGTCCACCGAGGAACTTGACGCTGCAGTAAAAACAACGGCAGAGCATTTGTGCACCTACAATCCGGAGGCGATGATAGAAATGAAAAAGGTATTCTGGAGTGGTACGGACGACTGGGATGATTTATTGGCGGAACGCGCAGCAATCAGCGGCCGTTTGGTCTTAAGCAAGTTCACCAAAGAAAAATTGAAAGGTTTTAAATAAATAGCGAATTACTATTAGGACAATTCAATTTAAGAAATTCAAAAATCGACAACCCGCCCGTACCGAAAAGGCACGTTCGGGCGGGTCAACAATCAACAACCCGCCCGTACCGAAAAGGCACGTTCGGGCGGGTCAACAATCAGCAATCACCATGATTTACAGTTTCAAAGGCTACACACCAGTCGTTCACGAAAGTAGTTTTGTACATCCACTCGCGGCCGTAACGGGCAATGTCATTATTGGCAAGCACTGTTATATCGGTCCGGGAGCGGCTATTCGTGGCGATTGGGGTCAGATTATTTTGGAAGACGGTGTCAACGTTCAGGAAAACTGTACGGTGCATATGTTTCCAGGAAAATCCATCACCCTCAAAGAAAGCGCGCATGTAGGTCATGGCGCGATTATTCACGGCGCTAATTTGGGCAGAAATTGCCTTATCGGAATGAATGCCGTCATTATGGATGACGCTGAAATTGGTGATGAAAGCATCATTGGAGCCATGTCGTTTGTTAAGGCCGAAACTATCATTCCAGAGCGAAGTCTGGCAGTGGGGAATCCCGCAAAAGTGATTAAAGAAGTGAGTGACGAGATGATTGCTTGGAAAACTAAAGGCACACAATTGTACCAGCAATTACCAGCGGATTGTCATGAAAGTTTAAGAGCAGTGGAACCTTTAAGAGAAGTTCCGGAAAGTATGAAAATGCAGGAAGATGTTTATAAGACGCTTCGTGATTTTATGAAGTAATAGTTGGGCGTTACCCAAAAGGGTCAGGCTTTCCGCTATATCTTTTTTGTGAAAAACAAAAAAGGATGTCGCTGCAATCCTTAACGCAAACGTTAACTAAAAAAGAAAATTAGATAATAAAATGTCAAAATTTGACTTAACAATGCCCAAAATGGGCGAAAGCATTACAGAAGGTACCATCATCAATTGGCTCATCAATGAAGGTGACTCCTTTGAAGAAGGCGACATCATTTTAGAAGTAGCGACTGATAAAGTAGATAACGAAGTCCCAGCCCCAAAATCGGGAACCTTGGTGAAAACCCTCTTTAAAGCAAAAGATGTCGTGCCCGTAGGAGAAGTGATTGCCGTTTTAGAAGTTTACGAAACGTCTCAAATAAAAAAAGAGCTTGTCATTTCGAGCAAAAGCGAGAAATCACATAAGGAAGTCAGAAATGCAGCGCCACAAAAGGCAACAGCTCCTTCAACTTCAATTTCAATTTCAAGTTTATTTTCAACTTCAAACTCGAACACCTTCTTTTCGCCGTTAATTCAAAAAATAGCCAAAGAACAACACATCAGTTTTGAAGAATTGGCCCGAATTCCAGCCACAGGACATGAAGGGCGTTTGCGTAAAAGCGATGTGTTCACTTATATTGAAGACGGACGACCTTTCAAGTTTGCGCAGCCCGTAACCCAAGATCCCACGGCGTATCGCATTCCGCAATTAAATTTTGATAAAGGCAAAGGCAAAATCATCGAAATGGACCGGATGCGTCAGATGATTGCAGATCATATGGTGTATTCGAAACATACATCGCCTCACGTAACCGCCTATGTAGAAGCCGATATGACCAATATGGTGAATTGGCGTAATGCCAACAAAAAAGTTTTCGAAGAAAAATATGGCGAACGCTTAACGTTTACCCCATTATTTGTGGAAGCCGTAGCGAAAGCGGTCAAAGATTTTCCAAACATTAATACTTCGGTAGATGGGAATAACATCATCGTTAAAGAAGATATTAACATCGGGATGGCCACAGCATTACCAAGTGGAAATTTAATTGTTCCCGTAGTTAAAAACGCAGATCAGAAGGATTTGAAAACCTTGGCACAGAACGTTAATGACATGGCTGATAAAGCTAGAGAAAACAAATTGGGCGGCGATGATATTAAAGGCAGCACTTTTACGATATCAAATGTCGGAACCTTTGGGAGTGTGATGGGAACGCCTATCATTAATCAACCAGAAGTTGCCATTTTAGCGTTGGGGATTATCAAAAAACGCGCTGAAGTGATGGAAACAGAAACAGGTGATGAGATCGCAATCAGAAGTATGATGTATTTATCCTTATCCTTTGACCATCGCGTTGTGGATGGTTTTTTGGGAGGAAGTTTTGTACGTCGCGTAGCTGATTATTTCGAGCAGTTTGATTTCAATAGAAAAATATAATAATAAATAAGGCTTGACACATACATCGTATTTTGTCAAATCTTAAATTTTGCGTTAGGGATTACGAATCTCATTTGAATTTGATAAATAGGTATTCGTGATACCGCTTTGCTAAATTGCAGTGAAAAGCCCGGAGCTTGCGAGGACTTGTAACGAAAAGCCCGCTCGAACGCCCAAAACATAACACATGTCAGTAACTAAAGCTATTTTAAAAAAAGCATTTTCAACCCTTTGTACCGCCAAGGCTATGGCCGAATTGTACGAGGCTAATTTTAAGCAGGTTTCTAAATACGTCCATGCAACCTCTAGAGGTCATGAGGCCATTCAGATTGCTGTGGGCATGCAATTATTACCACAGGATTATGCTTTTCCGTACTACCGAGATGATGCGATGTTGCTGTCTTTCGGATTAGAACCGCATGATTTAATGTTGCAATTACTTGCAAAAAAGGACGATCCGTTTTCTGGCGGTCGCACCTATTATGCGCATCCAAGTTTAAAGGATGACGACAAACCGAAAATCCCACACCAATCTTCAGCAACTGGTATGCAGGCCATTCCTGCGACAGGAGTTGCTATGGGAATGCAATATAAAGAGTTCCAAAATATAGAAGACCAAGCGGCAAAACAATCTCCATTTTCAGAGTCTAGAGACCTCAAGCCGATTACGGTGTGTAGTCTTGGCGACGCATCCGTGACTGAAGGTGAGGTTGCAGAAGCATTTCAAATGGCGGTCCTAAAACAATTGCCAATTCTGTATCTCGTGCAAGATAATGGTTGGGATATCTCGGCCAATGCCGCGGAAACGAGAGCCCATGACGCTTATGAATATGCTAACGGATTTAAAGGTTTAGAAGCGATTACTATTGATGGAGCCAACTTTGTTGAAAGTTATGAAGCGCTTGAAAAGGTGATTCATACAATTCGGGAAGAGCGCCGACCATTTTTAGTACATGCTAAAGTTCCGTTGTTGAATCATCACACTTCTGGAGTCCGTATGGAATGGTATCGTGATGATTTGGAAGAGGCTAAGTCACGCGATCCGTATCCAGTAATTAAACAACAATTGTTGGATGCGGGAATTGCTATCGATGATATTCTAGATATTGAAAATATTGCTAAATCCAAGGTTCAGCAAGATTTCGACAAGGCATTGGCGGCTGAAGATCCAAAATCAGAAGATTTATTCACAAATGATTTTGCGCCGACTCCAATCACAGAAGAAGTAGGGGAGCGCTCCCCAAAAGGTGCAGAAAAGGTGGTCATGGTGGATTGCGCTTTGTTTGCTGTGGAAGAATTGATGCGTAAGCATAAAGAGTGTTTGCTTTACGGACAGGATGTTGGTGGCAGATTAGGTGGTGTGTTTAGAGAAGCCGCTACCTTGGCTCAGAAATTTGGTGGTGATCGCGTTTTTAACACTCCAATTCAGGAAGCGTTCATCGTAGGTTCGACCGTTGGGATGAGTGCCGTGGGGCTAAAACCGATCGTTGAGGTTCAATTTGCCGATTATATCTGGCCTGGGTTGAATCAGTTGTTCACGGAGGTCAGTAGAAGTTGCTACCTATCCAACGGGAAATGGCCGGTAAGCATGATCTTGCGTGTGCCAATCGGTGCGTATGGCAGTGGCGGACCTTATCATTCGTCATCCGTAGAAAGTATTGTCACCAATATTAGAGGAATTAAAATAGCCTATCCGAGTAATGGTGCCGATTTAAAAGGTCTGATGAAAGCCGCGTATTACGATCCGAATCCGGTGATTGTTTTGGAGCATAAAGGCTTGTATTGGAGTAAGGTGCCTGGCACTAAAGGTGCCACATCAGTGGAGCCTTCAGAAGATTATGTATTGCCATTTGGCAAGGCTTGGGTGCTGCAAGAAATCTGGAAACAGGAACACCTAGAAACACTGACTATTGTTACGTACGGCATGGGTGTGCACTGGGCCATGAATGCCTCGGAAGCATTAGGCATGAAAGACCAGATTGAAGTGATTGATTTAAGAACGCTTTTTCCATTAGATGAGGCTACCGTTATGAAATCAGTTAAAAAAACAGGAAAATGTCTGATAGTTACTGAAGAACCTTCAAACAATAGTTTTGCTAGAGCTTTGGCAGGAAAAATACAAGAAGTATGTTTTAAATTTCTCGATGCCCCAGTAATGACTATAGGTAGTGAAAATATGCCTGCGATTCCGTTGAATTCCACCTTAGAAGAAACGATGATTCCTTCAACGGAAAAGGTAAAGGCCAAAATAAATGAGCTATTAAATTATTGATTTCAGTATAGATTTCAAATTTAATGATTACTTTTCACCTTATACTAAAACCAATATTTATGAAAAAAGTAATTTTTATGTCATTTATGGCATTATTCTTATCAGTGTCACTTACCTCTTGTAGAGAAACAGAGGAGAAAGATGTTCGCACAGAGAATGAACGCATCATTGATGAAATGAAGGCAGATGGTGCCGAGATAAAAGTGAAGGAAGATGATGGTGACACTAAGATAAAAATGGAAACTGACGACAGAAAGGTCAAAATTAAGGAAGATGATGGCGACGTTAAAGTGAAAGTCAAAACTGACAATGACGATAACTAATTACGATTTAGAATAGAAAAGAGGCTGTCATAACTCATGAAATAGCCTCTTTTTCTGTTTTACATTCGGACTCCTACCGGAGAACATATCTCAAATATGCAATTCTTAAGGACTTGTTTTAGTTTAGAGACTCCTTCTTTTTATAATTTATATTCTGAGAGCGGTTTTGTGAACCTTTCAGGATCAGCCGCTAAATGATATCTCGGATCATCAATGTCTTCAATAATCACCTCTTTAAATTTCGGACTTGCCTTATAGAGCAACACCTTGCAGTCCTCACTCAAATGTTTCAAGCGAATGGTTTTCCCTTCCGCTTCGTATTTATTCACAAGATTGAAAATAGCTTCAATGGCGGAATGGTCACTTACCCGAGATTCCACAAAGTCTATTTCTACATTCTGAGGATCGGTTTTTACATCAAATTTGGTATTGAAATTTTGAACGGATCCAAAGAACAAAGGCCCCCATATTTCGTAAATTTTTGTGCCATCTTCTTTGACGAGTTTACGAGCTCTAATCATGGTCGCACTTTTCCATGCAAATACAAGTGCAGATAGAATCACACCAATAAATACAGCAATTGCAAGATCTAATATGACCGTTACTGCAGACACAACTACAAGAACAACGGCATCTGCTACAGGAATTTTTCTAATAATTCTAAAACTAGACCAGGCAAATGTTTCAATTACCATCATAAACATTACACCGATTAATGCAGCAATAGGAACTTGTTCAATATACTGAGCTGTAAATAAAATAAAAGTCAGTAAAGTTAACGCCATGGTAATCCCTGATAAACGGCCTCTACCCCCGGCATTAATGTTAATAACGGTTTGTCCAATCATACCACAACCTCCAGTGCCCCCAAATAAGCCACTGACCATGTTTCCGGCACCTTGCGCCACACATTCTCTGTTGCCATCACCTCTGGTTTCTGTAAGTTCATCAACAAGGTTCATGGTCATTAAAGATTCAATAAGTCCCACAGATGCTGCTAAAAAGGCGTAAGGGAGAATAAACATAAGCGTATCAAAATTGATAGGTAAATTATGCCATAATTCTGTATTGGGTGTAGGGAATTCACCTTTCATACCTTCTCCACCACCTTCTATAATATACGAACCAACGGTGCTCACATCAAGACCGCCAAAAACAACAACAGCTGTTGTAACCAGAATTGCTACTAAGGCTCCAGGGATTTTAGTGGTAACTTTAGGAAGAAGCCAAATGATGGCCATTGTTACTCCCACTAAACCAAGCATGATGTACAATTCAGAACCTTGCATTGGGATGTTGATAAATTTCTTTATACCGTCAGCGCCTATTTCTAATTCTTTGTGGGAGAACATACGAACCTGCGCTAGGAAAATAACAATTGCCAAACCGTTTACAAATCCCATCATCACGGAATGTGGTATTAAACGCACAAAACGCCCTAATTTAAGAACTCCAGCACCTATTTGTATGATTCCCATTAAAATAACAGCCGCTAATAAATAGAAGTAGCCCATATTATCGATGGGGGTGTCAAATAACATGCCTTTAGCGTGCCCTTCTGTAATAAGGTTTACAAAAATAACAGCTACAGCGCCAGCGGCTCCAGTAATTAATCCAGGTCTGCCTCCAAATATGGCAGCTATTAATCCAACTATAAATGCCCCTGATAATGCGACTAAGGGGTCTATTTGCGCCACAAATGCAAAGGCGACCACTTCAGGAATCATTGCTAATGATACTGTAATTCCGGCAAGAATATCATTTTTGGGGTTTTGGGTGAAGTTTTGTCTTGTGGTTTGGCTAAAAATCATAAATTTTGCGATTGAAAAGGTGCAAATATAGGGTTTTTGAGCCGAAGCGTACTTTAGAGCTTTATCTTAAAATAAAAAAAAGCATCAAAACTAGTGTCTGATACTTCTTTAAAAATGCTATTCTTTTTATTTTAATTGACCATTCCTGGAGGATATTTCTCCATAATTTTGGCTACAAATTCTTTGATGCGTTCTTCTTTTTTTTCCATGTTTTGAGAAATAAAACCGATCCCCATGCCTTGCCATACCAATTCTTTCTTATTGGCATCAATCAAATCTACATATAAGGTGCCTTCTGTGGAGGTAGATACAGAGCTATATCCGGAATTCCAGTAATATGGGCTCCATCCCCAGCCATAACCGTAAGGGCCGTACCCGTAATTGTTATTGTAAACATTTACTTTGTCTCTAGACTTTGTAAAAATACTGACCAACATATCTGGGTTTTCAGATTTTGTAAAACCCTTTGCCATCAACTCAGATTCGATAGCTCTTAAAATACGACGTTTGTCAAGGTCACTAATTTCGGCCTTATCTATGCCGGTTTTGTAGAAAGCAAAAGTTTTATATTGGTTAAAATTTGCATTCTTGTCGTAATCAGATGCGACTTTTACAGAGCTGCAGGATGCCATTAATACAAACAGCATCAATATTGGAACTACTTTAATTATTCTATTCATTGCATTTTTATTTAGGTTCATAATGAGGTCAATAAATCAGCGTCCACGAGATTTGGAAGGGTAACCTTTAAATTAGGTTCAGCCTCCATGGCACGCTTAATAGCAAAAATAGCTTCTTCATTTCTTGCCCAACTACGTCTGGAAATTCCGTTATTGACATCCCAAAACAGCATTGACTTTAAGCGTCTTTCAGCTTCCTTACTACCATCAAGAACCATACCAAATCCGCCATTAATAACTTCGCCCCAACCAACGCCGCCACCGTTATGGATGCTTACCCAAGTGGCACCTCTAAAGCTATCACCAATCACATTTTGGATGGCCATATCTGCAGTAAATCGGGAGCCATCGTAGATGTTTGAGGTTTCTCTGTATGGGGAATCCGTCCCAGATACATCGTGATGATCACGCCCTAACACCACAGCTCCAATCTCTCCATTGGCAATCGCATCATTGAAGGCTTTGGCAATTTTAGCCCGACCTTCGGCATCGGCATACAAGATTCTAGCTTGAGAGCCGACTACCAATTTGTTTTCCTGGGCACCCTTAATCCATTGGATATTATCAGTCATTTGCTGCTGAATTTCTTCAGGTGAATGCTTTTTGATGTCCTCTAAAACATCACAGGCAATTTGATCTGTTTTTGCGAGATCTTCAGGTTTCCCAGAAGTACAAACCCATCTAAATGGTCCAAATCCGTAATCAAAACACATCGGTCCCATGATATCCTGTACATAACTTGGGTATTTAAATTCTTTGCCTAAAGTTGGGTTATCAGACATCACATCTGCACCCGCACGAGAAGCTTCAAGCAAAAATGCATTGCCATAATCGAAAAAATAGGTGCCCTTAGCCGTGTGTTTGTTAATAGCATCGGCATGACGACGCAACGTTTCCTGAACTTTTTCTTTAAACAATTCTGGATTGTTTGCTATCATTTCATTAGCATCCTCAAAGGAAATGTCTACAGGATAATAACCGCCAGCCCAAGGATTGTGAAGGGAGGTTTGATCACTTCCCAAGTCGATGTGGATGTTTTCTTGATCAAACTTTTCCCAGACATCCACTATGTTGCCTAAATAAGCGAGGGACACCGTTTCTTTTTCTGTCTTGGCTTTTTTTACGCGATTCACCAAGTGATCTAAATCGGTGATCTTTTCATCAATCCAACCTTGATCCAGACGGACTTGGGTAATTTTCGGATTCACTTCAGCACAAACCGTTATACAGCCTGCAATGCTTCCTGCCTTTGGTTGTGCGCCAGACATTCCGCCTAGACCAGAGGTGACAAACAAATTACCTTTGGTAGATTTTTTTATTTTTCTGAATGCATTCAAAACGGTAATGGTAGTACCATGAACAATGCCTTGCGGACCAATGTACATATAGCTTCCGGCAGTCATTTGTCCGTATTGTGTCACGCCCAATGCGTTGAATTTTTCCCAATCGTCCGGTTTGGAATAGTTGGGAATCATCATTCCGTTAGTCACCACCACTCGTGGCGCTTCCTTATGGCTTGGAAACAAACCCATAGGATGTCCTGAATACATGGTCAGGGTTTGCTCATCCGTCATTTCGGCCAAATACTTCATGGTCAATCGGTATTGGCCCCAATTTGAAAATACCGCGCCGTTCCCGCCGTAGGTAATCAATTCATGCGGATGTTGCGCTACAGCGTAATCGAGATTATTTTGAATCATCAACATGATTGCCGCAGCCTGTTGAGATTTGGCAGGATATTCATGTAGCGGTCTGGCGTACATTTTGTAATCCGGACGCAAGCGGTACATATAAATCCGGCCGTAAGTCTCTAATTCGCTCTTGAATTCAGGAAGTAGCTCGGCATGATGTTGAGGTTCAAAATAACGCAACGCATTTTTTAAGGCAAGCTTTTTTTCTTCATCAGATAAAATATCTTTGCGTTTGGGCGCATGGTTGATCGTGTCATCATAAGGTTTTGCTGGTGGTAAAACACTTGGGATGCCTTCTAAAATTTGATCTTTAAAAGAAATAGAAGTCGTTTGCATTAGTTTGTTTTTAAATTTTTTTTATCAAAACCATAAGGGCAATGTCTGCAGCCACTTTCACAGCAATACCCGCGTTTGAGATGGTATTGTTCTGTGAAGCAGCGATAACCTTCTGGTGTGAGATAATAATCACCTTCTTCAACAGGTATAATTTTCTTCATATCTTACAAATATAGTGTAAATTGGAAAGATTTTTGAAAGACGATTGGGATGATTCTAGTTTCAAAATTTATGGTTCCTAAGGGGTTTACTGGCATCACGTTGTTTCCTTTTGTATTTGTGAAATACGCACAGCTCAAGTTAAATAAAGTGTTTGTGAATCATGAACGCATTCATCTTAGGCAGCAATTGGAATTGTTGATCCTTCCATTTTTTATATGGTATGCGTTAGAATTTTCCATGCGCTATATTCACTATAAAAACTGGCATCTAGCCTATAGGAATATTTCTTTTGAGCGCGAAGCTTATCAAAATGAAGCACACTTAGAATTTCTTAAAAAGCGTCCCTTTTGGAACTTTTTGAAATATCTTTGCAAACCATGACATTCAATCTACAGCTTTCTGAAAATCAAATCTTAAATCTTGGTAAAGATGCCACACAACTGATGGCTCTTAAGAGAGAAGATCGCATTCATCCGCATATTTCTGGAAATAAATACCGAAAATTAAAGTACAACATTGTTCAGGCAAAATCTGAGGGTAGGCAGACCTTATTGACGTTTGGAGGCGCCTATTCCAATCATATTTCGGCAGTGGCAGTAGTTGGCAAGGAATTTGGATTTAAAACTATCGGTGTCATCCGAGGCGAGGAGCTTATTGATAAAGTTGCTACCAATCCGACACTTCAATTTGCTCAACAGTGCGGCATGAGCTTTAAATTTGTTAGTCGAGAGGTGTTTAGATTTAAAACATCAGAAAGTTTTATTGAGAAATTGAAAAAGGAATTTGGAGAGTTCTATTTGATTCCTGAGGGCGGTACCAATGACTTGGCCATAAAAGGCTGTGAAGAGATGCTTTCAGAAGACGATTTTGACTATGATTATATCTGTTGTTCTGTAGGAACCGGTGGAACCATTTCTGGGATTATTAATGCCTCAAAACCACATCAGAAGATTCTAGGGTTTCCGGCGTTAAAAGGTGATTTTTTACAAGAAGAAATTAGTAAATTTGCCCAAAATTTAAACTGGCAACTCATTACTGAGTATCATTTTGGAGGTTATGCTAAAATAAATACTGAATTAATCAGTTTTATGAATCAGTTTAAGACCGATTTTGATATTCCTTTAGACCCAGTATATACCGGGAAATTGATGTTTGGCGTCATGGATTTGATGCGTCAGGGGTATTTTCCTGAACATTCTAAAATTTTGGTGATCCATACCGGCGGACTACAAGGCGTTTTAGGAATGAATGCGGTGTTGAAAAAGAAGCAATTGCCTTTAATTAGTTAATGAAATGATGAAGTTTAGTGTAAGAATTATAATGGTTTTGGTGTTGGCCTTGGTGCTCACAAGTTGTGGCGGTAAGAAGCGTATTGTAACGAAAAAGAAAAATTCGAAAGCAAAAACCGAACGTGTCATCGTTAGAAAGGACCGTTCTACGCCGTCAGTTAAAAGTAATGAAAACAACGCGCCACATGTTGCCACTCCTAAACCATCTGGAAATTTAAATATTAGTGAAATCTATATCGCTACATTTAGTGAGATTGCCAAAAACAATATGCGCCAGCATAAAATTCCAGCGAGTATCACCTTAGCCCAAGGTATTTTAGAATCGGGTTCGGGTAGAGGACGATTGGCTGTAGAGGGCAATAATCATTTCGGAATTAAATGCCATGATTGGACTGGCGATAAAATTTACCACGATGATGATGCTTCCCAAGAATGCTTTAGAAAATACAAACATGCCGATCAATCTTTTCAAGACCACTCTCAATTTTTGACCTCTCGCGGCCGTTATGGAGCGTTATTTAAGTTGGATTTGGATGATTATGAAGGATGGGCAAAAGGCTTGAGAGCAGCAGGATATGCTACCGATAGAAAATATCCAGATAAATTAATCAGTCTTATTGAGCGGTTTCAATTGTATGTTTTTGATGAAGAGGTTTTGGGGACTAGGAGGGAAAACACTAGAACATCTGATATCACCAATAACTTGACGCATAAAGTCGTTCCTGGAGATACCATGTATTCCCTTTCAAAACGCTATAATATTTCAGTTAACCAATTACAGAAACTCAACAGAATGACCAACTCTAATTTACAGGTTGGACAAATTCTCATTGTAAAATAAATTAAGTTCATGTTATACCAACGCAGTAGTAGTTTGTTTAAGGAAGCAGAAAAAGTTATTCCAGGTGGCGTTAACTCGCCCGTAAGAGCATTTGGCGCCGTTGGCGGCACGCCTATTTTTGCAAAATCGGCCAAAGGTGCTTATGTGCATGATGAAGATGGCAACATCTACATTGATTATATCAACTCATGGGGTCCGATGATTCTTGGGCATGCTTTTGAACCTGTAGTTAATGCAGTTATCGAAAAAGCCAAACAAGGCACCTCTTTTGGAATGCCGACGGCTATAGAAACGGAAATTGCCCAATTGGCAACGTCTATGGTGCCCAATATCGACAAAATAAGATTTGTAAATTCGGGTACAGAAGCTTGTATGAGTGCGGTAAGATTAGCGCGGGGCTATACTAAAAAAGATAAAATCATCAAATTTGCAGGCTGTTACCACGGTCATAGTGATTCCTTTTTAATTGCTGCAGGTTCTGGGGCCATCACTTTTGGAACACCAAATAGTCCTGGTGTTACTCAGGGTACTGCCAAAGATACCCTCTTGGCAACATACAATGATATTGCTAACGTTAAGGCATTGATGGAAGCCAATAAAGGTGAAATAGCCTGTATTATCATTGAGCCAGTCGCTGGAAATATGGGATGTATTCCTCCAAAGGATGATTTTTTAAAGAAATTAAGAGACCTGTGCGACGAACACAATGTGCTGTTGATTTTTGATGAGGTGATGACCGGTTTTAGACTGGCTCCAGGCGGTGCACAGGAATTGTACAATGTAGACGCTGATATTGTGTGCTTCGGAAAAGTGATTGGAGGCGGGTTGCCAGTAGGAGCATTTGCCGCACGCAATGACATCATGGATTATTTAGCCCCAAATGGCCCTGTGTATCAAGCAGGAACCTTAAGTGGGAATCCGTTGGCAATGGCAGCAGGATTAGCCATGTTACAACATTTAAATAAAGATGGAACGGTATTTAAGCGCCTAGCTGAAAAAACGGAATACTTACACCAAGGTATTGAAAAGGCACTTCAAGCCAATTCTATTGACCATACCATTAATAGAATGGGTTCTATGATTTCCATTCATTTTGAAGCTCATGAAGTGGTGGACTTTGATACGGCCGCAAGAGCAAATAATGAACGCTTTAAACGCTTCTTCCACGGGATGCTAAAAGAAGGCGTCTACATTGCTCCAAGTGCTTTTGAAACTTGGTTTATCAGTGATGCATTAACCTACTACGATTTAGATGCTACTATTAAGGCGGTAGATAAGGTCAGTAAAGATTTATAAAAGAAAAAGGGATTTAAAATTAATTTAAATCCCTTTTTAATTGGTCTAACCCGACCTACATATTACTGTTTTGTTTTATTCGGACCTTTCTTATGTGCTCCCTTATGCCCACGTTTCTGACCCATTTTCTCCCATTTCTCGTACTGTTCTGCAGATAAAATAGTCTTCATTTTTTTCTTCATTGCAATCTGACGGTCTAAACGCTCATTTTTCATTTTTAAGCGCTCTTCTTTAGATAAGGATTGTTCACCCTTATCTTTAGTCATGGCAGCTTTTTTATTGGCTCTGAATTTTGCTTCCTCTAAAAAGATGACCGATACGTCTTTTTGTTGCTTATCGTTCAAATCGAGTTTTAAAGTCATTTGTTTGGTTCTAAGTTGCGCCATTTCTTCCGGAGAATACTGCATTTTAGATTCCGCATGATCCTTTCTCATTTCTCGTTTTTGCTCTTGTGCAGAAACTTGTAGCGTCGCAAAAGCCACCAATATCATTACTAATTTTTTCATAAGATTTTTATTTTAAGTTTATACTACTTGGACTGCTAATCTGTTAAAAGGTTTAAACAAGGCGAGGTTCTGGTCCATTTAATAGCATTTTAGAAGCGTCGTAAGTTATTTGGAAGGGCAAACTTTGCGCTATGTATGTTGAGCCTCTATAACTGCCTCAAAAGAATTATTAAGTACATTTAACCTGAAAACAGAAATAGATGAAATCAAAATTTGTTGATGAATTGCCTGACTTGATCAAGCATCAGGTTATATCAGAAGAAACTGCCTTAAGAATTAAATCGCACTACGAGTCAAAACAGTCCGATGCTCCAAACCGGTTGTTCACCGTATTTGGTGTTTTAGGGGCATTGCTCGTTAGCTTGGGTATCATCTTAATATTGGCTCATAATTGGGATCATTTTTCAAGATCCCTAAAAACGATGCTTGCGTTTTTACCTTTATTAATCGGACAGGTTCTGGTAGGCTACACTATCTTAAAAAGAAAGAGTGCAACTTGGAGGCAGGCCACGGGTACATTTCTGTTTTTTGCTGTGGGTTCGAGTATTGCCTTGGTCAGTCAGATTTATAATATTCCCGGAGATCTAAGTGTGTATGTTTTAACTTGGGTGGTGCTTTGTATGCCACTGGTGTATTTGCTGAAATCCAATGCAGTGGCCATTTTGTATCTGGTCTTTTCAACATTTTATGCCGCCAGTTTAGGCTATGACGGATTAGGCCAAGTGCCTTGTGGTATCTCATTCTCCTTGGTTTACTGCTTCCGCACTATTTAAGAATATTGAAGCACAGCCCCCAAGCCCATATGGTTTCCATTTTCAATTGGTTGCTGCCCTTGAGCGTAGTCATCACTTTAGGGACGTTTTTGAAGCACCATGGCGAATTGGGATATCTGATGTACGTGATTCTATTTGGTATTTTCTATAACATAGGAAAATTGCCCATCTTTAATGACCAAAAGCTAAGACGGAATGGGTATTTGGCATTAGGCTCTGTCGGAACTGTGGTGATGCTGTTAATCATGAGCTTTAGCGGGGTTTGGGATTTTGAATGGAATTCTGCACTGTTTTCGTCACGCGAATTCTTAATGACCATACTTTTATATGCTATGGGACTGGCATTGCTGATGTACTTACAGAAAAGACGGTTGCTGCAACTAGCGAACCTCTTTCAATACGCATTTATCATATTTGCCATCGTGTTTTTTAGTGGGATGGGGAATAGCGTAGTGGCAACCGTTATCGTTAATCTTCTTGTGCTCACCCTTGGATTGATCACGATCAGATTAGGTGCGGACAAGTTCCATTTCGGAATCCTTAATTACGGCCTAGTCATTCTTACCGCGTTGATTGTAAGTCGCTTTTTTGATACCGACATGAGTTTTGCCACTAGAGGACTCTTGTTCGTTGCAGTGGGTATTGGGTTTTTTGTAACCAATTATGTGATGCTCAAAAAGAAAAAAGCAACTCTAACCCCAAAACTTTAAGATGATGAAAACAATCTATACAGTTTCGATATTTCTAGTGCTCGTTTTGGCACAGCTGTTTGTTCCTGTTAGAATGATTTTTGATCAAGAAAAAGTCCTCACAAAAGGAGTGGCCTATAAATTCAAAACCCAACCTGTAGATCCGTCAGATCCTTTTAAAGGAAAGTATATTTATTTAAATTTTGAAATTAACGCAGCCCCTTCCAAGGACACGACCTGGGTGCATGGAACACCCATCTATATTGCACTCGCTACCGATTCCTTAGGGTTTGCAAAGGTTAATGCCATTTCAAGAATTGCATTTGATGATTCCGACTATGTTCAGGCCAAAGTAGATTATTATAATAATTATCAAAAAACTGTTCACTTTTCTTTTCCCTTTACTGAATTTTATATGAATGAGGCGAAGGCTTATGATGCAGAAGTGGCGCACGTTAATGCACAAAGAGACTCCCTTCCTAATAATACCTATGCTTTGGTTTATGTTTTAGATGGGAAAGCGGTACTTGATAATGTGTTTATCAATGAGACGCCCATCACGGATTATGTTGAAAAGGAATAATTTCATCAGTATTAATACACGTTGAAAAAGGTTTAAAATCATCAGTGTGCGGTAAAACAGGTGAAAAGTTTGCAAACCCAACTAAAGCATGACCTGGTACGAGATCTCAAAAATGACATCTTGTTTTTTTTAAACCAATTTCACTTAGAGTGATTGGACAAATTTAATTTAGAATAACGATTATTTATCAGTCAGTTATAATCAAATCTTTGTTCTTTTCCCGATAGCTATAGGGACTATAAGCGCAGCGGTCTTAATTCTTTATCGGACAATAGTTTAAAATAAAAAATGCTCCAAGAAGTTCTTGAAGCATTTTTTATATAAGTGTGTTTGGAGTACTAGCCCAATGGGTTTAGAATTGCATCAATACGTTCTAAAGCATCTCTCAAATGGATTTTGCTCATCGTGTCACCGGTTCTTGACAAACCAGATCTAATAGCGCTTTCCAATGATTTAAGCTCTGCTCTAGCAATAGCTCTGATGTCTGATTGGTTAACATCTACATTGGTTCTAGAAACAAAACGTCTAAACTGAGAAGGAATTGGCGTTTGGTCTTTAGTCATCAAATAGTTCATACGGTCAATATAGCCTCTTTGAAGGTTTCTTCTGTAAGCATCAATTGATTTACCGCTGTTCAACTCGCTAAAAATACCTTTGCGTAAATCTTGCATCATGGTCAATAAACCATAAGCTTCTTTGTCGTTAGTGGTTTCATTTTCAATCATACGCTGCATTCTTCCAAAATCAAGAATATTATCTAACGTGTTAATTTGCATGCCTCGGATGCGCTCTAAGCTACCGTCAAATTCAATTTTGTTGAAAATGGATGCATCAATTAGCCATTCTGGCGTTGCAAACAATTCGTTTTGAAGGAACTTTAAAGCTTCTTTTTGTTTCGCTTTGTTCACTGGTGTGTAAACCGCACCTTCTTGATCGTAAGTTTTGTAATTTTCATAAACACCACCAATGTTTGCAGTAACGTGGCCCATATAACGGTTGTATTGGCCTAGCACTTGCTCGTACATAGTGCCTAAATCATTATAATCCTTCCCATCTTCCGCAGTCCATTCAATAAGGTTAGGAACAATGCGTTTTAAATTGGCAATTCCATAAGAACTTGCTTTCATCGCATCATCACCTAAATCTTCTGTCTGAGAACTTGGATCAATAACACCACCGCTTTGTTGTCTTCCAAAACGATACATTGGATCTCCAGCATGGTCTAAAATCCAGCTGTCTAAGGTTTTCTTTTCGTCTTCTGCAGTTTCTGCGTTTAAAATTGGACGGTAGCCCCATGCAATGGCATATTTATCATACATACCAATATTTGGCATTAATGCAACGCCTTCATCACCCGGTTGAGCGATATAATTAAAACGTGCATAATCCATTATAGATGGTGCTGTTCCATATTTTTTAGTGAATTCTGGGTTGCGTAAATCGTCCACTTTATAAGCGGCACTACTTCCCATATTATGAGGTAGACCTAAAGTGTGGCCAACTTCATGAGAAGATACAAAACGAACTAATCGGCCCATAATGTCATCTTTAAATTTCACACTTTGCGCATCAGGATTGATAGCTGCCGTTTGCACGAAAAACCAGTTGCGCAACAAGGTCATTACATTATGATACCAGTTGATATCGCTTTCTAAAATCTCACCACTTCGCGGGTCACTTACGTGAGGCCCATTAGCATTTGGGATTGGTGAGGCTAAATAACGCACTACAGAATAACGGGCATCTTCAGGGCTCCATTCTGGTTCTTCCTCTACAGTTGGAGGATCTTTAGCGATGATCGCATTTTTAAAGCCTGCCGCTTCAAAGGCAACTTGCCAATCTTCAATTCCTTCTTTTATGTATTTGCGCCATTGTTCAGGTGTAGCTCTGTCAATATAATAAACAATCTGTTTTTTAGGCTCAACCAATTCACCACGATTAAATTTTTCAAGATCTTCATCTTTTACTTCAAGACGCCATCTGTCCAAATACGTAACTTTTTTACTCTCATGAGCATCTAAACCGTAATCCGTTTGTCCGCTGGTAAACCATCCTACACGTTGGTCAAAGATTCGGCGTTTCATTGGAACTTCTGGAAGGAGTACCATAGAGTTGTTCAATTCTATGGAGATGGCACCACTAGTTGCATTTGAAGGCGGCTCACTCGCGCTGTAGGTTTTTACGTGGCGTGATTCAATGTTTAACGGATAGCTTTTCACACTTTCAATATAAGATAAATCACTATCCAAACGGGTTACTTTATATTGTTTTCTGGCACGATCTGGTAAACCAAATGGCTTCACATCATTGCTGAACAAGTCAGTCACATCTATAACAGTAGTTAATGAATCCTTACCGATTGCTTTAACCGGGAAGCTAAAAATAACCGGTTCAAAGTTAGAATTTACAACCGCTTCATGTACCGGAAGCGTATCATTGGCAACTACGCTGTGCGACACCATGCGTAACAATACTTTTTTGTCCTTTTTTTGCCAACGTAATACTTGTTCACCTTGCTTTCCACCACCAAAGCCTAACCCGCTAGCTGTTTTGGCAATACGCGTTACCATGAGCATTTCCCGTTCAAAAAGCGAATCTGGGATTTCATAAAAGTAGTTTTCATCTACTTTATGTACTGTAAATAATCCGGGATCACTTTGAGCATCTTTAGTAATGACTTTATTGTAGGGCTGGATGTCATTTTTTCCAGGTTTTTTTGTCGAAGTCGAATCGGTGGTAGCGGTAGATGACGATTTAGACGCTTTTTTTGTAGTTGCACAGGATGTAACTAGAAAAAAAGATGCCATCACCATCACGCTCAAAGTAATTTTTTTCACGTTGTTAGGAGTTTTCAAAATTTTAAAAAGGGAAAATACGTAATACCTAACATAGTTGTAGTGTTGGTAAATAATTTAATATTATTTTAACTATTCAAGGTTTTTTAAAGGTCAGAGTCGTGTTATGTTAAATAAAGATTTCGTCTACACTAGTGAGATTGTGCCCTAAAATTTTTAGAATTGCTCTTCAATATAACCCACAAGCATGCCGTGGTCCGACTCAGGATAATAAAACTTTTTTAGTAAAATGGGCGTTAGGTTTTTTTTTGCAAAAATCTGATCCAGTTCAAGCAGTGGGATTCCAAATGGCCAAGTGGCTGTAAATCCTTGTCCGTATTCATGAAAACTCCTATATTCTGTTTGAAAACTTTTAAAATGTACACTTTCCTGAGGCGTATTGAAATCGCCAATTATAAGATCAGTTTTTTTTTGGGAAGCGAATTGCAACACCGTTTCTATAGCTTTTTTCTTATCCATGGTTGGACTCTGAAAAATGTCCGTAATCGCAACTGAAATCCTGCCGTTACGGAGTTGCGCTTCTATAAAGTTGATGTGATAGCTGCGTTCTTCAGCTTTAAAAATAACGTTTTCAATACGGCCTTTTACGCCCACCAACATGTTGCCCTTCAGTATCCGGAATTCATATTGGGGGAATGTTGTTGATAGTAGATCAATATCTTCTACGGTAGCGTATTCCGCTTCCACAAGACCTATAATATCTGGCTTCATGGAAGAAATGCTCTCCATAAGAACATCCACAGGGAGGTCCCACCCATCGGCAGCATTCCAAAATAAGATGGATGACGCATCTTTAGGGATGTCTGTATTGTTTGAAAAATTATAAGACGTACTGAACCAATAAACTACCAGTGCTAAAATCAAGCAGATACCTAACACGAAATACGTTCGTGTTCTATAAAATAAGAGAGTGACAGTGCTTCCTGTAAAAATTAAAATAGGCAGCGGAAAAGCATAGAAAAAAACCTGTAAAAGCTGATAATGATCCTTTACGATAAAATGTATTATTAATAAAAAAGCATATGCAATCAATGCACATGCCTTAACTATTAATTTAAATTTTCTCATGATTTTTAGACAAGATCAACAAAGAGACCTTCGTCAGTTTTAGTAACTGTGGTAAGTTTGTTTTTGGTTAACCCTTTAATTGTCGCATCCCATTTTTTATTGCTCAATCCCGATTGTTGTTTTAAGCTATTTAAATCAATAGGTGCGTTGGCTTTTAGAATGGCCAATACCTCTTTTTCTTCATCTGTCATCGCCACCGCTTTCTTTTCTGGTTTCATTTGTGGGAAGAATAATACTTCTTGAATGGATTGATTGTTGGTCAAAAACATGATCAGACGGTCCATCCCGATGCCCATCCCAGAGGTTGGAGGCATTCCGTATTCTAAAGCGCGCAAGAAGTCATAATCGATGACGCCAGTAGCTTCATCATCTCCTTTTTTAGCCAATTCCATTTGGTGCTCAAAACGCTCGCGCTGGTCAATAGGATCGTTTAATTCTGAATAGGCATTAGCAATTTCCTTTCCACAAACCATCAATTCAAAACGTTCCGTCAATTCAGGATTGTCCCGGTGTTCTTTGCACAACGGGCTCATTTCTTTAGGGTAATCTGTTATGAATGTTGGTTCAATGTAATTGCCTTCACATTTTTCGCCAAAAATCTCATCAATCAATTTCCCTTTGCCCATGGTGTCGTCTACCGCAATGTGCATATCCTTGGCGGCCTGTCTGATTTCTTCTTCGGTCTTGCCGGTAATATCAAATCCTGTAAAGTGCTTGATAGAATCGGTCATGGTGACACGGGCATAGGGCGCTTTAAAATTAATGTTGTGTTCGCCAAAGGTAGCTTCGGTTGTGCCGTTTACAGCTATGGCGCAATGCTCCAACAACTGTTCACAGAATTCCATCATCCAATTGTAATCTTTATAGGACACGTAGATTTCCATGGCGGTAAACTCCGGATTGTGCGTACGGTCCATCCCTTCATTTCTGAAGTTTTTAGAAAATTCATAGACACCGTCAAAACCTCCAACAATTAATCGTTTTAAGTACAATTCATTGGCAATTCTCATATATAATGGAATATCCAAGCTATTATGGTGGGTTGTAAACGGTCGTGCCGCTGCGCCTCCAGGAATTGGTTGTAATACAGGGGTCTCCACTTCAAAATAACCAGCATCGTTGAAAAACTGACGCATGGCATTGTATAATTTGGTACGTTTTATAAATACGTCTTTCACTTTTGGGTTGACTACCAAATCAGCATAACGTTGTCTGTAACGTTGCTCAGGATCTGTAAACGCGTCATAAATGACACCGTCTTTCTCTTTTGGCAACGGCAATGGTTTTAAAGATTTACTCAACAGTGTAAAATCTTTAACTTTTACCGTTTTTTCACCTACTTGAGTGGTAAATAACTCACCTTCAATACCAACAAAATCGCCAAAGTCCAACAGTTTTTTAAACACTTCGTTGTACTTGGTTTTATCTTCTCCGGGGCAGATTTCATCTCTGTTAAAATAGACCTGAATCTTGCCTTCAGAATCCTGTATTTGAGCGAAACTTGCCTTTCCTTGAACTCTCATCGACATTAATCGGCCAGCAATAACAACTTTTTTACCTTCCTCAAATTGCTCTTTTACCTGTTTAGAGGTGTGGTCTACAGGATATAAATCGGCCGGGTAAGGATTGATATCCAACTCACGTAGTTTGTCTAATTTTTCTCTTCGGATGAGTTCTTGTTCTGAAAGTTGCATGCTGTTAAATTTTTGAACTGCAAAATTACACTATTTACAAAAATTAGCACCCTACTTTCGCGTATAGATTGCCTTGAAACCGTAACAAAATGGATAATTTTACGTCTTATTGGTACATCAATCATCAAAATTATTAAAATTATGAGTATTTGGAGGTTTTTGCTTTGGCTGTGCGGTTGGGTTCCTGGAGTGATAGCGGCCTTGGTTATTTTAAATAATCCGAAACGGTAGGTGGTCAGTTGGCAGTTTTCAGTCTTCAGTTTTCAGTTGGTGGTTTGCAGTCCTCAGTGGTGAATAGTTTTGAAAAGTGGCGCTCTGTGGAACTCTGTGCTTCTTTGTGTAACTCTGTGGAATAGCAATCGGTCATCTGTCCTCCGTCTTCCGTCTTCCGTCTTCCAATCAAATGAGGTTACAGTCTAGATTATTTCATCCCCACATCACACACCATCCATCCAAAATAGTTTAAATTTGTAGGCTATGAATAAAACCATCGACATTCAAGATTTAGGCCAGAAAGATTACAAAGCAACGTGGGAATATCAGGAAGGTTTGTTCCAATCTATTGTGGATACTAAAATTAAAAATAGGCGGGAAGAGGCCAATTTAGAAACCTCAAATTATCTATTGTTTGTAGAGCATCCCCACGTGTATACCTTGGGGAAAAGTGGCAATTTTTCTCATCTTTTATTGAATGAAGAACAGCTTACCCAAAAAGGAGCAACGTTCTACAAAATAAATAGAGGCGGAGATATTACATATCACGGACCGGGACAAGTGGTGGGTTACCCCATATTGGATTTGGAGAATTTTTTTACGGACATTCATAAGTATTTACGACTTTTGGAAGAGATGGTTATCTTAACCTTGTCTGATTACGGGGTCAAATCTGAACGAAGCCCTGGTGAAACTGGTGTATGGCTTGATGTAGGCACTCCTTTTGCACGTAAAATTTGTGCAATGGGCGTTAGAGCGAGCCGATGGGTGACCATGCACGGATTTGCATTTAATGTCAATGCTGATTTAGGTTATTTTGACCATATCATCCCGTGTGGCATCCGTGGGAAAGCGGTTACTACATTAAACGTCGAGTTGGGCGTTGAGAAAGTGGATGAAGCTGAGGTTAAAGCGAAACTTTTGAAGCATTTTTTAAATCTTTTTGAAGCTATACCGCAACACAACAACGTTACTTTTTAAAAAATATGGGGCACATTCAAAAAATGATTTTATTGGTTGTAATCGTGCCTTTAGCGCTCTTCCCAGGGGGATTGATTTCTTATGTTCTGCTGTTTGAAAAGCCAGTATTCGAAACTACCATGTGGGTGCCTGTTGGGATGACGGTGTTAGGCATTTGCAGTTTCATCTTTCATTTTAAATCGAAAAGTTTTTATAAACTGCTAAAAAAGGAGGCAACTATACCAAAAGTCGAGACCTTATTTTGGGTGCTGGATATTGCTTTTGGTGTTATTTATATGATGATGTCAATTTATCTGTTATATATGATGTATCAATTAGGACGAGGGGATGACTATGCTATGCTGCTCTATTTTATAATTCCCTTATTTATTATAGGAGTGTGGACAGTAGGAGAGGCATTTTATCTCAATAAATTAATACAGATTCACAAATTTGCGCACCGTCATTCTGAGATTGAAGATATTAAAGGAGAGGGATTGGAGTAGGAAGTAGGTAGTAGGTAGTTTGTAGTCTTCAATTTTATGTTTTCTGTACTTCAACAATCAGCAATCAACAATCGTCAATCAACAATCGTCAATCAGCATTCAGCAATCCTCGTGACAGTAGGCATTAGGCAGTTTGCAGTCTTTAATTTTATCTTTTTTTACTTCAACAATCAACAATCAACAATCAACAATCAGCAATCAACAATCGTGAGTCGTAAATCAACAATCGTAAATCTTAAATCCCTATCCCACTATCCTTCCTCATTAAAATACACCTTATAATAATGCATTTTTTTAACATCATCATAGCCGCGTTCTAAATATTCTGCAGAAGCATCAGGTGCATCAACATCCAATTTAATCTGGATATTGGTGTCGAGTTTAATTTCGGTTTTAATCTTTTGTTTTTCCTTTTTTAGGACGCTCTCAGAAACATCAAATTGGTTGCGAATGACCAAGGCGTGGTCGGTTTCAAAACCTTTCTTATAATCGTCAAAAAGGTCTTTGTAGCTGTCCTCCCCAAACACGTCATCCTTAAAGTTTTCTACGTTAATCACTTCGTTTTCCTTAAAGAAATCAATTGTTTTGGCCAAAAATGTACTTCTTTCCTGTAGTCCGTAAGTGGGTTTTAAGATGTCTTCAGAAAAATCCTTGCAGAGCTCAATATAGTTTTTGGTATGCTGGTTATAATCATCAGGATATTTAATATTTAAAAAATGCTTTATCCAATATTGCGTGTCGTAAGAATTGTTGTCAACGCTCAAGATAATGTTCCCTTCGGTGTCTGAAGTGTTTAAGATCAAGCAACCTTTATCCACCTTTTTCGTGGGAATTCCCTTTTGGGTGATGATGTCATAACTGTTATTTTCCAGATAGGTTTGGAAAAATTCAGCGCGTGTTTCGATTTTAAAAATTCCCACGGCGTTAACAAATAAATCTTCGTATTGAATGTCATTAAATAAGCACACTAAAACATCCCCGGTTTTTATTTGTGCAGAATTGCTCTGTTCAAACAAATGGGTCACAATGTGCTTGGAGACTTCTACAAAATTGCTTTCATCTGCAAATAATTGTGCAGCATAGCTGTTAATTTCATTAAGACTGATGTTGGAGTGGTGGTTAAACCGATAGCTCTCCACCAAACTTCCAAAAGGACGGAGTAAATACGGCAACATCAAATCATAACTGATTTCATCAAAGTCCAGCTCTTGTTCAGAAAAGGCGTTTTTGGTGCTGTTAAACTTGTTGCCAACTTTATGAAGAATGGCTTTTGATAACGAAGCTTTGGTGCGTTTAATCATGATGGAATATTAACTTTTTTGAGGTGTGCAATACTACATAAATTTGATCGAAATCAATCACTAAACGCCAAAGAAAAATCTTTGAACTTTATGAAATAAGATAAGATTTCAGATCCTGCAATAGCGTCATAAATGCGACGCTTCTGCTGTTCGCTTTATAGCTGTGAATTAATTAATTTGATAAATGATAATGCTGTTTTTGTCACCTGTAGTCACAAATTCAGGACGTTTGTCTTTATCGATATTATCAAGATCTATGGCAGAGTTTCCGTAAACAGGAAAGTTGTCTATAGATTCGCCCAAGCTGTCAAACAAATAGACTTTTTTAGCTTGTAAATCGGTTACCGAAACGTAAATTTTATCGTTGATATAAAATATTTTTGGTGATGTATACTCTCCAAAATCCAGTTCTACTTTATTGGTCTTAATGTGTAAGATGTTTTCTGAAAGTGTAACCAAAGTTTTACTGGTAGCGGTAATGGCGTGTTTCTCCCCTAAATTTAAATTGATGCTGGACAGTTTGCCGTTTTGATCAATTTGAATGAGATCTCCCTTAGCAGTTGTCGTGGTGAATTTGTTATTGTAGAGATAGATACCACTGTCACTAAAATCGATGTTATTTTTGATTTTAACCCGGGTTTTGCCAACACGGCTCAATATTTCAAGTTCCGTGCCTTGCACAAAGACAATGTAATCCTTTCGGCCAATCCTGAAATGCTGTGGTTGTGTATTGATGGTTTGCTCTGCTTTTTTATAGGTAAATCCTGTTACTTTTTTACCGTGTTTGTCATACATCAATACCGATTTTCCTTGAGTAACCATCAATCGGTAATCCCGATTTTTATCGTAGTCAAAAACCGAAAGAGGTTGCGTAATTTGATCTTTAAACTTCAACGGAAATCCATCAGCGTCCTTACCGTTCCTGTCCAACACATGTACTGCGTTTTGAGTAGCAAATGCTAATTGAAGACGACCGTTTTTAAATAGGTCCATCTGCTCAACCCGTCCTAAGATTTTGCTTTTTAATTGCTTTTTCCATTGCACCTTCCCGTCCTTGGAGATCAGGTATAAGTTGTTGTTGACATCTTGTACCACCACTTCCATTTGGTTGTTGGTGTGGTTGTTTACAAATTGCGGATTTGTCAATAGGTCAGCGTCCAAAGTGACACTCATATCCTCATAAACAGCATTTGCTGTTGATATTTTCTTGTGTTTTTGGGTCAGTGCGTGTACGTGAGCAAAATCAGTATCATATATAAATTGAAGGGCAGACGCATTAAAACCCTCTGGATTTATAGGGTCTTCTTTCTCAAAATTAGAATTAAGAATGGTTTTTAGATGATTAGCGTTGGCGTATGCAAATAATGACGATTCATCGCTCAAGTTGACCATCATGTCTTCAAAAGGTGCAGAATTTGAGAGCGTTGTGCTATTTTGATAACTACTTACCACATCTTTTAGCAAATCAATATTATCTGAAAACACAAAATAGTCGTCCATTCTGATGTAGTTTGTAGCCTTATCAAAAGAAATGAATGGGCTGAATACTTTATAAAACAGATCAGGTTGATCAAATCCGTAAATTGGAATGTCTCTATAAGTTTCTGTCGTATTTAAAACACCTAAAAAATTGCTCATATTTGGCGCATCAATGCTATTCAAAAACAGCGCTTGTTGTTTATTCCTGTAGAGCATACCAACTTCCACAACACTTTCAAAAATAGAAGCATCAACAGCAGAATCTTGAGCTCGATATGTGGAGAGATTTTTATGGAAAATTTCAAAATTATTGAAAGAGAAACTTAAAAATCCGTCCACATCTGAAGGCGAAATTTTAGGCAGTTGATTCTCTTGGGGGACGGTGTTCTTAAAAACATTAATAAGACTTTTTAAAGAATCTTTAGCGGTGGTAATACCATCAAATTTAAGTTGATCTTGAGTCAATTCTGCATCCAAAAGCATATAATTGGTCAGTTGGTGGCTATTGAGCTTTGCATCAATGAATAAATGGGGTTTAAAGGAGCTGGTCTTGGTGTTCACTATAATAGACACTGAATTGTCATTGCCTGTAGTCTGGTATAATCTTTTTAATTCAGGGTCAGATTTCTTACGCTGAAAAGCAGCTTCGGTAAGTGCACGGTCATTGGAGGCAAAAAAGATACTGTCTTTTATAACACTATATATGATGCTGTTATCAATCGTGGTTTTTGTTACCGTATTACCATTAGAGGTTAAGGTTTCTACTGAATGGTTAGGAATGGAATCGAAATTGAAAAGAGCCTTGTGGTATTTTGTGATGATTGCAACTTGTAGGCTGTCTGTTTTAAGTTTACCAAAAGTGATAAGAACTTCTTCAGATGGTTTGAGATAGTCTAGGAAACGCAGCTTTGAATTGACAGTAGCCATTGCTTTAGCATCCGAAAATTGAAGGAGTAAGCTGTTGTTTTTGAACACGTTTTTTAAACCTTCAATAGACGTGGTTTTAACGATGACAGCGCTGTTTTCTGGAACCAAATTTATGAGATTGGAATGTTCTGTCGTATCAGTGCTGCAACTTATTACGAGAATTAACGTAAGTAATAACCAAATTGTTCTCATGTAGGGTTTCTTGCAAATATAAAAAGTTAGAGGTCTAATTGAAATTGTTGTGGCAATAATCTAAAACTTTTACGGTGATATTTGGTAATTCCGTAAGTTCTGATGGCTTCTCTGTGCTCTTTGGTAGGATAACCTTTGTTTTGTTTCCAATTGTACATCGGGAATTCTTCATGAATCTGGCACATATAGAGATCCCTATTGGTCTTGGCCAGGATTGATGCTGCGGCTATATTCATATGTTTACTGTCCCCTTTAATAATAGTTTGATGCGGAATGTCTCCAAAAGCTTTAAACCTGTTGCCATCAACACTGATAAATTTGGGTGCCGTCTTTAAATTGGTAATGGCTTTGTGCATAGCAAGAATAGAAGCGTTTAAGATGTTTACTTGATCAATTTCTTCAGGAAAGACGTGCGCAAATGCAAAGGCTATAGCATTGTCTTCGATAATAGGTTTTAGTTTGTCACGCTTCAATTCAGAAAGAAGCTTAGAATCATTCAAGATGCTATTTTCAAAATCTTGTGGTAAAATTACAGCGGCTGCGGTAACAGGTCCTGCAAGACACCCTCGGCCAGCCTCGTCGGTGCCGCATTCAAAAGGATCTGAAGTATAGGAAAGTATGAGAGCCAAAGCGTAATAATTTTTAGGCAAAGTTAGAATTTTAGAATAACCAATTACTACTTAATATTATTTATTGAATAAACAAAAAAGAATATATGTCTTTAATGATCAAACGTTAATTTTTTAACTCTTTTCATGTTAAATATTGTTTCTTTAAGATATTATTAAGAAATTCGCCGTAACTAACTTAAATAAATATTCATGAAAGTAAAATTACTAGGATTAATGACGCTATGTATGGCGTTTGTAATGCAGGTTTCTCTCGCACAAGAGAAGACCGTCTCAGGAACGGTGTCGTCTGCGTCAGATGGGTTGCCAATTCCTGGAGTAAATGTTATTGTTAAGGGCTCCACTCGTGGTGTTCAAACAGATTTTGACGGTAACTATACTATTAAGGCAAGTGTTGGGGAAACCTTAGCATTCTCTTATGTGGGTATGAAAAGTTTAGAAGCCATCGTAGGTTCTAGCAATACCATTAACATGAGCTTAAATATGGATAACACCTTAGATGAGGTGGTGGTTGTGGCATTTGGTACTACAACTCAGGAGGCTTTTACGGGTTCAGCCTCTGTTATTAAGGCTGAAGAATTGGAGTTGAGATCTTTGACCTCGCCAATAGCGGCTATTGAGGGTAGTACTACAGGTGTGCAATTTTTATCGGCATCTGGTCAACCAGGATCTTCACCAAACATTGTAATTAGAGGTGTAGGGACTTTAAATGGTAGTACAGACCCACTTTATATTGTGGATGGTATCTCATTTCAAGGAGGACTTAACACCATTAATCAAAATGACATTGAATCTATAACAGTACTTAAAGATGCGGCATCTACAGCATTATACGGTTCTCGTGCAGCAAATGGTGTAGTAATCATTACCACCAAAAAGGGTAGAAAAGGATCTGGTGTTACTGTTGATTATACAAGTCAGTTTGGTGTGATTGATAAGGCTATTGACGAATATGAGCAGGCAAGCCCTGGAGAATATTACGAATTGATGTTTCAATCCTATAAAAATTCGTTAGATGGTGATGATGCGGCTCAAGTAGCATCATCCACTATTTTTAATCGTTTGGGTAGAAACCCGTTTAATGTGCCAAATGATCAAATTGTGGATGTTAATGGTAATCTCAATCCGAATGCAAGAGTAATTGCAGAAGACCTAGATTGGTATAAAGCTTTAGAAAGAACAGGCACAAGACAGAGTCATTCGATAAATGTATCGGGTGGTGGTGATAATTTCTCTTCATTTTTCTCTGCATCTAACTTGAAAGAAAAAGGATACGTCATAGAAAGTGATTATAAACGTACAACTAGCCGCTTAAGTGGAACCTATGATCCAACACCTTGGTTAACTATGGGTGGAAACATCAATATTGCGGTAGAAGAATCAACGGGACCACCATCAAGAGGGTCTTCTATCGCCAATGTGTTTGCGTTTGCAAAAAACATGGGGTCTATCTATTCACCTTATTTAATAGATCCGAATACCAATCAAATCATTTTAAATGAGGATGGAAGTCGTAGATGGGATAGAGGTGAAAGTATCTCTGAATTGGGAATATTATCAAGACCATCAGATCCAGGTAGGAATGCTTTAGAAGAAGCAATCTTAAATAATGAATTAGATAAGAGAAACAACTACGGATTTAGGTATAATGCAGATTTGACCATCATTGAAGGTTTAAAATTTGGAGTAATTTACGGTAAGGATTTTCAAGATTTTATCAATCAAAGTTATGAGAATGCTCAAGTTGGGGATGGTGCTCCAACCGCTCGATTTGACGACAATAGATATAGAAGAACCGTTGAGAACTTTACACAGTTACTAAGTTATAATGAATCTTTTGGAGATCATAGTTTTGATTTAACTCTAGGTCATGAAAGTTTTGACAGGAATTATTCTGAAAATAGAGTTTTTAAGAGTACAGAAACCATCGCAGGAATTTATGAAGCAGCTAATTTCTCAGTGGTGTTAGCTGGTGAAGGTTTTAGTGAAGATTACAGGCTTGAAGGATTTTTTGCACGGTTAAATTATGATTTTAACGATAAATACTATTTGAGCGGCTCTGTTAGAAGAGATGGATCTTCTGTGTTTACCAACAATAAATGGGGTACTTTTTATTCTGTTGGTGCCTCTTACAGAATCAGTCAAGAAGAATTCATGAAAGATGTCTCTTGGGTAAACAATTTAAAATTGAGAGCTTCTTATGGACAAGTTGGTAATGATCAGCTGCTTTCTGACGATGAAATAAACTATTATATTTCTCAACCCTTATATTCTATTTATCCAAATGCTACATCACCAGGATTGCGTTGGGATACAACAGGTAATGCCGATTTGCAATGGGAGACCTCTGAAAGTTTTGATATTGCTTTAGAATTCGGACTCTTTGATAACCGTTTATCAGGTTCATTTGAATATTATAAAAAAGTATCTTCTGATTTATTATATAACGTACCTATTCCTGGGTCAGAAGGTCAAATAGAAGCACCTGATAACGTTGGAGATCTATTCAACTCAGGTTTTGAATTTGGTTTGAACGCTCGTTTAATAGACTCAGAAAATTTCTCTTGGAACTTAGGTGTTCAAGCTTCAACATTGAAAAATGAAATTTCTTTCTTACCAAACCCATTTGTAGATGGTTCAAAACGTTGGGAAGAAGGACGTTCAAGATTCGAATTTTTTGTGTATGATTATGCAGGTGTAGATCCAGCAAACGGAGACGCCCTTTATTATATGTATGAAGAAGTAGATGGTCAAGTTGGTATCCCTGTTTTAAATGATGATGGTACGCAGGCCACTGTAAATGATTACGAAGATGCTGGAAAAGGTTATGTAGGTGCGTCTTCAGTACCAGACGTAATTGGCGCTATTACAAATAACTTTTCTTATAAGAACATTGATCTTAGTTTCTTATTTACGTATCAGCTTGGTGGTGATATTTTGGACTATGGTTATGCTAATATGATGCATGAAGGCTCTTATGGAGATTCTTTTCATCCTGACGCCTTAAAAGCTTGGAAAAATCCGGGTGATATTACGGATGTGCCACGTTTGGAAAATGGAAATCGAAACTTAGCACCTACACTATCTTCAAGATGGTTGACGGATGCGTCTTATTTATCACTTAGGAATGTTACATTATCTTATAATTTAAATAAAGATGTGGCTGAACGAATTGGGGTTAACAAAATAAGATTGTTTGCAACAGGGGAGAATTTGTTTATTATCAATGATAGAATAGGATTAAACCCACAATATAATTTATCAGGAACACCTAGCGGTAATGATTACAATCCGAACAGAGTAATTTCAGTAGGATTAAATGTTGCTTTTTAAAAAAACTATTAAAATAAGAAAAATGATACGAAAAATATATATGGGACTTTTTGTGGGTGCAATGGCATTGACAATGGGTTGTGAACAAGAATTTCTTGAAACTGTCCCAACCAATGCAATTTCAGAAGAAACCGCCTATTCTACACCTGATAATATTGATTTGGTGCTTAACGGACTACATCGAATGATGTATGGACAAAACCAACTGACTGGAGGGTCTTCAAGTAGATCTGGTGAAAGTCACTTCATACCAATGCTAGATGCCGTAGGCGGAAGCATTATTCATTCTTCACCAGGTAATGGGTGGATGACAGCAGACTTACAGTGGCAAAGCCATATCAGTTCAAATGCGACCACAGGGTTTAATCTTTGGTTTCAGCGTTACCATTTTGTGACGGTATCAAGTGCTATTATTAATAAGGTTGCAGGAAGTGATTTTCCGGTAACGCCACAATTGAATAATATATTGGGTCAAGCACACGCATACCGTGCTTGGTCATATTTGAGATTGGTAACAACATTCAGTAAAGGATATCTTATAGGAAATCCGGCTACAGATCCTGGAGTGCCATTATTATTGCAAGAAGGTGTTCCTTATGAAGGAGGCCCAAGAGGCACTGTACAAGAGGTCTATGATCAAATGTATATTGACATTGATAAAGCTATTGCTTATTTAGGGGAGGCGAGCCCAGCGGCAGATAAATCGCACTTATCGTTAAATGCGGCTTATGGCATTAAAGCGCGTATAGCTTTATCAAGAGGAGATTGGATGGTTGCGGCTGAAAATGCAGCACTTGCAAGAAATGACTATCCTTTGTTGGATGAAGCTGGCTGGCTTTCTGGATTTAATACGGTTGATTTATCTGAAGTGATATGGGGAGGGCGTGTAATTGATACGCAAACCAATTTCTACCAATCTTATTTCTATTACGTGGCTTTTGCCTTTAACGGTAGCCAAAATAGAGGTAACCCTAAATTGATCAGTAAAGAATTGTACGACAGACTGCCTGTTACAGATTATAGAACCAAAGGATGGTTGCCATTGGCACCAAATACAAATCCTTCTGCATCGAACGATCAGGGAGGAAGTGCTGAGACAGATCCAAATTATACTTCTCAAGATGCTTTTATTGCTGCAAGAGATGCTATTAGAGCGGAATATGGTGCTACAAGCGGGCATAATACGCATCCTTATATGAATGTAAAATTCAAGCAGAAAAATCCAGGTACTATTGATCCTGATGATGTAATTTACATGAGATCAGCAGAAATGGTATTGATTGAAGCAGAAGCAAGAGCCATGTTGGCTGATGTTTCAGGTGCTCAAGATGCACTTGCGATTCTTGGAAACAAAAGAGATTCTGCTTTTGATAAAAGTGTATTCAGTACCAAAGAATTGTTAATGGAAGAGATTAAATGGCAAAGACGTGTGGAGTTATGGGGTGAAGGGTTTAGTTACCATGACAATATCAGATGGGATGAAGGTCTTGATCAATCTAATTCAGGCGCGGCCTCAGTATTGTATCAAGATGGTTTTATGCAAGCAAAACCTTCTGTTAATGATGACTGGATTTTTAAAATTCCACAACAGGAGATTGATGCTAATCCGTTTATTTCTGAATCAGACCAAAATTAAACAGTACAAAAAATTTTGGTTTAAAAACTGAAGTTTAAAATATTTCTAAATCTCGGAACACGTCGTGTTCCGAGATTTTTTTTTGACTGATTAACGCACGATAGTATAAACAATATTTTAAATAATCCGAAGACTAATTTTATTTAAAGGCTAAATCATCGTTTAGAGGTTGTTAATTTAATTGTAAAATTTTCAGCAGATTATCAATGTCATATTAGTTGTTAAAATATTGAATAAAACGTACTAAAATTTCATATTATTAATTTTTACATATTAATCCAATCAGTAGGTTTTATTTTCTTCAAAACATTAACCTATTTTAATTTTTTTAACATTTTTGTATTGCATTGCAAATCAGTTATTTGTTCTTTGTATCCCGCGGTATCACTGGGTTTTAGCTTAAAACAATATTAAGTGTAAAGCTTGCCTAATTTGGATTTTATTATGATGTTTGCGCCAGACTAACTCAAATAATTGTTTTATGAAATTAAAATTAACATGGTTAATGACGCTTTTTATGGCGTTTGTGATGCAAATTTCTCTTGCACAAGAGAAAACTGTATCGGGTACGGTGACATCCATTTCAGATGGTTTGCCGTTACCTGGTGTGAATGTAATTGTAAAAGGAACAACTCGTGGCGTCCAAACTGATTTTGATGGTAACTATTCCATTAATGTAAGTGTTGGCGAAACGTTATCGTTCTCTTTTGTGAGTATGAGTAAAAAAGAAATAGTTGTGGGCGCAAGCAACATTATTAATGTAGCGCTTGAAGAAGATGTTGCAGCTCTTGACGAAGTAATAGTAGTGGCATACGGTACCCAAACTGCAAAATCATTAGTTGGTTCTGTAACGTCTCTATCTGCTGAAACTATTGAAAAGCAACAAGTAACAACTGTTACTTCTGCCATTCAAGGTACTGTTGCGGGAGTAAATGTCATTACTTCTGGGGGGCAACCAGGTGAGAATCCAACCATTAGAATTCGTGGTATTGGCTCAATCAATGCGAGTGCAGGCCCTTTAATTGTTTTAGATGGTGTACCGTTTAATGGAAATATTAACTCTATTAGTGGTGATCAAATTGAGTCCATGAACGTCTTGAAAGATGCTTCTTCTACTGCTCTATATGGTTCTAGAGCTGCCAATGGTGTTATTTTGATAACTACTAAAAAAGGTGCTTTGAACTCTAAGCCAACTCTTCAACTCACAGCTGTAACTGGTTTTTCTGAACCTGCGGTAGATTTACATAAAACCATTGGTACAAATGATTTTATGCGTTATTCTTGGGAAGCTGAAAGAAATAACCAGTTATATGTAGGCAACCTCACTCCAGCAGCAGCGGCCGCAGCGGCCTCTCAAAATCTTATTCCAACGTTAGGGTATAATCCTTACGGTACATTGGCTCAGCCAGTAGATGCAAACGGCAATTTACTACCGGGCGCGAATTTATTGTGGGAAACGGATTGGAAAGATGCTATTTTGAGAAAAGCAGCACTGCGTAGCGAATACAGCCTTAGTCTTTCAGGTGGTGGTACTAATACAAGATATTTCTTATCTGCTAACTATTTAAATCAAGAAGGTTCAGTGAAGGAGTCTGATTTTGAAAGAATCACAACCCGTTTAAATTTAGAGTCATCTATTAATGAGTGGTTGACCGTAGGTTTAAATTCCTCACTTTCAAACTCTAAGCAAAATTTCCCGGAACAATCAGGCAACACTTATCAAAGTTCTATTCAGTGGATTTACAGTATGTCTTCAGTGTATCCATTATATAGGCGCAATACAAATGGTGGACTTATATTAGACGATTTTGGGAATACGATATATGATTACGGTTCAACTCCTGAACAGGCTCAGAATGGTACGCGTCCATTGTTTGGTAATGAAAATGCAGCAGGATCATTGTATAATTACGAAACTTTAAACAATAGAACAGCTGTAACAGCAAACGGATTTGCTAATATTGATTTTACTGATGATTTATCATTCAGGTCTACTGTTTCTTATGAAAATTATTTATTTGATGGCTATGAATATAATGCGTACAATATAGGAAGCGCTTCAAGTGTTGGTGGTCGTGTTTCTCAGGACAGAGATATTACAACAACCTTGAACTTTACAAATGCTTTCAATTATGATAAGACTTTTGGTGACCATGCCATCAACGCAACTGGAATCTTTGAGACCTATCAGTTTAAAATTGATGCCATGGGCGCTCAAGGAACAGGGTTTTTACCTGGAGTAGGAGTTCTTAATGGTAGCACAACACCTGAGGAGGTAAGCGGTTATATAAATGAAGAACGATTGACTTCCTATTTAGGACGATTGGGATATAATTTTAAAGAAAAATATTATGTAGAAGGGTCTTTCCGTCGTGATGGTTCGTCTCGTTTTGCTAAGGAGTCAAGATGGGGTAACTTCTATTCTGTTGGTGGTACTTGGATAGCATCTTCTGAAAGTTTCTTGGAAAACTCTACTTGGTTGGATTTTTTGAAATTCAGAGTGTCTTATGGTGAGCTTGGAAATAACAAAACACTTAATGATGATAATGATGATGTGTATTTCCCTTATTTACAGTTATTTGAAACTGGATGGAATGAACTTGGTAATACGGGTGTCCTTTTAGGTGGTGTGACTGATCCTAATTTATCTTGGGAAACTAGTGCATTGTTTAACGTGGGTATGGATTTTACATTGTTCAACAATACAATTGAAGGCTCTGTAGAATACTATAATAAGGAGTCTGTTGATTTAATTTACCAGAAGCCCCTGCCAATATCAACAGGTAATGATGGGATTACAACAAATGTAGGATCAATTAGCAACAAAGGTGTTGAGGTGGCTTTATTGGGTAGAATTATTAAAGGCAACAACATATCTTGGTCTGCAGGATTGAATTTTGCATTCACTACCAATGAAATTACTGAGTTAACCCAAGAAAGTTTTATTAAAGGAACTAAGAGATGGGAAGTTGGTAGATCATTATATGATTTCTATATTAGGGAATGGGCAGGAGTAGATCCAGTTGACGGTTACGGTATGTGGTATAAAGATGTTTTAGATACAGATGGCGAGCCTACAGGCGAGCGTGAAACTACAAAATCTTATGCTGATGCAGAACGGTATTATCAAGGCTCTTCATTACCAGATGTAACTGGTGGTTTTAACACAGATTTAAAAGTTGGAAATTTCGATTTCAATATGCTATTTAACTTCAGTTTAGGATCTCAAATTTATGACAGTTCATATGCTGGTTTAATGGATGGTTTCTCGAACCCAGGTTACCAAGCGTCTCCAGATATTTCTAGAAGATGGCAACAACCAGGTGATGTTACTGACATTCCTTTATTGTTAAATTCTCAAAATGATTTTAATGGTACGTCTACAAGATTCTTATTTGATAACGATTATCTAAGAATGAGAGCTATAACTTTAGGATATACTTTGCCTAGCAATGCTACTAAAAGCCTATTTATTGAAAAGGTAAGAATATATTTGAGAGGTGATAATTTATTGACTTGGAGTTCTCACAAAGGTTTAGATCCTGAGCAGAATGTTGCTGGTACTACAGACAGTAGATCTTCTATAATGAAGACAGTAAGTTTCGGATTAAATGTAAAATTTTAAAAAATTAAATTTATGAAAAAAATAACAAAAATTGGATTCTTGTTGTGTGCAAGTGTTCTAACCTTTTCTGGGTGTTCAGATAATTTTTTAGATGAACCAGTTCCTACAGAGGCTGTAGCAGAATCAGTTGTTTTTGGTTCTCGGATAGGTGTTGAAGCATTTATATCCGGGATTCAAAGAAGGGCTCGTGCGCAATTCGAGAGAACTGATGCTGGTGGGGTGAATTCTTTATACTTTGCTAGGACTATTAAGGGTAATGATTTAATTCATGCAAATTCTTGGTGGAGTTTTGACTATGCCAATGACAATAGAGAACCAACCTATACAAGAACGATTTTCTCTTGGGAATTTCCATATTATGTCATAAACCAGACTAACACCCTTATTAATGGAATTGAAGTTTCTGGGCTGTCTGAAATAGACAAAGTAGAGCTGTCAGCTCAAGGCAAAGCGTTACGAGCATTCTATTACTTTCAATTGGCTCAAGAGTTTCAACTGACCTATGCTAAAGACCCAGACGCAGTAGCTCCTCCTATCTATACAGAGTTATCTTTAACAGGGAACCCTATGTCAACTTTAAGAGAGATGTATAAGCTAATTGTTGATGATTTGACTTTTGCAGTTGAGAACTTAGGAACAGATAGGCTAGGTAAATCTTACGTTAATGTTGATGTAGCCAATGGATTACTAGCCCGTGTTTATTTAGTAATGGAAAATTGGTCTGGTGCTGAGGTTGCTGCTCGTAATGCTTATGGCGGTGATGTAAATGCTTCACTGGCGCCAAGTGCTTATAAAGACGGATTCAGCGACATCAGTAATCCTGAATGGATTTGGGGTTTGCCACAAACAGCTGACCAGTCAAATTATTATTATAATGCCCCTTCAGCTTTTGTTGACCCAATTAATCCAGCTTACAATAATATTTATGTCAACAAGTTCTTTTCTGATACGTTTACTGAGACTGATGTAAGAAATACGTTTAGACAAAATCCATCTGGTGTCACGGATTTCAGACAAATACAAAGTACTAAATTTGTGTTCGCATTTGATAGTGATATTGTTTTGATGAGGACTCCAGAAATGATTCTTATGGAAGCTGAGGCAAAATTCCGACAAGGGGATGAGCCTGGTGCGCGTACGTTGTTATATGCACTGCAATTGAATAGAGATACTGCGGCCGTTGCAAGTAACAACGGAGGTTCTGCTTTAGAAGAAGAAATACTTTTGGAGAGAAGAAAAGAAATGTATGGTGAATTTGGGGTTGAGTGGTTTGATGCAAGAAGATTGCAAAGAGGTATTACAAGAACTGCCAATCATAGAATTGTTCTTACTTTGGAGCCGAATGACAAGCGTTTTTACTTGAAAGTTCCTCAGAAGGAAATTGATGCGAATGATAACATCGATGATTCTGTTAACGCTAATAGATAATAACTTATTTTCATATTTAAAAAAGGCAACCTGTAAAGGTTGCTTTTTTTGTTTTGCCATCGGTTTAAATGACACCTCAGATGTCTGTCACATTGTTGTGCAGGAATGTTATGGTTAGCACCGGACATGTTCTCTATTTTATAGTAGGTCTGCTGATGTGTTCTAATCTTTAATCAAAAGACTTCAAAAACAATTTTGACGTTTCAATATATTGTTGAGAGTAGACATTTGAGCTTTTAGCTTTAAGATAAGTGTTTGAAAGCTGTATTTTAAAATGCAAAATCCAGCTTTAACTCAGTCAATGATTGCCTCTTGTAGAAAATGAAATAATTTAACATATTTTAAGTTTAACCGCCATTGTGATCCAAATAGCCCATTGGTTTGTCTTTATTCAAATTACAGCCGTTAGAAATGTGTTTTTTATAGTTTTTAGCGGCTTTTTGACAATAAAGTGAAAGGGTTTTATTAAAGAAATAATGTTTTAATACTTGGTTTAAAAGACATAAAAGTTACATTGGGTGCTAGTAATTAATGTGTTAGCCTAATAGTAGCCTATTTTAGGGAGATTTCGGTTTAACATATTTTTAAGTAAAAAGATTGTTTTTTTAATATTTTATTATGATGTTTGTGGAAGACTAACTCAAATAATTGTTTTATGAAATTAAAATTAACAAGTTTACTGACGCTATTATTGGCGTTTGTGATGCAAATTACGTTTGCCCAGCAACAGGCGGTTACCGGTACGGTCACAGATGAAATTGGCTTACCGTTACCAGGAGCAACCGTAATTATTAAAGGCACATCTGCAGGTGTCTCAACAGATTTTGATGGGAAGTACTCCATTGAAGCAAGCACAGGTCAAACCCTTGTGTTTAGCTATGTGGGGTATGCTTCGAAGAGCGTTACTGTCGGATCTTCCACGGTAATTAATGTCCAATTGAGTGAAGATGCTCAGGCGTTAGAAGAGGTTGTGATTACAGCTTTAGGGATTAGTAGAAACGAGAAAGCGGTTGGCTTTGCTACGCAAAACATTAAATCTGAAGAATTAATGAAAACCGGATTATCAGATCTTTCTAAGGCTCTACAAGGTAAACTTGCTGGTGTAGATATTAAGATGTCTAGTGGTATGCCAGGAGCTTCTTCCCAAATTACTATTAGAGGATCTCGGTCATTTACAGGAAATAATACGCCTTTATATGTGATAGATGGAATGCCAGTAGCTTCTACTGCTTCTTATTCTACTGGAAATAGCGTTACTGGATCCGATATCTCGAATAGAGCTGTAGATATTGACCCGAATGATATTGAATCCATAAACATTTTAAAGGGTCAAGCTGCATCCGCTTTATATGGTATTAGAGCTTCCAACGGTGTAGTACTTATAACCACAAAAAGTGGTAAAGGCGGTCCAATTGGGAAAGCAGTTGTTACAATTAATCAAACGACTAGTTTCGAAACGGTGTCACGTACTCCTGATTATCAAACAACTTGGTCTCAAGGTTTTAATGGAAGTTATAGCCCAACATCATCCATGTCTTGGGGGCGAAAAATAAATGATTTACCAAACGACCCTACTTATGGTGGTAACGGAAATGGACATGAAGGAATGTATAAAGTTCCTCAGTTGGAACGTGCGGGCCTAGATCCTTGGGTTACGCCACAGGTATATAATAACTGGGATGATTACTTTCAAATTGGTCAAACTGCTACTACTTCAGTAAACCTCAGTCAGGCTGGTGAGAAAGGAAATTTCTCTATTGGGATATCAAATACTACTCAGGACGGTATTGCCTTAAATACAGGAATGACCCGATGGAATGCAAAAGCAAATGCAGACCTAGAACTTAATGAGAATTTCTCAACTGGTTTTTCTACTAATTTCTCCACAAATGATGTTGATAAATTAACTGGAGCAAATGACGGTTCATTGGCGGGAGTACTTGCGGCTCCATCAAGTTATAATTTAAAAGGAACTCCTTTTAATGAACCTGGAGATCCTTATACGCAAATTTATTATCGTTCACTAACTTTTGATAACCCATATTGGATTGAGCAAAATCATACATTTAATGAAGGAACTGATCGTTTTTTTGGAAATGGCTTTATTAGTTATGCCACACCACTAGGTGAGGATATGAATTTAACGGTAAGATACCAGTTGGGTATTGACAGTTATACTACTAATTTTCAAGATATTTTTGGTTTCGGCTGGAAAGGTGGTACGGGTGAAATTAATAATTATGGAACAACCCAGTTGACATACAACTCACTTTTAACGGCTAATTACGATTGGAAATTTAATGAGGATTTTGACTTAAATGTCGTTATTGGTAATGAGTTAAATCATAATAATGAAAAATTCTATAGTCAATATGGCCAGGAGTTCAATTTCGGAGGATGGAATCATATTGAAAATGCAAACATTGTAACTGCTACTGAAACTCAAAGACAAGATAGACTTGTTGGTGTATTTTCTAGTGTTTCTCTATCATGGAAAAACATGCTATTTTTAAATGGTACAGGTCGAAATGATATAGTTTCTACAATGCCTAGAGATAATCGTTCTTTCTTTTATCCTTCGGTTGGTTTAGGATTTGTCGTTTCCGAGCTTGATTTTATAAAAGACGTGTCATGGATAAGCTTCGCTAAACTTAGAGGTTCCTACGCGGAAGTAGGTCAAGCGGGAAGATATCTCCCTAACAATTATACCAAACCTGGATATGGAGGTGGTTTTTGGGCAGGAGAACCAATTACATACCCACTGGATGGTGTAAATTCATACACACCAAATAGTACCTTATATGACCCAGAATTGAAGCCACAAAACACAAAATCTTATGAGTTTGGTGTGGATTTAAAATTGTTTAATAATCGTCTTGGAATTGACTACAACATTTCTCGTCAAGATGTCAAAGATCAAATTTTTACAGTACCACTTGCTGCTTCAACAGGAGCTTCAAGTTTGCTGACAAACGGAGGTTCTGTTCATACTGATGCTCATGAATTAATGGTATATGGTACACCAATAAAAACAGAAAACTTCTCTTGGGATGTAAGTGCGAATTATACCAAAATAGATAACGTTGTTGATGAGCTTGCTGATGGAGTTGAAAGTATTTTCCTTGGAGGCTTCACTACTCCTCAGGTAAGGGCTGGTATTGGATCTACTTATCCTGTGCTTTATGGTGATCAGTATGCAAAAAATGACAAAGGTCAAATACTTGTTGATGAAGATCCAAATTCGCCATCTTATGGTATGCCGATGGTTGGTGCTCCTGGAGTTCTTGGAAGTATTTCCCCAGATTTTATAATTGGTGCCACAACAAATTTCACATATAAAGCGTTCTCGCTTGGAGCTGTATTTGAAATGAAAAGTGGAGGACATATGTATTCAGGATCTAATGGTTTATTGGATTTGTATGGGATGTCTGAAAGAACTGAGGACAGAGAGTCTACTTTTATCTATAATGGATATAAGGCAGACGGTACGCCAAATGATATTGCAAGAGGTGGACCTAGTGATCCAAATGCTATGCAAACATTGTACAGTGATGTATTGGGGAATATAGATGAATATTATATTTTCGGAAATTCATACGTTAAATTAAGAGAGCTTTCTCTAAGGTATGACCTTCCAAAAAAACTGATTCCATCATTGGATTTATCGATTACTGGCTTTGCTAGGAATATTTTACTTTGGACAGAACTACCAAATTTTGACCCAGAAAGTTCTCAAGGAAACAACAACATAGCAGGTGGATTTGAGCGTTTTTCTCTACCTCAAGCCACAAGTTTCGGTATGAATTTAGAAATTAAATTTTAATAACAATAAATGATTATTAACATGAAAAAATATATTAATCAAATAATGATTCTCTTAATTGGAATTGTTTTCTATTCTTGTTCTCAGGACAAGCTTGATGACATTAACTTTAATGTCAATGATCCTTCAGAGGTTAGTGCTTCATTAATCATTACAGATGTTATGGTTAGTTCTGCATTTAGCGTGATAGGTAGTGATTTGGCTTTTTACGCAAGTACTTATATCGAGCATAATGTTGGTGTCTTTGGACAAATGAACGGTGCAGAAATAAGAGTTGCTCAACCTACAAGTAGTTCAACATATAACAACACGTGGGATGGAATTTATACAAATCTTCTAAACCTAAAAGACATTATTAAGAAGTGTTCACCAGAGGGTACTGAAGAAGGGAATTTTCATACCTTAGGTATTGCCCAGATTCTTACCGCTTATAATTTAGGCGTTTTGACTGACGTCATGGGCGATGTTCCATGGACGGAGGCTTTACAACCAGGAGTTATTTTTACACCAAACTTAGATAGTCAAGAATCTATTTATGCTGAGTTATTCGTTTTACTAGATGAGGGTATCTCAAATTTAGAAAAAGAAACTACTTTTGGATCTTTAGGTAAACAAGATGTGATCTATGGAGGAAACACTGACAACTGGATTAAAATGGCTTATGGATTAAAAGCTAGACACACTATGCGTCTATCTCTTAAGTCTCCTGATTATGCGAATGTTATAGCATTTGCAAACAAATCATTCACAAAAGCATCAGAACAAGCACAATTTGATTATAACGGAGGAACGTCAAAAAGTCCATTTCAACAATTTATGGACGATAGGGATTATTTTGGAGCCAGCACAAGTCTTCATAATAAATTAACTGATAGAGACGATCCACGAGATTCGATCTTCTTTAAACCATATCCAAATACGGGAGATGATCTTGTTTTCGCTATTAATGGTAGTAATGATCAAGCTCAAGGAAAATATTCAGTGTCTGGAATTAGCGATATTACAGCTCCAACATATTTATTAAGTTATCATGAAATTGAGTTTCTTAAAGCTGAGGCTTATGCTAGACTTGACCAACTTGATAATGCCAAGGAAGCTTTGGGAAAAGCAATTACAGCAGCTTTTGGGAAAGTGAATATAGGTTTATCATCGGATGTAGCTGAAACTTACTATACTGATGAAGTTGAACCTAAGCTTACCAATAAGAATAATGCATTAAGGGAGATTATGGTTCAAAAATATCTTGCTTTCTATGAAGAGGAAGCAGTTGAAGCCTACAATGACTACCGTAGATTAAAAGCCATGGGTGAGGATTTTATAGTTCTTGCTAATCCTTTAAATAATGCTAGTAAGTTTCCTTTACGTTTCACATACGGCTCAAGTGATGTCACTACAAATGTAAACGTACGTGAAGCCTATGGAGATGGTAACTATGTATATACTGAAAATGTATGGTGGGCCGGTGGCACTCGCTAGTGGTTTATAACTTTTAAAATTAAAAAACATGAAAAAATATAAAATATTAGCCTTCTTCTTTGCTTTTGCATTGATTATAAGTAGTTGTGAAGATACATTCGAGAACCGTGTTGAGTCAAGAGGGGTCGCGGTAGTTCCGGTGCTTTCTGATGTCAATCCTGCTTTTTACACAACGGATTTATCAGGGTCGTTTGTGAAATTTACGGTAGCATTAGAAGACGGTGATACCGTAGATGCAGCAGAAGTTCAAATTACTTATGAAGGGAAAACTGAAATATTACAGGATATCACATCATTTCCTTCTACCATAACTGTGGCTGCAAGTGATGCATTAACAGCATTGGGTTTAACAGAAAGTGAAGTTGAAGTTGATGATTTCTTTTTGATCCAAGTAGTTACAACTAGTGGAGGCATTACAACTCGTTCACTAGCCTCACTAAAAGTGTTTGTTACCTGCGAATTCGATCCTGTTCTTACAGAAGGAAGCTATCATGTAGTCTCTGATAGTTGGGAGGTTGAAGGAGATGTCACATTAACTGCAGATCCGGATGACCCTTATTTAATTGGCGTAACGGGCTTATTCGAAATGGAAGGTGGTGCGCCTAATAACACTGTGTTATATTTGAATATAAATCCGAGTAATTTTTCTGTATCGGGTGTGAAAACAATTTTAGGTCCTACGGCGCCTTGGGGTGCATATAATGATTATGCTTATACCCCTGTAAGTGGTTTATATAAGTCCTGTACAGGTAGTTTTGAAATGAAATTTGCCATTACCGTAGCTCAGGGAGGTTTTGGTAGTTTTGATTTTGTATTTACCAAAAATTAGTTCTCACTATATATAATTAATTAAAGAGTACTACAATCAATCCTTATAATAACAATTCCACTAGAGTCTAGACTCTGGTGGATTTTTTTTATACCTATAAACCATGGGACACGAAATAGTAGTTTTTGGAATCAGGACGAGCATAGAGTTCATTAAACCTGAAGAAAATATTGACTATTTTTTGGTGTTGTGAATTGCAAGGCTAATTGTTTACAGAACTGGTGTAGCTCTTATATAATTAACATATGGTTCTCTTTTCTTCCTGTTCAATAGCTCAACCGACTTGCCCAAAAGAATCACCAATGTGTTGTAACTTAATTTTAGCTATCAGTTTCTAACCTTTAGAGGAATTGGTTACTGATGTCCTTGAATCTGGCAAAGCACCATTGTTCTGGCTAGTCTACCAATTGAGTGATAACCGCAATTTAAGAGTCATCATTTGAATGGAGGGATGGACAGGTGTTTCCACAATTATAATTTTAAAAAAAAAATGCTACTCCCAGTTGACGTTGATTCAAAAAACAAATTTTAAGATTAATTTTTTAAAAAGTTAATTTGTAAGTTTTATCCTATTATGAATGTTTTTTAGATATGTTTTCAGGCCTTAAATGATTGTCACATCGTAGGGACGAAGCAGAATACATTAAGAGATCGCTGTGCGCAAAGATAATTAATTGTTTAATTCTAAAATTAGCCTCTGAAAAATATTTATTTTTTAATTGAACTGGCATGTTTCATGTATAGAGGGCATTTTGTTTTTTAGATTTTAACCCTTGTTTTCTTTTTTTAATTAACAACAGTGCATTCACAATCGATATTCACATAAAATAGAAGTTATATTATTATTTTTGTCACTCAATAATTGATAATGAATAAAGTATTTTTATTAGGGATTTTCTTGCTTTCAACTTTTAGCACCGTATTTAGCCAAGCCGTGCGTCCGGGAGAAGGTCACGGGAGAGATACTTTACAGTCCAATCCTAAAAACAAGGTGGCCAACATTGAAGATTATCTCATTATTAGTGCTGATAGAGACACCACCTTTGTAGACACCACCCTATCCATAAAAAAAGAATATAAATTCAATTATCTGAGAAGAGACGAATTTGGTCTAATGCCCTTTTCAAATTTGGGACAAACCTACAACAGTCTAGCTCACGATTATAAGACTAAAAAAACACTCCCATTATTCGGGGCGCGTGCCAAGCATTTCAATTATATGGAAATTGAAGATATTAGCTATTACCATGTGCCTACACCACTAACAGAGCTGATGTATAAAACAGCATTTGAACAAGGCCAGTTGTTGGATGCCTTCTTTACGGTCAATACCTCTAAACAGGTTAATTTCTCCATAGCCTATAAAGGCATGCGGTCCTTGGGTAAGTACCAGAACATTTTAAGCAGCACTGGTAATTTTAGATTTACCAGCAGCTACATTACAAAGAACGCTAAATATCAAGCTCGGGCGCATATTGTCATGCAAGATATTTTGAATGAAGAAAACGGCGGACTCACTGATGAAGATGTTGCAAATTTTGAATCAGGTGATCCTGAATTTATTGACAGATCTGTATTTGCACCCAATTTTGAAGATGCAGAGAGCATTCTTGAAGGCAAACGGTTCTTTCTAGAGCACCAATACAATCTTCTCAAACCTTCAGATAGTGTATCAAATAGTTTGAGTGTTGGGCAGGTCGTTTCATTTGAAGACAAATATTATCAGTTCACCCAAGCCACTCGCAGTGAATTTTTTGGAGCGTCCTTTTTAAATACTAATATTAATGACAAGGTTACGTTGGAAGAGTTTTCAAACCGGTTTTTCGCCCAATACCAAAATAAGACCCTAGGCCAACTGCAATTCAATGCAGATTATACCAACTACAATTACGGATACGATGCCGTAACCGTTATCGACGGAAACCAAATAGCCAACCGACTAAAAGGCAGTATCCTCGGAATAGGAGGAAGCTATAAAAATACCATTGGCGGATTTCATTTAAATGGCGACTTTGGATTGAACCTCTCGGGGGATTTTAACGGAAATTTTCTGGACCTTAATGCCTCCTACCAACTCAACCCTGATTTTAAGGTGTTGGCACGTTTAAATACCAACTCAAAACAGGCCAATTATAATATGTTGCTTCATCAAAGTGATTACCTCAATTACAATTGGGACAATAGTGAGCAGTTTAAAAATGTGCAGACCCAAAATTTGGCCTTCAAGCTGAAATCTGATCGAATCGCTACCGCAGGAATAGAATTGACCACCATAACCAATTATGCCTATTTTAGCAAGGACAGTGACAATAACGTCAAGCCTACACAAACAGGCCATACCCTTAAGTACTTAAAAGTGGATGTCTCCAAAGAATTTCAGTTTGGTAAGTTTGCTTTAGACAATACTATACTATATCAAAATGTTTTGGATGGCGAAGGGGTATTGAACGTGCCGCAAATCATTACGCGTAACACACTCTATTTTTCTGACCGTCTGTTTAAAAATGCGCTCTTCCTACAAACAGGAGTCACAGTTAACTATTTTACGGACTATGCTATGGATGCTTATGACCCGTTGTTGGCAGAGTTCTATGTTCAAAACCAGACCGAAATAGGAAATTTCCCAAGGTTGGACTTTTTTATCAATGCCAAGATAAGACAGACACGCATCTTTATCAAGGCGGAGCATTTCAATTCAGCATTCACCGGGTATAATTACTTTTCCGCACCCAACAATCCGTACAGAGACTTCACCATTCGTTTTGGATTGGTCTGGAATTTCTTTCTTTAATAGATACACATAAATAGCAGGATGGGCATAGCATTTCGGTAAAGCTCTCTTTTCAGTTATGATTTGTAAAGTCAGTCTAGTCATATGGCTTTCCGTTATGTAGGGCGTGAATGCAATATTGGTACTCAGCCTCCTGATGTTTCTACGGAACAAAATAGTGCTATACTATATATATGGAGGTACAGAGTATCTGCCACGTCGAATTATTCTGCCCAACATTTCCGTTTATCGTTCGTCATAGATCCTCAATAAATTTTTGCAGCATTCTCCAATCTTAAAAACATATAAAATGGTCTACCTATTAATAGATACACTATAATGGGGCGTCCAGTTATCGTATAAAGAACATGTCAAGTTGCAATCGCATTCGCTTCTAAAATGGTTGGCTTCACAATTCATTGAGTTCTTGTACTATATATAGGTGTCGGTTGCTTTATATGTAATGACCCTATTTTTTTTTGGGCGTTCGGTCTGCCCTCTGGGGCAACCCACCGCGCTCTCGCCCCTCACTTTTCCCAGTCGCAAAGGCGCCTGGTAAAGAGTTCAAACAAGGGCTCCATCGCTAACGCGGGCCAACCGCAGAGATCCTACCGTAGGAAGAGCGTTGCTCCGCGCGGACTAACCCGTTCATTTTCAGAACGGAGAAAAAAACTTTAAAAAAAGGGAAAGATTAGTTTGTTTGTAAAGTAAAAAGGGTTGTATATTTGCACCCCGCAAACGAGGGGCCGCAGGGCCGCCGAGACAAGGGGAAGCGTTCATTACCATCTTAAAATAGGGAAGCAGAAATTTTCAAAAAAAATGTTTTGCGGAACGAAAAAAGGTTGTATGTTTGCAGCCGCTTAAAACGGCAACGTTTAAAGCGGGAAGTTCATTAAAATAATGTTTATTGTAAGTTGATTAGAGTGTGAAAAAAAACTTTTAAAAAAAACTTCAAAAACATTGTGGGAATTAAAAAAGGGTTATATATTTGCACCCGCTTAGCGATTGAGTTCGTTGAGGAAAACGAGAAATAAGTTCATTAACATATTGGATTGACAGCGTAGCGAAGTACCGGAAACGGTGCTCCGCACAAAAGAGAACAAACCATTTTGAGTACCAAACATTAAATTTCCTTTGGTCGTTGAAAAGTACTGAACGCAAGTTCAAAAAAATTAACGAT
>NZ_JAEHJZ010000001.1 GCF_016469035.1 Gelidibacter salicanalis | reverse complement strand
AGCCCCTTTTTAAGGGTCGACGAATTAGGAGAGTTGGGAAAATTCATGTTATAGAACCTGAAATAATTTATTTTGATTATTTATGTCATTTTTTAAACAGATATGAAATTCATTATCATTAATGTCCGATAAAAGATAAAACCATTTGGTTTTGATTTTTATCTATTTGATTATTAGTGTTTTAATTTTCGTTTTTTATACTTTTTCAAAAGCAGGCTACCAATTGAATGATAATTGTTCTTGTTCTGCTTTATCAATGATCCAGTCTTTTTCTGGATTTTCTAGAAATCTTATCAAATTGATGTAATTGAAAAGATGTATTTTACAGAAGCTGACTAAATTTGAAAATGCCCAACTGCGCTTTAGTTTCTTCTTTATCACAGCTAACAAAAGATTGACTATCAAAACGCAATAGATCTGTATTTTAATCGCATTTTCATTGTCTCCCAGAAAATATTTCAATGGAAAATTCTGTTTTAACTGTTTGAACAATAACTCTATTTGCCATCTTATTTTGTACAGGGCCGCAATCAAATCGGCGCGCAAGTCAAATAAATTAGTTATAAACTCGAATTCCCGTTTGTTTGCTCGGTCATAAAATGTTACTTTTCTCAATCTTAATTTTGATATTTCATTACCTTTTTTCACATCTATTTCAATGATTTCATCTTCTAAAACCCCATTATGAATTCGTTCTCCAACATCCAGTTTTTCAATACTTAGATAAGATGCATTATCTTTTATTCGGGTTACAAATCCTGTTTTTTGAATTGTAAAATGCTCAAAAGCCCTGTAATCATTATATCCTTTGTCAAAAACATAAATGGTGTTTTCATCGCATTTTAATTTTTCTAAAAAATTATGATCATGTGTTTTGGCTTCGCTGAACCAAACCAAACTAGGTACCATTTCATCCGCATTGACAACAGTATGAACTTTAATTCCTCCTTTTCTTTGTCCGCTCTTTGGATTTCTTCCTACGCAACCCATAATGTCTTTAAACAGGCTAATTGTTGAACTATCAAAAATTTTTACCTGCTTTTTTATGATATCCTTAATTCGGCTGTCCGATAAAAAACCACCATATTGTTTTAATAACTGATGATAAATATTTTCAAAAACCAGAACATCTCTTTTTTTGTTTGCATCCGATAATGTACTCCTTTTAGGGATGTGATTTAACTGAAAACTACTAGTTTTTCCTGATAAACCAAGCATTGCACCTGATGTTTCCCGAAGCGATGTACACTTTGAAAATGAACAAAAAAGCATACTTATCAAATGGTCTTTTGTTTTAAATCGCTTAGTGTAACGGTCTGAATCACATTTTTTGACTTCTTTTTTTATAATCGAATCGTCAATTAAAGAAATCAACTGTCCGAAAACAGATTTACTGGAAAAATAATTACTTTTACTCATCGTATTTTGAATTTTGCAACTCTAATTTACGATTCTTATCTAAGAAGCCATTTTTATGGCTTCTTTTTTATCGGACAACAATGAAACTAAATATGTAAACGTCTTATTTTTTAACGGCATTTAATAGAATGTTGAATTTTAAAATATTGATTTTTTGATTATCATTTTCAATGATTTTCATATCAGTTCTATTTGCTAGTTGTATGTCATACATTTTATTGTTTTTCAGAATAGGGTCAGCCAGCCAAATGCCAATTTTATAATCGGTTGATGTGGTTAGGTCTTTTGGAAGCATTAAACTTCCAGAAATAGTATGGGTCAATGTGGCATAGTTCTCATCTCCTGGTGCATAAGGTTGCCATGTTGACGGATTTGATGACGATAAATCAGAAGTAACAATATTATCATTTACATCTAATAATACGACGTGTACTTGTCTTGGATTATGTAATGCTGAAAACCCATAATTCTGGATGTCTATGACATAATTTAATTGATTAGAATTTTGACTAAAACTTTCATTTCCAGGTTTGAAATACAATCGGTAACCTAAATGGTCTCTGATAAATTCATAAGCTGTTCTGTTGGTTAGATTTCCCTTGTTATCATTAAAATATTCTGGATGATATGGAATATTCAAAGCGTCTAAATTTTCTTTACTTAATAAAAGACGTTTCCAGTAAGCGTTATTGGCATAATAGCCATGCGCCAAACTATAACTAGTATAATGATGGTCTAAAAACTGCTTTAAAATCTCATAAACGTCAAAAAGCTCACTCACTTGCCAGATGCAGCCATCCTCCGTATTGCAATCTCTTGACCAACCAGATTCGCCATCAATCATTAAAAGATGTGATTTGTGTTTTACAATTTCATAATCGTTGCCACCATAATATCCTGAACTGTTAGCAGCATAGGTGTTACGATCTCCAAAAAAATCATTGTGAAAACCAATGCGGGTGTCTTTAACAGCATCTGAAACCGATCTAATCGCAGCGCGATCGCTCACAAGTCGCATATGTGTTTGTCTGCTAGGAGGGAGGACTTCCAATACTTTGGTCACTAAATTATCTTTATCTTTTTGATTGTAAGCGTTACCGAAAGAATGCCACTCACCCCAAGCACCGATAAGTCCCATTTGATACACATGGATCACATCTACGTTAGCTGCTATCAATGGTTTCAATTGATCTAAATGCTCTAATATTCTGGAGGCAGTTGGAATAACATTCGTGTAAGGTGCTTGTGCTTCTGGTGCTTGATAGGTAAAACGCAATAACATTTTGTAGCCATTATTTCGGAAGGCATCAAAGCATTTTTGAATCGCATCTAAAGCTTCTTGAGAAAGCGGCGTGTCATTAAATTCTGACAAATAAATATACCATTGCGCCAGTCGAACATGGCCATCTGTGGCATCCATTTCTTTTTCCCAATCACTTAGGATCGTATCCATATCAAAATGTTTACTCAGGTTCCAAGGATCATTCAAGTCTGGCACTTGTACAATTTGTTCAAACCTAAAACCACGTTCAGGATTGCTCAACATGGTTTCTGTCGACACATGGCTTTCGTTAAGCGGTCCTAAATGTGATACTTCCGTAATGGTAAACGAATCAAAAAAAGCGGTGCCTGAAGCGAGCTCGAAAAATAGAGTCGCTTCATTTGGGAAAACTCCGGTTGTAAAAGGAACAGAGAGCTCTTTATAGGTGTTGCTCGAGGTATCGGCGCTTAATGTAGAAGACATAATGCCACCCGTAAAATTCTTAATCCCAATCGTAGCCACATGATCCGCATCCGTTTTAGCCCATGCTTTTAATACATAACTGGTGCCTGCTTTCAGATTTAACTGGGATTGCTCCAAAATGCCAGTTCCTGACGCCTTTACTGCATATTTGCCACTATGAACCTCCGACGCTTTCTTTGTGATTTCAATTGAATTGAAAGCTACCGTAGCGTTTAGCCAATGTTCTAAAGAACGCTCTTCAAAACCACCATTGGTTATAAAAATATTAGGTTTTATTGGAAGTGCTTCAAGAGCGAAATCATCACCATAAACGGCATCTTTCTGGTTTGTTGAAAAGATCACTTTAGCAGAGGTTGCCTTTTTCCCCGTTGTGAAATTTACGGTTAGAAATTCATAGCCTGAGGAGCTGTTTGCAGTAGTCACTTCGCCCGTAGTCGTGGTAAGAAAATCTTTAACCGCTAAATGTGCTTTATTAACACCCTTGGTATAAACCCAGCCAGAAAAGCGATATTCTGTATTTGGTTTTAAACCAGTAATCAATTGCTCTACAGATGCTGCACCGTCCATTAATTTAACCGCTTTTGGTTTTGAAACGGAATGTTCTGTTTCCCAGACGCCGGCATTACCAGAAGCTCTCCATGGTGCCAATGTGAAGGTCTTATCGCCTCCAGTATCAAAACTCGAATTGATTAATAGGTTCTGCGAGGTGCTGAAAGCACTCTGTAATATCACAGCTAAAAAAATTAAAAGTGTTCTTGTCATTATTCAATGATTTACTAATTAAATTTTTTCAAAATAAGGCAGCGTCGTTAGACTGGTTTCTACAGTAATGGTTCTTCCTCCTTTATAGGTTTTACCAGAAGCATCTTTCCATTTTCCATTAGGTAATTGGATCTCTTTTTTTGTGATATTTTTATTTAAAACGGGAGCGACTAGTAAATTGTCGCCAAGCATAAATTGATGTTTCATGGTTTCAAAGCTTTGATCAGGAAATACATATTCCATAGTGCGGACAATTGGTCTGCCAGTTTTTGCGGCTTCTTTTGTCAAGGACATAATGTATGGTGTGAACTTTTTTCGAAGTTCTACAGTTTCCTTTACAGCATCAAGGTGTTCGGTATCTAAAATACGCCATGGTGCCACTGAAAATTGCATCATCGGCATTAAGGCATGTACTTGCGCCGATCTGACAATAAGCTCTTGATCAATAGTTTTAGTATTTAAGAATGAAGAAAATTCACCGCCACCTATCATATCTGGACAGGAAAAGGCATAGCCCATAAGCCCTTGACCGGTAATGTTTGGAATAAGTGTTTGAAGATCTTTCCAATTATGACCTTTATCACTCAATCGTTGTGCTAGAGGTTTTCCAGCCATTTTCCACATAGCACGGTATTCATTTAAAGGAAAATCAAGTCCTATTTCACCAAACAAAGCAGATTGGTCGTTTGGACTTGTGCCTTCTTTATAGCTGATTAAATGGTCAGGGTAGAAATAAAAATCTCCTGCATCTAATTTGAAACCGTCCACTTTATATTCAGTGACCAATCTGTTCAATTCATCTTTAAACCAGGTTTCTGCTTTCGGATTTGATAAATCGAGTACGGCGCTTGCTCCATTCCACCAATAGATCATCGCTGGTTGGCTAGGTTCTATCCAAGGTGCTGCGGCGATTTTAGCATCTTTTGGATTCCTTAAGAACAGGTCGTCTTTAGCTAATTCCCGATACTCATCAGAGTCTGGACTTACAAAAGGGCAAACCCAAAGCATCACTTTAAAACCAAGACCATGCAATTCCGTCATCATCGCTTTTGGATCTGGAAAGCGTTCTGGATGAAAATTCCATTTTCCATAGTTTTCTTGCCAAGTGTCGTCAATCATCAATACACCAGGAGGGAAACCATTATCTATAATCGCATGGGCATACGCTAAAATGTCTTTTTGATTTTGATTGTACATGAGCTCAATCCAAGTGTTGTATTGAGGTGCTGTAAAAAGTAGCTCATGTGGTATTTTACCATCGGCAGGGAAGTAGTTGGAAGACGCAAAATCGAAGGCTTCCTTCAATGTTTTTCCTGCTGTAGATTGCAGAATCTCACCTTTTGCATCTTGTATCGCAATAGCGTTCTCTAAAAATGTAAATTGAAAGGGCTCTTCTGACCAAATCACTCTTCCTTTATTTGAAATCAATAGAGGCTGCACTTGATTTCCTTTGTTGTCCCCATACATATTGTATGAAAAACCTTCTTGGTACGGCATGGAATAGCCGTCATTAACGGCGCCTCCCCACCAAAGTTCATCTGGTAAAATAGGGATGGTTCTTGTTGGGCTTTTGTTTTCCATCTTCTCAGCAAGTAGAACTTTACTGGATTGAGAAATAACAGAAGAAGGGGTAGTCTGCCCAATTAAAAATAATGGCATTAATAGAATGAGGAAAATGTTTAACTGCTTCATTTGTTTGTGCATTTTGATGTTAATAGTTTTTAATCGGAACAAGTATTTGTGAAGTTATATCTATTTGATCTCTACTGTATTTATGATCGCCCAATCATTGATGATTGAATTATTCTTGATTGCTAATTTAATTGCAGGTTTTCCAGTTGTTGTGTCAATTATTGTTACTGCAAGTTGATAGTTACCGCGATTTACAGATTTAGGAATTGTAAAATTTAAATCAGGATAACCATAAAGCTCTCCCTGTATCCATTTTCCTGGATTGGCAATAGGATCTACATAGCTGTAAGCAACTTTTCCAGAATTTGGGTTTATTAAGGCAAATGCTACTTTGTATTTATTATTCCAATTGGGATGGTTGTTGGGCAGGACGCCGACACCAAAATTCCTCCAATAATGATCTATAGTCAACTGTCGATCATTTTGATGAACTGAAATGGAATCTGGATAAAGTCGATACCCACCATAAGTGATGAATTCTTGTACTTTATGGGGTAGTTTTTCTATCCAAGTTTTAGTTTCAAAAGGTGTCCTTAAATCGAAGGTGTTTGATCGGGAAGCTATAGCATCATCTACTGCTACTGAAAGTGCATCGTTCCAAGTTCGCATTCTTGGGAATCGTTTGTCATCAAAAAAAGCTGTTTTTGTTTGATAGGTTGTGTCTTTATCTCTTGCGCCAAACCAGTAACAACCTTCACCAATAAAAGCTTTTGAAGGAAATAAATCGGCCATGTACGCTCTTTCTGTATCATCATACCAGTGACTACCTACGCCGTCACGACGCGGTAAAAAACCTAATTTATCAAAAACTGCTGATTTACTGATATGCCAGTCACCACGGGATAGATTGTAAACGGTTAAAACGTTTTTGAAATGTCGGGCATAATCACCTGTGACTTTTTCAATAACTTTTTTATAATTTTTTTGATTTTTTAATGTCACTCCATGGCCCTCACCCCAACGCCCCAAACCATATGCATCAATAAAGTCAACCCTGTCTGGATTGTCATATTCTTCAGCAAACGCTTTGATAAAATTTTCTAATTTTGATAGAAAAATTGGATCGTCATAGTAAGGTTGTTTGTCATTTTTTAAGCTTAATGGTGGATCTAATGTAGATTCACTACCAGCTCCATACACCCAATCAGGAGTGCCATTATCAAAAAAAATCCGAAACGCTAATTTGAGACCTCTATCTTCAGCTTTCTTTATATACTCCTGATAGGCTTTATTATATTTCCATACATATTTACCTTCCTCGGGTTCCATGACTTTCCAGTGCACGCGGATGTATAATATGTTGGCATATTCCGCTGCATTCACTTCATCCATCTCTTCCCAAAATATAATGGGATCATAGTTTTTGTGTTCATCTTGAAATGAGGCTCCCTCCTCATAAAGCACCCATCCCATTGCTGGGTTTCGAAGATGGGAAACAGAATCCAGTTCAAAAGTCTTGTTATAGAGATTTGGACCATTACTTTGACCGCTAAGTTCTATAAAGCTTAAAAATAATATTATAAAAGTATAAAATGGTTTCATTATTTTGAGTTTTTGTTAGAGACTATCAAAAGATTTTTAGTGGCATCTTCCTTATTTAATGCTTATAAAATATATGTCATTCGCAGTGGCTTCCGGAATGGTTTTCTTATTGGTCTCTTGTGCTTTAAGACGGAGATTTTGATTGGATAACATTTTTCCGTCCTTAAATACTTGTATTGTATAAGTGCCAGTGGTGTTCGATTTAAAACTTAATGGTAAATCGAATTTGATCAACCCATCAGCTTTGTCGGCTTTGTCGGCTTTGTCGGCTTTGTCAATATCTGGAAAATAGATCATTGCCAGTGTTTTTTCGCCATTAACATTCAAATGGCTGACTTTGGCCGAAGCGTTTTGTGTGCTGCATTGTATATTTCCTGGACCAGGAAGCCCAGCATAAATCATATCTTCAACGGCACTTATGTTTTTGAACAAATCAACCATTGTTTTTCTAGCACTTAAAGTATCTGATAATTCTTTGCGTACCTCGCCATAGGCATAAACACCAAAGCCTTGAGCACCTCTTTCTAATGTATGCATGACAAAATTTTGATAATCGCGAGCTGAGTTGAATCTTCCGATTCCGATCTCTGAGGGAATAAGTATCGGTAAACTATAATTATAACTTCCTTCATTATATGCTTTATCAAGTCCTAATAATGCTTTATATCCCCAGTTTTTATAAAACATGGTTCCAATAGCATCCAGATTACCATCTCCGTAAGTTGCCGCACTTGTGCCTGACATGTTTTCTCGCTCTAGATCTCCGCCTTCTGCCTGACCTGCATCAAGATTAAAAGACACTAACTTATAGGGATCACCTTCGTGATAAGCCGAAGTAAATTGTTTCCACCACCAATTAATAGCCTCTCTTTTAAACTGTGAATAGTTGGTTTTGTTTGTCTTTAATTTCCATTCCTCATACAAAGCAATTGTTATAGGATTATAATCACTTTCGTCTAGAAAACTGAAACCTTCTTCGTTGCCTATCTGAACACCGATTACTGTAGTGCTTTCTTTATAGTGTACCGCCAAATTGTATAGCATGCGACGGATTCGAAAAAAAACTTCAGGATGACCATAAACGTGCAATGGGCGTATGCCTCCCTTAGAAACGACATCTTTGATTGTTTTATAAATTTCGTTGTTTTGTTTAGGCCATTGCATGGCATAATTTAGCGAATCCCTGTCGTCTAAATGGAAGGTCCAAGCTGTTTCAGGAGTGTGAGAGGGAACACCATTGTACTGTGCGTGTAAAAACAATATCCATTTCAATTTTATATCTTGACGCTTAGCGGCTGCCACTACAGAATCAGCAAATGTGAAATCAAATTTATTATCGGATGTTTCTATATCCTCCCAATGTAACATTACATACGCTGTATTGGCACCCATATGTTTCATGTCACCAAAAACAGAATCATAATTAGTGTTTGGTTCATAGCGGGTATCCCAATAGCCAGTTTCTATAGCTTTTATAAAAAAGGGTTGCATCACGCCGTCTTCTTTGTTCATGTAGGCTATCTTTTTATTAGGTAACCGGATAAGTGCAGCATGAGAACCAATGGTGTCTTTATATAAATAATCCGTTATGAGGGCAGACTGAGGTTCAGAATATTCTAAAAAGGGGAGAGGAGGGCTTAATTGAGCATTCGCTCCGCAAACAGAAAATAAAATAGATAATAGTGAAATGAATTTAAATCTATTCATGAGTTACTAAATTAAAAAATGCCTTGTAGGTAAAGTTTGTTGACAGATCCTATTATTGAATGGCTTCTGGTTAATAAATAAAGATATGATACATCAGTATTTTAGGACCTTAAGCTGTTACCTAAGACCACCCTGAAATTTTGATATATAATTAGACCGTTTACGTTTAGAAATCTGAAGACTGCCGTTATTAACGTATTGGGAATTCTTGTAATATCTTGTTTCAAATGGGATATAAAAACGAAGAGTGTAACCTTTGAACTTTACACTCTTTGTTAATTATTATATATATTTTTTATTAGTTAGTAACCAGGGTTTTGTTGTAAGTTTCCTTTGTACTCGTTAATATAGCCTACCGGAATTGGGAAAAGAAACTTGTTAGGATCAGCATTAAACTTTGCGTAGCCACCACCATTGGTCATTCTTTGGTAGCGTATTAGATCTGCTCTTCTAACACCTTCACAATACATTTCATGACCACGTTCTCTGAGTATGGCATCACGAAGTTGTGATTGTCCTAAGCCTTGCAAAGGTTGCAATCCTGATCTTGCTCTAATGGCATTCACAAAAGAGAACGCAGTAGTGCCACCATCGCTCGTTACAATTTGATTATCATTTGTTATTTGCGAGATTGCAGGTGCGCTAACAGTTGCAGATTCACCAATTTCGTTAAGTATTTCTGCCATTGCCAATATAACCTCGGCATAGCGATAGGCAATAAAATCGTGTTCTTGAAAATTACCTACCTGAGTATCATCAGTATCATATTTTACTGGTATAGCACCATCGCCAACACCATGACGATCGTCATTAGGGTGTGCTCTATCAATTAAAAGTCCGCCATCTGTGGTATATGAAGCAGCAATTGTTGATAAGCGTTGGTCATTCGCCTCGTAAGTATCATAAAATGACCAAAGCATTTTGTAGCCACCCCAAGATCCCGCACCACGATTTAATTCGCTAGGATAGTTGTTTGGTAAAGACTCAGAGTGCCACATGTTGACGTTGAAAGAGTAATCTGAAGGCGTGGCAAATACGATTTCATTGTTTTTTTGGTTACTCTTTTTAAATACATCGCTGTAATTGTCTTGTAATTCATATGCACCAGAAGCAATAATGGCCTCAGCACTTGTTTTTGCTTTTTTCCAGAAATTAGCATCTCCTGTTCTTGCGGCTTCAAGCATATACACACGCATCAAAATAAAATTGGCAATACCTTTATTCATCCTTCCAAAATTGTTGCCAAAATCAGTATCCGGTAATTTATCTTTTTTCGCAAATAAAGATTCTATAATTTCTACAAATGCTTCGTTGGATGGACGCTCTGGGTACTCAAGACTACCTGGGTTTGCTAACATCTCATCAGTTGGGTAAGGTACTGGTCCATAAAGATCATATAGAATGGCTGCTTTCCATCCTCCAACAGCCATTGCTTCTGCTTGTAATTGTTCTTTCATTTCTTCAGAAACGGTGGTCATTTGTCCAATTTGATTAGCAACAAGCCGTGCGTTGGAAATGTGATTGTAATAATGGAAAAAATTATTGGTGGCATACCCATTGCTCTCGGTCCATTCTTGATTTTTAAGAAAATCCCAAGGCTGAGCACCATAAGAACACATCATCATATCACCTGCAGAAATATCAGTAATTATTTGTACTGAATTTATACTTTGGACAAATAGACCAGGAGACCAAGTGCCTACTTTAGTTATAGAGTTATAGTATAAAGCTGCAATGGCTAAACGCGCATCTTTTTCTGTTTTATAGAAATTTTCGGGTGTTATTTTATTAAATTCTTCTTTCTCAAGCGTACACGCCTGTAGTAAGAAAAGAATTATCAAAATTGGTATAAACTTAATTTTCATAATATTATTTTTTAAGATGTTTAGAGTTCTTTCCACTTTAGTTTCGAGATTATAAATTATATTCTTCATGACTCTATGTTTTTAGAATTGAAGTTGAAGTCCTAATGAAAAAGTACGTTGGTTTGGATAAGCAGCAACATAACTGTCGGTCTCTGGATCCATTCCAGTATATGGTGTAAACAAGAACGGATTTAACAAATTACCGTAAACTCTCAATTTGCTTATTTTTAAATTATTGGTAAGGCTATTTGGGAAGTTATATCCAAGAGAGATATTTCTAACACGGATAAACCACGCTTTTTCTAAGAAGTAATCGCCTGTTCCGTATTTTGCATAATTTTGAAGTGCGGAAACTCCAGAGCTTTCTTGATTGTCGCTATTCCATCGGTCTTTTGTTTCTTCCAAAAGATTGGTTCCTATGGATACAATACCAAAAACATTAGCCCCTCCTAAGGAAGTTTTTGTTTCGTTAACTTTCCATCTGTTAAAAACACCATAAGTATCAATGGATAAATCAAAATTTTTGTACTTAAATGTATTGCTAAAACCAACTGTATATGGCGTGTTAACACCAACCTTCACTAAATCGGCAGCATCAATTTTTCCGTCAGGAGTACCTGAATACTGAGGTCGACCCTTCGCATCTACTACCCGGTCGCCGTTTCCATCTAATAAATATCCGTTGACATCATTAATTTTCACGGTTCCAGGAATGATATTTAGTGGATCTGTGCTACCTGGTTGAACTAACCCATCAGACTGATAAGCCCATATTTCACCGAAAAATTGTTTTTCAGATTGATTGATACCTAATACGGTACTAGGATCACGTTTCAACCATCTATCTCTGTAATAGGAGTAGGTAATTAAGGAATTCCATGTAAAATCTTTGCTGACAATATTTTTTGTTTTAAGAGTCACTTCAGCACCATAAGTTTGCTTTTCTGCATCTAGATTATAAAATATTCTATTGACAGGATTTGAACTAATCAGGTTTCGCTCTCCAAGAATACGACTAACCACACGATTAAAATATTCAACAGAGCCTACAACTCTATAATTGAGCAATGAGAAATCAACCCCAACGTTAACATCCACTTGTTTCTCCCATTTTAGATTTGGATTTCCTAATCCCGCTAATCGCACTCCTGAAATAACTGAACCGCCCCACATAGTATTGGCTCCAGGAGCATACCAATCAGAAAAAGCTGAACCAATATTATCATTTCCTGTTTCTCCGTAACCCGCTCTTAATTTTAATTGGTCTAACCAGTTTTCAGTATTTGTCATGAAGCCTTCTTTTGAAATATCCCAACCAATTGAAATCCCTGGAAAGAACCCATACTGAGCGTCAGGAGAGAAATTGGCAGATCCATCTAATCTAAAGTTTGCTGCTATAAAATACTTATAATCATAATCATAGCTTAGTTGTGAGAAATATGATGACGTTTCACTAGAGCCTCCGTTCGAATATACCGAAGGTCTGTTAGCTCCTAATGCTAAATTATTCCAAAGCACGCCGTCATAAGGGAAATTAGTTGCAGTGATATTTGTCCCTTCCCATTTATATTTCATGTACTCTGTCCCTAATAACGCAGAGACATTATGTTTATCGTTAAATGTTTTATTGTAATTGACTAAAAACTGAAACTGATAATTGGAATTCATATTTTCACCTCTGTCTGCACGTCCGTTATAGCTTTTTCCTGCAATGGTAGATGTTGGTAAGTAACCATAACTTCTGCTTTGACTTCTGTCAAAACCCACTTGAGTTTTGACATATAATTCTGGTAAAATATCATATTTTAAATGTGCTGTATTTAAAAATCGCTCAACGGTTGTCTCATTGCTGATATCAAGATACGATACTGGGTTAGGGAAATTGGATTGTCTCGTATTTACTTGAAATTCGCCGTCTGCATTACGTACAGGTAAAGTCGGATCAAATTGTAAAGCACTTAATAGGATTCCACTGTTTTCATACAAACCACCGTTTCCAATTTGGACGTTATTAGAGTTAATTTGGCTAAAGCTGAGGTTGATGCCACCACTAAGTTTATCACCAAAGTTTTGGTTGATATTTATACGACCGTTGAATTTACTTAAATCATTGTTTTTTATAATCCCTTTTTGGTCATAAGCACTGAAAGAAGAATAAAAGCGTGTGCTTTTACTGTTACCACTGATGGCTAGATTGACGTCCTTAATAGATCCAGCTCTAGTAACTTCATTAACAAAATCTGTTCCTTTCCGAGTGCCATTTTTAAATTCATTAATGTCAGTTTCACTATAATAAGGAGTAAACGCGCCAGGTGAAGTCCAGTTACCTGGTTTAGGAACTGTGCTATAAACACCATCTCTACTTTCGTACAACCATTGTTCTTTTCTTACTCGATTCGTTTCTGTCATATAATCGACAGCGTTTAACATATTTGGAATTTCATAAAATTTTTGTAAGCCAGTGCTTACGTTAAGATCGATACTATAGTCTTTTTCACCGTATTTTTTACCTTGTTTTGTTGTGATAAGAATTACACCACCTGCAGCTTTAGAACCGTAAATTGCAGTTGCAGAAGCATCTTTTAAGATGTCGATTGACTCAATGTCAGAAGGGTTCAATGTTCCTAAATTAGCATCAATGGAGCCATTACCAAATGTCCCTACAGACCCAGCATTAAAATCTGAAGTAGGCATCCCATCTATTACAATAAGGGGTTGACGACCTGTAGCCGACCCACGTATTTGAAAGGTGATATCACCTCCTGGTTGTGCGGAATTGAAATTCACGTTCAAACCAGCGGCTTTACCACTTAATGTTTGAGAAATTGATGACGCAGGTATTTCTTCCGTATTAGACATGTCAATTGAAGAAATGGCAGAAGTAACACTTCTTTTAGATCTTGTTCCATATCCAACTAAAACAACCTCGTCCAATGCAGATGCAGCTTCAGCTAAGGAAATGTTGAAATTTATTTGCCCATTCACGGCCACTTCCTTGGTTGTGAAACCAACATACGATATGATAAGAGTAGCAGCTTTATTGGATAATGAAAGCGTAAAGTTTCCATCAAAATCTGTTTGCGCTCCGTTGGTTGTGCCTTTCTCTAGAATATTAGCTCCTAACATTGGTGCTCCATTACTGTCAGTAACATTACCTTTTATTTCGTGTTGCTGACTGTCAATTGTTGTGATTTCTCTTATTATAACAGTGTTATTGTTCCGAAGTTCGAAATCAAAGTTTTTCGTAGAAAGAATTTTATTTAATAATTCATTCGCGCCAATTGTTCCTTTTTTTAGGTGAACCTTAGGTAGATTTTTAAATGCATCTTCTTGATAGATAAATGCAAAATTGGTTTGTTTTCTTAATATATCGAAAACTTCGTCGATCATCACAGTTTTATCTTTATCGATAACAACCTTTACGTTTTGCGAGAAAACACTCCCAGTAGAAAAACTAAAAACGGATGTGCAAAATAATAGTATAAACGTTCTCATGATAAATTGGATGAGCCTTTTCCGGTTAAAGAAAAGATTGTTGGTAGTCTTAAATTTCATAAATTTGCGTATTGATTGATTAAGTATTTAATTAATTAATAATATAATGGGGGAGAAAAGCACTATACTTCTCACGGTTAAGCTTTTTCTTCCCTTCTTTTTTATTTTATGATGATTATTTTGTCTGTTATTTCATAGGCGTTAATAAATTTGGTTTCTTTTATAATTATTAAAATTTCTTCTATACTTTGTTTTTTTAGCAATACACCATTAAACTTGACGTTTTCCAAATTCTCATTATCAAATTCAAATTCAATATCATACCATCTTGATAGCACGGTCACGATTTCTTTAAGAGGTTTTCCTTTAAAACTAAAAAGTCCATCTTTCCAGGATATTTCATTATAAACATCGATGTTGATTATAGCTAGTTCATTATCATCGCGGTTGAGTATGGATTGTTGATTTGGAGATAAATGTTGTACTTTATCCATCCTATTTATGGCCACCTTTCCTTCAACTAATGTGGTATAAATATTAGTGTCATTTTGATATGCTTTAATATTAAATTCCGTCCCCAAAACTTCTACATCCTGTAATTTTGTTTTCACATTAAACTTACTTCCGTTATGATTAGAGCTTGGAGAAACCTCAAAATAGGCTTCGCCATATAATAATTCTACTTGGCGCGTCTGTCCTTCTATAAATGCGATTGGATATTTTAATTTTGTTTCTGAGTTTAGCCACACTTTAGTGCCATCTGCCAATTTAAGCTGAAATTGGCCTCCTCTCGGAATGGTTAAATAGTTGTATGCTATTTCTGATGTTGTATTCTTTTGAGTATCGTAGATTAATTCTTCGCCATTACTGCTTGCATGAGCGGCCACATAGCTTTGTTCCTTTTCTAATGGAACCTCAATACCATTTTCTAAAGTAAGTATTGCTTTATCTGATCCTGTTTGGATGCTATTAATTACAATAATAGGTGGTATTTCTGACTGAGAATTAACCACGTTGTTAGTTAAGAAATAACTAGAAGCTAACGCAAGCAAAATTATTGATGCGGCCGCATATTTCCAGAAAGGAGATTTCTCTTTGGATGGTGTAGCAATCTCTAATATATTCTTAAAGATGATATCAGCTTGAGCAGCTTTCATATCTGGATATTCATCTAGCATGTCGTAAACTTCGGCAACTGTTGGAACTTCTTTTAAGTTTTTTGAATTTTTGACATAGCTCAAAATTCGTTGCACCTCTTCAGGTGAACATTTGCGCTCCATAAATTTTATAAATAAGTCTTTTATTTCTGTTGATTTATGCATTTCTCGAGTGATCTGTATATATAGTACCCCTGAGAATGCTTTTAGTACTACTCCAAATTGATTTTTTCTTAAATATTTCTTAAAACAAAAGATAATATGCCACAATCACTTGAAAATATGGCTATTAATAATATGTAAGGTGTTAAAAATTTTAAAATCATGAAGGTTGGAAAACGAATCCCACGATTAAATTAAACATCAAACATTAATATTTCTAAGTCTTAGTATGATTTTTATATCGTAACCTGCTAAAAGTGAATCGAAATTATGGTGTTTAAAAGTATGTATTGAGGAGTAAACTTGTTGAAACCTTAAGTTTTATGGTGTGATGACAAGAGATGTAGTTTTCGAAAAGTTTAATGATTACAGATAATTATTAAAAAAGAGAATAATAATAATGAAGGCGATGTCCTTGTTTTCTATTAGAGTAGTACGTAGAGTTTCTAAGGCTTTACTCATTTGATTTCTGACGGTATGAGGAGATATTCTTAATTCTTCAGCAATGGTGTCATAGCTTTTACCTTCATTTCGAGACATCTCAAAAATCAAGAGTCTTCTGGGAGGAAGTTTATTTAAGGCTTCGTTTTTTATAATTTCCAACTCAGATTCACGTATAGAATGTTCCGTGATATTTGTAATTTTTTGACTCGCATAATATACTTCCTCACGCAATTTTTGGTTATTGGCTGCTTTTTTGAGGAACTTTAAAGTTTTGTTTCTGGTGATGGTAAAAAGATAAGCTCTAAAGGACATGTCGGGGTTTAGAGATTCCCGCTTCAGCCAAACTTTCAAGAAAACATCTTGCACAATTTCTTCTGCATAAGGTGTTGAATGAACCATACTTAAACTGAATTTGTACAAATCGTTTCTATAAGTGTCAAAAAGTTTACGGAACGCTTTATGATTGCCAATCATAAGTTGATTGACTAATAATTTGTCGCTATGTAATTCTTTTTCCTCCATTGATTGAGAAACGATATTTTAAACAAACGTTTTATCTTTGGTTTTGTAGTAATGGATCAGCCTTTTTGAATTACTGCTAATTCACAATTACTAATAAAATATTTAAAAAATTGAGTGATATTAAGCAATAGTACAAAACAATATGGTTATTTACCAATAATTGAATATTTATTTGTATATCCCCTTAGTGTCCACCTTCTGAGATGCTTGCAACTACTAAACTATCGAATATTCTTTTTTCAATGTCGCTTTTGTTTAGATTTTTAGTTTGTATAGAGGTAATGTTGGAGGTATTTGGTTTTTATCTTTTGGTTTGATCCAAGAAAATTTCGCTTTAAATTACTTATCGCAATATGGAACCATTTGAAATTTTTAGGTAAAACAAGGATAGTGATGTGGAACGTTAAAACTTGTCTTCAAAAATTACTCAGCCCATTCCTCTCCATTTCGCGAAAAGCTCCATTACTGGCAAAGCGCTTCATTAAAAAAGTCTTGGACCCAATTCCAAAGTTTGGGATTTATCGTATAAATAGGTCGTAATAATATGTGCATTTTTTCGAGATTAACCATTGGTCTACTTTGGAATAGCGTCCGCTTAAACAAGGCATCACCCATTCCATTTCTTCACAAAGTTTAAAATTTAGCTCGAGACAGACTGCATAACTGGTCGTGCCTCCCTTTTATTGGTCTCAGAAATAGTTAAAACTATGCACTTTAGTGCATCTCGCTTTAGCTCCTAAAAATACCTACCTTTTTGTTTTATGACAGATCAAAGTGTAAATGGTCATACAGTCTCTAGGTTGACCGTACATATAGTTTGGAGCACGAAATATCGTTATCCTGTTCTGCTTGGTGATGTCCAGACGGGGGTGCCGTAAGCTTTTGATACAGGTTTGTGATGCCGAGGGCGTGAATATTTCGAAGGGTGTTGTCAGCAAGGATCACGTTCATATGCACATAGAATACCGTCCTTCCCAAGATATAAGCAGTCTTGTGAAAAAGTTAAAAGGGAGAAGCTCAAGAAGGTTACAGCAAGAATTTCCTAAGTTGAACAAGCGCTATTGGGGACGCCATTTTTGGGCGATTGGGTTTGGATGTTGGAGTACAGGAAACATTACTGACAAAATGGTGAATGAGTATTTGGAGCATCACAGAAAATCCGACAACGACACAGACGCTTTTATACTTGAGTAATCACGTACTGCTGACTTTAGTCAGATTTAAAAACCTATGGCACTTTAGTCCATAGTGATTTATTTTTTAAGTTGGCGGATGGCCTTTGTTACATCTGTTTCCGGTAGTTTACAGGATCCATTTACACAGACGTAACTATAGGTTTCGTCTGAGTCATATCTGTTTTTTAATAATGGCATCTCACTATCCTTAACAGATCCTGCAATTAATATATTGGGTAAATAGTAACTATTTAAAATCTTTAAATCCTGTTTTGCATTTTTTCCAGAAATGACAAACTCATAATACTTAAACGTATAGTTTGCCATCAGATCGAGCCAATTTGAATAAGCGGATGGTGATTCCAATATGTTCGGTTTTAAATTGTTCATCATTTGATACGCCATCTTTTTGTAGTCAAGATCATCATAATAATGACTTAATTTAAACAGGTTTTTTGCTAAAACAGAATTTGAAGATGGGGTTGCATTATCAATGGTCTCAGTTTTTCTCATGATTAAAGCATCATCCTGATCAGATGTAAAAAAGAACATCCCGCTCTCTTTGTTATAAAAATGATCTATCGTGTAATCCATTAACGCTTTCGCCGAATTCAGCCACTTTTCATCCAATGTTACTTGATATAAGGATATAAAGGCTTCAATAACATATGCGTAATCCTCGGAATAGCCATTGATCATACTTTGGCTGTCAATATGTGTTCGGTAAAGACTACCATCGGTTTTTAATTGCTGTTTTTTTAAAAATTGTGCATTTTTAATCGCGGCTTTCAGATACTCTGGATTATTAAAAACTCTATAAGCATCAACATATCCCTTTAACATTAAAGCATTCCATGACGTTAAGGCTTTTTTGTCCACCGTTGGCTTATGCCTTGCTTCTCTTGCGGTTAACAAGGTCTTATGCCAATCTCTAATTTGTAATTGCAAATCCTGAATCGTGATGTCGTTTGACTTCGCAAATAGAGAATCAGATTGATTCCTCAAAAGGACATAGTTGTCATTTTCCCAATAACCTGTGCTGTTGATGTTGTAATATTTTTCAAATAAATTATAATTGTTTGTAATGAGTTGCCTTAGTCCAGCTTTGGTCCAAATGTAATAATTCCCTTCTCCCAATTTGCCATTTTCATTCTCGCTAACAGCATTAAGGGATGAATAAAAGGCGCCATTTTCATGGGTTAAATAGCCCGCAACAAAATTTAGGGTTTCGCTTACAACGCGTTTGTACGCCTCATTTTTTGTGATGAGATAAGCGTCCGAATATACGCTAACTAGTTGTGCATTATCATAAAGCATTTTCTCGAAGTGAGGAATGTGCCAATCTCTATCCACAACATACCTAGAAAAACCCCCTCCAATTTGGTCATAAAGACCGCCATAGGACATTTTATTTAAACTGTTATTAATGTAGTTTTTTAGTACGGTATCATTTGTTTCATGGCTAAATCTTAGTAAGAAATTTAAATTATTCGATCTGGGGAATTTTTCAGTGCCCATATCGCCTCCATCCTGATAATCCAATAGCGTTTTCCAAAGGTTAACGGAGTTGTTGAGTTCAGAAAATTTAAGAGGTTCTAATTCCTTATTTACTTTGATGAGATCGGCATTTTTCATGCCTTCTTCCAGTTTGTCGGCATAGGCAATCATTTTTTCTGGATCTTCTCTATACAAACTTGAAAGCTTTTCTATAACCTGCATCCACTCGTCTTTAGTGAAATAGGTGCCTCCAAAAATTGGTCGTCCATCTGGCAAGCAAATGCAATTTAAAGGCCACCCACCACTACCAGTCATAAGTTCTAAAGCACCCATATAAATTTGATCAATATCTGGCCGTTCTTCACGATCAACTTTTATACTGACAAAGTTTTCATTCATAACTTTTGCAACGTCCTCATCTTGAAAACTTTCTTCTTCCATAACGTGGCACCAATGGCAAGAGGAATACCCAACAGAGACAATAATTAGTTTATTCTGTGCTTTAGCCTGTTCAAGAGACTCAGTATTCCAGGCCTTCCAATTTACAGGATTGTGTGCGTGTTGTAGAAGATATGGGCTTGTTTCATGAATTAAGGCGTTAGTGAATTCGAAATTCTCAGATGAAGATTCGTTTTTGCAATTAAATAAAAGAATTGAAATAAGAAAGAATAAAGAATTAAAACAATGTTTCATGATTTATTAAATGTTGTGAACTTCAATTTATAATAATGGCTAGGCCAGCCTGATTATCAGATTGAATGTGATACCCTCCCGATATTCGTGATATTCCGGCCATTTAAAATTAATGTTTATTTTTTAATTCTTTGCGCAAACATTCGCCCTTAATTTTATTCTATGTGGAGTATATACAAGACGTTCTAAAATGGCATCGGCAATAGTTTGTTCCCTTATAATTTCAAGTCATGCTTCCACAGGTAATTGAGAGACTATAATCATACTGTATTAACCGTGTCTGTCTTCAATGGTTTCTATAAAATCATGTCTGTTAATACTGTCTAGAGCTTTAAGTTCAATGTCCTCTAAAATGAGTAAATTCTGTTTTTTAGTTTATTGATCTGTTTTAAATAGGACCCATCAGCTTTAGATGTTTTGAGCATGGTAAACAATTTATCGGTGTTAGAATACATGACTTTATATCCCAACGAATTCAAGGGCTTGTTTTGCTTCATGCCTCATTCCTTCTAGTTGTATTCTTATACTTCTATTGTGTCAAGTATTATATAGCTACAGATAAAATGGTTTAAGGCAATTGCTTATAGCTCCTCTTGTTTCCGAGTCAATAATGGTCCCGATCTAAAATTGGGAATAGCATCTGCTAAACAGGTATTCAATTATACCATTAATTTTCTCTCTATTATTTCAGTTTAATCAATTTTCGGGTTTAATTCCTCTACGCTCTACGACGCATATGAACTTGAGCAGGATACTTTAATTCAAAGTTCAAGTTTCGCGTTCTATTTTAATATTTGCGACACTATCCTGTCAAGTGTGTAAAATAATAAGTTACTTATACATTCTAAATAATATTTAATATTTTTGTCGACGGAGAATCAACCACCAAATATCAGTTTTAGATTTCAAAGAAAAGAGTACCCCCCTTTAACGGTGTATTATCGTTGAATTTCTTTTGAAGTTTAATCCAAGAATTTAAAATAGTGACAATAATCTCTCCTTAAGCTAATTTTCATGGAAACAAAAATCCAATTTTCAGAATTTATTAAAGATTTTAAAACTACGCTACACGAATTATTTCACGAGGAAAATGATATTAACCAATTAAGTTTGGAGCGTGGCTTACCTGCTGATGTCTTGAATAAAATAATGTCTAAAAAACCATTATCCGTAGCAATTCCATTGGAATATGGCGGTCGTGGGGGACATGTAAAAGAATGTCTTGAAATTCTATCAGCTGCCTCTTATGAATCGCTCTCCCTTTCGTTAACTTTTGGGATTAACATTGCCTTGTTTTTAGAACCTGTTGCAAAATATGCTGAAGAATCAGTGAAGCCTGATATTTTCAATCGTTTTCTCAAAAACCAGAATATGGGTGGTCTTATGATCACTGAACCTGATTATGGTAGCGATGCTTTAAATATGAAAACCTTCAGTCAAGAAAATGACCATGGCTATTCCATTAAAGGCTCTAAGCATTGGCAAGGGCTTACAGGTATGGCAGACTATTGGTTGATTGCCGCCAGAAACAAGACGAATAATGGAGACCTTTCTCGGGATGTGGATTTTTATATTGCAGATAATTCAAAACCAAAACAGCATGTCATCGTTGAAGAAATTTATGATAACCCGGGTCTTTATATGATTCCCTATGGTTTAAATACCCTTGATCTTGAAATTCCGAAAAACCAACGACTGATTCCTGAAACAACAGGGATTAAAATGATGTTGGATATCCTACATAGAAGCAGATTACAATTTCCAGGAATGGCGACAGGTTTTATCAAGCGTATGCTCGACGAAGCCACGCAACACTGTAAAAATCGAATTGTTGGTGCCGGTAATTTATTGGCACTGGACCAGGTACAATTCCAATTAGCGAGAATTCAATCGGCGTTTACCATAAGTTCAGCCATGTGTTTACGGAGTACCAAGATCAGTGGTGTGGAACACAACGTGGCTACCAATGGTTTAGAAGCCAATAGCATGAAAACTGTAGTAACAGATTTAATGCATGAGTCCGCTCAGATCTTAACTCAGGTTTCTGGTGCCAATGGTTATAGGGTAAGCCATATTGGTGGACGGGGAATTATGGACAGCAGACCTTTTCAAATATTTGAGGGATCTAATGAAATGCTGTATTCTCAAATTTCTGACATGATTACGCGTTCCATGAAAAAGAAAAAGATGTCAAATCTTTTGGAATTTCTAAAATCCTTAGATCTTACAGCCGAAGCCTGTGAGTATTTCAAAAAAGACCTTAATTTTAATATTGCCAGCAACTTCCCACAACGGAAACTGGTAGATCTCGGTAGAATTATCGCCAGAATAGTTAGTGTCGGATACGTACTGGAACTTCAGGATAAAGGATTTAGGAAAGATTTAATTGATAATTGCATTACAATGGTCCAACAGGAAATATCCGGACTGTTCAGTGTTTTTCATTTTGATAATTCCGTGAAAGTAATTGAAGATTATTCCTCTAATAGCTCATGGTCAGAATTTGTATAATGCTTTGGTTATTCTGCGCTGGGTTTGGGTAGTATTAAAGTAAACCTGGCAAAAATTTAGCCGAAATAACAATTATTTTTATCAGAAAAGGTTTTGATACTCCAGAGTATTATAGCGAATGCAAAAATAAAATTAGAAGGAAATCGAATAAATAGAGGTATGACAAATAAATTTAAGTCAATCAATTTGAAAAAGTTTGACGCACTTAACACTGTGCTAAAGAATCTGCTAAACAAGAACCATCCGTTTTCATAACTCACTCAGCCCATTGCCCTGCATACCGCAGAAAAAACGCCATTCCCGGGCAAAGCGCTTCATTGAAAAGTCTTGGACACAACTCCAAAGCTTCCGATTTCCATTCCACTTGCCCGTTCGTTCCCGAAAAATATCGGGAAGCGGACAAACTCCATTCCAATCTACAACTTTGGAGTCAAGCCCGCTTAAACCCGGCTAAACTATAAAAACACATCTTCAGAATACACTCAGCAAATTGCCCTGCATGCCGCAAAAGCTTCATTCCGGGAATGAGCTTCCCTTAAAATCTTGGACACAGTCCCCAATTCCAGCTTTCCATTCCGTTAACCCTTCCCGCTCCGCCGGGCAGGAACACTTCACTTCGACGTGGCTCAGCACAGGCATTCCCGATCTATAATTGGGAACAGCGTCCACCAAATCGGAATTCCATTAAAGATTTGGTGCCACTTCCCATGTTTCTGTACTTCCCATAAGCCTTTAGAGCTACATCCGTACCCTCGCTGTTATACCCTTTTTTTGCCAGCAAAATACCAACATTTGGAACTTGACCGGACTGCATAAACCAGGCTCGTACCTCGCTCTTTTTTATAAGTCCTCAACAATTCCAAATGTTGAAACTATATCAGCAACAAAAAAAGAGGTAACAACGAGGGCTATGGGAAGTAAATCTAAAATGAATCTTATGAAATCTTACAAAAACATCAAAAAGGAAGCGGCACCAACAAAAAAGGAAAACACTCCAGATATAATAAGTAGATCACTTCAAAAAAACATAAATGCAAACTGTCTGAATGCCAGCCCGACAATTCATTTTGGTGGGGTTCAGATGGCAATTTTAATTAATTCTTAAATACTTTATTATGAGCACTTTAAAAAACAAAGTACAATTAATTGGAAACGTGGGAAACGTCCCCGAAGCCAAGACCCTGGAGAGCGGCAAGAAAGTCGCCAATTTTTCACTTGCAACCAATGAGTTCTATAAAAATTCAGATGGCGAAAAAGTGCAGAATACCCAATGGCACAGCATTGTTGCTTGGGGTAAGATTGCCGAAATCGTTGAGAAATATGTGGGCACGGGCAAGGAAGTTGCCATAGAGGGCAAATTGACTTCCCGTTCCTATGAAACTGGAGCAGGGGAGAAACGATACGTTACCGAAGTGGTAGCCGATGAAATCCTGTTACTTGGAACCAAGGACAACCAAAACGCTGAATAACCCTTAAAGTTTAAGAGGGCTACTACACGAAAGTTACGCCCACTTATCAATTATTAACTCTGTAAATCAAATTAAAATGAAATCGAATATTCCCCAATACCAAAATAATTATTTACCATTGAGTAAAGCACAAGTTGACGAAATCAAAGAAGGATTGCAACATTTTCACGGCACGAAAATGTTCTATCAGATCCCTTTATTGAAAACACGTTATACGGATGGACTGAAATAGCTTGCCAACGTAGCAAATTGCTACTGGCTCATTACGGACACTTCCGTAATTGCAAAAAGTCTGATGAATCGGAACGAATTTATAAGCATAGACTTTAAAATATTGTCCAAGGAGAAACAGGAAATTATGGGTTATGAAGCTGAAATTACCTACACCGATGGCATTGATCATATTTTAGAAACACAAAGGTATCGCGCCACTGATTTTCCACTGGATGAACTGCGGTTGTTTTTTGTAAATGACACGCTGATGCTACCAAGCGAATACTAAAATTTAAAGCTATGGTATATCTCAATTTCACAGACCTGAGCGAAGAAGCTCAAAACCGACTTTTAGAACTTTCCAAAAAGGACGTGGAACGAAAATTTGGTGATAGTATTCGTAAATACATAAGGGAAAATTATACCTGTTTTGAAACGATGATTGAAGAAGAAACATTGCGGAATTTATATTCCCATACCTTCAAATTCAGTATCTAGTTTTTATTAAGTAATGAACAAGCACCTCTAAATTTTGGAGGTGTTTTTGTGTCTAATTAATTTCAGTTCAACAAAAAAACGTATCTTTATTTGGCTGAAATTCAGCAACTATAATTTTATATGGTTATCCCATTTTGACTTTCGCTGATAACTGTATCCATCTAAAATTACATATCGGAATTTGAATAATTCCGAAAAAGGCAATTGGTTCCTGATAGCTCGGGATTAGCCAGATTGTATGAAATTTTGTCCCGCTGGGCGGGACGAAAAGGGGAGTAGCAAGAGGATAACACGCTACGCGATGTTAAGCACTTCTTTTTATTTTTAAAATACTGATAATCAGCATGTTTGATATAATATAATTTCGTGATGCTCAGCAATTTGCGTCAAATGCCTCGAAAATGCCTGTAAAATGGGATGGATTTGCGTCAAATGCACAAAAAAGTGAAATAAATGGACTCTTTTATCACTATCAGGATTAAGCGGGATACCGCCAAACGTTTTCAGGAATTTTCAAAAACACATTTCAAATCACACACTGAAGCATTGGCGACGATGCTTGATTTTTTCTTCTATAATGATATCTCGCCAAAGGAGAAATTTGGCCCGACGGGACGAACAATGGAGGCTAATTTTGAGCGGATTTATGAAGAGGCAAAATCTATTTTCGCGTAAGCTCTAAATTGGCCTATAGTTTGCTTTGGAAAATCAAAAAATTTTTCAAAGCTGAAAGTATTAAACTTCAGAACAGTTTTATTCCTTCCAATTTTGAAGTCGGTACAGATATAAATAACTTTCCACAAACTTCCTATGTTCAAAACTCGTCATTTTTTCCAATAAGTTTAAAGCCGAAATATAGTTTGCTAAATTACCATTTGAAGAACTGAATTTTCCATCTTCGACAAAAGTTACTAAACTGTCATTTTGGACTTTTAAATTTGGATAATCCTTTTGAAGTTGTTCGCCGCCACCGATCCAGGTCACTATCTTATGACCGTCAGCTATTACAGATTTTCCGATGAGTTGCGCTCCAGCACAATTGCTAACCGTAAATGTGGTTTCTTTATTTTTCTCTTTTATAAAACTTACAATTTTTTCATTGTGGACTTGGGCAAACATATCATAGGCACTTGGAACAAATAAAGCCGTCAATTTTGGGCAGTTCTCAAATGTATAATCAGGAACAAAATGTATTCCTTCCTCCGTTGTTATTGTATTATTTAAGTATTTGCTTAAATAATAAATAAATGTAACTTTACGTTATGGAAAATAATTCGTGCATAAGACAACAAGCAGATATTAAACAAATAAATCGTTGCAAAGACACTGTTTCGGAATTAAGTGAATCGTTTGATCATTTAGCAAATGGACTTTCGTTAGTTGGTAACAGCGTAAGACTCAAAATACTTTACCTAATATTTGAGGAAAAAAGACTTTGTGTTTGTGATTTAAGCGATATTCTTGGGATGAACATTTCTGCTATTTCTCAACACTTGCGGAAAATGAAAGATAGAAATCTATTGACCACAGAACGGGAAGCCCAAACGATTTTTTATTCATTGACGACTGAATATTCAACATTACTGAATCCGTTTTTTGAGATACTTGATAAAAACAAAATTTTAGCAACGACATGAAATGAGCCATCTCGATTTTTGATGCTAACTCAGACACAAAATGGCGAATTACATTTGACCGATAAAAAACAATATAAGTTTAACAAATGAAAAGTGAAAACAAATTAATCGGAACAGGTTTGTTAACTGCAATTACAGCTTCTTTATGCTGTATTACGCCTGTTTTGGCACTAATTGCAGGAACAAGTGGGATTGCCTCAACATTCTCTTGGATAGAACCTTTTCGACCTTATTTGATCGGAATCACGGTTTTGGTGTTGGCCTTTGCCTGGTATCAAAAACTAAAACCAAAAACTCAAGAAGAAATAGACTGCGCTTGTGATACAGGCGACTTGCCCGCCGGCAAGGCAGGGAAACCAAAATTCATACAGTCCAAATCTTTTTTGGGAATTGTAACCGCATTTACTATAGTAATGTTGGCTTTCCCTTATTATTCGGGAATTTTTTACCCGAAAACAGAAAGGCAAATAATCGTAGTTGACGAATCGGACATTAAAACAACAGAATTTAAAATCAGCGGAATGACCTGTGCAGGCTGCGAAGAACACGTCAACCACGAAGTAAATAAACTTAACGGAATTGTAAACTCAAAAGCGTCCTACGAAAATGGAAATGCAATCATAGAATTTGACAGAACCAAATCCAATGAAATTGAAATTGAGAAAGCGATAAATTCAACAGGATATAAAGTAACTGACAAAAAAGAAATCAATTAAGATGAAAGAATATGATGTTTTTATAATTGGTTCAGGAATGGCAGGAATGACCATCGCCAATAAATGTGCCTCAAAAGGGCTAACAGTTGGTATTACGGACGAATTACCTTATGGTGGTACTTGTGCATTGAGAGGTTGCGACCCAAAAAAAGTCATTATTGGCGCTACGGAAGTCCGAGATTTTGCAAAAAGACTTAAGGGTAGTGGTATAGATACTATTCCTAAAGTCAATTGGAAGGACATAATGGCCTTCAAACAATCTTTTGTAGATGAAATGCCGCCAAAGGTTGAAAAAGGATATAAAAGAAACGGAATTGACACCTTTCATAGTTCAGCAAAATTTCTCTCACAAAACACATTAGAGATAGGAAATGAGAAGATAAAGGCTAAAAAAATAGTGATCGCATCGGGTTCCAAGCCAAGGGTTTTAGAATTTGAAGGTGGTCATTTTGCCAAAACCAGTGCCGATTTTTTAAATTTAGATGAATTGCCCAAATCTTTATTATTCATCGGTGGTGGATATATTGCGTTTGAATTCGCACATATTGCAGCCAGATGTGGTGCAGAGGTTACTATAGTACATCGTGGAAATAATCCCTTGGAAAATTTTGAACAAGATATTGTAAAACACCTTGTTTCTGCCACAAAAAAATTAGGTGTAAAACTCATTCTTAATACAGATGTAACGGCTATTGAAAAAGCGGATAAAAAGTTTCGAGTGAAAGGTAAATCTGCGGAGAAAACAGAGTATTTTGAAGCCGAAGCTGTTTTTAATTCTGCCGGTCGACCACCTGCAATATTTGATTTGGAATTGGAAAAAGCGGGTATATCCTTTACAAAAAAAGGTGTTTCGGTGAACGAACACCTTCAAAATACATCGAACCCAATTGTTTATGCAGCAGGAGATGCAGCAGATTCGGAGGGTTTGCCTTTAACGCCTGTTGCAGTATTGGAAGGTCATACCGTAGCGTCAAATATCATCAAGGGCAATCATAAAAAAATAAGTTATCCACCAATGCCCACGGTAGTTTTCACATTGCCTACTATGGCTTCTGTGGGTTATACAGAATCTAGAGCAAGAGAGTTGAATTACAATATTCAAGTAAATTATAAAGAGGTTGGCGATTGGTTTAATGCCAAACGATTAAACGTCGCCGAATATGCATTCAAAACTATAATTGACGAAGAAACTCAAACAATTTTGGGAGCACATTTAATAGGGCCACATACAGAAGAAACAATAAATCTCTTTGCGATGGCCATAAAAACAAAGATGAAGGTTAATGATATTAGAACAATGATTTTCTCATATCCAACATTGGCATCGGACATACCGCATATGCTTTAATAAAAAAATTTGAATGGAAACTATATTAAAATCAGAAATTACCTGTCCAAACTGCGGACATAAAATAGTAGAAGATATGCCAACAAACGCATGTCAATTCTTTTACGAGTGTGAGAATTGTAAAACGGTTCTGAAACCAAACGAAGGTGATTGTTGTGTTTATTGCTCCTACGGAACTGTACCTTGTCCACCAATTCAAGAAAATAAGAATTGCTGTTAAAATTTTCTAGCTCACACTAGAATTGAGCAATCCATAGAAGTTTATGAACTAATAAAGTTTTCATTTAAAAGGACTGTTTTCAAATTTATTCCCCCTTTTATCTCCTGCTTTTTCATCAAAAGCAATCAAATTAAATAATTTCCGCATTCGGCTACGAACACCAATTCTATAGAATTCTTTTAATTCTTCGTTATTAAGGCTGACATCAGTTTAGATTTTAAAATCAAAATCTTAAGAAAAAAGTTCAAAAGTTTGCGCAGTTAAATGATTGCATATATATTAGCAGTCAAATAACTGCATAAATGGAATTAAGAAGAGATGTGTTTCAGGCCATAGCCGATCCTACACGACGCATGATCATATCTATGGTTGCCTTTCAAGCAATGACACCTACCGCTATTGCCGAGAATTTTGATTCATCGAGACAGACCATCTCTAAGCATATTCAAATTCTCACGGAATGCGAAATATTGGAACAAGAACAGAAAGGTAGAGAAATCTACTATCAGCTAAATCCGAACGGAATGAAAGAAATCGCTCAATTTATTGAACCTTTTAGAAAATTATGGGATGATAGATTTAACAAACTGGAATCTATAATGAAAAAACACCGACCAAAATAATATGGAACAAAAAACACAAGTCTTCGCCAAGGACACCGAACAGGACCTATTAATTACCAGAGAATTTGACTTACCGGTCAAGACACTTTTCAAAGCTTATATAGAAAAGGATCTGTTTGAAGAATGGATGGGGTGCGACCTATTGGAATTTGAATTTAAAGAATACGGTAAGTACCATTTTGAAAAGCGCAACCCAAAGGGAGATGTAATCTTTAGTGGCAAAGGTGCATTTCACAGCTTTATCCCAAATGAAATGATTGTTCGAACCTTCGAAATGGATGTGTTTTCGCTTCCTGCACAGTTGGAGTTTCTGAATTTTGAAACGATCACGAATGAGACAAGCAAACTGACTATGCACATCATTTTTAAATCGGTCGACATACGAAATGAGCTTTTGAAAAAACCTTTTGTACAAGGTCTAAATATGGCACATAACCGATTGCAGGACATCGCGAGTAAACTAAATAGAATCTTATGAGAAAGACCAAAAGAAATAAAATCATCTATTGGGTCGCTACTATCTGGCTGGCATTGGGGATGCTTTCAACAGGAATAGTCCAATTAATTCAAATGAAGGAAGAAGTTGAGAACTTCACAAATTTGGGATATCCGCTTTACTTAATGACTGTATTAGGTATATGGAAAATCTTAGGAGTTATTGCAATTTTAATACCCAACTTCACTTTATTAAAGGAATGGGCATACGCCGGTTTTTTCTTCGTAATGACTGGAGCGCTAGCCTCGCACATTTTTTCAGGTAATTCGATAGCTGAAATATTTCCACCATTGCTACTTCTATTCTTGACAGGTATATCTTGGTATTTTAGACCAATTAATAGAAAGGTAGTCTTTAAGAATTTACCATTATGAGGAAAGCTAAAAATGTAAACGAATATATCCAAAGTTCGCCCGAAGCAGCGCAACCAGTTATGGAGGAACTTCAAAGAATAATTAAAGAAACAGTTCCAGAAGCTAAAGAACGAATTGCTTGGAATGTGCCTAATTACAAACTTAATGGAGTTTTAACCGGATTTGCTGTATATTCAAAGCACATAAGCCTTGGATTTAGTGAAGGTGGGTTAAGTGATGAAGAACGTAAATCTTTTGAAGATAAGGGATATGAAATTGGAAAAGGAACTGTACAAATTAAGTTTGGGCAACAAGTTCCTGTCGATATAATAAAGAGAGCTCTCAAGTCCCACGCTAAATTAAACGAATTAAAAAAGAAATAGATCCAAGCAACTGCTTAATCAGTTGTCTAATGACTACCAATATAACATCTTATGGAGAAAAGTATCGAATCCTTCTTCGGGGAAAGCAAAAAATGGAAGGCAGCATATGCTTATTTGAGGAGGTTAATTCTTGAAACAGGGCTACACGAAGAATTCAAATGGGGAAAACCCTGTTATACCTTCCAAGGTAATAATATTGTTCTTATTCACGGATTTAAGGACTATTGTGCTTTACTGTTTCATAAAGGTGTTTTACTAAAGCATACTGGATGATGGTAGAAAAGTGGATATTGCTTTCACGAAAGCTGATAATATAATTGCGATCACAGAAACTTTTGAGCCTGAGAATCAAAACCCTGTGGATGTGCAAAGACAAGGTTGGCAGGCCATTTTGGATAATTTCAAAAAATATGTAGAATCAAGTCAAAGCTAAAATGACAAAAATTAATATACCCTTTGATTGTGGCAATTTGCCCAAAAGAGAATTTATTAAGCAATTCAATATAGCTTTTGCCATGGAAAATTCAGATTTTATCATTGATCATGTTAGTGAAGATATCGTGTGGATAATACATGGGGATAAGAGAATTGAAGGTGTCGATGGTGCAGGTGTGGGGAGAACAAGAAAAAATGAGTCTATAATTTTATATAATGCTCCCAAAGATTATAATGAATAACCAAGGTCCTCTATTTCAAATAAAATCACAATTATAAAAGAGAGTTTTTTTTAATGAGTTTTTTTTGCAATACAACTATAATATTTATCTTTAAATATTATACCCCTCGGGATATATAGAAATGGAGGAAGGCAGGTAACAGCGTTTTCCTCCATTTTGACATCAGCTAAGTCTGAAAATTATAAATCCCTTGCAAGAATAAGAACTTGAGAGTTCTTATTCTTGCAAATAATTTAAAATAAACCACTATGGATTTNNAGCTATCGGGAGCAGGGTTTTAATCTTTAACTAGATAATAAAGTATTTCTTAAGGGAGATCATGAATACTAGAAATTAGGCACATTGACCGTCATAAGAACCGCTTAATAGAGACTTGACTTTTTGATGCTGCCGAATATAAATATGATGCAGTTGACCAGTTTTACACCCCCAAAAAATATTTTGGAGTTGCTTGTGGACATATTCAAATTTATCTATTAATTATACAAAAGCTTCGGATTCATGTTATCATCGTGAAATTTTAAAAGTTTGAATTTTGCGCTTCAAATCAAGACAGTGCTCCTCTGAAATTGGTTTATTGTAATAACCTTTAACTTCAGGATAGTCTTTAAGGCTTTTTCTTATCCTTGGATCAATGGAGGAACTCACAATAAACACCAAGAAATCTAATGTTTTAAAATTTTTCAAGCGTTTTAATTCCCGCAAGAATTGGATTCCATTTAAATAGGGCATCTGAAGATCCAATAAAATAACATTTGTGATTTTTTGGATATAACAATTAGAAAAGTAAGCAAGGGCATCCCTCGGATCATTGAAAATTATCGGAGTTGCAGTAAGCATTTTATGTCGAGCCATTTTTTTGTGATGGATCACGGTAGTCAAATAATCATCGTCAATAATTATAAATTGTATATTAGGGGGCTGATTTTTCATCAATTGATAGTTTGGGGGGGTAGTCAAAGTTTTGATTTTTTTATTGGTTAGTTTAGATATCTCAAAATAATTTTTAATAAATGTTTGTTTGTTAATCATTGAAAAATTTGCAATAGCTTGTAAAAGAGGTAGCTTCTATCAGGACTTTCAGAAATTAGCGCTATAAAACAGCTCGGCCGTTCAAAGAAATCTATTTCAAGATGCTCCAAATTTTTCTGTAGGGATTTGTTTTGAAAAACAAAAAAATTTAGGCTAAAACCCAATAAAAACTACCATATATCATTTTAACTGAAACTATTGACGCTATAAAGTATTAACACCTGACATAAGAAAAATTTAAGCGGTAAAATCTATCCCACATTGTCGTGCTATTATTGCCCTATCTCTATATGTTGACAATTGTTTTTTATTACATTAACGAATTCATCTGTCTCTATTTAATTACTATTCTAATATTTAGGGTCTTCATTATAATCAATAAATTTTTTTCCGCTTATGCCTGGAGGCCATGAACTTCGGTTGTAAGTCAAGCTTTTTCGACCTAATCATTAGTTCTTCCTGCACCTGGATTGCCTTCCTTAATTCCTGAAAAGCCTTATCTACATCTATCTCCCTCCATAAAAGATTCACACAATAATCATCCACGATATATTTCTTGAACATCACACCATAAGCCTTCTGTTTTATTAACAAAGCTAAGTCCATCTCTTCTTTCTCGGAAAGGGAATCGGTCAAATATTTTGAAACCAGTTTTATCAAAATGGGATTGTTTTTCACGGTTTTTTATAGATAATACCCAAAAAATGTAAAAAACCCTTACTACTAATTATTTTTTTTTCATATTTGAAACTTTATCCAAGATTTAAGGATGCATTAAAAGGAAATTTTATTCAGAACCATAAAAAAACATTCAGATAAACTTAGAAATCCCTATCGTTCTATGTTGCTCACCCCAAATTACTCCCCATGGAAGATTTATTATTAGTACCCGCCATTAAAAAAGGAGACGATTCAGCTTTCAAAAAACTTTTTTATAACAATTATGAGAACCTAATAGGCTATATCAGAACTTTTTCTAATAATCATGAGGAAGCTGCGGACGTCGTACAGGAAGCTTTTCTTAGTTTATGGGAAAATCGTGCCCTCTTAGATGCAGAGCGTTGCCCCAAGAATTACCTTTACAAAATTGCGTACAACTGCTATATGGACCGATATAGCAAGCGGAAGAAGGAAGAATGTTTTTTTAAAGCCTTGAAGAAAGAGGCATTGGAAGAACAAATTTTTGATGATACACAATTACTGGAACGCCGATTGGAAAGATTGACGGTAATCATAAACAACCTTCCTCCTCGCTGCAAAGAGATTTTAAAACTCAACAAAATTCAAGGCTATACCCAAAAAGCAATAGCCGAAAATTTGAATATATCTGTAAAGACCGTAGAGGCGCATATAGGCAAAGCTTACAAAAAAATAAGAGGAGGATTTAAGGATGATGAATTGTTCTTAATGATTATCATCAAAATTTTAAAGATGTAACCCTTAAAGTCACTAGTGTGAATAATTAGCCATATTTCAATAGATCACAAATCTTTATAAATCCTTATTTTCTTTTATCCCCAACTCCTTCGTCAAAAGCAATCAGGTTAAACAATTCCCGCATTCGGCTGCGAACACGATTTCCATAGAATTCTTCCAACTCATCTGCACCAAAATTGGTGGTGGCGTGCGTTTTTGTTCTTCGTTTTGATTGCAGATAAAGATCATATCGGGATAAAAGAAGTTCACCCATCACGTTGAGATCCTTTCCATAAAATCTTCCCGGTGACTCTATTCCAAGATCATCAAAGCAGAATGATTTTGTGTTTCCATAATCCTCGATGGTTTTAAAACCGAGATGGTTAAAGTTTAAAACTATGGTCCTGCAGGCCAACTCTTTGATGTCAGCAGTGCCACTGTGGATGGCACCGCTGCTGTGAAGGGCGTAGATCAATTCAATTAATTCCGTTTTGTTTCCTGTCCAAAAAAGTTTTGAGGATGATTGTTTCATTGAATTTTGATTATAATTGTTGTTGGATTCCAATTTTTCAATTTCTTGCTGTAAATACACGATGAGCATATCATAGGCCATAATCATGGCGACTGAGGAGTCCTGCGACGTAGCGAATTGATCGTCTACAAAAAAACGATGAATGTATAGTGAAATTTTCTGATGACCTATTTTATACAGATTATAGGGTTTATGACGAAAAAGATGTCACCAAACCATCGGACGGAAATGGACAGGCCACTGTAATAGATGGTGCAGTTCCTATGCCTGATTAATGTAAGTTTAAACAGGGAGTATGCATAGATGTACTCCCTGTTATATTAGTTTTCCTCTTGTCTCTTAGTAAAAGTAATAACTACTTAATAAAGAGATAAATTAAAGATAAACGTTGGCAAACATTCAAGAAAAACAACATCGTAAAAACAAAGAAAGAGAAGGATGACAACAATTGGAATAGTAGTATAAGTAATAGCAATTACATTATTAATTGTAGGATGAGTAGGAATAATTATAGTTATTTTTTTTTAGTTCAGTTTTTGAAAGTACCCCAAAAATTTTAAAATCTCAAGAATATAATACACAGCCGTCACTCCCGTCAGAACGACCAAAATTATTGAAAGTACCACCTGCTGTTTTTGTATTTTGCCAGTATTACGTGCGATAATAATTTGCTCATTTTCTAATTTTAGTAAACGCTTTTTCTCTTCGTGCTTTTCAAGATATTCTCCTGTATAACCTCCTTGGAATAAAAAGAAATTTCCTTCCCAAGTAAGTTCATAAGTAAATATATCTGTAGAATCTTTAGTTAGAGTTTCGGAGGCTATCTTAACAACATAATTATCTGAAATAAGTTTTCCCAAAGATTTTTCTATCATCAGATGTGTTAGTTTATCCTTAAAAAGAATATTTTGATAGAGGAGTATTTCTATAGATTTAAAATATTTCTTATGTGCTGTCTCTTTATGAAAAGATGCAAGAATAGAATCTAAAACTTCAAGTGTGAACATAATTATTTTAGTTTTACAAGTTCAATTTCAGTGGAACCATTGCTTACCCACAGAATTTTTGACGAAGATATTTTTTGAAACTTCATAATAATTGTAGTTCCACCAACGCTACCAAACTTAGCTTCATAAATAGTGTCGGAACTACTATCTGAACCCGAATGAATTTCCGGAAAGTCTAAAACTGACTCCTTCCAACAAAGTGAAGAAACTTCAATTAATTGACAAACATTATCGGAAGTAAATCTATAAAAAGAATTTTCTGGAGAGAAATCAGTTTGTGCGAGACCCCAAGTCCCATGAATCCAAATTGGAGGATTATAAGGAGAGTTATTTGAAGAGCTGTCATCAGAGGAACAGGAAATAAAAGTGATAATAAAAAATATTAAAAATAGCTTTTTCATACAAAGTTGATTTTAGGAAATAACGATAAATATAAACAAAATAGCCTTGATGACAACGCCGAATTGGGTTCCAAAAGAAGTTTTAGAATATCCTTCCGAAAACCAAAAACCAAACTATGAACATTTTTTGTTTGCGAGTTTTTGAAAAAACAAAATACGCCAAAAGCAAGGAGGCTTCTTGCTGAGATGGAGAAAATTGATAACAATGATGAATATCTATATCAAAGACTTGATTTAAGGTTCAAGGCTTTTTTGAAAAATTATTAATTGCTCATCAAGACCATCAAATTTTTCCTGATAGAAATCCTTTTCAGGCTTTGAAACAAAATTGAAATTATTCTTTAATCGCTTCAAAATTTCAGTCTGTAGATTCAAGACTTTAACAAGTTCGTTTGATTGATGTGAATTCATAGCCTCTTATTTTGCATCAATTTCATTTAAAAAACCAGCTATAAAATTGGATGTCTCTGATAATAAATTATTAAAAATTATATTTGAGTGCTCTTTTATCATATCTGGACGAGCATTATAAAGAATATCGTCATAATTCAAAGAGGGTAAAGGATGAATAAAGCAGTTAATATAAAATTGATCGGGTAACATTTTTGAGGGGTTACCAAAGAGTGGATTAGTAAACCTCACAATTTCCTCGTAGGAATCCTGAATTAGGGTCTGAATAATATATTTTGATTTGTTCACATCCTCTGAGAGTCTTATATAATCTTGAACGATAAAACCTCTTAATTTTTCACTGTGTAAATTACCATGAGGATTTCCGAGTAGTAAAGTCCATGGGTCTGATACGGCATCTTTAATTTTATTAATATTAGAAGTGTAAATGTGGTTGAGAACAGCATTTTTGGTATCCACATCGAATAAATTTTCTTTATAGAAACCTTCAGAATAGTACATTAAATGTCCCACTAAAACACTATCTATCGCCATATCAAAATGCGCAGGTGGATCTAAAAGATAGATATAATCATTAAGAACTTGATCAAAGACCTCTCTAAAGGATTGACTCATTGCAATAGCTAATTTGCTGTTGTTAGTTAGCATAAATATAAATTTTAAAGTAATAATGGAAAATCCACTTAAAGTATTAGCTACTATATCTGATATGGTAGAAACTACCCCAGAAAACCTCGAAGTACTTCGTCGGCTTGTTCGGGAGATAATAACAGCCTAATATCAGGCTCTAAAATTTTAACTTTATCCAAGACATAGTTATTATAAACTTCGAGTTGATTATCAGATAAAACTTCTTTGAAGGCATTTAGTTTAACACCAATCATCAGCAAATTAAAGTTGACTTGTTTTTCTAATTCGGACATAATAAAAATTTTACCTAATTTAACAAAATTAAACAGAATAACATCATTTAGGATAAAAAGACGATTTGCCAATAACTAAGAAGTATTCGGCTCGCCAATAGAGCCAGGGCTGAATACTGTGTTGACGAATCCGGATGGTTTGATGGCTATGGGTAATACGATGGATTTTGGGAAGGATAATGAGAGGTTGAACTGTTAGCTGTGTGGTTAAGTGTGTACATACGTAGTGGTTACTTATGGAAAAGTATCTTTTTTCATTTTGCTCGCATCATAAAATAAAAAGTGCTTTGGTTAAATTGTATCCTATTCTTAAAAGTAATATGTTTGATAAGGACATATAATAAATATAGGCGCAACTGGTTGCGTCTATACATCTTGTTTGTTGGCAGCAAGTGTAAAACAAATCGATAATGAGAAAGATAATTCTTGACACAAATATTTTACTTCGACAGCCAAGAATATTAGGGCTCGAGATTCCCAATACAGAATTTCTTATTCCGCTTGACGTAATTGAAGAATTGAATATTAGAGCTCAAAATCGTGGAGCAAAGTTCGACAGACGTATAGACCTAATTGAAAAAGCAAACCTTCAAGGAACAATAACGATAATAAATGTTGATTCTCCTACGATTCAACAATATCGTAAACTTCTCAAATCAAATAAATTAAGCGGTACTGACCTTTCGATTATTGCAATCTATAATCCCATTTAAGAAAAAACGCCAATTTTACTTGAGTGTTTTTTCGTTTAAAGTGTTTTCATCTCGAAGTGTCGGGAGGAGCTTTACGGGATCTTCAACCCCTCTTTGCCAAGTTTGCTTGAGCGTTTTCCATTTGGACTAATTTTAAGGCGGAGTTTTGAGGCGTCTTCAATCCCTCCGTAGTCCCTTATACTATCTGCAAAAGGTACCAAAACCAAGCAAGTTTTAGGATTTGCTTGGTTTTTAGGTTATGTTGCTTCTGATAGCTAATTGCTAGTTCCTTTTTTAAAAGGTCTTGGTTAACGGATAGTTACAGGTGTCAAAAAACATTTTCCATCCGATTTCGAGCCTATGAAAATGTAGACCAATTTTTCAAATGTAAATAATAGTTTTACTGTTTGGGATTTGCATCAGTTTTTACTTCACAAGCTCCCGTACTGCAATTTCCTCCCGCACAAGCAAGACCGAAAAACCCCATAACTGTTGGCCAGGCACCAAGCATGATTCCAATCCACTCGCCTTCCAACGCGCTTTGTACAATTATCCACAATCCTATACATAAATATGCCGCCCGCATCCATGTCCAGCCGGTAAAAATTCTGTTTAACATCTTGTAATTAGATTTTGATATTAAGTGAAGACCAGCCTCCGCCGTTGTATACCTGTGTGAATCCCTTCGATTTTAGCTGACTTTTTGCTGAAGCGCTTCGCATACCGGAGGCACAACAGGTAATTATTGGTGTGTCTTTATTTTTCAGGATATTGGTGTTCCCATTTAATGTCTGTAAGGGAATATTTTTTGAGCCTTTAATATGACCACCAGCGAATTCTGCCTTACTTCTTACGTCTATAATAATGCCACCTTCTTTTAGAAGTTGCTTATAATTTGGAGCTGGTTTTATTCCTAAGAACTCCTTAAGTTTCGAAATCATATTAAGCTTTTTGTGAGGTTAAATTGTTTACTTCGAGCCAAGAGCCACCGTTGAGACAGATCACGCCCTGACGGCTTAAGAAATCCTCAGCTTGGCCACTTCTGTTTCCAGTGGCACAGCATAATATCAACGGTGCTTTCATTTCCTTAAGTTCGTCAATTCTATGCGGAATTTCATTAAGGGGAATATTTACAGCGTCAGAAACACTTCCACCCATAAATTCCATGGGTGTACGCACATCTACAATAGTGCCTGCGCTAGTTTTAATTATTTCTTCTCTATTCATAAATTTGTTTCTTGATTGAATTTATTTGAAATCAGCGAGAAATACCCTACTGATTTATGTTTGCAAAATTAAACCTAAAGAGCTCTACCCACAGTTACTTGTGTTACATAAGAATCTGCCACTGTGCAAAAGGTGGTTTTCTAAAGAAGAGATGATAGGATTCAAGCCCCACATAGCAGTGTTAATAAATGTTTTGAAATTTTATAGGAATGAAATTTTAATTCAACAAAACCAGAAAAGCAATCTTAATTTTCATTTTTTTTGTCTATCAGAAAGCGAATAATCTAAGAGAGTTTATCGATTATTGCCTTCAACTTGGCCCTCACCTCTTGGGCAATAGTCTCCAGCTCCTTATTCTCTACTGCGGTCATGGAGGCCGCAGGATCTACTGCAGACACTTCTATTTTACCATCTTCTCTTTCTTGTACAATTACATTACAAGGTAGCATCGTGCCAATTTTGTTTTCGGCCGAAATTGCTTGGTGCGCCAATTTTGGATTACAAGCTCCTAGGATCTTATATTTCCTGAAATTAACATTCAATTTCTTTTTGAAAGTTTCCTTTAGATCTATTTCGGTAAGAATCCCAAAACCTTCTTCTTTCAATTCTTTGGTGATTTTATCTACTGCCCCTTCAAACGAATCGTCGAGGACTTTTGAAAAGTAATAGTTCATAATTTATGTTTTTTTAGTTTCCTTAAAATTAATCTTTTTACTTCATCCACCGAAATCTGAAATATTAATCTTATGTGAATTCTACAAACCTTCTAATGCTCATGATCTCCCACACTAAAATCGGCGGCCATTGGTCCATAAAGTTGTGTAGCGTTAGTAGCATGATCAAAATCTTAATACTCGGTAAGCATAGGCAGTTCTGTACAGCCCAGGATGATCTCTTCTGTCCCTTTGACTGTAGCATCAGTAAACCATAACTAATTCATAGTTGCTTCCAGATACAAATAGGGGCATTGAAGGCACTTTAATACACCTCAAAATTTCGTAAACAAAGAGACCTTAGCAATGCTAAGGTCTCTTTATTTGTTTATTATATGATGCAGCAACTACTAGTAAAACTGCTGATTAAAGAATGGATTATAATCTATAAACAACCTGTAACGCATGTTGCCAATGGTTATTAGCATATTGACGGTCTTTATGGTTGACCGCAAATTTTCCAATAGATTGTAAGCGTATCCCTAAATTGTCATTGATCCAATATTGAATACCTCCTGATAAATTACCCGAAGTATTTAATTCGTCCATATGAAATAGGCCTACGCCGGCACCTACATAAAGTTCTAACGCTTCCAAGTTATAAAGGTTGTCGGAAAAAAACCATTTCACTGTGGTGTTGGTTGAGAAATAAGTCAAATTCTCCGTAAGAATTCCATCGTTCAAATAGACACCTTTATTAAAACCATTAAGACTAATATCCTGTTCTATAGAGAACTCTTGTCTCCATCTATTTTCTATGCCTATCATGAAAGGACTTTTAAATCCAAATTCATCAAGTCTTTCCACTGGATTTTGTGTTCCAAGATTGCCTACAGCATTAAATCCTGCATTAATCTGCCAACCTTCTTCAAATCTTTGTGCATGGGCATTGTAACCAAATGTGGTAACGAGCAAAATAATAAGTAATTTCTTCATAATAATTCTTTGGTCAAAAATAATGCTTTACTTCAATATGACAAAGTATTTACATTAAGTTTTTAAATATTAAGGTCTTTTGTGGCTCAATTTATTTTTAAGCACATGAGCCCTATAACTCTTGTTATTATATAGCAATGTTATGCGTTCTGTGAGTTCATGCAAATAATAAACTGTGTTTTGGGAAATCCTGCCAAGCCTTGGGTTATCTAATTTAAAATAATAGTAAGACTTTATAATTTGTGAGCTTTTGGTCGTATGGTTGGGTTTAAATTCCGGAAAATAGATACTCAATAATTCCAAGAATGAATTGGCTTGTTTTACGTCTGCTATCTTATGAAGAAATGATATCTTATTTTGAAGACCAAATACTAAGCAATCAAAGACCGGTTTAAGATTTAAAGTTCCAAACAAGTGGCCGTGGTCATTTATTTGCGTGGTATAAATGCCAATTTGGATGGAGTCTTCTTCTGATGGGATATGTATTCCACTTGTAAAAAGCTTGTTGTTTAAAAGATCAGTAACTTTAATAAGAAAGCGGTATTTGTAGAGTAAAACTTCCGAGTGGAGTTCAATAGCACCCATTTTTTTTGGATTAATTTGTCTGGGGAGGTGGCGGAAGTTCTCCGTGGTATAATTAAACTCAATTGTTTCAGTGTAGCCGTGTTTCTGCAATAATTCAAAAGCTTCATGTAATTGGTGAGGCGCAATAACAATATCCAAATCGCCCACCATTCGAGCTCCAATATCTTTTGGTGCTATATGGGCAATAACCGCAAGACCCTTAATGTAGACATGATCAATACTTGCCTCTCTGAATAGAGCAGAGACCTCCTGGGCTTCTTTTAATAAGATTTTGTTTCTGTTGCTGTTGATATTAGAAATTTCTTCTAGGTAAAGTTCTAAGTCTGGAGGAATGTGGGTCAGTAAATCTTTGCGTTTGAGTTGGTAATATAGCGCTGGCAACATCAAATGTTGGCTTGCAAGCATTACTACGGTATCCCAATCTACAGCCAAGGCATCAAATGTGTTTGCCAACAGCTTTCTATTGTCCTTAAAATTCAAGATGTTGGCAATGTGTTGTAAAGTGGCGTGTGTTGGAGTATGCGTCAAAATGTTGTATTAATCAATTCCAAATGTAGTTAACTGGAGTGGAAAGAAAGCATCTAGGCCTTAAATAACTCCTTAAATTTTGAGACTGCCATAGCATTATCAGAGTAAATTAGCTCATAACACTTAAGATCTTTGAGCCATTCTAAAAATAATTCGGCGTTTGATGCCACAGGAGACAGCCATGATTCTGGGATCAATGTTTCTAAAATCTTTTCAGTAGTAATTTCCTGCAAGCTCGATTTTGCATTAGGATCATACTTAACATACACAATTTTTTTACAGGGTACATGAGGGACGCCTTCATTAAGCGTTTTAATAGGAGGGATATATTTTATATTCACATCTTTGGAGGTACTCTTGTGCAATGGGTAGTGCTCAAAATCAGGAAAAAGTAGTTCCAACATTTTGAAAGCTCCTTGCTTAACCGAAATTCCGGAAGGAAATCGATAAACCTCCTTGTTTTTAGCTGATAAAGGCGTAAAATCATCAGCCAGAACGTCGATACCGGACGCCATTAAGACAGCAGATAGGGTGCTTTTACCATTGCCAGAAGCCCCAATAATCATGATGGCTTCCTGATCATTACACACCGTTGAGGCATGAAATGTAGCAATCCAATCAGATTCCACTTTATTATAAATTGAATTGATGAGTTGAAATGAGAATTGACCTTGTAACAAATGGTACTCTGTGTCTATATAGTCGCCAATATATGCTCCATTTTTAAAAAGATACAATTGACCTTCTTCTTGAAACAGGTCGAAGGCTGTAGGGGGGGCGTTATTATGGTTAATTGCTGCATGCGCCCATTGCGGATGGATTAAATTTTCAATTACTGAAGAACCGTAGTTGACTGAAAGAGCATAGTCGCCAAATTGATACCGTTTGACAATATTAGGTTGAGAAATGGAGGCCGTACAATTATTGGTAGTTGGAGGCTCAACATTCGTATTCGCGTTTTCTAATAAGCGTTTAATATCCTTGTAAAATGATGTCGCCTGCTCTTCCAACATCTGTTGCTGAACCAAAACCTCAATAAAAGTAGATTTGCTGGGGAATAGCAAAAATACTTCTAACAAATCTTTTATCATTTCTGAAACAACAATGTATTGGTTGGAATTTTCAAACCATAAAACATAATTGCTCCCTAATTGAACTGTATATCTTGGAGTTCCCATAATCCTCAATATACTATAATTATCTATATTCTGGGATTAGCAGGAAGTATTTGCCTCAATTAATTCCATATTTCACTGGAATTATAACCTTGTCCCTTATTGTGGCCGTAGCCGTTTCCTTTTCCATTTCCTTTGTTACCGTTGCCAGTATTGCTAGTAAAGCCCTGATCTTTATTACCCTTATTAGCGCTACTATTTTGAACTCTGTTGCTGCCTATTGACTGTGCCTGAGCGGTCTTAGGATTTAAAATTAAAAAAGTACCAACAGCTGTTAAGGCAGCATATTTACCCATACGTTGCATGGCTTCTTTTCTGCTGATGACTTCTTTATGGTGTTCTGTATTCATGGACAAGTAGGTTCTTAGGGGATAAGTTTAACTGTGCGATGCGAAAGTAGAAGTACTCCTTGATCTGGTATAACTTTGATGCCATAACGGTTAATTACTCGTTGAAATACAGATTTTGTTAAATTACCCATCTTTTTGTGCGAAAAAATGAATTAAATTATCCAATAACTTTCTTTTTTGTTTTTTTTTAATTTCAGGTAAGATTACAGTACAAGTGTTGCATGAGCATTATTTGTACTGTAGATTGGAGCTTGCTTTTAAATGCGTTATCCAAAAATGCGCTATCTGAATTTTTCTTTAAGCACGTTTAGTGTGTCCTAACAAAAGCCTCCTTTATTATAAGAAATTGCTCAGATTTGGTACATCTTAAAGGTGTTCAGAATGTTTTGGATTGTGACAGGATGATGCTAATGTAATTTAAAAACCAAGTCGGTATAGAGGACGGTATAGAAGTTCCATTGTTGGGGTTTTCCGCGATAAAATATTACCATCAAAACTGTCGTAAGTTGTACGCAAAATCGCCTGTAAAATAAGACGTAGGGTTTATAATGAAACTTAAAGTTTTGTAGCTTTTAATTGGCTATTTTAAAGGGATTGATTTACTTTGTGGTCTCAAATCTAGAAAGAACCCTCACATTCTATGGCCTGGCACGTTTTAATTACAAAACCTAAGTTTGAACTTAAAGTTGCAGAACGGCTTTCTCAAATGAACTTTATAGTGTGTTGTCCTACCCGTATTGAAGTCCGCCAATGGAGCGATAGAAAAAAGAAAGTCAGTGTGCCTTTATTGCCTTCAATGATTCTTATTAATATTCCTGAAAAGCAACGAGCCGATGTGTTTGTGGTTAATGGTGCCCTACGGTATCTGTTTTGGCTGGGAAAACCTGCAATTGTACCTACTGATGAGGTCGAGCTACTTCAAGACATTGCCAAAAATGAACAGCAGATACTATCCACAGAAAGAATTGGTGTAGGTCAGGAAATTGATTTAGAAGCATTTGGAATGAAAGAAAAAAAAGGGACCGTTAAATATGTATCCGGTAATCAATGTTGGGTTGTGCTCCATAAATTGGGCTATGTTGTGAAGTTGAAAATCAGTTAGAATGCTTAAAGATTTTAAAATTTAGTTGTATTTTTGCTTCTTTTTGTGCTTAACCTACACGCAATCGTGTTGCGATTTAGATGTTTAAAAATCAGGCAGTTCTATTAAATGGTGGGACTGGCAACGGCGAAGCCATGGCTTAGCTTAAAACGTTATAAATATATATTGAAATGAAAAAAATTGCACTTATTACGGGAATTACGGGGCAAGATGGTGCTTATCTAGCCGAGTTTTTATTGAACAAAAATTATGAAGTTCATGGGGTAAAAAGACGTTCGTCTCTTCTTAATACTGATAGGATAGATCATCTGTATCAGGATCCACATGAGACAGATCGTAATTTTTTCCTTCATTATGGTGATCTTACTGATAGTACAAACTTAATAAGATTGATTAAGGAAGTTCAACCGGATGAAATTTACAATTTAGCGGCTATGAGTCACGTTAGTGTATCCTTCGAAATTCCAGAATATACTGGAAATACGGATGGTTTGGGCACCTTAAGAATTTTGGAGGCTGTCCGTTTATTGGGAATGGAGAAAAAAACCAGAATTTACCAAGCCTCTACTTCAGAATTATATGGCAAGGTTCAAGAAGTACCACAAACTGAAACCACTCCTTTTTACCCACGTTCACCTTATGCCGTAGCTAAAATGTATGCGTATTGGATTACGGTCAATTACCGTGAAGCTTATAATTTATTTGCCTGCAACGGAATTTTATTTAATCATGAATCGCCTATCAGAGGAGAAACTTTTGTGACTCGAAAAATTACAAGAGCAGTATCTCGAATTGCGTTAGGCATGCAGGATAAAGTGTATCTCGGAAATTTGGATGCTAAAAGAGACTGGGGCCACGCCAAGGACTATGTGAGAATGATGTGGATGATCCTTCAGGCAGACGAAGCAGAAGATTGGGTGATTGCTACAGGTAAAACGACTACCGTGCGCGACTTCATAAAAATGGCATTTGCTGAAGTAGGCATGGACCTTGAGTTTAAAGGTGATGGTGTAGAAGAAAAAGCGTTCGTAACCGCTTGTCATAACGACAAATTTCAATTGCCAATTGGAACAGAGGTCGTAAATGTGGATCCTAAATATTTTAGACCAACAGAAGTTGACCTTTTAATTGGTGATGCATCTAAGGCTAAGAATAAGTTGGGTTGGGTGCCACAAATGGATTTACAGGATTTGGTAAAGGATATGATGAAGGGCGATGTGAAATTAATGCAAAAGGAGCATTATTTAAAAGAAGGTGGTCATAAAACACTTAATTATTTTGAATAATTATGGATAAAACGACTAAAATATATATTGCTGGCCACAACGGAATGGTGGGGTCTGCTGTGTGGAGGGCATTAAATGCTTTAGGCTATACAAATCTTATTGGTAAAAGCAGTAAGGAACTCAATTTACGCAATCAAGCAGAGGTAAATGCGTTTTTTATAGCTGAAAAACCGGAAGTTGTAGTAGATGCGGCGGCTAAAGTTGGTGGGATTTTGGCTAATAATGAAAATCCCTATCCTTTTTTGATGGAGAATCTTCAGATTCAAAATAATTTGATTGATGCAGCGCACAACCATGAAGTTGGGAAATTTATATTTTTAGGCAGTTCTTGTATCTATCCAAAATTTGCCCCTCAACCATTAAAGGAGGAGTATTTGTTGACCGATAGTTTAGAACCTACCAACCAATGGTATGCTATAGCAAAAATAGCTGGTGTTAAAGCTTGTGAGGCTATTAGAAAGCAGTACAACAAAGATTTTGTAAGTTTAATGCCTACAAATTTATACGGGTCCAACGATAATTTCGACCTGAAATCTTCACATGTTTTGCCAGCCATGATTCGTAAATTTCATGAAGCAAAGAAAGACAATGCCTCTGTAGAACTTTGGGGCAGCGGCACCCCTATGCGAGAATTTCTTCATGTAGATGATATGGCTAAAGCGGTGGTATATGCGCTTGAAAATAAGTTGGAAGACAATCTCTATAATGTTGGCACTGGCGTGGATGTCACTATCAAAGAATTAGCACATACCATCCAGGAAATTGTGGGACACACAGGAAATATTGTTTGGGATAGTTCTAAGCCGGACGGTACGCCACGTAAGTTGATGGATGTAAGCAAACTCAAAAAAGAAGGGTGGCAAGCAGAAATTGATTTGAAATCAGGAATTGCCAGTACGTACCAATGGTTTCTAGAAAACCAGGACTCTTTTAAAGGTATGAAAGTTTCATAGCGGTATATTTTAAGAGGATAAATTAATAAGATAAACAAGTTTAAAAAAATAAATAAAATGAAAATTACAAATATTTGCTGTATCGGGGCAGGTTACGTAGGAGGTCCTACTATGGCAGTCATTGCCCAAAAAAACCCGAATATTAAAGTAACAGTGGTCGATTTGAATGAAGCGCGTATTGCAGCTTGGAACCATGACGATTTGGAGCAACTACCCATTTATGAGCCAGGCTTAGATGCCGTAGTTGCTGAGGCCAGAAATCGGAATCTGTTTTTTAGTACAGATGTAGATGGGGCTATCGAAGCTGCGGAGATGGTTTTTATTTCTGTGAATACACCAACCAAAACCTATGGAAAAGGAAAAGGTATGGCAGCAGATTTGAAGTATATTGAATTGTGTGCAAGACAAATTGCCAGAGTCGCTACAACGGATAAGATTATTGTCGAAAAATCGACGCTTCCCGTAAGGACGGCTCAAGCAATCAAAAGTATCTTGGACAACACCGGAAATGGAGTCAAATACCAAATTTTATCAAATCCAGAGTTTTTAGCAGAGGGTACGGCTGTTCAGGATTTAATGGCGCCAGACCGTGTGCTTATTGGAGGCGAACAAACAGAAGAAGGACTTAAGGCTATTCAAGCATTGGTAGATGTTTATTCAACTTGGGTACCTGACGAAAATATTCTGACCACAAACTTGTGGTCTTCTGAATTGTCAAAATTAACTGCTAATGCATTTTTGGCACAACGTGTTTCTTCAATCAATGCCCTTTCAGAATTGTGCGAGGTAACTGGAGCAGATGTTAACGAAGTTGCAAATGCAATAGGGAAGGATAGTCGTATCGGACCTAAGTTTTTAAAAGCTTCTGTAGGTTTTGGAGGTTCATGTTTTCAAAAGGATATTTTAAACTTGGTCTATATTTCAAAATCTTATGGGTTAAATGAAGTGGCTGATTACTGGGAACAAGTTATTATTATGAACGACTATCAAAAGCATCGTTTTGCCTCTAAAATTATTCAAACACTTTACAATACTATTTCAGGTAAGAAAATCGCCTTTTTAGGTTGGGCTTTTAAAAAGGACACCAATGATACCCGAGAGTCAGCTGCCATTTATGTAGCAGATCAGCTCATCGACGAACAAGCCACTATCGCTGTTTACGACCCTAAAGTGACTGCACAACAAATGGAAAGTGATCTGAATTATTTAGGTACGCGGGCAGAAGAGGAGAACGAGCGTTTTTTAATGTCCATTAAGGATCCTTATGAGGCCTGTAAAGACGCACATGCCATAGCGGTGCTTACGGAATGGGATGAGTTTAAAACCTATGACTGGCAAAAAATTTATGACAACATGCTAAAACCGGCATTTGTATTTGATGGACGGGGTATTTTAGATCATCAAAAATTAGAAACTATAGGATTTCAAGTGTATGTCATTGGAAAATAATAATACCTCAAAAACCATATTGGTTACCGGCGCTGCTGGCTTTATAGGATTTCATTTGTCTAAATCGCTGTTGGCTTTGGGCCATACAGTGATTGGTATAGATAATCTTAATGATTATTACGATGTTAACTTAAAGTTGGCACGATTGTCTGAATTGGGAATTGATAAAGCAGAAGCTAATCAAGATCTCAATGAAGCATCGAGCGCTACATACGGTGACCACATGATCTTTGTGAAAATGAATTTGGAAGACAGGAATGCGCTTCCAAAACTTTTTGAAGCGCATCAAATTGATAGTGTCTGTAACTTAGCAGCCCAGGCAGGAGTGCGTTATTCGTTGGAAAACCCGGAAGCCTATGCAGACAGTAATTTAACGGGCTTCTTAAATGTTCTCGAGTGCTGCCGTAATTTTAAAATTAAAAAATTAGTCTACGCCAGCAGTTCAAGTGTCTATGGTAACAGTGACGCCGTTCCTTTTGAAGAAACGGCTAATGTAGATCATCCCGTCAGTCTTTATGCTGCCACCAAAAAGGCGAATGAACTGATGGCACATGCCTACAGTCATTTATATGGTTTTGAATGCATCGGTTTACGGTTCTTTACCGTTTATGGACCTTGGGGAAGACCTGATATGGCCATGTTTTTATTTACGGATGCCATTATCAACAATCAGCCCGTAAAGGTATTTAACAATGGTAATCTCTCTCGTGATTTTACCTTTATAGACGATATTGTTTCCGGAATTATGGCAACGCTTTTAGAAACTTCCGATAATACCTCACATTATAAACTATATAATATAGGTAACAGCCAACCAGTCCAACTATTAGAATATATAGAGGCTATTGAAGATGCATTAAATAAAAAAGCGATCAAACAGATGATGCCCATGCAACCTGGAGATGTCAAGCAAACGTACGCCAATGTGAGCTTGTTGAAAAAGGATTTTAACTATCAACCTAAAACTGAAGTGAAAGAAGGAATTGCGGCCTTCGTGGATTGGTATAAGGGGTTCTATACACTATAGAATAAAGACCGCTGCGCTGTTAGAATTAAGTATTAAGAATAGAGAATAGAGAATAGAGAATAGAGAATAGAGAATAGAGAACCTGCCCGTACCGAAAAGGAACGTTCGGGCGGGTCGAGAATAGAGAGTCACGAATTACGAATAACTATTCACGAATCACGAACAAGGGATCACGACTCACGATTAGCTTTTCACGATTCACGTATAAAGAATAACTAATCACGAATAACGATTCACCATTCACGTTTCACCATTCACGTTTCACCATTCACGTTTCACCATTCACGTTTCACCATTTACGTTTCACCATTTACGTTTCACCATTTACGTTTCACCATTTACCAACTTGCCCGTACCGAAAAGGAACGTTCGGGCGGGTCAACACTCCCACATTTAGCCCTCTGGGGCATTTTAAAATTCTGCCCGACGGTGGAAACCTCAAACGCATGATACTATAGTTCTAATGAAAAATTTCGCATTGATTGGTGCTGCGGGTTATATTGCACCACGACATATGAAAGCTATTAAGGATACAGGCAACACTTTGGTAGCAGCTCTTGATCCGTATGATGGGATAGGGGTGATGGATAGTTTTTTTCCGCAGGCCAGCTTTTTTACGGAATTTGAACGTTTCGACCGGTTTGTAGATAAATGGCGTAGGGATAGTGGCAATAAAATTGATTATGTGTCTATTTGTTCACCTAATTACTTACATGATTCGCATATCCGATTCGCTTTAAGAAGTGGTGCGGACGCCATCTCAGAAAAACCATTGGTGCTCAACCCGTGGAATGTGGATCAATTGAAAGTTATTGAAAATGAAACGGGTAAAAAAATCTATAACATACTTCAGTTACGCCTTCATCCAGCTATCATTGCCTTAAGAGAAAAAGTCTCAAAGGAATTAGAAATTAATCCCAATAAGGTATATGATATTGACCTTACGTATTTGACCTCCAGGGGCAAATGGTACTTTGTCTCTTGGAAGGGCGATCAAGCAAAATCAGGAGGGATTGCATCAAATATCGGGGTTCATTTTTTTGATATGCTGTGTTGGATTTTTGGTGAGGTTCAAGAAAATAGTGTCCATTTAAAAACTCTAGATACCAATGCAGGTTTTTTGAAATTGAAACATGCTAACGTCAAATGGTTTTTATCTGTAAACTATGCGTATATCCCCAAGGCTATAAAAACTGAACATCTTACAACCTATCGGTCCATAACCGTCAATGGTGAAGCAATTGAATTTAGTGGCGGCTTTACGGATTTGCACACAAAAAGTTATGAAGAGATTTTAAAAGGAAATGGTTTTGGTCTTGATGAAGCTTATGGCTCTATAAACACCGTTTCCACCATAAGAAATTTAGATCCTATAGGCTTAAAAGGAGAGTATCATCCGTTTTGCAAACTAATACCATAATATTTTGAATGCAACGAGTTAGTTTTTTAATTTTCACCTAACACCTAACACCTATTATGAGCAATTTTTTTGTACATGAATCCAGTTATATAGACGCTGATGTATGGATAGGTACAAACACTAAGATTTGGCATTTTAGTCACATCCTATCAAATACAAAAGTAGGTGACAACTGTTCCTTTGGTCAAAATTGTATGGTAGGACCAAACGTTACCATTGGCAATAATGTTAAAGTTCAGAACAACATTTCCATTTATGAAGGTGTAGAGATAGAAGATGATGTGTTTATTGGTCCCTCGGTAGTGTTTACCAATGTCATGAATCCCCGAAGTTTTATTGTAAGAAAACAAGAGTTTAAAAAAACGTTGATAAAAAAGGGCGCATCTATTGGTGCCAATGCCACCATTATTTGTGGAAATACAATCGGAGAGTATGCATTTATCGGAGCAGGAACCGTGCTAACTAGAGATGTACCTGATTTTGCATTAGTGGTTGGGAATCCTTCACGTCAAATAGGCTGGGTTAGTAGAGCAGGTCATACATTGGTGTTTAATTCTGACAATTTCGCGACCTGTATAGAAACAGATGAAGTATATCAATTGAAAGATAACAATGTTTATAGCTCTCAATAAAATTAACATACAAATACAATAAGAGTTTATCAAATCTTAAAACGATTCTCTTAAAACAAAAATTTAGTTATGTCAAAAAAAATTTTAATAACCGGTGGGGCTGGTTTTATTGGGTCTCATGTGGTGCGGCTTTTTGTGAACACCTATCCAGAGTATCAAATTATAAATTTGGATAAACTCACGTATGCGGGTAATCTGATGAATCTCAAGGATATTGAGGATAAACCGAATTATAAATTTATAAAAGGCGATATTACTGATGCCCAATTTATAGATGATCTCTTTGAAAAAGAACAGCCAGATGGTGTTATCCATTTAGCAGCCGAATCTCATGTTGACCGATCTATTAGCAATCCTCTAGAGTTTGTAATGACCAATGTTATTGGTACAGTTAATCTTTTAAATGCTGCAAAGCAGTGTTGGAAAGGCAACTATGACCAACACCGTTTTTATCACGTGTCTACAGATGAGGTATATGGTGCATTGGGTAAAGAAGGGATGTTTACAGAAACAACCTCTTATGATCCACATTCTCCATATTCAGCATCTAAAGCGAGCTCCGATCACTTTGTAAGAGCGTATCAAGATACCTACGGCTTGCAAACTGTCATTTCTAATTGTTCAAACAATTATGGGTCGCATCATTTCCCTGAAAAGCTCATACCACTAGCCATTAATAATATTAAGAACAATTTACCAATACCTGTTTACGGAGCGGGTGAGAATGTGCGCGATTGGTTATGGGTGGAAGATCATGCAAGAGCTATTGATATTATTTTTCATCAAGGCAAAACTGGTGACACCTACAATATTGGCGGCCATAATGAATGGACAAATATTGATTTAATTTATTTGTTATGTAAGCTGTTAGATAAAAAATTAAATCGCCCTGAAGGAGAATCCAAAAAGCTCATCACTTTTGTTAAAGACCGTGCGGGTCATGATTTACGTTACGCCATTGACGCAACTAAGCTAGAAAAAGAACTCGGATGGAAACCTAGCTTGCAATTTGAGGAAGGCTTAGAGAAAACCGTGGATTGGTATTTAGAAAATGAAACTTGGTTAGAAAATGTAACTAGCGGTCAATACAAGGATTATTATTCACAACAATATAATTAAATGAAGAAAATAGAAACAGATATTGAAGGTTGTTTTATTCTCGAACCTACGCTATTTAATGATGAAAGAGGCTATTTCTTTGAAAGTTTTAATGAAGATCATTTCCATAGCCTTACCAATACGGAGATTCATTTTGTACAAGACAATCAGTCGTTTTCCAAGTTTGGAGTTCTAAGAGGCCTACACGCACAAAGTGGAACACATGCCCAAGCAAAGTTGGTTCGGGTATTACAAGGTGAAGTTTTAGATGTAGCGGTAGATGCTCGTAAAGGATCTTCTACGTTTGGGCAACATGTGGCAGTACGTTTGAGTGCAGAAAATCAACGACAATTTTTTGTTCCAAGAGGATTTCTACATGGTTTTGTGGTATTATCTGAAACTGCAGAATTTTTCTATAAATGTGATAATTACTATAATAAAGAATCTGAAGGGGGAATTAGCTATGATGATGAGACCTTAAATATAGATTGGTTATTGAATAAGGATCAATTATGTGTTTCTGAAAAAGATTTAATATTACCAAAATTTAATGACGTTTTTCAAAAATAGAATGCAAAAAATACTAGTTACAGGAGCAGGAGGACAATTGGGTCTAGAACTGCAAGCTATTGCGAAGCAGCATCCTCAGTTTGAATTTATCTTTACAGATCGTGAAGAGCTGCCTTTAAATGATCTTGACACCATAGCAACAGGTCTGAATAATATTAGACCAGACATTATTATCAGCGCAGGGGCCTATACTGCCGTTGACAAGGCGGAGACTGAAAAAGAACTAGTCGATGTTGTCAACCATCTGGCGGTAGCTGAGTTGGCTAAATGGGCGGCGATCCATACGGCCAAGTTAATCCATATTTCTACGGATTATGTGTTTGACGGAACAAGTAAAACGCCACTGTCTGAAATGGAAGCCACCGCACCCATCAACTGGTATGGAGAAACCAAATTAAGAGGAGAGCAAGCACTACTGCGCTATCTCCCAGAAGGTATCATTATTAGGACGGCGTGGGTGTATTCTGAATTTGGCACAAATTTTGTAAAAACCATGTTGCGTTTAATGAATGAAAAAGATACCATTAGTGTGGTCAATGACCAAATAGGTTCGCCTACCTACGCTTCAGACTTAGCAGAGGTGATTATGGCCATTATTGTGTCAGAAAAATGGGAGCCTGGTATATTTCATTATTCAAATAATGGAGAGATTTCGTGGTATGATTTTGCAAAGGCAATTCAAGAGATTTCAGGTTTAGGGTGCGAAGTCTATGGCGTGACGTCAGATCAGTTTCCTACGCTTGCTAAACGACCAAAATACTCATTGCTCAATAAAACAAAAATTCAAGAAACCTATCATGTAGTCATACCGCATTGGAAAGACAGTTTAGAAAGGATGTTGACCACGTATATATAAAAGATATGACCCCCAAAAATAAGGGTCGGAGAATCAAAATGGATTGATTTTTTTATATTTCGACTCAAAGCGTCAAAATATTCAACCAATTATCCCGCTAATCCCGAAAGGTCGGGAGGGATTATCCCGATAGCTATCGGGACAACTTACAATTTCGAATTCATCGCTTCGCTATTTTTCGAAATTGAGTTTCACTAATAAAAACCAACAAAAATGAAAGGAATTATTTTGGCAGGTGGCTCAGGAACACGACTCCACCCTTTAACCTTAGCCGTAAGTAAACAGTTATTGCCCATCTATGATAAACCGATGATTTATTATCCTTTATCGGTTTTGATGTTGGCGGGCATACAGGATATTCTCATAATTTCTACACCACACGATCTTCCAAATTTCAAGCAACTATTGGGGGATGGTAAAAAAATCGGCATTAATTTAAGCTATATAGAGCAACCGAGTCCTGATGGATTGGCGCAGGCATTTATCTTAGGAGAAGATTTTATAGGTGATGACGATGTATGTTTAGTATTGGGTGATAATATTTTTCACGGTTCTGGACTACAGAAGATACTGAGAGATTCGGTTAATACGGTAAAGGATGAAGGAAAGGCCATTATTTTCGGTAATTATGTAAAGGACCCAGAACGTTATGGCGTTGCCGAGTTTGATGCCGATCATAATGTGGTGCATATTGAAGAAAAGCCTACAAACCCAAAATCAAACTATGCTGTGGTTGGTTTGTATTTTTATCCCAACTCAGTTGTGGACATTGCCAAAAAAGTAAAACCTTCCCACCGTGGGGAGTTAGAAATAACGTCGGTCAACCAAGCCTACCTGGAACAGGAGAATTTAAAACTTCAAATATTAAGTAGAGGTTTTGCCTGGTTAGATACGGGAACACACGAAGCACTTACTGAGGCTACAGAATTTGTTAAGGCGGTAGAAAAACGTACAGGACTTAAAATTGCCTGTTTGGAAGAAATTGCCATGAATTTTTCTTGGGTAAGCAAAGAGACGATGTCTGCACAAATTGAGAATATGAAAGGTGATTATTTTGATTATCTCAAGTCGATCATCTCAAAATAAGATAGTAGATTAAAATCGTCTTATCAGCGTTAATTTGGGCTGATCTTTCTAATTCGGGATCTATGTTGTAATTGCGAAATTGTTAGAGATATTGGTAGATGGGTTAATCTGTTCAAAGGAATAATTGTATTTTCGCGGCTTCGTAAAAAAAAACAACTAAATTGTTTAAGAGGTTGAAGCTCATAATGATTTGTTTTTCAGTAAGTTATTAATTATAATGTGACTGATAAGGGCGAAGCCGTGTTCAGTAGAGTTGTTTTTGACATAGAGAAATCAATAATAAACCTGTACAAGACGTATTGAATCATCAAAACAAATTTTCCATAGATAGCCCAATATCAATGTTGATAAGGATACAGGATTCAAACTGTGTAATCCTAAAATAAAAATTAAATGCGAGAAACAATACACAATGACGACTGGACTTTAGAGATCTATCCAAAGGCAAGTCTGTTTAAATTAAATTTAAAGGAAGTTTGGCGTTATAGAGATCTTTTGATTTTGTTTGTTCGACGGGACTTCGTATCGGTCTATAAACAAACAGTTCTAGGACCTTTATGGTTTATTATTCAACCTATATTTACGTCTTTAGTACAGCTTTTTGTTTTTACAAATATTGCGCAAATATCAACCGATGGTATTCCACCAATATTGTTTTACCTTTCTGGTAATGTGATGTGGCAATATTTTTCCGGTTGTTTGACCTTAACTTCAAATACCTTTCAAAATAACGCAGGAATTTTTGGTAAAGTTTATTTTCCACGTTTAATAACCCCCATTTCTTTAATAACGTCGCAATTATTAAAATTTGCAGTGCAATTTGGACTTTTCCTTGCGATTTGGCTGTATTTCTTTTATGATGATTCTGCAGGAGTAATAAACCCCAATTGGACTATTGCACTTTTACCGATTCTTGTGATTATAATGGCAGGTCTGGCATTAGGCTCGGGTATGATCATTTCGGCCCTAACCACAAAATATCGTGATTTTAGTTTTCTATTATCTTTTGCCGTACAATTATTGATGTATTCAACTGTAGTTATCTATCCACTTTCAGTGGCACCTTTAGAATACCGGAAATTTATTGTTGCAAATCCTATGACGCCTTTAATAGAAACATTTAGATATGCTTTTACTGGCTCCGGAACTTTTAGTTGGTTGTACCTTGGGTATAGTTTTGTCTTCATGGTTGTTTTAATGCTTGTCGGGATAGTGGTGTTCAATAAAGTTGAGAGAACATTTATGGACACTGTATAATTAGACTTCAAATTTATTCATAAAAGATTATGTCAGAACCCGTTATAAAAATTGAGAATTTAAGCAAGCAATACCGTTTGGGAACAATTGGTACAGGTACAATTGCACACGATTTAAACCGATGGTGGAGTACAGCCATACTAAATAAGGAGGACCCTTATTTAAAAGTAGGTGATAAGAATGATAGAGGCATTTTAGGAGACAGTGAGTATATCTGGGCTTTACAAAATATAAATTTGGAAATTCATGAAGGCGATGTTGTTGGAATTATAGGTAGAAACGGGGCTGGTAAAAGCACCTTACTTAAACTTTTATCTCGCATTACAGCTCCTACCACGGGAAGTATAAAAATAAAAGGCCGTTTGGCCTCTTTATTGGAAGTTGGCACTGGCTTTCATCCGGAATTGACGGGACGAGAAAATATCTATTTAAACGGTGCTATATTAGGAATGACCAAGGCGGAGGTATCTGCTAAACTAGATGAGATAATCGAATTTTCCGGGTGTGCAAGATACATTGATACGCCTGTAAAACGCTACTCTTCAGGGATGACTGTGCGGGTTGGGTTTGCCGTAGCGGCCTTTTTAGAACCAGAAATTTTGGTTGTAGATGAAGTTTTGGCTGTTGGAGATGCTGAATTTCAAAAGAAAGCAATTGGTAAAATGAAATCTGTATCTGAAGAAGGTAGAACGGTTTTATTTGTAAGTCACAACATGGCTTCTATCAAAAATTTATGTACCTCCGGCATTTTGTTAAACCAAGGAGGAGTTGAATTTATAGGGACGGCTGAAGAAACAGTAGAACGGTATTTACAGGATGATCTTCTGGCTTATGAATCAGGAGAAGTTATAGATAAGGGCGGCAATAAGCATGTTGAAATTGTTGATTATCAAACATTTCGTGGGCCAAATAAGAGCATTTCATTTTTTACTGGTGATAAGTTGACTTTGGAAGTAACCTTGAAATTTAATGAATACATTGGCAATGTTGACCTAGGGGTTAATTTTAAGACAACCGGTCTGGAGCTTATATCTCACATAAATAATTTCGATGAACATGTATCCATCAGTGGTAATAAAGGTGATGTAAAGAAAGTTCGAATTATTATTGAAAGCATCAATTTTGCACCGGGTACATATGTCATAGATATTGGGATGGTAGCTGTGGGTGAAATGCTACACTCTTTAGAAAATTGTTTTGAGATTGACATTCAAAAGGGACCAAATATTGGGCGTCCCAATATATTTCCAAAAAACGCAAAAGTTTTTACCCCTACGCGATGGGAATTTTAACATTGTTTTCAACAAATATTTTTTAAATGAATACGGTTTACTTTGAGAACCTGTTCTATGAAATTTATAAACTTTAGTCATTAATGATTGTCAGAATAATTAAAGATTGGGATTATCCAGATGTTTTTAGGCAAACACCAGGGGGTAAAAAAAAATGGAGAAATGTTGAATTTACGACAGATAATATCTTGGAATTTGATTATCTCGTTGTTTTAAATAGATCCAAAAAGGAAGTAACATTCAAATGCCGTAAAAACGGGAGGTTTCTATTTACTCAAGAGCCACCAATTGATTCATATGATTGGCAAAAAAGGTTATTTAAATACTTTGATAAAGTATACACATCTTGGGATGTAAATGCACCCAATATTGTCCATGGTCAAGGATGTTTACCGTGGCATGTAGATAAAACTTACGACGAATTGATTAACCTATCCTCTAATGAAGGTTCAATTAAACAAGATAAAATTTCTTGGATTACTAGTAATGCACGTAACAAACCTGGACAGATCTTAAGAATGGATTTTAAAGATCAAATTGAGAATGTATTAGATTTTGATTTATATGGTAGAGGATTTCGTCAAATAGATGATAAATTTGAAGTGCTCTATCCTTATAAATATAGTTTCGCTTTAGAGAATAATAGTTGTAATGACTATTGGACCGAAAAAATTTCGGATTGTTTTTTATCGTGGACAATTCCTATCTATTCTGGCTGTCAAAATATTACCGACTATTTTCCAAAGAATTCGATGATTCAAATTGATCCCACTAGACCTCAAGAAGCCATAGAAAAAATTCAACGAGCAATTAATGAGGGCTTTTGGGAAAAAAATCTTTCCAGTTTGGCAGAAGCCAGAGACTTAGTTCTCAACAAATATCAATTGTTCCCATTTGTAGTAGATAATTTAAATACGAATATTGAAAAAAAGAAGTGGCATTATTTACCTTCAAATAATCCAGATGAGTCAATTGATGGTAAAAAGGTTTTAATAAACACTTTAAAAATGGGAATTAAAAACGTTCTCAATGTCTAGTGTTATTTCGGTTGTTGTTGGTTTCCGAAATCGTGATTTGGAAAGAGTAAAACGTTATTTGGACTCGTTGGCATCACAATTATTTAAAGATTTTGAACTCATTTTTGTGGACTATGGAAGCGAAGAATCAATTGCTAAAAGTGTCGAACAGCTTGTAAATAGTTACCCCTTTACACGATATGTTTATAACCATACAATAGGGCTTCCTTGGAATAGGTCTCACGCCTTAAATACAGGAATCCGATTAGCAAGTGGAGAGTATGTTTTATTTAGTGACATAGACTTAATTTACTTTGAAGACTTTTTACATAGTATTAACATTAAAGCAGATGCAACTATACAATTGTATCAACAGGTGTATTGGTTACCAGAAAATTATGAAAATTGGGATAATCTAAAAAATAAACCAAATAACTTTGACTTTAGTTTAGACGGGGCTAGAGGGGGAATACACGTTGTAAAAAGGACCATTTTAGAAAAAATTAATGGATACGACGAGTATTTCTGTTTTTGGGGATTAGAGGATAATGATTTATTTATGAGGCTTAAAAGAGAGGGACTAAAGGAAGAATGGCTCTCTCTTAATCAATCCCCAGTTTATCACCAATGGCACCCGGTTGTATCCAATACCAAAAAGAATTTTTTTCCGGATAGGTGGTACGATGATATGATTATTTACTATGCAGTTAACCAATCTGTATTGAAAAGAAATTTAAATAATTGGGGTAAATTATATGAGCAAGCTGATCGCCCTATTCTGCAAGTTAAACAGTATGAAACGGTTCAAATTCCTGAAGTTATAGATCTAAATACCAAAGGACTTTTTGTTAATGAATTTATCCAAAAAATAAGGAATTTAACCAGAGAACAGGGTCTTATCATTACTATTCCATTTCAAAAAGAACTTTTAAAATACGACGGCTCAAAATTGTATACTCTTTTAAGCAAATTCACATCTATTTTTGGTTTGAAAACAGTGCTCGTTAAAGATTCTTATATAAAAAACTTAGAACATTTAAATGGAAACGGTGCCTATCTCATTCCAGAAAAGGACCTCTATTACTTGATTTGGAAACTGATAAAAACCACCGACGTTGTAAGGGATTATCATATGACACTGGAATCCGAACAGGTGGTTTTTAAAATATGCTAAATAGTAATGGAACTCTTTGATCAAATTACCAATAAACTTGTACACGAAGCATATAACAATCTAGACAATTATAAAATAATTGAAGGAGACACTAATTCTGACATCATTTATATTTATTTCACTAGTAATGGCCTTTACTACCCAAATACGGAGGAAAATTTTAAAGAAACAATTGAGAGCGATAAATACGAATGGAAAGGGAATTTGGTAAAAGATGCGAGAAAACATATTTTGTTACGTGATGTTTACAAACAGTGGTATGTAAAAGGAATTAATAGTAGAATCAATACTATCGAAAATGTGGTCGACTTCCTGTTGAACGAAACAAGAGGATATAAAACTATCACATTGGGCAGCTCTTCAGGGGGATATATGGCGATGTTAGTAGGCAGAAAACTAAAATCCCTAAAAATCTATAGTTTTAATGGTCAGTTTAACATAGAAGATCAATTAATCGGTTTAAATAATAGAAACAAAAATCCATTATTAGTGAAACTGGAAAACAATAGTTCATTCTCAAACTACTATAATATTGTTCCTTACTTAAAAAATGGAACTGCACCAATTTTCTATTTCTCCTCAACCCACTCTCAATGGGATACCGAACAAGGTGAAATCGCGAAAGACATAAATGACCTCTATCCCTTATTTATAAAGAGCGATATACACGGAATAGCGTTTTACAAACAAAATCTAATTAAAGTTCTATCTGCTAGTAAGAAAGAACTTGTGTCTTGGTCGAGATACAAAGCATATTCACAATTTTCTTTCTCATTAAAAGTTGTTGGGTTAATTAAAACACTAAAAATTCTAAAGCAAAACAGATAATGAATCTTGCTCCTATTGTACTCTTTGTCTATAACCGATTAGATCATACGCGGCAAACCATTGAAGCCTTGCAAAAAAATGATTTGGCAAACCAATCTGAACTCTATATTTACTCAGATGCCGCCAAAGACAAACACGCTGAAACTGAAGTAGGCAAAATAAGAGATTATATCAATACGGTTTCTGGATTTAAAAAGGTACATATTGTAGAGCGGACTAAGAATTGGGGCTTGGCCAACAGCATCATTGACGGCGTAACCCATATAGTAAATCAATATGGTAAAATAATTGTAATAGAGGATGATATTGTTACTTCGTCGGGATTCCTCAATTATATGAATGATGCATTAACCTTGTATAAAGACGATAAAGAAGTCATGCATATTGCAGGATATCTTCCGGAGGCCAGTGGGCAAGAGGCACTTCCAAACTCTTTTTTCTTACGCTTTATGAGTTGCTGGGGATGGGCTACATGGAAGGATTCATGGAGTAATGCAAATTGGGATGCTCAATATTTATACGATAAAATTAACAACAAAAAAGAATTAAAAAAATTCAACTTAAATAATGCTATAAGTTTCCATAAACAATTAGAGGATAATATTAATGGATCCATTTCTACCTGGGCAATAAAATGGTTTTCGACAATTTTTATTTATGATGGGTTATGTTTATACCCCCATAAATCTTTGGTTAAAAATATAGGACTTGACGGCTCTGGTGTTCATTCTGCAATAGATGCCAACAATACCATTGAAAAGCTTTTATACTCTATTGATTTAACCAAAATAGAACTTAAGGAATCTAGTATTGGTAAAAAATACCTAATGCACTTTTATAAATACGGTAAGCATTCATCCATTAAAATCCGAACCCGACACAGGCTCAATTATCTTAAGAATTACAGATTACGGACGTTGAGAAGATTACTGAGAAAATTATGAAAGTCTTACACATAGCCACGTCTGATTCTGGTGGTGCAGGAATTGCTGCACTACGGCTGCACTTAGGACTACTTGATGCAGGTGTGGCGTCTAATATGTTATGTCTTGATGTGGCAAACAGCAATAATCCCAATGTTTTTAAATTTAACAGACTTGATTCACCAATACTCACAAGACTATTAAGCAAAGTAGGGCTTCATAAGACTGCAAAGCAAAAAAACAAAGAGATCTTTGAATCGCTTAAGGATAGTGAATATGATATTTATTCTCCGCCATACTCTGATATAAATTTAAATACGCATCAATTAATCTTAGAAGCTGATCTTATTCATTTACATTGGATCAGTGGTTTTATTGATTATAATACTTTTTTCCGGACAATAAATAAACCGATAATTTGGTATTTACACGATTTTAACCCTTTAATGGGTGGGTTTCATTTAATCCAGGATCTAGCTAAGAATAAACAGAAGTCAATCACCAACGTTGAAGATGCTCTTCTTAACATGAAGAGAGATTTGTATAGACCACACAACATTACATTTATAGCCAACAGCAATTCTACGTTCAGTTTGGCTCGCAAGCTTACTCAAGATCATCCTATTCAATTAGAGTGTATCCCCTTAAGTGTAGACAGCAATAAATTCCGTGCTCTTGATAAAGATGCGTGTAAGAAAGTTCTTGATATAGATACGTCTAAGATTTGGATAAGTTTTGGTGCCGCCGGGGTATTAAATAAAAATAAAGGCATATTATTATTAATAGAAGCCTTAAAATCTATTCAGAGTAAGGGCTATTCGGTTGGGATTATTTGTTTTGGGGGCAACTCAGCTGAAATATCAAAACAGTTGACCGGGATTGATTTTAAACTCTTTCCGCCTATTAAATCTGAAGAATTTCTCAATATCATATACGCGGCCTCTGACCTGTACGTTTTACCTTCTTTAGAAGAAACTTACGGTATGGTGGCTGTTGAAGCGATGTCTTCTGGCACCCCAGTGGTTGGGTTTCCAGTAGGCATATTACCCGAACTCATAATAGAAGGCAAAAACGGTTACCTTGCTAAATTGGGTGATGTCTCTGATTTAGCATTAAAAATCACAGATTTTATCAACAGTAAAGACCAAGTAAGAATGGGAGAGTATGCCAGAAATACGGTAGTTGAAAAATGTAGTGTGAGTGCACAAGCTACTAAGTTCATCGCGTTGTATAAGGAGGTTTTAAATCTTAAACAATAAGCTATTTAACTACTATGATATCTATTATTATCCCTTCCTTTAATGCGGAGAGCACCATAAAAAAAACGATTCTATCCATAACTGACCAAAGTGTTGATAAGGTACAGTATGAAATTATTGTTATTGATGGTCAAAGTACCGATAGTACTATGGATGTCCTTAAAGCCTACAAAGATGAAATTGACGTATTAGTTAGTGAACCAGATGCCGGTATTTACGATGCAATGAATAAAGGAATTAAAGTGGCAAAAGGGGAATGGATCTATTTTTTAGGAGCCGATGACGTATTATATAACACTTCAGTGTTAAGTGAAGTTAGTGAAAAATTGAATACCACAAATGCTGATATTATTTATGGCGATGTTGTAAAAACACCCTCTCAGACAGTATATGATGGTAAGTTTAATGCTTATAAAATGGTGTTCAAAAATATATGTCATCAAGCTATCTTCTACCATAAATCAGTTTTTGCTAATCATGGAACATATATAGCTGACTACACGATCAATGCCGATTGGGAATTTAATTTTAAAACCATGCTAAGTGGCGTTCGGTTTCAATATATCCCACTCACCGTTGCATATTTTAATGAAAACGGGGCCAGTGGCACAAGACAGGACATAGCATACGAAATTAGACGAAAAGAATTTTTTGGTCAATTGCCATTATGGGCAAAGTTCTGTTTTAAATTCCGCAAAACCTTTTGGATGAAGTGGTATTCGAAAAACTTTTTAAATTTTGAATATGCCTAAGGTAAGTATTATAGTCCCTAATTATAATCACGAAAAATTTTTAAAGGGCAGATTAGATTCTATAGTCCATCAAACGTTTACAGACTTTGAATTAATAATTTTAGACGATCACTCCTCAGACGATAGTGTAAGTATTATAAGTACATACCAAACACAATATCCTAATTTAATAAGGTTTGTACCGTCAACTAAAAATTCTGGCTCTCCATTTAAGCAATGGGATAGAGGCATCGCTTTAGCAAAAGGGGAGTTGATATGGATTGCTGAAAGTGACGATTTGTCTTCTATATCCTTTTTGGAGTACAGTGTTCCTTTTTTTGAGCGTAATGAAAACTTGGGTATGGTCGTAGTAAAATCTAATGCTATAGATGCTACAGGCGGCCAAATTTCTGAATTCCATCCAATGTTTAACGGCTATGAATCTAAATTATTCAAAGCCACCTCAAGCGGATTGAATTATTTTAATGGGGATGAATTTGTAAAGGATTATTTAGCTTATAAATGTTTAATACCCAATGTCAGTGGTACCTTATTTAGAAAGAGCGCCTATCTAAACGCTGGCGGTTTAAATCTGAATTTTAAAAGAAATGGCGATTACGATTTGTATTTTAGAATGTTATATCAATCTGATATAGGATTTTTAAATAAAAGTTTAAATAGTACGCGGTATCATGATGACAAATTAACAGCTTCTAATAACGCACAATCTTTTAAAGAAGTGTCGACTATATTAAAGCCTGTTTTTGATAAATTAAAACTATCCGCATCTAAAAGATTAGAAATAATGTCTTTTTATTTTACCGTTTATAAGTATGATATCTTCTTAAATGATGCATTTACGTTCAAAGAAAAAGTGACTATTTTTCAAAATTTATCAAATTTAAGTGGCTTGTTACATTTCAAATTTTTGAAGCTTCTCCTCCAAAGAGGTAGAATAAATCTGTCAAAAATAATAAAATCTTGATGAACAATAGGAAACTCATACTTTTTGTGGTCCATGAATCTAAAAAATCTGGAGCCCCTTTATTACTGCTTCAACTGTTAAAAGAATTTAAAGCACAAGGTTGTTTTTCTATTGATATTCTTATAAATAAAACGGGCGAGTTGGATGTCGCTTTTGAAGCCATTGGTACGACGTATTTTTATTATCCAAAATATCTTTTAGAATTAAATTTAAAATCCAAACTACTTCGCAGGGTTTTACACCAGGAAACATCAATTAAAAACCATCAACAAAAATTATATAAAACCTTAACCCATAAGAGATACGATGTTATTTATTTTAATTCTTTAGGGTCTCAATCCATGTTCACTTATTTAGAAAATTATCCCGCAAAGAAAGTAACGCATATACATGAATTACATGCTGTTGTTGCAGGAATGGACCAGGTTGTAGTAAAAAGCATGTTACACAACTCTAATCTGTTAATTTCCAGTTGTAAAACAATTACTGAGTTTTTGAGCAACACCTATACTATTGATACCAATAAATTGTTAGAAAATTCTGTATTTCTATTTAAAGATAGAAAAAAGGCTATTGATAATTTAGGAAAACCAGATCAACCATCAAACCCTATATTCAGGATTGGTGGCTGTGGCGGTGTTGAAGCGCGGAAAGGCACGGATCTCTTTGTAGATTTTGCCATAAAGACCATTAAGGAAATTCCAGATGTTGCATTTGAATTTATCTGGGTGGGGAATGATCAAACAGCAATGGCCACACAATTAACGACAGACATTAAAACAGCGGGATTACAGGAGCAGATAAAATTTGTGGGCAGTACAGCACATCCAGAGGTGCATTTTAACACCCTAAATTTATTTTTTCTCTCTTCAAGAGAAGAAGCGTTTGGCTTAGTGGGTTTAGAAAACGCGTATTGCCAGAATCCTTTGGTTAGTTTTGATATTAACGGCGATCTGCCACTGTTTATCAATCAATACAATAGTGGGAAGGTGATACCTGAATTTGAGTTCGCTGTTTTTAAAACATTTATTTTGAAGTTGATGAAAGACAAATCTTATGCCAAATCCTTAGGTGAAAATGGTAAGGCAGCAGTGGTTAAGGATTTTAACAGTGCAGCGCAAGCAACCATCATACAGGAAGCCCTCAATAAATTATGATTTCGATCATTATACCCTCCAGAAGCGCCGTTGCCTTAGCTGCCATTTCTGAGAATATTGCTACAACTATAGGCGTACCCTTTGAAATTATTGATTACGATAATACTAAAGACGGATTTGGCATTTGTAAAATCTACAATCTGTGTGCCCAAAAGGCGCAATTTGATAATTTGGTGTTTTGCCATGATGATATCGTGTTTCATACTGCGCATTGGGGAGAAAAATTAGTGGACATACTTAAGAATAACACTATTGGATTGGTAGGGATAACAGGTGCCACCTATAAATCTAAATATCCGGCACCATGGGTTTCAATTCCAACCCAATACTACAGATCAAATCTTTATAAAGGACATACAGCAAAAGAGATTCCCCATGATAAAATATATGAAGAAGTGGCTGTTATTGATGGCTGTTTCATAAGTATGAGAAAGACTGTATGGAAGCAGTTTAAATTTAACGAAACTCAATTACACGGATTTCATATGTATGATATTGATATTTCAGTTCGAGTAGGTAAAGAATTTGATATCGTGGTTGCAAGGTCGTTTGAAATAGAACATTTGTCAGACGGTGTTTTTAATCATGTTTGGTATAAGGAGTCTCTCCACTATCATAAAAACAATGAATCCTTATTTCCTGGCATTATGGGAGCAGAGGAACCAGATCAAAAATGTTTTGATGGCCATGCCTTAAAAGCTTTGATTTTTAGAAGTCGTATATTAAAAATGAAAAGAACGGAAAGACTAAGATATATTTTTGATTTATTACAGATCTATCCCAAGCTTTTTGCTTTTGGAATGTTAAAGACTTTGAGATGAAAGAGATCATATATTTTTTGCCAGATACTGATGCAGGAGTCACCTCTATAGTCCGTAATTTGCTTAAATACAGGCCAGAAAGCAATCTGCATTACAAGGTGATTTTTACAAGACAACTAGAAAGAGAAGCCGTTTATATTGAAGATCAGTTTAATGTAGATGAACAAATTGTATTTTCCTACAGTAAATATGAGAATCTATATACGGTAAGTAAGCGTTTAAAAGCACATATTTCTAATTCAGAAGCTATACTTGTATCTAATGATGGTTTAGAATTGCATATGGTACAATTGTTAAAATTGCCGAATCCTTTGGTTTATATCCTTCATGGCGATTTCAAATATTATTATGGTTTGGTTGATCATAATCAGGGTGTTATAGATCAGTATATTGCTTACAGTCAATTTACAGAAAAGCAGTTGTACACTAAGATGGATGCCAATAATCATGATAAAATAAAATTATTATATTATCCAGTTCCCGAAACGAAACTACAACAGGACCCTAACAAAAAAACAGATGTATTATTTGTAGGTTCCTTTAACGAGCGTAAAGGCGTACAGTTTTTGCATCAAATTTATAAATCCATACAAAACACGATTTCAAATGTCAATTTGGCGCTTGTTGGAAGTGGGGAACTGGATGCGCAATTACGAGCACAATTTAGTTCAGAAGCCAATGTGGTTTTCAAAGGTCAACTTAAAAATGATGACGTGGTACAAGAAATGCACAACGCAAAAGTATTGTTGTTTCCATCATTGTCAGAAGGTTTGCCTAATGTGGTAGTGGAGGCCATGAAAGCAAAATGTGTGCCTGTATGTAGCAATATAGATAGCGGCATACCTGATCTTATAGATGATAACATTACAGGATTTAGAGTTCCCGTAGGAGATATCAGGCTGTTTAGCGAATCGGCAATCATTTTATTAAAAAACGAGGATGTACGGGAAAAAATAGCCTTAAATGGTTTTGGCAAAGCATGCCAGATGTTTCAACCCTATCAAAATGCAGAAGCCTACGAGACATTAATTGTAAGTACAAAACCACAGCTAAAAGTATATCGTACTAAAGCGTTAGGTGGTTTTTTAAACAGACCTTATTTACCCAATAAAGTAGTGACATTTATTAGAAAATTAAATATATCACCAAAATTATAAAGTCCAATATGAATTTTGAACCTCTAGTTTCCGTCTTAATGACGGTTTATAACCGTGAAAAATATATTTCTGAGGCTATAGAAAGTGTACTGTTATCGACTTATACCAATTTCGAATTGATTATAGTAGATGATAGAAGTAAGGATAACTCTTTGAGCATTGCGAAATCTTATGAGAGTAAGGATCAGAGGATAAAGGTCTATCTCAATGAACAAAATCTTGGTGATTATCCAAACCGTAATCAAGCCGCCTCTTTTGCTAAAGGTAAATATTTAAAATATGTTGATGCTGATGATATGATTTATCCTCATGGTTTGGAAGTGTTGGTATATTACATGGAGCAATTTCCTGAAGCTGGCTATGGTCTGTGTTCATTGCCTCAGGACAAGCTTCAAAAATATCCGTTCCTGCTCTTACCGAAACAGGCCTACCAACGTCATTATTTCCAACAGCAATTATTTCATAAAGCACCCTTGTCTGCTATCATTAACCGCGAGGTGTTTAACAAGATGGGAGGGTTTACAGGTAAACGTATGCTCGGCGATTTTGAAATGTGGAATTTGTTGTCGCAAAAACATGCTGTCGTTTTAATGCCACAAGGAGTAGTCTGGTATCGTGAACATGATGAACAGGAAATGACAGACCATAGAAACAACCCTATGGAGCCATTTAAATATATACTATTGGCAGAAGAATTAATTGCGAAGGAAGGTTGTCCACTAAATGAGGAGGAAAAGAGGAAAGCCCTTAATAATTTAAAAAGCATAAAATCTAGCGCCGTCCTCTCTGCCTTTAAACATTATGGTTTTAAAAAAGGTCAGGAGTTAAAGGCTGCAAGCGGTATGTCAATCATTTCCATCTTTAATTTTAAGTTGAAATAAATTCTAAAATGTTGCACTACATATGAAAACATTTTGATTTTTTTTTATAAAATTTCCAAGGATTCCACTTCGTTTTAAAAAAAATGTCAATACTGGAAGTCCAGAATATTTATTTTGACGAAATTAGGATAATATTAAAAAAATTGTTTTGCATGACTATAACAAAAGAAAAGATCATACATGTTATTAGAAATCCTTTTAGAATCTTTATATGGATAGTTACAAGGCTACCATATTTCGATTTTTTAAAAGCAACCGAAAACGGCATAGAAAAAATTAATTTTAATATGTGGTACAATCAGAAAGTACTCGGAAATAATAAAAATGCTTACTGGCCAGTTCATAAAAGTAGTAGGATTGTAGGTGAACAAAATATTTATATAGGTTTAGGCACCTTTCCTGGTTTTCAAAGAAATATTTATATCCAAGGTACTGGTAAACTTTATTTCGGTAATTATACAATCGTAGGACAAAACTCTGGAGTGCTTAGTGGGAACCATGATCTATATGATTATAGAAAACTTGCCCCTCGCGATACCAAAATAGGTTCTTACTGTTGGATTGGTATGAATTCAACTGTTTTAGGTGGAGTTGTTCTAGGAGACCATACAATTGTATCAGCGGGGTCAGTTGTAACTAAGTCCTTTCCTGAAGGATTTTGTGTTATTGGAGGTGTTCCCGCTAAAATAATTAAAAAAATTGATCCTAATGAGGTTGTTAAATACGAATATGAGATAAAATATCATGGATATATTAGGCAAGAAAAATTTGAGGGATTTCGAAGAAAAAATTTAAACATTTGATGTTGTCACCTAAAGTATCAGTCATTATCCCAATCTATAACGGCATAAAGTTTATTGAAGAAACTTTGGAGGCTGTGTTTGGTCAAACCCACCAAAATATTGAGATAATTATTGTAGATGACGGCTCAACGGACGGCTCTTTTGAATATATAAAGAGTCTCGATAATAAAAAAATAGTACTCAAGACAAGTAATGGAAATGGAGCATGTGCTGCCAGAAACCTTGGGTTACGTTCAGCCACGGGCGAGTTTATTCAGTTTCTGGATGCAGATGACTTGTTGAGTCCTAATAAATTGGAGCTGCAAATTACCGCCTTAGAAAACAAACCAGATGCCATTGCGGTTTGCAGTACCATGCATTTTTATGATTCAATTAATCAAGGTGTGATTACTGATAGAGATTTTTTATATTCCACTTCAGATACAGAGTCATTTTTATTAAATCTTTACGGTGCAAGTGGTTCGCATAATATGGTCCAAACTAGTGCTTGGCTAACACCAAAAACCCTATTGGATAAAGTTGAACCATGGGACGAAACATTAAGTAAAGATCAGGATGGCGAATACTTTTGTAGAGTTGTAACCAAAGCAGACCGCGTAATATATGTGCCTGAAGCTATAAATTACTATAGAAAACACATCAAGGGCTCTAATATCGCAAATCAAAAGGAAATCAAACATCTTGAAAGTCAATTGCGGGCCTTAGATTCCAAAAGTGAGCAGTTTTCAAAATTAGAAGGCACAAAGGCTTATAAAAAGGCGATGGCCTTACAGTATAAAATTATCGCTATAGACGCTTATCCTGAATATAAAACCATCTATAAAACCGCCATAAATAGAATGGATAACTTTGGTGGCAGCTCCTATGAACCGGTGTTGGGAGGAACCATTATCGAGATTATCAAGTCTGTTTTTGGGTGGCGTGCAGCAAAAGCATTTCGAATGTTTGTCAAAAATATATTCAACCATTAATGAGCCCACTTTTATTAAAGGCATCGGGCTTAACCCTAAATTAGTGAAGGTGGCTTTGATACCTAAGAATTCAGAATGCTCTTATTTTAGGAAATTAGTATGAAAACAGAACCTTTACTAAGTGTTTTAATGACCACCTATAATAGGGCGGAATATGTTGAGGCCTCCATTGCGAGTGTTCTCAAATCTACCTACACTAATTGGGAACTCATAATTGTGGATGATTGTTCTACTGATAACACCCCTGATTTAGTGGAGAAGTATCTCCATGATAAGCGGATCAGGTTTTTTAAAAATGAAAAAAATTTAGGCGATTATCCTAATAGAAATAAGGCGGCATCTTTGGCCAAAGGGAAATATATTAAATATCTCGATTCCGATGATCTTATTTATCCGTATGGTTTAGAAGGCATGGTGACAGCAATGGAAGCTTATCCTGAAGCTGGGATAGGCTTAACTTATAACAGTTATGATAACCATGAGCCCTTTCCGATTTGTCTTAGAAACGAAAAAACATTCTACACACATTTTTTTAAAAAGGGTATTCTGTTTATAGGCCCAAGTGGTTGTATATACAATAGAGCCTATTTTGAAGCCATAGGTGGGTTTAATCCTGAATTTAAAGTGGCTTCAGATTATGATTTTAATATGCGTGCCGCTCTTCATAAACCGATTGTTTTATTTCACAGGGATTTATTTTGGTGGCGTGAGCATGCTGGGCAGGAAATTGTAAACAGTAGTAAAAATAATGAGTACATTATATTTAACTATTTGATCAATAAACAAACGGTTGAAAAATCATCACTAAATAACACATTAAAATTGACCATTCTTAAAAATAACGATATTTTAATGGGTAGGCGCTTGTTAAAATTATTGCCCAAAACACCGCTGACTGAATTTCTCCGGATCTTAAAACTGACGAAGTATCCAAAAATATATTTTTTGAGGTGTTTATTACCTACCATAAAGCATAATCCTGCTATGGTTATGTTTTTTATCAGTTGTTACGTTTTTTAAATGAAACAACAAGCCATCCTTTTTGTCTTAGAATCCTTCTTGCCCGATCATCGCGCAGGAACAGAAATATATGTGCTCAACCTGTGTCGCTATTTTAAAAACAAAGGTTGGCGTGTTGGCGTTTTAATTGCCACAATTAACCAACAAAAGGATTACAGCTACGAGGGTATACCCGTTTACACCTTTCCAATTCCAGAAAAGCCAAATTCACGGGAGTTAAACGGACTCATGCCACCTAGGGGAATAGAGGATTTTATTGATCGGGTAGAAGAACTAAAACCAGATGTGGTGCATTTTCATTCGTTTGGTAGAGCTATCAATGGGCTCCATCTCAAAAGAACAAAAGAATTGGGCTATATAACTGCATTTACCCCTCATTTAGCCAATCTCTTTTGCATCAAAGGCAATATGCGTCTTTTTGAGCAAACCAATTGTGACGGACGTGTCATACCATCCAGATGTATGAGCTGTTTGTTGCACAGCAAAGGTTATAATTATACGGTTTCAAAAGCCTTGGGTTCTGGCTTGAGTGTGGCCATTAAAATGAAATTTCTACAAAAAGCCATGGTGCCTTCTTGGCATCAAGCAAAGCATCGTTCAGAAGAGCTACAACGCATTTCAACATATGCTGATGTGATCTTTGCAATCGCGCCTTGGGTTCAAAATGCTTTTCGTGCCAATGGTATTACTGACAGTATTCTTATTCCACAGGGGATTAGTCCGGTTTTTTTTGAAGATTTGAATCATCAGCAATCCTTGAATCCTTCAGGTATTAATTTTATTTTTATTGGTAGAATGCATCCAGTCAAAGGCTTCCATTTTTTAAAACAGGCTTGGGAAAATTTAAAAACGAAGACACACAAATTGCATATTATAACCAATCCTTCAAGGGATGAAAATGACTATTTTAAAACTTATAAAACTTGGGCAGATCAAGACAGCTCAATCATTTGGAACGAGGGTTTTTCGCAGTCTCAAGTAGCGTCCTATTTAGACGCAATGGATGTTTTGATTTTACCGTCAATCTCGGAAGTCGCTCCGCTAGTCATGTTAGAGGCAGCCACCAGAAGAATTCCGGTTATTGCGTCGGATTTTGTGGCCATGAAAGATATGATTGACCCTAATGTCAATGGGTTGCTGTTTAAAAATGGCGATTGGCAAGATCTATTGCTGCAATTGAATAAAATCTCAGACAAGCCGGAACTTATAAGCAAACTAGGGGAGAACATTCAAATGCCAGCAACTATGACGCATGTTGCAGCCCTTATAGAGCATGAAATTTTAAAACGCGTTAGCACTTAATGAATAATATTTTGAAGCAGACACAACTTCTTTTTATAACAACTTCAAGTTTAGCCTCAAACCCAAGATTAGTCAAGGAGTTTGAAGCGCTTAAACACGACTTCTCTTGTCATGTGCTGTGTTTTAAGCATCAAGATTGGAGTTTGGAACTTTCCGAAACTATTAAATCGAATAACCCCGAAGTTAAATTTATCGAGATAGACAGAAAGACAGCCTTTATTGAAACCATTTTCTGCAAGTTTATTCATAAAGCTGCCATTAGTGTGAACAGTAGGTTTCCTAAACACTTTAACGTCTGTGCATTTGCCAACAGCGATAAAGCCTTGCAATTGTGGCTCAGGGCAAAGGTATTACAGAAAAAAACAAAGTTTTCTCGTGTGATTGCACACAATCTCGGTGCTTTTTATCCTGCCGTAAAAGTTGCAGATAAAAAGGACACGGTCTTACAACTAGATATAGAGGACTATTATCCAGGGGAAGCCCTCTATTTCAATAAAACGCTCGAGAAGCAAAACAGGATGCAGCTGATGGCACATAGTTTTTTAAGAGCAGAAAGCATCACTTATGCCTCTAAAGGCATCCAATTGGAGTGTGAAAAGCATTTTAAAGTGGGCAGCCAAACAAAACAATTGACCATCATCAATGCCTTTAAGGTTGAGGACTTTGTGGAACCAAAAGCGACATCATTAAAACCGTTGAAATGCGTTTGGTTTTCCCAACATATCGGTCCCAATCGCGGACTCGAACAAGTGTTTCAGGCCGCAAGAAGATTAGATCACATAGAATTCCATCTTATTGGCAATCGCAATCAAGACTTTCTGAGTATGGTTGATTTAAGTGAAAATGTAAAGCTGCACGATATTATGAAGCAGGAATATTTACACGACTTATTAAGTGGTATGGACGTTGGACTTGCACTTGAAGATGTGGGAGCTGACCATAATCGTAATATTTGTTTGACTAATAAATTTTTGGCTTACGCCCAGGCAGGACTATATATCTTAGCAACGAATACCTTTGGACAAACCGAATTTTTAAAATCCTTAGATTACAATGCGGGGGTGATTATGACAACTTCATTAGAAAATACCCTACAAAATTTAGACAGCAACCTACTAAATACCACTACAAAAATTGAGAGATGGCAAAAAGCGAAAGCCTTTTCTTGGGAGAATGAACAACTCAAATTAAAGCAATTAATATCGTAAACCTTCGATTAAAAAATTTTTTGATTGTCCGGAAGACATCGTAATGCTATAAATTGATTCATTATACTAACATGTATATGTCATCAAAAAAACAACAAATATTTGTTTTTGTACAGCGTAAATCTGAGGGGTCTGCGGGATAATTTTTCCAAACGCCAATTTTTGTTTCCAGCTGATTAGGGAGGTGTTCGCGGATTTTTTACTAGTATGATAAAAAATGGAGATACAATTATATTTTTTCCTAGGTTAGTTTTATAGGGCAGCAATAGCTGCCCCTTCTAAAATAATAATAACAATAAACACATGAAAACCGTATTAATCATCTATCCGCATTGGGTGCCGGCAAACTTGGCAGGGGTTCAGCGTCCACGATTAATTGGCAATTATCTGCAGCAATTTGGTTGGCAGCCATTATTGCTTACTGTAGACGCTGCTTATTACGAGGAAGCCCCTGATCTGTTGATGGAAAAAACGGTTTCTGATACTATAGAGGTGGTGTACACAAAAGCGTATAAGGTAACCAAGCCGCGACTCATAGGCGACATCGGTCTACGGGCGTTTCCATTTTTAAAAAAGGAAGCTTTGCGTTTGTGTAAGGAGCGAAACATTGATTTTATTTGGATTCCTATCCCGTCATTTTACACGGCACTTTTAGGCAGAATTATTCATGATAAAACCGGCATCCCGTACGGAATTGATTATATTGATCCTTGGGTAAGGGATATTACCAACCAAAGTGATTTGAGAGCTAAACTTAGCCAAGCGGTGGCGCGAACCTTAGAGCCTTATGCGGTTAAAAAAGCGGCGTTAATTACGGGGGTCTCTACGCCTTATTACCAACCGGTTATTGATCGAAACTTTAAAACACCTCCGGTGCATGCGGGTATGCCCTATGGTTTTGACCCTAAGGACCATGACATTGAACTGGAAGGTTTGAAATTGCCTTGGGATGACCAGCCCAATTGTAAACCGTGGCTTTATGCCGGTGCATTTTTGCCCAATTCACATTTGTTTGTGGCGTCGTTTTTTGAAACGGTGGCGGCGTTAAAGGCAGAAGGGAAATGGGATGAGTCCATCAGGCTCTACTTTGTAGGTACAGGACCCTATCCAGCAAAACGAATTACTGCCTACGCTAAGGATCATGGGCTTGAAGATATTGTTGTAGAACATAGAGAACGATTTCCGTTTTTACACATTCTCAATTTCCTGTCTAAAGCAGATCGCGTCATGCTTTTTGGAAGTACAGAGAAACATTATACAGCCTCCAAAACCTTTCAGTGCCTGTTGAGTAAAAGACCTTTGATGGCTATGTTACATGCCGAAAGTTCGGCAATACAAGTTATTAATGAATGTAATGCGGGTAGTTTTTTAATTCCTTATCATGAAGGGAATACGAAAACGTATATCATAGAACAATTGAAACCAATTCTCATTTCTATTCAAAAAGAAGTGACTTGGAGTCTCAATATAAAACCTCTTGATGCCTACACTTCCAAACAATCGGCCAAGGTTTTGGCTGAAGCAATGGATGCCGTAGTCTCATCTTAAAATGACAGTTCATTTAGGAGCATGAAAAAATTAGCCATCATCAGTACACATCCCATCCAGTACAATGCGCCGTGGTTTAAACTAATGGCCACACGTGGGAATGTAGAGTTAAAAGTATTTTACACTTGGTCTCAAGCAGCTGATACAGTTAAAGATAAAACCTTTGGACAGGACATTAAATGGGACATCCCGCTATTGGAGGGGTATGACTACGAATTTGTGGAAAATGTCTCAAAGAAACCTGGATCACATCACTTTTTCGGGATAGATAATCCCGCTTTGATTACACAGGTAAAAGCATTTACTCCCGACGCCCTTTTGTGTTTTGGATGGAGTTTTAAGAGCCACTTCAAAGCCATGCGTTACTTTCACGGTAAAATTCCCGTTTGGTTTAGGGGCGACTCCACCTTATTGGATGAAACTGGAGGTATTAAAACCAGTTTAAGACGTTTGATCCTTAAAACCGTCTATCGCTATGTGGACAAAGCATTCTATGTGGGCCAAGCCAATAAAGCGTATTTTTTAAAACATGGTTTAAAGGAACATCAATTGGTATATGCACCGCATGCGGTCAATAACGCTCACTTTGAAGATACTGATGCCCGTAATTATGAACACCGTGCATTACAATGGAAAAGAGAACTAGGCATTCCAGAACAGCAAACCACGGTCATATTTGCAGGTAAATTTGAGAAAAAGAAGCAACCTGATGTGTTGATAGACGCTATTATAGCAGCAAATAAAAATAGGCAACAGCCTATTGCACTAGTCATGATAGGGAGTGGTCCGATGGATCAGGTTATTAAAGAAAAAGCAAAGAGGCAAGACAATATTTGGATGTTACCATTTCAAAATCAAACGATGATGCCATTGGTGTATCGCTTAGGGTCTGTTTTCTGTTTGCCGTCCCAAGGACCAGGAGAAACTTGGGGGTTGGCCATGAATGAAGCTATGGCGTCTTCAAGACCTGTAATCGCTACGGATAAGGTGGGGGGAGTAAAAGATATGGTCCTTCAAGATGTCAATAGCTATTGCTTTCAACATGATCAAGTGTCAGCGTTAGTAGAGATACTAGAAACATTATCATCCGAAACTTTAAAGGTGATGGGTTTGAACGCCAAGGAACATTCCAATAAGTTTACATTAGAGCGCATCGTAATGGCGGTAGAATCTACAATAGGGGGAAGCCAAATTAAGGAAGTGCAGTAAAACGTCAGAATCCTGTGCTTTTTGTACCCAGAATTAAGATTTAACAGTAACTAAAAGAATGTTCTCTGAGAGAATTTTTATTAAAATTCATTAATGCCCAATTAAAATGTTTTCTTTATACACTAAACCATAGTTTTATAAGGGATTTCACAACTTTTTTAAAGTTAAATTTATCTTTTTTTAAAATGGTTTTATGGAGGTAGAGCTGTCAACGCGTCACCTTTATATAATGTTTATCAGTTAGTTAAACTTAAATCTCTGCTCTAGATTCTATGAGCGCAGCGGTCTTAATTCTTTAGCGGACAATACTGATTTTAGAATTTGGATAAAGAAGCAAACTATAAAATTTAAATTAAGCACGAAACGTGCTAAAACAGCTCTTATTAGAACTTGTACAAGCTTCCATGAGACACCACTGTAACTAGATAACGACATGAGATTTTAATGGGGATTTGGACAATTATTGGTATTGCATTTGTAATCTTTATTGCCTATACGTTTATCAAGCGTTTGGGTAAAGGATTGCCAGTACTTGAGCTAATGTTATTGATAGCCGGTCTGCAATGGATCATTGGACCAATCATTGAATATGCGTCACCTGGCTTACACTATAAATACTACATGTATGTAGAGCAACCTGTATATATGTCATTTGTGGTGCCTGCTTATCTCCTGTTCTCGATTGCGGTGTTATGGATGATTAAAGAAACCACTAAGTTCCATTTAGATATCGAACGGTTAAAATTTTACAGTCATTATGGACTGACGATTTTTATAATTGGTGTTGTTTTTGATTTGTTTGGAGGTTTTTTACCGGGCGCGCTTGGTTTCTTTGCATTTATTTTGGCAAATTTTAAATTTGTAGGGGCTATTATTTTATTCTATTCTGAAAACAAAAAGCTCAAGAAAATTTTTTATGGTGCTATTCTTTACTTATTAGTTATTGCTTTATCAAAGGCATTATTCCACGATTTTATCATATGGACGGTGTTTTTTTATATGTTTTATGCTTTAAAATATAAACCCAGCTTCTCTAAAATTCTGCTCACCATTGTGGTAGGTGTTATTGCCGCCTCAACACTGCAAACCATAAAAGCCGCCTATCGTACGCAAATTTGGAATAATTACTCCGGTAATAAAATAGAGTTGTTCGTAGGGTTGATGTTCGATTCTTTGTTAGTAGATGAAACAGCAAACCCTACTCTTGACGCCGATATCGATACAAATGTGAGGCTCAATCAGGGCTGGATCATCAGCGCCATCATAGATCATATCCCTAATAACCAACCTTATTTTGACGGTGCTACCATTAAAAATGCTGTATTTTCTTCCATTTTACCTCGATTCCTTAATCCTAATAAAGCTGAAGCTGGAGGACGAGAGAATTTTCGGCAATTTACGGGTCTTTATATTGGAGATGGCACCTCTATGGGTATCAGTATTGTGGGGGAGGCTTATGGTAACTATGCTGTTGCAGGCGGCATCCTATTTATGGGTATTTGGGGCTTGTTTTTGGGTGGTATCTGGAGGTTCTTATTTAAAAAAATTACCGTTAATATTGTTTTTATTGCTTTTATACCGCTTATATTCCTTCAGGTCATTAAAGCGGAGACAGAGCTTTTGGTGGTATTAAACCATTTAATTAAATCCATGATCGTGATCTTTTTCTTTTTATGGTTTGTTAAGAACAATTTGAACTGGCGTTTTGAGAAATGAAAAATAGGATTAGCTATATTTTTAGAAAACCAGACCCAAAATACAAGAGTATTGAAGCCTTGTTTGGGGTGATAGCAAGACATTTAAAAGAAGATGTTCAAACCGATGCCATTATGATGTCTTATGCGGGGGGCGGTCTAAGTACCCTATGGAAGAATCTTGCAAATTTCCAAAAAAAGGCATATCATATTTATCACATCACTGGAGATGTACACTATATGGCATTACGAACGGGAAGGAAAACCGTGTTGACCATACACGATGTGCAGTCCATCTTAAAAACATCTGTTGTCAAGCGTTTATATCTAAAATTGTTCTGGTTTTGGTTGCCTGCTATTTGTGTCTCTCGCATCACGGTAATTTCAGAATTTACAAAAAACGAGTTGTCAGAGGTGATTCCATTTGCAAAGAAAAAAATTAGAGTGGTCTACAATCCAGTAAATCCGAGTTTCCAACATGTTGCGTATACATTTAATAAAATTAAACCAACGCTGTTATTAATTGGTACCAAATCAAATAAAAATTTAGAACGAACTTTACGGGCATTGGAGGACATTAGCTGTACAGTAGTTATTATTGGAAAGCTTTTGGAAGAACAGTTGACCTTATTGAAACAATTGAATATTAATTATGTTAATGAGTATGACATTTCTTTTGAAGCGTTACAGCACCATTACAGATGCTGCGATATGGTTTGTTTTGCATCCACTTATGAAGGTTTTGGGATGCCCATCATTGAAGCACAGGCGGTAGGTCGCCCTGTTCTAACCTCAAATTTGGGAGCAATGAAAGAGGTGGCTCGCGAATCTGCTTGTCTCGTAGATCCCTATAAAGTCGATTCGATTAGGGAGGGTATTCTAAGATTGATCAACAATGACCACTACCGTGAGGATTTAATATCAAAAGGCTCTTTAAATATTCAACGTTTTCAAGCCTCAACAATTGCTCAAGACTATCTAAAGGTGTATAATGAAATTTCAAATACATGATGGCTAAAAAAATACTCATTACGATTGATTGGTTTCTTCCTGGAACAAATTCGGGTGGACCTGTACGCTCTTATGCCAATTTAATAGCCCATCTTGATGAAGGTTTTGAATTTTTAATTGTAACACGGAATACTGATTTTGGATCCACTGAGCCATATAAAGACATAAGCCCCAATGTATGGACCATTTTTAACGCGTATACCAAAGTCTTTTATTGTTCTGCGGATTATCTCACAAAGTCTAATTTAAAACACCTCTTTGATACGACTCAATTTGATGTTGCTTATATTAATGGTATTTATAGTTGGTACTTTTCCATATTGCCTATATTATTGATAAAGAATAAAGATGTTATTGTTTCGGCAAGGGGGATGTTAAATCCACAAGCGTTTTCCGTAAAGGGTTTTAAAAAGAAAGGCTTTATCAAATTTGCCAATCTTTTTAATTTTTACAAAAAGGTTCGTTTTCACGCTACCAATACAGAAGAAGCTAACTATATAAAAAGTTTAATTGGTACGCATAAACTAGTTTCTGTAGCACCCAACTTGCCAAGGAAAATTGACAATTCAAACAAAACTCAAGCGTTTAAGCAACATCCAGTACGCTTTGTGAATCTGGCCAGAGTGTCCGTAGAAAAGGGCACACTTACGATGCTCAAAGCTTTTTATCATATCACAGAGCCTGCTGTTCTGGATTTATATGGGCCAATTTATGATGAAGCCTATTGGGCAAAATGCCAGAGTGCAATATTAAAATTGCCCGCACATATTGAAGTGAATTACAAAGGGATTATTGATAGTGAGCAAGTTCCTGCAACACTTTCTAAATATGACTTTTTTGTTCTGCTCTCAGAAGGCGAAAATTTTGGACATGCTATTTTAGAGGCGCTCTCTGTAGGTTTGCCCGTTTTGATTTCAGATCAGACGCCGTGGCGCGGATTAACCGCAGCTAAGGTAGGTTGGGATTTTAGTTTAAAAAATGAGGACGCACTTATTACTGCATTTCAAGCGGCAGTGCACATGAGTGATACCGATTATAAAAATTGGTCTGAAGCGGCATTTATGTATGCTAAAACATTTATTGAAAATCCAAAAGTATTAGAACAAAATAAAGCCTTATTTTTGGACGCTTAAATTAATTGAAACCTTAAATATGCTAAAGCGTTGTAATCAAAGAAATGAGGAATAGCGAACGGCATAAAATAATTCATTAGTGTTCGATAAAAATACAAAGTAAATTAACAAACCCATTTTAAAGCAATAGACATTACGAGATTTTCAAAATGAGACCTTGCTTTTTCGAACCTATTGCCACCGAGAATAATTGGGTGATTTTAATTTCAATGTTGGTTCTCTATCAGTTAGTTACAAGCAAGTCTTTATTCTTTCCCGATAGCAATCGGGACTAAAAGCGCAGCGCCTGCCTGCCGTATTTTAGGCAGGGTCTTGATTCTTTATCGGATAACAACGAAAACAATTATAAAACTAAATAAAACACACATGAAACGAATATTAATCACTGGAGGTGCCGGATTTGTTGGCTCCCACTTATGTGAACGCCTATTAAATGAAGGTAATGAAGTCATCTGTTTAGATAACTACTTTACGGGTTCAAAAAAGAACATCGAGCATTTAATGGATAACAAATACTTTGAATTGGTGCGTCACGATGTCATCAACCCTTATATGATTGAAGTAGATGAGATTTACAACATGGCTTGTCCAGCGTCTCCTGTACATTACCAATACAATCCCATAAAAACGATCAAAACCTCAGTAATGGGCGCCATCAATATGTTAGGGTTGGCAAAACGCGTCGATGCTAAAATATTACAAGCTTCTACAAGTGAGGTTTATGGCGATCCTGCAGTACATCCACAACCGGAAACCTATTGGGGAAATGTAAACCCTATTGGTTTGCGCTCTTGCTACGATGAAGGCAAACGCTGTGCTGAAACCTTATTTATGGATTACCATATTCAAAACGAAGTAAAGATTAAAATCATTAGAATTTTCAATACCTACGGCCCTAATATGAATCCGAATGATGGACGTGTGGTTTCAAATTTTATTGTACAAGCCTTAAAAGGCGAAGATATTACTATATTTGGAGAGGGCACGCAAACTCGGAGTTTCCAATACGTAGATGATCTGGTAGAGGGTACCATTAGAATGATGAACAGCAGAGACGGTTTTGTGGGGCCTGTAAATATTGGGAATCCTACGGAATTCACCATGCTGGAACTGGCGGAAAAAATTATTAAACTGACCAATTCTAAATCAAAATTGATCCATCTTCCTTTACCACAGGATGATCCATTACAACGCAAACCTATCATCGACTTGGCGAAAAAAGAGCTAAATGGGTGGGAGCCCAAAGTGCAGCTGGAGGAAGGTTTGATAAAAACAATTGGTTATTTCGACACGTTGTTGCAGGACAATAAATAGGATTATAGTTGTATAGAGAATAGAGAACCTGCCCGTACCAAAAAGGAACGTTCGGGCGGGTAGAGAATAGAGAATAGAGAGAAGAGAAAAGAGAGAAGAGAATGGCTTTAGGAGGGGATGGCATGAGAAAAGGAGATGGAAGTCTCTTTATGTTTAGTTTTGTATAGAACTTTCCCTCATACCTCATACCTCATACCTCATACCTCATACCTCAAACCTCAACCCTCAACCCTCAATCCCGAATTCCAAAGAGAATATAAACATAAACAGGTCATACACTACTTATAACTATAATTTTGAAAGTCAATTTGTCATCATACGATAATAGTTGGTATCAACCAGGATCAACAGCAAAACGCCTGTTATGGTATTTTGTTAATGCCTTGTTTTTGAAGTCTTATCTTAACCCCTCTTCTGCACTCAAGATTTTTTGTTTAAAATCATTTGGGGCTAAAATAGGAACAGGGGTCGTTATTAAGCCGGGTGTCAACATAAAGTATCCTTGGAAATTGAGTATAGGCGATCATTGTTGGATTGGTGAAGAGGTTTGGATTGATAATTTGGATCAGGTTACTATAGAAGATCATGTGTGTGTGTCTCAAGGCGCCCTATTGATTTGCGGCAACCATAATTATAAAAAGACAGGTTTTAATCTAATGGTCGCTCCTATTGTTCTTAGAGAGGGCAGTTGGGTAGGCGCCAAAAGTATTGTGGGCCCTGGCGTTGTATTAGAAAGTCATGCCGTATTGGCATTGGGATCTGTGGCCACCGTCAGTTTACAGGCCTATGGCATTTATCGGGGTAATCCTGCAACTAAGATTAAAGAACGTATATTAAAAGAATAGATGAAGATCTCTATAATAACAGCCACCTATAATAGTGCCAAAACCTTGGAGCTTTGTATGGATTCCGTTCTGCAACAAACGTATAGCAATATAGAATATATCATTGTTGATGGGGGGTCAACCGATGAAACGCTCAATCTTATCAAATTAAAATCAGATAACCATCCTAACATCATCTATAGTTCTGAACCGGACAAGGGCATTTACGATGCTTTAAATAAGGGGATTTCTAAAGCCACAGGAGATGTCATTGGTTTTGTCCATTCTGATGACTTTCTTGCAGATCCTGCTGTGATAGCAACAATAGCGACAGCCTTTAACGAGGCGGCCATTGATGGTGTGTATGGAAACCTCCATTATGTTCAATTTGATGATCCTGAAAAAATTGTGCGCAATTGGACCAGTCAGCCTTTTGCGCCAAAACTTCTAAAGCGGGGTTGGATGCCTGCACATCCTACCCTGTTTTTAACAAAAAAAGTTTATGATACCCATGGACAATTTAATTTAAACTATACAATTGCAGCAGATTATGATTTTATTCTGCGCATATTCAAACACGACCAATACAGCTTCAAATACCTTCCTCACACGATTATGAAAATGCGAGTTGGAGGTGCCAGTAATAGAAGCCTGACCAACCTTGTACACAAAACGAAAGAAGATTACAAGGCGGCTAAAACCAATAAAATCAACTTCCCTGTTTTGGTAATTCTTCAAAAAAACCTATCCAAAATTCCACAATGGCTTGTTAAATAAGGCGTTAGGTTAATCAAATGTTTTTTGCATTCGAGTTAATAGGTTCTGAACCACTGTGCTATTTTTGTGTGCAATACTGCATCAAAACGCAAGATAGGTTTGTTTATTGAATGATTTCTTGTGATGATTAACTCTTTAAATGTATCTTTGCCAAAATTTACGGGTATATATTAGCCCAAAGATTTTAAACCTATGTTGTTATGATTCAAGAACTTCTCGCTTATTTTAATCCTTTTGATTATTTAGTCATTTGGTTATTTGCGGCATTTGCAATTGCACTTTTTGTCTCGTTAAACACATTTCCCGCTATTTTTATGATATCTGTGAAGAAGCAGCTCATGGATGAGCCCGGCTCAAGGAGTGCACACTCTAAAAGGACACCTACACTAGGCGGTATTGCAATCTTTATGAGCTTAGTTGTGGTTATTACCACTATGGGTGGTTTTTTAGATACAAAAGTGCTACTGTTGCTGTTGGGAGGAATGACCATCTTGTTTTTTTTAGGGCTTAAGGATGATTTGCTGGTACTATCACCTAGAAAAAAGTTTTTGGGACAACTTATGGCAGCCTTAGTGTTGATAATTTTTACCGACACACGCATCATAGGGTTTTCCGGAATATTCGGGATTACGACCATGCCGTATTGGGTGTCCGTAATTTTTACATTATTTGTCTATATACTCATCATTAATGCTTATAATCTTATCGATGGGATAGATGGTTTGGCTGGAAGTTTGGCGTTGTTTGCCTGTGTTGCGTTTACCTATGTTTTTCTCATTACTGAAGAGGTAAGCCTGGCCACCATATCAGTAGCCACCATAGGTTCTTTAATCCCCTTTTTAAAATTAAACTTCGCTAAAAAACGAAAGATCTTTATGGGAGACACGGGATCCATGATTATTGGTTTTTTACTTTCCTTTTTTGTTGTACGCTTTATTAGCGAAGCACAAACCTACCAAACTTCAGTTTTTTATAATTCAGCACCCGTGTTAGCGCTTTCTATTGTGTTTTTCCCGCTTTTGGATACACTGCGTATTTTCTTTATCCGTGTCGTTATCCATAAGAAGAGCCCTTTTGCCGCGGACCAGAACCATTTACACCACAATTTGCTTAAATTGGGCTATTCACACAAACAAATTACTGCATGGGTCGTTATTATAAATATGATATTGTTTGTATTGGCGCTTTTGTTTAAGGACTTTGAAATTCATTTGCAATTTGTTCTTTTGCTTTCTATCGGGACCATATTGTATTCTGCTGTTTTTATATACCATTGGATGTTAACTCAAAAATCCAAGTCTAAAATCGCAGAACATACACGTTGAATCGATAACTTTATAAAAAACGCCTTATTTTTGCACTTCAGAAGTATAACGCGTGATGTTTAATCCTCTCAAGACAACTTTAATGAAATACCCCTTATTGCTAGTGTTGGCATTGTTTTTTCTAAATTCATGTGCTACCAAGAAAGAAATTCTTTATTTTCAAGACGCTGCTCAATATAACAATACGCCTATCTCCTATGTAAAGCCCATTCTGCAACCAAACGATATTTTGAAAATCACGGTAGGTGCACTCCTTGAGGAAACCGCCAAGCCTTATAACAGAGTCACTTCTGGTGGTTCTGGGGGGGGTAGTTCTGACTTAATGAAGCTTGACGGCTATTTGGTTTCTGAGCAGCATACCATAAGTTTTCCTCAGTTAGGGACACTTTCCACAGCAAATAAGACGACACGTCAAATGGAAGAAGAGATAACGTTGCTTTTAGAAAATGGGGGTCATCTTAAAAATCCTACGGTAAATGTGAGGTTACTGAATCCTAAGGTAACTGTATTAGGTGAAGTAGGAGGACCCGGAACTTATAGTTTTACAGAGGAAAGCATTACCCTCTTGCAGGCTTTGGGCATGGCCGGCGATTTGACCATTAATGGCAGGCGGGAAGATATTTTAGTGATTCGAGAAACGGATGGTGTGTATAAAACCACAACTATTGATGTTACTTCAGCGGATCTTCTGACCAGTCCCTATTACTTTATAAAACCCAATGATGTGATTATTGTCAATCCTAATGGTCCGACTGTAAAGAGTGCTGGTTATATTGGGAATTTAGGTTCATTATTTTCAGTCATTTCTATTGTGTTAAGTACTGTGATTTTAATAACGAGATAATAATGGATCCACAAAAAAACACCCATATTACTGGAAAACCTGATCAGGGAGAACGGATCAAGCACGAAGTCAAAAAATATTTGAGATATTGGATCTGGTTTGTATTGGGGACTGTTATTGCGCTCAGTATCGCCTTTCTGAAATTACGCTATACCACACATATTTACAACACAACTGCTAAACTTCAAATTTTAAAGGAGGATAAAGGGTTGGAATTGGCTTCTTTTGGCTTTGGTAACGCTTCCATCAATTTGGAAAATGAAATACAAGTATTGAAATCTTCGAGGATTAGTGAGCGCGTGGCTCGCAATCTCGATCTCACCATGAGGTTTTATGAAGAGGGCACAGTCCGAACAACTGAAATTAACGACTTCCCATTTCAATTGACCAAAACAATTGCCAATGACAGTATTACGTATGGTCAGACCTTTAAAATACTAGTCAAAAATACCGGTTTTGAAGTTTTTCAAGGCAATTCAGAGCAACCCATTATCTTCCCAAATTATAGCTCTTATGGGGTGTCCCATCAATTGCCGTTTGAATTGGAAGCCCAAAGTCTGCAGACCATTAAAGAAAACGTTGGTAAAACATTTTTATTTAAACTCATCCCAGTAAGCTGGGCGGCAAGTGATGTAAAAAACCGGTTGGACATTTATGTTTTGGGAAAATCGAGTGATCTTTTGGTGTTGAGCTTGAATGGTCAAAATATGGCCAAATCAGAATTAATATTGAATGAAGTGATGTCTGTTTTTAATATGGACGGAATTATTGATCGACAGGAAGTATCAAAGAGAACGATTAATTTTATTGATGACCGCTTTGCACTATTGGCGGGGGAGTTAGATTCTATAGAAGGCCATAAGCGCGACTATAAGCAGAATAATAATTTCTTTGATATTGAATCCGATGCCCAGTTAGGAATGTCGCAGCGGACAGCAGCTGAGCAAGCCGTTTTTGACATTGAAACTCAAATTTTACTCTCGAATATGTTGGCTGAATCCCTAAATGTCAATAACAGAGGTTCAGAGTTATTGCCTGTTAATTTAGGGATTGCAAGTGGAAGTATTAATAATTTAGTCGGTTCTTTCAACAGCCTGGTCTTTGAACGCGATCATTTATTGACCAGTGGTGGGACAAACAATCCTATGGTACAAACCTTAAATGAAAAGTTGAATGAATTACAAGCTAATATCAACGCCTCTTTAAATTCTTACAAAGCACAACTACAGGCCTCAAAAAATCAGTTAATAAATAGAAATAACAAATTTTCGGCTCAGGTTTCAACAATTCCCAACAAAGAGAAAATTTTGCGGTCTATTGAACGTCAACAAGGGATTAAGGAAACCTTATACCTATACCTGCTTCAACAACGTGAAGAGGCGGCCATTAACTTGGCCATTACAGAACCCTCCATTAAAGTGGTAGAATATGCCTCTTCAAGCGGTGTACCACTATCGTCTAATAGTAAAAACACCTATCTTATGGCGCTAATGGCTGGATTACTCATTCCTTTTGGAGTCATTTATGGTAAAAATTTGCTGGACACTAAAATTAAGGGCAAAAAAGATGTGCAGTTACGAGTGGATTCGGTTCCAATTCTGGCTGAGATCCCTAGAGTTGTAGGGGCTAATCAATTGTTTTTAGATCCGTCAGCGAGAACGGTACAGGCGGAAGCTTTTCGTATCTTAAGTTCAAACGTTAATTATATCCTGCCGCCAGAATCCAAGTCAAAAGGGAAAGTCGTATATATCACCTCCACTATCAAAGGTGAGGGAAAAACCTATGTGGGACTTAATTTGTCGCTCGCCCTTTCTAGTTTGAACAAAAAAGTATTGCTTATTGGCGCCGATTTAAGAAATCCACAAGTTCATAATTACACGCAACCAGCCGCCAGTAAAGATGTGGTAGGATTGTCTAATTATTTACATGATGCCAGTCTTGATTGGCGGACTGCACTCTTAAACGGTTTTCCATTGCATACCAATCACGATATTTTGTTGGCAGGAAGTATTCCGCCTAATCCAGCACATTTACTCACTAATGGTCGATTCGAATTGTTGTTAAATGAAGCTAAGGAAGAATACGATTATATCATTGTGGATACTGCACCCACCATATTGGTTACGGATACATTACTGATTTCTGAATTTGCGGACGCCACCTTGTATATCGTAAGGGCTGATGTTACGGAAAAGGCATTACTGGATTTTTCTAAAGACTTGAATGATTCGGGCCGATTAAAGAATATGGCGTATATCGTAAATGGTGTAGGAGCAAGTAAATCTTACGGGTATAGTTATAATTATGGATATGGCTACGGTTATGGGAGTGATGAATCTTAACAACGATTAGAAATTCTTAATGGCTTATATTAATTATAGCGTGTTTCGACGGTAAGATTATTTTTACGTTATTCATAAACTGAAAGCCATGAAAAACAGCCTGCGAGTAAGTATCGCCTGGAATGTCAGTGATAAAAATCTCTATATTGAAAAAATAATGATTCAGAAATAGCTGAACATTCATTTGTAAACACACAATAAGTTATATTCCAATAGTCAGAGGAGACACAATCCAAAGGATGGTGAGCTTTGCCGTTATTGCACGTTATGAGAAAAAACGGAACAAACATTAAACATTAGAATAAAAGAATGTTATTTAACTCCATTGACTTTGCTTTATTCTTACCAATTATTTTCATTTTATATTGGTTCGTAACAAACAAAAACTTAAAACTACAAAATTTATTAATAGTATTTTCAAGCTACGTATTCTATGGCTGGTGGGATTGGCGTTTTCTATCCCTGATCCTTTTTAGTACGATAATAGATTATTTAATTGGGATTAGTTTAACAAAGCAAGAAAATCTAACTAAAAGAAAGATATTGTTGTGGACAAGTATTATAGTAAATCTTGGATTCCTTGGTTTTTTTAAATACTATAACTTCTTTCTTGATAATTTCATTAATGCTTTTTCATTTTTTGGTAATACAATAAATGCAAATTCCTTAAATATTATTTTACCGGTTGGTATTAGTTTTTATACGTTCCAAACATTAAGTTATTCAATAGATATTTATAAACGCAAACTAGAACCTACTAAAGACTTTATCGCTTTTTCCGCATTCGTAAGTTTCTTTCCTCAATTAGTGGCTGGCCCTATTGAACGCGCCTCAAATTTACTGCCTCAATTCTACACCAAGCGGCATTTTGATTACACAAAAGCAGTTGACGGAATTCGACAAATACTGTGGGGGTTATTTAAAAAAGTTGTTATAGCAGATAATTGTGCCCAATATGCAAATATGATTTTTAATAATTCAAGCGAATATTCGGGAAGTACTTTAGTTATGGGGGCTATCTTTTTTACCTTTCAAATCTATGGAGATTTTTCAGGCTATTCAGATATTGCAATTGGAACATCGCGGCTGTTTGGTTTTAATTTAAGACAGAATTTTGCATTTCCGTATTTCTCGAGGGACATTGCAGAATTCTGGAGACGTTGGCACATATCACTTTCCACATGGTTTAGAGATTATCTTTATATTCCTTTAGGTGGCAGTCGTGGAGGAACTTGGAATAAAATTCGGAATGTTTTTATTATATTCCTTGTTAGTGGATTTTGGCATGGTGCAAATTGGACTTTTATAATTTGGGGAGGCTTAAATGCTCTGTATTTCTTGCCTGTTTTTATTACGAATAATAATAGAAATAATTTAAACATTGTTGCCCAAGACAAATATCTACCGAGCGCTAAAGAATTTTTATCGATATTGCTAACGTTTGCCTTAACCGTATTTGCTTGGATCTTCTTTAGAGCCAACAATGTTGAACATGCAATAGATTATATCATTGGAATATTCTCAAATTCTTTTTTCACCATCCCTGATATAATGCCTAAATCCATTTTTTTATTATTGGCTTTTTTCATTTCTATTGAATGGTGTGGTCGTTCAGGAGAACATGCTTTATCAAATATATTTAAAATAAAAAAACGTTTTTATAGATGGTTCTTTTATCTTTTTATATTTCTATTAATTTTTATATATCAAGGTCAACAGCAGGAATTTATATATTTTCAATTTTAGGTATGGGAACTTTTATTAAATTTTTCTTTTTTTTTATTGTTATTTTTATAGGCTTAATTGCTTTTGTATCAATTAGCACATCCTTTATAGAAAGAAGGTATTCGAATTTTAAGATAGAAAACAATACGACATCCATCGTTATTGGTCATTCGCATCCGGAATGTGCTTTTAATGATTCTCTTATTCCTAACTTAAAAAATTTATCGCAATCTGGGGAATCCTATTTTTATAACTATTTTAAAACAAAACGGGTTATAATGCAAAACGCTTCTATAAACGTCGTTTTTGTAGAGTTTACTAATAATCAAATAGATGAAAGTATGGATGACTGGATTTGGGGAGATAAGTTTTTATCTAATTCATACCCGAAGTATTCTTCTTTTATGAATGCTGATGATAACTTAGTACTGTTTCAAAATAACCCTTCGGCATTCATCAATGCGCTATCACTGTCTTTAAAAACGAAAATCACTAAAATTTTTGAAAATAAGTTAAAACGTTCACATATATCTGGAGGATACCTCCATTTAGAAAAAAAATTGACTGATTCAATTATAAAGAATACGGAAAGGTTAAAGCACGAAGCTATTGCAGCGCAAAAGGATATTTCTGAAGCAAACTTATCTTACCTCGATGCTTTAATTGAATTTTGCACGGCAAATAACAAAAGGGTTATTTTAATAAGAAGTCCACAGCATGAAAAATATCCTGGGTATGAAAATGAAAATAAGTATGTAGAAATACTTCAAACAAGATATGCGAATATTGAATATATGGACTTTTCAAATTTCCCTCTTACAAATAATGAATATGCAGATTTGGATCATCTCAATTATAAAGGAGCAAAAGTGTTTTCTGAATGGTTTGCCGATTTATTATCTAACGGATTATTAGAAAAGAAAAATAAACAGGATTACATTGATGAGAGGATAATGACGAAATCTCTGGAAAGCCGTATATAACCTATTGGAGATTATGAGTAATACGCGACTATATAATGCTTAAGGTGGTCTGATAATTATCATTGGTTGTAAAGAATTTATTAATTACTTTAAAGGTGAATTATAAAGCCAATAATCATGAAAAGCATACCACCAGTATCCACTATAATGTCTGTCAAAATCATCACATTGAAGAAAGATGATGATTTAGAAAAGGCTGAACATTTATTCAAAAAGCACAAGATCAGACATATCCCTGTAGTTAAAGGCGATGCCATTATTGGGATGCTGAGTTACACCGATTTGCTTCGCATCAGTTTTGCCGATGCTGTTGACGATACGGAAGATGAAATAGAGAGCCTCGTTTATAATATGTTTACCATAGAGCAGGTGATGGTAAAAAATGTGGTTACTGTGACCTCAGATACGAGTATAAAAGATGTAGCTAAAATATTGGCAAAAGAGGAATTTCACGCCTTGCCAATAGTCGATGACGGAAGTTTGGTGGGCATCGTTACTACCACGGATTTGATTAATTTTCTATTGATTCAGCTTTAAAAAATCATCTTTGCTCTGAGGGAATGGTCGGAGAAAAACACCAACAATGGCCTCGCATTAAAACTTCAGACAATGCTGAGGTGTACTTAGTAACAAATTTAAAAATCAAAAAAATCCCCGAGGGCATTGCCTCGGGGATTTTTGTTTAAGTTTTATTAATGCCGTATTATGAATTTGCTAAAATCTTTAAAGTCTTAATGGTATCGATTGGATTATCACTCTTAAACACATGGCTTCCTGCCACAAATGCATCAGCCCCTGCTGCAACCAATTGCTGAATGTTTTGGTCTGTAACGCCACCGTCAATTTCGATTCGCGTGTCCAAATCTTGTTCTGTAATCATTTGACGAAGATTTTTGATGCGCTTATAGGTCACCTCTTCAAACTTCTGACCTCCAAAGCCTGGGTTAATGGACATTAAAAGCACCATATAACATTCCGGTAGGATATCTTCTAAAACAACGAGAGGCGTCGTGATATTAAGCACAACTCCTGCCTTACAGCCCGCGTCCTTAATTTGTCTCAAGGTTCTATGTAAATGCACTGTCGATTCATAATGTACAGTGATGATATCCGCGCCTACCTTTGCGAATTCTTCAATAAAACGCTCGGGTTTTTCAATCATCAGGTGCACATCCAATGGCTTTGTAGCATGCTTTTTAATTGCTGAAATGACTGGCATCCCGTAAGAGATGTTTGGAACAAATTGCCCGTCCATAACGTCAATATGAAACCAATCGGCATCACTGTTGTTGACCATCTCAACATCGCGTTGAAGGTTGCCAAAATCTGCTGCTAACATGGAAGGGGCGATAAGTTTTGAAGACATATTTATGTGTTGTAAAGTTTTGGCAAAGATAAATAAAATAAGTTAGCAGTCTTCAGTTGGTAGTCTTCGGTCTTTAGTTGGCAGTCTTCAGTTCACAGCCTTTGAAATTCAATAGTTTGTTATGGGGTAATCATGGTTTTTTTTTATTGTTTCTATTGTTTCAGGTTTCTGTTGTTGCATTCACGTCGAGTTTATTTTTCTCGGTTTTCCAGGAGCAAATTCAGTTTCAAATTCAAATTCAAATTCACCTTCAAAGTCAATTTCAATTTCAATTCCATTTTAAAAAAATGAACCCCCGGTAATCAGCCGAGGGTTCTTTCATCAATCAAAAAACGAACAGTAAGATTCCCGCGAAAGCGGGAACCTGTAACTGTTTGTTATCGTAATTTAGGTGTCATCTCTAATGATGACTATCCTAAATAGGTTTTTAATATTTTGCTTCGTGAGGTATGTTTCAGCCTACGAATGGCTTTTTCTTTAATTTGACGGACACGTTCACGAGTTAAATCGAAGGTTTCTCCAATCTCTTCCAAGGTCATTGGGTGTTGATCTCCCAAACCAAAGTATAAACGGATCACATCTGCCTCGCGAGGGGTCAAGGTTTCTAAAGCTCGTTCAATTTCCGTACGCAAAGATTCATGTAGTAAATCTTTATCAGGGTTTGGTGACTCTCCAGAACGTAAAACGTCGTATAAGTTAGAATCTTCACCTTCCACCAAAGGTGCATCCATAGAGACGTGACGGCCAGAATTTTTCATGGACTCCTTCACATCATTGATAGTCATGTCCAATTCTTTTGCAATTTCTTCTGCACTAGGTGGACGTTCATGACTTTGCTCTAAAAAGGCAAATGTTTTATTGATCTTATTGATCGATCCAATCTTGTTCAATGGCAAACGAACAATACGCGATTGCTCAGCCAAAGCTTGTAAGATAGATTGACGAATCCACCATACAGCATACGAAATAAATTTGAAACCACGGGTCTCGTCAAAACGTTGAGCTGCTTTAATAAGACCTAAATTACCTTCATTGATTAAATCAGGTAGGGTAAGACCTTGGTTTTGATATTGTTTTGCTACCGAAACAACAAAACGTAAATTGGCTTTAGTCAGTTTTTCCAAAGCAAGTTGATCTCCTGCTTTAATGCGCTGCGCCAATTCTACTTCCTCGTCTGCGGTAATTAAGTCAACTTTTCCAATTTCTTGAAGGTACTTGTCTAGCGAAGCGGTCTCCCTATTGGTAACTTGCTTCGTAATTTTGAGTTGTCTCATTTAAGTGTGTCTCTCTAATTTATAATGGTGAATAATCCTTTGGTAAGTAGTTATACGTAAAGACCATTAAAAATGTTACAAGAAAGTGAAGATTAATTCTTTTAAATTTTAATTAATTTCTTATCCGCTAAATTAATGTCTTCAAGCATCTCATTGGTGAACTTGTAATGCCCGCGTGTAGTGATAATTTTAAATCGGGAAGACGTCATTGTACTTAAGGTATTTAAAAATAACCATTTTGATTTTAACAAGCGTGGCTGGTCTGACTTCAAACTCAGTTCGAAATAGTGTTTTCTCCCTTCCTTCTCTGCAACAATATCTGGGGTAACATCAATATCACTACCTTTTTTGTGATACGATTTTGGGGTTTCGTAACCCTCTGCGTCCGCTTTGATGTTTTCAAAACCACTGTTCTCTAAGTACGTCAAGGACGTGCTTAAAATCTCCGAATATTTCTCTTTATCTGTGTAAACCATAACCTAAAATATAATCAAATTATTGACAATTACAAATTTTTGTGAATGTTTAACTTATGTCTGCAGTCTTCAGTTAGCAGTCTCCAGTTGGCAGTCAGCAGTCTTCAGTGATTTTCTGTTCTCTACTCTCTACACTCCATTCAACATTCAAACCTGCTTATAATCAAAACAAAAACCACCTCGTCTTCTGCTTCTCTTGGGAAGCAGAATCCACTCCTCCTTCACGAGGAGGAGAATTTAAAACGGTAGTTAATATTAAAATAAAGCAAACAGAATAATAATCAATCAATGTCACCTTGCTTCGCTATTAACTTTCATTATTCGTGATTTGATATTCGATATTCGTAATTTTTATTTCTCTGTTCTCTACTCTCTATTCAATATTCAATCCTAATTATAATCAACCAAAAAACCACCTCGTCTTTCTTCTGCTTTTCTTGGGAAGCAGAATCCACTCCTCCTTCACGAGGAGGAGAATTTAAAACGGTAGTTAATATTAAAATAAAGCAAAAAGAATAATAATCAATCAAGGTCACCTTACTTCACTATTAACTTTCATTATTAGTAATTTGATATTCGATATTCGTAATTTTTATTTCTCTGTTCTTTACTCTCCATTCAACCTTCAATCCTGCTTATAATCAAAACAAAAACCACCTCGTCTTCTGCTTCTCTTGGGAAGCAGAATCCACTCCTCCTTCACGAGGAGGAGAATTTAAAATGGGAGTTACTATTAAAATAAAGCAGACAAAATAATAATCAATCAATGTCACCTTGCTTCGCTATTAACTTTCATTATTCGTGATTTGATATTCGATATTTTTATTTCTCTGTTCTTTATTCCTTATTCAACATTCGTTATTCATTATTGGATATTCGATATTTTTCTCTCTCTACTCTCTACTCTCTACTCTCTACTCTCTATTCAATATTCAATCCTAATTATAATCAACCAAAACACCACCTCGTCTTCTGCTTCTCTTGGGAAGCAGAATCCACTCCTCCTTCACGAGGAGGAGAATTTAAAATGGGAGTTACTATTAAAATAAAGCAGACAGAATAATAATCAATCAATGTCACCTTGCTTCACTATTAACTTTCATTATTCGTGATTTGATATTCGATATTCGTAATTTTTATTTCTCTGTTCTCTGTTCTTTATTCCTTATTCAACATTCGTTATTGGATATTCGATATTTTTCTCTTGTACATTTCTCTATTCTCTATTCTCTATTCTCTTATTCTCTGTTCTCAAACCTGACCCCCTCAAACCTAAACCCTCACATGTCCATCCCCAAACACATAATACTTATTGGTCACCAATTGTTTTAATCCCAAAGGACCTCTGTGGTGTAACTTGTCAGTACTAATGGCCAATTCAGCGCCAACACCCATTTGTCCGCCGTCTGTGAAACGTGTGGAGGCATTGTGATATACTGCGGCGCTATCTACTTGCTCCATAAACGTCTGTGCCCAATTTTTATCTTCAGTTAAGATAGATGCCGAATGTCCACCAGAGTAGGTGTTGATCATTTCGATAGCGACGTCCAAACTATCAGTTTCTGCAATTAAAAGCTTCATGGCTAAATATTCTTCATACCAAGTTGCTTCATTTTCAATTTGAGCTTCGTCGGTTAAAACAGCTCCCACTTTAGCATCAACCAACAATTCTACATCTAAATTGTGTAAAATGGTTTGTAATTCTTTTAACTTTGATTGATAATTGGGTATATTTTTGTCAATCAATACTTTATCTAGGGCGTTACATCCAGAAATCTTGTCGGTTTTTGCATTTACAATAACTTTGACCGTTTTCTCCCAATCAGCATCTTTGGCAACATATAAAAAGTTGTTGCCTCTACCACTAATCAGCACTGCACAAGTGGCGTGATCTTTAACAAATTTGATCAAACGTTCCCCACCTCTTGGTACAATAAGATCGATTTTTTCTGGTGGATTCTTTAAAAATTCCTGGGTTTCTTCACGTTGTAAGTGCAAGAGTTTAATCCAATCGTTGGAAAGACCATTTTCTTGTAAAGCTTCATGCCAACATTTCTCGAGAATGAGGTTGCTGTTCAACGCTTCTTTTCCACCTTTTAATAGGATTTTATTATTCGCTTTAAAGGCCAACACTGCCGCTTCAATAGTTACATCTGGTCGTGATTCATAAATGATCATGATCGTGCCAAAAGGGGCTGTTTTGTTGGTGATTTTCAATCCGCTGTCCAATACCAAGTTGGAAATTTCTTGTCCTACAGGATCGTCTTGCGCTTTTACTTCCTTAATGGCGGTAATCATCCCGTCAATCTTGGAATCATCCACAACCAATCGGTCGTAGAGGGCTTGATCATCTCTGTCAAATGCGTCCAAATCTTTCTGGTTGGCTTTCAAAATAGCACTACGTTGGCTATCAAGAATGGTCATCATGGATTGTAACACTTTGTTTTTTATATCTGTACTTATCAGTTTCATAATTTATATTTTAAATAATTCAGCTATTGAAGGCTTGTTGCACTTTGTGCTGCCTTGAGTATTTTAACGGGTTTAGTGCGTCAATTTGAATCTAGATTGGGGTAACCCTTCCGACTTCAATTCCTTTTCTGGACTTGAAGCCACCTTCCCTTGAAAAAAGGGAAGGAATTTTTAATCGTAAAGAATTCCTCGAGGCTCTGCCTCCAGGATAGTTGGTTTCAAAAAATTCTTTATTTCGGACTCATTTTATACTTCCGTTGCTAATTCCTACGTCGAGCCTCCCGATTCACACTATGTTATTTTTAATGGATGAATTTTGTCCCTACATCCTTATTGTCTATAATATCAACAATAACATTTGCGCGCTTTCCGTTTGCAATGTACGTTTGGATATTCTTTTGGGCGGTTCCTTTTGCGATTTTGAGCTTAGAAGCCATTCCGCCACGACCTTCGCCTTCTTTCTTGTCTGAGGCCATTACGTATTGTTCTACATCAGCATCAACTTTAACCTCTTTCAATTGTTTTGAATTTTCATCATCGGGGTGGCCTGTATATAAACCGTCTGTATCGGACAGGATGATCAAACGGTCAACATCCAATAACTCAGATACTAAACTCGCCAATTCATCATTATCAGAAAACATAGACATGGTTAATGAGGTCGCATCATCTTCATTCGCAATTGGCGTGATACCTTCTGAAAGAAGACCTTCATAACAGTTGATCATATTTTCACGATGTTTACCGATGTCAAAATCACGTTTTGTGGCCAACACTTGTGCGCAGCGCATTCCATAATCGTGAAATAGACTGTAATAATGGCGCATCATTCGTGGTTGTCCAACAGATGAATATACTTGTCTTCTTATGGCCGGATCTTTAATACTGGTCTCGCCAAGAATTTCCTTACCGGCGATTGCTGATCCTGAAGATACCAGGATGACTTCTATATCTCTTTCGTTTAAAACAGATATTTGTCTTACCAATTCCCTTAGAACAGGACCTAAAATTCTATTATCTTTATTTGTCAGTACATTGGTACCAACTTTTACTACTACTCGTTTTGTGTTCATACTATTTTTTTCCTAATTCAACGGCTCTGTCAAATGCTGCATATGCCGCGTCTTCAATAAGTTGCTTTACATTATTATCGTCCATAGAATCTATGGCTGCTTGAGTGGTTCCGCCTTTTGAGGCTACTTTTTCAATCCAAGATTTTGGAGAAATATCATTTTGATTAAAGAGCTCTATGGCGCCCTCAAAAGTGTTGCTGACGAGAACCTTAGAATCAAAATCTGAAAAGCCCATTTTTAAAGCGGCCTCCAACATAGATTGCATAAAGTAAAATACATAAGCCGGGCCACTCCCTGAGATACCTGTAGAGGCATCAATAAAGTTCTCCGTATTTACATGAATTGACGTTCCGGTGGTGTCCAAAAGGTTTCTCACCATAAGCAGTTCTACTTTTGATACGGCTTTAGATTCCGTATAAGAGGTAACGCCTTTACCAACTTGAGCTGGTAGATTTGGCATTGTTCTGACCACTTTGCTTCTGCCTAAATCTTGTTGGATGGTTTCTATGGTGACACCAGCCATCAGCGATACAAAAATCTGTTCATCGTTGAGCATCGGCTTCATCGTTTTAAACAAATCTTCACTGTGAAAAGGCTTGACCGCTATAAATACAATGTCGGCTTTTGGCAAACAATCGTCAAGCGAGTCAAAAACCACAAATTGTGGTTGTTGTCTTAATGTTTCAATTTTTTTTGGATCTGTGTCAAAAATCCGTAGTTTATGTTTACTGAGCAAAGGCGAACTTGCCATTCCTTCTGCATAGGTCAATCCCATATTTCCTGCTCCAATGACTAATACTTTCATTTCTTAATTTGTTGATTATCAATGTTATTTGCGTTATTAGTTGCAAGGACTGTACGGAAGACCTGTTTTGTGCGACTTATTTTGAAGATTCACCGAATTAACAAATTTACCTGATGTAAGCTGCGTTTTTGTGAATTAAGGACTGTTATAACTGTTAAATCCTTAAAACTGAAAATGCAAGAGAGGTGACAGGTTGTCGGGATTGCGCAAGTTTGTCGGGCTTTGAATAATATCGGTCATAAAAAAACCTCACAGGTCTCGAAGACCTGTGAGGTTTGGTAAAAGAATTTATAAAAAAGGAAATTAATCTTCTTTTTTATCTTCTCTTGGTCTACGATCGTCACGTCTGTCATCACGACCTCTATTGTCACGAGAGCCGCGGTTATCACGTCCACCACTTCTGTTATCTCTACTATTATCTCTTGGCGGTCTTGCTACATAACCTTCTGGTTTTTCCAACAAAGCCTTGCGAGATACTTTTTCTTTACGTGTTTTAGGATCAACGCCAAAGTATTTCACTTCAAATACATCGCCCATATTGACTACGTCAGATACATTTTCAGTACGTTCCCATGCCAATTCACTTACGTGTAACAACACTTCGTTTCCTGGTGCGTCTAAATATTCAACAACAGCTCCAAAATCTAGCATTTTAATAACTTTCACTTGGTAAGAACCACCAATTGTTGGTTTGAACAACAATGAATCGATTTTGGTCAATACTGCATCGATACCTTCTTGATTGGTACCTAAGATTTCCACAATACCTTCTTCTGTAATAGGATCTTCGTTGATAACAATCGTCGTTTTTGTTGTTTTCTGTAATTCTTGAATCACTTTTCCACCTGGTCCAATCAAGGCTCCAATGAATTCGTTAGGAATAACACGCGTAATCATTTTTGGAGCGTGCGCTTTAACTTCAGTGTTTGGCTGTGCAATAGCTTCTACCAATTTGTCAAGAATATGTAAACGACCATTACGTGCTTGCTTTAAGGCATTCACTAAAATTTCGTAAGACAATCCTTTTACCTTGATGTCCATTTGACAAGCGGTAATTCCATCTGCAGTACCCGTAACTTTAAAGTCCATATCTCCTAAATGATCTTCATCACCAAGAATATCAGACAACACAGCGTATTTTCCAGATTCTGCATCAGAAATCAATCCCATTGCAATTCCTGAAACAGGTTTCTTCAACTGAACACCAGCATCCATCAGCGCCATTGTACCGGCACAAACTGTAGCCATTGAAGAAGAACCGTTAGATTCTAAAACTTCAGATACCACTCTTACTGTGTAAGGACACTCATCAGGCACCATCCCTTTCAATGCACGTTGTGCCAAGTTACCATGACCTACTTCTCTACGGGAGGTGCCACGGATTGGTCTTGCTTCTCCAGTTGAAAACGGTGGGAAGTTATAATGTAAATAGAAACGCTCTTCACCTTCAAAAGATGGCATGTCTATTTGGTTTGCTTCTCTTGATGTTCCTAAAGTAACTGTAGCCAAGGCTTGAGTTTCTCCACGTGTAAAGATTGCAGAACCGTGTGTAGATGGTAAATAATCTACTTCACACCAAATTGGTCTGATCTCGTCAGTCTTACGACCATCCAAACGCAACCCTTCATTTAGGGTCAAGTCGCGAATGGCAGCTTTTTCGGCCTTATTGTAATATTTTGAAACCATACCACCATAATCAGCCAATTCTTCTTCGCTAAATGAGGCTTTAATGTCTTCTTTAATGGCATCAAATGCCGCACTGCGTTCATGTTTTGCTGAACCAGCTTGTGCTATAGCATACACTTTGTCGTAGGCCATAGTGTGAATTTTTTGAGCTAAATCAGCATCTTCGCGTTCTGCATCATATTCACGAACGGCTTTCTTACCGAAAGCTTCCGCCAATCTCATTTGCGCAGCACACTGTACTTTAATGGCTTCATGGGCAAATTTGATAGCATCTGCCATTTCTTCTTCAGAAATTTCATCCATCTCACCTTCAACCATCATTACAGAATCCGCAGAAGCACCAATCATCATGTCAATATCTGACTCTAATAACTGCGCTCTTGTTGGGTTGATGACAAATTCACCATTAATACGTCCTACACGTGCTTCAGAAATAGCACATTCAAAAGGGAAATCTGACAACTGAATGGCAGCAGAAGCCGCTAATCCAGCCATTGCATCAGGCATCACGTCATCATCATGAGACATCAACTGAATCATTACTTGAGTTTCTGCGTGATAATCTTTAGGGAACAATGGACGCAATACTCTATCAACTAAACGCATGGTCAAAACTTCGCCATCACTAGGTCTTGCTTCTCTTTTGAAGAAACCACCTGGGTAACGTCCTGAGGCAGCAAATTTTTCTCTATAATCGACAGTTAACGGTAAAAAGTCAACGTCACTTTGTTTGTAATTGGAAACAACTGTACATAATAACATGCAGTTTCCAGATTGCACAACAACCGAACCATGGGCTTGTTTAGCCAATTTTCCGGTTTCGATGGAGATTGTACGTCCATCACCAAGGTCAATGACCTCTTTAAAAACTTTTGGAATCATAATTTTTTTAATTCTAATTAAACAATGGTCTCCGCCTTTTTATAAGTCGGACAGGGTTGTGTTGTTGTGTAGTGTTGTGTGTTGACCAATGAAAAACCGTTAAGTCCCTCCCGATAACTATCGGGACGATAACTATCGGGACGATAACTATCGGGACGATTGCTATCGGGATATTTTGGGATCTCGCTTCTTATATGCGATTTGTTAACTCTTACGCTTGAGTGTGACAGTAAAAAAAAACCACGCTGAAAGGCGTGGTCTTTATAGTGATTATTTTCTTAATCCTAATTCTTTAACGATAGCACGATATCTTAAGACATCCTTTTTAGTTAGATAGTCGAGCAAAGAACGACGCTTACCTACTAATTTTACTAGAGAACGCTCCGTATTATAATCTTTACGGTTCTTTTTTAAATGTCCTGTTAAATGATTGATTCTGTAAGTAAACAAAGCAATTTGCCCTTCTGCAGAACCTGTGTCTTTTGCACCTTTACCGTGTTTTGTAAAGATGTCTTCTTTTTCTTTTTGATCTAAATACATGCTAATATTATTGTAAATGATTGTTATGTACGACTCGGTTTTCGAATCAAGCTGCAAATATAGTAATTATTATAATATGAATAAGGGTTGAAGCCATAATTTAATGACTTCCGGAATTAGTTTATTAGATACAATTTGTTGCAATCGAGTTAATGGTTCACGGTGTAATTGGTTATTTTTGAGGCAGATCCCTCACAACCATGCCCTCACATTTAGTTACTATTAAGGATACGCTTTTTGAAAATATATTTAACCATGCTCCCAACGGTATTGCTGTTATGGGGTTAGATTTTAGATGGGTTAGGGTCAATCAGAGTCTGATGGATCTTTTGGGATATTCTGAAGAGGAGTTTTATACCATGACATTTCCTGATATTACGCATAAGGATGATATAGGTATTGATAAGGAACAGCTCGGGCAATTGTTAAACGGTGATATTGACCGGTATCAAATTGAAAAGCGCTATTTCCACAAAACGGGAACCGTGATTTGGGTAATTTTATCAGTCTCCGTGGAAGTCAGCAAAGATGGTGTACCTCGTTATTTTATAATACAAACTGATGATGTTACAAGGCAAAAGGAAATGCTTAAACAGGTGACTGCTATTACCACTATAGCAAACATTCAAAATGAGCGGTTGAAAGACTTTGCACACATTGCCACCCATGATCTTAGAACCCACCTTGGTAATTTAGGAATGATTACAGATTTTATGAAAGAGGAACTACAAGGCATTGAGCAAAACGGCAATTTTATGATGCTCAAAGAGTCTCTGTCTCAATTGGAAAGTACCATTTCAAATCTTAATGAGGTTAGAAATTCTGATTTTGGGGCGCAGGAGCAGATGCTCTCTTTAAACTTAAGAGAGTTTGTTGATAATGCCATTTATAATATAAACGCGATAGCACTACATGAAAAATGTGATATTGTCAATCAGGTCAGTGCTACTTTAAATGTGCTGGGTATTCCGGTATATCTAGATAGTATCATTTTAAATTTATTAACCAATGCTATAAAATATAGTTCGAAAGACCGTCGCTCATACGTGCAGTTGTCTAGTATGGTCATTGATGATTTTGTTGTTTTGGAAGTTAATGATAATGGCCTAGGTATTGATATGGATGTGCACCGGCATGAGCTCTTCCAGTTTAAGAAAACCTTCCACCAACGTGCAGATTCGAGAGGTATTGGCTTATTTATTACAAAAAATCATGTGGAAAGTATGGGGGGCAAGATAACCGTGGAAAGTCGCGTAAATGTGGGGACTACTTTTAAAGTGTTTTTTAAAAGGGCTTCACTCGGGAGTAAAGGTTTAAAAATAATGCCACACGAACTAGAAAATTAATAAAAATTCTAGTGGGTGTGGCAAAACTATGTTATCAAGCTTTTAATCAAGCTCTTAAAGGTTGATTGGTAATCAAATCAATATATTGATTGATCTTGTTTTTCAAATCCTTACGTTCTGTAATAAAATCCAAGAAACCGTGTTCCAATAAAAACTCAGCAGTTTGGAAATCTTCAGGGAGTTCCTGGCCCGTTGTGTCTCTTACAACTCGCGGTCCTGCAAATCCGATTAGCGCTCCTGGTTCGCTGATGTTAATATCGCCCAACATTGCAAAAGAAGCGGTGGTACCACCTGTTGTTGGATCTGTACATAAGGAGATATAAGGAATGCCTGCATCAGCCAATTGTGCTAACTTAGCCGAGGTTTTGGCCAATTGCATCAACGATAAAGCGGCTTCCTGCATCCTTGCGCCACCTGATTTTGAGATGATCACATAAGGTAGCTTTTTCTTCAGTGCATATTCTCCTGCACGGGCAATCTTTTCGCCTACCACACTTCCCATAGAACCACCAATAAATGCAAAATCCATACACGCTACAACAATATTCTTTCCTTTAGACTTTCCTACAGCACAGCGTACCGCATCTTTTAGGCTGGTCTTGGCTTCAGCAGCTTTTAAACGGTCTGGATATGTTTTGGTATCCTCAAACTTTAAAGGGTCTTTGGATGCCAAATTAGGATCTAATTCCTTAAATACATTATCGTCAAATAGAATTTGAAAATACTCCTTGCTGCCAATTCTTACATGATAACCATCTTCTGGACTCACAAAGAAATTTTTCTCCAGTTCTTCAGTATCTATAATTTTACCCGTTGGAGATTTGTACCACAAGCCTTTTGGCGTGTCTTTTTTCTCCTCTGTAGTAGTGGTGATTCCTTTTGTTTTTCTTTTAAACCAAGACATTGATTTACGATTTTAGATTTTAGATAGCCGATTTTTAGAATTACAAAATCACCATCGAAAAGTTAGTTTAGGAATGCAAAGTTATAAAGTATTTACGTTATTTAAATCTTCAAATGCCTTTTTTAATCTTTCAACAAAAGATTCTTCTCCTTTTCGAAGCCAAACACGTGGGTCATAGTACTTCTTGTTTGGAGAATCTTCACCATCAGGGTTGCCAATTTGTGTTTCTAAATAGGCTTCGTTTTTCTTGTAATAATCACGAATACCCGTCATAAAAGCATATTGCATGTCTGTATCTATATTCATCTTGATCACACCATAACTAATGCCTTCGCGAATTTCTTCAACGGTTGAACCTGATCCGCCGTGGAAAACAAAATCAATATGATTGTGAGGCAGGCCATGTTTCTTGGATAAAAATTCTTGAGAGTTTTTAAGAATTTTTGGAGTTAATTTTACGTTTCCTGGCTTGTAAACCCCGTGTACGTTTCCGAAAGCGGCAGCAATGGTGAATTGATCGCTAATTTTGCTCAGTTCTTCATACGCATAAGCTACTTCTTCCGGTTGTGTGTATAACTTAGAATCATCAACATCAGTATTGTCTACACCATCTTCTTCACCACCCGTAATGCCCAGTTCAATTTCTAAAGTCATTCCCATTTTGCTCATGCGCTTTAGGTATGCTTTACAAATCTCGATGTTTTCTTCAATTGGTTCTTCAGAAAGATCGATCATATGTGAGCTGTATAACGGTTTACCAGTTTCTTTAAAATGTTTTTCACTGGCATCTAAAAGTCCGTCAATCCAAGGCAATAATTTTTTCGCGCAATGGTCTGTATGTAAAATTACAGGAACCCCATAAGCTTCTGCCATAAGATGAACATGTTTTGCTCCGGCAACGGCACCTGCAATAGCTGCTTTTTGTCCGTCATTGCTCAAGCTTTTTCCAGCGTTAAAAATAGCACCCCCATTGGAGAATTGAATAATTACTGGTGCGTTTAATGCTGCTGCAGTTTCTAAAACACCATTGATGGTATTGGATCCGATAACGTTGACTGCTGGTAAAGCAAAGTTTTTTTCTTTTGCCAGTTTAAAAATAGCCTGTACCTCTTTGCCTGTAGCAACACCTGGTTTTATGTTGTGACTCATAATATTTTAGTTGTTTAATTAATTTCAAAAATAATGAAATTAAAGCTAAATAAGGGTTTTGAGAGGGCTGTTTTTTATAAATAGATCTTATTTGAGCTACCGAAAACCTTATAGTATCAGGCAAATATTTCAATCCAACATAATTTGAGGTTTTATTTAAAGGAAGGTTCATACAAAATTGAAAGACTGTATGTTTTTAGTCTGTACCCACGAAGGATTGAAGAAGTTGTGTTGCGGATAGGTTATTAAAATGGGTAGTTAATACCAATATTGTAAACTGCATTGTTGAAGTTGTAATCTTTAAGCCAACGGTCACCCAAATTGTAGGAGGGATCATAGGTTTTAAATCCGATATCGCCACGAAGCACAAAAAAACTAAAATCATAACGCAAACCAAATCCGGAGCCTACCGCGATATCTTTTAACGAGCTTAAACTATCAAAGGTTTGTGCCTCATCAGTAACATCATCAAATACGTTCCAGATATTGCCTGCATCCACAAATAAAGCACCAAATAAGGATCCAAAGAGATTGAAACGCTGCTCAGCACTAAAATGAAGTTTCAAATTGGCCTCATTAAATTCGTTGGTAGATTTTAAGCTTCCCGGACCTAAGTTATAAGCGGTCCAAGCGCGGTTGTCATTGGGGCCACCGGCAAAGAAACTTTTAGAAAAAGGAATGTTTTCTGAATTGCCATAAGGTACCGCAATGCCAAAATAACTTCTTACGGCAAAGACGCTCCTTTTACCTAAATCCCAATACTTCACATAGTCAAATTCAGCTTTGGTATATTGCGAAAAGGCAACTCCAAAAATATCATAACGATCATTGTTATTTTTATTGGCACCTGTAATATTAGCAATGCTGGATAATAAATTGCCGGCAAACTCCAATCTGAACCTGATAATGGAAAAGTCGTTGTCAAAAATAGTCTCCCTTCTGTTCTTAACGTAATTAAAACTCGAAGAAATAATCAGGTTGTTTTCTGTTAACCTCCTTTTTCTTTGATCAATATTACTGATGGTTTGATAATCTTCATCAATAGGAGATAATGACGTATTATTATTGAGAACTGCACTAATAAATTGATCGGCACCGTTAGGGATGCTCAAATTGTCAGTATTATCTATGTAATTGATGTTTTTGGCAATACTATTCAAACTACTGAATGAGTTTTGATAAACCCCAAAGTAGTTATCTACGTTTAGGTTCTTTACAAATTGCACATTAAAGAGGTCCAGCGTGTTGGTTACTTTTTGATTTGGATACCAATTGTAACTCAAAATACCGGTTAGGGTTTGTTTGTCCAATCCGATGTTGCGCTGACTGGTAGCACCAGCGCTAATACGTGTACTTGGCGACATGAATTTTGGAATGACTTTATTTGTGTTGACAGGGAAAAACAACCGCGGAATGGTGAGTTTGACCGTAGCACCAACTTCAGTGATGTCAAAAAAAGCGTCTTTAGAGTTGTTGGCATCTTTAGAAGCGCCAATGGAGCCCAATCCTGAGACTTCTAAAGTTTCTGCGCCTTTAAAAACATTCCGTATCAATAGTCCGCCACTAAAAGCAAAACCAATTGTTTGAATGTTACTTTGTGACACTTCTGCGTTAAAATTAAGTCCAAATTTTTTCTTCGGAATCAAATAAATATTAGCAGTCAGGGTGCTGTCCTTTTCGTCTTCTACATATTCAATATTAGGGTATTTAAACGTACGCAATTCACTTAAATACCTATAGGTGCGTGTACGATTGATATCTTTAAAAATACCACCTTTCGTAATAAATACAGCATCTGTTAAGGCTTTTGCACGGTATTTGGATTTGCCGTAGCTGTAAATGTTAAACCCTTTGTAGTTAATGGTGTCAGTAGGTACTAGATCTTTATTTTGATACGCATCATCCGTAAAAATATTCACGTCCTTAATTTTGTAAATCTTGAAGGGTCTGACTTCAACAGAGTCGTCATACCTGATAATTCTGTTTTGTATGATAATATCCGTATTTACCTTTTTATTGGTACCAATGGTGTCAATTTCAAAGGTAATATAATCCTGCGCAAAGTGAAAAAGCCCTGAATTTCGAAGTTCTGTCGTCAATCGGTCGCGCTCATTGGTCAAATTATTCTCTTTAAACTGATCGCCCTTTACAATCAGTGATTTCTTTTTGAGCGTTTTATAAAGCGTGTCTATTACTGGCGATTGGATTTTTGTCCTTATGGAATCTAAGAAATAAGGGTCGCCCGTTTTTACAAAGTAGTCTATTTTGGCGCGTTTTGTGCCCGTAGTATCTATTTTATAAGAGGCCACAGCGTTGAACCAACCATTTTTGTAATAATAAGTTTTGAGATTGGTGGTCGATTTATCTGTCTTAGCAGTATTGATTATAACTGGTGGCTCCCCCGTGGTTTTTAGCCAACTGTTAAAAGTGCTTTTAGAGTTGATGAGCGCTTCGTATTGTTTAAGCGATAAGAAGTTTTTAAGTCCCGTTTTTGGATCTTCAGGATTTCTATATTTGGTGTTTAAAATAGAGTCAATGTTAGGTCGTGCAAGATTGTAAATATGGAGCCTTATCGGGACGCCAAATAGCGGAAGTTTGCCATTGGGTTTTTGATATAATAAACTGCTCAGCGCATCTGTATTGTTCTTTTTATCATTGACATGAATGCTGTTGTCCATCAGTAAATAATCATCACTGCTAAGGCGTTTTACAGCATTGCATGATGACAACATTAGGAATAGTGTTGTAATAAATGATATTTTTGCTACCTTAAGTTTCAAAGAGAAATTGACATAAGTGTTGATGAATGCAAATTTAATGTTTTTATAGCTGGTAAAATCAAACATAACATAAATGCTTGATAGGAATTAATAACGTCACAAAAGTAAATAGATTTTAATGTTAACAAAGAATCAAATAAAATTAATTACAAGCCTGGTACAGAAAAAACAACGCTCAAAACATCAACTATTTACTGTAGAAGGAAAAAAAGCGGTTGATGAATTTTTAAGGTCTTCTTACAAATTACACCATTTGTATGCGGTGCATGCCGATTTTAATATTGAAAGCGCGTATTTTACTCTGATCAGTGACGCTGAACTTAAAAAAATCAGTGCCTTAACCACGCCACAGGAGGTGTTGGCCGTTTTTGAAATTCCTAAGGCTAAACATGTGTCTACTGAAAGGTTGATTCTGGCCTTGGATGCGGTCAGGGATCCTGGAAATTTGGGAACCATTATTAGGCTTTGCGACTGGTTTGGTGTTGAGCACATCGTATGCAGTGAAACCACTGTAGACTGCTACAACCCAAAAGTGGTGCAGGCGACCATGGGGTCTTTAACCCGAGTGCATTTAAGTTATCTGAATCTCGAGGACTTTTTAAGGAATGCCAAGGTTAAAAAATTTGGTGCGTTTATGGATGGCAACACTATTTACGAAACCACCTTACCAGAGACGGGCATATTAATTATGGGCAATGAAGGTAGTGGCATTTCAACTGATATTGAAGCACTTATTGAACATCGGCTGAGTATTCCAAGTTACAGCCTACACCAATCAACAGAAAGTTTAAATGTGGCTACAGCTACGGCCATTTTATTGAGTGAGTTTAAAAGAAGGGGGTAGGTTTGAGGTTTGAGGTTTGAGGTTTGAGGTTTGAGGTTGTGGGAGATTCAAAAATGAATATTAACTCAATTTTTGTAGTTTGAGTTTGCAATTAATATCTCAGTCTTAATATTGAGTTTTTTAAAGAAAACCGAGTAAAATTTTGCTTAAACGTTTTGAAATAAATAATTTTTCATAATCATAATCATAATCATAATCATAATCATAATCATAATCATAATCATAATCACCAATCACCAATCACCAACCCGCCCGTACCGAAAAGGCACGTTCGGGCGGGTCACCAATCACCATTATTGAAACGTGAAATTCACAAACACACCACGGGTTTGCATTTTATTAATTGTACCCGTCCATGGTGTTTCATCAGGACCATTATCTCTAACCAATTCGTCATTAATAGCAAAAACGCCTCTAATAGAAGGTGTAAACTTAAACCATTCCAAATAAAAGTCAATCCCAAAACCTAGCTCATAAAACAACATGCTACTTTTGGTCCTAAATTGGGTTGAACGGTTGTCCTCTGGATTGTCTTCGTTGCTCGACAAATTTAAAGCGGTAGAAAAGCCTCCCACAAGAAACGGTTTAAAATTATTGATCCGTTTGGTGGACACCTTTAATAATAAAGGAAAATGGAGATAGGTGGATTTCACTTCACGGAATAGATCTCCTGGCCTGAATTCATTACTAATAAAATAGGGGTGTTGTGTAAATATGTTGTTTTTGTTACTGTATTCCAGATTTCTACGCGTAATGTATAAGCCCGGTTCAAAACGAAGATTTAAATATTCATTGATGCGCATATCGCCTACAAGACCTACGTTAAATCCCACGGTGGTTTCTACAAGAATATCTGGACGTATGGCCTGATCAGCATCATATTTAAATTTAAAATCATAACTGTTAAACCCTAAAAAATAACCCCAAGTCAGGAAATCCTTGTCAAAATTTTCTTGATTTGTGATTTTTTCTTTCGAAAATAATTGTGCGGATGCAGCGGTGTACATCAACAATAGCACTATACTAAGGACTGTTCTTTTCATTATTGTATTGAGATTCGGGATCAATTAATCAGATTTAAGACTTTGTGGCCGTGTAAATTGTTGCGACGCCCATGGTTTGAGGTAAATCTTTAACATTACTAAACCCAATTTGTCTTAAAATATTGTTTAGAGCTTCACCATAAGGAAAAACCGAAGCGGATTCACTGAGATAGGAATATGCCACACGGTCTTTTGAGAAGACTTTTCCTATGGTAGGTAAAATGTATTTTGAGTAGATTTTGTACCCTTGTTTGAAGGGCGTTTTTACTGGGACAGAAGTTTCTAAAATCACAAATGTACCTTCTGGTTTCAAAACACGTAAAATTTCAGAAAGTCCTTTTTCTAAATTTTCAAAATTCCTAACCCCAAAAGCTACAGTAATGGCATCAAAACTGTTGTCTTCAAAAGGAATGTTTTCAGAATCTCCCAGTATCATTTTAATTTTGTCGCTCAATTTACGTTCGGCAATTTTTTTACGTCCTACCTCAAGCATGCCTTCACTTATATCTAAACCAATTATCTCTTGAGCATTTGTCTGGGCTAAATTTATTGCCAAATCGCCAGTGCCAGTTGCAATGTCTAAGATGCGCTTGGCGTTTGATTTAGCAACAATGTCCACCACTTTTTTTCGCCATTTTACATCGATTCCAAAAGAAATAACCCGGTTTAACCCATCGTATTCTTTAGAAATATTGTCAAACATTTGCGCCACTTGTTGCTTTTTGTTTAACTGACTGTCCTTGTACGGCTTTACTTTTTCTGACATTACACTATTTTTGGCAAAATTACATATTTTTTCATTGCTAAGCTGTCATCGTCTTATGAAAAGTCGGGCTAATATCGTATTTATAACCTCATCGGATCAGCTAAACGGGTATTGTCAATTGTTACAATTCTATTATATCCCATCCAAATTCAATGGGACACATTTTAATAGCTTATATTTGTACGTTTTTTTGAATACATCTACTAATGAAAATAATTATTGCAGGTGCTGGTGAAGTTGGATTTCATTTGGCAAAATTATTATCTTACGAATCGCAAGAAATCACCCTATTAGATACAAAAAAGGAGAATTTAGTGTACGCTATTGACCATCTGGACATTAGAGTCATTAAAGGTGACGCGACTTCTATTGCGGTTTTAAAGGATGCCAGAATTGCAAATTCCGACCTATTTATTGCCGTAACCTCATCAGAAACTACAAATATTACCGCCTGTGTTTTGGCCAAACAACTTGGCGCTAAAAGAACTATTGCAAGAATTTCTAACGTCGAATTTATTGACCAGAAAGATGAGGTTGGTTTTTCTAAATTTGGAATTGATGAGTTGATTTCGCCAGAATCTTTAGCTGCAGGCGAGATAGAACTGCTCTTAAACCAATATGGTTTTGATGACGGATATGAATTTGAGGATGGCGCCTTAACCATGTTGAGTTTAAGGCTTTCAGAAAGTGCCAGTTTTGTGAATAAAACGGTTCAGGAAGCGGCAGAGGTGTTTCCACAACTTCATTTTGTGCCGATCGCTATTCAACGCTTCGGAACTCAATATACCATTATACCTCGTGGCGACACGGAGTTTAAGGAAGGTGATAAAGTTATTTTTGTCACCTCAAAAGGTGGGAGTGAGGATTTATTCAAGCTTTCGGGCAAAATGAGGCTGGATGTCAAGAACGTTATGATTCTTGGGGGTAGTAAGATTGGTCATAAAACGGCCAAAGATTTATGTGCTGCCAACTTCAGAATTAAATTGATTGAAAGCAATAAAGATGTTGCTTTTGAAATGGCGGACGATTTGCCAAATGCATTGGTTATTCATGGCGACGGGCGGGATGTTGAGTTGCTGGAAGAGGAGAATATCAGTAAAATGGACGCCTTTATCGCGGTTACAGGAAATTCAGAAACCAATATCATGTCGTGTCTTGTGGCCAAATCTAAAGGGGTTAAGAAAACCATTGCCTTAGTTGAAAATATGGATTATTATCAGATCTCTGAATCTATTGGGATTGACACGTTGATCAATAAAAAACTGTTAGCGGCCAATAATATTTTTAGATACATCCGTAAAGGTGAGGTAGTAGCAATGACCAAGCTTAATAATATGAACGCCGAATTATTGGAATTCGTGGTAAAAAAGCGTTCTAAAATTACCGATAAAGTCATAAAGGATTTAGATTTTCCGCGGTCGGCCATTATTGGAGGGGTGATAAGAAATGGAACAGGAATAATTCCGTTAGGCGATTTTAAGGTGCTTGCAGGAGATCGCATAGTAGTTTGCTGTTTACCAAAATCTATTACCCAAGTAGAAAAATTCTTCTTTTAATAAAGCTTATTGTCACTTAAAAATATGAGATATTCGAGCGTTCGCAAGAATATATGCGGCGTTCTCTTAGTTTTGAAAGAAACCCTATGAAAATCAATTACAAAATCATCTTCAATTTTTTCGGGCTGTTATTGCTATTCAACGGCGGCTTTATGCTATTGGCCACATTGATCAGTCTGATTTATGATGACGGTGTTACCCTAAAGCTCTTTCTCTCTGGGCTGGCTATATTACTGATTGGCGGTTTTTTAATGCTCGTTACCAAAGATCATAGTAAAGACATGAACAAGCGGGAAGGCTATATGGTGGTCACCCTCGGTTGGATTGTCATGACCATTTCTGGCGCATTGCCCTATATGGCCACTGAGGTGATTCCGAGTTTTACCAGTGCATTTTTTGAAACCATGTCTGGTTATACAACAACCGGCGCTACCATATTAAACGACATTGAAGTGGTGCCAAAAGGAGTGTTGTTTTGGCGCAGTACCACCCATTGGATTGGTGGAATGGGAATTATTGTGTTGGCCATTGCCATTTTGCCTTTATTGGGCATTGGCGGGATGCAGTTATTTGCCGCAGAAGCTCCTGGGCCAAGCGCAGACAAGTTGCATCCGCGCATTACCGATACAGCAAAGCGTTTATGGCTCATATATTTTGGATACACCGCAGCAGAAACTATTTTGTTAAACGTAGCGGGAATGTCATTTTTTGATGCAATCAACCATGCAATGAGTACCATCTCTACCGGTGGTTTTTCAACAAAAAACGCCAGTTTGGCGCATTGGAATGACAAGCCGCTGATTCAGTATATCGTTATCACGTTTATGTTTTTGGCCGGTACTAATTTTGTCTTGAGCTATTATGCCTTTAAAGGGAGGGTTCAAAAAGCTTTGAATGATGAAGAATTGCGTTGGTACTTTAAATTTATAGTGTCTTTCACCATTATTGCTGCCTTGACTATTTATTTCAAAGCAGATTTGTCACTCTCTTCCATTGATCATCCGATGGTTTGGGGAAGGGCTGAGAGTGCCACCCGTCATGCCTTGTTTCAAGTCGTATCCGTCATTACCACTACTGGATTTATTACCGCCGATTATACCTTATGGACCCCTTTGTTGATCGTGTTTTTCTTCGGAATGATGTTTTTGGGCGGTTCTGCCGGAAGTACCTCAGGGGGTGTTAAGGTGGTGCGCCATTTGATCTTGATAAAAAATGGATTTCTAGAATTTAAACGTGCTCTGCATCCTAATGCAGTATTGCCCGTGCGTTATAATACGAAAGCCATACCGGGAGTTGTGGTGTATAATATTCTGGGCTTTTTTATTTTATACATGCTCTCTTTCATCGTGGGTGCTATCGGATTCTCTTTTTTTGATATCGATTTCAAGTCTTCTGTAGGTTTGGCGGCGTCTAGTTTAGGAAATATTGGTCCAGCCTTGGGAGCTTTTGGTCCGGTGAATAATTACGCCGCCTTGCCGCCTTTGGCGCAGTGGTGGGCTTCTTTCTTAATGCTGCTTGGGCGTTTGGAGTTGTTTACCGTGCTGATATTAATGACCCCGTTTTTCTGGAGGAATAGATAGTTGTAAGAGGGGTCTTTAAAGTGTGAGTTATGATAATCTTATTGGTTCCTGTCTCTGTCAATTCTCTAAGTGGAAGTTGAGGATGTGATTTTTCTGAGACTAAAAGATGATGTCTTTGCTAATGACCGGATAAAAACAATCGTCTAAAATTTTCTTTTTAGACGATTGTTTTTAAATTTTAACTAACTGCCGCTTTAATACGTTTTATAGCTTCAATAATTTGTTTTTGAGATGCTGCATAAGAAATTCTAATACAATCTGGATTTCCAAAAGCACCACCATCTACCGTAGCCACTAAAGCTTCTTCCAATAAATATAAAGAGAAGTCTGAAGCATTCTGTATTGTTTTTCCTCTCAAAGTCTTCCCAAAATAATAAGATATATTAGGGAATACATAAAATGCGCCTTCCGGGATATTTGTTTTAAAGCCTTCAATATCTTGAAGTAAATCAAGCACCAAATCACGACGGATTTTAAATTCGTCAATCATAAACTGCACTCTAGTAGGCGATTCATTTAAAGCAGTAATTACGGCACGTTGTGCTATACAATTGGCGCCACTGGTAATTTGTCCTTGCATTTTGTTGCAGGCGCGTGCAATTTTTTCAGGGCCTCCAATATATCCAATACGCCAGCCGGTCATTGCAAAGGCTTTTGAAACCCCATTTACCGTAACCGTTCGGTCATACATATCTTCAAATTGTGCCATGCTTGCATGTTCACTCGAAAAATTGATATGCTCGTAAATCTCATCAGAAACCACAATAATGTTAGGGTGTTTAACTAACACATCAGCCAAGGCACGCAACTCTTCTTTGCTATAAACAGACCCACTTGGGTTGCAAGGAGAACTGTACCAGAGCATTTTGGTTTTGGGCGTAATAGCAGCTTCCAATTGCGCTGGTGTCATCTTAAAATCAGTTGCAATAGTAGTTGGTACTTCTACAGGAATACCATCATTTAATTTTACCAAATCTGCGTAGCTTACCCAATAAGGGCATGGTAATATAACCTCGTCGCCATCATTTAACAACACCGCTGCAAGATTGGCGAGTGATTGTTTGGCGCCTGTGGATACTACAATTTGACTGTAATTATAGGAGAGCCCATTATCGCGTTTGAATTTTTTGATAATGGCATCTTTAAGTTCTACGTAACCGTCAACCGGGGTGTAAGCACTATAGTTGTCATTAATGGCTTGTATAGCAGCCTCTTTGATATAATCTGGAGTGTTGAAATCTGGTTCGCCAAGACTTAGACCGATGATATCTTTTCCTTCTACCTTTAATTCCCTGGCTTTAGCGGCCATTGCTAAAGTGGCAGATGTAGACATGTTTAAAATTCTATCTGAAAGTAAATTCATTTGCAAGTAAGGATTAAGCTTGTAATGCAGGGTTTAGTCCCATTTCTTTTAAATATCTGAAATGTGCGACAATTGCTTTACGAGTGGTTTTGTATTCTTTGTATGGAAGATTAAATTCCAAAGCAGTCTCTTTAACTATTTTTGAAATTTTAGTATAATGTACGTGACTAATTTGTGGGAAAATATGATGTTCCACTTGATGATTCAATCCGCCAGTAAACCAATTGACAATTTTGCTCTTGGTTCCAAAATTAATTGTGTTTTCCAATTGGTGAATGGCCCAAGTGTTTTTCATGGTACCGTTTTCTTCAGGTAATGGCATTTCAGCATCCTCCATAACATGTGCCAACTGAAAAACAACACTTAAAATAAGACCCGCAACATAATGCATAATAAAGAATCCAATCAACACTTGCCACCAAGGAATGTTAGTTATAACCAACGGTAGTACAATCCAGATGGATACATAAATTATTTTTGAAATGACAAGTTTGCTCCATTCCGTTCTAGGATTAGGGAATTTTCCGTAAGATAATTTGCGCTTCAAATAGCGTTTCATTTGAAGATAATCGGTAGTAATAGCCCAGTTGATCGTCAACAGGCCATAAAGTAAAACCGAATAATAATGTTGAAATTTATGATGTTTGTGCCACTCTGCATGTTTAGAAAAACGTAAGATTCTACCCGCTTCTAAATCTTCATCATGTCCATGAATGTTAGTGTAAGTATGGTGGAGCACATTGTGTTGTACTTTCCAATTGTAAACGTTTCCAGCCAAAATATAGATACTGCTTCCCATTAACCGATTCACCCATTCTTTATTCGAAAACGCACCATGATTACCGTCGTGCATCACATTCATTCCTACGCCAGCCATGCCTATACCCATAACTATGGTTAATAGCAACATTGCCCAAGCGGGTAAATCAAGCGTAAGAATTAAAAAATAAGGTGTTAAGAACAACGAAAACATCACAACGGTTTTTATCCATAACTGCCAGTTTCCTGTGCGTTTAATATTGTTATCTTTAAAATAATCGTTAACGCGTTTATTTAATGTTCTGAAAAATTTCGCAGAATCGTTTCTGGAGAAGGAGAGCGCCTGTTGTGTCATTGTATTATGTTTACTAGGATAACTTCAAAAATCAAGCCATCATATAGAGAAAGCGCAAAGATAATCATTTATTGTGGCGGTTGTGATAAGAATATGCTAAAAATATCCATATTAAATTGCTTATTTTTGCTGAAAATTTAAGCAGAATGCAACTTATTCAACATTATTTTCCAGATTTATCTGAACTACAATTAAAGCAATTTGAACAGTTAGAAGCGCTTTATAAAGATTGGAACCTTAAAATTAACGTGGTTTCCCGTAAAGATATTGATGAGCTGTATTTAAGGCATGTGCTCCATTCTTTGGCTATTGCGAAATTTATTGCCTTTAAACCGGGAACTAAAATAATAGACGTGGGCACAGGCGGTGGTTTTCCTGGAATTCCTCTGGCCATCATGTTTCCGGAAACTGATTTTCACTTGGTGGACAGTATTGCCAAAAAAGTGAAAGTTGTGGATGAGGTGGTTGAAGGACTAAGATTGACCAATGTTAAAACATCACACTGTCGTGTGGAAGAGGTTAAGGATACTTATGATTTTGTGGTGAGTAGGGCTGTAGCAGCAATGCCCACCTTTGTGCATTGGGTAAAAGACAGAGTTGCTAAAAAACAAAAACACGAACTCAAAAATGGTATTATCTATTTAAAGGGGGGCGATTTGGCTGAAGAGTTGGTTGACTTTCCAAAAGCTACCGTATATGATCTTTCCGATTACTATAAGGAAGAGTTCTTTGAAACTAAAAAGCTCGTTCATTTGCCTTTAAAATATAAAGGCTAAATTTCCAAGAAGCCTTTCATAGGTCTTTCTAAAGGCTTTAAAAACAAAAAATCCCCAAACGCGAGTTTGAGGATTTTTTTTATCAATTAAAAATTCAGATTATCCTAAAAATGGATAACGGTAATCTGTTGGTGTTACAAACGTTTCTTTAATCATTCGTGGAGAAATCCAGCGCAATAGGTTTTGCGCGCTTCCTGCTTTGTCATTGGTTCCTGATGCTCTTGCACCACCAAATGGTTGTTGTCCAACCACAGCACCTGTTGGTTTGTCATTGATGTAGAAGTTTCCAGCGGCATTTTGAAGTACTTTAGTAGCCTCGTCAATAGCATAACGATCCTTTGCAAGGATAGCGCCTGTTAACGCATATTCGCTAGTACCATCCACCAATTGAAGGGTCTTACTGAAATCTTTATCTTCATACACATACACTGTCATTACAGGGCCAAAAAGTTCTGTACACATCGTGCTGTATTTTGGATCTGTAGTTTCTATAACTGTTGGCTCTATAAAGTAACCTTTACTCTTATCATAGTTTCCACCTGAAATAATGGTAGCGTTTTTATCTTTTTTAGCTTGATCAATATAACTTGCTAATTTATCAAACGAATCTTCGTGGATTACAGCGGTCATGAAATTGCTCATGTCTTCAGGAGATCCCATTTTAAAGGTTTTCAGGTCCTCAATAACATACTTCTTAACATCATTCCAGATGCTTTTTGAAATATACGCTCTGGACGCAGCACTACATTTTTGACCCTGAAATTCAAAAGCACCTCTTACAATTGCGGTAGCTACTTGTTTGGCATCTGCTGTTTTGTGAGCTACAATAAAATCTTTTCCTCCGGTTTCTCCAACAATTCTTGGATAGGTTTTATAATTTTTAATGTTATTTCCGATTTTTGTCCAAAGGTTCTGAAACACATTTGTTGATCCTGTATAGTGTAATCCTGAAAAATCCGGACTTGCCATAACGCTTTCCGTAATCATTGCAGGGTCGCCAAACACAACATTGATAACTCCCGCAGGAACGCCTGCTTCTTCAAAAACGTCCATAATCACTTTTGCAGAATAGATTTGATGGTTACTTGGTTTCCAAATAACAACATTCCCCATTAAGGCCATACATGATGGCAAGTTGCCTGCAATAGCCGTAAAGTTAAAAGGCGTAACAGCATAGGTAAACCCTTCTAAAGGCCTGTACTCAATTCGGTTCCAGGCATCACTTGTACTTGCTGGTTGATCATTGAAGATCTCCGTCATAAACTGCACATTGAACCTTAAGAAGTCAATCAACTCACAGGCAGAATCAATTTCAGCTTGATGGATTGTTTTAGATTGTGCAATCATGGTTGCTGCATTGATTTTTGCACGGTAAGGACCAGCAATCAATTCTGCAGCTTTAAGGAAAATACCTGCACGGTGCTCCCATGGTAAATCTGCCCACGCCTGTCGTGCCGCTAATGCCGTTGCAATAGCCTCTTCAACATGTTTCTTCTCAGCCAAATGGTAGGTTCCAACTACATGCTGATGATCATGTGGTGGAGACATCGTTCTTGTGTTGTTTGTTTTAATATGTTTGCCATTGATGTATAATGGTACATCAACAGTGCTCTTGTACATCTTTGCATATTCTGCTAGAACAGCTTCACGTTCTGGCGATCCCGGAGCATATGTCTTTACAGGTTCATTTACCGCTACTGGTACCTTGAAAAATCCTTTTCCCATGAGTATTTTAGTTTGAAAGTTTAAAAATTTAAGTCTCAAAGGTACAAAAAATTGAATGTTTAGTAAGCCGTTCAGCTGCTAAAAGGACGTTAAAAGTGGCGGTTCTCTATACGGGTCTTGTAAGTGCAGACATTGGCGTATAAGTTGTTGTTTGAAATAGGGGAAAAGGTTTTAAGAATACTTGGAAGTTTTTTAAGATGCGTTGCATGAAAAATCAGACGACGCTCATTCCAATGAGCGTTTAATTAGTGAAACTCAATTTTTAAAAGTTGCGAAGCAATGAATTAAAAATTGTTAGTTGAACTAATCCCGCTTTTTAGCGGGATCCTTGGGTTTTATTCCCCGACGCTCTGCGTCGAAATAAAAAAGGAACCTCTACTTGATACCTCGTACCCTTGGGTCGAGGTTGTTCATTTGCAAGCAGAGGTCAAAACCAACAAGATTTTGAGAGTAAAGCATTTCTAAACAACTAAACTATAAGTGAAATGAGTTGTGCTCTGTCTTAAAATAAATCAAATTTAATTTAAGGCGAATGGCGCGCTCAATTTAAACGTTGGAATATACACCTTAAATTTATTGGTAGTGGTAAAATTGACCATATTATAATGTCCCTGCATTGCCCCAAAAGGTGATGCTAATAGACATCCTGATCTGTAGGTATGAAGCTCTCCAGGTTTTAAAACTGGTTTTTTTCCAATAACACCTTCGCCTTCAACAATCTCATTATTGTTTAGGGCGTCCAATATCCGCCAATGGCGAGACGTTAACTGCACAGCGTTTTTACTCTGATTTTCAATAGTTACTTTATACCCAAAAGCATAATGTACTTTATAATTTTTATAGAAAGTACCTTCAAAAACCGTTTCTACACTGATCTTAATGCCACTTGTAACTTGCTGTACCATAATTGAATATTGTTTTGGTATATGCTAAAATAGTATAATTTAAAAGATTTCAATAATTTATTTTATGTAAGATGTAACGCAATCGAGAATTTGGCATTTATTTAACTAAAAACGGGTCGTACTGTTCTATACTGTAGACGCTTCCTCATTTTAGAGACCACCAACTCTAAATACATCTAATTTGAGATGTTTACGGAAGATGCTTCTCCCATCCCAATTAAGCGGTCATAACGTGCGCCCAAATCTCTGTAATACACCAATACCTTGTAATTATTTTCGGTTTGGTAATAGTCGCCACTAATGGCGCCTTCATGCAAAATTCCATCTGCATCGGTCACAACATATTTATAATTATAAAAGCCTTGTTTTAATCGGAACGCACATTCATACAGTCCACTCTCCTGATTAAATAGAAGTTGATTGTCAGGTTCTAAGGCATAATTATTAAAATTCCCGTAGACGTATATGGATTCGCCATTAGTCAGCTCAGGATACTGCAAGCCAAAGTGCATCATGGTATAATCAGCTTCAATAGAAACGTCTTCAGTGTCTACAGCAGTAATCAGAAAATTCCCGTTGATGTCTGGATTATAAGTGTAAATCTGGTTGGCCCTTGAAGTATTTATAAATAGATAATTATGATAAATATCTTTTAAATCGATAAACTGAACGCCCACATTTGCGGCTCTGACATCCTTGTTTTCAAAGTAAAGATATTCATTACCACCCCAAAAACTGGTTTCTGAAGTATATTTGTAGATCAGTTGATTGCCTAAGGTATATTGCGGTTTTACATTAGAAATTGCGGTATTGAGATTGTTGTTCTGAATGATCAAGCTCTTCACATTTTCTAGAGGATTGTTAAAGTTGAAATTAGAATTGTTAATCACAATATCAACCGATTGTTTTTTGTCAATAAATTTTACATCCCGCGATCGCTTAACTGAAACGCCCACATTCACTAAGTCTTCATAAATCATGAATTTTCTTGAAAACACCAATTCATCGTCGTCATTAAAAATACTGATGAGGTAATTGCCCGTTACCAATAATCCCCGAGTTTGTTGGTTGGGAATTTGGAGCCTATAATGCGAATAGATTTGATAAGTGTTGAATGAATTTTTGTAATCCTGTATGCGCTGATTATCAAACCCAGTTAAGTATTCGGATTTAACCAAATTAGAAGGCGTCCAATCGTAATTATAATGCTCAATGACATAATAAAAATCGGGTTCATTACCATTAAGCGCATCAAATTCCAGCACGAGCGGTTCTCCCAATTTTAAAATAGGTAATTGACTTTCATTGGTACTGCCTCTAAAGGCTATCGTTTTTATATCCTTGGGCGGATGGACTTCTTCAACCTGTGAGAAGGCAAAACCTGTAAAGAATAATAGTACTATAAAATGCTTAAACTGTAAGGACATCAAGATGCAATTTGAAAGTAAAGATAAACAAAAATTACGCCGTAAAGTTTACGCAATCGATACCGTATAAATTTTATGACATTAATTATGAAATCTGCATTAAAAATTTGTAAATTTGCACCGATTTTTAGTGTTATAAAATCACATTTACTATAACTATTAACAAATAGACTTATAACATGTCAAACGACATTACTATTAAAAAAGGTCTCGATATCAAACTTAAGGGTGAAGCTGAAAAAACCACTGAAAAGGCCGTTTTGAGCAACTTTTACACTCTAAGACCTGAAGACTTCCACGGTGTTATTCCAAAATTAATTTTAAAAGAAGGTGCGAGAGTACAAGCAGGAGAACCTATCTTTTATGATAAATCCAATTCGGCAGTGAAATTTGTTTCGCCCGTATCTGGAGAAATTATTGAAATAGAGCGTGCTGAAAAAAGACGTATCGTGGGCATTAAAATCCAAGCCGATAAAGAGCAATCGTATCAGGATAACGGAAAGTTTAATGTAGATGCTGTAGATGCTGAAACCGTAAAGGCGCATTTATTGGCCACCGGATGTTGGCCGTTTATCAAGCAACGTCCTTATGATATTATTGCGAAGCCAGAAAATGCTCCAAAGGCAATTTTCATATCGGCATATGCAAGTGCTCCTTTAGCCGCTGACCTTGATTATGTGCTTCTAGGTAAAGAAGCTGAATTGCAAGCTGCGATTACAGCTTTGGGCAAATTGACGGAAGGAAAGGTTCATGTAAGCGTTGGTAGTAAATCAAACTCACCGTTATCTGGTCTTTCAGGCATCACACTGCATAAAGTATCAGGTCCACACCCCTCTGGGAATGTGGGTACACAAATCAATAAAATTGACCCCGTTAATAAAGGCGAAGTCGTTTGGACTCTTGCAGCTCAAGACTTGGTGATTATTGGAGAGTTGTTATTAACAGGTAAGTTCAATGCTGAACGTATTGTAGCGCTTGTTGGATCTTCAGTTAAAAAGCCACGTTACTTTGTAACCAAAATAGCGAGTGAAGTGTCTACAATGGTCTATGACAATGGAGTAGAGCAAAACGGTAATGATCGTATCATCTCTGGGAACGTATTGACGGGCAAACATGTTAAGCCTGATGGTTATTTAGATTATTACAGTAACATAATTACTATAATTCCTGAAGGAGATGATTATGAATTCTTCGGATGGAATAAGCCGGTTTTTGATAAAATTTCCAGTACAAGAGCGTTGACGTTCTCTTGGCTGACTCCAAATAAGAAATATGATTTGGATACAAATACCAATGGAGAACATCGTAATTTTGTGTTGACAGGGAATTATGAGGAAGTGTTTCCGTTGGATATTTACCCAATGCAAATTTTAAAATCTTGTCTGTATGAAGATTTGGATGAAATGGAAGCTTTAGGGATGTACGAAGTTGCCCCTGAAGATTTTGCATTGACTGAATTTGTGTGTGTTTCTAAACAACCGCACCAACAAATTATCAGAAAAGGTTTGGACGTAATGATTAAAGAAATTGGTTAAACATGGGCTTGAAAAGTAATTTACATAGTTTAAAAGAAAAATATAGAGGCACCAAAATGGCGCCGGCGTTCAATGCGTTGCATACCTTTTTGTATGCGCCAAATGAAACGACGCATAGTGGTTCTCATATTAGAGTTGTGGACGATCTGAAACGAACCATGAACACGGTCATTTTGGCTTTAGTTCCTTGCTTGATTTTTGGAATGTTCAATGCAGGTTACCAACACCATTTGGCATTAGGAGATATTGGTCGTGCTGACGGATTTTTCAGTGCTATTTTTTGGTCTTGGGACAACTTGGTTATCGGTCTTTGGAAGGTGTTGCCATTAGTTATCGTTTCTTACGGTGTAGGATTGGCAATTGAATTTCTCTTTGCAGTAATCAAAGGTCATGAAGTTGAAGAAGGGTATTTGGTAACCGGAATGTTAGTACCGTTAATTGTACCTATAGATACACCACTTTGGATGCTTGCCGTAGCAGTAACGTTTGGAGTTGTCATTGGGAAAGAAGTTTTTGGTGGTACGGGAATGAATATCCTAAATCCAGCCTTAACCATCCGTGCCTTTTTATTCTTTGCTTATCCTACATGGATGTCTGGAGATAAGGTTTGGGTACATGGTGCAGTTGCCAGAGATAAAGCCATTGCAGCCGGACAAAATATAGACGCTATTTCTGGTGAAACAGTTTTAGGTAGTTTGGCCCAAAATCATGAACCAGCGTATTCAGTAGCGGATATGTTCTTCGGAATGATTCCAGGCTCAGTGGGTGAAACTTCTACAATGTTAATCTTATTGGGAGCCTTATTCTTAATCTTTACAAAAATTGGAAGTTGGAGAATCATCGTCTCTACAGTATTAGGAGCGCTTACGATGGGCTTAATATTTAACTTTGTAGTATCTCAAGGTTGGATCACTGAAAGCAGTAAATTCTTCGGGTTGATGAGCACCACATGGTGGCACCATTTACTGATTGGTGGTTTTGCTTTTGGAGCTGTATATATGGCTACTGATCCTGTAACAGGCTCTCAGACCAATATAGGAAAATGGTATTACGGATTTTTTATAGGATTTATTTCCATCTTAATCCGTGTGTTTAACCCTGCATACCCAGAAGGTGTCATGCTGGCAATATTATTAATGAATGTGTTTGCACCTACCATTGATCATTATGTAGTGCAAGGTAATGTGAAGAAAAGAATGAAACGTTTAAAAGTTAAAACGGCTTAAGAATGGAAAAGAGAACAGATAAAAATTCATATACCATACTATTTGCCGTAGTTATGGTGGTAGTAGTTGGTGCATTGTTGGCCTTTACAGCGTCATCATTAAAGCCAACTATTACTGAAAATCAGCGTGTAGAAAAACAACAGAATATACTTTACGCCATGGGCATCAATGATAATGATGAATCCAGTGCCATATTTATATCTACCAAAAAAGCTCCTGAGGCATTCAAAAATAATATTACAGACCAGTTGGTGATTACGATTGACACCAATGGGAAAATTATTAAGACGCAAACCCGAGACGAATACTTTGCAGAAACTAAGCAGGAACCTTACCTGATTGATGTAAAAAAACAACAGACAAACGCTAAACAAGGAGAGCCTAGAAAATTACCTTTGTTTGTGGGTCAGAAAGATGGTAAAACGCTATATGTGGCTCCTATTTATGGAAAAGGACTTTGGAATTCTATATGGGGTTATGTTGCAGTAGATAAGGATATGGTGGTGCAAGGCGCTTACTTTGATCATCTAGGCGAAACACCTGGATTAGGGGCAAACATTAAGCAACGTTTTTTTATGGATGACTTTTATGGTGAGCATTTATTATCTGAGGCGGGTGTTTTTAAAGGAATTACAGTTGCTAAAGGAAATGCTGATCCTAAAAATAATGATAAAACTGATAATGCTGTAGATGCTATTGCGGGCGCAACCATTACTGGAGACGGTGTAACAGCGATGATCAAAAGCGATCTAAAGCTTTACAAACCTTATTTTGACACTTTAAAAAACAATTAATCTATGGGACTTTTATCTAAAAAAGATACAAAATTAATTACTGATCCATTAGCTGACAACAACCCTATCACCATTCAGGTTCTTGGAATCTGTTCTGCTTTGGCTATTACTGCAGAGTTGAAAGCTTCCATAGTTATGGCTATTTCAGTATTGTTTGTATTGGGCATCGGAAACGTGGTCATATCCTTACTAAGAAATATCATTCCATCTAAAATTAGAATTATTGTACAACTTGTAGTCGTTGCTGCTTTAGTAATTATTGTGGATCAGGTATTGAAAGCATTTGCTTATGAATTAAGTAAAACACTTTCAGTGTTTGTTGGACTGATCATTACCAACTGTATTATCATGGGGCGTTTTGAAGCATTTGCATTAGGAAATGGACCTTGGCGTTCATTTTTGGACGGGATTGGTAACGCTGCGGGTTATGGGGTAATATTGGTTATAGTTGGCTTTTTCAGAGAGTTGCTAGGCTCAGGAACTTTATTGGGTTTTCCTGTATTGGGCAATCCAATTCCAGGAGAACAAACAGGGCTATACGCATTTGGATATGAGAATAACGGATTTATGTTATTATCGCCAATGGCATTGATCGTTATTGGTATCATCATCTGGATCCAACGTAGTAGAAACAAAGATTTAATAGAAGACTAACATTAGAAGTCTCCAGGTATCAGTGAGCAGTTAAATGCGACTGGAATAATAAAACTTGAGGTACTTTAAGTACTAAAACTTATAACTTAAAAAATGGAACACATAGAATTATTTTTTAAATCGATCTTTATAGATAATATGGTATTTGCAACCTTCCTTGGGATGTGTTCTTACCTTGCCGTATCTAAAAAAGTAGCTACAGCAGTTGGTCTTGGTGCTGCGGTCATCTTTGTTTTGGCCATTACGGTGCCTTTAAACTGGTTGTTGGATCAGTACATATTAAAAGAAGGTGCGCTAGTTTGGTTAGGTGAAGAATACGCAAGCTACGACTTGAGTTTCCTTTCTTTTATCATGTTTATCGCCACCATTGCGACCATGGTACAATTGGTAGAAATTGTGGTTGAGAAATTTTCACCGTCTTTATATAATTCACTAGGTATTTTCTTACCATTAATTGCTGTTAACTGCGCCATTTTAGGAGGGTCATTATTTATGCAATCTAGAGATATCCAAACTTTAGGATTGGCATTTAATTATGGTGTGTCGTCCGGGATTGGTTGGTTTTTGGCAATTCTTACCATTGCTGCCATCCGTGAGAAAATAAGATATTCAAACGTTCCTCCGGCCTTAAGAGGTTTAGGAATTACGTTTATCATTACCGGATTAATGGCGATTGGGTTTATGAGTTTTGGAGGTATGTTAACTGGTGGAGATGAGCCAGAAGTAGCTAAAGGAACTGTCGTACAAGAAGGGGATAAAGAACTTTCTCAAGTTGAGAAAACAGCAGAAGATAAACAAACGTTGAACATTACTAAAGTTAACGAATAAGATGATTTTATTAGCAGCAGGAACCTTAGGTACCATTATAGCAACAGTAGCAGCCTTTTTAGTAATTACGCTGTTATTGGTAACATTATTGCTCTTTGTAAAACAGAAGTTATCACCATCAGGTCCAGTAAAGATCATGATTAATGGTGAGCGTGAGATTGAAGTATCTTCTGGAAATAGTTTACTACAAACGCTTAGTGCAGAAAAAATATTCTTGCCATCAGCCTGTGGTGGGGGTGGTACATGTATTCAATGTGAATGTCATGTATTATCTGGAGGAGGTGAAGCGCTTCCAACAGAAACACCACATTTTACAAGAAAAGAATTACAACATGGCATTCGTTTATCTTGTCAGGTTAAAGTAAAACAGGATATGGAAATCACCATTCCTGAGGAAGTTTTTGGGATTAAGAAATGGGAAGCAACCGTTGTTAGAAATTATAACGTCGCCTCTTTTATTAAGGAATTTGTGGTTGAGATTCCGGAAGACATGGGCTATAAAGCTGGTGGGTATATCCAAATTGAAATTCCACCGTGTACTGTAAAGTTTGAAGATATGGACATTACAGCGCATCCTGAAGAACACGAAACACCAGATAAATTTCAAGCAGAATGGGATAAGTTTAAGTTGTGGCCATTAGTAATGAAAAATGATGAGACTGTTGAGCGTGCCTATTCTATGGCTTCTTATCCAGCAGAAGGACGTGAGGTCATGTTAAATGTGCGTATTGCAACACCACCTTTTGATCGTGCTAAAAACGGTTGGATGGATGTCAATCCTGGTATTGCATCCTCTTATATCTTTAATCAGAAAAAAGGTGATAAAGTGACTATTTCAGGTCCTTATGGTGAATTCTTCATCAATGAGTCCGATTCAGAAATGTTGTACGTAGGTGGAGGTGCTGGTATGGCACCAATGCGTTCTCACTTATACCACTTATTTAAAACCTTAAAAACTGGTCGTAAAGTAACGTATTGGTATGGTGGTCGATCTAAACGTGAGTTGTTCTACCTAGAGCATTTCCGTGAGTTAGAAAGAGAATTCCCTAACTTTAAATTTTACTTAGCCTTGTCTGAACCTATGGAAGAAGACAATTGGAAAGTCAAAGAAAATATTGATGCTCCAGGAGATGGTTTCGTTGGGTTTATTCACAATTGTGTGATTGATAACTACCTCAATCACCATGAATCACCAGAAGATATCGAATTGTATTTCTGCGGTCCACCGTTGATGAACCAAGCCGTTCAAAAAATGGGTGAAGACTTCGGAATCCCTGATGAGAACATCAGATTTGATGACTTTGGAGGCTAGGCGATAATGGCCATTTCATTAAAGCGTCATGGCGATATAGCATAGTGATTTTATCAATGAACCTTAGTTATAATATACACCTACTTTTGTAGACAACTTAAACCCAATACGAAAGTGTTGGGTTTTTTTATGATCGGACGTCATCCAATTGGTTACGTGGCTGGTCATTTATAGATTCAAATAGGTTCGAATAGTCCATAATATTGTCAATACCATCTAATGCACATAACAAGGCTACCGTGGCACTCAAACCTTCAAAAAAAACCACTTTGCTCCTCGGGTTTTTTGGTTTCGTTCCGTTATGTCCCAATGGTAAGGAATACCCACAACCTCTGAGAAACGTGGCTTCTATTTGTAACAACTCAGAAGGGGAATAGCCGTTGAATGTTCTTCCAAAATTTTGATGCACTAAGCCCACATAATTTAATTGTAAGGAGCCATGATTATCTGATAAATGTTTCCAAGCATCAGTGTTGTCTAAAATGTTTCCGACGGCACATTGCTTACAGCATTCGGGATGGAGTGCATTGGAGTGAAATGCAGTGTACAATTTCTGTATGGCCAGGTCCAATCGGTGTGAAGTCTTCATAGCAAGGTGTTTATGACTATTAAGATACAGAAAATAACAAATTAGATGAAGAATTTAAATGGATTTAACAGAATTCAACTGAATCATTCTCTCAACGAACATTTGCTGATATTCGTGTATGGCACCATTAATTTCTATTTTACTAAAGACCCTAATTGTTGGCATTATTGTATTTTTGTAGTATGAGCAAAGCACTTACACCACAGGAATTACATAACCTCGCCATGAACCATGTTGGAAAGGAACTGGAACAACGAGGCTTTGAATTTATAGCCATTAATAGCAAACTTAAAAAACATCCGCAGTTTGTCTGTATGGATAAGACCAAGCAGTATTTTTTTGTCATCGTTAAGGCGGTGATGCTTCCTGAAAATCCGAATAACTACGATATGATCTGGATGGAAACATTTAAGAAGCATGCACGGGAAAATGATGCGAAAGTGTTATATGCCGGCGTTGGCCTTGGCAATCCAAACGGCGAAGAATTACCAGTGTATTTGAATGAAGAGTACTTGATTGAATACAATGGCATACAAGTGGTCGAAACCAATTTGAATTAAGAGTTGACGATGCAAAAACCAGTCTACATATTGAAAATTCTGATGCAACAGCGTCGATACCTTTTAGGTGTTCTTTTCCTATTAACTATTATTTCTTGCAAAGAAGAGCGAAGAAATACCGTGATGTCTGGCGAAGTTTTTGGAACCACCTATGGGGTCCAATATTATTCAGAAGATAGGGTCAACTTTCAAAGGGAATTTGATAGTTTATTCCAAGTCATCAATGCCTCTATGTCTACGTATCAGGCGGACTCAGATATTTCAAAAATTAACCATAACGAAGCAGTTACTGTTGATTCACATTTTCAAACCGTATTTAATGCCTCTAAGCGAATTTATGAAGCAACAGAAGGTGTTTTCGATCCGACAATAGGCGTTTTGGTCAATGCGTGGGACTTTGGACCCGAAGGTACCATTGTCGCGCTGGACAGTCTAAAAATTGATAGTTTAATGTTGACCGTAGGGTTGGATAAGGTAAGCTTAAAGAAGAACAGCGTATTTAAAGAAAACCCGAACACCTTTATTGATTTTAATGCCATAGCCAAGGGGTATGGTGTAGATGTGATTGCCAATTTTTTAGAACGCCAGAATATCATGAACTATCTTGTTGAAATAGGAGGTGAAATCAGATGTAAAGGTCAGAACTTTGAAAATCAGAAACCGTGGCGAGTAGGTGTAGAACTGCCTCATTTTGATGCCGAGCAGTCCATCTTAAAAGCCATTACATTATATGATGAAGCCATGGCAACATCGGGAACCTATCGTAAATTTAAAACCGATAGCTTAGGCAATCGCTATTCTCATATTATCGATACCAAAACAGGATATCCCAGTAAAACGAATTTATTGAGTATTTCAGTGATTTCTAAGGATTGTATGACGGCAGATGCTTACGCCACCGCGTTTAAAGCAATGGGAATTGAGAAAGTAAAGGCCTTTACAGCAATTCATCCAGAATTAAAAGTCTTCTTGATTTTTGAAAATGATCAAAAAGAATTGGAAACCTTATCCTTAAACAACTTTCCTGAAGATTAACAATCTTTGTCATTCCGACAAAGGAGGAATCCCCAAAAAAAAAAATAACTGTTTTGTCATTCCGACGAAGGAGGAATCCCATACTCAGGCTCCTTCGCGATTATTAAGAATGCACAAATAAAACCTTAAACATCTTCCCTAAAAATTAAAGATATTATAATTCCCACGAAGGACCTATTTTGTCATTCCAACAATGGAATTGTTTTGTCATTCCGACGAAGGAGGAATCCCATAAGAAAGGGTAACAGACAAGAGCCTATGAATGGATTAGATAACTGTTCCGAAATCCGATAAACATTATGCTTTTGTTTTAAAACCATGCAACAGAATTAAAAACCTCATCCTTAAACAACTTTACTGAAGATCAACACCCTACTTTGTCATTCCGACGAAGGAGGAATCCCATAAGGAAGGTGAAAATCCAGAAATCCGTGTACCGTTATACAATTGTTTCAAAATTTCAAAAACTCTAAACCTCTATGTTCAAACGATACTAGGCAATACACCGTGTATCTCTGTGCAATCCATCAGTAACTAAAATTCTTCTTGATTTTTGAAATGATCAACAAGAATTGGAAACCTCATTCTTAAACAACTTTCCTGAAGATTAACACACTTCTTTGTCATTCCGACGAAAGGAGGAATCCCATAAAGAACAAGAATAATAAATTGCCCGAGAATAACACCTTAAATAAATTCTACTTCCGCACCACCGGAATAATCTCCCCTTTCGCCAAACAATACTGCGTCACTTCAGAATCAGAAAGCGTCGCCGTAAAATCAACTTCCTCAACCTCGAAACCAATAGAGCGAAGCTTGTCAAAATAATCCCTACCGTAAATCCTAACATGATCATATTGTCCAAAAATAGCCGCGCGTTCCTTCTGATCCGTAATACTATCGTCTTCAAAAGTCTCTGCTCTATTCAAATCCTGCGGAATCTGAAAAATACCATACCCTCCAGGTTTCATAACGCGATATAATTCTTGCATTGCTTTAGTATCGTCCGGAATATGTTCCAATACATGATTACATAAAATGATATCAAATTCATCGTTTCTAAACGGAAGACTGCAAATATCCGCTTTCACATCTGCCAATGGCGAATTCAAATCGGTTGTCACATAATCCAAATGCTTCATTGCTCTAAAACGTTTGTAAAATGCCTGTTCCGGTGCAAAATGCAAAACTTTTTTTGGTACAGTAAAAAAATCCGTTTCACTGTTGAGATACAACCACAATAAGCGGTGGCGTTCCAAACTCAATGTAGAGGGCGATAGTACATTGTTGCGCTGGGTACCATAGCCATAAGGCAAAAAGGTTTTAAAACTCTTTCCATCTATAGGATCCGTAAATCGGTCACCCTTTAAAAAGAAAGCTAAAACAGGGCGTGCCACATAGCTCAACCGGATCAAAATGGGCCTTGGGATGGTGTTGAGGATTATTTTAAAGAGTTTTTTCAAGTAGTTACACAGAGGTTCACAGAGAAAACGCAGAGATTCACAGAGGTGAATTAATGAAACGTTTGATACCTGTAGTTAAAAGTTTAGTATGAAAGTTAATGAGCAATCCTTTAGGGAAATGCCCCAATTTTAAATAGGTTAATATTTGCGCGTAATGGACATCAGTGAACTTATCGACAGTTTTTATTTCTATAACAACCTCATTCTCGACCAATAAATCAATTCGATAGCCATGATCAAGCTTAATGTCTTTGTAAATAATGGGTAGCGGAATTTCTTGTTGCACATCAAAACCTTGAGATTTAAGTTCAAAATATAAACACTTTTGATATGCTGACTCCAACAATCCAGGACCTAAAGTTCTATGAACTTCTATGGCTGCTCCAATAATGCGTTCCGTCAATTTATCGTTCATAACTCTCAGTGTATCTCAGTGAATCCTCCGCGCATCTCCGTGAAAGAGCTAAAGAACCAATGCCTCCCGCCTAAACTCCTCCTCCTCATCAGATACAATCCCCAAGGCTTCATAAACATACCCAAAAGTTGACAAGATTTCTGGTTTCCCATCAATAATGGCAACATCATGTTCAAAATGTGCACTTGGTTTGCCGTCTAAAGTGACAATTGTCCAACCATCATCCAATTGTTTGATACGATGCGTCCCTAAATTGATCATAGGCTCAATGGCCACAACCATCCCTTCAATAAATTTCTTTCCACGTCCGCGTTTGCCATAATTTGGCATTTCAGGGTCTTCGTGCATTTTTTTACCCAAACCGTGTCCTACCAATTCACGGACCACACCGTAACCTTCAGCTTCACAATACTGTTGAATGGCATAGCCAACATCACCCACACGATTGCCTACCCTCAGCTCTCTAATACCAACATATAAAGATTCTTTGGTAATTTGAAGGAGTTTTTTATTTTCAGGAGTCACTTCGCCAATTTCAAAGGTATAGGCATGGTCTCCGTAAAATTCATTCTTTATGGCCCCACAGTCAATGGCTACCACATCCCCTTCTTTTAAAGGTACATTGGTAGGTAATCCATGAACTACGGCTTCATTGGTACTACAAAGTAAAGTAGACGGACAATCATAAAGACCTAAAAATCCAGGAATGGCACCCTGTTCTCGAATAAATTCTTCAGCCATCTTGTCCAATTGCATGGTCGTAACACCTGGTTTTACTTCCTTGGCCAACATGCCTAAAGTTTTGGAAACAATGAGTGCGCTTTCGCGCATCAACTCTATTTCTTCTCGTGTTTTTTGTATAATCATTGTAAAAAAAATATTGGCAAAGATACTTAAAATAAATGGGGTGGACATTTTTTTGAAAACATGACTTTCGACAGTTTTTTACTGGATTTTGTTAGATAATTTTGTCATTAAATTGAAAATCATGTACAAATCAGTTGCTGCAGAAGAAGCCTTAAAGGCAGTCAAATCCAATGATCGTGTTTATATACAAGCAGCAGCAGCTGCCCCGCAATTGTTAGTTAATGCTTTGGCCAACAGACATGAAGAACTTAGAAATGTGGAAATTTGCCAACTGCATACTGAAGGGGAGGCGCCTTATGCCAATCCGGAGTTGAGAGACAGTTTTCATGTCAATTGTTTCTTTATCGGTAAAAACGTCAGACATACCATCAAGGCTGGGAACGGTTCCTATACCCCCGTATTTTTAAGTGAATTGCCGTTGCTGTTTAAGCGCCGCATCTTAGAATTGGACGTTGTTTTGATTCATGTTTCTGTACCAGATAGGCATGGGTATTGTTCTTTGGGTGTTTCTGTAGAAGCTACTCTGTCGGCTATTGACAATGCCAAATATGTCATTGCACAGGTCAATAAACAAATGCCGAGAACGCATGGTGCCGGCATAATTCATATATCAGAAATTGACGCGTTTGTAGATTGTGACGAAGCATTACCCATTCATGAAATGGCAGAGCCTACTGCAACAGAAGGACAGATAGGCGATTTTGTGGCAGGATTGATTGAAGATAGGAGCACGCTGCAAATGGGAATTGGCAGTATTCCAAATGCCGTATTGACCAGATTGACAAACCATAAAGATTTAGGTTTGCACACTGAAATGTTTAGTGATGGTGTTATTGATTTGATATTAAAAAATGTGATCAATGGCAATTATAAAAATATCAATAGAGGGCGAGCGTTGGCAACATTTTTAATGGGTTCCAAACGTTTGTATGATTATGTTGATGACAATCCGTTTATTGAAATGCGTGCCTCAAATTATACAAATGATGTGTCTATTATCAAACAAAATCCAAAGATGGTGGCTATTAATTCTGCGATTGAAGTAGATGTAACGGGACAAGTGTGTGCAGATTCCATAGGATCTAAAATGTACTCGGGGGTGGGTGGTCAAATGGATTTTATCAGAGGGGCTTCGTTAAGTGACGGTGGAAAAGCGATCATTGCCTTGCCATCACAAACCACATCAGGAATTAGCCGTATAGTGCCCAGTTTAAAACCTGGTGCTGGCGTAGTGACTACAAGAGCTCATGTCCATTATGTAGTAACCGAATACGGTATTGCTGAACTTTACGGCAAAACAATTAAAAATCGGGTAAAGGCTTTGGTCCGCATTTCACATCCAAATCATCAAGAAACCATTGACCGTCAATATTTCGATTTACTGAGAAATTAATGCTTATCTGAAAAAAGCGAATAATCCCTTTTTTCGTGGGATAGGAATAGCCGGTTCTTCATCAGTAATCATTTGATAGATTTCACCCCAACCCAGTGCACCTCCAATATTACGGTCGTCAATAAAAAGATCGGCGTTTATCTTACGGCTTTTGGAAGTGTCAAATTGCTCTTCAGGAAAACTGCTATTGACGGCATAAAAAGTGATGCCATTATCCTTGCAAAACGCTACTGCTTCGTCAAGACTTTTTCCAGACCTGTAAGTCCATAAAATCAAACGATGCCCATCTTCCTGAAGCCGTTTTAGCGTTTCAAAAGCGAAAATACGCGGTTTTCCAATTCCTGGATAGCGATCTTCCACAATGGTGCCGTCAAAATCTACAGCAATGATAAGTCTGTTCTGAAAATTCATGAGTCCATGCTTTGGGGTTAAAAATACAATAAATAATTTGCTAGCCTAAAAACTTTAAAGCAACGGATGTTGCGTCATAATTTCTGGTTGTGGAACCCCCATTAGTTTTAAAATCGTAGGTGCTAAATCACCTAAAACACCATCATTAATATGTTTCAACTCCTTATCAATTAAAATGATCGGGACGGGATTGGTAGTGTGCGCAGTGTTGGGAGAACCATCAGGATTGATCATGGTTTCACAGTTGCCATGATCTGCAATCAATAAGGTGGTGTAATTGTGCGTCAATGCGGCATTCACCACATCTTTTACCACAACGTCAACGGCTTCACAAGCTTTAATAGCCGCTTCCATAACACCTGTGTGCCCAACCATATCGCCATTGGCAAAGTTGAGGCATACAAAATCGACCTCTTCACGTTCCAATTCTGGAAGTAAGGCATCGCGAAGTTGAAAAGCGCTCATTTCTGGCTTTAGATCATAGGTTGCAACTTTTGGTGAATTACGTAAAATTCGTTTCTCGCCATCAAACGGAATTTCCCGTCCGCCAGAAAAGAAAAAGGTCACATGTGGATATTTTTCTGTCTCCGCAATTCGGATTTGCTTTTTATGGTATTTCTCCAAAACTTCGCCTAAAGTTTCGGTAAGATTATCTTTTTCAAATACGACGTTAATGCCTGTAAAAACTTCATCATAATTAGTCATGGTCACATAATACAAATCCAGTTTGTGCATGTTTTGCTCATGAAAATCGAATTGTGAAAGGGCTTCAGTCAATTGGCGTCCTCTATCGGTTCTAAAGTTGAAGAATATAACCACATCACCATCTTTGATAGTTGTTTTAGGATTGCCAAAATGGTCGGTCATGATGATGGGTTGGATGAATTCATCTGTGACATCGTTGTCATAACTTTTTTGTAGTGTCTGAAGGACATCTGTAGAAGGTTCGCCAATTCCGTTCACCAATGCATCATAAGCGAGCTTAATACGTTCCCATCGTTTATCGCGATCCATGGCATAGTAACGACCCGTTACAGTGGCCAATTCTGCAGAAGAATCCATGAGATGGTTTTGGAGTTGGGCTACAAATCCGCGGCCCGATTTGGGGTCTACGTCACGGCCGTCTGTAAATGCATGCACAAAAACATTGTCAAGATCATACTGTTTTGCAGCATCAAGCAGTCCAAACAAATGGCTGATGTGCGAGTGCACACCACCATCACTCAACAAGCCTAAAAAGTGAACTGGCTTTTTGTGTTCTTTTGCATAAGTAAAGGCATCTACCAACGTCTTCTCTTGAGCGAGGGTGTGATTTTCAACAGCCAAATTTATTTTTACCAAATCTTGATATACAATTCTTCCGGCACCTAAATTCATATGTCCCACTTCACTATTGCCCATTTGCCCTTCGGGAAGTCCAACGTGGAGCCCGTCAGTTCTCAAAGAAGCATTAGGATATTTGGTATAGAGAGAATCAATAAATGGAGTGTGGGCGTTGTCTATGGCTGATACTTTTGGGTCTGGAGATTTTCCCCAACCGTCAAGGATCATTAGGATGACTTTTTTGTTCATGGTGATCTGTTTTGAGTTTCAAAGATAAAAGTTTAAAAACTAATTGGGAGTATATCACAATGAAATTCACAAAATTAAAAAACGTAAAACAGCTTGTTTTATCTCATATGGTAGCGGGTTTGTAATATTCCTAACAGAACGTGTATTTGGTTCTTAAAAAGTTAAATTAATCTTATTTTAATAAAAATACTGTAACAGTTTTAGTTCCGAGTCGTCTTTTTTATATAATCTAAATCAAATATTATTCATCATGAAAAAAACAATCATTATTTCCGCAATTGCATTAGGGTTTGCTTTCAACACCTCAAATGCCGCCACATTCATTGAAGATGTTCCATTTTCAACCGTAGTCAAAAAAAGTAAAGTTGAGGTTAGTCCGTTTTGCATGGCTATTGTAAAAGGAGATATCGAGACCGTAAAAAAGCTGATTCAATTAGGAGCTGATGTCAATGCTAAATCGAATGGCATGACGCCGGCAATGTACGCCGCTAAGTATAACAAGACCGAAATCCTGGAAGTACTGGTAAAAGAGGGGGCAGACCTTAAGAAAAAATCTCAGAAAGGATTAACTGCTATGGATTATGCCAAACAATCTAAAGCGATTGATGCTATGGCATATTTGGACACGCTGTCTTAAAAATTGAAGTTGAGTTAGTGTAAAGAAAGTTTCTTGTTTTTAAGAGGCTTTTTTTTTATGTCTTATCGCAATCACCATCAAGTTTTAGCATTCTTTTTTAATGATTTAATCTCAAAATAATCCGATTCTTACACGAGGAACAAATCTATCAATAGCAATGTTTATTGTTGAAGTAATTTATTTAATTTTACTCAAAATTTAGAGTATGCCCATTTCCTTTAAAATTATTGAACCTACCAACATCAATACCATTATTCCGTTAATGCTAAAACTAACGGAACACAAGATTTCTGAAGCCGTTTTAAAACAACGCTTTGCTGAAATGGTTACCCAAAACTATGAGTGTGCAGCAATTTATGATCGTGATAAGCTTATCGGAATTGCAGGCATGTGGTTTTGTACACGCCATTATTCCGGAAGAAGTGTAGAGCTTGACCATGTTTTTATAGATGACGGCTATAGAAAAAAAGGGCTTGGCAAGCAGTTCTTAAAATGTATTTATGATTATGTGGCTCAAAAAGGCTGCCAATCTGTAGAACTAAATACTTATGTGCAGAATTATCCTTCGCACAAGTTTTACTATAATGAAGGCTTTGAGATTTTGGGCTATCATTTTTTGAAGAAGCTTTAGGTAGTAGCAACTTTAAGTCTTTTGACACGAATTTCACTTATTGGCACAGACTGTATGTGTATAAAAATTTCACCAATTAAAATAATCCCCTTTTGATACTCCTAATTTCCCTGTCTTGATAAAAATTCTATTATAAATAAGGTGTAAATTCTATTTTAATCCGTCATCCGTCATCCGTCATCCGTCACCCGTCATCAGTCACCCGTCACCCGTCACCCGTCTTAATACTTACTACTCATTTCTCACATCTCACTTCAACCCACTCAAATCCGTTCCTGTTTCTATTTCATATGGTGTTTTGTTATATTCGAAAATGCGTGCGTCCAATTCGCCTCTCAAAATAATGCTATCCCCATTTACTTCAAGCCAACTACCTTCACGTAGTCCTAACACGGGCGGAGAATTAAATGCATGAAATTCCTGGATCCTCGTTTCTCTTGTTTCTCCCATATGTTTGCTATTAGGGTCTGGATCTAAATAATGCGGATTGATATTAAAGGGCACCATTGCCAAAACCTTGAAACTAGGGGGGTACACAATGGGCATGTCATTGGTGTTGTTGATGGTGAGTCCACATATATTACTTCCCGCACTGGTTCCCAAATAAGGCGTCCCATTTTGAATCACATCTTGCAACGTACTGATCAAATTATTTTTGTAAAGCTGGTTGACCAGGACAAAGGTATTGCCACCACCAACAAAAATTCCTGTGGCTTGTTGTAAGGCTTCTTTGGGATTTTCAAATTCATGAATACCGTTTACCTGTTTACCTATTTGAGAAAAGGCTTCTTTGGCTTTCTCTGTATAGTCGTCATGACTAATTCCGCCTGGTCTTGCGTAAGGTATAAACAGAATGGTATCTGTATCCTTAAAGAAAGAAGATAGGTTTTCTAATAGGTAACTTAAATAGCCACTGCCATGAACTGTGGATGTACTGGCAATCATCATCTGTTTCATAATTTTATTCTTTTCTAGATATAATGCTTATGCACTATCATTGCGATTATTGAAGTTAATAATCAAATGCATTAAGGTCTATAATCTAACTTATTTTGTTGTAAATTTAAGTAATCTGCCACTTTAACAAAAGTTTAAACAGGCTTTAGATTTTAATTAAGAGAGTTCGACCTTTCTTTATAATCCTAACTAAATGATTCCTATGAAAACAGCTTTACTCTATATCTTTCTTTTGGCTCCTTTATACGTCGTGACCTCGCAAAATATCAAACGCGTGGAAATTTCAGGAAAAATTGTTGTGGATAACAACGAGCTGGAAAGTATTACGGTATACAATTCATCGGCTAAAAAAGGCACGCTTACAGATGAAAATGGGGTGTTTAATCTCAGTGTAGCCCTAAACGACGTTATTGAGTTTAGAGCTTTGCAGTTTCAGGATTTTACGGTCACTATTGATGCAAACATCATAAAGACGAGAAGCATGACGGTCTTTTTGGTGGAGAAAGTCAATAAACTGGATGAAGTTATTATTTTACCTTATGATCTTACGGGGAATTTGCTCGTGGATATAGAAAGTGTCAGAACTTTTAATCCTGATTTGGATGCCATTTATTTCGGTCTGGCAAATATGAATGAGTATGAGTTTCCTGATGATTATAAATCGAAAGTAGTCAACCTTGCGATGCCTGGAACTGGTAATAATATCCAGTACGGATTTGATGTCATCGGGATTGTGGATTTATTTTTAAGACCTATTTTTAAATCGAAAGAGAATATCAATAGAAAAGAAGGTATGGATGCAGGCATCTATACTGATTTTACAGACCACTACAGTACAAAGTTTCTGGTGGAAAACTTCAATATTCCAGAGGAGAAGGTGGAGGAGTTTATAAAATATGTAGAAGATGAAGGTGTTGATTATTCGCTCTTAAATTCAGGAAAAGAATTTCAATTTCTAGAATTTATCAGCCAAAAAAGTAAAGAATTTTTAGCAAAATAAGGTGGATAAAAATCAGTACGCCTGTTTTCTTTTTTTTCTTTGCGGAATGCATCTTACGATCGGGCAAACTGTTACCGTTAAAGGACAGATCCGTGCAAGTCATGATGTAGAAGGTATCCATATTCTCAACAACGGGTCCAATACATTTACCATATCCAACAGTCAAGGAATATTTGTAATACCCGTTAAGTTGAATGATACCTTGACGTTTTCAAGTGTTTCTTATGAATTAAAAAAAGTGGTGGTAGATCAGGAGATCATAAATTCAAAATCGCTGACTATCTATCTCTCCGAAAGTATAACTATTCTTGATGAAGTGGTGGTAGGTAAAATATTGACGGGCGATTTAAGCGCAGACTTGGCCAATTCAGGAATTGAACGCAACATTAATTTTTTCGATTTGGGCATCCCCGGATATACCGGAAAGCCAAAAACTCAAAGTGAACGACAGTTGTATACAGCAGGAGATTTTAAGCCTATCCATTTGTTGGCATTATTGGGCGGATCACTTCCATTAGACCCAATTTTTAACGCCATCTCTGGAAGGACCAAAGAATTAAAAAATAGAGTCCATCTTGAAAATCAAGATGATTGCATGGCTAAAGTCAAATCCAACCTTGCCGTAATGTTATTCAGCGCCCATCCTCTTGAAGAACAGTATAGAAATGAATTTTTTTATTTCTGTGCAGATGATGCGCAATTTGACACCCTATGTATAACCAATGACGATTTTAAAATGCTTGAGTTTCTGAAAGGAAAACTGGTCAGTTTCAAATCGGATCTCCAAACTGAAATTCAAGAGTGAGAAATAGTCTATTATTTAGCATAATGCTATTGGCTTGTGCACTACACACCAATGCACAGTCTGTTGAAGTCAGTGGGAAGATCATTGCGTCAAATGAAGTCGAAGGCATTCATATTATCAATAAGACTGCAAGTAGATTCACGATTTCAAGTAGTAATGGCGACTTTACAATCCCTGCCAAATTGAATGATACCATTCTCTTTTCTGGTATTTCCTATCAACCCAAAGAAATTGTGGTGACCAAAGTTATTTTGGCATCGCAACAACTCACTGTGTATTTGGAAGAAGCAGTCAATATTTTAGATGAAGTCGTAGTTGGTAAAGTGCTTACAGGAAATCTAATGTTCGATATTCATAATGCAGAACTTAAGCCCGATCTGAATTTTTATAATTTGGGCATCCCGGGATATACTGGAAAACTGAAGACTCAAACAGAAAGGCGCTTGTATGAAGCTACTTCGGGTGGCGGTTTAATTCCTGTTGGACTTATTATAAATGCCATTTCAGGCCGCACCAAACGTTTAAAGCACTATGTGAAATTGGAAAAGAAGGACACTTGTCTCGATAAAATAATAGCTGAATTCTCAGCGGATTTGTTCCGTACAGATGGTTTGGAACCCGATATAAAAGCACAATTTTTCTACTATTGCCAAGATGATCCAGAGTTTGAGAACCTCTGTAAATTAAAAAGCAGCATGAAAACGCTTATGTTTTTAGAAGCTAAATTAAAAGCCTTTCAAGCCCTATTGCAAACCCAAAAAGAAGAGAACTAATTTCTTTTGGACTGCTTTTTGCAAACTAAAACTGTATTTTTGAAAATTGAAACCCTATATGAAAGCCATTAAAATTCTTGTTTTAGCAATTCTCTTACCATTACTTCTTTCAGTGAGTGCCCATAAATTTTATGTAAGTGTCACTGAAGTGGAATATGTACGAGATAAAAAGTCAGTGCAAATTATCTCTAGAATCTTTATAGACGATTTGGAAAATACACTTCGTGAACGTTATGAAAAACGTTTGATATTTTCTCCCAAAAATGAAGCGGAAGAAGTAGGAATCTACTTAAAGCGCTACCTGAAGGATAAGATAACCATAAAAATAAATGGGACACCTGTCGACTTTAAATTTATAGGAAAGGAATATGACAATGATATTCTTTTTTGCTATTTGGAGGTTGCCAATGTTGAAGAAATTGAAACGTTTGAAATTTCAAATACCGCACTCTTTGATAATTTTGACGATCAACAGAATATTGTAAAGCTCAACATGAACAATAAGAAAAAGAGTTTTGTTCTTATGCCACAGAGTGATAAAGCTATGTTAAAATTTTAACAACTTCTTTAGTATTGACTCAAATTAATTACATTTCAAAACTCATTATAACACACCTAACACTTACAGATGAAACCATTTAACCTATTGTGTCTCTTACTCCTCTCTATCTCAGTGAGCACTTTTGCGCAAACAGACACCAAACAAGATCGAAAACCTGGTCATGTGAATACCAATAAATTCAGACAATTATATACTGAATTTTCTACCCCTAACATGTATAGAGCGGCTTCTGGAGCGCCTGGACATGCCTATTATCAGCAACAAGCAGATTATAAAATGAATATTGAATTGGATGACGAGACCGCAAAAATTCATGGTGATGAGGTCATTACTTACACCAATAACTCTCCAGATGTATTGACCTATTTATGGGTTCAATTAGATCAAAACCAACGTGCCAAAGATTCCAAATCGCCATTAATTGAGAGTAGTGGCGTGGCAAAAGCGGCGACGACTTCGCAATTTGCATCCGCTTATCTGCAGGATTCATTTGACGGCGGATTTAATATTATGGAAGTTACAGATACCGACGGCAAACCCTTGCAACATACCATCAATCAAACCATGATGCGTGTAGAATTGCCACAGGCTTTAAAATCTGGAGAAAAATTCTCTTTTGCAGTTAAGTGGTGGTATAATATTAATGACCACGTTAAAGATGGCGGGCGCTCTGGCTACGAATATTTTCCGGAAGATGGAAATAGAGCCTATGTTATAGCGCAGTTCTACCCGCGTATGGCTGTGTATAATGATGTGGAAGGTTGGCAAAATTCGCAGTTTTGGGGACGTGATGAATTTGCCTTGCCTTTTGGAAATTTTGAAGTGAATATTACGGTGCCCGCGGATCATATTTTAGATGCGACAGGTAAGCTGGTGAATAGAAAGGAGATGTTTTCCAAAACGATGATGGATCGTTATGAAACGGCTAAAAAATCCTATGATGAACCTGTTATGATCGTTACGCAGGCTGAAGCGGAAAAAGCAGAAAAAGGCCGTTCCAAGGCTAAAAAAACTTGGAAGCTATATGCTGAAAATGTACGTGATTTTGGTTTCGCCACGTCGCGAAAATATATTTGGGATATGATGGCGGTTAAAGTGGGCGATAAAGATGTGATGGCCGTTTCATTATACGCAAAAGAGGGCAATCCGTTATGGGAAGAGTGGTCTACCAAAGCCGTGGCCAGTACTTTAAAATCCTATTCAAGAATGACTTTTGATTACCCTTACCATAAAGCGATTTCTGTGCACGCACAAAGACAAGGTATGGAATACCCAATGATTTGCTGGAATTACGGCCGTCCTGAAAAAGATGGAACCTATAGTGATCGTGTAAAGTACGGGATGATGGGTGTTATCATTCACGAAGTAGGACATAACTTTTTCCCGATGATCGTAAATAGCGATGAACGCCAATGGACTTGGATGGATGAAGGTTTAAATACCTTCTTGCAATATGTTGCCGAACAGGATTTTGGTGAGTGGTACCCTGATGCACTGTCGGCAAACGATAAAACGTTTCCATCACGTAGAGGACCTGCAGCAAACATTGTTCCTTACATGGAGGGCAATCAAGATTATATTGCACCCATTATGAGCAAAGGTTTAAATACCTATCAATTTGGAAATAATGCCTACGGGAAACCGGCAACGGCACTCAATATTTTAAGAGAAACCGTCATGGGACGTGAATTGTTTGATTATGCCTTTAAAGAATATTCTCGTCGCTGGATGTTTAAACACCCAACACCAGAGGATTTTTTCAGAACTATGGAAGATGCCTCAGCATTTGACTTAGATTGGTATTGGAGAGGTTGGTTTTATACAACGGATTGGGTAGATATTGGTATAAAGGAAGTGACCAAATTTTATGTGTCTTCAGAACCAAACCAATACATTAAAGATGTTGCAGCCAGAAGAGGATTGGACATGAATACTCTAGAGCCAATGGTGTATATGGTAGAAGATGGAAGCGAAGAGCTCACAGAAGCCATGAAAAATGGTATTCAAGCGGACGATATCCCTTCCCTAAAGGAATATATGATGGATAATTTTACCGAAGAGGAGCGTAAAAGTATTGAAACACCAAAGTATTTTTATAACGTAACTTTTGAAAAACCGGGAGGATTAGTGATGCCTATCATCGTGCAGTATAATTATGAAGATGGCACTTCTAAAACAGAAACTTATCCGGCAGAAATCTGGAGATTGAATGACAGGCAAGTCAGCAAGGCCATTGCATCTCAAAAAGAGATCTCATCCATTGTGGTAGATCCAAATGCCGAGACTGCAGATATTGATACGTCTAATAATTCTTGGCCTAAAAAAGAAGAAATAAGTCAGTTTGATAGCTTTAAAAACAAAGCTCAGGACTAACATTTAAAACTTTAACTAAAAAAGCCGACTAATTTAACAGTCGGCTTTTTTATAGTATTCAAAACAACTCACTATATTTGCATTGTGATACTACAACCTACATTTTTATTTATCGGGACCACTGAGATCATGTTCATCCTATTTATAGTGGTGATGGTTTTTGGTGCAGATAAAGTGCCAGACATTGCGAAAGGGATGGGTAAAGGCATGCGTACACTCAGAGATGCTACCAATGATCTTAAATCGGAGATTACTAAAAGCTCAGAAAAACACGGTATTAATACCTCAGAATATACCAAATCCGTCACTGAAGAAATCCAGAAAGTAAAGGATGAGGTGGAGGATGCTGTAGGTTCTGTTAAACGCAAGATGTAACCCAACTGTGCCTGGATTTCCATTTATTCTCTGATTTTTTCTAAAATCTGAATTTAAACAACGCATTATTAGATAAATTGTGGACTCTGTTTAAGCCCTTTTGACGCAATATATAGTGTCTATTACCTTCATGCTGCGCTTTATTTTATTAGTCTTACCTCATTAGGTTTGTAAATTGAATTTAATTTCATTCGACTTCAGATGGCGTTCAAAGGCATTCAAAAATGGTCTGCACCTTTATATTCAGTATCGCTTAATTCTCCTAATCCCTTATTTCTTCCTACAAACCGTCAACCCATCACGAATGGGCAATACTATGGTTTCAACCCGCTGATCATTTTTTAGAAGTGTGTTATAGGTAATTAAAGCTGCTGTGGACACATCATCCTTCTCTAAAGGTTCTAGTACCTTTCCGCTCCAAAGTACGTTATCGGATAATATAATGCCGCCAGGTTTCAATTTATCAACCACTAAATGAAAGTAGTTGGTATAATTTTCCTTATCGGCATCTATAAATACCAAATCAAAGGTCCAATCTAACTTCGGAATGATATCTAAGGCATCTCCCAAATGTTGATGGATTTGAGTGCCATAATCAGACTTGTCAAAATACTTGCGTTGAAAATCCACAAGTTCTTCGTTGAGGTCAATTGTATGTAAAATACCATCTTTTTGAAGGCCTTCAGCTAAACATAAGGCCGAATAGCCGGTATAGGTTCCAATTTCTAAAATAGCCTCAGGGTTCACCAATTTTGAAATCATACTCAATACACGACCTTGATAATGCCCACTAAGCATCCGCGGTTGAAGGATTTTTTGAAATGTTTCGCGAGACAGTTGTTGCAATAATTCTGGTTCGTCTTCAGAATGCTCGGTAATGTACCTATCTAAGATCTCCGATATAAAATTCATGATGTTCAGTTTAAATAATCTAAAACTTGGGTGAAGTTTACGAATAAGTTCTTAATAATTGAATTGACATTGTTCACAAAACGCTTCTGACTAATTGCCTAAAATTCGATTCACCAACTTTTCTTTAGCAGCTTCGTCATCACCACACAACCATCTAATCACGTTATCTTCCCAAATAGCATCGTGTTCATCAGCGGTAATAATTTTTCTATCCATCGCCAAATCTAAGATTTTCCCGGGGTAGGAAGATTGTTGTGCGCTTTCCATTTCGCCAAGCGGATACGGGTCGTCCAATCCCATCAGCACTTGTTTGGAGCCTTGGTTTTTAATCAGCAGTTGTAAACCGCCGGTATCGTGTACCAAGGTATCAAAGAATATATTTTTATGACCCACCGCTTTTCTCGGGTGACTCTTGCCTTCAAATAAATCAGGTCTCCCATCAAAACCTTGTATGCGACGCCCCAAGTTAATTTGTGCCAATTGTCCGCCATGTGCAAAACAAGTACGCATGTTTGGGAATTTATCTTGATAGCCATTTAAAGTTAAAAAGTGATAAGCATCCGCACATTGCGCGAGCATCCAAATTAAATGGAAGCGCCAAGAGGTGTTTTCCAATTTGATGAATTTTTCTCCATCATACGGATGGATTTCTACCGCTAAATTATATTTACTGGCCAACTCGAATAGCGGCTCATTTTCTTCATCAAAAATACAACGCCAAGTGCCGATCGTATCCATATAGTGGGTTGGCAAACACAGCAGCTGCATGCCCAATTCTTCTACGCATCGTTCCATTTCCCACATTGCGCCGCGCACAAAACCTGGATGCACTACAAACCCACAGGTAAATTTACTCGGGTTTTCTCGTTGGATTTTCGCATTAAAATCATTTTGAAACCGTAAGGCCTGCTTCATTTCTTCAACACGCAAACCATTACCATATAACTGAGACAAATTCAAAACCACGGCATGGTCAATTTTAAAACGGTCCATCCAAGCCAATTTTTCGTCTAAAAAGAAACTTGAATGTGTTACTGGACGACTCCAATCTTTTTGAAGCATGAATTTCCGGTCCTTATCTACCCAAAAGATGCCTTTATCCTTCATAAATTGAGGAATCTCCTCTGGATAAGGTAATAAATGTGAGTGTCCGTTAATACGTAATTTGCGTTTTTCCATACTTATTTCCCACGAAAGTGGGAATCTTATTTATTGTTTGCAATTCATTATTGTCCGATAAAGAATTAAGATCGCTGCGCTTATAGTCCCGATAACTATCGGGAAAAGAACAAAGACTTGATTTTAACTGACTGATAAACAGTCGTTATTCTAAATTAAATTTGCCCAATCACTCTAAGTGAAATTAGTTTCAAAAACAAGGTGTCATTTTTAAGTTCTCGAACCAGATCATGCTTTAAGGGGGGTGCAAACTTTTTACTTGTTTTACCGGACACTGATGTTTTCAATTATTAAAAGGACGTTGTGATGAGATCCTACCATTGTAATTTGATCTTCCATACCGTGAAAATGATGCCATTATTCAATCTTAACTTTAGTTGGCGGTTCCATCAATTCCCCACAATTAGGACATTTTCGTTTGTCCTTGTCATTATAATATTTATCGAATATTTTAGGCATATCGGTTTCAATATTTTCTACCGTAAAGTCCTCTTCATAAAGTTTGGTGGTGCAATTTTCGCAAAACCAAAGCAAGGCATCACGCATGCCTTCAGGTCGTTTGTATTCAATAACCAACCCAACGGTATTTGGTCCACGTTGCGGAGAATGAGGTACTTTAGGAGGCAACAAATAAATTTCACCCTCTCTAATATGGACGTCTTTTGGGGTGCCATTATCAATGATTTTTAACACCATGTCACCTTCAATTTGATGGAAAAACTCAGGTGTTTCATTATAATGGTAATCTTTTCGATTGTTCGGACCGCCAACAACCATCACAATGAAGTCGCCATCCTTCCAGACAACTTTATTGCCTACGGGAGGTTTAAGAAGATGTCTGTTTTCTTCAATCCATTCCTTAAAATTTATAGGAGAAACTAATTTGCTCATGGTAACAATTATTTGGGCGTTAAGGAACAGGTCAGGCCTACCTGTCGGCAGGCAGGCTCTCGGCAGTCGCTCTCTCCCGATAGCAATCGGGAGAGGAGCTCCAATCCCGATAGCTATCGGGACCTCTATCCGTAACGCAAGTTTTCGTTCTTAAAATTAAGTATAAAACAGCAGAACAAAAAGATTTTGCTCGTGGTTATTTTTGTATGATTCTATAATGATTTTGTACGTCCACCATCAACAGGAAGATTGACGCCATTGATGTAACTAGCACGCTCACTTGCTAAAAACGTCACCGCATAGGCCAGCTCTTCTGGTTTTGCAAAGCGTCTTGCAGGTACTGCGCTCTTCATTGCATTGGCAGCTTCTTCTTCAGTATGCCCTGATTTATTGGCTTTGTTTCTGATAATACCCGTTAACCGTTCTGTTTCAGTGGCGCCAGGCAGCACGTTGTTGACGGTAATACCAAATTGTCCAAGTTCATTGGCTAAGGTTTTGCTCCAATTGGCAACTGCACCACGAATGGTGTTGCTGACCCCAAGGCCATCTAAAGGTTGCTTGACCGAAGTGGAAATAATATTGATGATCCGTCCAAAATTCTGTTCTTTCATAAAAGGTACCACCACTTGCACCAACACATGGTTGCATTTTAAATGTTGCGTAAACGCAGTTCCAAATTCTTCCAATTTTGCCGAAAAAATTGGCCCCCCGGCCGGTCCACCAGTGTTGTTTAACAAGATGTGGAATCCGTGATTTTTAGAAATGAATTCAGAAACTTTGCGTTGCAGTTCCTCAGGGTTTGAAAAATCGGCAACAATATAACTGTGTTTCTCCGGATTGGGAAGCTCTGAAATAGTCTGCTTCAATTTAGCTTCATTTCGTGCCACCAAAGTGACCTTTGCACCTTCAGCAGCTAATGAGATAGCTGTCGCTTTTCCGATACCTGCGGTACTCCCGCAAACTAATGCATTTTTATTGTTTAGTTGTAAATCCATAGTATTCCCTGCGAAGGCAGTGATCTTTTTTAAGGTTAATTTTTTTTATTTGATAAGAGAAATAAGAATATAGAATATAGAGAAGAGAGAAGAGAGAAGAGAGAAGAGACCTATAAATGTCATTGTTCTCTGTTCTCTTTTCTATATTCTTTTCAGTATTTTATACAAACATTCTTAGCTTCCGTAAAAAAGCGCAAGGCTTCAAATCCGCCTTCCCTGCCAACTCCTGATGCTTTTATACCTCCAAAAGGTGTACGCAAATCGCGCATCATCCAGGTGTTGACCCAAATGATTCCCGCTTGCAATTGGCTGCTCATGCGCATGGTGCGTTTTAAGTCATTGGTCCACAGTGTTGCAGATAGGCCGTATTTAACATCATTGGCCATGGTCAATACGTCGTCTTCAGTTTCAAAAGGCATAATGGTCACTACAGGTCCGAATATTTCTTCCTGGTTAAGGCGACAATCATTCGAGGCAACTTCAATAACTGTGGGTTCTAAATAATAACCATTTTCATAACCTTTCACTATTACCCTATTCCCGCCACAAAGGACATTGCCCTTCTCTGATTTAGCGATTTCAATATAATTCAGGACTTTTTCAAGATGTGCTTTGGATACCAAGGCGCCTATAGTCGTCTTTTCTTCTGAAGGATGGCCAACTTTAAGAGCTTTAACCTTCGCCACAAAATCATTTTTGAATGTTTCATAAATAGATGCTTCCACAAAAATGCGACTGCCGCACAAGCAAATCTGTCCTTGGTTGGCAAATGAAGAACGTACTGTAGTCTCTAGCATGTCCTTATAATCACAATCTGCAAAAATGATATTCGGATTTTTCCCACCCAATTCTAAAGACAATTTCTTAAACATTGGTGCCGCTACTTTTGCAATATGGGCACCGGTTGTGGTGCCACCTGTAAAACTGATCGCCTTAATATCTGGATGTTCAATGATGGCTTGTCCTGCGGTTGTTCCTAACCCGTGTACGATGTTCAATACACCTTTTGGCAAGCCTGCTTCAGTACAAATTTCTCCCAATAAATAGGCGGTCATTGGGGTGACTTCACTTGGTTTGGCAACCACACAATTTCCTGCAGCTAGGGCAGGAGCAATTTTCCAAGTAAACAGGTAGAGTGGAAGGTTCCAAGGCGAAATACACCCAACCACACCAATGGGTTGGCGTAAAGTGTAATTAATGGCGTCCTGACCCACACTCTCGTGACTCTCACTGCCAAACTGTGTAATGGCATTCCCAAAAAACCGAAAATTACTAGCAGCCCGTGGAATATCAACGTCTTTTGCTAATGAAATAGGTTTCCCGTTGTCCTTACTTTCAGCTTCTGCAAACCGTTGGAGGTTCGCTTCCAAGAGTTCGGAAATTTTGATAAGAATTCTGCTGCGTTCCTCGAAAGTAGATTGTGACCAACTAGGAAATGCTGATTCAGCGGCGATATAGGCATTATCTACATCTTCTTTTGAGGAGTTAGGGATTTGACCGTAAATTTCGCCATTCGCAGGGCAATAATTATCTATCCACTCGTCAGCGACTGGAGGCAAAAATTGACCGTTGATGTAGTTCTGTATGTTCATAATGCCTAATTCAATTGATTTAAATAGAGCCTCGATTTTAAATCTCTTTTCTCTTTTCTCTTCTCTCTACTCTCTACTCTCTACTCTCTATTCTTGATATAAGCCATCACCTTAATCTCCACCACCAAATCAGGGTGTGGCAACTGATGTACCGCTACAGTAGTTCTGGTAGGTCCGGTTTCTTTATCAAAAAACTCGGCATAGGCTTTATTGTAGCCTGCAAAATCATTCATGTTAACTAAAAAAGAGGTAACATCTACCACATCTTTTAAAGTCGCACCTTCTTTATCCAGATTTTTTTCGATGTTCTTGATCACTTCACGAGTTTGCACTTCTGCATTTAAATATTTGGTACCCATGGGGTCAATAATATCAACGCCTGCAATGCTATTATCTGCACGGCGCGAACTTGTGCCAGACACAAATATAAAATCGCCTACGCGTTTTGTGTGCGGATAGGCACCTCTTGGTGTGACATTAGTTCCTGCGGCGGCAGGAATCTCATTTATTTTTTTGGCCATAACTTGTTTTTTGTAATTTAAGTCTTATCGATGTTTAAATTAACTTTTACTATTCTTAATGTTTAAAATTTTTCGCTACCCGATCATTTTCCAAAATCTCTTCCGTAGCACGATTAACTTTTTTTAAATTAGTTTCTAAATCATCACTGATATCAAGTTCTTTGTCTGTAAGCATATTTAAGATGGCTTTATCTTGTGCTCGACCTCTTAACATGGCTTCCCGATACCCAATCTCTTCATTAAAGGTAACCAATGAATATTTGGAGGAATACGCATTTGGGAAATTTTTCTCCAAAGTCATCTCTAAATTGCGTTTTTCCCTAAATATCGCATTGTTGACGTGGCCTTTCATTTCATGAAAATTGTCAATGGCCAAATCAGCAATGGCGTCAGTATCTTTTTTTCGGTTGGTTTGGTAGGCTTTAAAAATAGCTTCCCATCCTTCTTCGCTGTTCGGTTGGCCTTCATCCAATGCCTTGTCAAACTCTACGACGTCCTCAAATGAAGCATTCATCCCTTGTCCGTAAAAAGGAACAATGGCATGGGCGGCATCGCCCATCAACAAGGTGTTGCCTTTATAAGACCATGGCGAACACTTTACGGTGCCTAAAGGTGCTGTTGGATTGGTAAAAAATTCGTCGATCAGGTTTGGCATCAATGCCAAGGCATCCTTGAAATATATTTCAAAAAATTCGAGCACCTTTTCCGGTGTCGTCAAATTTCCAAAATTGTAGTCGCCTTCATCAAAACTTAAAAATAAGGTGACGGTAAAACTGCCATCCAAATTGGGCAATGCAATCAGCATAAAACTATCGCGTCCCCAAATATGGAGTGCGTTTTTATAAGTTTGGTACCCGCCATTTGCTGCAGGAAGTATGCTTAATTCTTTGTAGCCATGGGTTAACCAATCTTGCGAAAAACTAAACAAAAATTTCTTTCCTAAAAAGTAGCTTTTCCTCAAGGCCGATCCAGCGCCATCTGTAGCAATAATAATATCAGCATCTTCTACAAAGGTTTCTTTCGTTTTATAATCCTCAAAAAAGGCTGTGGTGTTTTCAAAATCGACTGATTTACATTTTTTATTAAAGTGAATGCTGACATTTTGATGTGTTTCGGCTTCATTTAATAAGAGCGCATTCAAGTCGCCACGAGAAATAGAGTTAATAAATTCATGTTCACGGCCACTATAGGGCGCTAAAACAGTGTTTCCATCACTATCGTGCAAGAGTCGACCGTTCATAGGAATACAAAGCTTTTTAACCTGATCTTCCACGCCCGCAAGTCGCATTGCTTTTAAACCTCTATCAGAAAGCGCTAGGTTAATGGACCGTCCTGCACTGATATTTACCTTTCTTAAGTCAGGCCGCATTTCATAAAGATTGACATTAAAACCACGTTGTCCTAATCGTAAGGCAAGTAAGCTTCCGCAAAGGCCAGCACCGATGATGAGTATGTTTTGTTGTTTTTTCATAATATTTCCTGCGAAGGGAGGAACTTTAGTTTTTAGTTTCAATATAGGATTGAAAACCCTTCCGTCTTAAAGCTCTAACCGGAGCTTTAATCCACCTTCCCTTAAAAAAGGGAAGGAATTTTTGAGCATTTTTAATTTAAAATGTGCTTTAATTTTTCTACCAGATTATATACATCCTGAAACGAGTTGTATAATGGTGTAGGCGCACAACGGATCACATCTGGTTCGCGCCAGTCAGTAATGATGCCTGCTTCAGTCAATTTGCTGTGCAATGCCTTGTCCGCATTTTTAACCTGAATGGAGAGCTGGCATCCACGTTCATCGGGATTTGATGGGGTGATAATTTTTATGCTGTTTGAGCCTAGTTGTTTTAACAAAAACTCGAAATACCCCGTGAGTTCTTTTGATTTTACGATCAGTTGTTCCATGCCAACCTCAGCAAACATATCTAATGAGGCTCTAATAGCTGCCATTGATAAAATAGGGGGATTGCTTAACTGCCAACCTTCAGCGCCGGGAAGTTGATCAAATTCATCACGCATTTTAAAACGGGTGGCTTTGTTGTGGCTCCACCAACCTGCAAAGCGGTTGAGGTCTTTATGATGTGCATGACGCTCATGCACAAAGGCGCCACCTAAGCTTCCGGGTCCAGAATTTAAATATTTATAAGTGCACCAAACTGCGAAATCCGCGCCTGAATCATGGAGGTTCAATGCCACGTTTCCTGCACCGTGGGCACAATCAAAGCCTACCATACAACCGTGTTTGTGTCCCAATTGGGTAATGCGTTTAAAGTCGAAAAACTGTCCGGTATAATAGTTAACGCCACCAATCATGATCAAAGCTATGTCATCACCTTGGTTTTCCATGATAGCCTCTAAATCTTCATAATTTGCTAATTCTTCCCCTTCTCTAGCTTTCCAAAGCAGGACTCCGTCTTTAGGATCAAAACCATGGTGTATCAACTGGGATTCTACGGCATATTTATCGGATGGAAAAGCATCGGCTTCAATGAGTATCTTAAAACGTTTTTGACTCGGTTTATAAAAAGACACCATCATCAAATGTAAGTTGACGGTTAAGGTATTCATTACAATCACTTCAATAGGTTTTGCACCCACTACTTCTGCCATGCTATTCGTTAGCAACTCGTGATAGTGTAACCAGGGGTTTTTTGCTTGGGTATGGCCCTCAACGCCTAAACTTGCCCAATCTTCTAATTCTTGATGGATATACTCTTTTGTGGATTTTGGTTGAAGTCCGAGAGAATTCCCAGTCATATAAATGACATCGGTTCCATCGTTATGTTTAGGGATATGGAAGCGATCTCTATAAGACGCCAATGTATCAGCTTGATCTTTTTGTTGTGCGTATGCAAGGCCTAATTTGTGATGTGACACAGAGTTTTGATTTTCGGTTGTACACAAAAATAAGAATTATAAGCTTAGAATGAAGGACGGAAAAGTGAGTTTGTTGGAAGTTAAGAAGTCTCTATTGGAAAATACTGCTGCTGTTAATCTTCTGAAGAAATTCGTAGAAGAGAAACCAAGCTTTGATTTGAGCGCAGAAAAAGAGCTTCAACTTTGTTAGTGGAAGCTCTTTGAATATATAGAGACGCATCCTGCGGAATATTCATCTGACATACCTTATATACGTTGCGACTCTACACTTTGGATTTTAAGCAGCGTGGTTTTATAATAGTTTACAAATCTCATCTTATTACCTTGATATTCGTGAAATGGAGTGTCCAATTGGCGTCAGGCCGTTTATGTGTTTTGCTAATGTTGATCCCATTAAAATCTTCGTAATCTTCCCAAGTGGTCATCATTGAGGGCTCTTTAGAGTTACCTTTTCTATACACCCATTCTTTTAATAGAAAATCATCGCTAAAATATAAATCATAAGCGTCTCCTGGAGTGTAGCCACCTTCGTTTGGATAGGTAATCGTTATTTGATTGAGTTCAGTTTTGCTAATTGGAGCTTCCGTTACAGTAGTGTCAGAAATAGTTGCTGAGGTATCCCAAACCAATTGGTAAGGCGCCAATAGCCAGTATTTATCATTGATGAAGTTCTTGTCCGCACTCATAGACGTACTATCCATCGCTTTCCGATTGTAGGCAAGGGTATCTTTTCCTGAAATCATCACAATAGCATCTGATTTAGGTTTCCAAATCCATGAACGCTCAAAATGGGTGGTGTCTCTGTCTACGTTAAAAGTAAAATGGATTTCAGTAACATCCTTCCAATTTTGAAAACCGTGAGCGTTGGCAATTTTTTCCGATGTTGACCATTCTTTTTCTATAACTTTAGCGTCCTCCTTTTGTTTACAGGAAAAGGAGAAAGCGACGAATAGGAGTAAAATCAGTGATTTTTTCATCTTTTAATTTTTTTATAAAGATAATGAAGAATGTTCTAGAAGTATTAATTTTAAACATCAAACAGAGTTTATGGATCCACATGCTAATTATTTCAATACCAATAAAGCCACTTGGAACAACAAAGTCAGTGTTCATGCAGAAAGTGATTTTTATGACATGGAAGCTTTTAAAAACGGCAAATCATCGTTGAAGCGGTATGAGTTGGAGGCGCTAGGAAGTGTTGATGGAAAGCGCTTGCTGCACTTGCAATGTCATTTTGGTCAAGATACATTAAGTTGGAGTAGGATGGGAGCAAAGTGTATAGGGGTTGATCTGAGCGATAAAGGCATTGCTTTAGCCCAACAATTAAACGAAGAATTGAAACTTGATGCTAAGTTTGTGTGCTGCAATGTGCTTGATACGTCTAAACATATTTCAGAAACCTTTGATCTTGTCTTTACAAGTTACGGCGTAATAGGTTGGTTGCCCGATTTAAAACCGTGGGCACAGATGATTGCAGAGCGCTTGAAGCCAGGCGGAACATTTTTTATGGCCGAATTTCATCCTATGGTTTGGATGTTTGATTATTTAGAGGGGAAGCCTATTTTGAAATATGGGTATATGCAGGATGCTGTTATTTACGAAGAGTATAAAGGTACTTATGCAAATGCCAAATCAGAGATGATCAGTAAAGAGTATGGCTGGAATCACGGATTGGGAGAAGTTGTTTCTGCTTTATCTGAAGCTGGATTGAATATTGAGTATCTCAAAGAGCATGATGAAAGTCCGTACAATATATTGCCTGATTTGCTACAAACGGATTCGGGAATGTTTGTTACTAAGGACAAACTTTATCCCTTAATATTTACTTTAAGAGCAAGTAAGCCATAATAAAGAGACCTCACAGGTTTCTAAAACCTGTGAGGTCTAAAATAAACGATTTGATCCAATCTTAATCCTTAATCAACTTTGGGAATTTTGCCTTAAAGCGTTCGTATCTTGGGATGGATACATTTTGGATGTATGGGTTTTGAGGATTGTTTTTCTCATAATCCTGATGATAGCCTTCTGCAATCCAAAATTTTTGAAAAGGATATAATTCAGCAGCAACCGTTTGATTCAGTTTTGTTGCCAAAGCCGTTTTTTTTTCTTGTATTATTTTTTTCTGCGCATCAGTCTGATAAAAAATAATAGAGCGGTACTGTGAGCCTCGGTCTCCACCTTGGCCATTAACTTGCGTTGGATTTTGAGAGCCAAAATACACATCCACTAAAGTCGCAAAATTTACAACATTCGGATCATAGATGACCTCTACAGCTTCTGCGTGTCCTGTTTGTCCTGTGTTGCTTGATTCGTAGGTTGGATTGTTGGTGTGACCTCCTGCGTAGCCGCTAATCACTTCTTCAACACCTTTGACGTGCTCATAAATATTTTCAACACACCAAAAACAACCACTCGCAAAATAGGCTTTTGCTTTGCCATCAGTCATTGGGACTTCAATAGGCTCAGCGGTTTTAACTGCTTGTTGTTTGGGGTTGTTCTGTGCCGTATGTTGACAGCTAAATAAAACGATAAGTGATAATGATAAAACAAGTGATTTCATAAGGCTAATTTTATAAGTAGTCGCTAAGTTATTTAAAACCTTAGTGGTACAATGTGAAAGTTATGCCAAATAAAAGCCTTTACAGTTGGGTGTAAAGGCTTTTTGATATTATGATGGTGCTGTTTAGCTTAATTTCGCAAACAATTTTTCCATTTTCTCTTTTTGTTCAATGGCTAATTGGGCGTCAACCAAAATACGACCACTGTGCTCATCTGTAATCACTTTTTTACGCGAAGCAATTTCTACTTGTACCTGTGGTGGAATAGTGAAGAAAGAACCACCGGAAGCACCTCTTTCAATAGCAACAACAGCTAAACCATTTTTAACATTTGCTCTAATTCTGTGGTAAGCATTTACTAAACGCTCATCAATTGATGCTTGATATTCTTCAGACTTTTTGATCAAAGCCGTTTCTTCCTTTTCAGTTTCAGCCAAAATTGCATTCAATTCACTTTTTTTGTGTTTCAAATGCGCTTGACGGTCTTTTAACCGGTCTTTAGTCTCAGAAATAATTTCTTTTTTCTGCTCAATTTGTACTTTAAATTCTTTGATGTGCTTATCAGCCAATTCAATTTCCAATTCCTGAAATTCTATTTCCTTTGTAATGGAATTGAACTCTCTGTTATTTCTAACATTTTTTTGCTGTTCTGCATATTTTTTGATTAACGATTTAGCTTCCTCAATCAAATTCTTTTTTGATTTAATTTCGTCATCAACAATGGCTAACCCACCGTTCAATTTTTCAAGTCTAGTATTAAGTCCTTCAACTTCATCTTCTAAATCTCTTACTTCTAAAGGAAGTTCCCCTCTAATATTTCTGATTTCGTCAACTCTTGAATCAATTAGTTGTAAATCATACAACGCTCTTAATCGGTCTTCAACAGAAAGTTCAGCTTTTTTTGCCATAATTATAAATACTTTACAGGATTGGTGTTTATCGTCGATAAAACGATTGCAAAATTAGTAATTTTTTTTGATAGATAGTTAGCTAAAAAGGTTTTTGTGAACTGTTCGCTTTCATAATGCCCAATGTCTGCTAGAATTATTTGATTTTCTGCCGAAAAAAAATCGTGATATTTTAAATCTGCAGTTATAAAAACATCGGCTTGGGCAGACTTGGCAGCACTAATGGCAAAGCTACCCGAACCTCCAAGTACTGCAATCCGCTTTACTTTATCTTTAATAAGGCTGGAATGTTTTATACTGGACACGTTCATTTTACGCTTCACAAACTGTAGGAAATCTTCTGTGGCCATTTCATTTGGCAGGTCACCCACCATTCCAATCCCAATATGTTGGTTGTAATTATCTAAAGTGGTCACCTCAAAAGCGACTTCCTCATAAGGATGGTGTGCAAATAGCGCCTTAAGTATGCTGCTTTCTAAGTGCTTTTGGAAGGTTACAGAAATTTGTGTTTCCTGCTCCTTACGGTATTCAAAGCGTTCACCCACTTGAGGATCTGAGGCGTCATTGCCTCTAAACGTGCCTATCCCTTCGGTATTAAAACTGCAATCGTCGTAATTGCCTATTTGACCAGCACCAGAATTAAACAGCGCGGTACGCAACTCATCAGCATCTTTTTGAGGGACGTAGGTAGTCAATTTCTTGATGGTGCCTTTTTGTGGTAATAGTATTTTTTTATTCTCGATGCCTAAGGTGTTACAGATAATATCATTGACACCTTGTAAAGAGTTGTCTAAAGCCGTATGAATGGCGTAGATGGCGATGTCATGTTTGATGGCCTTAAGGACCACGCGCTCTACATACGTACTTCCATCTATCTTTTTTAAACCTTTAAAAATAATAGGGTGAAAGCTGATAATTAAGTTGCATTTTTTTTCAATTGCCTCATCTACAATGCTCTCTAAGGTGTCTAGCGTGACTAAAACGCCTTTCAGCTTGTTGTTTTTGTCTCCAACCAACAACCCCACATTATCAAAATCTTCAGCATAGGCTAAAGGCGCCAACTTTTCGAGATGATTAATGACATCTTGAATAATCATATGTTTTTTCGTTTTTAGGTTCAAAGCAAAGATAAAATATTATATTTTCGTTCTGATGAAATTAGTTAGGTATCTCCTTTTTCCCGTTGTTCCCATTTATTATATGGTCACTTGGTTGCGCAATAAATTGTATGATCTTGGTATAAAAAAATCAACAGCTTACAATTTTCCGGTTATTTGTGTTGGCAATTTGAGTGTTGGTGGAACGGGTAAAACGCCTATGATTGAATATTTAATTCGATTGCTAAAAGCAGAGCATCATGTTGCAACCCTTAGTAGAGGCTATAAAAGACAGACTAAAGGGTTTATAATTGCTGATCAAACCGCTACCCCTATGAGTATTGGTGATGAGCCTTTTCAGTTTTACCAAAAATTTGATGATATTATCGTGAGTGTGGATGCTGATCGGGTGCACGGAATTTCTCAACTAACCGCTTTACAGAATGCTCCTGAAATTATTTTATTGGACGATGCGTTCCAGCACAGAAGGGTCAGTGCTGGTCTTAACATTATGTTGACCGCGTTTGACGACCTTTATACGGAAGACATCTTATTGCCTACGGGGAATTTAAGAGAGCCACGGCAAGGTGCCAAACGTGCCGATATTATCGTGGTAACGAAGTGTCCTGAAAATTTATCTGATCAAAAGAAAAAAGACCTCGTAAATAAGATGAAGCCCTTAGCACATCAAGAGGTCTTTTTTGGAAGTATTTCTTATTCTAACGATATCCGAACTTCGAAAGATTCAGTGGCTTTATCAACTCTAAAAAGTAAAGCATTTACCTTGGTAACGGGCATTGCCAATCCTAAACCATTGGTTGCCCATTTGGAAACGCTGGGACTGCAATTTGAGCACCTTCAATTTAAGGATCATCACGATTTTAGTGACAGAGACATAGACCATTTGAAAACGAAAGGGATTATCCTAACCACCGAAAAAGACATGGTCCGTTTGCAATCTCGGTTTGCTGAAAGTAAATCGCTTTATTATTTACCCATTGAAATGAAAATAGATCGGGCCCAACACTTTGATCAACTGATCCGCGAGTTTGTTAAATAGACGCTGTGGAGTTTTGGTTTACTTTTAAAGCATTATAGAGTTTCTTCTCAAAATCATCCTGTTTGAATGGTTTAGAGATGATATCATTAAAGCCTGCTTCGTCAAACTCGTGCATTTTATCTTCTATTGTCACCGCGGTCAATGCGAAGATAGTGAGCTCCTTATCAAAGGTTCTAATGATCTTTGTCGCTTCCAGGCCGCTAATGCCGGGCATGTGAATGTCCATCAAGACCACGTCATACCGTACTTCTTTAACACGTTCAACCGCATCCTCGCCATTTTCAACCACATCACAATACAGATTCATCTTGTTTAGGATCTTACGGGTTATCATTTGATTGATCTTGTTGTCTTCAACAACCAAAATTTTAATATTTGTCAAGTCCAAAGTGTTAATTTCGCTAAGTTTTTTTTGTTTTTTAGTATGGATAGGTTCTGGTGAATAGGTGAGGGGGATTTCAAAGAAGAAGCTTGAGCCCCTACCAAGTTCACTTTTCAAATAAATTTTTCCTTTTAAAATTTCGATAAGCCCCTTTACTATAGAAAGCCCTAAACCGGTTCCCCCGTATTTTCTATTAATTTGAATGGAGCCTTGAGAAAAGCTTTCAAACATGTGTTCTTGCTTTTCTTTAGTGACCCCAATCCCATTGTCCTGTATTTCAAACCGGACGGTATATGTGTCATTTTCCTGGTTGATCTTTTTTAATTTTACCCATATGTCACCATCCTTGGTAAATTTAATGGCGTTGCCTATAAGGTTGATTAAAATTTGGGAGATCTTTAATTGGTCTGCTGTAAATGTAGATGGTAAGTCTTGGTCGTATTCATAGTGCAACTTGGTATTATTATCCAATGCGGAATTGCTCAGTGCAGAAATAACATTTTCAACTTTCTTTTTCAAATTGAATACTTCAGCATCCAACTCAACCTTATTGGCCTCAATTTTATTGATTTGGAGAATGTCATTAATGAAGGTGAGTAAATAATCTCCAGAAAATTTCAGGGATTTTAAATGTGGAATTTGGTCGGGTTTTGGTTCTTCGTCCAAAAGCATGTTTGTTAACCCTGTAACTGCATATAAGGGGGTTCTAAGCTCATGGGTTACCGTTGATAGGAAGTTCGCCTTTGTCTTAGAAGCCAGTTCTGCTTTTTCTTTAGCCAAAATAAGCTCATCATTTTTTTTGTGAAGCATATTGTTGGTTTTCAGTCTGATATTGTTGTTTTTATATAGTGATAAGGTGAGTAATGATAATATAGTGATCAATGCAATACTCAAGATTGTAGTAATCCGAGTTAAATTATTGGAGGCATCGGCTTCTTCTAGCTTGATCTCCATTTGTTTGCGCTCAGAATCCTTGGACTCCGTAATAAACTGTGCTTTTTTTTCTGGCGACAAATTTTGACGCTTTATATTTAACAAAGAATCTGAAAGTTGGATATGTTTCCTCAAAAATTGATTGGAAAGTTGATAATCCTCATTTTCTTCATAAATTTCGCTTAAGGTTAAGTAACTATCATTGATGTATTCCGGAATGTGGTTGCGCTCAGCCAATTCCATTCCTTCTTTGGCCATGGAAAGTGCTAATTCTGGATTTCCTAGTTTTTGATATACTTTGCCACTGTTGATGAAAGCACTACTCAGAAGGCCATTTTGATCATATTTTTTAGCTAAAATGATGGTTTTTTCCAGCTTTGACTTGGCGGTTTTATAGTCCTTCATTTGAATATAAACCTTTGCTTCATTGAGATTGACATCAGTAATAAGACGTTCTAAACCTTCTTCTTCAAATTTTGTTTTGGCAGAGTTAAAATAATCTAGTGCAGTTTGATACTCCTTTTTGCTGGTGTGTAAAATGCCTTTAACGTTATAGGTAATGGCTAAATTGGCATAATCATTGGTTTCTCGTTGTAGTTCAGCAGCTTTGGTTAAGGACACCAAAGCGTTCTCTGGCTCTTCAATTATAAATAAGATTTTTGCAATTTTGGTATGAATGCTCCCTTCGCTTTTCTTATCGCCAATTTTATCTGCAATGGCCAATGCTTTTTCAAGGTTATCCTTGGCATTGTAATATTCGCCACGTTCAGTGTCAAAGCCAGATTGCGTAACGTAGTTTTGAATGCGCATTTTTAGGATGTCAACATCCTCATCTGCGGCGTTCTGTGAAGATAGCGTGGAGATTATTAGGAAAAAAAAAGCAACTATATAATAGGTTCGTTGGGACATTTTGAGGTCACTTTGTATAAACAAATATAATTATTTATTCGACAAAAGTGTTTGTTTCATCGCTATATTGCTGATCAAGTCGAGAATTCTACTGGAATATCCTGTTTCATTATCATACCAACCTACAATTTTAATCATATTTCCAATCACAGAAGTCATCTGGGCATCGAAGATGCAGGAATGCGGATTGCCAACAATGTCAATAGAGACTATAGGATCTTCTGTGTATTCTAAAATGCCTTTTAAATGGGTTTCTGAAGCGTTTTTAAATGCCTGATTGATTTCTTCAATAGAAACCGTTTTGTCAACGTTAAGGGTAATGTCTGTCAAAGAGCCGTTAGGAACGGGCACTCTAATTCCGCACCCACCAATAACATCGTTCAGTTTCGGAAAGATCTTGGTCAACGCTTTTGCTGCCCCAGTAGTAGTGGGTACTATAGATTGGCCTGCTGCCCTGGCGCGTCTTAAATCTTTATGAGGTTGGTCGTGAAGACTCTGATCTGTAGTATAAGAATGCACGGTGGTAATGTAAGCCTGTTTAATGCCACATAGCCCATCAATGACCGCAATCATAGGCGCCGCATTGTTAGTGGTACAAGAGGCGTTTGAAATGATGGTTTCATTTCCGGTTAAGATGTCATCATTGACCCCTAAAACAATTGTTTTTATGGAATCATCAATAGGGGGGACGGATAAAATGACTTTTTTAGCGCCATTATGAATGTGGTTTTTTAAGGCTTCGGTAGTTTTAAACTTTCCGGTAGATTCAATGACAAAATCAACATTATAAGGTGTCCAGTCAATCTCCTCGATTTTAGTGCTATTCAGTACTCGAATATGTTGGTCTTCAAAAATAATATGCTCATCATCATGAGAGAGCTTTGTTTTTAGGACGCCATGGATGCTGTCATATTTTAATAAATGACTCAGCGTTCTGGTGTCGGCCAAATCATTAATTGCAACTACTTGCATATCATCGCGCTCCTGAATAAGTCTGAATACACGACGGCCAATGCGGCCAAATCCATTAATGGCTACCCTAATCATTAATTGATGTGTTTTTGGGCTTTGTAAGAGGATCTTACCAAGGCACTACTTTCTACATGCCTAAAACCAAGATCTAGCCCAATAGTTTCATATTCTTTGAACTGGTCAGGAAGAATAAACTGTTTTACCGGTAAATGTTTTTTACTAGGCTGTAAGTATTGTCCAATAGTCACCACGTCTACATCATTGGCTCTTAAATCGTGAAGTGTTTCAATAACCTCTTCGCGGGTTTCTCCAAGACCCAGCATGATGCCAGATTTTGTGCGGCGTTGACCTTGCTCTTTTAAATATTTAAGGACGCCTAAACTCCTGTCGTATTTGGCCTGAATTCTGACTTCTCTGGTCAACCGTCTAACGGTTTCAATATTGTGCGACACAACTTCAGGAGCCACCTCAACAATACGGTCAATATGTTGTTCAATTCCTTGAAAATCTGGGATGAGCGTTTCTAAGGTTGTTTCGGGATTCATGCGGCGCACAGCCTTAATTGTTTCTGCCCACATGATGCTGCCCATGTCTTTCAAGTCGTCGCGATCAACACTCGTTAAAACGGCGTGCTTTATCGCCATGAGCTTGATAGAGCGGGCCACTTTTTCAGGTTCATCCCAGTCTAAAACCTCAGGACGCCCAGTTTTTACACCGCAAAAACCGCAAGAACGCGTACAAATATTTCCTAAAATCATAAACGTCGCCGTGCCTTCGCCCCAGCATTCGCCCATATTTGGACAGCTTCCTGAGGTGCAAATGGTGTTTAAACTGTATTTATCCACCAGGGTTCTAAGCTCTGTATATTTTTTTCCAGTGGGTAATTTTACTCTTAGCCACTTTGGTTTTGATTGTCGTTCTGGAATTATTTTTGAAATTGTTTCTGTACTCATTGATTCGGAAGTTTTCAATTACAAATATACAAAGTATAATCGTAAAACTATATCATAGCACGGTCATATACGAATGCTACATCTGATGCATAATTTAAACTCACCCTCTACCTACATTTTGGAATGGAGGAGAGGTAACGGTTTATTTCGCTGATGCTATAGCAAATAAAATGGCCTGATTTTTACGGGAAAGAGGTGTTACTTGGTAATGACTTCTGCCAATAACTTTTTTGCTCTTAAAAGCTTGACCTTTACATTGTTTATAGGTTCATTAAGTTCTTCAGAAATTTCCTTATAACTCAATTCCTGAAAATATCTCAAATTGATGACTTCTTGATAATGGGGTTTTAGCTTTTTAATGTCTCGCAGTAATTTTGCTAAATTCTGCTCTGTGATAAGCTTATCTTCAGGTGAAGGCGATTCATCAATAATATCGTTAAAATCATCTGAGTTAGTATGACGGGATCTATTTTGAAAGGAAGTTTTTCGTTTTCTTATAAGATCAATATGAATATTTTTAGAAATGGTAATCAACCATGTTTTAAACTCAAAGGTATCATTATAGGAATCAATTTTATCAAAGGCTTTTGAAAAGGTTTGGATGGTAATATCCTCTGCGTCATTTTCATTTTCGGTACGTTTTAATTGAAAGCCATACACATCATTCCAAAAAAAATCCAATAACACCTTAAATGCGGACTGATCATTTCCTTTTGCTTTTTGAATGATTTGCTTTATTTCCAACGATTCGGTTTTGAAATGAGATTTTTTATAAAGATAAAGAATTGGGTCACAATTAAAAATATTTCTAGAAGTGGAACATAAGGAATCAAGTCTTTTTCATTCAGCTTTTTAGAAGCTCGCGTTACATTGATGAATAGTGCTAAATATCTTGCTACTATTAGCCCTAGTACAATTTGCCAGTAAAATAATGTGCTTATAAGGACTAGTCCTAATACAAAGAATAAGACTTGTGATGTAAAAAACAGCGATAAGGCTGCCTTGTGTTTTGTTTTATAATGCGTTGCAGTAGACACGTGCCTGCGTTTTTGAATTATCCAATCGCGATAGGTTTCTTTGGCAAGAGACTCTGTAAAACTGTCTTTGGATAAACAGATGGTCGTATTTCTTGCATCGCCAATTTGATTGACAAAAAGGTCGTCATCGCCAGACTTGATGTTCATGTGATCCATAAACCCTCTAGCTTCAAAAAACAACGTTTTGGTATACGCCATATTTCTACCAATGCCCATATAGGGATTTCCTAATTTTGAGTAGGAGAAGTACTGAATAGCCGTCATTACCGTTTCAAACCGAATCAGTTTATTTAAAATGGATTTTTTTACTTTAGTATAAGCCCCGTATCCTAATACAAGTTGATGCTCTCTAGAAAAATGACTGCTCATTTCGCTGATCCATTGTTTGGAAACAGGCTTACAATCAGCGTCCGTAAATAAAAAATGGTTATGGGTTGCTGCCTTAATGCCTAATGTAAGCGCATATTTTTTATTGCCCCAAAAGGCCTCTATGTTTTTTACGTTTACAATTTTAATATTGCTATGGTTTGCCTTAAACGCTTCCATGACCCTTAAGGTTGAGTCATTGGACCTATCGTTAATTAACACGAGCTCAAAGTTGGGATACTCTTGATCTAATATAAAAGGTAAAAAGTTGCTTAAGTTTTTAGCCTCATTTTTTGCGCAAACAATAACAGATATTGGCGGCTTGTAAGAGGAGTCAGAAATTTGTCTTTTCTGTTTTACATTGGAAAAAACATATCCGTAAAAAAATAATTGCACAAAGGTAACTACAATAAAAATGTAGAAAATTACATTTAATATTATCATTAACCTTTAAGAATGTTTAGGTTCACTACAGTCATCAAATTGATCAGGAGATTTTCCGCAGAATCCACACGCGTCACCATCTTTGTTGAGCATCGGGTTTTGGCTTGCACAAGTACCTGCAAATTTTCCGCCCTTTTTTGCCCAAATTTTAATGGCAATACCAGCCACTCCCAGGCCTAATAGAATTAATGTAATGAGTAAAAGTTTCATGAGTTTAAAATTTATACAAAGATAATGTTTTTAAACAATATGGAGTACTTTAAACGCAAGAGTTCAGCAGGATTTGTAAACAAAAAAACCACCCTGTGGAGGTGGTTTTACGAATTGAATTCTACTAAATAATTCTATTTGTTGTTCTTTAAGATAATTTCTGCTACTGAGTTTTCAGCATGAGCTGCATTAATTTGAGATCCTGACTTAGGCTCTATAGTAATGCTTAAGCCCAGTGCATTTTCCATATAAGGTATGGTCTTTAATTTACGCTCAGATTCATCCAAAATACCAAGATTTACCATCCTGTCTTGGAGCTCTGCCCAAATTTGGTAAGATTGGTTCTCAGGTAGTTTTGGCAAGGACACTACGTCAATCATTGATGTTTTGTCAACAGCGTTAATATAGGCCACCGTTTTAAGGTTTTTGGCCCTAGCGTTTCCTCGTAACACATATTTCTCTGTTTCAGGATTGTTCAGTTTCATAAACTGAAGCATCACATTTTCTAACTTATTATTGTTTTCTTCAATATCACTTCTAAGATCAAAAATTTCATCCACTACAACTTGATTCTCAGTGTTTAAAGTCATATTTTGTTCATAAAGCAGAAACGCCGTTCCCGCAAATATAAGCGCTGCAATACTGGCCGCAATACTAAACCATGGGGTGCGTTTTCGCTGAACTCTAGGTGTCATTTGAACGACTGGAGTAGCTTCTGAAATTTCCTGTAAAACGTCATCCAAAATAAATTTTGGAGCTTCCACGCTGCTTGCCTTTGCTAAAATTTCTAGATTGTCCTGGAGCCGCTCATATTCTTGGGCAACCTCAGGAAATTCAGCAATATAGCTCTCAACCTCTAAATTTTCATCAAAAGTTGTGGTACCTAAGATATAGTTATCCAAAAGGCCCGATTCCATAAAAAATTGTAATTTATTTTCCATTATTTCTAAACTTTAATGGTTAAAAAGCTTCCGTAAATCTCTCAAACCAATTTTCAACCTCGACTTTATTGTGCCCAAAGGAATGTCTAGCTCATCACTAGCCTCTTGTTGTGTCATGCCTTCAAAAAATAAAGCATTTAAAACAATTTGGTATTTTTCATCCAATTTGGTAACGTGATCCTTTAAATCTATGACGTCTTGATTTAAACTTGCGGTTGGTAAAATATATACGTTAGATTTATCGATTTGGACTTCTTTTTCGAAACGATTATTGAAACTTCTTAATTTATCAATGGCTGTATTGCGCGCAATTCTATAAAGCCAAGTAAAAAGTCTGGCTTTTTTAGAATCGTACTTTTTTGAATTTTTCCAAATTTTCACGAAACTTTCCTGTAGCGCGTCTTGGGCGAGTTCTTCATTGCTTGTTATTTTTAATATAACACCATAAAGACTGTCAGAATAATTTTCATAAAGTAAATTAATCGCAGCTTTGTCTCCTTTTTCAAGAAGTTCGACAATATGTTCTTCTAATGAGTAGCTCAAAAAGTTAAAATTTATTTTAATGTAGATGATAAAAGTCCATATACGGTTTTTGTGCGTATATCAACTATAAGATGGTAAAATTACAAAATAAACTTCTTTATAATTTAAATATAGTTTTAATATCTGTGGTGTTGAGTTTTCTTGGTTTTAAGAAATTTGATTAATAGCTTTTTCATCTGACATTATGGCGATTATATTAAGGCTTCAGCTCAAAAGGTTGAAGCCTTTTTATATAATATTGACTTCCATTTCAATACGAATTCCAAAAATATGCTGTATTGTTTTTTGAATGAGCTTTGCCAGGTCAAAAATGTCGGAGCCTTTTGCATTGCCATAATTGACCAAAACCAAAGCCTGTTTTTTATGGACACCATACTCATCAAAGGTTTTGCCTTTAAAACCCGATTTCTCAATCAACCAGCCTGCTGGCACTTTGACTTCAGTTGGAGACACAGGATAGCTTGGTATCTCCGGAAAGTTGTTTTTAAGTTTGTCAAAATGTGTTTTAGAAATAATGGGGTTTTTGAAGAAACTACCGCTGTTTCCTATGTCTTTTGGATTTGGTAGTTTGCTCTCGCGAATGGCAATTACAGCTTTTGAAACATCCTGAATGGTCGGTTTTACAATTGACATCGCTTCCAGTTCTGTACGGATGGCGCCATAGTCCATATGCAATTGATGTTTGCCTGTAGTCAATTTGAACGTGGCGCTCAAAATTACATAAGCATTCTTTTTATCTTGTTTAAAGATCGATTCACGGTAGTCGAATTGGCATTGATCGTTTGTGAATGTTTCAATGGTCTTTGTAGCTATGTTTAAGGCTTCGCAAGATTCTAGAGTGTCTTTTATTTCAACGCCATAAGCACCAATATTCTGGATGGGAGCTGTGCCCACATTGCCTGGAATTAGGGAAAGGTTTTCTAAGCCCCCAAAATCATGTTTTAAGCACCACATGACAAACTCATGCCAATTTTCACCAGCATTAGCTTTTATCAACACATCATCTTCTTGATGCTCAATAATTTCAATGCCTTTTAGGGCCACCTGAATGACCAAGCAATCCAAATCCTTGGTGAGGAGCATATTGCTGCCGCCACCAAGGATGAATTTATCTGGATACGCCGTTAAACTTAATGCGTCTTTTAACTCTTGAACAGTTTCAACTTTTAAAAAATATTTTGCACGAGCGTTCAACCCAAACGTATTATAGGGCTTTAATGATATGTCTTCTTGAATTTGCACTAGCTATTAGGGTAAACTTTTAAGGCATCCTTTAAAATATAAACGGCTCTAATAAGGCTTTCTTCATTAAGCACATAGGCAATTCTTATTTGGTTTAGACCAACATTTGGTGTTGAGTAAAAACCAGCAGCTGGAGCCACCATAACAGTTTCTTTCTCATAGTCATAGCTTTCCAACAACCATTGTGCAAAGTGATCGGCATTTTTTATTGGCAATTCTACAATACAATAAAATGCACCTTTTGGTTCTGCAACCTTGAGACCATCAATTTTTTTCAATTCCCTGATCAATGTGTTTCGTCGTTTTACATACTCTACAATAACATCATCAAAATAACTTTGAGGGGTACTTAAGGCTGCTTCACTAGCAATTTGGGCTAGGGTAGGGGGACTTAAACGGGCTTGTGCAAATTTTAATACGGTCTGAATCACTTCTTTATTACGAGACACAAAATATCCAATTCTGGCACCGCACATACTGTAGCGTTTGGATACAGAATCAATCATAATGGCATGGTCTTCTATGCCTGCTTCCTGCATGATGGAGTAAAATTCGTTACCATCGTACACAAATTCTCTGTAAACTTCATCAGCAATCAAAAAGAGATCATGTTTCTTTACCAGGTCAGCTAGTTGTTTAATTTCTTCCTTTGAATAAAGATAACCTGTCGGATTCCCTGGGTTACAAATTAATATAGCCTTGGTCTTATTTGTAATCAATTTTTCAAATTCTTCAATAGGAGGCAACGCAAAATTGTTTTCTATTTTAGAAATTACTGGCACTACTGTGATGTCAGACGCAATAGAAAATCCGTTGTAATTGGCATAAAATGGTTCGGGAATGATGACTTCATCACCAGAGTCCATCACACTACCAAAAGCGAATAGTAAAGCCTCACTGCCACCTGTTGTTACAATAATATCATTGTGGGTTACATTAATATTGTTTTTAGCGTAATACTGGGCTATTTTTTTACGGTATTCTTCAGAACCTTCAGAACGTGTATAGGCCAAAATATCTAAGGAATGCACTCTAACAGCATCTAAAGCAACTTCTGGAGTTTTGATATCAGGCTGTCCAATATTTAAATGGTATACGGTTTTACCATCTTTATAAGCTTGTTCGGCATAGGGTACTAATTTCCTTATTGGGGATGAAGGCATCAACTGCCCTTTTTGTGAGATTTTTGGCATAAGATTCAAATTTAAGGGGTAAAGTTCTGAAAATTATATCAAAGATTTCTGAAAATGATCAGCTAAAAAACGAATGTCCAATGAAAGAGTTGTAAATTGGTAATACACCACCTTTTATTTATGTTTAATAGATGCTTAACAGCGGTACTTTTTATTTTGTTTTGCGGATTAACCTTTTCGCAGAGTCGCTTTACCTTGCCAAGATCAGAACGGACCAAGGTCAAGTTTCAGTTGATTGACAATCTCATTATCATGCCTGTAGAGATTAACGGCGTAACCCTATCTTTTATACTTGATTCTGGTGTCAGCAAACCCATCTTATTCAATATTATAGATTCCGTAGACTCCTTAAAGCTAAAAAACCTTGAAAGTATATATTTGAGGGGCTTGGGTGATGGTGATTATGTAGTGGCGTTAAAATCAGAGAAAAATAGATTTAGAATTGGAGAAGCTTTAAATATCAATCAAGATGTGTATATCATCACGGATGAGTCCATTAATTTCACCCCAAGACTGGGGGTTCAAGTCCATGGGATTATTGGATACGATATTTTTAGGGATTTTATTGTTGAAATCAATTACGGATCAAAATTTTTAAGATTGCACACTCCAGAAACCTATCAGTACAAGCCGTGTAAAAAATGTGAAACTTTAGATCTCACCTTGGTTAACAGCAAACCATTTATAGATGCCCATGTGGTCATGAACGACAAAAAGATTCCTGTAAAATTACTAATGGACTCAGGAGGAAGTGATGCGCTGTGGCTTTTTGAAGATAATTCTTTGGGGTTGGTGCCTAAAAACAACGCGTATTTTGTAGATTTCTTAGGGAAGGGGTTGAGTGGTAGTGTGTATGGCAAACGATCAAAATTAGATCAGTTCTCTATTAATGATTTCCATTTTAAAAATTTGAATGTCGCTTATCCTGATTCGGCTGCCGTAAGTTTTGCCAGAAAATTTAAAGAACGCAGTGGGAGTATGGCTGGAGAATTGTTAAAACGGTTCAACATCATTATGGATTATGGTAACGCTCAGGTTACGTTTAAGAAAAATAAGTATTTCAACACGCCTTTTACCTATGACAAAAGCGGAATTATTCTAGAACAGTCCGGTAGCAGAATCATAAAAGAAAGCAAGAATAACACTCCGTTAAAAACTGATCGGACTTCAGGCGGAATTATGGTGATAGAGGCCTATAAGTACGAACTTAAACCAGCGTTTAATATTGTAGAATTGAGACCTGAATCTCCAGCAGAGACAGCAGGTTTAAAGGTGGGAGATATTATTCTTACTGTTAATGGCAGACAAACGCACCCTTTGAAATTACAGGAGGTCATATCGTTTTTTAGAGGTGATGAAGGAAAATTAATTAAACTGGTCATTGACAGAAATGGAGTCATCATGACCTTTCGCTTTAAATTGAAGAGTTTGCTCTAAAAAAAAGCCCTCAAAATTGAGAGCTTTTATACTATATTGTTAGAACAGTTCAATTGTTCCATCACACTTCTGTTCTTTTTATCTATAACGCTAGTTTTTTTTAGGATCGACAACCTCACCTTTAATTTTAAGGGCAACTGTTGGCGTTTCAGCATTAGATATTACCGTAATGGTTTTTCTTATGGGGTTAACAAGTTGCGTGTTGTATTTTACTTCGATTTCGCCCGTATTACCAGGAAGGATTGGAGCTTCAGGTTTTTTAGGAATGGTGCAACCGCAAGTTGAAGATACTTTAGTAATTATTAATGGCGCATTTCCAGTATTAGTGAATTCAAACACACGAACGCCGTCAGCACCTTTTTCAATTGTACCATAATCAATTACATCCGTCTTGAACTCGATTTTTGCTATTTTGTCTTGTGCAAAAGCAGAGATGCTTAGCATTCCTACAACTACAATTGCAAATAAATTTTTCATCATTTTATATTTAAATTGAGAGCGACAAAATTACTTACTTTAAATCGTTTTGCAAAATAAATTAGACGTACGACATATATCTGTAGAACAACGCGGTCTAAATTTGGGTTAATAAATGTTTTTATAATTTCACAAAAACAGAAATATAAGTAACTTTGTCTGTTACTATAGACTTATACAAAAACAGTACCAAAGTATGACAATCCCAACAAAATATTCCGCCTCTAGCGTAGAAGATAAGTGGTATTCCTATTGGATGGAACACAAGTATTTTAAGTCCGTTCCAGATGAGCGTGAGCCATATACCATTGTGATTCCACCCCCGAATGTGACGGGTGTTTTGCACATGGGGCATATGTTGAACAATACCATTCAGGATGTTCTTATCCGTAGAGCGCGTTTGCGAGGTAAAAATGCGTGTTGGGTGCCTGGTACAGATCACGCTTCTATAGCTACCGAAGCTAAAGTGGTGGCGAAGTTAAAGGAGCAAGGTATTGATAAAAATAAACTATCTCGCGAAGAATTTTTGAGTCACGCGTGGGACTGGACACATGAGTATGGTGGGGTTATTCTTGAGCAATTAAAAAAATTGGGTTGCTCTTGCGATTGGGACCGCACAAAATTCACCATGGATGATGCCATGAGTGAATCGGTCATCAAGGTTTTTGTCGATTTATACAACAAGGGGCTAATTTATCGGGGCTATCGCATGGTCAATTGGGATCCTGAGGCTAAGACGACCTTGTCAGATGAGGAAGTGATTCATGTGGAGCGCACTGACAAATTATACTATGTCAATTATCAAATTGAAAATCAAGACGATTTTATAACCATTGCCACCACCCGTCCAGAAACCATTTTAGGAGATACTGCTGTGTGTGTCAATCCTAATGATGAGCGTTTCCAACATCTCATTGGTAAAAACGTGATTGTGCCTATCTGTAACAGAATCGTGCCTATTATAGCGGATGATTATGTGGATATGGAATTTGGTACGGGCTGTTTAAAAATCACCCCTGCCCATGACGTGAACGATAAGGAGATTGGAGATAGACACGGATTGGAAGTGGTTGATATTCTAAATGATGACGCTACTTTAAATAGTTTTGGTCTCCATCACCAAGGGAAAGATAGGGTGGAGGCACGTAAACATGTGACCCAAGAATTAATAGATTTAGGCATTCTTTCAAAAACTGAAGACATTACCCATAAAGTAGGAACCAGTGAGCGTACAAAGGCCGTAATTGAACCTAGACTTTCTGATCAGTGGTTTTTAAAAATGCAAGATTTGGCAAAACCTGCCATTAAGGCTGTTTTGGAAGATGAAGATGTGAAATTGTTTCCAAAACGTTTCAATAATACCTACCGTCATTGGATGGAAAATATACGGGATTGGAACATTTCGCGCCAATTGCTATGGGGGCAACAAATTCCAGCTTATTTCTATGGTGATGGAAAGGACGATTTTGTAGTAGCTGAAAGCGCAGAAGACGCTTTACAATTAGCACAGGAAAAATCGAAAAACACCCAACTAACCGCGAATGATTTAACTCAAGATAAAGATGCTCTAGACACTTGGTTCTCGTCTTGGTTGTGGCCAATTAGCGTATTTGATGGCATACGAAATCCTGACAATCCCGAGATCGAGTATTATTACCCAACCAATGATTTGGTGACCGGACCTGATATTTTGTTCTTTTGGGTGGCTCGAATGATTGTTGCTGGTTATGAATACCGTGATGAAAAACCATTTGAAAATGTGTATTTAACCGGATTGGTGCGCGATAAGCAACGCCGAAAAATGAGCAAGTCTTTGGGGAATTCTCCTGATGCCCTAAAACTTATTGAAGATTATGGCGCTGACGGTGTGCGTGTAGGCTTATTGTTGAGTTCTGCTGCAGGTAATGATTTAATGTTTGATGAGGATTTATGTAACCAAGGAAAAGGTTTTGCCAATAAGATTTGGAATGCCTTCAGATTGGTTACCGGGTGGGAAGTTGCAGACATCCAACAACCTGAAGCTTCTAAAATTGCGGTAGAATGGTATGAGTCAAGATTTCAACAAGCTTTGGTCGACATAGAAGATCATTATAGCAAATACAGACTTTCAGATGCCTTAATGGGTATTTATAAGTTAATTTGGGATGATTTCTGTTCATGGTTATTAGAGATGATCAAACCAGAATACCAGCAGCCTATTGATTCAAAAACATTTAAAAGTGTGATTGATATTTTTGAGTCCAATTTAAAACTCTTACATCCATTTATGCCGTTTTTAACCGAAGAAATTTGGCATTTTATTGCCGATAGATCACCTGAAGAGGCGTTGATTGTGGCTAAATATCCAAAAGTTGAGGCTTTTGATGCACATTTAATCTCAGACTTTGAAGTTGTTAAAGAAGTGGTTTCGGGAATTAGAACCATCAGAAAAGATAAAAACATTTCGTTTAAGGACCGTATTGAATTGTCGTTTATCAATAACGAGAATTTATCAGAACGCTATAATTCTGTCATTGAAAGAATGGGAAACATTTCTAAAATGGAATCTGTTACAGATGCTGTTGATGGGGCCTTAAGTTTCAGGGTACACGCTAACGAATATTTTATTCCAATTTCTGGAGCTATCAACGTAGAAGAAGAAATAAAGAAATTAAATGATGAGTTAAGTTATACGGAAGGGTTTTTAAAATCTGTTCAAAAGAAATTATCAAATGAACGATTTGTAAACAATGCACCAGAGCAAGTGTTGCAAAACGAACGTAATAAGGAAGCAGATGCTTTGGCCAAAATTGAAACTATAAACTCGAGTTTAGCGAGTTTAAAATAAATTACTCTTAATCTATTAGTAATCATTATTGTCCGATAAANNGCTTATAGTCCCGATAACTATCGGGAAAAGAACGGAGATTTGATTATAACTGACTGATAAACAATCGTTATTCTAAATTAAATTTGCCCAATCACTCTAAGTGAAATTGGTTTCAAAAAGCAAGGTGCCATTTTTAATATCTCTTACCAGGTCTTACTTTAATGGGCTTTGTAAACTTTTTACTTGTTTTACCGGACACTCATGATTAGTAATAGAAAAGCCTGTCTGATATGGACAGGTTTTTTTTATGGATATAATAATGATTTTTTCAACATCCTAGAATTACCACTCGTTAATGCGGTTGGAGTCGAGTTTAATAAAAATAAAGAGCAAAATGGTATACGCCCAGAGTCCTGAACCACCGTAACTGAAGAAAGGAAGCGGAATCCCGATGGTAGGAATTAAGCCCATAACCATGCCTATATTGATTAAGAAGTGTATAAATAATATGGAAGCCACGCAATAGCCATACACTCTACTGAATGTCGATTTTTGCAATTCTGCCAAGTATAATATACGGAGCAAGAGCCCTACAAATAGAATGACCACAAGCGCGCTCCCTAAAAAGCCCCATTCTTCTCCTACGGTACTAAAAATATAATCCGTGTGTTGTTCTGGTACAAATTTACCAGTAGTTCTGGTGCCTTCTAAAAATCCTTTTCCCGTCAACCCACCTGAACTGATTGCTTTTTCAGACTCGTTGAGGTTGTACAAAATGGTTTGTTTCATTTCATGAAGCTTAATTGGATCTTTCTCCAAGCGCAACCATAAACTGATTCTGTCTTTTTGATGTTCTTGAAGGATCGAATTGTAGAAATATTTTACACCAAAAGACACCGCCACAGCTACTATGACTATAGCAATGGGTTGAATAAGCTGCGGACGTTTTCTCTGTCCGAAAAAATGATGTCCAAAAATAATAAGTGCTGCAACCAAACTGGCAACCACCACATTAAATTTAAGTGCCATGATGGCAAGACCTATTAAAAACACAACAATAACCAGATAAATTTGTTGCAGACCTTCTCTGTAAAAAACGAAAAAGAAGGCGGCATAAACCACCGTACTACCGGCATCATTTTGTAATAAAATTAAAATTGCAGGAAGCACAATTAGCGCTACGGTTTTGGCCTGATCTTTAAAGGTCTTCATATTTGTTTGAAGATCACTCATATATTTTGCTACCGCCAAGGAGGTCGCAAATTTAGCAAATTCGCTGGGTTGTAGTGTCATACCGCCAATGCCATACCAAGCTGTGGCTCCATTGACATTTTTCCCAAAAATAAACAGTCCAAGCAGAGATAGAATGGATACCGCATAAATGATACTGGCAAAACGTTCATAAAATTTCGCGTCTAGAGCCAAGATAAGTACTATTAACGCCAGTGTAAAAAGGATAAATACAGACTGCTTTCCGTAGGGTTGGCTCATATCAAAATAGTCATTGATCTCGCCAGTGTGGGAAGCAGACATAATGTTAAGCCAACCAAAGACCACAAGGAGTAGGAACAAGGCTATTGTAATCCAATCAAAATTTAATAATTTGTATTCTCTTTGCATTAATTACTGATTCAATATAGATGTTCGTGTAGTGATAGGATTTACAACTGTGTCTTTTTCTATTTTGTCAATGACTTGTAATGCCGATTGTCTGTTGATGCCAAACTCTTGTCCTGAATAGGGTTTTGCATATTCATTCTCCAAACTATGGGTTAATATCCAATCTTCCATAGAAGTCATTGAAACCTCGCCTTTAATATATTTTTCTATCATTAAACTTGCAATACGTCCTGCAAACCGACTTCCCCAATAGCCGTTTTCAACAAAAACAGCAATGGCAATTTTAGGGTTGTCTTTAGGAGCAAACGCCACAAAAATGGAGTGATCTGTCAATTGGGTGCGTTTGCCATCAATTTTCATGAAGTTCTCTGCAGTTCCCGTTTTTCCACAAATATCAATTCCAGGAACCCGCAGATTGTAAGCTGTACCCGAATTATAAACGTCAAACATCCCTTGTACTACAGGTTCAAAATGTTCTTTATCAATGGTGGTATAATTGGGGGTGGTGTATTTTTTGTCTATGGGCCCTCCTTCAATTTTTTTAATGATATGAGGTGTGTAGTAATGTCCGCGGTTTGCAATGGCAGCCACCATATTGGCCAATTGGATAGGCGTTGTTTCTACTTCACCTTGTCCAATGGCATTTGAAATATTATAGGTGGAAGACCAACGGTTTTTACCATACCATTTATCATAGAAATCGCCATCTGGAATACGTCCTTTATTTCCAATCTTAAGATCGTATCCTAAATAATCGCCAAGCCCGAAGCTTTTAATGTGATTGCTCCAAACATCCATGCCTTCAGCTGGTTTGTCGTATTTTTCAATAATGCGCCTGTAAACATTCACAAAATAAGCGTTGCAAGACTGAGCAATTCCTTGATTCATTGATAAGGGACTCACATGACTATGGCAACCCGTTAAACGTCGGCTGCCCAGATAGTACCCATTTCTGCAAGAAAATTGATCTTCAGTGGTTACCACGTTCTCCTGAAGCCCAATCAAAGCACTCAACACCTTAAAAGGAGATCCTGGAGGATACTGTGCTTTTAAACTTCTATCAAATAATGGTTTTGCAATAGTATCTGTATAGAGTTTAGAGAAATTTCTAGAGCGCTGTCTACCCACCAATAAGTTTGGGTTGTAGGAGGGGGCTGAAACCATAGCAATAATTTCTCCTGAACTTGGCTCTATGGCAATAATACCACCATGTTTGTGTCGCATAAGAAGTTCGCCGTATTTTTGAAGCTCTGAATCAATGGTAATGGTGATGTCTTTTCCAGGTTGCGGTAAGGTGTCATAAATACCATCTTTATAAGGGCCAATATCTCTATTGAATCGGTCTTTTTGGATAAATTTAATGCCTTTTATACCGCGTAGAACTTCTTCATAAGATAATTCAACGCCTTGTTTACCAATTAAATCGCCGCTTTTGTAATACGGATCGTTTTCAATGATGTAGTTGTTAACTTCACCAATATCTCCCAAAACATTCGCGCCAATAGTGGTTTGGTAATCTCTCAACGATCGTTTTTGAATGTAAAAGCCTTCGTATTTTCTAATTTTTTCCTGCAAAACGGCATATTCCATTCGTGACAATTGCGGAATAAAAACAGACGGTAATCGCGGGGAATAGCGGTATGCTTTATCGTAAAAATTGATAAAATCTTCCTTCGTAATCTTCAAAAGATTACAAAACTCTAGAGTGTCTAAAGGTTTTACTTCACGAGGAATAAACATGACGTCATAAGACGGTTGGTTGGCCACCAACAACTTGCCCTCTCTATCATAAATATAACCCCGTTTTGGGTAATCATATACCTTTCGTATGGCATTATCATCATACAAGCTGTAAGGATCTTCATTATAGACCTGAAGATAAAATAAGCGTGCAATGAAAATGACACCTACAACTACAATAAGTGAAAGGAGTAACAATTTTCTCATTTACGTTTTTGGCTAAAAAGGATTGTAATAATCAAGCATAGTATTATAGTGAAAATCCCTGAGAATAACGTTTTTTGTAGGATCAAAAGTATCTTGGAAATGTTAAAGATTTCTAAGGAATACATGATAAAATGATGGATAATGACCAGCGCGGAAAAATAGGTCAGTTTACTGCTGAAATCTGTTTGATTGAATTTGATGGATTGATAGTCGTAGACCGTTCCAAATGAAAACTTTAAAAATACAGGCCTTACATAGGCTAATGTTACACTAGCAGCGGCATGAACACCACCCGAATCAGAAAATACATCCACAAAAAAACCAAGCAGAAACGCTAAAAATACAAATAACGTCCGATTGTTGTTTGCGGGAAATAAGATGATAAAAAGAATATAAATATAGGGATTGATATACCCCATAAAATTGATATGATTAAAAATCAATACTTGCACCAAAACCAAAACCACAAACCTTGCGGCGATATTTAAAGTTGCCTTAGTCATCCTTTGGTTTTTGTAACGATTTAATCTCCGTAGCCTTTAAGTTTTCGATAACATAAACGTGACCAATATTAGTCATATCGTTAAATAATTTTACGTTGACAATATAAGAGTCGCCACCTGTGTCGATCTTAAAAGAATTTACGGTGCCAATTAAAACGCCTTTAGGGAAAATAGTAGATTGCCCACCGGTAACAATAGTATCACCAATGGCTACAGGCGCAAATTTTGAAATGTCAATGAGTTGCGCAAACTCTGCAGACTCAGTGTTCCATACCAAAGAACCAATGTGATTGGTCTTTTTAAGTTGGGCATTGATACGGCTACGGGTATTTAAAATAGAGAGTACTGACGAGAAATTTCGTGAAGTGTTTTCGACTATCCCCACAATGCCTTGAGAAGTTATAACCCCATAATCTACCTTAATGCTGTCTTTTTTACCTTTATTTATAGTCAAATAATTGGTGGTTTGAGAGTAGCTGTTCTTATACACTTCCGCAGATCTAAACTTGTAACTGGAGTTAAATTTTAGGCTGTCAGTAACGCTAAGTTTTATAGTGTCAAGTTTTAAATTGTGAACAATAGTTTTTAGCATCCGGTTCTCTTCCAGTAACGCCTTGTTTTCATCCGCCAAGTTGAAATACTGTCCAATGCCGTTGGCAACTTGATACACACTTCCTGTGACCATATTGGACGAGTTGACGAACTTGCTTTTATGATACGAGTGCGACTGGATCGTAAAAAATAACGACAGGCCGAAAAGCAACAAAAACACAAGGAAGGTTTTGTTCCGAAGTACAAAATTTATGATTTGTTGCATTTGGGTTTACTATTTGATCAATATGCTTTTGAATTTAGGAAGATTTTTCAATACAATTCCCGTTCCTCTAACTACTGCTCTCAAAGGATCTTCAGCAATATACACCGGTAAATCTGTTTTTTGGGACAAACGTTTATCCAAGCCTCTCAGCATAGAACCTCCACCGGCCAAATATATACCGGTATTGTAAATGTCCGCTGCCAATTCAGGTGGTGTTTGTGATAAGGTTTCCATGACAGAATCCTCGATACGTAAAATTGATTTGTCAAGTGCTTTTGCAATTTCGCGGTATGAAATTTGTACCTGCTTAGGTTTTCCAGTTAACAAGTCACGTCCTTGAACGCTCATTTCTTCTGGAGGCAATTCTAAATCTTCAGTTGCAGCACCAATTTGTATTTTTATTTTTTCAGCCGTACGCTCACCAACATATAAGTTGTGTTGTGTACGCATATAATAAACGATGTCATTTGTAAATACATCACCAGCAACCTTAACTGATTTGTCGCATACAATACCACCTAATGCAATTACAGCAATCTCTGTAGTACCACCTCCTATATCCACAATCATGTTTCCTTTAGGTTGCATGATATCAATACCAATACCAATAGCTGCTGCCATGGGCTCATGGATCAAATATACTTCTTTACCATTAACACGCTCACAAGATTCTTTTACAGCACGCATCTCTACTTCAGTAATTCCTGAAGGGATACAAACCACCATACGCAATGCTGGGGTAAAAAACTTCTTTTTTAATGCCGGAATATTCTTGATAAACAAACTGATCATTTGTTCAGAAGCATCAAAATCAGCAATTACACCATCTTTTAAGGGCCTAACGGTTTTGATGTTTTCGTGTGTTTTTCCTTGCATCATGTTGGCTTCTTGGCCAACTGCAATTATTTTGCCGGAAATACGGTCTCGGGCAACTATAGATGGACTATCTACCACAACTTTATCATTGTGAATAATTAAGGTGTTTGCGGTTCCTAAGTCTATGGCTATTTCTTCTGTTAAGAAATCAAAAAATCCCATGTGCTATTATTGATTGTATAGGTTGATATTAGGTTGTTTGTCGATATTGATGTAAATGTAATAAAAGATCATAAATATCAACGATTTTATTATATACGTGTCTTTTTCGGTTTTAGTTGGGCGTTAGCAACATTTATTCTTATTAAACGCTTGTTTGAAAATTGTCATGCTTTTTTTGATGCCGATTCTAGTGCTTAAAATGACGGGTTCCGGTAAGCACCATGGCTAGGTTGTTTTCATTACAATAGGCAATGCTCAAGTTGTCTTTAATAGAGCCTCCTGGTTGTATTACCGCGGTAACACCAGCATTCTTTGCAATTTCTACACAGTCTGGAAACGGGAAAAAAGCGTCACTCGCCATAACAGCGCCATTCAGATCAAAATTGAACGATTGTGCTTTGTGGATAGCTTGGTTAAGGGCATCAACCCGACTGGTCTGTCCGGTACCGCTGGCACACAATTGTTTGTTTTTTGCCAATACGATGGTATTCGATTTGGTATGCTTGCAAATTTTAGAAGCAAATATCAAATCTTCTAACTCATTTTTAGAAGGTTTATTGTTGGTGGTATAACTTAAATCTGATAAAGAATCGGTCTTATTGTCTTTGTCTTGAACCAAAACCCCATTCAAACAGCTTCTTACCGTTGTTTGTGGAAGCTCAACTTCTTTTTGGATTAATAGGATTCTATTTTTCTTGCCTTCTAAGATGGCTTGTGCTTCTTCAGAAAACGAAGGTGCTATCACGACTTCACAAAATAAACCGTGAATTTCTTCAGCCGTAGCCTTGTCAATTTCAGTGTTTGCAATTAAAATGCCACCAAATGCTGAAACAGGATCACCTGCCAACGCATCAACATAAGCTTGGTATAAGGTGTCTCTTTGGGCAAACCCGCACGCATTGTTATGTTTTAAAATGGCAAAGGTTGGTGCCTCACCTTTAAATTCATTCATCAAATTAACGGCAGCATCAACATCTAAAAGGTTGTTATAACTTAATTCTTTACCATGAAGCTGGGTGAACATCGCTTCAAAATCACCGTAGAAAAATCCTTTTTGGTGTGGGTTTTCTCCATAACGAAGGGCTTTTCCGTTGGTTTCGCTGATTTTGAAAACAGTTTCTTCTTGGTTTTTATTGAAATAATTGAAAATTGCAGTATCGTAATGAGATGAGACGTTGAAGGCCTTAGCAGCAAAACGCTTGCGGTCTTCTTCAGATGTTTCTCCGTTCTTAGATTCTAGAAGCTTCAAAAATTCACTGTAATCATCCATGGATGACACACAAATCACATCTGCATAATTCTTGGCAGCAGCTCTAATTAAAGAAATGCCACCGATGTCAATTTTTTCGATGATATCTTCATGACTGGAGTCTGAAGCTACCGTTTTTTCAAAAGGATATAAATCTACAATGACCAAATCAATTTGTGGGATTTCAAACTCTTCCAATTCTTTCACATCTTGAGTATTGCTCTGACGGTTTAAAATACCTCCAAAAACCTTAGGATGCAATGTTTTTACGCGTCCCCCCAAAATGGAAGGATAGGACGTGACATCTTCAACAGGAACAACTTCAATGCCCAAATCTTTTATAAATTTTTCAGTACCACCAGTAGAGTAGATCGTTACGCCTAACTGATTTAATTGTTTTACAATAGGTTCTAATCCGTCTTTGCTGAAAACAGAAATTAAGGCAGATGAAATGGTTTTGTTGTGCATGTTGTTGTGTGTCTGGTTTGGTCTCATTTTAGAATGAGCACGGTGGAATAATTAATTTATAATAAAATATATTTTTTATAGGGCAAAAGTACAATTTATCGGAGACAATTTCAGGTAACCAACGGCAGTTTATTTGTGTTTTTTGTAACAAAAAATTGTTGAGAACGTCCTATCTTTAAATTTGTATTAAAACCACCCAAAACACATGTTGCTTTACTTACGTTTATTCAAAGAAAGTTTCTCATTTGCTATAAATGCGCTTACTAACAATAAGCTGCGTACCTTTTTATCGCTTTTAGGCGTAACCATTGGTATTTTTTCAATTATTGCAGTGTTGGCGGCGGTAGATTCTCTGGATAGAAACATTCAAGACCAGTTGTCGGGTTTGGATAAAAATACGATGTATTTGACTAAGTTTTCCTTTGGGCCAACGGAAGTGCCGCGTTGGCAACGTGATAATTTTCCTCAAACAGAATATGACGATTTTGATTTTATAAGACGCAATGTGCCAGACATTGAAGCTTCTGCCTACGTGATTTTTGGAAGTCCTCAAACCGTTAAATACGGTTCAGAAACTATTTCAGGAGTTGAGATTACTCCAGTGTCTAACGAGATTTATGATATTGAGAGCATAAAAATTGCGGAGGGCCGATTTTATTCAGAATCAGAATCCATCAATGGGGCACCTGTTATTGTTTTCGGAAACTCCATTGCTGAAAATTTATTTGGGAACGTGAATCCTTTAGGGAAGCAAATCAGATTGTATGGTCGAAAATTGACCGTTATTGGGGTGATGAAAAAAATGGGTGCCGGATTGGGAGGAAGTCCAGATGACAAAGGTTATGTGCCGGCCAATTTTGTGCGACGGTTTCAAAGTGGAGGGGTTGATGGCATCCCAGGAGCAGTGATCATTAAACCAAACAAAGGTGTAGATATGGGCGCTTTTGAAGGTGTCTTAAAGCAGAAATTCCGAGCTTATAGAGGTTTAAAAGCTGGCGAGCCCGACAATTTTTTCGTCAACAAGATGTCTGGTTTTACCGATGCTATTGACGGTATTATTGGGACGATGAATCTTATGGGATGGATTATCAGTGGTTTTTCTTTACTAGTGGGTGGCTTCGGGATTGCAAACATCATGTTTGTAAGTGTAAAGGAGCGTACCAATCTTATTGGGATTCAGAAATCCCTCGGCGCAAAAAATAGATTTATCCTCTTCCAGTTTTTATTTGAGGCGGTGATTCTAGCCGTAATTGGCGGACTGGTGGGACTCTTTTTCGTGTGGATCGTGTCTTTGATTGCCTCCAAGTTTACGGGCGACTTTGAGTTTGTGCTGTCTGCCGGTAATATGTTTTTAGGATTTATGTTGTCTACCATTATCGGGCTGATCTCTGGGGTTATTCCTGCCATTTCAGCCTCTCGATTGGATCCTGTGGAAGCGATTAGAACGGGAATATAAATAGAGATTTAAAATTATTATCCTATAACGAATTAAGACCGCTGCGCTTAAAGAACAAAGATTTGATTATAACTGACTGACAAACAATCGTTATTCTAAATTAAATGGGTCCAATCACTCTAAGTGCAATTGGTTTCAAAAAGCAAGGTGTCATTTTTAAGATCTCGTACCACATCTTGCTTTAATAGGATTGGTGATTTTTTAACTTTTTTACCTGACCCTCATGATCAAAAATTTAAAAAAATAAAATTCCAAATCCAATGCGTTGTTTAAACTATTGGGATTTGGAATTTTATGTATTGGAGTTTACTCAAGAATTGTAGCGACTTGAGCGCAGACAAATTCTAGAAAGCGTTCGTCTTCTTCCGTAAAAGGATCTGCCGTATTAGAATCAATATCAATCTGACCTATGTTTTTGTTATTCACAAAAATAGGCACCACTATTTCAGCTTTTACCGTGATGCTACAGGCAATGTAATTATCTTGGGCAGACACATCAGGAACTACAAAATTCTGATTGCTTACCGCTACTTGACCGCAGATACCTTTCCCAAATGGGATTATGGTATGATCTGTTGGGGTACCAACGTAAGGGCCTAATTTTAATTCCTCTTTATCGCCATTTTTAAAATAAAATCCTACCCAGTTATAGTAAGACACATGAGATTCCAGTACTTCACAAATTGAATGCAAACGCTCAGCAACAGAGTTGTTGGTATCGGCAATAATGGAAATGATTTGAGGTTTAAGCTGCTCTAAGTTCATTGTTCAAAAGTTTTGGTAAAAGTATTTAAAAAGCTGCTCATCAATTCACCTTTTTGTATATTTTTAACCTGCTCCATATAAACTGTTACTTTTGAAGGAATTGGTAATAAAATATAAATCGGTACTTAAGTTTATCCTGACATTTCTTGTGGTTTATGGAGCCTTAACTGTGGCTTACAAATTATATTTAGATTATTCCAAGGCTGATAACCATCCAGATGACGTCACCCATTTAGTTGCCAAACAAACAGACCTGTTGCTTCAGAATTTTGGCTATGATTCTAAAATAGAGAAACATCCTAATGAGCCGTCCATGAAACTGATCATCAATAGTAAATATGTAGCACGGATAGTGGAGGGATGTAATTCAGTAAGTATTCTTATTTTGTTTGCTTCTTTTGTAATTGCATTTGCAGGAAAATGGAAGGCCACATTTTTGTACATTCTGGCCGGGAGCGTGCTTTTGTATGTGGTCAATCTTTTAAGAATTGTCATTTTATCAATTGGTCTATACCGTTATCCATGGCGAAGTGAAGAGTTGCATACGGTCATATTTCCATTAATTATTTATGGGATGGTGTTTTTGCTGTGGATGTGTTGGGTGAATCGGTTTTCAACTTTAACTACCACTCATGACTAACGTAGTAAAAATGGTGGTTCTATTAGTTCTTTTTGGAATGTTGATTCTGATACGCGCCTTTGAAAACGAATTGTTTTACGATCCGTATCTTACTTTTTTTAAGAATGATTATCTCTATATTGATAATCCGCGTCGTGAAGTTCTTAAACTCACACTGTTTACAGCGTTGAGATATTTTCTCAATTCTGTAATTTCATTGGGAATATTGTATTTATTCTTTAAAGAAAGGGGTGTGGTTTTGTTTTCGATGCTTATTTATGGCGTCGCATTGGTCATTCTTTTGCTGTTCTACTTGTATTTTGTAATTAATCCTAACCAAGATGATTATTACATTTTTTTCAATATTAGGAGGTTTTTGATCCAACCATTGCTGTTGTTAATTTTACTACCTGCATTTTATTACAACCAATTAAAATCAAAATAAAAGGAAAGGTTTCTGAATTGTTGTTGTATGAACCCAATATTTTGTAATTTTGCCGCAATGCGTCAGAAAATCAGTCATAACATTTTTTCAGTCCTCCTTGCAGGCTTAGTATTGTTGTCTACAGTGTCTTTTGCTGTGGAAAAACACTTCTGTGGCGATATATTGATTGATGTCGCTATTTTCTCACCCCCCGATTCTTGTGGTACGAATATCAGTGCATCCTTAGTAACTGCTGATAAAAAGACCTGTTGTAAAGATGTGGTTGAAATTTTGAAGGGTCAAGATCAACTGAAAAAAACTTCTTTTGAAGATTTACTTCTTGATCAACAAATCTTCTTAACCACTTTATGTTATGCCTATATCAATCTTTTTGAAGGCTTGCCTGAACAGGTTATTCCTCACCAAGATTATTCTCCACCCAATTTGATAGCTGACATACATGTTAGAGATCAAGTCTTCATCATTTGATGCTACGTTTTGTTAGCCCTCATTTGTGGTGCTACGCCTTATCCAATTACCTATTTTATGGAATGAACTGTGTGGCTATAGCCAGTGGGCATTAAAGATCTTTTAACCTGCTTAGCAAGAATTTCTGAAATTCGTAATAAAACTTAACAATCAAATAAACATAGCCTAAGCTTAAGCACCAACGCTGTTTCTATCATTTAAAAGGCCCTTTTAAGTTTACATAATAAAAATCATCAGTATCCGGTAAAACAGGTAAAGATTGTAACCCCCCTTAAAGCATGATCTTGGTTCGAGAACTTAAAAATGACACCTTGTTTTTGAAACCAATTTCACTTAGAGTGATTGGGCAAATTAATTTAGAATAACGGCTGCTTATCAGTTAGTTATAATCGAATCTCTGTTCTTTTCCCGATAGTTATCGGGACTATAAGCGTAGCGATCTTTATTCTTTATCGGACAATAATGATAATAAATATCAAAAAATTAATGAAAAACATACTTTACGTCCTTATGTTTCTTCCAACACTATTTTTTTCTCAAGAAAAAATTAACGGTGTTATCGTTGAACTAACGGAACAAAAAAAGAGCGTCCCGCTTCCAGGAGCCAACGTGTATTGGTTGGATTCTACAATTGGAGCGATAACGGACATAGACGGGAAATTCACTATCCCGTATCAAACAACATACACACAATTGGTTATTAGTTATGTGGGTTACAAAACCGATACCATTACGGTTAACTCACCAAAATCGATCAAACATACTCTCAAAGGAACTGGAGAACTCAGTGAAATTACTGTCACCTCTCGTAAACAATCCACTTCAAAATCGTATTTACAATCTGCGAATGTGATGTTTGTGAGTAGTGACGAATTACTCAAAGCGGCATGTTGCAATCTTTCGGAAAGTTTTGAAACCAATCCTTCCATTGATGTCAATTTTGCGGATGCCGTTACAGGCACCCGACAAATTAAAATGTTGGGGCTGACCAGTCCTTATATTTTAATTACCTCAGAAAACATACCCACCATACGTGGCGCATCCCAAGCTTACGGACTGAGTTTTACACCAGGAACTTGGGTTGAAAGTATTCAAATTACCAAAGGCGCGGGGAGTGTGGTGAATGGTTTTGAAAGTATTGCTGGACAGATCAATACCGAGATCGTTAAACCTACTACCGATAATAAATTATTCGTGAATCTCTATGGCGCCAGTAGTGCACGTTTAGAGGCAAATGTGCATCTCAACACTCAAGTGAGTGAAAAGTGGAGCACTGGTTTGTATTTGCACGGGAATACTCACGATGTCAAACATGATGTTAATGACGACGGATTTATGGATATGCCCATCTACAATCAGATTAACCTGATGAATCGTTGGCAATATACCAATGCAGAAAAGGGCTTTGTAAGTTTTATTAACCTCAGTTTTTTGGATGACAGCAAACAAACAGGACAGGTCAACTTTAATCCTGATACAGATAAACTGACCACTAATGCTTGGGGCAGTGAAATTGATACCAGAAGATTTGACGTATCTTTAAAATCTGGTTATGTAAACCCGGATATTCCATGGCAAACTCTAGGTTTTCAATCGGCGTTTAGCAGTCATAAACAAGAATCCTATTTCGGATTGCGACAATATGATATTTTGCACAACAGTTTGTATGTCAATGGAATTTATAACACCATCATCAGTGATTCAAGACATAAGATTAAAACTGGAGTCAGTTATACTTATGATCATTATGATGAATTGGTGTTGACCGAAGACTTTGAACGTACAGAAAATTCAGTAGGAGCCTTTTTGGAGTACAATTTTGACAATTTAGAAAAACTGAATTTGACGGCAGGGATTCGTATTGACCACCATAATCTTTTGGGAACCTTTGTTACGCCACGGCTGCATGCACGTTATACACCTTGGGAAAAATCGGCTCTAAGAGTGTCCTTTGGTCGTGGAAAACGTAGTGCAAGCATTTTTGCTGAAAATCAAAATATTTTTGCAACTTCAAGAACATTGTTAATTGATGGTGGGGCACCATTGGGGAGTTCACGAGGTGCTTATGGTTTAGATCCGGAAATTGCTTGGAATTATGGAGTGTCCTTTTTACAAGGCTTTAATCTCTTTGGAAACAAGGCCGATGTGACCTTGGATTACTACAGAACAGATTTCCAAAATCAAATTGTAGTCGATTTTGAAAATCCGCTCCAACTCAATTTCTATAATCTTGATGGAAAAAGTTATGCCAACAGTTTTCAGCTCGAATTTAATTATAATGTATTTGAAGGCTTCGATTTTAGAACCGCTTACAAATATTATGATATCAAAACACAATACAATTCCGGAACGTTGGAGAAACCTTTAACGCCAAAACACCGCGTATTCGGTAACCTATCTTACCAAACAAAACTTAACGAGAACTTGGCCCAATGGAAATTTGATGCTACTTACAATTGGTTGGGCGAGCAACGATTTTCATCAACTGCCAGCAATCCTATACAATACCAATTACCAGAATATTCAGAAACTATAGGAACGCTCAACGTTCAAGTGACAAAGGTTTTTTCTGAGAAATTTGAAGTATATTTAGGTGGCGAAAACATCACAGATGTAAGGCAAAATAATCCAATCTTAGGAGCTGATGATCCCTTTGGTGCAAATTTTGATACAACCTTTGTCTATGGGCCAATCTATGGCAGTATGTATTACGCCGGATTACGATTTAAAATTAAATAACAAATAAAATTATGAAAAAAATAGTATTAGTAGTCGCATTATTAATTGGAACAGTCACCATGGCACAGAATAAAAATGCCAAAGCTACAATTGAAGTAGACGGGGTGTGTATGATGTGTAAGGAGCGCATTGAAAAAGCAGCCATTAAGGCAAAAGGCGTTAAAATTGCGAATTGGGATGTGAACACCCACGAACTGAAATTGATTTTTGACGAACGCAAAACCAGTTTAAAAGCCATACAACAAAGTATTGCTGAGGTTGGGCATGACACCAAAGAAATTAAAGCGACAGATGAGGCTTATAACAGTTTACACACTTGTTGTTACTATAGAGATGACGCCGTAAAGGACGATCATAAAGATGATAAGCAATAATAGTTTAGTTAAATATTTGCTAATGAGAGACTAACTGCGCTCTAGTTGGTTGTAAATTTAGGATAGATTTTAAATCATAAATTATTATGGCACAATCTAATTTAGGTGGGAAACCACAAACGCCTAAGCCAGTGCAAAAACAACCGGCAAAAAAGGCACCACAAGCTGCTCCCAAAAAGAAGTAGTCTGTAGCACGGTTTATTATGATAAACTGTTTTAGGAACAATTAAACAAAACAAAACGCCTCAATTAACTTGAGGCGTTTTTTATAATAGGGTATGTCAGGAGGGTTGATTTACATCATTCCTGGCATGCCTCCACCGCCGCCCATTGGCATTGGAGAATCTTCTTTGATGTCCACTAAAGCACATTCCGTAGTTAAGATCATTCCAGCAACTGAGGCTGCATTTTCTAATGCAATACGGGTTACTTTCTTAGGATCAATAATTCCAGCTTTCAGCATGTCAACATAAGTTTCTGTTTTAGCGTCAAAACCGAAGTCTTTTTTGCCTTCCATAACTTTTGCAACGACAACACTACCTTCACCACCTGCATTTTCGACAATGGTACGTAAAGGTGATTCAATAGCACGAGCTACAATCTGAATTCCTGTTGTTTCATCTAAGTTATCAGTGGTCAATTTCTCCAATACTGATTTTGCTCTTACAAGGGCAACACCACCACCAGCAACAATGCCTTCTTCTACTGCAGCTCTTGTAGCATGCAACGCATCATCAACACGGTCTTTTTTCTCTTTCATTTCAACTTCACTCGCTGCACCTACATAAAGTACGGCAACACCACCAGCTAATTTAGCCAAACGCTCTTGAAGTTTTTCTTTGTCGTAATCAGACGTAGTCGTTTCAATTTGTGCTTTAATTTGGCTCACTCTTGCTTTGATATCCTCAGCTTTTCCAGCACCGTTAACAATTGTTGTATTGTCTTTATCAATAGTGATTGTTTCAGCAGTACCTAACATGCTCAAATCAGCATTTTCTAAAGAGAACCCTCTTTCTTCTGAAATAACAACCCCACCAGTTAAGATAGCGATGTCTTCTAACATTGCTTTACGTCTGTCTCCAAAACCTGGAGCTTTAACTGCTGCAATTTTTAATCCGCCACGTAATTTGTTGACTACTAAAGTTGCCAAGGCTTGGCCTTCTACATCTTCAGCAATAATTAACAATGGACGACCAGATTGTGCTACTGGTTCTAGGATTGGAAGAATTTCTTGAAGATTTGAAATCTTTTTGTCAAATAATAAGACATAAGGATTTTCTAAATCGGCAATCATTTTATCGGCATCGGTCACAAAATATGGAGAGAGGTAACCGCGATCAAATTGCATTCCTTCAACAACATCTACATAAGTTTCTAAACCTTTAGCTTCTTCAACAGTAATGACGCCTTCCTTACCAACTTTATTAAATGCTTGGGCAACCAATTCGCCAATAGCATCATCATTGTTGGCTGAAATGGAAGCTACTTGCTTGATCATTTCTGAAGAGTTTCCTACTTTTTTTGTTTGCTTTTCAAGCTCAGCAACAATAGCGGCAACCGCTTTGTCAATACCGCGCTTTAAATCCATTGGGTTTGCACCGGCAGCAACGTTTCTCAAACCTTCTTTAACGATAGCTTGAGCTAAAACGGTAGCTGTTGTAGTTCCATCACCTGCAAGGTCATTGGTTCTAGAAGCAACTTCCTTTACCATTTGTGCACCCATGTTTTCTAATGGATCCTCTAATTCTATCTCTTTTGCAACGGTAACACCATCTTTAGTCACCTGAGGTGCGCCAAATGATTTACCAATAATAACGTTACGTCCTTTTGGGCCTAAAGTTACTTTTACTGCATTTGCCAATGCATCCACACCACGTTTTAATCCGTCGCGCGCTTCAATATCAAATTTTATGTCTTTTGCCATAATTATAAATTTTTACATTCCTGTAAAAACAGGAATCTGTTGTTTTGTAATTGATTTATTTAAAAGGAAGTTCCTGCCTTCACAGGAATTGGGTTAAATGATTGCTAGGACATCACTTTCACGCATGATCAAGTAATCTTTGCCTTCAAGTTTTAATTCTGTTCCCGCATATTTTCCGTAAAGAACGGTTTCACCAACCTTTACAGTCATTGGGTTTTTCTTTGTGCCAGCACCAACGGCAACAACTTTACCTTTTTGAGGTTTTTCTTTAGCGTTGTCTGGAATGATGATTCCTGAAGCTGTTTTTGTTTCAGCCTCTACAGGTTCAATAAGAACACGATCTGCCAATGGTTTAATGTTTAATCCCATAGTTTTATCTTTGTTTTAGTCACGCCAAACGTGACAGGTTAATTAATTTTGTTTAACGGATTAGTTAGTTGCGAAAAATGTGCCATGAGCTGTGAACTGACAAAGTTTCAGTAACAAAAAATGCCAACAAATTTTGTTGGCATTTTTAATATATGGAATGGAACTACTTTAATTAATTTGTAGTATCAATTGGTGTGGTCGTATTATTAATAGCGGGTGTGGTTGGAGCAGGGATGCTTGTGGCTGCATCAGCGTCTAGCGCCTTAGATTCAGTAGTTCCAGTTGCGCCATCAATGGCCACATTAGACACCAATATAAGAGCTAATAAGACGGTTGCTAAAATCCAAGTACTTTTATCTAAAAAGTCAGTAGTTTTTTTAACACCACCCAATTGCTGTGAGCCACCACCTCCAAATGATGAAGACAATCCGCCACCCTTAGGGTTTTGAACCATAATGACTACTACTAATAGAAAAGATACAATGATGATAAGGACTAAAAATATTGAAAACGTACTCATGCGCTATTTGGTATTATTTGCTTGTATTTGTTTTACCGCTTTAATTTGGTCTGCAAAGAAACCACTTTTTTCTGGATATTTCAAAATTAAAATTTTATATGATTGAATTGCTTTTTCATAGTTTTTTTGCTCCAAATAGATACGGGCCAAAGTCTCTGTCATAAAGCTATCATTCTGAACCAGTTGGGTTTGAGCGAGGTTGATTGATGGTTTAACGTCTTTAACTGGTGCTATTTTTGGATTGGTGGTGATGAACTTGTCAATTAAATCCAATTTTTTTTCTAAAGCAGATGACGTTTTAGGTTCCTGAACTACCGTATTTTCCGGAGTCTCGATTTTGGTCGAAAGGCTTTCCGTTTCTCTTTCAATGGGTTTGAAACTGGTGATTTTTAACCATTGGGTAAACGAGTGTGTTTCGTTTTTATCAAACTCTAAGGGTTTGCCAATTTGTAATTGTGCTTCTGGCGAAGACTCAATATTTTTGACATCCACATCAATGATGGACGTGTCAGGTTCCTTTACAAATGCGGACGATCGTGGCTTTTCTTCAAATAATTTGGGATCAAGAACCTTATCACTGTCTTTGATTTGTTGTTTTAAAGTATCATCTAACATTACACGTTTATTGACAGAAATATCGTCAGGGTCCGTAACATCAATATTTTTTAAAAGTTCAGTGTTTTGTTTGATCAGTTTAGAAATCTCATTTTGGTTGAAGGCCTCTGAGGTAATAAAATCGAATAAAATACTTCTATCTGTTGTGTAGGCGGCTGTAATTCTCAGTTCCTGATTGTAGTTGAAACTTTCCTTGGTTTTTAATCCTTTTAAATATAAGGCTCTTGCCGCTTGAAAATAAGGGTATTGTGTTACAATGTCACCAACGTTTGTGGTGTGGACCGTATTCAGTTCTTCAGGGTGACCAAGTAAATATGTAAATTCCTGTGTGTTCACGTTATAAAGTTACCATTTGCCTAAAGTAGCATTTAAAATATCTTGTGTAATCCGTTCAAAGATTTCAGTAATTGCCGTATCTTTTTGAGCGCCTACCAATTGGGCGGCCGCGGGATAGTCATAAAAGAACGAAAAATTTTGGTTAACGTCACCATCGGGATTGTTTTTATCGTAAAAACGCACACGGACGCCAATGGTTAATCTGTTTTGTGCTGCGGTAATATCAGCGGTAGCTGTGGTTGGAGATATGCGATACTCAGTTATTTCGCCTTCATAGGTGATGTCGCCTCCTGAAGTTACCAATTGTAAACTGGTTTGATTTTGAATAAGATCAGCTAATGAATTGGTAAAGGTACGCTCCAAACCTGGTTCTATAAGCGGTGCATCATTTTGGAAATAGTTAACCTGATAGGTTGTAGTTCCTGCTGGTAAGGAGATTCCTGTAAATCCGTAATTGCCACAGCCTGACAGTAATCCAAGACCTAATACGATTGCTAAAACTTTAAAATATTTCATTGCTGTTTATTGTATGACGACAGGTTATAAATCATATTGCTTAATTTTTCTATACAAGGTACGTTCACTAATGCCTAACTCAGCGGCAGCCAGTTTGCGTTTTCCTTGATGACGCTCCAGAGATTTTTTGATCAATTCCAGTTCCTTGTCATGGAGCGATAATGTTTCTTCCTCTTCAACTTCTTCTGCAAAATAATATTTATCGTTGGATTCGTCAATAGCATCTGAAAGTTGGCTCATTTTTTCGGGAATCGAAAGGACTTCTAAATCTTCAATGGTCTCCTCATAATTTTCCTCATCTTCTTCATCGCCATAGATCTTCTGGATCAAGCCTTCGTTTTTCTTTTGAACGTCATTAGTGGTTCCGTTTTTCATCAGTTCCATGGTGAGTTTCTTTAAATCGTTCAAATCACTCTTCATATCAAAAAGGACTTTGTAGAGAATTTCTCGCTCACTGCTAAAATCACTGTCGCTTTTAGAGTTCTTTATAACCGCAGGCAAATTGTCCGCATGATTTGGTAAATACGCTTTTAAAGTTGCGGCGTTAATCGTTCTGGTTTGTTCCAATACGGAGATTTGCTCGGCCGCATTTCGCAATTGACGGATATTTCCATTCCATCTATTTTTCAGAAGCACCTCTACAGCTTCTTCTGTTAATTTAATGGTTGGCATTTTATATTTGAGCGCAAAATCGCTTGCAAATTTTCGAAACAACAAATGAATATCCTCTTTTCGCTCACGCAAAGGCGGTAAGTGAATGTCAATGGTACTCAATCGATAGTAAAGATCTTCCCGAAATTTTTCCTTTTTGATGGCCTCAAACATATTCACGTTAGTAGCAGCCACAATACGCACATTTGTTTTTTGTACCTTACTGGACCCTACTTTGATAAATTCGCCATTCTCCAAAACACGAAGCAAACGTACTTGGGTGGTTAAGGGCAATTCTCCAACTTCATCTAAGAAGATGGTCCCACCATCAGCCACTTCAAAATAACCTTCACGGGTTTGGGTAGCGCCTGTAAACGCGCCTTTTTCATGACCAAAAAGCTCACTATCAATAGTACCCTCTGGGATGGCACCACAGTTTACGGCAATATATTTACCGTGCTTGCGATGTGATAATTGATGAATAATTTTAGGGATGCTTTCTTTACCAACGCCGCTTTCTCCAGTAACCAATACAGAGATATCTGTTGGGGCAACTTGAATGGCTTTTTCTATAGATCGGTTAAGTTTTGGGTCATTCCCAATAATCCCAAAACGTTGTTTTACGGCTTGAATTGATTCCATTTAAATTAAAATTATGAATGAATAATGGTGCATTACCTCGTGTTAGTGTCTCGACTCTAATTGTTGTTGTTTAGTCATTCATGGCGTACCCAGTAACTTCTCCAATTAGGGTAGCACTGGTACAATCTGTGATTTTGACGTTTACCAAATCGCCAACCTTATATTGTTCTTTAGGGAAAACTGCTACAACATTTTGTGAGGTTCTTCCAGACCATTGCTGATCAGATTTTTTAGATTCCCGTTCAATCAAAACCTCAACCGTAGTATTCATAAATGCGTTGGTTCTGAACTCACTGTGTTGGCGTTGTAATTGGACAATGTCATCCAGACGTCGTTTTTTAACTTCTTCCGGAACATCATCTTCCAACTTGCGCTCCGCTAAAGTTCCCGGACGTTCAGAATAGGTAAACATATAGCCGAAATTATATTTTACATAATCCATCAGACTCAGCGTATCCTGATGGTCTGCATCGGTTTCAGTTGGGAAACCTGTAATCATATCCTGAGAAATGGAACAGTTAGGAAGGATACGTCTAATATTATCTATGAGCTCAAAATATTGTTCACGGGTATGCAGGCGGTTCATTTCCTTCAAAATCCGATTGCTGCCACTTTGCACAGGCAAATGGATATGGTCGCAAATATTTTTAAACCGAGCCATTGTTTCAATAACATCTAAGGTTAAATCTTGAGGATTGGAGGTTGAAAAACGGATGCGCATTTTGGGATAGGCCTTGGCACATAATTCCAATAAATTAGAAAAACTAACGGCGGTGGCTTTTTGGAGGTCACTAGCTTTTTCAAAATCTTTTTTGAGTCCGCCGCCATACCATAAATAACTATCTACATTTTGACCTAAAAGCGTGATCTCTTTGTAGCCTCTGACCCAAAGGTCATTGATTTCTTCTAAAATACTTTGTGGGTCTCTACTACGCTCACGGCCACGAGTAAACGGCACCACACAAAACGTACACATATTGTCGCAACCCCGAGTAATAGAGACATACGCAGAAACACCGTTTGAGTTTAATCGGACCGGAGAAATGTCGCCATAGGTTTCGTCTTTGCTCAAAATAACGTTAATGGCATCTCTACCTTCATCAACCTCTGCCAGCAAATTAGGGAGGTCTTTATAAGCATCTGGACCAACAACAAGGTCGACGATTTTTTCTTCCTCTAAAAATTTGCTTTTCAAGCGTTCTGCCATACAACCCAACACTCCAACTTTCATTTTCGGATTGATCCGTTTTACGGCATTGTATTTTTCCAATCGTTTACGAACGGTTTGTTCGGCTTTATCCCGTATAGAACAGGTGTTTACCAAAACCAAATCAGCCTCTTCTAAGTTTTGAGTGGTATTGTAACCTTCCTTAAATAAGATGGAAGCCACAATTTCACTGTCGCTAAAGTTCATAGCACACCCATAACTTTCAATAAAAAGTTTTCGGGTATTTTCTTTTTTCGGTTCGAGTACGAGAGATTCTCCTTGTTTGCTTTCGTCAATAATTTTCTCCATAGGGTTCTTGAAACGTCAGTCGTTGAATTTTGTGCCCCTGTTAAAAGGCAGCTGCAAAGATATGATTATTTTAATGATTGTGACAAAGTGACAGTGTTTAAAAATGTTTTGATTATGTTAAAAAATTATGGTTTCTTTGAAGTTGAACCACCTTAAAACCTAAAGAATGACACCAGTAGAATTCCAGTCCAAACTAGATAATGCAAGAGCTTTAGATTTTGGGACTATTTTTAACCAATCTATTGAGCTGTTCAAGAAAAGCTGGTTACAGGGGTTTTTGATGCAATTGTTTGTCATGATTTTGATGATGCCCTTCTTTCTCGTTATCTATGTACCACTGATTGTTGCAATGTTAGCGCAATCAGAAACTGGAGATTTTGACCCTAATAATATGAACGGTCTTTTTGCTGGATTCTCTGTAGTGTATGGATTGATATTTATGGTGGGGATTTTAGTTGTGGCTGCCATTCAGGTGGCATTCAACGCGGCGTTTTTTAGAATGTTGAGAACCTTAGATAGTGGCGGAGAGGTGCGCACTTCAGATTTATTTTACTTTATGAAAGGAGATTACTTTGGTAAGTTATTGATGCTAATGTTGGTGACCATCCTGATTGCTATCCCAGCGGCCTTGGCCTTTTACCTCCCGCTTATTTATGTCATGGTACCGCTCTCATTTTTCGCAGTTATTTTTGCTTTTAACCCCCAATGGTCTATAGCTTCTATTGTTAGCTCAAGCTTTAGGTTGGGAAATAAAAAATGGGGATTGACATTTGGTTTGTTACTAGTGTCTTATATACTCATGATGTTGTTGACGGTGGTCACTTGTGGTTTAGGAGGTTTGTTTGTAGCACCGTTTATGTTTCATCCAATTTATTACATTTATAAGGAAACAATTGGCTTTGACGATGAAAGTGAATTGCAGCAAATTGGCAAAAGGGATGTATTTTAACGCAACCTTTTTTTAAATGATGCATCTATAAGTAAGGTGATACTAGTCTGGTATCTACTTAAAAACCAACACTTATGAAACAATTCATTTTTCTATTAGCATTTGTCTGTCTTTTGTCGTGTAATGACGATGATAACGATTACGAAATTGTAATAGTGGCAGTTCCGGAAATGATGTCCAAAACAGAATTTAGAAAGTCGGTTGAGGTTCAAGCTGCAAAACCTTCAATTACTGCAGGTAAAATTTATGCCTATGGCGACTTTATCTTTATTTCAGAAGCCTTTAAGGGAATTCATGTGATTGACAATTCTAATCCTACAGCACCACAGCCAGCGGCTTATTTGAAGATCCCAGGAAACGAAGATATTTCTATAAAAAACAACTACCTCTATGCTGATAGCGCTACGGATTTAGTTGTTTTTGATATTTCAGATATAGCAAATGTGCAAGTTGTTGATCGGTTGGAAGACGTATTTTCAGTCTATGATTACCGGATTCCTAGTGAGGCAGAATACGCTGATTTTGGTAATTATGATTTTGACAACAACGTCGTTATCAGTTGGCAAATTGTACAAGAACGTCGAGAGATTGTGGATAATAGCCGGTTAATGCTTAATGATGCGGCCTTTTCAGGATCAGGAGAAGGTTCAGGTGTGGGTGTTGGAGGTTCATTGGCCCGTTTTCAAATTAACGATGCGTATTTGTATACGGTAGGTTCTTCAGAACTGTCAATTTTCAATATCTCCAATTTGGCAAATCCTACATTTGAGAGCACTCAATATTCAGGTTGGAATATTGAAACTATGTTTTATGCAGACAACTATTTATATCTTGGAGGCACCAATGGCATGTATATTTACAGTTTGGAAAACCCTGCAGTGCCTGAGTATGTTTCAGAATTTGTGCATTGGGAAGGCTGTGATCCTGTAGTGGTGGATGGCAATTATGCATACCTTACCTTAAGAGGTGGCAATGCCTGTGGTCAACTAGAAAGTGTGCTGGAGGTTATAGATATTGCTGACAAAACGAATCCTACATTGGTAGCAAGACATGTGTTGGATAATCCTTATGGGTTGGGGTTTAAGGGTAATAATCTATTTATATGTGACGGTACTTCTGGTTTAAAAGTTTTTGATAAGACCAATCCATTAAGTTTGCAGCAAACCCAGACCTTTTCTGATATTCATGCCATAGATGTGATCCCTTTAAAGAATAGTCTTTTAATGATAGGTGAAAATGCGCTTTATCAATATGATTATAACAATGAGGCTCTTAATTTAATAAGTACTTACGCATTAAATTAAAACACCCATTATACTTCTCAGAAGCCTGAATATTCAGGCTTTTTTTGGTCGTTAAGGCCACCCGTTAAACTGCAGATAAATACGCTTAAAATTTTTAAATTAGGTTGAATTATTTTTTTTCATATACATTTGCAGCCACAAAATATCTGATATGGCGAAGAACTTAGTAATTGTTGAGTCCCCTGCGAAGGCTAAAACTATTGAAAAATTTTTAGGAAAGGAGTTTAAGGTAGAGTCCAGTTTTGGACATATTGCCGATTTGCCTTCCAAAGAATTGGGGGTAGATGTTGATGGCGATTTTAAACCGAAATACGAAGTTTCTAAAGATAAAAAAGCCGTTGTAAAAAAACTGAAAGACTTAGCAAAAAAAGCCGATATGGTTTGGTTGGCAAGTGATGAGGATCGTGAGGGTGAGGCTATTGCTTGGCACTTGGCAGAGACTTTAAAATTGGATAAAGCGAAAACAAAACGGATTGTTTTTCATGAGATTACTAAAACAGCCATCCTTAAGGCTATTGAAAATCCGCGGGATATTGATTACAATTTAGTAGATGCCCAACAGGCACGTCGTGTGCTGGATAGAATAGTGGGGTATGAATTGTCTCCTGTTTTATGGCGTAAGGTAAAAGGCGGACTTTCAGCAGGGCGTGTACAGTCTGTATCTGTACGGCTTATTGTAGAACGTGAACGCGATATACAAGGGTTTACACCAGAAGCATCTTATAGAATAGATGCTGAATTTTCTAATGAAGAAGGACAGACCTTCAAAGCGAAGCTTCCTAAAAACTTCGCCACCAAAGAGGAAGCTTATAAATTTTTAGAATCGAATGCTACTGCTTCTTTTAAAGTAGCCGATTTAGATAAAAAGCCGGCTAAAAAATCGCCAGCAGCACCATTTACAACCTCAACATTACAACAAGAGGCAGCGCGTAAACTCTATTTTTCAGTCTCGAAAACGATGACTATGGCGCAACGTTTGTATGAAGCTGGTTTGATTACCTATATGAGAACCGATAGTGTCAACTTATCTGATGACGCCCGTAAAGGGGCGCAAGCAGAGATCAGTGAGGCGTTCGGTAAAAAATACAGCAAACCACGTAACTATAAAGGTAAAAGCAAAGGTGCTCAAGAAGCGCATGAGGCCATAAGACCTACTGATTTTTCTGTACATAACGTTGCTATGGATAGAGATCAGGCAAGACTGTATGATTTGATCTGGAAACGTGCCATTGCCTCACAAATGAGTGAAGCTGAATTGGAACGTACCAACGTTAAAATTAGCGCATCAACACATAAAGAATTGTTTACGGCCAACGGAGAGGTCATTACTTTTGATGGATTTTTAAAAGTCTATTTAGAAGGTACTGATGATGAAGATTCTGAGCAAGAGGGCATGTTGCCTGCAATGCGCACCAATGAAACGCTGCTCAACTCTTACATTACCGCTACAGAACGTTACACACGTCCACCATATAGATATACGGAAGCATCTTTGGTAAAACAATTGGAAGAATTGGGTATTGGACGTCCATCTACCTATGCGCCAACAATTTCAACCATTCAGAACAGAAATTATGTTGAAAAAGGAACTATTGAAGGTGTAGAGCGCAACTATACGCAACTGACTTTAAAAAGCGGCAACGTAAAAGATAAAGAATTGACTGAAAAGGTCGGTTCAGACAAAGGGAAATTAGTGCCAACGGATATTGGTATGATTGTGACTGACTTTTTGGTGAATCATTTTGAAAGTATTTTAGATTATAATTTCACCGCGAAAGTAGAAGCCGATTTTGATGAGATAGCAGAAGGCAAGGAGAATTGGACGGACATGATGAAGAATTTCTACAAAGATTTTCATCCTCAGGTAGAAGATGTACAAGAAAATGCAGAGCGTGAATCTGGTGAGCGGGTGTTGGGGAAAGATCCAAAAACCGGACGTCAGGTCAGTGTGCGTTTGGGCAAATTTGGTGCTATGGTCCAAATAGGAACGGTTGATGATGAAGAAAAACCTTTGTTTGCTAGTTTGTCTCCAGACCAACAATTAAACACCATTACTTATGAAGAGGCCATGGATCTCTTCCAGCTTCCAAAATTATTAGGAGCTTATAAAGACGAAGACGTTGAAGTCAATAATGGTCGTTTTGGACCTTATGTAAAGTATGGCGATAAGTTTGTGTCCCTTCCAAAAGGAATGGAAGCGTTAAATGTTGAGCTTGATGTTGCTATTGAGCTAATCAAAGAAAAAGAAAAAGCAGACGCACCTATATATATGTATAAAGATTTGCCGGTTCAAAAAGGTAAAGGTCGTTTTGGTCCGTTCATAAAATGGAACGATATGTTTATTAACGTCAACAAAAAGTATGATTGGGATAATCTATCCGACGATGATATCGTACAATTGATCGAAGATAAAATTCAGAAAGAAATAGACAAGGTGATTCACAATTGGGAAGACGAAGGCATCCGTATAGAAAAAGCGCGTTGGGGCAGACATAATATAGTGAAAGGCAAGACTAAAATAGAATTGGACAAATCTGTGGATGTGTCTGAATTTACTTTAGAAAAGGCCAAAGCCATGATTGAAGCCAAAGCACCGAAGAAAAAAGCAGCCAAAAAAGCCACCAAGAAAAAACCGACTAAAAAAACTGCAACTGCAAAAAAGAAATAATTCATGACGTTTAACTTTTTGTCCCCAGTCTCTGATGCCGTTATGGCTCATAAAGAGCTGTTGTTGCCACAGGCCTTAGGTAAGAAATTGAAACTACATTCTAAAGCGCATGGAATTCCAGATCTTGACAATGTGAAAGTTGCCATTATCGGGGTTCTTGAAAACAGGAATGATATCAATTATATGGGTTCTGATGTGCAGTTGGATACCATAAGAACCGTTTTCTATAATTTATTTCCAGGCAATTGGCACACCAATATAGCAGATTTGGGTGACATTCTTAAGGGCGATAGCGTTGAGGATACCTATTTTGCATTAAGGACCACCATCACTATTTTACTCGAAAAGAAGATCATTCCTGTCATTTTAGGCGGGAGTCAGGATTTGACGTATCCTAATTATAGAGCCTATGACAGTATTTGCCCTATGGTAAATGTGGTCAATGTGGACAGTAACTTTGATTTGGGAGATTCAACGTTACCTATCAAAAACAACAGTTATTTAGGGAAGATTATTTTGGAACAACCCTATAATCTGTTCAACTATTCAACCATTGGGTATCAAACCTATTTCAATTCACAAGAAGAGATAGACCTTATGGAAAAACTTTATTTTGAAGCGTATCGTTTAGGAGAGGTGTCTAACGCCATCAATATTGTAGAGCCTGTGATGAGAGATGCTCATATTGTGAGTGTGGATTTAAAAGCGGTTAAAGCTTCAGAAGTCGCTAAGAAGCAAAAATATTCGCCCAACGGTTTAGACGGAAAGGAAATTTGCGCTATCGCGAGATATGCGGGAATTAGCAATAAAGTATCCTCATTTGGGATCTATGAATATCAACAGTCAGAAGATGATCATGTCACGGCAATGCTTGTGGCGCAAATCATGTGGTATTTTATAGAAGGTGTTAATTGTCGCGTTAATGAAAATGTTTTGGGCGACCCTGTAAACTACCAAAAATTCAACGTTTTAATAGATGATGATGACCTGATTTTTTATAAGAGTAACAAGACGGGACGCTGGTGGATTGAAATTCCTTTTTTACCTGACGTCAATAATAAATTGAAAAAGCACACGTTATTACCTTGCACGCATCAAGATTACACAGAGGCCACACAAGGTAAAATCCCTGAAAGATGGTTTAAAGCTTATAAAAAGAATAGTTATTGAGTCCTTTCGTTAACATTTTGTTAATCGATGAAATGCTTGCTTTTTGGGATGAAATGCAATAAAAGTAAAAAAAATATTGTTTTTTTGAAAATATATAGATATGTTTACTGCCTCAAAAAACAGAAACTGAACATTTAAGAGTAAATAATTTAACCTCGAGTTTATATGAATATGAAGAAGTTCGCTTTATTAACGGCTGTTTTAGCTCTATTGGCTAGTTGTAACTCTGGAGACAGAGGAGAACTGGTGGGAGTTAAAGGGAACAATTGGCATCCTGAAAAGCCCTATGGAATGACCCTGGTACCTGGTGGATCTTTCATTATGGGTAAATCTGATGATGATTTAGCTGGCATACAAGATGCTCCAACCAAAACCGCTACAGTTAGAGCCTTTTATATGGATGAAACTGAAATCACCAATAGTGAGTACCGTCAGTTTGTGAACTGGGTAAGAGATTCTACAATCAGAACAAGGTTAGCCATTATGGCTGATGAATACGGATTGACTCCTGGTGATGGAGGTACTGGAGAATTTGCATTTAAAGATTCAGATCCTGATAACATGACTGTATATGAAAAATACATGTATGATAACTATAGTGGTTTAGGTCCTACTGGTTATGAAGGCCGCAAACTCAATAAAGATGTGAAGCTGATTTTTGATACCAGTAAATATCCAGACGAATATTATGCCGAGGTTATGGATACCATGTATTTATCAATGGAAGAATCCTATAATGGTCAGCGTACTTGGGATGTTAAGAAATTTAAGTTTCAATATACCTATATGGATATTGAAAAGGCGGCTAAAAACAGAGACTTAAAACGTAAAGACGTTTTGGTTACTGAAGAGGTTCAAATTTATCCTGATACTACCGCGTGGATTAGAGATTTCGCTTACTCTTATAACGAGCCAATGCACAATGATTACTTCTGGCACGATGCTTATGGAGAATACCCTGTAGTTGGTGTGTCTTGGAAACAAGCTAATGCTTTTACAAAATGGAGGACTTTATACAAGAATTCTGATCAAAAGAGTAGAGGTAAGCAAAATGTCAATTCTTTTAGATTGCCATCTGAAGCGGAATGGGAGTATGCTGCAAGAGGCGGACTGCAAGGTGCTACATTTCCTTGGGGCGGACCTTATGCTAAAAATGATCGAGGCTGTTTCTTAGCCAATTTTAAGCCGTTACGTGGAGACTACGCTGCAGATATGGCACTGTATACCGTTGAGGCCAAATCTTATGAGCCTAATGATTACAATTTATATAATATGGCGGGTAACGTTTCAGAATGGGTAAATGGTTCTTATGATCCAGCATCCTATGAATATATGTCCACCATTAACCCAAATGTCAATGATCCTAACAATCAGCGTAAAGTGGTACGTGGAGGCTCATGGAAAGATGTTGCCTACTTTTTACAAGTAAGTTCTAGAGATTATGAGTATGCAGATTCTGCAAGAAGCTATATCGGATTTAGAACTGTACAAGATTATATGGGTACAGATATTACTGCAAATGCAGCAACCAACGCTAATTAATACAACCAAATCTAAATATTAATCTACTTAAATCAAACTTAACAAAACACAAACATTATGACAATCAATAAGAAAGTAATGAACATGATTTACGGCTTAGGTGCCGCAGTTGTAATCCTTGGTGCACTTTTTAAAATCATGCATTGGCCTTTTGGAAACGAAATGCTAATTTTGGGCCTGGTAACAGAAGCCTTAGTATTTACAATATCAGCATTTGAACCAGTTGATAGTGATTTAGATTGGTCATTGGTATATCCTGAATTAGCAGGTGGTCAAATGATAGACCGAAAAAAAGAGCAGCCTAAAGATGCTGAAAGTCTTTTGTCTAAAAAATTAGATGAATTGCTTAAAGATGCTAAGATTGATGGCGAGCTTATGGCAAGTTTAGGTAATAGTATCAAAAACTTTGAAGGTGCTGCAAAAGGAATCAGCCCAACGGTAGATTCTATGGCTGCTACAAAAAAATACGGAGAAGAAATGTCATTGGCGGCTGCACAGATGGAATCGTTAAACAGTCTTTATAAAGTACAAATGGATTCTGCAAGTCGTCAGGCTGCCATTAACGAAGAAGCTGTTGAAAATGCTGAGAAACTTAAAGAGCAAATGAAATCTTTAGCTTCAAATCTATCTTCATTAAACGGTGTATATGGTGGAATGCTTTCTGCAATGAACAGAAACTAATTTAGTTATTAGTTCAATTTAATCAAACCAACAACTAAAAACTAAGTTAGAATGGCAGGAGGAAAATTATCCCCAAGACAAAAAATGATTAACCTTATGTATTTGGTGTTTATCGCAATGATGGCCCTAAATATGTCCAAAGAAGTGCTTTCAGCATTTGGGTTAATGAACGAAAGGATCAGTGATTCTAATGAATCGGCAACAGTACGTAACGCCGCATTTATGAAAGGTTTAGCAGATAAGGTTGAAGAACAGCCCGCTAAATACCAACCCTTAAAAGCTAAAGCAGATGACATCGACAAACTGTCGTCTGATTTCAACGCCTATTTAGAAAGCGTTAAAGCTGGTTTATTGAAATCTGTTGATGATCCAACCAAATATGAGGAGATGGACAGAACCGATTTTCTCGATCAAAAATGGTTTAATGGTGACAATATCTCTAAGGATGGTCAAGAGTTTTTAGCTCAAATCAAAACCTATAGAGAAGGTGTGATTCAAGTATTGGGTGAAGACAACAAAGACATCCAAGCAGATATCCAAAAGAAATTCGCGACTGAAAACGTCAAGACGTCTGATGGCATTACAAAAGGATGGTTAAACTACCATTTTGAAGGATTTCCAATGGTGGCGTCATTAACTAAGCTTACGCAAATGCAAGCTGACGTTAAGACTGCTGAGTCTGAAGTATTATCGTCTATGTTAGCAGGTAAGCTTAAAATTGAGGCCTCTTTGACAAACTTTGATGCAATCGTTATTCCGGACAAAACGGCATTCTTCTCTGGAGAAGAGTTTACGGGGACCATCATCTTAGGTAAAAAGGATCAAACCTTAAGAGCTGATAAAGTAGTCATCAATGGAAGAGAGTTATCTCCAGATGCAATGCAAGCAGGAAAAACACTGTTAAAATTCCCTGCTGGTGGTGTTGGAGAAAGAGAAATAGTTGGTGAATTCCAATTTAAGGAAGGTGATTCAATTATTAGTATCCCTGTAAAAAGCACATACGCTGTTGTGCCTAAGCCAAACTCTGCTACCATTTCAGCAGATAAGATGAATGTAGTATACCGTGGTGTAGCTAATCCAATGACCATCTCTTTTGCAGGTGTTCCGGATAATAATGTGAATGCTTCTGCACCGGGTCTATCTAAGAGTTCAGGAACAGGAAAATATGTTATGAACCCTGGTTCAGGTAAAGAAGTGACTATTAGTGTTACAGGATCACTTCCTGACGGTACTAAGGTGAGTGACAGATCTACGTTTAGAATCAAGGACATTCCAAAGCCATCAGGAACAATTGCTGGACAACCAGATAATGTGAGTTTACCGAAGAGTAATGTTGAAATCGCTACTGTTGATTCAAAACTATTTGATTTTGATTTTGATCTTGATATCAACGTGACCTCATTTAAAATTAAAGTTCCTGGGCAGCCAACTGTTACCGTTAATGGTAATAGAATGAATGATCAAGCCAAGAGCGCACTTCGTAAAGCATCAAGAGGTGATGCGGTACAAATTTTTGAAATCAAATCACAAATTAGAGGGAATAGCAGTATAAAACTACTTCCAGCGTCTCCAGTATTTATAGAAATATCAAATTAATATACTATTGGTACAGTTGCAGCGTTGCATAACTATGTAGGTCATATCCCAAATAATAATAATAAGATGAAATTAAAATATTGTTTATTAACCGTTTTAAGTATGGGGTTGGTAGTGAGTTCATTTGCTCAAACGAATCTGCTCAATGCTAAAACACCGGAAGAAATTGGTGTAAAATCTGAAGCTCAAAAGGCTATGGATAACGACAAGCCGCTTGAATACGGTTATGTTGATGATAGAGATATCATGTTTTCAAAAATGACATGGGAAAAAATAGTACTTGATGAACGCGTCAATTTTCCGCTCTATTACCCTGTTGATACAAATAATATCGGATCAAACAGACGTTCTTTATTTGACGTGTTGTGGAAAAATGTAAGAGACGGAACTATTAAAAACGTCTATGATGATTCTTATTTTACCACAAAGCGTAATCCAAGAGATATCCAATCGATCATGTCAAAAACTGACACTTTAGATATTGGGTACCAACAGTACAACTCAGAAGGGTTCGTGTCTCCAGAGTACATTATTAAAAGAGACATTCAATCTTATGATATCAGTGCTTACCTTATAAAAGGCTTATGGTATTTTGACAAGCGTCAAGGCGAATTGAAGTACAGACTGTTAGGTATTGCTCCGGCTGCCGCAGATGTCAACTTTATTGATTCTGAAGACGAAGCCAATAAGGAACCTATTGCCTTGTTTTGGGTATTCTATCCAGAAGTAAGAAATGTGTTGCACGAGGCTAAAGCCTTTAATAATCAAAATAGCTCCACGCCATTTTCGTATGACCATTTGTTAAATTCACGCCGCTTTAATGGCTACATGTACAAAGAAGAAAACGTATTTGGAGACAGAGAAGTTAAGGAATATGTAGCTGACAACGCTTTAATGCAACTGATGGAATCTGATCGTATTAAAGATAAGATTAGAGATTTTGAACAAGACATGTGGTCTTATTAATTAAGGCATTTTATTATTACAACGCTCACTTTTTAAGTGGGCGTTTTTTATTTTAGAAGGTCATTCTAATTCCTTGGATGTTTTTCTTAATGAATTACAATTAAGAATAGTACATTTGTAAGTATGAAAGACGTGGATTATATCATTGTAGGTTGCGGATTGGCAGGTGTGTCCTTTTGCGAAGAGCTAAGAGCGCATGACAAATCGTTTGTGGTGTTTGATGATCAGTCACAGCAATCGTCAATCGTTGCCGCAGGCTTATACAATCCGGTCATTCTAAAACGCTTTACGGGCGTATGGAAAGCCCAAGAGCAGTTAGAAATGCTCACCCCGTTTTATGAACACCTTGAAAAATTATTAGGTGTTAAATTAGATTATAAACTTCCGGTTTATAGACGATTCGCATCCATTGAAGAACAAAACGAGTGGTTCAATGCTTCTGATAAACCCATATTGGAAAATTACCTACATGCGCAAGTCATTACCAATTCAAACGCTGCAATAGACGCACCTTATGGTTTTGGAAAAGTTTTGGAGACCGGCAGGATTGACACTTCTACATTGCTCAAACATTATAAATTGTTTTTAAAGACCATCAATAATTATATTAATGAACGCTTTGATTATGCGGCGCTAGCTTTTGATGAAACCTCAATAACCTATAAAAACATTACTGCAAAGTACATCGTATTTGCTGAAGGATTTGGAATGGTACACAACCCGTTTTTTAAGAATCTTCCCTTAAATGTCGCAAAAGGAGAAGTGCTAACGATTAAAGCCCCCAACCTCAAAATGGAATTCATTTTAAAATCGTCTGTTTTTCTTGTTCCTGAGTTGGACGATTGTTATTCCGTTGGTGCCACTTACAATTGGGAAGACAAGACCCATGACATTACTCAAGAAGCAAAAACCGAACTCCTTGATAAATTAAATGAATTGATCAGTTGTGATTATGAAGTGGTCCATCAAGTTGCAGGCATCCGGCCTACAGTTAAAGATAGGAGGCCTCTGGTGGGCAGACATCCAGAACACAGTAATATGGCTCTATTAAATGGTTTGGGCACACGTGGCGTGATGATTGGACCGTATGTAGCAAAACAGCTATTTCAACATCTCGAACAGGATGCTCCTTTAGAAACGGAAATCGATATTAAGCGCTTTAAAGTTTAGAATTGGGTCATCTCTATCTTCTTTACAAGATATAAAGAGGGGCTCACTTTCCCTAATTGACTTGTTTTTTAGCTAGATTTTTGTCATAACTCATAAACATGTTGATCCAAATATTTCGGGATAAGCGCATAATTATGGGCATGAAAACAATCAGAGTTATAATAATGACAATAAATGCAGTCATTAAGCTAGAGCCAAAAAAGAGAAAGCTAATGATGAAGGCAGCAACCGAAAACGCAACGCCAAGCCCGTAACTAACGTACATAGAGCCGAAAAAGAACGAGGGTTCCATGCGATATTTAGTCTGGCAATTGGAGCATTTTTCACGAATTTTCAGTGTATCAGCCAGGGCATAGGGGTTCGGATTATAGTACATGGATTCTTCGTGACATTTGGGACAGGCGCCCGTAAAAATACTATACAATTTACTTCCTTTATTTATCATGGATAATGTTTACTTTTGCATTTTCTAATAAAATACAAAATTAAGATTTTTAAAATCAATGTTTTGTGACAATCCTTACAATAATGCTCAATATACATAATCTTTCTATTTCATTTCAGGGCGAGTACCTTTTTGAAGACATCACTTTTAGACTCGGCGCTGGCGACAGAATTGGCTTGATCGGAAAAAATGGTGCGGGAAAATCTACCATGCTCAAAATCCTGTCCAAAGAAATAGAACCAGATTCTGGACAAATTGCTGCCGATAAAAATTTAAGCATTGGCTTTTTAAAACAGGATATCGATTTTGTTTTAGGAAGGACAGTACTGGAAGAAGCTTATGAAGCTTTCAAAGAGATTAAAGAACTAGAGGCAAAAATTGAGCATATCAATGAGCAATTGGTAGAGCGTACAGATTATGAAAGTGATTTTTACCATCAACTGATGGTCGATTTGAGCGAATTCCAACACCAATATGAAATTGTTGGCGGATATAACTACCAAGGTGAAACGGAAAAAATTCTTCAGGGTTTAGGTTTTAAGCGCGCAGATTTTGATAAACTGACCGATACGTTTTCTGGGGGATGGCGTATGCGTATTGAACTCGCTAAATTATTGCTTCAAAATAATGACATCCTACTTTTGGATGAGCCTACCAATCACTTAGATATTGAATCTATCATTTGGCTTGAGGGTTTTCTAAAGAATTATATTGGTGCTGTGGTGATCGTTTCTCATGATAAAATGTTCTTGGATAATGTGACCAATCGTACGATTGAAATTTCCCTTGGAAGAATTTACGATTACAAAAAAGCATATTCTGAATATTTGGTGCTGCGTAATGAACTTAAAACACAGCAATTGGCATCGCAAAAAAATCAGCAGAAGCAGATCGAGCAAACTGAAAAGTTGATTGAAAAGTTTAGGGCAAAAGCGTCTAAAGCAACCATGGCACAATCCCTCATTAAGAAATTGGATCGTATGGATCGAATTGAGGTTGATGAAGATGACAATAGTGTGATGACACTAAATTTTCCGGTATCAGTAATGCCTGGTAAAGTAGTGGTTGAAGCAGAGCATATTTCTAAACGGTATGCCGATTTACAGGTACTGAAGAATATTCACCTTAATGTAGAACGTGGCAGCAAGATTGCCTTTGTTGGTCAAAACGGACAAGGAAAATCTACTTTGGCAAAAATTATAGTGGGCGAATTAAAATACGAAGGGCATTTAAAACTTGGTCACAATGTGCAAATCGGTTATTTTGCACAAAATCAGGCAGAATATCTAGACGGAAACAAAACCGTTTTAGACACGATGATTGACGCTGCCAATGAAAAAAACAGGAGTAAAGTCCGTGATATTTTGGGATCCTTTCTCTTTAGAGGTGAAGAAGCTGATAAATATGTAAGAGTGCTTTCAGGGGGTGAACGTAACCGTCTGGCCTTGGCAAAACTGTTATTGCAACCGTTTAACGTGTTGGTTATGGATGAGCCTACCAATCACTTGGATATAAAATCTAAAAACGTTTTAAAGGAAGCGCTGACAAGATTTGAAGGTACATTAATTTTAGTATCTCACGACAGGGATTTTCTTCAAGGTTTGACCAAGAGTGTGTATGAGTTCAAAGATCAACGCATTAAAGAATATTTAGGAGATATTGACTTTTATTTAGACCAGCGTAACGTTGAAAACTTGAGAGAGATTGAAAAGCGCGATGTGGTGAAGGAAACTCCTAAAGAAACCAATAAACAAACCTACGAAGATCAGAAGAAGTTAAAATCGTTAAATAATAGGTTGAGCAATGTGGAGGCTAAAGTTAGCCAACATGAAAAGGAAATCAAAGCTATGGATGCAGCCCTTGCAACAGACTATGATAAAACCAGCGCTGACCCAAAGTTTTTTGAACGCTATAAAGGTAAAAAGGAAAAACTTGCCAATTTAATGAAAGAGTGGGAAACCATTCAGGAAGAGCTTGAAGAGGTAAGTTAAAAAGCTATGGAAGAACATTTTTTTCAATGCCCTTACTGTTGGGAAGAGATTTCAATGCTCATAGATTATTCTGTCCCACAGCAAAGCTATGTAGAAGACTGCGAAGTGTGCTGCAATCCTATCCAAATATCCGTAAGCATTAGTAGTAATACAGTAGATTATTTTAATGCCCAAAGTATTGAGCAATAGCACTTGCTAGTGTTTTTAGGCTCTTTTTGTTCCTTAAATTTTTTTTTGTCAAGGATGTAAAAGCAAGCCTCAAATATCTTAATTTTAAAGGTATGCAAGAGGCTTTTCTTCATTATATATGGCAGTTTAAAAAGTTTGACACCACACAGTTACAGACTACCCGTGGTGAATCAATCACATTGCGCCATAATGGCCTTCCCAATCTCAATGGCGGCCCGGATTTTTTTAATGCACAACTCCAAATTGACCAACAGGTATGGGTGGGAACTGTAGAAATACATCTCAAATCCAGTGATTGGTATGTGCACAACCACGAAGTAGATGCTGCCTATGATAATGTGATCTTACATGTAGTCTATGAACATGATACAGACATCTTTCGGAAGGATAATTCCGTAATTCCAACTCTAGAATTAAAACTGATCATCCACAAAAATGTATTTAAGAATTATCAAAGGCTATTGATGACACCGCATAAATGGATCAATTGCGAATCGGATTTTGCTGATACGGATGATTTTTTAATGTACAATTGGTTAGAACGCCTGTATATTGAACGGCTTGAAAGAAAGTCGAATGCCATAGAAGCGATGTTGGAGACAACAAAAAATGATTGGGAAGCGGTGTTGTTTATGCTTCTGGCCAAAAACTTCGGACTCAAGGTAAACGGTGATGCTTTTTTGAGTATGGCGAAGTCATTCGATTTTTCAATGGTCAGAAAACTACAATCCCAACCCCTACAGTTGGAAGCTTTATTTTTTGGACAGGTAGGCGTTTTGGAAAAAGATGTGCAAAATGGGTATTATTTGAGTTTGGTAAAGGAATATCAATTTATAAAGCAAAAATTCAATCTCTCCAATACTAACGTCATACCGCTGCAGTTTTTTAGATTACGACCACCAAATTTCCCGACCATTAGGCTTTCTCAATTGGCCATGTTATACCATCAACATCCTAATTTCTTCACTAAAGTGATGGCTGCAGAAACGCTAGAGGATTTGTACGCACTTTTTCAAGTGGGCACATCTGAATTTTGGGACACGCATTTTACTTTCGAGAAAATATCCAAAGGTTCCAGGAAACTGCTAACCACTAATTTTATAGATCTGCTTTTGATCAATACGGTATTACCGCTAAGGTTTTGTTTTTTAAAATATCAAGGAAAGAATCCAACGGAACATAATATGTAACTATTCAGCCTATCTA